>NZ_JAFBBT010000001.1:1200000-2400000 GCF_016907335.1 Curtobacterium herbarum
CTCGCGGTCGCCTCCGGCGGTGTCGTCGCGGTGAACGCAGCGACTGCGGACCAGCCGCGCGCGGCGGGGTCGGCCAGCGCCTCCCGGACGCCCCTCGCCACCCGGACACCGACGTCGTCCGCGACGCCGGAGCGGACCCCGACGGCCACGCCGACCGCGAAGCCGACGGCGACCCCGACACCGACCCCGTCGGCGCAGGCCGCCGCCCGCACCTGCTCGGTCGCCGGAGCGGCGTCGGCCAGCGGGCTCGGTCGTTTCGAGGGCTACGTGATGAACGCGGCCACCGGCGAAGAGCTGTTCTCCCGCGACGGCGGCACGCCCGCGCAGACCGGCAGCGTGATGAAGACCCTGACGAGTGCGACCGCGCTGGCGGTCCTCGGCGGCGGGCACACCATCCCGACGACCGTCACCGACGAAGGGGGCGGCACCATCGCCCTCGTCGGGCACGGCGACGCGACCCTGACGGCGGGCCGCGGCACGGTCTACCCGGGGGCGCCGAGCCTCGGGCAGCTCGCGCAGCAGGTGAAGGCGCGACTCGGCAACACACCGGTGACGACGATCGTCGCCGACGGCACCTGGTGGAGCGCGGCCGACGCGTGGGATCCGACCTGGCCGGTCAGCGAGCGGACCATCGGGTACCAGCCGAACGTGACCGCGCTCATGGTCGACGGTGACCGGGCGAACCCGGCGGCGGCGACCTCCCCGCGGTCCCAGGACCCGATCGGTCGGGCGGGTGTGGCCTTCCGCGCGGCGCTCGCGGACGCCGGCGTCGTCGGCGCCTCGACCGCGCAGGTGACGCAGCGCGCGACGACCTCGCAGAACACCATCGCCGAGGTGCAGTCGCAGCCGGTCTCGACGCTGATCGGGCAGATGATCCCGAACTCGGACAACACCCTCGCCGAGATGCTCGCCCGGGTCTCGTCGAAGCAGGCCGGTGCCGGGGGGACAGCGGCGTCGCTGACCAGCGTCTACAGCAACGCCCTCCGTGGGTACGGCGTGGACCCGTCCGGCATCCGGATCGTCGACGGCTCCGGTGAGAGCGCGTCGAACGCGGTGTCGCCCTCGTTCGTCGCGCACCTGATGGTCCCGGTGACCCGGGGCGACAAGGGCCTCGGCACGCTCGCGCAGGTGCTGCCGGTCGCCGGGGTGTCCGGCACACTCTCGAGCCGGTTCACCGGGGCGAACGCGGTCGCGCGCGGCAAGGTGCACGCGAAGACCGGGTGGATCGACAGCGCGAACACCCTCGGCGGCTACATCGACGCCGCCGACGGCACGAAGCTGACCTTCGCGTTCTACGCGATCGGGTCGCCTCGGGCGGCGGCGCTCCCGGCACTCGACACGGTCACGGCCGCGGTCTACCGGTGCGGAGGCTCGCTCACCGGCTCCTGACCCGACGGGTGTTGGATGGGTGCATGGCCAGGGCACTGCTCATCACCGACGTCCAGAACGACTTCACCGAGGGCGGCGCGCTCGCGGTCGACGGGGGAGCGGCACTCGCCGAGCGGATCACCGCGTTCCTCCGTCGGCACGCCGACGAGTACGACGTCGTGGTCGCCTCCCGCGACTGGCACGACGCCACCGGGGACAACGGCGGACACTTCGCCGTGACCGACAGCCCGGACGGTTCGGACAGCCCGGACGGTCCGGACTTCCGGAACACGTGGCCGGTGCACTGCGTCGCCGACACACCCGGAGCCGAGTACCACCCGGCACTCGACCTGTCCTTCGTCGACGTCCACGTCCGCAAGGGGCAGGGTGAGCCGGCGTACTCGGCGTTCGAGGGCACGACCGACGCGGGGGCCGACCTCGTCGACGTCTTCTTCGACCGTGACGTGCACGCCGTCGACATCGTCGGCATCGCCACCGACCACTGCGTCCGGGCGTCCGCGCTCGACGGGGTCCACGCGGGTCTCGACGTCTTCGTCTACGAGGACCTCGTGGTGGGCATCGATCCGGCCAGCAGCGAGGCTGCGCTCGAGGAGGTCCGCGACGACGGCGGACACACCGGGCGCAGCGACATGGACGAGGGGCGTCAGCGCCCGGGAGGAGCGGTCCTGTGACCGACCAGACCACCAGCACCACGAACACCACCACCACGGACACCACCGCCACCAGCACGACGGTCGCGGACGCGCACGTCAGCGTCACCGACGTCCCCACCGGCCTCTTCATCGGCGGCTCTTGGCGTCCGGCCAGCGGCGGCGCGACCTTCGACGTCCGTGACCCGTCCACCGGCGCGGTCCTGGCGAGCGTCGCGGACGCCACCCCCGAGGACGGCATCGCCGCCGTGGACGCCGCCGTCGCCGCGCAGGCGGACTGGGCCGCGACCGCACCGCGGCGTCGCTCCGACCTGCTGCGGCGCACGTTCGACCTGGTGCACGAGCACGCGGACGACATCGCCGCGATCATGACGCTCGAGATGGGCAAGCCGCTCGGCGAGTCCCGCGGTGAGGTCGTCTACGGTGCCGAGTTCCTCCGGTGGTTCTCGGAGGAGGCCGTGCGCATCGGCGGCGACTACCGCACGACCCCCGAGGGCACCGGCCGCGGCATCGTCCTGAAGCGCCCGGTCGGCCCGGTGTACGCGATCACGCCGTGGAACTTCCCGCTCGCGATGGCGACCCGGAAGATCGCGCCGGCCCTCGCCGCCGGGTGCACCGTGGTGCTGAAGCCCGCCGACCTCACCCCGCTGACGACGCTGTACCTGGTCGAGCTGTTCCGCCGTGCCGGGCTGCCGGACGGTGTGCTCAACGTGGTGCCGGCCTCCGACGCGAAGGCCCTGTCCGCACCGGTGATCGCGGACCGGCGGCTCCGGAAGCTGACCTTCACGGGCTCGACCCCGGTCGGTTCGGCGCTGCTCAAGCAGGCGGCGGACAACGTGCTGAAGACGAGCATGGAACTCGGCGGCAACGCCCCGCTGCTGGTGTTCGACGACGCGGACCTCGACCGGGCGGTGGACGCGGCGATGCAGGCGAAGTTCCGCAACGTCGGCGAGGCCTGCACCGCCGCGAACCGCTTCTTCGTGCAGGAGGGCATCGCCGACGCGTTCACCGCGGCACTCTCGGAGCGGATCGACGCGCTGCGCATCGGCCGGGGTACCGAGGACGGCACGGACATCGGGCCGCTCATCGACTCCCGCGCGGTCGACAAGGCCGCGGGGCTCGTCGACGACGCCGTGGAGCGCGGCGCCCGACTGGTCACCGGCGGGCAGCGCGTCGACCGTGAGGGCACCTTCTACGCGCCGACGCTGCTGGACGACGTGCAGCCCGGCTCCGACATCCTGACGACCGAGATCTTCGGACCGGTCGTGTCGATCACCCGCTTCGCCACCGAGGAAGAGGGCATCCGGCTCGCGAACGACACCGAGTACGGCCTGGTCGCGTACGCGTTCACCGAGGACGTGCGCCGTGGGCAGCGTCTGGCCGAGCGCCTGGAGACGGGGATGCTCGGCTGGAACACGGGTGTCGTGTCGAACGCGGCGTTCCCGTTCGGCGGAGTGAAGGCCTCGGGTCTCGGTCGTGAGGGGTCGCACGAGGGCCTCGAGGAGTACCTCGAGACGGTCTACGTGCTGACCCCGGACCCCTTCGCCGCCTGACCCCTCCGCGAAACGCAACGTGGGCGGCACCACGCAACGGGATACCGCTGCGAGACGCCGCCCACGTTGCGTGTTGCGGGGAGGGTCTCAGACGAGGAGCTGGTGCTTCGCCAGGTCCCGGTAGAGCGGGGTGCTCTGCACGAGCTCCGAGTGGGTGCCGACACCGACGACGCGGCCGTGCTCGAGCACGACGATGACGTCCGAGTCCACCACCGTGGACAGCCGGTGGGCGATGACGAGCAGCGTGCGGTCCTCGGCGACCGCGTCGATCGCCATTCGCATCTTCTGCTCGTTCACGCCGTCGAGCGAGGACGTCGACTCGTCGAGCAGGAGGATCGGGGGAGCGGCGAGCAGGGCCCGGGCGATGGCCAGGCGCTGCCGTTCACCGCCGGAGAGCATCACGCCGTCCTCACCGACCTGCGCGTCGAGACCGCGGGGGTCGCGGTGCAGGACGTCGCCGAGGTTGACGGCCTCGAGCACGCGGACGCACTCCGACTCCGACGCGTCTGGCGACCCGAGCAGCAGGTTCGCGCGGATCGTGCCGGCGAGCACCGGGGCGTCCTGTTCGACGTACCCGATCTGCGCACGGAGCTCACCGCGGTCGAGTCCCCGGACGTCGAGACCACCGAGTCGGATGACGCCCTGGTTCGGGTCGTAGAACCGCTCGATGAGCGCCAGCGTGGTCGACTTGCCGGCACCGGACGGACCGACCAGGGCCACCCGAGAGCCGCGCGGGACGCTGAACGACACGTCGTGCAGCACGGCCTGGTCGGCACCGGCGGTCGCACCGTCCGCTCCGTCCGCGCCAACGCCGGCGGCACCGTCCGCCCCGACGGCGTTGGGGGACCCGGCGTACCGGAAGGTGACGTGCTCGAACGTGATGGCGTCGTCGGTGGCGATCGCCGTGGCCGGCCGGACCGCGGCGTCGTCCTGGTCCTCGGTCGGCAGGTGCAGGACCTCTTCGATGCGACCCAGCGCGCCGAGCGCCTGCGCCACGGCGACGACCGCGCCGAGTGCCTGACCGAGCGGCATGATCATCATGAAGAGCAGCAGGATGAACGTGATGAGGGTGGCGATGGTGATCGTCCCCGCCGCGACCTGCGCGCCGCCGATGCCGAGCACGGCGATGAACGCGACCTGCATGACGATGCTCGCGACCGGCACGACGAACGCCGACATCCGGGCGATGACGAGGCCGCGCTGGTACGCCTCGGTCGCGTGCTGGTCGACCTCGCTGACCTCGCGCGTGGTGGCACCCGCGGCGCGGATCGTGCGGACGGCACCGATGCCCCGTTCGACCGCGGCGGTGAGGTCGCCGACCTTCTCCTGCGCGGCCTTCGAGGCGACCCGGATGCGACGGCTGAGCCCGCCGACGACGACCACGGCGATGATCACGATGACGATCACGACCAGGAGGAGCAGCGGGTCGATGATCGCCATCGCGATCACGGCTCCGGTGAAGGTGAGTGCGCCACCGATGGACTCGATGAGCCCCTGCGTCAAGACGGCCCGGAGGAGCGTGGTGTCGCTGCCGACCCGGGACACCAGGTCACCGGTGCGCCGGACGTCGAACTCCGAGATGGGCAGGTTGAGGATCCGCGCGATGAGCTTCCGTCGGGTGGAGAGCACGACGCCCTCACCCGCACGCTGCAGCAGGAAGTGCTGCACGCCGTTGAGGACGCCGGCGACGAGCACCAGGACCACGAGCGCCCACACCAGCGTCGACATGCCGGTGCCCTGCTGGACGGCGGTCACGACCTGGTTGACGAGCAGCGGCTGCGCCAGGGACGCACCCGCCCCGAGGATGCTCAGCACGATGATGACGACCATCGCCGGCTTGTTCTCGAACAGGTAGGACAGCAGGCGGCCGAAGGTGGCGCGGGGCCCGTCGGTCTTCTTCGGGCGTGCGAACAGGATGCTCATCGTGCATCGATTGTCTCACCGCGGTACCGACAGACGGACGGGAGGTGCCCCACCGGTCGGTGGGGGAGCCTCCCGTCCGTCAGGTGCCGAGTTACGGCGCGACGCGCTCCGCGGCCGGCTGGTCGTCGTCGGCGGCGTCCGCGAGGTCGGTGCCGCGGGTCTCGCGGACGAGGAGCAGCGCGACCAGCGTGACGACGGCCGCGATCGTCAGGTAG
This sequence comes from Curtobacterium herbarum, assembly GCF_016907335.1. NCBI lineage: Bacteria > Bacillati > Actinomycetota > Actinomycetes > Micrococcales > Microbacteriaceae > Curtobacterium > Curtobacterium herbarum. The sequence continues at coordinate 1,205,731 of NZ_JAFBBT010000001.1, forward strand.
AGGCCGACGAGGAAGATGTTGCCGTCCGGCTGCCACAGCTTCAGGGCGATCGACGGCGCGAGCGAGGCACCGAGGATCGACGCGACGTTGTACGCCAGCGCCGAGCCGGTGTAGCGGACGTCGGTCGGGAACAGCTCCGGCAGCAGCGCGCCCATCGGACCGAAGGTGAGCCCCATCAGCGACAGCCCGACGATGAGGAACGTGACGACCGTGATCGGGCCGTGCGCCGCCGCGAACCAGAACTGGAACGTCAGGCCGAAGAGCGCGATGCCGATGGTGGTCGGGATGAGCGTGCGACGACGGCCGAACCGGTCGGCGAGCATGCCGGCGATCGGCGTGCAGATCCCGAAGAACACGACGCCGATCATGAGCAGCGACAGGAACTCGCCGCGGGAGTAGCCGAGGCCGATCTGCGGGACGAGCTTCGAGCCGACGGTGCCGGTGGTGCCGTAGTTCAGCGTGAAGGTCGTCATGAAGTAGAAGAGCACGTAGGTGGCGACCATGCCGAAGGTGCCGACGAGGACCGCGCGCCACGAGGTGCGGAACACCCGGCCGAGCGGGATCTTCGCGACCGAACCGGACTCCTGGACACCGCGGAACACCGTGGACTCGACCAGGCGGAAGCGGACGTACAGCCCGATGAGGACGAACACCGAGGACACCAGGAACGGGATCCGCCAGCCCCACGCCTGGAAGTCGGCGTTCGGGCTGCCGTCGGCGCCGGCGGGCAGTGCCGCGTTGATGATGATGAACAGGCCGTTGGCGAGCAGGAAGCCGATCGGGGCACCGAGCTGCGGCATCGAGCCGAACACGCCGCGCTTGCCCTCGGGCGCGTTCTCGGTCGCGAGCAGTGCCGCGCCGGACCACTCGCCGCCGAGACCGACGCCCTGTGCGAAGCGGAGGACACCGAGGAGCACCGGCGCCAGGACCCCGACCGAGCCGAAGGTCGGCAGGCAGCCGATGAGGAACGTCGCGATCCCCATCACGAGCAGGGACGCGACGAGGGTGGTCTTCCGCCCGATGCGGTCACCGAAGTGCCCGAACAGGATCGACCCGACCGGCCGGGCGAAGAACGCCAGCGCGAACGTGACGAACGAGGACAGCTGCGATGCCGTCGGGTCCTCGTTCGGGAAGAACAGGGTGGGGAAGACCAGGACGGCGGCGGTCGCGTAGACGTAGAAGTCGTAGAACTCGATGGTGGTGCCGACGAGGCTCGCGACGACGACGCGGGAGCGCGGGTTCGTCTTCGGGGCGGAGGTGGTGGAGGCCGGTGCGGCGGACATGCGTGGAGGACCTTCGAGGTGCGCGCGCGTTCGAGGAGCGCTGCGGTGACCGGACGGCGGACTGCCGACGCGGTTCGCGCGGGGTGGCGCGGACACCGGGTCGGGTGCGTTCGGAGGTGGTGGTCCCGCTCGTGACGGGGTCATCAGTGTACGACGGATGTCGCGCAGCTGCGAATCGACCCCGAGCTGGCCGTCAGTTCGCCGTACTCGCCCGGCCCGCCCAGCCCGGCCGGTCAGGCTGCGCCGGTGTCCAGGTGCGACGGCAGCGTGTGGCCCATCCGGTCGCGCTTGGTGTCGAGGTACCCGGCGTTCTGCGCCGAGATCCCGACGACGAGCGGCACGAGGGAGTCCACCGTGATGCCGTGCTCGACCAGCTGCCGACGCTTCTCGGGGTTGTTCGAGAGCAGCCGCACGCGGGTGATGCCGAGGTCGGCGAGGATGCCCGCGGCCCCGCCGTACTCGCGGGAGTCGGCGGGCAGGCCGAGCGCCAGGTTGGCGTCGAGCGTGTCGAGACCGTCCTCCTGCAGGCGGTAGGCCTTGAGCTTGTTGATGAGGCCGATGCCGCGACCCTCGTGCCCCCGCAGGTACACGACGACCCCGCCCTCGGCGGCGATGGTGTCGAGTGCGGCGTCGAGCTGTGGCCCGCACTCGCACTTCAGCGATCCGAAGGCCTCGCCGGTCAGGCACTCCGAGTGCACGCGGACGAGTGCGCCGTCCGCGGGGGCCCGTCCGTCGGGCGTCTTCGCGATCACGGCGACGTGCTCGGCGCTCGTCACCAGGTCGCGGTAGGCCCGCATCTCGAAGAGGCCGTGGGTCGTGGGGACGTTCGTGGAGACTTCGAACGAGACCGGGCTCCCGGGAGTGGCGGAGGTCAGTGCGTCGGTCATGTGGTGCTCCGGTCGGTGGGGGCCCCGTCGACCGCGCCGTCGGACCGCTGCGGGACCGTGCGGGCGCGGACCAGCAGGTCGGGGCCGAGGCTGGACGTTGACATTACACGCAACATCCGCGCTGCGTGGATACTTCCCACCCCGATGTCGCCGAGTGCGACACGGGGTCCGCCGAGGAGGACGGGGGCCAGGTAGACGAGCAGTTCGTCGGCGAGTCCGGCGGCGATGAACGCGGATGCGACGGTCGGTCCGCCCTCGACGAGGACGCTGTGGACCCCGCGGTCGCGGAGGGTGTGGAGGGCGGCGTCGAGGTCGTGCCCGGGGATGGTGAGGACGCCGCGAGGGTGCCGGTGCAGGGCCGCGTCGGCGGGGAGCGGGCGGTCCCCGAGGACGACGGGCAGCGGCTGGTCGGCGAGGAACTCCCCGGCGTCGCCGCGGGCGGTCAGGCTCGGGTCGTCGGTCAGGGCGGTGCCGGTGCCGACGAGGACGGCGTCGTGCGCGGCGCGCTGCTCGTGCACGTGCTGCCGGGCCGCGGCGCCGGTGATCCACTGGCTCGTGCCGTCGGCGGCGGCGGCGCGGCCGTCCAGGCTGGCGGCCCACTTGACGGTCACCCACGGACGGCCGAGCCGGACCGAGAGCAGCCAGCGCTCGAGGAACGCCTCGGCCTGGTCGGCGAGCACGTCCGGCACGACGTCGACGCCGGCGGCACGCAGTCGGTCGGCACCGCCGTGGGCGGCCGGACCGGGGTCGTCGACGGCGTAGACGACGCGGGCGACACCGGCCTCGATGAGCGCGACGGAGCACGGCCCGGTCCGGCCGACGTGGTCGCAGGGTTCGAGGGTCACCACGGCGGTCGCGCCGCGGAGGTGCGCCGGGTCGACCTTGCCCATGGCGTCGACCTCGGCGTGCGGGGTGCCGGCACCGCGGTGCCAGCCCTCGCCGAGGACCCGGCCGTCGGGGGCGAGCAGGACGGCGCCGACCCGCGCGTGGTCGCCGACGACGGGGCCGCGGGCCGCGAGCTCGAGCGCGCGGTGCATCGCCCGGACCTCGGCGTCGCTGGCAGGGACGCCGCGCGGCTCCGGGGTCGTGTCGGGTGCGGTGTGGCTCACGGAGCGAGACTACCGGCGGGCCCCGACGTCGATCCGGGAGGCCAGGGCAGGTCCGACGCGGCGGTCCCGTCCGCACGCCGCAGGCCCTTCCACGCGGGCGCGGGCGAGCCGTCGCGGTTCGGCACGAGGGCGTCACCGCTGCCGGTGTACGCGAACCCGGCACGGCGGGCGACGGCGGCCGAGGCGGTGTTGCCGACGTAGCACTCCCAGTACACGTCGGGGGCGCCCTGCGCGAACGCCCAGTCCACGACGAGCTCCACGGCGTCCGACACGAGCCCCGCGCCACGGGCACCCGGCGCCAGCCAGAAGCCGAGGTCCCGGCGGGCGGTCCGGTAGCTGATCACGCCGTCGAGCCAGGTCGACCCCTGCCGCCGGATCGCCCACGTGTACTCACGGTCGGACGCCCACCCGGGGCCGACGAGTGCGTCGACGAAGGCCTGCGCGTCCTTGGCCCGGTAGGGCTGCGGGATCGTCGTCCAGCGGGCGATCTCCGGGTCCTGGCAGGCCTCGGTGATCGCGACCGTGTCCGCGCGCGTCGGCAGGTCGAGCCGCACCCGGGCCGACTCGAGCGTGACGGGGAGCACGGTCGGTCAGCGGGCGCGCGGCACGAAGCCGATGGCGTCGTACACGCGGGCGAGCGTGGCCTGGGCGATGGACTCGGCACGCGCGGCACCGACCTCGAGCAGGCGGTCCAGCTCGGCCGGGTCGTCGAGGAGCTCCAGCGTGCGGGCGCGCACCGGCTCGAGCTCGGCGACGACGGCGTCGGCCACCTCACCCTTCAGGTCGCCGTAGCCCTTGCCGACGAACGACGCCTCGAGCTCGGCGACCGGGGTGTGCGTGAACGCCGACAGGATCGCCAGCAGGTTCGTGACGCCGGGCTTCGCGGCACGGTCGGCCCGGATCTCCCGCTCGGTGTCGGTGACGGCCGACCGGATCTTCTTGGCCGTGCGCTTCGGGTCGTCGAGCAGGCGGATGAGGCCACTGTCGGACGCTGCCGACTTGCTCATCTTGCTCGAGGGGTCCTGCAGATCGTAGATGCGCGCTGTCTCGGCACCGATCCGTGCCTCCGGCACGACGAACGTGTCGCCGAACCGCGAGTTGAAGCGGCCGGCGAGGTCGCGCGTGAGCTCGACGTGCTGGCGCTGGTCGTCGCCGACGGGGACGACCGCCGTGTCGTAGAGCAGGATGTCGGCGGCCATCAGGACCGGGTACGTGAAGAGCCCGACCGAGGCGGCCTCGGCACCCTGACGCGCGGACTTGTCCTTGAACTGGGTCATCCGGCTGGCCTCGCCGAAGCCGGTCAGGGTGTTCAGCACCCAGGCGAGCTCGGCGTGCGCGGGGACGTGCGACTGCACGAACAGCGTCGAGCGCGAGGGGTCGATGCCGGACGCGATGTACTGCGCCGCCGTGGCACGCGTGCTGGCTCGGAGTTCGGCGGGGTCCTGCGGGGAGGTGATCGCGTGCATGTCGACCACGCAGTAGATCGCGTCGTGGTCGTCCTGCAGGTCACGCCACTGCATGAGCGCGCCGATGTAGTTGCCGAGGTGGAGCGAACCGGCCGAGGGCTGGATGCCGGAGAAGATGCGCGTGCTGGTCATGCGGGAGTCCTGGTGCTCGTGAGCGAGTGGGGGATCAGAGTTCGTAGTCGACGACCACGGGGGCGTGGTCGGACCATCGCTGGTCGTAGGCGGCGGCCCGGTCGACGGTGTACGAGGTCACCGTCGCGGCGAGCTCCGGCGTCGCGACCTGGTAGTCGATGCGCCAGCCGGAGTCGTTGTCGAAGGCCTGCCCTCGCCACGACCACCAGGTGTACGGCCCGTCGACGTCGCCGGCCTGCGCGCGCCCGACATCGACCCAGCCGAGACCGGGGCCGGTGCTGCCGTCGGCACCCTCGACCGGTTCGCCGTCGGCACCGAAGAAGCGGCTGAAGTAGGCACGTTCGCGCGGCAGGAACCCGGCACGCTTGACGTTGCCCTTCCAGTTCTTGATGTCCCGCTGGTCGTGGCCGACGTTGAGGTCACCGACGACGACGGCGAGTGGGTTGTGCTCGCGGAGGGCGGGCAGCCGCTTGGTCATCGCGTCGAGGAACTTCCACTTCTCGTCCTGCTTCGGGGTGTCGACCTCGCCCGAGTGCACGTAGGTCGAGACGACCGTGACGGTGCGTCCGCCGATCTCGTAGTCGGCCTCGATCCAGCGACCGGCGGAGTCGAAGTCCTCGGCACCGAGCTCGACGCGGTGCAGCTGTGCCCGGTGGCGGGAGGCGATGGCGACCCCGGCGCGGCCCTTCGCCGACGCGGGGTCGTGCACGACGTCCCACTCGTCGCCGAGCAGCCCGGTCAGGTCCTCGGTCGAGGCACGGACCTCCTGCAGGGCGAGCACGTCGACGTCACGGTCGGCGAGCCAGTCGCCCATCCCCTTCCGGAACGCGGCACGGATGCCGTTGACGTTGACGGTCGCGAGGCGCAGGCGTGTCATGCGGACCACCCTATCGGCGGCGTGCGACGGCCCGGACGACGGACGGGAGGCCCGGTACCAGCTGGTACCGGGCCTCCCGTCCGTCATGGGGTCGCGCAGCGCGACCGGCGCGGCTCAGGCCGCGTCGTGGTCCGTCTGCAGGAAGTCGACCAGGCTGTCCGCGGTGGTCTCGGCGTCGTCGCCGGACACGGTCAGCGTGACCTGGTCGCCGTTCTCGACGCCGAGGCCGAGGAGGCCGAGGATGCTGCCGGCGTTGGCCGACTTCTCGCCCTTGGCGATGGTGACCTGGTGGCCGGACGCGGTGACGGTCTGGACGAACAGCGACGCGGGGCGCGCGTGCAGGCCGGATGCGCTGGCGACGGTGACGGTGCGGGTGGCTTCGGACATCGATGGACTCCTGTCGATGGGTGGTGCGCTCATGGTAGCGAGCGCCTGGGGGGTGGTCCTGGTGGTCTCGTGTCCGGCAGGTCGTGGCGTCAGCCGCGTCCGGGCCAGAAGACCTCGGTGCCGGCGGCCTCGACCTCGCGCACCAGGTCCAGGTTGACGCCGGGGTCGGTGATGATCGTGTCGATCGCGGCGAGCGGTGCGACCCGGCCGAACTCCTCGCGTCCGAACTTGGTGTGGTCGGCGAGCAGGATGCTCCGGCGTGCGGACTTGATCATGGCGGACTTCACGGCGGCCTCGGCCATGTTGTGCGTGGTCAGGCCGCGCTCCGGGGTGATCCCGTTGATGCTGACGAAGGCGACGTCGACGCTCACCATGCCGATCAGCTGGTGGGTCCAGGTGCCGACCCCGGCGAGCGAGTCGCTCCGGATGTTGCCGCCGAGCAGGTGCAGGTCGATGCCCGGGCGGTTCGCGACCGCCATCGCCACGGGCAGCGAGTGCGTGACGACGGTCAGGCCACGGTCGGTGGGCAGCATCTCGGCGAGGCAGATCGTGGAGGTGCCGGCGTCGATCATCACCGAACCGTTCTCCGGCAGTTCGGCGAGGGCCGCCTCGGCGATCACCATCTTCTCGGTCTGGTTGATGCCGCCGCGGTCCCCGACGCCCGGGTGCAGGGTGATCCGTTCGACCGGGATCGCGCCGCCGTGGGCACGTCGGACGAGCCCGCGGCGCTCGAGGCTCGTCAGGTCGCGGCGGATCGTCTCCGGCGTGACGGCGAGCAGCTCGGCCAGGTCCTTGACGTCGACCCGGCCGTGGGCGCGCGCCTGTTCGACGATGCGCTGGTGGCGTTCTGGTGCGTACATCGGGCCTCATCTGGTCGAGCGGGTCGCTCGGGTCGGGCTGTGCGTCCGGGCGGTGCGTCCGGTCGGCGACGATCATGTGGAGCGGAACGGACATGCTCGGGCACGATCTGACCGGGCAGCCCGTCGCGGTCCGGAACCGCGGACGGAAACGGGCATCTGTTTCTGCATTTTTATCCCCGGATGTGTTTGTTTGTCAACGCGGCGCGATGTATGGTGCTGCAGAGCCGTCCGGTTGCAGCACGCGCCGGACACCGCACCGCCCCCGAACCACCCACCGCTGCTGCGCGTGAGATGAAGGAGTCTCCCCATGTCCGATCTGCTCGGAACCGGCGTCGGCCGCGGCGTTGCCCACGGCCCCGTGCTCCGGATGGCGGACCCGCTGGGAGCGCCCTCCATCGCACCGCTCGAGGGCTCGGCCGACGACGCCAAGCAGGCCGTGCACACCGCGCTCGCCGCGGTCGCCGAGGAACTGAACGAACGCGGACGCCTCGCCGGCGGCGACGCCCAGGCCGTGCTCGAGGCGCAGGCGCTGATGGCCCAGGACCCGACCCTGCTCGACGACGTGCACGCCCGCATCGACGGCGGCACGAACGCCGAGCGCGCCGTGCACGAGGCCTTCGCCCAGTTCCGCGACCTGCTCGTCGGCATGGGCGGCTACATGGGGGAGCGCGCCGCCGACCTCGACGACGTCGCCCAGCGCATCGTCGCGAAGCTCCGCGGTGTCCCGGCCCCGGGCGTGCCCGAGTCCGAGACGCCCTTCGTCCTCGTCGCCCGCGACCTCGCGCCGGCCGACACCGCCCTGCTCGACCTCGACAAGGTCCTGGCGCTCGTCACCCGTGACGGCGGACCGACCTCGCACACCGCGATCCTGGCCCGCGCCAAGGGCATCACCGCCATCGTCGGCGTCACCGGTGCCGACGACCTCGCCGAGGGTCAGCACGTGGTCGTCGACGCCGCTGCGGGCACGGTGGTCACCGAGCCGAGCGACGAACTCGTCGCCGACGTCGAGCAGCGCATCGCCGACCGCCGTGCCGCCCTGGCCGCACCGCTCACCGCCGGTGCCCTCGCCGACGGACACGTCGTGCCGCTCCTGGCGAACCTCGGCAGCCCCGCCGACGCCCAGGCCGCCGTCGACCTCGGCGCTGAGGGTGTCGGCCTGTTCCGCACCGAGTTCCTGTTCCTCGACTCGCCCAGCGCCCCCACCGTGGCGTCGCAGCAGGCGTCCTACGAGCAGCTGCTCCGCGCGTTCCCCGGCAAGAAGGTCGTCGTCCGGGCGCTCGACGCCGGTGCCGACAAGCCGCTGCCGTTCCTCACCGACAAGGACGAGGAGAACCCGGCGCTCGGCCGCCGCGGGCTCCGTGCCCTCCGGAACCACGAGCAGGTCCTCCGCGACCAGCTGACGGCACTCGCCCAGGCAGACGCCGCGACCGAGGCCGACCTCTGGGTGATGGCCCCGATGGTCGCCGACGCCGAGGAGACCGAGTACTTCGTCGACCTCGCCCGCGAACTCGGGATCCGCACCGCCGGCGTCATGGCCGAGGTTCCGTCCCTGGCGCTGATGGCCGAGCAGGTCCTGCGCTCCGCCGACTTCGTGTCGATCGGCACGAACGACCTGACCCAGTACACGATGGCCGCCGACCGCATGCTCGGCACCGTCGCGCACTACCAGGACCCCTGGCACCCCGCCGTCCTCCGACTCGTCGCCCAGCTCGGTGCGGCCGGAGCGGACGCCGGCAAGGCGGTCGGCATCTGCGGTGAGGCCGCGGCCGACCCGCTGCTCGCCGTCGTCCTCGTCGGCCTCGGCGCCACCACCCTCTCGATGACCCCCGCGGCCCTCGCCGACGTGCGTGCCGAACTCGGCAAGCACACCCTCGACGAAGCCCGCGAGATGGCCCGGGCGGCACTCGCCGCGAGCACGGCAGCGACCGCCCGGTCCGCTGCCGCCGCGGTGCACGCCGTCTGAGCCGGCACCACGCACCACGCACCACGCCCCACAGCACCCCACCCGATCCCTGCAGCAGCACCCCACACAGAGAGTCAACGCACATGACAACGTCGTCCGTTGCAGCGCCAGACACCCGCGACCAGTCGCGGGGTGGCGCTCGCGTCGCCGTCCAGAAGTTCGGCACGTTCCTGTCCGGCATGGTCATGCCCAACATCGCGATCTTCATCGCGTGGGGCATCATCACGGCCTTCTTCATCGAGACCGGCTGGACCCCGGTCGGCGTCCTCGGCGGCTTCGGTGAGACCGCCGGCGTGGCCAACCCCGGGCTCGTCGGCCCGATCCTGACCTACCTCATCCCGCTCGCGATCGCGATCCAGGGTGGCCGGATGGTCTACGAGACCCGCGGCGCCGTCGTCGGGTCGATCATGACCATGGGCGTCATCGTCGGGGCCAGCGGCACCACGATGATCCTCGGCGCGATGATCTGTGGTCCGCTCGGTGCGTACCTCATCAAGCAGATCGACAAGATCTGGGACGGCAAGATCAAGCCCGGCTTCGAGATGCTCGTGAACAACTACGCGGCCGGCATCCTCGGCTTCGCACTGGCGATGGTCGGGTTCTTCTGGCTCGCGCCGCTGTTCAAGCTCATCGCCGAGGGCCTCGGCGACGCCGTGAACTTCCTCGTGCAGCACTCGCTGCTGCCGCTCGCCAGCGTCATCATCGAGCCGGCGAAGGTGTTCTTCCTGAACAACGCGATCAACCACGGCGTGCTCGACCAGCTCGGTGCGCAGCAGGTCCAGGAGTCCGGCAAGTCGATCCTGTTCCTCCTCGAGGCGAACCCCGGCCCCGGTCTCGGCATCCTGCTCGCCTTCACCTTCTTCGGTGTCGGCATCGCCCGCTCGACCGCTCCCGGCGCGATCATCATCCAGTTCCTCGGCGGCATCCACGAGATCTACTTCCCGTACGTGCTGCAGAAGCCGATCCTCTTCATCGCGGTCATCCTCGGTGGTGCGACCGGTGTCGCGACCAACGTCGCCTTCCACTCCGGACTCGTCGCCCCGGCCTCCCCGGGCTCGATCTTCGCGGTGCTCGGTGCGACGGCGAAGGACAGCTTCGTCGGCGTCATCCTCTCGGTGGTCCTGTCGGCGGCCGTCTCCTTCGCGGTGGCGTCGTTCTTCCTCATCGCGACCCGCAAGCGTGACCTGGCCTCCGGCACCGGCGGCGACATGAGCGCCGCGATGGCGAAGCTCCAGCAGAACAAGGGCCGCGACGTGAACTCCGCGACCTCGGGCCTGCTCGGCAACAACTCCCCGGCGAACGAGGAAGAGGCCGAGGCCTCCCTCGGGGGCGTCGGTTCCGCCAGCACCGCCACGGCGACGCGCGTCGAGAACGTCGTCTTCGCCTGCGACGCCGGCATGGGCTCGAGCGCCATGGGTGCGAGTGTCCTGCGGAACAAGATCAAGAAGGCTGGTATCGAGGGTGTCACGGTCGCCAACAAGGCGATCGCGAACCTCTCGGGTGACGAGGACCTCATCATCACCCAGGAGGAGCTCACGGACCGTGCGAAGCAGAAGAACCCGAACGCGCAGCACGTGTCGGTCGGCAACTTCATGAACGCTCCGCAGTACGACCAGGTCGTCGACCAGCTGAAGAACCAGTAAGACAAGAGCACGATGGGGGAGGGGACGGGCGACCGTCCGCTCTTCCGCCGTCCACCACGAACAAGGAGAACCCGTATGCCCGTCCTGCAGGAGAGCCAGATCCGCATCCACACCGAGGACGCTGCGCCGACCAAGTCGGAGGCGATGAAGGAGGCGGCTGCGATCCTCCAGGAGGTCGGCGCGGTCACCGCGGACTACTACCCCGCCATGCTCGAGCGCGAGAAGAGCGTCTCGACGTACATGGGCAACTCCCTGGCGATCCCGCACGGCACGAACGACGCGAAGGACGCCATCAAGGCCTCCGCGCTGTCCTTCGTCCGCTACGCCACCCCGATCGACTGGGACGGCAACGACGTCCGCTTCGTCGTCGGCATCGCGGGCGTCAACAACGAGCACCTCGACATCCTCAGCAAGATCGCGATCGTGTTCTCGGACGAGGACCAGGTCCAGGCGCTGACCGACGCCCCCGACGTGGCCGCGATCCTCGCGATCCTCGGTGAGGTCAACGAGTGAGCACCGCCGTCCACTTCGGTGCGGGCAACATCGGCCGCGGCTTCGTCGGCCTGCTGCTCCACCAGGCCGGGTACGAGGTCGTCTTCGCCGACGTCGCCGCCCCGCTGATCGACGCCCTGGCCGCCGCCGACTCGTACACCGTGCACGAGGTCGGCACGGGCGCCCAGGACCACGTCGTCACCGGCTTCCGCGCCGTGAACAGCGCGCAGGACGAGGCCGGTGTCATCGCCGAGATCGCCACCGCCGACATCGTCACCTGCGCCGTCGGCCCGACCGTCCTGAAGTTCATCGCCCCCGTCATCGCGAAGGGGCTGCAGCAGCGCTCCGCCGACGCCGCCCCGCTCGCCGTGATGGCCTGCGAGAACGCGATCAACGCCACCGACCGCCTGCGCGAGTTCATCGTCGACGCGCTGCCGGAGGACGGGCGCGAGGACGTCCTGGCAAAGGCCGTCTTCGCGAACACCGCCGTCGACCGCATCGTGCCGGCGCAGGCACCGGGCGGTGGCCTGGACGTCACCGTCGAGACCTACTTCGAGTGGGCCATCGACCGCACCCCGTTCCACGGCGCCGAGCCGGAGCTGCCGGGTGCGCACTACGTCGACGGGCTCGCCGCGTCGATCGAGCGGAAGCTCTTCACGGTGAACACCGGGCACGCCACCGTCGCGTACCACGGGTTCCTCGCCGGTGCGGACAAGATATCCGACGCCGTCGCGATGCCTGCCGTCCGCTCCGCGCTCGAGGCCGTGCTCGCCGAGACGAGCGACCTGCTCGTCCGTCGCCACGAGCTCGACCCCGAGGTGCACCGCGCCTACGTCGAGGCCATCATCGGCCGCTTCGAGAACCCGCACCTGCCGGACACGGTCACCCGCGTCGGCCGCCAGCCGCTGCGGAAGCTCTCGCGCGACGAGCGCTTCGTCTCGCCGGCCGCCGCGCTGGCCGAGAGCGGCACCGAGCCGACCGCGCTCCTCGACGCGATGGGCGCCGCACTGCGGTTCGACGTCGCGGACGACGAGCAGAGCGTCGAGCTGCAGACGCTGCTGCGCTCGGACCGCTCGGACGCCGACATCGCGTCCGAGATCACCGGTCTCGGTGGCGAGCACCCGCTGCACGCCTCCTTCACGGGGCGGGTGGGCGCGGCGCGCGCCTGACGGACGTGACCGACTGACTGACGTGACCGCCTGACGCGGTCGTCTGACGGAACGGGAGGCCCGGTACCAGCTGGTACCGGGCCTCCCGTCCGTCTCGGCGTCCGTCCCCCCCTGCTCTGCTCGCCCGCTCGACGTGGCCGTCGCCGCCGCGAGTACCGTCGCGAGCATGACGAAGCAGTGGGTGGCCCCGCGTCCCGGCGGCAGTGACGTGTTCGAACTGGTCGACGTCGAGGTGCCGGCACCCGGCCCGGGCGAGGTGACCGTCCGCGTCCGCGCCGCAGGCATGAACCCCGCCGACGCGAAGCACACGCAGCGGGGCGACCCCGCCGACTTCCCGGTACCGATCGGGTACGAGGTCGCCGGTGTCGTCAGCGCCGTCGGACCCGACACGGCGATCGCCTCCGGGGCGGTCGCCGTCGGGGACGAGGTCGTGGCGTTCCGCGTCCGTGGCGGCTGGACCGAGGAGATCACGCTGCCCGCAGCGGACGTGTTCGCCAAGCCGGGCTCAATCGGGTTCCCGGAGGCCGCCAACCTGCTGCTCGCGGGAACCACGGCAGCGGACCTCATCCGCGTCACGGCCGTGCAGGCCGGCGACACCGTGCTCGTGCACGGCGCCTCCGGAGCCGTCGGCGTCAGCCTGCTCCAGCAGCTCCGAGCACTCGGTGCACGGGCGATCGGCACCGCCTCCGCGGCCAACGCCGACGCCGTCCGCGGCTTCGGCGGCGACTGGGTCGCCTACGGCGACGGACTGGAGGCCCGTGTCCGTGACCTCGCCGCCTCCGGTGTCGACGTGGCCCTGGACTGCGTCGGGTCCGACGAGGCCGTCGAGGTCTCGTTGGCCCTGGTGGCGGACCGGAGTCGCATCGCCACCATCGCCGCGTTCGGGCGGGCGGCGGACGCCGGCATCACCGCGATCGGTGGGGCGCAGCCGGACAGTGCCGCGTTCCGGGACTCGGTGCGAGCACGCCTCATCGACCTGGCGGGTCGCGGGGAGCTCGTCGTGCCGGTCGCCCGGACGTTCCCGCTGTCCGAGGCTCGGGCGGCCCTCGAACTGCTCGAGTCGGGGCACCCGGGCGGGAAGATCGCACTCCTGCCCTGACGGTCCAGCGGTGTCCTGGCCGGCCCTGCGGCGTGCTGTCGGGCACTGCTGTCGTGGCGATGCTGTCCTGGCGGCGTCCGGGCTGGCACACTGGACCCCAGCGCGCGGGGTCAGCGTGCGGGGGAGCAGGACGGACGGGGCACGGGTCCCGGCCTCCGGCGCCGCCGCCGAGGTCGTCGCGGGCACACCGACCCTGCACCCCGGAAGGAACCGCCGTGAGCGACCAGTACCCCCAGGACCCGTACGCCAAGCGGCCGGGTGACGAGCCCGACCCGTCGCAGGGGTCGCCGTACGGGCAGCAGCCGCCCGCGCAGTCCCCCTCCGGCCAGCAGCAGCCGCCGGCGCAGTCCCCGTACGGGCAGCCGTCGGGGCAGCAGGCTCCGTACGGGCAGCAGCCGCCAGCGCAGTCCTCGCCGTACGGCCAGCAGCCGCCGGCGCAGTCGCCCTACGGGCAGCCGTCGGGGCAGCAGGCTCCCTACGGGCAGCAGCCGCCGGCACAGTCGCCCTACGGGCAGCCGTCGGGACAGCAGGCACCGTACGGCCAGTCCAGCCAGTCCGGCCAGTACGGGCAGTACGGGCAGCAGGCCCCGTACGGTCAGCCCGGTCAGCCGGGTCAGTACGGACAGCAGCCGGGGCAGTTCGCCCAGCCGCCGTCGTACGGTCAGCAGGCGGCGACGCAGGGCGAGCCGCCGCTCTGGGCGCCGTGGTACGGCATCCCGTTCCCGAAGGCCTTCACGCGCTTCTGGAAGAAGTACGTGCGCTTCGACGGCCGCGCCAGCCGTGGCGAGTTCTGGTTCTGGGCGCTCTGGTGGGTCATCGGCAACTTCGCCACCAGCATCATCGACACCGTCATCGGCGGCGGTGCCAGCGGCGGCGACTCGAACGTGGTCGGCGGCCTCTGGGCACTCGCGACGTTCGTCGGCTTCATCGCGCTCACCGTGCGACGCCTGCACGATGTGAACTTCTCGGGCCTGCTGGCCCTGCTGTTCATCATCCCGCCGATCGGTGCCCTCTTCGCCATCGTCATCGGCTGCATCCCGTCCGTCCGCGAGGGCGCGCGCTTCGACCAGCCCGAGCGCGGCTGACCGACCCCTCCCGCACGACCCCGGGCGGCCCCACCACGCGGTGGGGCCGTCCTGCTTCGCCGTGGGACGCCCCTCGCTCGGGGGTGGTCGCCGTCGTCCGGGGCGACGGGGTACCTGGTTGACTCAGAGCCGAGCACCACTCGACACCAGGGAGACACCGTGAGCGACAACCCGCAGCAGCCGTCCGGTACGCCGGACCAGTACGGCCAGCAGCCGCATGGGCAGCAGGACCCGTACGGCCAGCCACAGGGCTACGGCCAGGCCGTCCAGACGGGGCCGAACGGGGAACCGCCGCTGTGGGCTCCGTGGTACGGCATCTCGCTCCCGAACGCGGCGAAGCGCTTCTTCCAGAAGTACGCCCGGTTCGACGGCCGTGCCAGCCGCAGTGAGTTCTGGTGGTGGTACCTGGTCAGCTCCGTCGTTTTCGCGGTGCTCTGGACCCTGGTCGGCATCGGGTTCGCCACGTCCGAGCGACAGACCGTCAGCACCGGGTACAGCTACTCGTCCGTCATGACGTCGCCGTCGCCCCTGTACCTCATCGCGTACTCGCTCGTGGGACTGGTGTCGCTCGCGATCCTGGTGCCGTCGTTGGCGCTGGCATGGCGACGTCTGCACGACGGGAACTTCGCCGGGCCGTTCTACCTGCTCGTCCTCATCCCGTTCGTCGGCCCGATCATCGTGCTCGTGCTGTTCCTCATGCCCTCGAAGCCGGAGGGTCAGCGCTTCGACCGCCCCGACCGCGGCTGACGCACCGCTCCACGACGAAGCCCTCCTGCCCCGGTCGGGGAGGAGGGCTTCGTCGTGCGGTGGACGGGAGGGGGTCAGACCACGCGGACGCGGGCCAGCGATCCGTCGACGACCAGATCGCGGACGGTCGACGTCGGGTTCGAGATCTCGAAGCGGAGCGCACCGCCCGGCTGGTCGAACCACGGCCGGACGAACCGGACGGTGACGAGGAACGGACGCTCGACGACGTAGCGGTGCACCTCGGGGGAGGCCGCCGTGTGCGGCGGCAGCGACCGTGCCGGCAACGGTGTCTCGAGCGGGTGCAGGAGGTAGCCGTCCGGTCCACCGATGCGGTCGACGGGCACCCCGGCGGGGATCTGGATGGTCAGGCCGGCATCTCCGGTGGCGGCGACCTGCTGCGCCAGCTGCGGGTAGGTCGACGCCGACCGGTCCCGCATCTGGTCGAGGTCGCTGCGACGGATGTCACGTGCGTCCGGGAACGGCCGGTTCAGGAAGCGTCGGAGCATCTCGACGGCGTCGGACTCGTTGCCGGCGGTGGCCAGGCGACGTGCGGTGCCGTAGTCGACGACCTCGAGCGCGAAGGAGCCGGCGTCGGCCGGGACGATGCGCAGGGCACCCTCCACCGGCGGCTCGTGGAGCGTCTCACCGGGGAGCTGCACGTACCGGACCGTGTAGCCGAGCTGATCCAGGATGGGGCGGGTGTCCGCGAACGTCATGAGCGGGAGCCTAGCGCGCCCGCCCATGACGTTCCTGTCGGCACCAGGGTCCTACGCCCGACCGCGCATGACGGCCTGCTTGACCTCGGAGATCGCCTTCGTCACCTGGATGCCACGCGGGCAGGCGTCGGTGCAGTTGAAGGTCGTGCGGCAACGCCAGACGCCCTCCTTGTCGTTGAGGATGTCCAGGCGCACGTCGGCCGCGTCGTCGCGGGAGTCGAAGATGAAGCGGTGCGCGTTGACGATCGCCGCCGGGCCGAAGTACTGGCCGTCCGTCCAGAACACCGGGCACGACGAGGTGCACGCGGCGCAGAGGATGCACTTGGTGGTGTCGTCGAAGCGGGCACGGTCGGCGACGGACTGGATGCGCTCCTTGCCCTTCTCCGGCGCCGACTTCGGCTGCAGGAACGGCTGGACCTCGCGGAACGACTTGAAGAAGGGCTCCATGTCGACGATGAGGTCCTTCTCGAGCGGCAGGCCCTTGATCGCCTCGACGTAGATCGGCTTCGAGATGTCGAGGTCCTTGATCAGCGTCTTGCACGCCAGGCGGTTGCGGCCGTTGATGCGCATGGCATCGGAACCGCAGACACCGTGCGCGCAGGAGCGGCGGAAGGTCAGCGACCCGTCCTGCTCCCACTTGATCTTGTGCAGCGCGTCCAGGATGCGGTCGGTCGGCAGCATCATGACGTCGAAGTCCTGCCAGCGCGGTTCGTCGTCCACGTCCGGGTCGAACCGCCGGACGATCACCGTGACGGAGAACGAGCCGGGAGGGGCGTCCTGCACGGTGTCGGTGCGGGGTGCGTCGGAGACCAGGGTGTCGGTCATCTCAGTACTTCCTCTCCATCGGCTGGTACCGGGTGATCACGACCGGCTTCCAGTCGAGCGTGATGTGGTCGTCGGCGAGGGACGAGTGCGGGTCACCGGTCAGGTACGCCATGGTGTGCTGCATGTAGTTCTCGTCGTCACGCTTGGGGTAGTCGTCGCGCATGTGCCCGCCACGCGACTCCTTGCGGTTGCGGGCGGAGTAGACGACGACCTCGGCCAGGTCGAGCAGGAACCCGAGCTCGACCGCCTCGAGCAGATCGGTGTTGAACCGCTTGCCCTTGTCCTGCACCGAGACCTGCATGAAGCGGTTGCGGAGCGTGTGGATGGTCTCGGTCACCCGGGCGAGCGACTCGTCGGTCCGGAACACCTGTGCGTTCTTGTCCATCTCCTCCTGCAGCTCCTTGCGCAGCACGGAGACGCGTTCGGTCCCGGTGGAGGCCCGGAGCTGCTCGAGCATGCCGCGCACGTTCGCCGCGGGGTCCTCGGGCAGCGGCAGGAACTCGGCCGTCTGGACGTACTCGGCGGCGTTGTTGCCGGAGCGCTTGCCGAACACGTTGATGTCGAGCAGCGAGTTCGTGCCGAGACGGTTCGAGCCGTGCACCGAGACGCAGGCGCACTCGCCGGCGGCGTAGAGGCCCGGGACGACGGTGTCGTTGTCGGAGAGGACCTCGGCCTTGACGTTCGTCGGGATGCCACCCATGGCGTAGTGGGCGGTCGGCATCACCGGCACCGGTTCGACCACCGGGTCGACCCCGAGGTAGGTGCGGGCGAACTCGGTGATGTCGGGCAGCTTCGTCTCGAGCACCTCGGCGCCCAGGTGCGTGCAGTCGAGCAGCACGTAGTCCTTGTTCGGCCCCGCACCACGGCCCTCGGCGACCTCCTGCACCATGCAACGGGCGACGATGTCGCGCGGTGCCAGGTCCTTGATGGTCGGGGCGTAGCGCTCCATGAAGCGCTCGCCCGAGGCGTTGCGGAGGATCGCGCCCTCACCACGGGCACCCTCGGTCAGCAGGATGCCGAGGCCCGCGAGCCCGGTCGGGTGGAACTGGAAGAACTCCATGTCCTCGAGCGGCAGGCCGGTGCGCCAGACGATGCCGACGCCGTCGCCGGTCAGGGTGTGGGCGTTCGAGGTGGTCTTGTACATCTTGCCGAAGCCGCCGGTCGCGAAGACCATCGCCTTGGCGTGGAACACGTGGAGCTCGCCGGTGGAGAGCTCGAACGCGACGACGCCGGCCGGCTGCTTGCGGGTGACGCCGTCGTCGCCCACCACGTCGACCATGATGAGGTCGAGCGCGTAGAACTCGTTGAAGAAGTTCACGCCGAGCTTCACGCAGTTCTGGAACAGCGTCTGCAGGATCATGTGGCCGGTGCGGTCAGCGGCGTAGCAGGCGCGGCGGACCGGGGCCTTGCCGTGGTCGCGGGTGTGGCCGCCGAAGCGTCGCTGGTCGATCTTGCCCTCGGGCGTGCGGTTGAACGGCAGGCCCATGTTCTCGAGGTCGATGACCGCGTCGATGGCTTCCTTCGCCAGGATCTCGGCGGCGTCCTGGTCGACCAGGTAGTCGCCGCCCTTGATCGTGTCGAAGGTGTGCCACTCCCACGAGTCCTCTTCGACGTTCGCGAGCGCGGCTGCCATGCCGCCCTGCGCCGCCCCGGTGTGGGATCGCGTCGGGTAGAGCTTCGAGATGACGGCGGTCTTCGCCTTCGGGCCGGCTTCGATGGCGGCCCGCATGCCGGCGCCTCCTGCGCCGATGATGACGATGTCGAACTGGTGGTGGTGCACGGTGATGTCGGTCACTGGGGTCTTTCGATCAGGAGGCGGAGCGAGCGAGAACGGGTCGCCAGCGCGGGATGACGCGGGCGGCGGGCTACGGCGCCGGGCAGAACGAGGGCAGGTCCGCGGCCGCAGCGCCGGCCGGGCACGGGTCGAAGGTCCAGCACACCAGGGTGCCGAGGACGATCAGGAGCACGCAGGCGACCAGGACGGCACCGAGCAGGGTCTTCCGGACCCCGGGCTTCGCGACGTAGTCGTTGATGATCGTGCGCATGCCGTTCGAGCCGTGGATCAGCGCGAGCCAGAGCATCAGCGTGTCCCAGATCTGCCAGAACGGGCTCGCCCACTTGCCGGCGACGAAGGCGAAGTCGATCTGCTTGACGCCTTCGCCGGCGACCATGTTCACGAACAGGTGGCCGAAGATGAGGACGACGAGCAGGACGCCCGACGCCCGCATGTAGATCCAGCCCCACTTCTCCCAGTTGGTGGTGCGGCGGGCGGCGTCGGCGCTGCGGGGCGGTGCGATGGTCTCGGTGGTCATGACAGCCCTCGGTTCAGTTGAAGTCGGCGACGAGGTTCATGAGCTGACGCGGCAGGAAGCCCGCGATCGCCACGGCCCAGAGCACGAGGACGACCCAGAACATGGCCCGCTGGTACTTCGGCCCCTTCGACCAGAAGTCGATGAGGATGATCCGCAGCCCGTTGAACGCGTGGAACACGATGGCGGCGACGAGGGCGATCTCGCCGATGTTCATCAGCGGCGTCTTGTACGTGCCGATGACGGCGTTGTAGGCCTCGGGCGAGAGCCGGACCAGTGCCGTGTCGAGGATGTGCACGAGCAGGAAGAAGTAGATCGCGACGCCGGTGATCCGGTGCAGCACCCACGACCACATCCCGACCGAGCCGCGGTACAGCGTGCCCTGCGGCGCGCGCGTCCGAGGTGCGTCGATCGACGTCCCGTCGATGGTCACCTGCGGGGTGGCTGTCGCCGTCCCGCCTGCGGTCTGCTCGGCCATGAGCTCGCCTTCCCGTAGGTCTGGCGCACCGATCGGCGCGCCGTTGCCGTCGTGTTCGTGTGGAACGACACCATCCTACGTCCGAGCACCGACCTTCTCGTGCCACACCGTGCGGGCGGCGCGGGTCGCGGCCGGCGGAGCGCCGATCGTCCGGGCCGTCTCGTGGTGTGCGAGCAGTTCGTCACCGACCGCCTCCCACGTCGTGCCCTCGACCCGGAGCCGCCCCGCGGAACCCATCCGCTCCGCGAGCGCACGGTCGGCGTGCAACCGGGCGACGGCACCGCGGAGGGCGAGCGGCGCCTCCGGGTCGTACAGCTCGCCGTCGAGACCCGGGGACACCAGGTCGAGCGGTCCTCCGGAGGCCGGGGCCACCACCGGCAGGCCGGCCGCGTGGGCCTCCTGCAGGGTCTGCCCGAACGTCTCGGCGGCCCCGGTGTGCACGAACACGTCGAGCATCGCGTAGGCATCCGCGAGCGCGTCGCCGCGCAGGGGACCGGTGAAGGTCACGTCCAGGTGGCGCAGGCGTCGTTCCAGGAGCGCCCGGGAGGGCCCCCCTCCGGCGACCACGACCCGGATGCCCGGCATGCCGCCGAGTTCCGCGAGCCGTTCGACCTCCTTCTCCGGTGCCAGCCGGCCCACGTAGCCGACGATGGTCTCGCCGCGCGGGGCGATCCGTCGGCGCGCGGCCCGGACGTGGCCGGAGGAACGACGGTCCGGGTGGAAGAGGGTCGTGTCCACGCCGCGGCCCCAGCGGGCCACCCGGGGGACGCCCTCCTCGGCGAGCATCGCGGCCGTCGCCGACGACGGAGCCAGCGTCAGCGACGCTCCCGCGTGGATGCGTCCGAGGACCCGGCGGACGAGCGGGGCCGCCGCGGACAGGCCGTTGCGTCGTGCGAACCCGGCCACGTCGGTCTGGAAGACGGCGACGGAGGGGATGCCGAGCCTCCCGGCCGCCGTGATCGCACGTCCGCCCAGCAGGAACGGGCTCGCCGCGTGCAGCACGTCGGCGCCGGAGGCGGCGAGGATCGTGTCGAGCACCGGGTGCGGGAGCGCGACCGGGAACTGCCGGTACGCGACGGCCGGGATCCGGTGCACGTCGAAGCCCAGGTGCCGCTCCTGTTCGGAGCGTGACCGCCAGGCCGCCAGGCCGGGCGTGTCCGGGGCGATGACCACGGCCCGGTGGCCGCGACGTCGCAGGTGCTCGAGCACCGCGAGGACGCTCGTGGTGACGCCGTTGAGGGTGGGCAGGAAGCTCTCGGTGACGACGGCGACGGTCCTGGGGGACTCGGTGCCTCGTTCCATGCTGCGTGCGTTCATGGCACGGCCCATGCTCACGGCGACGCGTGGACGACCGGGGGGAACAACGTGAACGCGGTGCACGCGAGGGGTGAACAGACCGTGCGGGGACTCCTCGGCCGCGCACGACACGTCCAGAGCACGCGCAGCCGTTGCCCGGGCGCGCCGGTACGGTGGGCGGGTGACGGACGCACTCGACGACTTCTACGCGATCATCCCGGCCGGCGGCATCGGATCGCGCCTGTGGCCGCTCTCGCGTGCCGACGCCCCGAAGTTCCTGCACGACCTGACCGGTTCCGGCTCGTCGTTGCTCCGGCAGACGTGGGACCGACTCGAGCCGCTCGCCGGCCCGGAGCGCATCATGGTCGTCACCGGCCGTGCCCACCGCGTCGCGGTCGAGTCCCAGCTGCCGGGCGTCGACGACCACAACATCGTGCTCGAGAGCGAGCCCAAGGACTCCACCGCCGCGATCGGCCTCGCCGCCGCGATCCTGCACCGCCGCGAGCCCGACGTCGTGATCGGCTCGTTCGCGGCCGACCACGTCATCGGCGACGCCCGCGGGTTCCGCCGGTCCGTCCGCGAGGCCGTCGCCGCCGCACGCGCCGGGTACATCACGACCATCGGCATCACCCCCTCCGAACCGGCCATCGGCTTCGGCTACATCCACGCCGCCGACGAGTCGCTCGACGTCGCCGGCGCATCCACCGCGCACGCCGTCCGGTCCTTCGTCGAGAAGCCCGACCTGAAGACCGCGAAGAAGTACGTCGCCAACGGCTCGTACCTCTGGAACGCCGGCATGTTCATCAGTCGCGCCGACGTGCTCCTCGCCGAGATCGGACGCACCGAGCCCGAGCTGCTCGCCGGCATCGAGGAGCTCGCCGCCGCCTGGGACACCTCCGCGCGCGGGATCGTGGTCGACCGCATCTGGCCCTCACTGAAGAAGATCGCGATCGACTACACCGTCGCCGAACCCGCGGCAGCCGCCGGACGCATGGCCGTCGTGCCCGGCGACTTCGACTGGGACGACGTCGGCGACTTCGCCTCGCTCGCGAAGCTGCAGTCCGGCGGGCGGAAGAACAACCTGGCCGTGCTCGGCGACAACGCCCGCATCCTGGCCGACTCGGCGAGCGGCATCGTCGTGTCGCAGAGCAACCGGCTGATCTCGCTGATCGGGGTCGAGGACATCGTCGTCGTCGACACCCCGGACGCGTTGCTCGTCACCACGAGCGCGAACGCGCAGCGGGTCAAGGGCGTGGTGGACGCGCTGAAGATCAGTGGGCGGGACGACGTGCTCTGAGGAGCGAGGTGCGGCGGCCCCGGGGTGGGCCGTCCGCACCCGGACCGGTGGGTACGGTCGAACCGGGGGAACTGCGAGCGGGGGAGTGAGCATGGCGCAGACCGAGTGGCGAAGGACGGCCACCGGGCGCGCGGCACGCAGTGCGGTCGCGGTCGCGGCGTCTGCGCTGGTCCTCACCGGCTGCGCCCTGCCCGAGCAGGGCGCTGGTGAGCCACGCCGGGCCCAGCCCGTCGTCGATGCCGATGCCGCGAAGCAACAGATGATCGATGCCGTCGACGACGTCACCGGTCGTCTCGGGGACGATTGGAAGGCGCGGACCGGTCCCGACTACGCGGAGGCATGTGCGCTTCCGGACGGCGCACCGGGTGCCCAGTGGCGGTACCTCGTGGGAAGCAGCCGCACCGGGACACCCGAGGAAGACGCGCAGGACGCGATCGACCACTGGAAGGCGTCAGGGTTGCGTATCGAGCGACGCAACTCGAGTGACGGCCCAGCAGTGTTCGCCGGCGGAGGAGACCAGATCGCCTCGATCAGCCTCTACGCCTACTCGGGCAACTACACGGTGCAGGCGGTGTCGCTGTGCTTCCCCGGGGACCCCGACGAACTCGGTGGGGACCTCGGGTGACCGCTCGATCCGCCGTGCTCCGGGGCACGAGCTGCGCACCGGTGCTCGTTGCCGTCGGACTGCTCGTCACCGCTTGTGGGCAGCAGTCTTCGGTCACGACCACCCCGCTCGCGACGGCGGCTGTGACGCCCGCGGCCGCGAAGCAGCAGATGGTCGGTGCGGTGGACGACCTCACCGGACGTCTCGGCGGGGACTGGGAACAGGGCACGGGTCCGGACTACGCCGACGCGTGCACGCTCCCGGACGGCCGGCCGGGTGCGCAGTGGGTGGACGTCCGCACGCGTCCGTCGGTCGGGAACGTCACCGAGGACCTCCCCGCGGTCGAGGCGCAGTGGAAGCGTCAGGGGATGACCATCGATCGCTGGGGTTCCACGGCTCATCCGACCCTCGTCGGCCGCGGCGGCGCGGCGACCGACTCGATCAGTCTCTCGGTCGCTGACGACCAGTACGGAGTCCAGGCGCTGTCGCTGTGCTTCCCCGGGGACCCCGATGAGCTCTGACACGATCACCGCACGCCGATGGACCGCGGCCACGATCAGTGTGCTCGTCGTCGGCGCGCTCGTCGGCTGTGCGACGCCCGCTCCGACACCCGGATCGACACCGACCGAGACGGCGACACCGGTGCTCGACGCGGACACCGCACAACGGCAGATGGTCGATGCCGTGGACGCGGTCACGACGCGACTCGGGGGTGACTGGCGGCAGCGGAGTGGGCCAGACTCCGCCGAGGACTGCACGGGGTCCGATGGTCGGGCGATGGCACGGTGGACCTCGTTCGTCACCCGGACGGGCAACGACGGCGTGGCAGACGAGATGCCGACGATCGAACGCGGATGGCGCGAGCAGGGGATGACCGTGGAACGGTGGGGAACCGCCTCCGAGCCGACCGTCGTGGGACGCGGTGGGGGCCGGTTGGCATCGATCAGCCTGTCCGTGGCCCCCGGCCTGACCGCCGTCCAGAGCGTCTCGCTCTGCTTCCCCGGAGACGCTGATGCGCTCTGAGTACCGGCTGCGACGATGCGCCGGGGTCCTCGGGACCGGTGTGCTCGTCGTCGGCGTGCTCGTCGGCTGCGCGGCAGCTCCGGCCCCCGCACCGGCACCGACGTCCGAGCACGCTGTCCCGGCCGTCGACCGGGACGTCGCGCAGCCGCAGATGGTCGACGCCGTCGAGGCGGTCACCGGTCGACTCGGTGGGACGTGGCAGCCGCGGACCGGCCCCGACTACCTGGAGGACTGCCGGCTCCCCGACGGAGACCAGGGCGCGAAGTGGCGGTACCTCGTCACCCGTTCGGGCACCGGCGACATCGCCGGCGACGTCGCTGCGACCGAGGCACGGTGGACGGAGCAGGGGATGACGATCGACCACTGGGGGGCGGAGGACCGACCATCGTGGGGCGTGGTGGCGGGCGGACCGACTCCGTCCGGTTGACGGTGTCGGACGGACAGTATGCGGTCCAGGCTCTCTCGCTGTGCTTCCCCGGCGACGCGGACGAGGACTTCTGAACCACCCTGCGGACCGGCGGATGTGGGGGATGCCTGCACGATCCTCCAGACCGGCGCCCGGCTGTAGCGCTCCATCACGAAACCCCGCGAACTGGGGGCACGAACCGACCGTCGCGTTTCCGGCGCGTTACGGCGCGGTCGCGATCGCGTAACCGATGTCGGAGGGCCTCCGGACCGGTCCTGTACCGCCCGGCCGGTCGTGTACTGTCCTGACGATCGCCCGGTGCGCAGTGACTCCGGGTCGACTCCCGATCTCCCCGGAGGAACCCCCGTGTCATCTCGTACCCGTCGCGTCGCCATGAGCGGTCTCGCGCTCGTCGGCACCGTCGCCGTGCTCGCCGGTTGCGCATCCGCACCGTCCAGCTCGACCTCGTCCAAGAAGTCCGACTTCCTGCCCTGCATGGTCTCCGACGCCGGTGGCTTCGACGACAAGTCGTTCAACCAGCTCGGCTTCGAGGGCATGAAGGACGCCGCCTCCGACCTGGGCGCCCAGTACAAGGACGCCGAGTCGAAGGACGCCACCGTCTACGACTCCAACATCCAGCAGCTCGTCAACCAGAACTGCAACCTCATCGTCACGGTCGGCTTCAACCTCGCCGCCTCGACGAAGAAGCAGGCCGCGGCGAACCCCGACACCGACTTCGCGATCATCGACGACAACTCGATCGACGCCAAGAACGTCAAGCCGATCACGTTCGACACCTCGCAGGCGGCGTTCCTCGCCGGCTACGCGGCGGCGTCCTACTCGAAGTCCGGCACCGTCGGCACCTTCGGCGGCATGCAGATCCCGACCGTCACCATCTTCATGGACGGCTTCGCGGACGGCGTCGCGTACTACAACGAGCAGAAGAAGAAGGACGTCAAGGTCGTCGGCTGGGACGTCAAGAGCCAGAAGGGCTCCTTCACCGGTGGCTTCGAGGCCGGCACCCAGGCGAAGTCGGTCGCGCAGTCGCTGCTCGACCAGGACGCCGACGTGATCCTGCCCGTCGGTGGCCCGATCTACCAGTCGGCCGCAGAAGCGATCAAGGACGCCGACAACGGCTCCGTCCTCATCGGCGCGGACAGCGACCTCTACGAGGCCGACCCCCGCTACAAGGACATCGCCTTCACCTCCATCGAGAAGGGCATGAAGCCCGCGACGAAGGACGTCGTCGAGCAGGCCGCCAAGGGTGACTTCTCGAAGACCCCGTACGTCGGCACGCTGAAGAACGACGGCGTCGGCATCGCGCCGTTCCACGACTACGAGTCCAAGGTCGACTCGGGTCTGCAGGGTGAGCTCGACAAGATCAAGGCCGGCATCATCGACGGCTCGGTCAAGGTCGAGACCGAGGCATCCGTCAAGTAGTCCGACGAACGCGGGCGGGGGAGCACTCCTCCGCCCGCGTTCTCGCGCGCACGGACCGTTGCGCGCCCGAGACAGAAATAGACTCACCGACATGAAGCTCGAACTCCGCGGCATCACGAAGCGGTTCGGCAGCCTGGTCGCCAACGACCACATCTCGATCACCGTCGAACCGGGCGAGGTGCACTGTCTCCTCGGGGAGAACGGTGCGGGCAAGTCGACCCTGATGAACGTCCTCTACGGCATGTACCAGGCCGACGAGGGCGAAATCCTGCTCGACGACGTCGTCCAGCACTTCGACGGCCCGGGCGACGCCATGCGCTCCGGCATCGGCATGGTGCACCAGCACTTCATGCTCGTCCCCGTCTTCACCGTGGCCGAGAACGTCATGCTCGGGCAGGAGGAGACCGCGTTCGGCGGCCGCCTCGACCTGGCCGGCGCCCGCAGGCGCGTCCGCGAGATCTCCGAGCGCTTCGGCTTCGACGTGGACCCCGACGCCCGCGTCGAGGACCTGCCGGTCGGCGTGCAGCAGCGCGTCGAGATCATCAAGGCGCTGTCCCGCGACGCCTCCGTGCTGGTGTTCGACGAGCCGACGGCCGTCCTCACCCCGCAGGAGACCGACGAGCTGATGGGCATCATGCGCCAGCTCCGCGAAGCCGGCACCGCCATCGTCTTCATCACCCACAAGCTCCGCGAGGTCCGCGAGGTCGCCGACCGCATCACCGTGATCCGGCTCGGCAAGGTCGTCGGCGAAGCCTCTCCCACCGCCTCGAACAGCGAGCTCGCAGCACTCATGGTCGGCCGCAGCGTCGAACTCGTCGTCGACAAGGCCCCGGCCACCCCGGGCGACGCCGCCCTGGTCGTCGAGGGGCTCACCGTCACCGACCCCACCGGCCTGGTGCTGGTCGACGACGTCTCGTTCACCGTCCGTCGGGGCGAGGTCCTCGCCATCGCCGGTGTCCAGGGCAACGGCCAGACCGAACTGACCGAGGCGATCATGGGCCTCGAGCCGGTGCGCTCCGGCCGGATCACCCTGGACGGCCGCGAGGTCACCGGGCGCAGCGTCAAGCAGATCCTGGACGCCGGCGTCGGGTTCGTCCCGGAGGACCGCAAGGAAGACGGCCTGGTCGGCGAGTTCACGATCGCCGAGAACCTGATGCTCGACCGCGCCGACGCCGCCGACTTCGTCCGCGCCGGCACCATCCGCGCCGCCGAGCGGGACGCCTTCGCCGACGAGAAGATCGCCGAGTTCGACATCCGCACGCCCGGTCGGACCACCGCGGCCGGTCGGCTCTCCGGCGGCAACCAGCAGAAGATCGTCCTGGCCCGCGAACTCAGCCGCCCGCTGCGGCTCTTCGTCGCCGCGCAGCCCACGCGTGGCATCGACGTCGGCTCGATCGAGTTCGTCCACAAGCGCATCGTCGAGACCCGCGACAGCGGCGTCCCGGTGATCGTCGTCTCCACCGAGCTCGACGAAGTCGTCGCGCTCGCCGACCGGATCGCCGTGATGTACCGCGGCGCGATCGTCGGCATCGTCCCCGCGTCCACACCCCGGGACGTCCTCGGACTCATGATGGCGGGCGAACTGCCCGCAGGAACGGAGCTCGCCGCGTGAGCGACCCCACGCCGCAGCACGACGGCACCACGCCGTCGGACCGCACCGCACCCACCGACGCGACCACGGGCCTCCCGGCCGACGTGGCGCCCGCCGTCGACGACCGCCTGCAGGAGGTCACCGGCGCCCCGCACCTGATGACCGACTCGGCGACCGACAGCGAGCGCCGCGAGGGCCGCTGGAGCGACGCCCTGCGCAGCATCGTGAACGGCTCGGTCCTGACCACCGTCCTCGCGGTGGTCCTGGCCCTCATCGCCAGCGGCATCCTCATCGCCCTCACCGACAAGGACGTCCAGGCCGCGGCCGGGTACTTCTTCGCCCGTCCGCTCGACACGCTCCGTGCGATCGGGACGGCCGTCGGCGGCTCGTACTCGTCGCTGTTCCAGGGCTCGGTCGTCAACTTCGGGGCGCCGTCCTTCGCGACCGCGATCGCCCCGATCACCCGCTCGGTCGACTACGCGGTGCCGCTCATCGCCGCGGGCCTCGGCGTCGCGGTCGCGTTCCGCACCGGCCTCTTCAACATCGGCGGCCAGGGACAGGTCCTGATGGCCGCCGCGGCCGCCGGCTGGGTCGGGTTCTCGTTCGACCTGCCCGCGATCGTGCACATCCCGCTCACGATCCTGGCCGGCATCGTCGGCGGTGCGGTCTGGGCGGGCATCGTCGGACTCCTCAAGGCCCGGACCGGCGCCAACGAGGTCGTCCTGACGATCATGCTCAACTACGTCGCCCTGTACCTGGTGAGCTTCATGCTGCGCACCCCGGGCCTGCTGCAGGCCGGCGGCAGCCCGAACCCGATCTCGCCCGCCACCCGCGACTCGGCGGTCCTGCCGTCGCTGTTCGGCGCGCGGTTCGGCATCGACGTCGGGTTCATCGTCGCCCTGGTCGCGGTCGTCGTCGTGTGGTGGCTGATGAACAAGTCGTCGCTCGGCTTCCGCTTCCGCACGGTGGGCGAGAACCCCCGCGCGGCCCGCGTCGCCGGCATGAGCGTCCCGGCGCTCACCGTCTGGGTGATGGTCATCTCCGGTGCCCTCATCGGCATCGCCGGCGCCTACCAGGTCGAGGGCGCCGTCACGACGGGCTTCACCTCGGGCATCGACGCCGGCATCGGGTTCGACGCGATCACCGTCGCGCTGCTCGGCCGCTCGAAGCCGTGGGGCACCTTCTGGGCCGCGATCCTGTTCGGCGTGCTGAAGAACGGCGGCTACGCCATGCAGGCCGCCAACGGCATCCCGATCGACATCGTCGGCGTCATCCAGGCACTCATCGTCCTGTTCATCGCGGCCCCGCCGCTCGTCCGCGCGGTCTTCCGGATCCCGCAGCCGGGCGCCCGTCGTCGCACTCCGAAGAACTCCAAGCGGAAGGCGGTCGCCGCGTGAGCACCCTCAGCCCCACCGCGGCCCCGACGTCCCCCGTCGCGGACCGAGCGGTCGAGACCACCCGCAGCTGGAAGGCACCGATCGCGTTCGCCGTCTTCTCGGTGCTCGCCGCCGTGCTGTTCCTCGGCGTCCGTCGCGGCGGCACGACCACGTTCCGTCTGGCCAACGCCGGCGACTTCGTCCAGCTGCCGAACGTCGGGCTGCCGTCGCTGGCGACCGGTGTGGTCGTCGTCGTCCTGCTGTCGCTCGGCACCGCCGTCGCCTTCTTCCTCGTCGGGCAGTACCGCCCGGTACCGCTGTGGGTGACGAGCGTCTTCGCCGTCGTGTTCGTCGTCGGCTTCCTCACCTGGGCCGCTGCCGGCAAGACGATCCCGCTGCCCGGCCTGCTGGTCGGCGCGATCGGCCTCAGCGTCCCGCTGGTGTTCGGCGCCCTCGGCGGGGTCATCTCCGAGCGGGTGGGCGTCGTGAACATCGCCATCGAGGGACAGTTCCTCGCCGGCGCGTTCACCTCGGCCCTCATCGCCTCGCTGACCGGGTCCGCCTGGGTCGGTCTGATCGGTGCGCTCATCGCCGGTGTGCTCGTGTCGTTCGTCCTCGCGGCGTTCAGCATCAAGTACCTCGTCGACCAGGTCATCGTCGGTGTGGTCATCAACGCGTTCATCTCCGGACTCACCGGGTTCCTGTACTCGCAGGTGCTCTCACCGTCCGAGACGACGCTGAACGTCGGCATCCGCTTCCCGAAGATCGAGATCCCGGTCCTGCACCAGATCCCCGTGATCGGCCCGGTGTTCTTCGAGCAGACCGTCATCGTCTACCTGGCGTACATCGCGGTCGCGGTCGTCACCTTCGCGCTGTTCAAGACCCGCTGGGGCCTGCGGCTCCGCGCGGTCGGCGAGCACCCGGAGGCGGCGGACACCGTCGGCATCAACGTCACCGGCACCCGCTTCTGGAACGTGTCGCTCGCCGGTGCGATCGCCGGCCTCGGCGGTGCCTACTTCACGCTCGACGCGGTCGGTCCGTTCACGAAGGACATGACGGCGGGCGCGGGCTACATCGCGCTGGCCGCGGTCATCTTCGGCCGCTGGGACCCGATCAAGGCGACGCTCGCCGCGCTGCTGTTCGGCTTCGCGTCGAACCTGCAGAACACCCTCGGGGCGATCAACTCGCCGGTGCCGAGCGAGTTCCTGCTGATGCTGCCCTACGTCGTGACGATCTTCGCGGTCGCCGGTCTGGTGGGCCAGTCGCGGGGTCCGGCGGCGTCCGGCAAGCCGTACGTCAAGAACTAGCCGGGAGGCCCGCCACATGACCGACACGAACGCTGCGGGTGACCAGGGGGTCACCCCCGACCCGACGACCGGCGAGCCCTCCTGGACGGACCCGGCCCAGAGCCTCCCGTCCGATCCGGACGCCGCGATCGACGGGACCGTCGACGTCGACTGGACCGCCCTGCGGGAGGCCGCGACCACCGCGATGGGGCGGGCGTACGTGCCCTACTCGTCCTTCCCGGTCGGCGCTGCGGCGCTCACCGACGACGGCCGGATCGTCTCCGGCTGCAACGTCGAGAACGCCTCGTACGGGGTGACCCTGTGCGCCGAGTGCTCGCTCGTGTCCCAGCTGTTCATGACCGGCGGCGGCAAGCTCGTCGCGTTCACCTGCGTCGACGGCGACGGGGCGACCCTGATGCCGTGCGGGCGCTGCCGGCAGCTGCTGTTCGAGCACTCGACCGAGGGCATGCTCCTCGAGACGGTCTCGGGCATCCGCACCATCGACGAGGTCCTGCCGGACGCCTTCGGGCCGCGCACCCTCATCACCTACCAGCAGGAGCACTGACATGGCCGTCGAGCCGTTCGACACCGTCGACCTCATCCGCACGAAGCGCTCCAGCGGGACGCTGTCCACCGCCGAGATCGACTGGCTCGTCGACGCGTACACGCGCGGCTACGTCGGTGACGAGCAGATGGCCGCGCTCGCGATGGCGATCTTCCTCAACGGCATGGAGCGCCGCGAGATCCGTGACCTGACCCTCGCGATGATCGCGTCGGGGGAGCGGATGTCGTTCGGTTCGCTCGGAAAGACCACGGTCGACAAGCACTCCACCGGCGGGGTCGGCGACAAGATCACGCTGCCGCTCGCGCCGCTGGTCGCCACGTTCGGCGTCGCGGTGCCGCAGCTCTCCGGTCGCGGACTCGGCCACACCGGCGGCACGCTCGACAAGCTCGAGTCGATCCCGGGCTGGCAGGCCGCGATCTCGAACGAGCGCATGTCCGAGATCCTCTCCGACGTCGGCGCGGTCATCTGCGCGGCCGGGTCGGGACTGGCACCGGCCGACAAGAAGCTCTACGCCCTCCGCGACATCACCGGCACCGTCGAGTGCATCCCGCTCATCGCGTCGAGCATCATGTCGAAGAAGATCGCCGAGGGCACGGCGGCACTCGTCCTCGACGTGAAGTTCGGCTCGGGTGCGTTCATGGCGGACTTCGCGCAGTCGAAGCTCCTGGCGCAGACGATGGTCGACCTCGGCAAGGACGCCGGGGTCGCGACCTCGGCGCTCCTCACCGACATGGAGGTCCCGCTCGGTCTGACGATCGGCAACGCCCTCGAGGTGCGCGAGTCCGTCGAGGTGCTCGCCGGCGGTGGACCCGCCGACGTCGTCTCGCTGACCGTGTCCCTCGCCGAGGAGATGCTGCGCCTGGCCGGGGTCACCGACGCCGACCCGGCCGCCGCCCTCGCCGACGGCCGCGCGATGGACACCTGGCGTCGGATGATCGAGGCGCAGGGCGGCGACGCGTCTGCCGCGCTGCCGGTCGCGGCCGAGACGCACGTCGTCACCGCCACCGAGTCGGGCGTGCTCGCCACCCAGCAGGCACTGCCGTTCGGCATCGCGGCCTGGCGCCTCGGCGCCGGTCGGGCCCGGGCGCAGGACCCGGTGCAGGCGGGTGCCGGCATCGAACTGCACGTCAAGCCGGGCGACACCGTCACCGCCGGGCAGCCGCTCTGGACGCTGCACACCGACGAGCCGGAGCGCTTCGAGCGGGCACTCGAGTCGCTCGAGGGCGCCTGGTCGATCGGCGCGTCCGCGCCGGAGCGCGGGCCGATCGTGCGCGAGCGGATCCAGTAGCGGTCGTCCGCCACCACGCTCGGACTGGAGGCTCCTCACACGACGTGTGGGGAGCCTCCAGTCCGTCGTCCACGGGTTTGTCGACCCCGCCCTGCGGGGGCCGGTGACCACCGATAGCCTTGGGCGCATGAGCGACGCCGCCCCCATCTACCGCCTGCCCGACGCCGGAGCGGTCATCAACGACCTGCCCAAGGTCTCGCTGCACGACCACCTGGACGGCGGCCTCCGCCCCGCGACGATCATCGAACTCGCCGCGACGGACGGCGTCGAGCTGCCGACCACCGACCCGACCGAGCTCGCCGCGTGGTTCGCCGACCAGGCGAACTCCGGGTCCCTGGTGGAGTACCTCAAGACCTTCGACGTCACCATCGCCGTGATGCAGACCGAAGCCGGCCTGACCCGCGTCGCGCAGGAGTTCGTCGAGGACCTCGTCGCGGACGGCGTCGTCTACGGCGAGATCCGCTGGGCGCCGGAGCAGCACCTGCAGCGCGGGCTGACGCTCGACCAGACGGTGGACGCCGTGCAGGCCGGCATCGAAGCCGCCGTCGACGCAGCGGGCGGGGCCATCCGCATCGGGCAGCTCGTCACCGCCATGCGCCACGCCGACCGATCCCTGGAGATCGCCGAGCTCGCGGTCCGCCACCGTGACCACGGCGTCGTCGGCTTCGACATCGCCGGTGCCGAAGCCGGGTTCCCCGCGTCGAACCACCGAGCGGCGTTCGACTACCTGGCCGCCGAACTGTTCCCCGTCACCGTGCACGCCGGCGAAGCGGACGGCCTGGCGTCGATCCGGTCGGCGCTCGTCGACGGCCGCGCCCTGCGCCTCGGCCACGGCGTCCGGGTGTTCGAGGACGTCTCCCTGTCCGACGGCGGCGACGGCTCGATGCTCGCCACCCTCGGCGAGGTCGCGTCCTGGGTCCGTGACCGCGAGATCCCGCTCGAGGTCTCGCCGTCCTCGAACCTGCAGACCGGAGCGATCGCCGCGTGGGGCGACGACCTGGCCGACCACCCGATCGACGTCCTGTACCAGCTCGGGTTCCGGGTCACGGTGAACACCGACAACCGCCTGATGAGCAACACCTCGCTGTCGAAGGAGCTCGCGCTCCTCGCCGGCACGTTCGGCTACGACCTCGACGACCTCGCCGCGTTCCAGATCAACGCCGCCCTCGGCACCTTCCTGCCGCTGGAGGACCGCGAGGAGATCATCGCCGCGATCACCGCCGGGTACGCGGAGGCCTGAGCCGATGGGCCTGCCGCCGCTGCCGGACCCGGCCGTCGTCCTCGGGGCGTCCGCGTCGTCGTGGCGTGACGCGCTGCGGACGGCTGGCGGCGCACTCGTCGCCTCCGGGTCGACCACCGACGCCTACACCGACGCCATGATCGCCATGGTCGAGCAGCACGGGGCGTACATCGTCATCTCGCCCGGGCTGGCGTTCGCCCACGCCCGGCCGGGGTCGAGCGTGCTGCGTGACGGGCTGGCGGTCGTGACGCTCGCCGAGCCGGTCGTGTTCGGGCACCCGCACAACGACCCGGTGTCGGTCGTGCTGGGCCTGGCCGTGGCCGAGGTGGGCACACACCTCGAGTCGATCGGTGCGATCGCCAACCTGTTCAACGACCCCACGGTCACCAGCAGGCTCGCCGAGGCCACCGACGCCGACCAGGTCCGGAGCATCATGGGAGTGAGCACCACGTGAAGATCGTGACCATCTGTGGCGCCGGCATCGGTGCCAGCGCGATCCTCAAGGTGAACGCCGAGAAGGCCCTGGCGGCGCTCGGGTTGACGGCCGAGGTCGTCGCCGCGGACGTCGCCTCGGTACGGGACGTCTCCGCCGACGCCAACGTGATCCTCACCAGCCAGGAGTTCGTCGAGGCCATCGGGGCCACCTACGCCGAGGTCATCGTGATCCGGAACCACTTCGACCAGAGCGAGATCACGGCGGCTGTGGAGAAGGCGCTGGGCTGACCTGCCGCCCGGTACGATCGGCGCATGGCCAGCACCGAGAACCCCCTGAACGACCCCGCCGTCGACCCCTTCGACGTGGCCCGCGACGCCGCCGCAGTCATCGCGGAGCGGTCCGGCATCGAGCGGCACGACATCGCCCTGACGCTCGGCTCCGGCTGGGGCAAGGCCGCGGACCTGCTCGGCGAGACCGTCTCCGAGATCCCCGCCGCGGACGTCCCCGGCTTCAGCGCCTCGGCCGTCCCCGGGCACTCCGGCACCGTCCGGTCGATCCGTCTCGCCGACGGCCGGCACGCGCTCGTCATCGGTGCACGGACGCACTACTACGAGAACCACGGGGTGCGTCGCGTCGTGCACAGCGTCCGGACGGCCGCCGCGACCGGAGCCTCGGTCATGGTCCTCACCAACGGTGCCGGCGGCATCAAGGAAACCTGGACGCCGGGCACCCCGGTCCTCATCAGCGACCACATCAACCTGACCGCCGACAGCCCGCTCGAGGGTGCGACGTTCATCGACCTGACGGACCTGTACTCGGCACGCCTCCGCGCGGTCGCGAAGTCCGTCGACCCGTCCCTCGACGAAGGCGTCTACACGCAGTTCCGCGGCCCGCACTACGAGACCCCGGCCGAGGTCCAGATGGCGAAGGCCATCGGCGGGCACATCGTCGGCATGTCCACAGCGCTCGAGGCCATCGCCGCGCGCCAGGCGGGCATGGAGATCCTCGGCTTCTCTCTCATCACGAACCTGGCCGCCGGCATCCAGAAGACGCCGCTGTCCCACACCGAGGTGCTCGAGGCCGGCAAGCAGGCCGAGCCGGTCATCGCCGACCTGCTCGCCCGCGTGGTCGCGGCACTGTGAGCGTCCTCGACACCGCGGCTGCCTGGATCGAGCAGGACCCCGACGCCGAGACGCGCGCGGAACTGCAGCGGCTCGTCGACGCCGGCGACACCGACGAACTCGACGCCCGGTTCGCCGGACGGCTGCAGTTCGGCACGGCCGGGCTCCGCGCCGAACTCGGTGCCGGCCCGCTGCGGATGAACCGCGTCGTCGTGACGCAGGCCGCCGCCGGGCTCGCGCGCTTCCTCATCGACTCCGGCCGTGACCGCAGCGTCGTCATCGGGTACGACGGTCGCGTCAACTCGGACGTCTTCGCGCGGGACTCCGCCGAGGTGATGCGGGGCCTCGGCCTCGACGTCACGCTGCTGCCCTCGGCACTGCCGACACCGCTCGTCGCGTTCGCGGTGCGGCACCTCGGCGTCGGCGCGGGCGTCATGGTCACCGCCAGCCACAACCCGCCGCGGGACAACGGGTACAAGGTCTACCTCGGCGGTGACGACGCGGGCTCGCAGATCGTGCCACCGGTCGACGGCGAGATCGCTGCGGCCATCGACCTCGTCGCAGCCGGCGACGTCCGCGCGCTCGAGCGCGCGACGGACTACACCGTCGCCGATGCGTCGCTCGTCCAGGCGTACGTGGACGCGACGGCCGCGACAGTGCCGGCCCCGGGCCTCCCGGTCGACGCGCAGCCGTCCGTCGTCTACACGGCCATGCACGGCGTCGGGTGGGAGACCGCCCGCGCGGTCTTCGCGCAGGCGGGGTTCCGCGAGCCGGCGGTCGTACCGGAGCAGATCGAGCCCGACGGCGCGTTCCCGACCGTCTCGTTCCCGAACCCGGAGGAGCCGGGCGCGATGGACCTGGCGATCGCCCGCGGTGTCGCGGTCGGCGCCGACCTGGTGATCGCGAACGACCCGGACGCCGACCGACTGGCGCTGGCGATCCCGGACGGCTCCGGCTCGTACCGTCGCCTGGCCGGCAACGAGGTCGGGTGGCTCCTCGGCTGGCGTGCCGCTGCACGTGCGGCCGACGCGGGCGTGACCGGTGTGCTCGCCGCGTCGATCGTCAGCTCACCGGCCCTCGCCCGCGTGGCGGAGCAGTACGGGCTCGGCCACCGCGACACGCTGACCGGCTTCAAGTGGGTGTCCCGTGTGCCGGACCTGCTGTTCGGCTACGAAGAGGCCCTCGGGTACCTGGTCGACCCGCAGGTGGTCCGCGACAAGGACGGCATCTCCGCCGCGCTCGAGCTGCTCTCGCTCGCGACCGAGCTGGCGGCGGAGGGCAGGACCATCGCGGACCAGCTCGACGCCTTCGCCGAGCGGTTCGGGGCGTTCGCGTCCGGGCAGGTCGCGACGCGGGTGGACGACCTGTCGCGCATCGGCGAGATCATGGCGTCGCTGCGGACCTCGACGCCGTCCGAGCTCGGCGGTCTCGTGGTCGAGTCGGTGACGGACTTCCTCGACGGGGTGCCGGGCTTCCCGCCGTCGGACATCCTGCGCTTCGACCTGGAGGGCGGCGCGCGCGTCATCGTCCGCCCGAGCGGCACCGAGCCGAAGGTGAAGGTCTACATCGACACCGTCGCGGCGACCTCGGCCGAGGCCGCGGCCCTGGCCGCCCGCTTGGCCGCCGCTGTCCGCCCCTTGGTCTCGTAGGGCGCTGCCGCCCGCGCGGCTGCCGCCTGCCCGGCTGCCGCCGCGTGCCGCCTGCGCACAACAGGAACCCGCCCGAACCGCCACATCCCGCGGTTCGGGCGGGTTCCTGTTGTGCGGCGCCGGTCGGAGCCGGACGCTCCTGCACGGCCCAGGGCAGCAGGCTGGCTGTGCACAGGGCCCGGGAAGCGCCGCCCGGCCGACGTGGAGGTGCGTGAAGCTGCCGGCATGCAACGACTCGAGATCATCAGAGGTGGGAGCGCCGACCCCACCGGCCGTCGTGGTGCAGCGCTCGTGGCAGCGGCTGACCGGGGCGCCCTCGTCCGGCTCGCACCGGGCAGGTTCGTCGACGCTGAGCGCTGGCGGGCGGCGGATGCCAGGGTCCGCCACCTCGCGCGGATCGACGCCGTCGACGAGCTGATCGCTCCGCGCCTCGTCCTGTCGCACGAGTCGGCCCTCGCTCTGCACGGGTTGCCCTGGAGCGGCGAGTTCCCCGACGTGGTCCACGTGATCGACCCGCGGCGGGAGACGTCCCAGGCGCTCCGGCTGCTCCGGAAGCACCCCGGAAAGCACCGACCGACCCGCCTTGCCAGGGCACCTTCCGGCCGTCTGGTCACGGACCTCCGGAGCACGGTCGTCGACATCGCGCTCACACAGGAGCTGCGGCGCTCCGTCCCCGTCCTCGACGTCGCGCTCCGACGCGGCGTCGACCGGACGCAGCTCGGCTCGGAGCTCGAGGCCAAGAGCGCCGCGCACGGCCGCGATCGTGCTCGGTTCGCGATCGAGTTCGCCGACCCGCGCAGTGGATCGGTGGGGGAGTCGATCGCCCGGGTGGCACTCGACGAGGTCGGAGCACCGCGGCCGGAACTCCAGGCCGAGTTCCACGACGCGGACGGCTTTGCGGCGCGGGTCGACTTCTGGTTCCCTGACCACGGCGTCGTGCTCGAGTTCGACGGTGCGGCGAAGTACCGGGACCCGGCCATGCGCGCCGCCGGCCTCACCGCAGCGGACGTCCTCCTCCAGGAGAAGCGGCGCGAGGACCGACTCCGCCGTGTGCCGGACGTCCGTCAGGTCGGCCGCTTCGGGTGGCCCGAGACGCAGGACACGGCTCGGTTCCGTGCGCTGCTGCTGGGGCTGGGCCTCCCGCTCGAGCCCCGGCGCTTCCGTCGGATCCGCTGATGCCGCACCCACCGGTGCGGACTGTCGTCGCACAACAGAAACCGCCCCAAACCGCGGGAAGCCGTGGTTCGGGGCGGTTTCTGTTGTGCGCAGCCGATCGGCGCCGGGCGCCGCGCCGGCCGACGGCGCCTACGCCAGCTCGAGCAGGACGTGGCCGGACGAGACGGTCTGGCCGACGGGGGCGTTCAGCCCGGTGACGACGCCGTCCTTGTGGGCCTGGACGGGCTGCTCCATCTTCATGGCCTCGAGGACGACGAGCAGGTCGCCCTTCACCACGGTGTCACCCTCGGCGACCGCGAGCTTCACGACGGTGGCCTGCATCGGCGACGCGACGGACGAGCCGGACGCAGCGCGGCCGCCCTTGACGCCGGAGGACCGACGCTTCGGGGGAGCGGACGGCCCGGACGGACGACGGGCACCGGCGGAGCCGCCACCGACGACGGCGGGCATGGTCACCTCGATGCGCTTGCCCTGCACCTCGACGACGACCGTGTCGCGGGACGCCGGGGCGGGCAGCTCCTCGGGGGCGCCGCTCCACGCCGGGATGTCGTTGACGAAGTCGGTCTCGATCCACTGCGTGTAGATGCTGAACGGCTCGTCGTCGGCGGTCGCGAACGCCGGGTCCGCGACGACCGCACGGTGGAACGGGATGACGGTCGGCAGGCCGGCGACCTCGAACTCGGCGAGGGCACGGCGCGAACGCTCGAGCGCCTCGGCCCGGGTCGAGCCGGTGACGATGAGCTTCGCGAGCATCGAGTCGAACGCGCCGGAGACGATGTCGCCGGAGACCACGCCGGAGTCGACCCGGACGCCGGGGCCGGACGGGGCGTTGAACACGTGCACGGGGCCCGGCGCGGGGAAGAAGTTGCGGCCCGCGTCCTCGCCGTTGATGCGGAACTCGAACGAGTGGCCGCGCGGCGTCGGGTCGGCGTAGTCGAGCACGCCACCCTCGGCGATGCGGAACTGCTCGCGCACCAGGTCGATGCCGGTGACCTCCTCGGACACGCAGTGCTCGACCTGCAGACGGGTGTTGACCTCGAGGAACGAGACCGTGCCGTCGGCGCCGATGAGGAACTCGCACGTGCCGGCGCCGACGTAGCCGACCTCGCGGAGGATCGCCTTCGACGACTCGTACAGCAGGGTCTGCTGGGCCTCGGTCAGGTACGGCGCCGGTGCCTCCTCGACGAGCTTCTGGTGGCGACGCTGCAGCGAGCAGTCACGCGTGGACACGACGACGACGTTGCCGTGCTCGTCGGCGAGGCACTGGGTCTCGACGTGCCGCGGCTTGTCCAGGTACTTCTCGACGAAGCACTCGCCACGACCGAAGGCCGCGATGGCCTCACGTGTGGCCGACTCGAAGAGCTCGGGGATCGACGCACGGTCCCGCGCGACCTTGAGGCCGCGGCCACCGCCACCGAACGCGGCCTTGATCGCGACGGGCAGGCCGACCTCGTCGGCGAAGGCGACCACCTCGGAGACGTCCTGCACCGGTTCGATGGTGCCGGGGGCGAGCGGCGCGCCGACCTTCTCGGCCACGTGGCGTGCGGACACCTTGTCGCCGAGGCGCTCGATCGACTCGGGCGACGGGCCGATCCAGGTGAGCCCGGCGTCGATGACGGCGCGGGCGAACTCGGCGTTCTCGGCGAGGAATCCGTACCC
The DNA here is from genome assembly GCF_016907335.1 of Curtobacterium herbarum. NCBI lineage: Bacteria > Bacillati > Actinomycetota > Actinomycetes > Micrococcales > Microbacteriaceae > Curtobacterium > Curtobacterium herbarum. The sequence continues at coordinate 1,244,711 of NZ_JAFBBT010000001.1, forward strand.
GGGGTGCACGGCGTCGGCGCCGGAGCGGCGGGCGACCGAGATGATCTTCTCGATGACCAGGTAGGTGTCGGCGCTCGTGGTGCCGTTCAGCGCGTAGGCCTCGTCGGCGAGGCGGGCGTGCAGGGCGTCACGGTCCTGGTCGGCGTAGACCGCCACCGAGGCCTTGCCCGCGTCGCGGGCCGCTCGGATGATGCGGACGGCGATCTCGCCGCGGTTCGCGATGAGGACCTTGCTGATGCGGGGCATGGAACATCAGCGTATTCGTGTGCCCGGGTCCTGTTTTGACCGCCGTCCACAAGAAACACCGTGGACAGCAGGTGGATGTCTACAGCGCCGGCGTCGACTCCTGCGCCCACAGGTCGTGCCAGGCGATCCCGAACCCCTGCAGCAGCATCGAGCGGAGCACCGGCAGCGACAGGCCCACGACCGCCGAAGGCGCGCCGTCGATGCGGGTGATGAAGGCCGCGGCGCGTCCGTCGATCGTGAACGCGCCGGCCACCTCGAGCGGCTCGCCCGTCGCCACGTACGCATCGATCTCCGCGGGCGTCATGTCATCGGCGAACGTCAGCACCGCGCTGTCGACCGCGACGACCCGGTCGCCGTCCACGACGAGCGCCGACCCGCCCGGCGCGACGGGTCCGAGGGACGACGCGCCCACGGGGCGGGACGACGCGCCCACCGGGCGGACGGGAGGCTCGTCACCGGCCCGCACCGCGCCTCCCGGCCCCGGGACGGTCGCCTCGGCAACCGAGTGGGCGCCGACGCGCCGGTCCACGACGCAGTGCCCGCTCCACAGCGTGCCGCCGCCCGCGGCGAGCATCTGCCGCCAGCGCTGCCGGGCGAGCTCCGGGTCGTGCGGCTTGCCGTACAGCACCCCGTCGACCTCGAAGGCCGAGTCCCCGCCGAGGACGATGCCGTCGAGCTCGGCGTCGTCCGTCCGCTCGACCAGGCCGTCCGCGACCGCCGTCGCCTTCGCCACCGCGAGCAGCGACACGAGCTCCGGGCCGGTCAGCTCACGCCCCAGGCGGTCCCGCTCGGCGGCGGCCGCGGCATCCTCGTCGACCCCCGGCGCGACGAGCACCGGCTCGATGCCGGACTGCGCCAACAGGGCGCGACGGGCGGGGGAGGTGCTCGCGAGGTACAGACGCATGGGAACATCGAACCATGGGTGAATCCGTCGGCACACTGCTCGAACTCGACGTCACCGGGATCGCCCACGGCGGCATCTCGGTGGCACGGCACGAGGGGCGCGTGGTGTTCGTCACGGACGCGATCCCCGGGGAGCGCGTCGTGGCCCGGGTGACGGAGGACCGGAAGAAGTCGTTCTGGCGTGCCGACACCGTGCAGGTCCTCGAACCGAGCGAGCACCGGGTGGACCACGTCTGGCCCGAGGCGGGCCTCGACCGCGACCCAGCGGTCCGTCCGGGTGGCGCCGAGTTCGGGCACATCGCCCTGGCACACCAGCGGACCCTGAAGCGCGACGTGCTCGTCGACTCGTTCTCCCGCTTCGGCAAGATCGACCTGGACGCCGTGCTCGGCGCGCCGGTCGTGGTGGAGGCCGCTCCCGGTGACGACGAGGCGAACGGGCTCGGCTGGCGCACCCGCGTCCGCCTGCACGTCGACGCCGACGGCACGGCCGGACCCTTCGCCGCCCGGTCGCACACCGTCGTCCCGGTCACCTCGCTGCCGCTGGCCACCGCGACCGTGCAGGGCTCGGCGCCGCTCGGCCGCGGCTCGATGCCCGGCGCCGAGGTCGTCGACGTCCTCAGCCCGAGCGGCTCGGGCGGGGCGCGTCTGGTGATCGACGCGCAACGCCCCACCGTCGTCCAGGAGGTCGTCGGCGAGCGGACGTTCGCGGTCGACGACGACGGCTTCTGGCAGGTCCACCGGCAGGCGCCGGCCGTCCTCACCGCGGCCGTGCAGGACCTGGTCGACCGTGACCGGCTCGACCCCGAGGGCCAGCACCTCGACCTCTACGGCGGCGTCGGCCTGCTCGCCGCGGCCCTCGCCGACGTCGTCGGGCCGCGGGCCCGCGTGACGAGCGTCGAGAGCGCGACGCGCGCGACCGAGCACGCGCTCGAGAACCTGTCCGAGTGGATCGGCGCGCGTGCCGAGACCGGCCGTGTCGACCGGTGGCTGTCCCGCACGGTCGAGTCGGCCTCCCGTCCGGAGCGCGACCGCTTCCGCGCCGGCACGATCGTGCTCGACCCGCCCCGTTCCGGTGCCGGTCGCGAGGTCGTCGTGTCGATCGCCGCGCTGCAGCCGGCGCAGGTCGTCTACGTGGCCTGCGACCCGGTCGCCCTGGCCCGCGACGTCGCGACGTTCGCCGACCTCGGGTACCGCCTGGAGGCCCTCCGCGCCTTCGACCTGTTCCCGCACACCCACCACCTGGAGGCCGTGGCGCGGCTGGTGCCGGTCGGCTGAGCTCCGGCGGGTGGTCGGCCCCGTCGGGAACCGTGGCGGGGTACGAAGCTGAGGCTGACCTGGGTATCCTTGGCGAGACGGCAACCGGGATCAGGGCCCGGCGCGTCGTCGGAACGAGAGGCAACCGTGGGAGACACGACCACCAGCACATCGACCGGCACGGCAGGGACTGCCGGTCTCGAGACCCGGCCGGTCCGGGTCGCCATCGTCGACGACCACGAGTCCGTCCGACTGGGGATCCAGGCCGCCTGTCAGAACGAGGGGTTCGAGGTGGTCCTCACCGCCGCGAGCGTCCCGGAGTACATCGCCCAGCTCGGTGGGCGCGAGGTCGACGTGGTCGTCCTCGACCTGTCGTTGGGCGACGGCTCGACGGTGACCGAGAACGTCAAGGGCGTGCAGGGCACCGGCTCGGCCGTCCTCGTGCACAGCATCGCCGACCGGGTCGCGAACGTCCGCGAGGCACTGGCGGCAGGGGCCGCCGGCGTCATCCCGAAGTCGTCCGCGACGAAGACCGTGATGGCCGCCGTCGCGACCGTCGCGCGGGGTGACGTGCTCAACAACCTCGAGTGGGCGAGCGCCATCGACGCCGACCGGGACTTCGCGAAGGCCCAGCTCGGGCGCCGCGAACGCGAGATCCTGCACCTGTACGCATCGGGCCTGCCGCTGAAGCTCGCGGCACAGCAGCTCGGCATCGGGTACTCGACCGCACGTGAGTACCTCGACCGCATCCGGGTGAAGTACGTCGAGGTGGGGCGCCCCGCCCCGACGAAGGTCGACCTGCTCCGACGGGCCGTCGAGGACGGGATCCTGCCGGGTCTCGACTCCGGCATCGATCCCGACGGCGATGGTCGCTGACGACTCCCGCGCCGGACGGTCCTCGTGACCACCGACGCAGCGGCGGACGCCGGGCCGACACCGGCCCGGCGTCCGTCGTCGGCGGGCGGCCCGGCACCGGAAGTCGGTCCCGCATCGGCCACCGGTCCGGGGCACGTGCGGGGTGCCGGCTGGGCTGATCCGTCCCGGTCGGTCCGCGCGACGATCACGCAGGCGTCGCTCGACCGGGCCTTCACGATCCTGATGGCCATCGCCGCGATCGGGTTCGGCGCGGTGAACGTCTCCGGGCTCCTCAAGCAGCTGCCGTACCTCGACCCGGTCTGGGCTCCGGCGTCGGCGATCGTGATGGCGCTCTCGCTCGTCGCGGTCGGTGTGTCCGCGATCGCGCAGCGGTGGTCCCAGGTGGCCCAGACCGTCTGTGCGCTGTTGTTCCTCGTCGCGCTGCTGACCTTCCCGCTCACCGTCGACCGCGCGCTGCCGGTCGACCAGGTCCCGTGGCCGTGGTGGCTCTGCAACGTCGGCACGATCGCCGCCTCGCTGAGCTTCGCCACGTGGCGTGCCGCGGTCTACAACGCCCTCGTGCCGATCATCTACTTCGTGCTGCGGCTCTCGCCGGCCGGCGGCGCCGTGGGCCTGCAGCGGGCGTTCCTCGACGGCGCCTACACGGCCGTGCTCGGCATCGCGGCGCTGGTCCTCATCGTGGTGCTCCGCCGCGCGGCCGCAGCGGTCGACGCCGCCCAGGCCACCGCGGTCCGTCGGTACTCGCGGGCCATCCGTGAGCACGCGACCGAGGTCGAACGGGTCCAGGTCGACGCGATCGTGCACGACAGCGTGCTGACGACGCTGCTGTCCGCCGCCCGTGCGGACACACCGGACGCCGAGACCCTCGCCGCACGGATGGCGCGGAACGCGATCGACCACCTCGCAGCCGCGGCCTCCGACGGCCCGGGCGAGGACCAGATCGTGCCGTTCGACGTCCTGCGGGACCGGATCGTCGCCTCCGTCACGTCCCTGGGCGCTCCCGTGCAGGTCCGGAGCGTCCCGGCGGCGGGCCCGGGGCTGCCCTTCTCGTCGGCCGACGCGATCGCCTCGGCCGCACTGCAGGCGGCGGTGAACAGCGTGCAGCACGCCGGTGACGACGTCTCGCGCTGGATCACGATCGTCGCCGACCGGAAATCCGTCGAGGTCGAGGTCGCCGACGACGGCACCGGCTTCGACGCGCACGCGGTGCCGGCCGAACGGCTCGGGGTCCGGCGCTCGATCATCGAGCGGATGGCAGCCGCCGGCGGCGAGGCCGACCTGCGGACCGCGCCCGGCTCCGGCACCCGCATCGTGCTCCGCTGGCCGGCGCTCGGCGCCGCGGGCGACGGCGAGGCCGCGGACGGCGATCCGGGCCTGGGCCGCGACGGGGCTGCGGACCGCGACGGGGCTGCGGACCGCGACGAGCGGGAGGCGCGCGGATGAGGGCCTCCATCCCCGCCGGTGTGGCCACCGGGCTCGCTGCGCTCTTCTCGCTGCTGCACCTGGTGCTCGCGGTCACCACCCTCCCGGGCACACCGGCGGAGGCCGCGCCGGTCATCGCCTGCATGGTCCTCTACGCCGCGGCGACCGCCCTCGCGCTGTTCGTCCGCGGTCCGGTGCTGCCCGTCTGGGTCGCCTGGTTCGCACTCGCCACCGCGGTCGTGATGCCCATCGTCTGCTCGACGGTCGTCGACCTGCGGGTGGCACCGACCTACGCGACCTGGTGGATCGCCGCCGTCGGCACCCTAATGGTCGTGCTCGCCGTCCGGCAGCGTGGACGCTTCGCCTGGGTCGGCGTCGCGTTCTGCACCGTCCACTCGGTGGCCTGGGCCGGCCCGGAGGCGCTGGGCGCGTTGGGCGCGCTCGGCAACGTGATCTGGTTGTCGGTCGCCACCGGCTTCGCGATCGCGATGAGCCACGCCACCCGGATCACCCGCGACTTCGTCCGGGCCGAGCAGGAGACCGTCGACTGGCAGGCGGCGCAGGACGCGCACGTCTCCGAGCGTCAGGTCCGGCTCGGACAGACGACGCGGATGGCGCTGCCGATGCTCCAGCGCATCATCGACACCTGCGGCGCCCTGGACGAGGACGAGCGCGCCGAGAGCCTGCACCTGGAGCAGGCGATCCGCGACGAGATCCGCGGCCGCTCCCTGCTGTCCGACGACGTCCGGGTCGAGGTGATGCGCCTCCGTCGCCGCGGCGCCGTGGTGCAGCTGCACGACGACGGCGGACTGGACGACCTCGAGACGGTCGAGCAGGAGCGCGTGCACGCCGAGCTCGCCGACGCGCTGCGACGGGCGTACGACGCGGACGCGGACAACGTCATCGTCCGGACGGTGCCGGACAACGCCGACGCCGCGGTCACCGTCGTCGGGCTGCGGTTGGACGCGGCCGAGAGCCAGTCCGCGGCGCTCGGGACGGCGGAGGACGACGAGGACGACGACGACGAGGACGCGTCCGTCGCGCTGTGGCTCGAGATCGACCGGTACGCGGCCCGGGCCTGATCGCCGGAGCTCGCCGGCCCTCGCCGGCGCTGAGTCTCGCCGGCGCCGAGTTTCGCCGGCGCTGAGTTTCGCCCACACTGGGTCTCACCGGCACTGACGTCGCCGGAAACGGGGAACGGGCCGGTCGGAGCTACCGACCGGCCCGTTCACGACCCGAGTCAGAGCGACAACCCGAATATCGCCCTGACTCGTCACGGTGGTGGCGTCGTACCCTAGTCGGCCACCGACCGGCGATGTACTTCGAGGAAGAACACCGAACACCGTCAATGATGCCATCGGTACCAGTGGGTGACAGTCGTCATTTCGGGGGACAATTCTGCGGATCTCGAGCGGTTCTCGGACCGCACGTCCCCCGAGCGAGGGGAGACCGAACGGTGTGTCCGCCGGATGGTGACGTCGACACCCGTCGGTATCGGACGGGGTACAGCGGCCTGACATGGACGGACGCCACCCGAGCCGGTACCGGACCGGTACCGGCCGTGTCGTGGTTCAGCGGAGCGACCGGCTCCAGGCGCCCTGGTGGAGCGGCTCGCGCATGCCGCGCGCAGACCGGGTCCAGCCGTCACGCGGTGTGGTCTCCGCCCGCGCACGTCCGGCCGCGGCCGCGTCGTCGGCCTGTCGCTGCAGGACCGCGATGACGGCCGCGAGTTCCTCGGGGGACGGGTTCCCGCTGACGACGTGCACGTCCGCGACCGACGCGGGGGCGTCGGCCGGGACGGCAGCGGCGTGGCGCGGGCTCACAGCGGGATGTTCCCGTGCTTCTTCGGCGGCAGGCTGGCCCGCTTGCCGCGGAGCGCCCGGAGCGCCTTGATGACCGCGACGCGGGTGGCGTGCGGCTGGATGATCCCGTCGAGTTCCCCGCGCTCGGCCGCAAGGTACGGCGACGCGACGTTGTAGGTGTACTCGTTCGCGAGCTTCGTCCGGACGGCGGCGACGTCCTCGCCGGCCTCCTCGGCTCGCTTGATCTCGCTGCGGTACAGGATGTTGACCGCACCCTGGCCACCCATGACCGCGATCTCGGCTGTCGGCCAGGCCAGGTTGATGTCGGCGCCGAGCTGCTTCGAGCCCATCACGATGTAGGCCCCGCCGTAGGCCTTGCGCGTGATGACGGTGACGAGCGGGACGGTGGCCTCGGCGTACGCGTAGAGCAGCTTCGCGCCGCGGCGGATGACACCGGTCCACTCCTGGTCGGTGCCGGGCAGGTAGCCCGGGACGTCCACCAGGGTCAGGATCGGGATGCCGAACGCGTCGCAGAACCGGACGAAGCGCGCGGCCTTCTCGCCGGCGTCGATGTTCAGCGTGCCGGCCATCGCCTGCGGTTGGTTCGCGATGATGCCGACCGTGCGGCCCTCGACGCGGCCGAACCCGATGAGGATGTTCGGCGCGAAGAGCGGCTGGACCTCGAGGAAGTCCCCGTCGTCGACGACGTGCTCGATGATCTGCGTGACGTCGTACGGCTGGTTCGTGGAGTCCGGGATCACGACGTCGAGCTCGCGGTCGGCGTCGGTGGTCTCGAGCTCGGGTGCGACGTCGTAGGCGGGCGGGTCCGACAGGTTGTTGTCCGGCAGGAACCCGATGAGCGACCGGGCGTAGTCGAGCGCGTCGGACTCGTCCTCGGCCAGCCAGTGCGCGACCCCGGAGACGGCGTTGTGCGTCTGGGCACCGCCGAGCTCCTCGAAGCCGACGTCCTCGCCCGTGACGGTCTTGATGACGTCGGGGCCGGTGACGAACATGTGGCTGGTCTTGTCGACCATGATCACGAAGTCCGTCAGGGCGGGGGAGTACACCGCACCACCGGCAGCCGGACCCATCACGATCGAGATCTGCGGGATGACCCCGGAGGCCGCGGTGTTGAGGCGGAAGATCTCGCCGTACTTGCCGAGGGCGACCACGCCTTCCTGGATGCGGGCCCCGCCGGAGTCGAGGATGCCGATGATCGGCACACCCGTCTTCATGGCGTGCTCCATCACCTTGATGATCTTCTCGCCGGCGACCTCGCCGAGGGAGCCGCCGAAGACGGTGAAGTCCTGCGCGTAGACCGCGACCTGGCGGCCGTGGATCGTGCCGAAGCCGGTGACGACCGCGTCGCCGTAGGGCCGCTTGGCGTCCATGCCGAAGGCGTGCGTGCGGTGTCGGACGAACTCGTCGAGCTCGACGAAGGAGTTCTCGTCGAGGAGCTGCTCGATCCGCTCGCGCGCCGTCGTCTTGCCCTTGGCGTGCTGCTTCGCGATGGCGGTCTCGCCCGCTGCGGTCACGGCTTCGTGGTACCGCACGCGGAGGTCGGCGAGCCGGCCGGCGGTCGTCGAGAGATCGGGGGTGTCTCCTGTGGTCACCCGTTCACCATACCGGCGGTCCGGGACGGCCCCGTTGGAGGACCCCCACGGTTCCGGGACGTAGGTTTGCGTGCATGTCCACACCGGTCACGTCCGAGTTCGCCTCCGCCCGCGCCGCCGTCGAGGGCGCCGGCGCGACGCTGATCGTGCTCCCGACCACCGGCTCGACGAACGCCGACCTGCTCCGCGACGCTCCGGACCTGGCCTCCGGCAGCGTCCTGGTGACCCTCGAGCAGACCGCCGGACGCGGCCGGCTGGACCGCTCGTGGACGGCCCCGGCGGGCCAGACCCTGGCGGCGAGCGTGCTGGTGCGGGCGGAGCTCGACCCGCGGGACCGGGGGTGGCTGCCGCTCGTCGCGGGCGCCGCCGTCCGGGACGCCGTCGCCGGTGCACTCGACGCCGGTGCACTCGACGCTGCAGACGGCCGCGTGCTCGTGAAGTGGCCCAACGACGTCCTCGTCGACGGCCGCAAGGTCAGCGGTGTGCTCTGTCAGGTCGCCGCCGACGGCTCCGTCGTCGTCGGCGTCGGCGTGAACCTCACCATCCCGGCGGCCGACCTGCCGACCCCGACCGCGACCTCCCTGCTCGTCGCCGGGGCGACCGCACCGGCCACGGCACTCGCCGACGCCGTCCTGACGGACCTGTGGACGGGCCTCCAGGAGGCCGTGGCCGGGCTGGTCGCCGGCGGTGCGGCCGCCGACGCGGTCCGCTCCCACGTGCGCGCCGTGTGCGGGACGATCGGCCAGCGGGTCCGCCTCGAACTGCCGGACGGGTCCGTCGTCGAGGCCGACGCGACCGGCGTCGACGACGACGGCCGCATCACGATCCGGGACCGGACCGGCGCCTCCAGGGGCGTCGCGGTGGGGGACGTCACCCACCTGCGCTATGCATGAGCCCATGACGGACGAGCCTGCCACCGAGCTCGTCGTCGCCCGGCTGCGACCACACGCCCGACGGCTCGTCCGGCCCGCGGTCTTCGTCGTCCTCGTCGCGGCGGCCGGTGGCTTCGGCTTCGGGGTGTTCCGTGCGGAGCTCGCCTGGCTGAACGTCGTCGTCGCGGTCCTCGTCGTCGTGCTCGTGCTCGTCGGCGGCCTGGTGCCGCTGCTGCGGTGGATGTCCGAGCGGTACGTCGTCACGACCCGGCGGCTCGTCGTCTCGCACGGGCTGGGCACCCGGACCCGGCGGGAGCTCCTGCACTCCCGCGGCTACGACGTCACCGTGCGACGGCAGGGTGCGCAGGGACTGTTCCGGTCCGGCGACGTGCTCGTGTTCCCCGGCGACGACCCGGCGCTCGTGCTCGCCGACGTGCCGCACGCGGACCTCGTCGTCGCCGTGCTGCACGACCTGGTCGAGGCGCACGAGGCCCGACGTCGGCACCGCGAGCCCGACTGGGACGACATCGTCCGCGGGACCACGCGGTACGACCGCTAGCGGACACGGTGCGGTGAACCGCCTGCGTTCTTGCGGTTCACCGTCGCGTGGACCCGGTCACGACCCGGTACCGTCGTCCACGTGCGTATCTCTGTCATCGGCTGCGGCTACCTCGGTGCCGTCCATGCCGCTTCCATGGCCAAGCTCGGACACGACGTCGTCGCGGTGGACGTCGACCCGGGGAAGATCGAACGACTCGCGGCGGGCGAAGCCCCGTTCTTCGAGCCCGGTCTGCCCGAGATCCTGACCGAGGCCCTCGCCTCCGGCCGGATCCGGTTCACCACCGACATGTCCGAGGTCGCCGGTGCCCGCGTCCACTTCGTCGCGGTCGGCACCCCCCAGGGCCCGACCGGCGCCGCCGACCTGAAGTACGTCGACGCCGCCGTCGCCTCGCTCACCGAGCACCTCTCCGCCGGCGAGTTCGTCGTCGGCAAGTCGACCGTCCCCGTCGGCACCGCGGCCCGCCTGGCTGCCGACGTCAGTGCGGCCGTCCCCGGCGCCACCCTGGTCTGGAACCCCGAGTTCCTCCGCGAGGGCTTCGCGGTGCAGGACACCATCGCGCCGGACCGCCTGGTCTACGGGGTGCCCGCCGGACCCGAGGGCGACGCAGCCGTCGCGGCCCTCGACGAGGTCTACGCCGTCGCGCTCGCCGAGGACACCCCGCGGCTCGTCGTCGACCTGGCCACCGCCGAGCTCGTCAAGGTCAGCGCGAACGCGTTCCTCGCGACCAAGATCTCGTTCATCAACGCCATGGCGGAGATCGCCGAGGTCGTCGGCGCCGACGTCACCGCACTCGCCGACGCCATCGGGCACGACGCCCGCATCGGCCGGAAGTTCCTCAACGCCGGCCTCGGGTTCGGCGGCGGTTGCCTGCCGAAGGACATCCGTGCGTTCCAGGCCCGGGCGACCGAGCTCGGCGTGGGGGAGTCGCTCGCGTTCCTGGCGGACATCGACGCGATCAACCTGCGCCGTCGTGCCCACGTCGTCGACCTCGCCGCGCAGGCCCTCGGCGGCGACGTCACCGGCAAGCGCGTCGCCGTCCTCGGGCTCGCGTTCAAGCCGAACTCCGACGACGTCCGTGACTCGCCGTCGCTCGACATCGCGGCCCGACTGCACGAGCAGGGCGCCGTCGTCGCCGCGTACGACCCGGAGGCGACCGGCACCGCCCGACGCCTGCACCCCGAGCTGCACTACGTCGAGTCCGCGACGGAGGCGCTCACCGGCGCGGACATCGTGCTCGTGCTCACCGAGTGGAACGAGTTCCGCGAACTCGACGCCGCCACGGTCGCCGCCGCGGTCGCCACCCCGGTCGTCATCGACGGGCGCAACTGCCTGGACCGCGACGCCTGGCGTGCCGCGGGCTTCGCGTACCACGGGATGGGTCGCTGAGCCCCTCCCGCAGAGGCCACCGGCGGCCGGCCACGCCCGGCGCCGGTGGGCCGGTCGTCGCGGCCCCTCACCCGCACCGGTTAGTCTCGGTGGCGATGTCCGGGAGAACAGTCGACGCGACGCGAGCAGGGCGCTCGGCGGAGCGCGGGGACCGGACGCTCGTCACCCGGCTGCGTGCGCTCGCCGCGCTCGGCCACTGGGGTGTCCTGCTGGCACACCCCTGGGTGTTCCGCACCGCGATGATCGTCTTCGTCGTGTTCGGCGTGCTGTTCGCCGTGGTGCTGCACTACCCGATCGTCGACGGCAACGGGACCGTTCCCTACGTGGGCACGATCGCACCGGACGAGCACCGCCACATCGCGAACGTCCTGTTCTACGCGCACCGCTCGATCACCGCCGGGCCGATCATCGACAGCGTGCCCACGCGCGACCTCGCGATGGGCGAGGTCCTCCGGTTCCCGAGCTACTTCTACTACTACGTCATGTCCTTCCCCGTGAAGGTGATGATCAACGAGGCGTTGCCGTACTCCTGGATCGTCGTCTTCCTGCGGCTCGTCAACCTCGTCGCCGGGCTGCTCGGACTCGTGGTGGCGCGCCGACTCCTCAAGGCGACGGGCTTCTCGGAGTCGATCGCCGTGCTGTCGGTCGTCCTGCTCGCCTTCACCGGCCGGTACATGTGGCAGTCGGCCGCCGTCAGCTACGACCCGGCAGCGATGACGCTGTTCCTCCTGTGCCTGTACTTCTGCGGGCGGTTCATCCACGCGCCGAGCCCGGCGACACTCGCGAAGGCGGTCGTCGTCGGCGGCTGGGCCATCATCGGCAAGTACACGTTCGTCCCGTTCGTCGTCGTCGCCATCGTGGTCGCGGTCGTGATGGTCGCGCAGCGCGACGGGCTCCGGGGCGTCGTCGACGTGCGGCACGCGCTGTCGTCCTTCCGCGACGGGGTGCGCCGACGGACGGTCGGCACGATCGCCTGGGTGCTGGCCTTCGTCGTGGCCGCGGCGATCATCGTGGAGCGGTTCGGCGTCAACCTCATCGTCTACCGGCAGTTCAACCCGGACTGCGACAAGCTCCACACCCACCAGCAGTGCCTCACGTTCGACATCTACACCCGGAACTACAACGCCGAGCGCAACCACGACCTCGCGGTCCTCAGCGGCACGCCGCAGACACCGTTCGACCTCCTGGAGTTCGCAGGGCGCTGGTGCACGACGTACTTCCAGTCGATCTTCTTCTACCGCGACCGCAACTCGACGTGGGCGGTGCAGCCGGTCGTGGCGCTCCTCGGGGCGCTGGTGTTCGTCGCCGCGTGCATCGCCGTGCTGTTGACGCTCCGCTCGATCCTGCGGACGCGAGGCTTCGTGTGGGCCGTCGCCGTCGCCGGTGTCTACGTCGCGGCGATGTTCGTGTTCAACCTGCAGACCTTCCTGCGTCTCGACAACGACTTCGCGTTCTCGGGGCGCTACCTGCTCCCGGTGCTCCCACTCATCTACGCCGTCGCGATCGTCGCGGCGATCGCCTTCTGGCGCTCGCTCCCGTCGGGGTGGCGTCAAGTGGCAGTCGTCCCGGTGGTGGTGGTCGTCCTGGTGGTCCTCGTGCTCTACTCCGCGCCCGTCGCGTTCTTCACCTACGCGCGTGACCCGAGCTGGTACACCGACACGGCGCTTCGACTGCTGCCGCACTGGCTGACGGGGGCGGGGTCCGGCGCATGAGCACCACCACGCCCTGGTTCCGCCGCCGACGCTGGTCGATCGGCCTCGTGCTGGTCCTCGTCGTGCTCGTCGCCGGCGCGTACCAGCGTGTGTCCTCCGGCCCGGCCGGCGAGGACGTCGCTGGCTGCACGATCGTCAACCACCCGTCGATCGACAGCCGGACCCACTGCCGGAACGCCGACCTCGCCGGACGTGACCTCCGTCAGCGCGACCTCCGGCTCGCGGATCTGCGGGGCGTCGACCTCGCCGGGGCCGACCTCCGTGGTGCGATCCTCTACGGCGCAGACCTGACCGGCGCGGACCTGACGGGCACCGACCTCGGCGAGGCCGACCTCACGTCGGCGAACCTGACGAACGCGACGATGGTGAAGACCCGGCTCGGCGCGGCCATCGTCGCGGGCATCACCATCACGGGGACCACACTCGCCGCACCGTCGCAGTCCGTGTGGGCCGACGGGGCCACGCCCGTGCTGCTGCGGTGGTCCTCCGGAACCCTGCCGGGCGTCGTGCAGAACACGTGCGACTCCCGTGAGGGCCTGTTCTACCCTGGCGACAACCCGGTGTCGTGCCAGATCGCCACCGGCACCGACGCCGGACAGTCCGCGGTGTACCAGATCCAGATCGAGGTCAAGCAGGCACCGGAGATCACCGCGCCGTCCTCGGTCACCCTGACCGCCGGTCGCCGGGCCGCCGTGCAGGTCCACGCCGACAGCCCGTACCCGCAGGTCCAGGCGCACGTCGACGGCCTGCCGACGGGCCTTCGGTGGGACGCCGCGACCCAGCGCATCGTCGGTACCCCGACGTCGGCCGCGGTCGGGGAGCACACCGTCCTGCTCCGGGCGGACAACGGCCGGGCGGTCCGGAAGACGATCCGGATCACCGTCGTCGCCGGCTGACCCGGCCGAGGCCGATCGGACGCGAGGGACAACGGTTCCCGGTTAGAGTTGAGTTGATGTTCGCATTCGAAGGGGGCTCTCCCGTGCAGCGCCTCCGCGGGGCCCACGCGGCACGGCGTCGGCCGTCCGAGGTCGTCCGGGACGCGCTGCTCGAGACGCCGGGCCGTCTCGGTGCCCTCCTCGCCCGTCCGTGGGTGTTCTGGACGGCGATCGGCGTCTTCGTGGTGCTGGGCGTCCTCTTCGCGGTGATCCTGAAGTACCCGGTGGTCGACGGTGACGGACACGTCCCGTACCCCGGCACGATCGCACCGGACGAGCACCGGCACATCGCCAACATCCTGTACTACGCACAGCGCCCGGTGACCGCCGGGCCGGTGCTGCACCACATCGCGCCGTCCGACCTGGCGATGGGGGAGATGCTCCGCTTCCCGAGCTACGTCTACTACTACGTGATGAGCTTCGCGGTGAAGCCGATCATCGACCTCGGGCTGCCGTACTCGTACATCGTGGTCGCCCTGCGACTGGTGAACGTCGTCGTGGGGGCCATCGGGCTGATCGTCACCCGTCGACTCCTCCGGACGATGGGGCTGTCCGAGGCGGTCGCGGTCCTGACCGTGATCATGCTCATCGGCACCGGCCGCTACGTCTGGCAGTCCTCAGCCGTCAGCTACGACGCCCCGTCGATGACACTGTTCCTCTGCACACTGCTGTACAGTGCCCGGTTCCTCCGCGAACCGAGCTGGGGGTCGCTCGCCAAGGCGGTCGTCCTGAGCGGGTGGACGGTGCTGTTCAAGTACACGTTCATCCCGTTCGCGGTGGTGGCGATCGTCGTCGCCGTGGTGCTCGGGCTGCGTCGCCACGGCTGGCACAGTCTGTCGACCCCGCTCCGCGGCTTCGTGGACGCCGTCCGGACCCGGGCGGTGCGGACCGCGCTCTGGTCGGTGTCGTTCGTCCTGGTGACCGCCCTCGTGGTCGAGCGGCTCGGGGTCAACCTCGTCACGTACCGGGCGTTCAACCCGGACTGCTCCGCCCTGCACACGCACGCGCAGTGCATGCGGTTCTCCATCTACGCCCGCAACTTCCAGGCCACGCGGAGCCACGAGCTCGCCCAGGCCAACGGGCAGTCGTCGAGCGTCCCCGACCTGCTGGAGTTCGCCGGCCGTTGGGCGACCACGTACTTCCAGTCCGTCTTCTTCTACCGGGACCGGAACTCGACCTGGTCGGTGCAGCCCGCGGTGATCGTGCTGGGCGCCCTCGTCGTCGTCGCCGCCGTCGTGCTGACGTCGGCCATGGTCCGGTCGCTGTTCCGCACCCGGGCGCTCGTGTGGGCCGTCGCCGTCGCGGGCGTCTACACGGTCGCGATGTTCGTCTTCAACCTCCGGACGCTGCTCACGCTGGACAACGAGTACGCCTTCTCAGGTCGCTACATGCTGCCCGTCCTGCCACTCGTGTACGCGCTCTTGATCGTCGCTGCGCTGGGGGCATGGCGCCGCCTGCGCAACCGGTGGCGCACCGTGCTGGTCGTGCCCGTCCTGCTCCTCGGCCTCGTGGTGGTGCTCCTGTTCAGCACGCCGTTCGCGTTCTTCACGTACGCGAACTCGCCCGACTGGTACACCAACTCGGCGCTCGACCTGCTGCCGCACTGGATGACCGGCGTGGACGACGTCGTGGTGCCGTCGGCGGTGCAGCAGTGAGCGGCACCCTGGCACCACGGCGGCGGGTGCTCTCCGTGGTGGCGGCCGTCCTCGTCGTCGCCCTGGTGGTCGCCGTCCTCCTCGCCATCCGCGCCGCTCGGGAACGCACGCAGTCGGCCGCCCGCACCGTCGGCTCCTGCTCCGTGCTGCTCCACCCCGGGCCCGACGTCCGCACGCACTGCCCCGGCGTGGACTGGTCCGGCCGCAGCCTCAGCGGGACGGACCTGCGCTTCGCCGACCTCACCGACGCCCGCCTGGGTGGCACCGACCTGCACGACGCGGTCATGTTCGGCGCCGACCTCAGCCGCGCCGACCTCCGTGGCGCCGACCTGCGCGGTGCAGACCTGACCGGCGCGGTCCTCACCGACGCGCAGATCGAGGACGCCCGCCTCGACGGCGCTGCCATCGCGGGCATGCAGTTCTCCGGCACCGTGCTGGCGGCGCCCGGGCAGCTGGTCTGGGTCCAGCCCGGGCAGGGACCGGCCACGGTGTCGTGGACGTCCACCTCGCCGTCCGGGGTGATCAGCAACACCTGCGTCGACAAGCAGGGCCTGTTCTACCCGGGGACGACCCCGGTGCGCTGCATCGTGGCGACCGGCCCCGACGGCTACCAGGTGGCGCAGTACGACGTGCCGATCACGGTCAACCAGGCGCCCACCGTCGACGCTCCCGAGACGGTCGCGGCGACGGTCGGCCAGCCGGTCTCCGTCCAGCTGGCGGCGAGCAGCCCGTTCCCGGCGGTCGGCCTGACGGCGCTCACGGGGGACCTGCCGGACGGCCTCACCTGGGACCAGGACACCCTGCAGATCGTCGGCACGCCGACCGAGGCCGCCGTCGGGACGCACGTCGTCGTGTTCCGGGCTGAGAACGGCATGGCGGCCGAGGCGTCGATCACGATCACCGTCTCCGCGGTGGACCCCGCAGCCCCCGTCGACCCGGCGGCGCCGGCCGGCACGACCGACCCCGGGGCGACGGATCCGGGGTCCCCTGACCAGTCAGCGATCGACCCGTCGACCGGACTCCCGACCGCGGCGGCGACCGCCGTGCCGACGGAACCGTAGCTCGTGAGCTCGTGAGCTCGTCAGCTCGTCAGCGCGTCGAGCTCGACGCCTCCGTGCTCCGCGCCGACTCCTGCTCGACCCGGTCGGGGTGGTACACCCAGGTCTTGTAGAGCCAGAACCGGAACGCCGTGCCGAGGACCAGCCCGATGCCGTTGCCGGAGACGTTGTCCGCGAGCGCCGAGGTGAACCCGAGCGCGTAGTGGGAGACCGCGAGGCAACCGAGCGAGATCACCATGCCGCCGAGCGACACGACGACGAACTCGACGCCCTCCTTCGCGGCGACCGAACGGCGCTGGTGGCGGAAGGTCCAGTACCGGTTGCCGATCCAGTTGACGACGATCGCAACGGTGGTGGACACCACCTTCGCCCAGAAGGGTCCGGAGTGGACGTCCTCCGGCGAGAGCACCGTCGCCCGCAGCAGGTTGAACACCCCGAAGTCGACGACGAAGCCGACGGCGCCGACGACCCCGAACCGGGCGAGCTGTGCGATGAGACGCCGCACGGGGCCTCCTGGATCCGTAGAGTGAGGTGCTGACCGGTCGGTGCGACCGGCGGCGGTGGATCGGCGATCGACCACCCGGAATCGTAGACGACCGGTTCTCCCCGCGTGGTGGGAACCGCGGAAGGAAGACACAGCATGGCGTTGCGCGTCGGAGTCGTCGGCGGAGGGCAACTCGCCCGGATGATGGTGCCGGCGGCCGTGGAGCTCGGAATCGACATCCGCGTCCTGGCCGAGGGGCCCGGGATGTCCGCGGCCATCGCCGCCACCGCCGAGGGCGACTACCACGACGCCGACACGGTCCTCGCGTTCGCCCGGGACGTCGACGTCGTCACGTTCGACCACGAGCACGTCCCTCAGGACGTCCTGCGCGCGCTCGTCGGCGCCGGGGTGGCCGTGCGCCCGGGGCCGGCCGCGCTGGCGGTCGCGCAGGACAAGATCCTGATGCGCACGCGGCTGTCCGAGCTCGGACTGCCGGTGCCCGACTGGTCGGCCGTCCACGACGCCGACGAGCTCCGCACGTTCCTCGACGACCACGGCGGGAAGGCCGTCGTGAAGACGGCGCGTGGCGGGTACGACGGCAAGGGCGTCCGGGTCGTGACCGATCCGTCCCAGGTCGACGACTGGTTCGTCGCGCTGGCGGAGACCGGCGGCGAGCAGGCGCTCCTGGTCGAGGAGTTCGTCCCGTTCACCCGCGAGCTTGCCCAGTCGGTGGCGCGCCGACCCTCGGGCGACGTCGTCGCGTGGCCCCTGGTCGAGACGCAGCAGCGTGACGGCGTCTGCGCAGAGGTCATCGCGCCGGCTCCGGACAGCGCCGGACGACTCGCCGACCTGGCCGAGTCGATCGCGGTCCGCATCGCGGAGGAACTCGACGTCACCGGTGTCCTCGCGGTCGAGCTCTTCCAGACCAGCGATGAACGGATCCTCATCAACGAGCTCGCGATGCGTCCGCACAACACCGGCCACTGGTCGATCGACGGCGCGACGACCAGCCAGTTCGAACAGCACCTCCGTGCCGTCCTCGACCTGCCGCTCGGCACCACCGGCATGGACACGCGCGTCGCCGTGATGGTGAACGTCCTCGGCGGTCCGGCCGACGGTGACCTCGCGGCGCGGTACCCCGCGGCGCTCGAAGCGTTCCCCGAGGCGAAGTACCACTTCTACGGCAAGGCCCCGCGGCCCGGCCGGAAGATCGGGCACGTGACCGTCACCGGCGACGACGTGGACGACGTCGTCTTCCGTGCGCGGAGCGCGGCGGCACACTTCGACGACTGATCCCGGGCCGGGACGGGAGGCTCGTGGCGGGCCCGCCACGAGCCTCCCGTCCGCCCGGTGACACGCCCGGTGCCGGTACCACCCGTCCAGGTGGCACCCGCACTGGCGGCTGGTCGCGGCCGCCGTCCCGTGGTGCGATGGAGGCTCACGTCGGTCGTCGAGGGGAGCTCCATGTCAGGCCGTCCGTCCGCCCGCGTCGTCCTCTGGGCCGTGGCGTCCGTCGTCGCGTCGCTCACGCTCGGTTCGGTCGTCGCGGCACCGGTCCCGGCGCACGCCGCCACCGCTGCCATCGCCACGCCCGCGTCGATCCGCGCGGCGTCCGCTGCCGACCTCTACCGGAACGGCCCGTACACGTCGCCCACCAGCGAGGCGGCGAAGGCCGCCACCGCGCTGGCCACGTCGGACCCGGCCGGGGCCCGGGCCGCGTCCACCATCGCCCGGTACCCGGTCGCCACGTGGCTCGGCGAGTGGACGACCGGTGCCGCGCTCGACCGGACGCTCGACACGGCGACCGCCGGCGCGGCGGCGACGGGGACCACCGCGGTCTTCGTCACCTACGCCATCCCGCAGCGCGACTGCGGCGGCTACTCCGCCGGCGGCTTCGACGAGGCGACCTACGACGCGTGGGTCGACCGGATCGCGACGCGGCTCGCCGGCAAGCACGCCGCGGTCGTCGTCGAGCCCGACTCGCTCGCGATGCTCAGCAACGACCGCTGCACCGCCTCCCTCGGGACGCAGCGGTACCGGATCCTGTCGCGTGAGGTCGCCGCGTTCACCGCCGCCGGCGTGCCGGCGTACCTCGACGCGGGCAACTCGAACTGGGTGCCACCGGCGACGATGGCGGCCCGGCTCGAGAGCGCGGGCGTCCGGCAGGCCCGCGGGTTCTTCACCGACGTCGCGAACCACTACGCGGTGGCCCAGGAACAGGCCTACGCGGAACAGGTGTCGGCGCGCACGGGCGGCTCGCACTACGTCATCGACACCTCACGGAGCGGCCAGGGATGGCGCGGGACCTGGTGCAACGCGCCGGGGGCCGGTCTGGGTCCCTCGCCGCGCGTGGCCGCCGACGGCTCGGCACTCGACGCGCTGCTCTGGGTGAAGACTCCCGGCGCGAGTGACGGCACCTGCAACGGCGGCCCGGCGGCGGGGAAGTGGTACTCGGCCTCCGCGCAGGCGCTGGTCGCGAACGCCGTCCTCGGGCTGCCGCCGGCCGTCCGGTCGCCGGTCGGCACCCTCGACACCGTGACGGTCTCGGGCGGGTCCGTCCGTGTCCGCGGGTGGGCGTTCGACGAGGACGAACCGGACGCGCCGATCGGTGTCCGGGTGACCGTCGACGGCCAGGGATCCGGTTCGGCCGCTGCCGACCGCCCACGCCAGGACATCGGCGACGCCTACGGCGTCGGTGGCGACCACGGGTTCGACCTCACCGTCCCGGCCGCAGCGGGCACGCGGACGGTCTGTGTCACCGCGGTGAACACCGGCCGTGGCAGCGACGCTCGGCTCGGGTGCGAGGACGTCACCGTCCTCGGCAACGACCCGGTGGTCCGGGTGACCCAGGCCAGCGTCGTCGCCGCCGGCATCCGCGTGGAGGGTCTGGCGTACGACGGCGACGACGTCGGCGCGGCGGTGACCGTCGCCCTGCGCGTCGACGGTCGGACGGTGCGGACGACCACCGCCGACGGAGAGCGGGCCGACCTGCGGACGAGTGGTGTCGGCACCGCGCACGGGTTCGTGGCCGTGCTGCCGGCCGGAGCCGGCGCACACACCGTCTGTGCCCGCGCGACGAACACCGGTGGCGGCCAGGACGTCACCTCACGGTGTGTCGCTGTGACGGTGGCCGCGAGTGCTCCGACCGGCCGGTTCGAGCGGGCCACCTCGAGCGCGCACCGCCGGGTCGACCTCCGCGGGTACGCCTTCGACCGCGAGGACACCGGCGCACCGGTCTCGATCCGGGTCACCGTCGACGGCGAGCGTGTCGCACAGGTCGCGGCGGCCGCGGGCCGGCCGGACGTCGACCGCAGGACCGGGGCCGGCACGACCCACGGGTTCGCGGTGCGGGTCGTCGCGGCCAGCGGGGAGCGGCGCGTCTGCGTGCGCGCCGTCGGCATCGGCGCCGGCGGGGACCGCGACCTCGGTTGCCGCACGACCACCGTCCGGTGAGCGGGCAGCCCGTCCGGCCGCCGGTCGCGGATAAGCTCGTGGGGTGACCGACACCACTGCGCCCGCACCGCTCGTCTCGATCATCATGGGGTCCGACTCGGACTGGCCGACCATGCGCCCCGCCGCGGAGATCCTCGACGAACTCGAGATCCCCTTCGAGGCCGACGTGGTCTCGGCGCACCGGACCCCGGACAAGATGGTCCGCTTCGGCCGTGCGGCCGCCGGTCGGGGCATCCGCGTCGTCATCGCCGGTGCCGGGGGCGCCGCGCACCTCCCGGGCATGGTCGCGTCGCTCACGACGCTCCCGGTGATCGGTGTGCCCGTGCAGCTCGCGCGTCTCGACGGTCTCGACTCGCTGCTCTCCATCGTGCAGATGCCCGCCGGCATCCCCGTGGCGACGATGGCGATCAACGGGTCCGCGAACGCCGGCCTGCTCGCCGCGCGGATCATCGGGTCGTCCGAGCCCGCCGTGGCGGAGCGGCTGGCGGAGTACGCCACGCGTCTCGAGCAGGTCGTCGAGCGGAAGGCCGCCGCGCTGCGCGACCAGCTCTGACCGGCGGCCGTCCACCGACCCCGTCAGGAGGCGGTGGACGACCCCGTCAGGAGACAGTGCTCGGGCCCGGTCAGGAGGCGGTGGCCGACCCCGTCAGACCGTCGACGGTGACCGTCCTGGTGGCGCCGGACGCGGTGACGGTGGCGGTCCAGACCGGCGCTGAGCCGGAACCACCGAGCACGAGTGACGTGAGGCTGCTGCCCGGCACGGCGGCGAGGGCGCGTGTCGCCGCGTCGGCGGCCTGCACCCGCAGCGAGCCGGAGCGGGCGACGTTCGCGGCCTTCGTCGCGGCGTCGGCGTCCTTCGGGAACGGCCCCGACGTGACGCGGTCGAGCGTGGCGGAGACCACCGACTGCGTCTGCGAGCCGTCCGGGCCGGACACGACGACGGTCCAGTTGTCGCCGGCACCGACGATCGAGACGGTCGTGCCACCGCCCGCCGCCGCGACGCCCTGGGCGGCGACGGCGCCGAAGTCCACCGAGGTCGGCTGGTCGACACCGCTGCCGTTGCCGGTGCCGGGCGCGTTGCCGTCGTCCGCCGAGCCGGTCTGGTCGTCCGAGGGGGTGCCCGCCGACGGGGGCGCCGAGGTCGCGCTCGACGGGGTGTCCGTCGCCGCCGGGGTGCGGGTCGGGCGTCCGGTCGGCTCCGGCGAGGCCGACCGCGAGCTCGAGGGCGTCCGGGAGGGAGTCGGGTCGTCCCCGCTGGAGCAGGCGGCCAGGGTCGTCGTCAGGCTGAGTCCGAGCACGACCGAGGCGGTGATGACCGGGAGGGATCGACGTCGTTGCATGCCCTGATGATGACAGTGGCAGCGGGCTGCCCAGGGCGGCGACACGGTGCGGCCGACCATCGATGCCGAGCCGTGATCCGACGCGCGCGGTCAGAGGTCGGCGTGCAGCTGCCAGACCTCGAGCGCGGAGTCGTGCCAGTCGAACATGCGTGCGCGGTCCGGACCCGCGACGGCGAGCTGGCCGGCCAGGTGCGGGTCGTTGACGACCTGGTAGACGGCCTGCGCGATCCGTTCCGGGTAGCCGTCGCGGGGGTTCCGTTCGACGGTGATCCCGGCGTCCGAGGCGACTTCACGGACAGCGGGGTCGTCGGAGTGCACGACCGGTGTCCCGAAGCTCATCGCCTCGACGACGGGCAGCCCGAAGCCCTCGGCCAGGCTCGGGAACACGAACACCGTCGCCCGGTCGTAGACGACGGCCAGGTCGGCGTCCTCGACGTGGCCGAGCACCTTCACCCGGTCGGCGGCGAGGCCGGCGCGTTCCGCGGTCTCGGCGACGTCGACGTCGCCCCAGCCGTCCGGCCCGGCGATGACCAGCGGGATGTCCGTCGGGGCATCGGGGTGTGCCATCGCCTCGATCAGCGAGCGCAGGCCCTTGCGCGGCTCGAGCGTGCCGACCGCCAGGACGTAGCGCGGCGGCAGACCCAGGCGCTCCGCTCGGAGGTCCGCGTCGACGGGTACCCGGAGTCGGGCGCTCGGCGCTCCGCCGATGACCCGGAGTCGGTCGTCGAAGCGGTGCACGTCGTTCAGCGCGGCGGCGACCGCGTGGGTGGGGACGACGACGGCGTCGGCGTAGCGGTAGGCCCGCTTCACCATCGCCTTGTGGAAGTGCACCCCGCGGGGCGTCAGGGTCTCCGGGTGGGTCCACGGGACCGTGTCGTGCACCGTTACGACGATCTGGTGGCCGACGTCCTGCACCCGGTCGTGCTTGACGAGGGGAGCGAGCACGCTCGGGGCGTGCACCATGCCGTGTGACGCGCGGCGGGCCAGCCCGGCCTGCCATGCGAGGGACAGCTCCCGACGGGGGAGGGCGAGCCGCTCGAGGTCCGCCAGCCCGGGCAGCAGGGTGCGCAGCCGCTGCAGCTCGGCGGGGGACGCCGCCGAGACCACGGCTTCGACGTCGCACCCGGCGGGTGCGGTCTCGATGAGCTTCCGGGTGAGTTCCTCCGCGTAGCGTCCGATGCCGCCCGGTACCGGTGCGATCACCTGGTCCACGATCACGCGGAGAGTGGTCATGCGGCGGGGCTCCTCGGGGTGGTCGGACGGGACGATCGGCCGTCCGGACAGGTCGGCCGGTCGTCCGCACGGGACACTATCAGGGCGTGCCGGGACTTCCCGGCACGCTGCCGACCGGGTCGGCCGCGGCCGTGTGGCGGCGGTGCCGGATCGCCAGCGCGGCTCCGAGACCGGCGAGGACCACGTCCCCGAGGGTCATGAACGCACGGCTGATGACGGCGAGGGCGAGGGCCCCCGTCGGGTCCGTCACCGATCCGAGCAGCAGGAGCAGGACGGCTTCGCGGGGGCCGAGACCGGCGGGGGCGATCACGACGAGGAACCCGACGAGCCAGGCGACGGCGTACGCGCCGGTGGCGACGGGGAAGAGCACGGCCGAGTCGGCGCCGAAGGCCTGCAGGACGAACGTCGCCTGCGCGCCGTAGGCGAGCCACATCACCACCGACCAGACGATGGACATCACGGTGCCGGTCCAGGTCAGGGTGATCTCCTGCGGCGGCCGGCGCAGGACCCGCATCGCGACCGCGATCAGCCGACCGAGCACCGGCGGCGTCAGCGCCACGAGCCCGATCACCACGACGACGGCGAGCCACCAGAACGTCTGCAGGCCGTCGGGGGAGCCGAGGAGCAGCGCGACGATCCCGACCAGCGCGGCGGTCACCATGCTGACGAGCATCGACGCCAGCGACGCGACGGCGCTGCCCGTCCGCGCCAGCCCGTGCGCGCGGCCGAGTTCCGCCTGCGCGGCGATGGACCACACGCCACCCGGGATGTACTTGCCGAGCTGCCCGACGAAGAAGATCGACGAGGCCGCAGCGGGTCGGACCCGGAACCCCGTCGCCGCCATCATCGCCCGCCACGAGAGCATGTTCGCGATCAGGGCCACGAGGGTGAGCACGACGCCGAGCGTGACGGTGCGGGCATCGAGCCGCGCGAAGTCGACGACGATCTCGTCCCACTGCCGGGCCACGCCGACGACGAGGAGCACCACCGCGACGGCGGCCGCGGCCCACTTGACCGCGTTCAGGATGCGGGCTCGCCGGCTCCGGGGCGCGACGACGGGCACCTCGGCACCGATCGTCTGGTCGGTCTCGGGGGTGTTGGCGGGCTGTCCATCGGCCGGATCTGCGTCGGCGGCGGACCCCGTAGGCTGTCGTGCGTCCATCGACCGACAACTCTAAGCGAGAGCGCTGATGCATCCCGACCCTGTTGCTCGTCCGACCCTGCTCGTCGCCGCATCGACGTTCCCGGCCGAAGCGGGTGACGGCACCCCGGGGTTCGTGCTCGACCTGGCCCGCGCTCTGTCGAGCGACCACCGCGTCGTGGTCGTGGCCCCGATGACGAAGGGTGCGGCGAAGCACCAGCGCATCGGCGACGTCGAGGTCCGCCGCTACTCGTACTTCCCGGCCCGCTGGCAGGACCTGGCCGACGGCGCGATCGTCGACAACCTCCGCGCCGCACCCGCGCGGTGGCTGCAGGTCCCGTTCTTCTTTGGTGCGATGGCCCTCGCCTTCCGTCGGGAGGCCAGGCGCTCCCGACCCGACGTCGCACTGCTGCACTGGATCATCCCGCAGGGTGCCGTCGGCAAGCTCGTCCTCGGCGACCTGCCGCGCGTGGTGACCACGCTGGGCGGCGACCTCTACGCGCTCCGGCACCCGGTCCTCCAGCGCGTCAAGCGGGCCGTCATCGCGAGCGCGGCCGCCGTGACCTGCATGAGCACCGACATGGCCCTCGAACTCCGCAAGCTCGGCGCGCGCGACGACCAGGTCCACATCGTGCCGATGGGCGTCGACCTCGAGCCGATCTCGCGTGCGGTGGCCAGCGAGACCCGCACCCCGGGCCGCCTGCTCTTCGTCGGCCGCCTCGTCGAGAAGAAGGGCGCGACCGTGCTCCTCGACGCCCTCGACCGCGTCGAGCACCGCCCGGACGAGGTCGTCGTCGTCGGTGACGGCCCCCTCCGGCAGGCGCTCGAGGCCCGTGCCGCCGACGGCGTCGACTTCGTCGGCGCGCAGGACAAGGCCGCCCTCGCCGCCCACTACGCCAAGGCCGGCATCGCGGTCTACCCGTCCGTCCCCGCGGCGAACGGTGACCGGGACGGCCTGCCCGTCGCACTCCTCGAGGCCATGACGGCGGGCTGCGCGGTCGTCGCGTCCGCCGTGCCCGGCATCGTCGACGTGGTCGAGGACGGCGTCAACGGCCTGCTCGTCGCCCCGGGCGATGCCGACGCCCTCGCGGCGGCGGTGGACCGGCTCCTCGCCGACCCCGCGCTCGCGGAGCGTCTCGGTGCCGGTGCCCGCGCGACGGCGGCTGCGTACACCGTCGACGCCGTGGGGGACCGCTACCGGTCGCTGATCGCGGACGCGCTCGCGGGCTGACCCGGACGCTCGTCCCCGGCGACCGTCAGCGGCCCGTCCGCGTCCGGTCGGCGCGACGCGTCCGGTCGGCGCGACGCGTCCGGACGCCGCCGTGCGTCGAGGAAGCCCCCGACGACGCAGCCGGCGGCCGCGACGACCGACACCCAGAACGCGACGTGCACCCACTGCGCCGCGTCGGGCACGATGCTCCGCACGTGGAGGTCGAAGAGCGTGCGGTAGGGCACGAACGCCAGCGCCACCCACAGCGTCACCAGGACGCCCGACAGTCGACGGGACCCGGTCAGGCCTGCCGCCATGAGCAGGGTGATGGGTTCGAGCACGGTGAGTGCGTACCGCGTGATCGGGGCACCACCGCCCGTGACGTACTGGATCTCGACGACCACGAGCAGGAGCGTCACGGCGACGAGCATGGCCACGACGAGGGCGGCGGGCAGCCACGGGCGGCTCGTGCTCGGCACGGTGCTCGTGCTCGGCACGGCCGGGAGCGGTGCCCGACGGCGCTGCAGCAGGCTCACGACACCCCACACGACCGCGAGCGCGACCGGGGTGAGCATGAGGACCCAGTGGGTCGGGTCGGACGGCCGGAGGATGCCGCGGTACACGCTGAACAGGCTCGTGTAGAAGGACGGGTCGAACGTCACCGCGCTGAACGACCGCTCGACGCGGTCCGCGTGCTCGAGGCCCCACTGTGCGTGCCGACCGCTGAAGTTCCCGGTGTCGATCTTGTTGTGCACGTAGAACCAGCCCGCGCACACGACGGCTGCGACACCCGGGGTCGCCGCTGCCACCACCCTCGCCCAGATCGGTCGGAGCCGGCCCAGCCGGACGGAGCGTGCGACGAGGAGCGACACGATGATGGCGACCAGCCAGACGACGAACGTCAGCCGGGTTGCCATGCCGGCAGCCGCGACGACGGACGCACCGACGAGCAGCCGCGGCCCGACCTCGGACCGGATCGCCGCGCCGGCGACCCCGCACGCCAGGGTGCAGAGCAGGACGAACAGGACGTCGTTGTAGATCGACGAGCCCTGCTGGATCAGCATGCCGGCGAACGCGGTCGTCACGGCGGTCGCACCAGGGAGGCGCACCCGGCCGGGGAAGCAGCGGGACGCGGCCCAGGCGGCGGCGAGCACCACGGCGCCGGCCAGCAGCGCACTGATGCCTCGACCGGCCATCACCGCGAGGAGCGGGTGGTGGGCGTCCCAGAGCGGGCCCACGATCGGCGCCAGGATCGCGTAGTAGAGCGGCGGGTGCTGCGAGACCCACTGCACCGGGGCCTCGACCCCGAACGGGGCCGCGTAGGTGATCCCGTCCTCGAACACCGGCAGCCGGCCGTGCCAGAGCAGCACGGCGTAGTCGAAGTGCGCCGGTTCGTCCTTGCTGCCGAGCGGCGGGTACGTGAAGAGCCGTGCGACCGAGGCAGCGACCATGAACAGCGCCGCCGACCACACGGTCAGGCTGGCCCACGCCGGGCTGCGCCAGCGTCGGGAGGACGGGGCGCGGCGGCGGTGCTGGCTCATGCGGTCTCCTGGTCGGTGGGACGGCTGCCCCGGATCGCGTCGACGGTGCGACGCACGCCGAGCTCGAACGGCACGTGTGTCCGGTCGTCCAGCGCCGTCATGACGCGCGATCGGAAGCGGAGGTCCCGACCGTGCGAGGTCGCGGCGGGGTCGTGGCCCTCGCGGACGTCGAGCGGCTCGCCGAACGCGGCGGACACCGCCTCGACGACCTCGGTGATGGTGCGTCCGTGCTGGGAGGCGAAGATCTTCGTCGTGGTCGGCCCGACCGCACGGTCGGCGACCACCGCGAGCCCGTCGGCCACCATCGCCGCGGCGTCGTCGATGTAGAGGTAGTCACGCGTGGTGTCCATCGGCACGTAGATCGACGAGGGACGTCGCTCGAGGTGGGCCAGGGCGAGCTGTGACACCAGGCCCTGCGGCTTCCGCAGGTTCGCGCCGGGGCCGTAGAGGTTCGAGATCCGGCCGACGAGCAGGGGCGTCCCGGTCGCCTCGGCGAAGTCCCGGAAGCGGGCCTCGGCAGCGAGCCGGCTGCGGCCGTACGGCGCGAGGGGGAGCGGGTCGGTGTCCTCGTCGAACGGCGCGCCGCTCGCGCCGGCGTACACGCCGCCGGCCGACGACGCGAAGAAGACCGCGCCGGGGGTGTCCGGGGACGCGCCGGCGGGGTCCAGCACACGCTCGAGGATCGTCGACTCGGCGGTGAACGCCTGCTCGCCGGTCGCGACGATGCCGCTGCCGGCACACCAGACGAGCCGCCAGGGCGTGTCCCCGGCCTGGAGGCCCGTCACGGCTTCCCGGAGCACGGTCGCGGCCGCCTCGGTGTCGTTCCAGGGCACACGGGGGACGACCACGCGGTCGCCGGCGCGCTCGAGCGCGCCCACGACGGCACGGCCGAGGAACCCGCCGCCGCCGACGACGAGCGCAGTCGCGCCGCTCACGCGGTGAGGACCCCGGCCTCGGCAGCGGCGTGCAGGGCGTCCCGCCAGTCGCGCATCGGGGCGAGACCCGCGCGGGACCACCCGTCGTGGCCGAGGACGCTGTACGCCGGGCGCGGTGCCGGGCGCACGAAGGCCGAGCTGTCCGTCTCGAGCACGCGTTCCGGGTCGAGTCCGACCTCGGCGAAGATCGCGCGCGTGAAGTCGTACCAGGACCCCTGGCCGGCGTTCGTGCCGTGGTAGATGCCCGCGGGCGCGTCGGCGTCGACGAGTGCGACGATCTGGCGTGCGAGGTCACCGGTCCAGGTCGGCTGTCCGACCTGGTCGGTGACGACGCTGACGGTGTCGTGGGTCGCAGCCAGGCGGACCATGGTCTTGGCGAAGTTCGGACCACCGGCGCCGTACAGCCAGGCAGCCCGGACGACGTACGACGAGTCCGGGGCGACCGAGCGCACCGCGTGCTCGCCGGCGGCCTTCGTTCGGCCGTACGCGCCGATCGGGTCGGTGGGCTCGTCCTCGGCGTAGGGCGTGGTGCCGGAGCCGTCGAACACGTAGTCCGTCGAGACGTGCACGAGCCGCGCCCCCGCGGCCACCGCGGCCGTCGCCAGCACCTCGGGTCCGCGGGCGTTCACGGCGTGCGCGTCGGACTCGTGGGACTCGGCGTCGTCGACCTTCGTGTACGCGGCGGCGTTCAGGACGACGTCGTGCCCGGCGACGGCAGCGGCGACCGCGTCCGGGTCGGTGATGTCGAGGTCGGCACGGGAGAGCGCCGTGACCTCACGCCCGGCCAGTGCCTGCTGGAGGTCCTGGCCGAGCATGCCGGCGGCGCCGGTGATGAGGAATCGGGTCATGGTGTCGGTCCGGCTCAGGCGAGCGCGGCACGCTCCTTGAGGGGCTCCCACCAGGCGCGGTTGTCGCGGTACCACTGGACGACGTCGGCGAGCCCCTGCGCGAACGGGACCTGGGGCTCGTAGCCGAGCTCGGCCTGGATCTTGGAGATGTCGACCGAGTAGCGCAGGTCGTGCCCGAGGCGGTCGGCGACGCGGTCGACGTACGACCAGTCCTTGCCCGTGGACTCGAGCAGCAGCTCGGTGAGTTCCTTGTTGGTCAGCTCGGTACCGCCGCCGATGTTGTAGATCTCGCCGGCGCGGCCACGGGTCAGGACCATCGCGATGCCGCGGGTGTGGTCGTCCACGTGCAGCCAGTCGCGGATGTTGTTGCCCTCACCGTAGAGGGGCACGTGCACGTCGTCGATGAGGTTCGTGACGAAGAGCGGGATGACCTTCTCAGGGAAGTGGTACGGGCCGTAGTTGTTCGAGCAGCGCGTGATCGAGAGGTTCAGGCCGTGCGTGCGGTGGTAGCTGCGGGCGAGCAGGTCGCTGCCGGCCTTCGACGCCGAGTAGGGCGAGTTCGGCTCGAGCGGCCGTTCCTCGTCCCACGAGCCCTCGCTGATGGAGCCGTAGACCTCGTCCGTGGAGACGTGCACGAAGCGCTCGGTACCGTGGCGCAGGGCCGCGTCGAGCAGGCGCTGGGTGCCGACGACGTTCGTCTCGACGAAGATGCCGGAGTCGCGGACGGAGCGGTCGACGTGGGACTCGGCGGCGAAGTGCACGATGGCGTCGATGCCGGGCACGACCTGGTCGAGGGCCGCGGCGTCGCGGATGTCGCCCTGGACGAAGCGGTAGCGCGGGGAGTCCGCGACCGGGGCCAGGTTGGCCAGGTTGCCCGAGTAGGTGAGGGCGTCGTAGACGACGACCTCAGCGCCCTCGAGGCCCGGGTAGGCGTCCTGGAGGGTTCGACGGACGAAGTTCGAGCCGATGAAGCCGGCTCCTCCGGTGACGAGGATCTTCACGCTGGTTTCCTTTTCCTGGCCGTGGGCCGTTGTCGGTCGGCGAGCAGTCTAGCGGGGCGGGTGGACCGGGCTGTCGACGGCATCGGGGGGTGTGGACGGGAGCCGCGCGACCCCCACCACGGCCGCCGCCGCGGTGAGCAGGGCGACGAACGCGAGGACCCCGGTCGCGGTCGCGCCGAGGGACGCGTCGGACCAGACCGCGTAGCCGGCGCCGGGGACGAGCCGGACACGGGCGGTCGCGAGCCCGACGGTCGCGAGGACGACCATCCCGACGACCAGGACCACCGGCAGGATCCGTCGGAGCCGGGTCCCGCCCGGGAGACGCCGCCACGCGAGGGCGCTGAGCACGATCAGGGCGAGGACGGCGGGGAACAGGTAGCGCCCCTGCGTCCCGACGACCGTCGTCGTCGTCAGGTAGCCGTGGATGCTGGTCGACGTCTGCGCCGCGAGCAGCAGCACCGGGAAGACGGCGAGGAGCACCGCGGTCCGGCGCCCCGGCCCGCGCCGGAAGGCCAGGGCGGCGACGACGCCGACGGTGACCAGCGTGAGCGGGACGAGCAGCCACGGCGACATCGACGCGAAGGCGTTCGACCCGAAGCTGCCCCAGAACGTCCGGATGACCGTTCCCCAGCTCACGTCGACGAAGGTCAGCGCATCGGGTCCCTGTCCGGCGGGGAAGGACTGCGGCGGCCGGATGGCGGCGTACCCGTCGGGCTGCAGGGTCCGGTACACGACGAGGTTCCGCACCCACCACCACCCGCCGACGGCGCCGGCCAGCAGGAGCACCCCGGCCGTCTCGACGAGTCGACGACCCCACGCCGGGGCACCGTGGCCGAGGAGCAGGGCGAGGGCCACCACGGGGACGGCGGGGAGCCCGGTGCCCTTCGTGACGACGAGCAGACCGAGGGCGATCCCGAGCGACAGTAGGACGCGCGGACGCCGGTCGCCCGTCAGCGCGAGGACGAGCACGGCCGTGACGAACCCGCCGAGGGACATCGTGAGCGCGTCGTTCGTCACCGAGGCCGCGATCGAGGCCAGTTCCGGCACGGCCAGCACCGCGGCAGCGCCGACGACGGCGGCACGCGGCGACCGGGTCAGCCGGCGGACCGCCGCCCAGGCGAGCACCGGCAAGGGCAGCACCACGAGCGCGTCGAACAGGCGCAGGGCCAGCAGCGCGTGGTCCCAGCGCAGGTACTCGAAACCGACGGTCCGCAGGACCGCGGCCTGCAGCAGGTACGCGGTCGGCGGGTGCTGGGTCATCTGGTCGACGGCGCCCGGGTCGATGCCCGGGTGCGCGGCGCGGAGCTTCTGCACCGTGGCCCGCGACGCCGCGGGCAGGGTGTCCGTGCCGGCCGCAGCCTGACCCGCGGCGGCCTGCACGGCGTTCAGGAACCGCTGGTCACCCGGTCCGACCCAGGCGTCCCCGATCGCCAGGTGCAGCGCGGTGTCGAAGTGGGCCTTCTCGTCCGGCGCCTGGAACGGCGGGACGAGCACCGCCCAGAGCCCGAGCACCAGGGCGAACACGGCGACGACGAGTCCGAGGGTGATCCCCTCGAGCCGCCCGACGCGCGCACGGTCCACCGGGGTGGTCGGTCGGCTCGGCATCCGCTCAGTCGCCGTAGCGCGCGAGCTTCTGCAGGTCGAGCTGTTCCTCGGCCAGGGTGCGGTTCATCCGGGTCAGGTCGGCGACCACGCCGATCACCATCGACAGCAGCGCACTGATGACGAGCGTGACGCCGAGGATCAGGGACTGCAGGTGGTTGCCGCCGCTGTCGGCCCAGAGCAGGACGAGGTACCGGACGAACGGGATCAGCCCCGCGACGCCGAACACGGCGCTGACCGATGCGAACAGCGCCATCGGTCGGTACATCAGGTAGACCCGGGCGATGGCGGACCCCGACTGGAACATGTGCTGCCAGATGTTCTTGAAGAGCCGTGACTCGCGGGTCTTCGCGTTCGTCGTGATCGGGATGCTCGCGATCGCCAGGCGCTTGTAGCCGGCCTGCACGATCGTCTCCATGCAGTAGCTGAAGCGGGTGACGATGTTGAGACGGATCAGCGAGTACTTCGAGTACGCGCGGAACCCGCTGGCGGCGTCGGGCAGGTCCAGGCCTGCGGCCCGGCTGGCGACGAACGACCCGAAGCGCTGCATGAGCTTCTTGAAGCCGGAGAAGTGCTCGATGGTGCGCGTCTGCCGGTCACCGATGACGATCTCGGCCTGGCCGTTGATGATCGGCTGCACGAGCTCGGTGATGTGCGCCTGCGGGTACTGGTTGTCACCGTCCGTGTTGACGACGATGTCCGCACCGTGCAGGAGCGCGTAGTCCACGCCGTCGCGGAACGACCGTGCCAGGCCCATGTTCGTGGTGTGCCGGACGATGTGGGTGACGCCGTGGGCACGGGCGACCTCGACCGTCCGGTCCGTCGAGCCGTCGTCGATGATCAGGATCTCGATCTCGTCGACACCCGGGATCGAGGTCGGGATCGTCTCGAGGACCGCGGGGAGCGTCTCCTCTTCGTTGAGGCAGGGGATCTGGACGAACAGTTTCACGAGGTGGTGGGTTCCCTGGGTTGGTCGGCCGGCGGGTTCCGGCCCGGGGACGGCACCCGATGCTGTGGACGGGCACACGGACGTCCCAGTGTATGCAGAGACTCCCTGCGTCCGTGCCACCATGGGCGCATGGCTCTCCTCCGGTCGACCGTCGCCCGTCTGCTCGGCCGGGGCGTGCAGCAGCGAGGACCGGAGCAGCAGCCGCCGCTGGTCGGCTTCGTCGTGCACGGCGCCGGTGGTGTGCACCCGGCGTCGGCGCACATCCGGGTGACCGGTCGGATGTCGGCGCTCGCGGCCTCCGGGGCGGCCCGTGTGGCGCAGGTCGACCCGGTGCGGTGGGCGGACGGCTCGGACACCGCGCACCTCGACGCGATCCTGGTGCAGCGCGACGCGTTCCCGCTCGGCTCGCTCGACGCGGCGTTCGCCCGGGCGTCCGCCGAGGGCACCCGCATCGTCGCCGAGGTGGACGACGACTTCTTCACGGCGGAGGCGCGTGCCCGGCTCGCCCGCGCCGAGTACGACCCGGAGCGCCTGGCGTCCGTCGACCGTCTGGTCCGCGCCGCCGCTGCCGTGGTCGTCTCGACGGAACCGCTGCGCGCCGTGCTCGCGGCGCAGGGCATCGACGCGGTCGTCGTCCCGAACGGCGTCCAGCCGGGGCTGTGGGCGCACGATCCGGTCGTCCCCGCGGCGGCGGGACCGCGGCGCGTCCTCTACATGGGGAGCGCGACCCACGGTGGCGACCTCGACCTGCTCCGCGACGTGTTCGACGGTCTCGTCGACGACGACGGCCGACCCGTCCGGCTCGAGGTCGTCGGCGTCACGCAGGACGACGGCGACGCCTGGTACGACCGACTCGAGCTGCCCGAGGGCGCCAGCCACTACCCGCAGTTCGTCGCGTTCCTGCGCGACCACGCGGACCGCTGGTCGGCGGGCGTCGCACCGCTCACGGACGACCGCTTCAACGACGCCAAGAGCGATCTGAAGTTCCTGGAGTACTCGATGCTCGGGCTGCCCTTCGTCGGGTCGGACCGCCCGTCCTACGCCGGCGTCGCCGCGCACGGTGGCCTGCTCGCCGGTGACCGGGTGGACGACTGGCGCGCGGCCCTCCGGACGGCGTTCCACGACCCGGACGCCCGTGTCCGTCGTGCGCAGGCGTACGTCCGGGCGGAACGTGTCGTCGCCAGCGGGCGGGACGAACCCGGCGAACGGGCGTGGCGCGCGGCGCTCGGGCTCGCCTGACGCGTGCTGCCCGGCCCGCCCGACGCGCGCGGCCGGGCGTGGACGCGGGCAGCGACCGGCTTGCTACGCTGCTCCGGTGCAGATCCGCGAACTGAAGATCCCCGGCGCGTGGGAGTTCACGCCCGTCCAGCACGGCGACGCACGAGGAGCGTTCCTCGAGGCGTACCGGGCCGACGTGCTCGAGCAGACCGTCGGGCACCCGCTCGATCTCCGTCAGGTGAACATGTCGATCTCGTCGCGCGGCGTCGCGCGGGGGATCCACTACGCCCTGGTCCCGCCGAGCCAGGCGAAGTACGTCACCGCGGTGCGCGGCGCGTTCATCGACTACATCATCGACATCCGCGTCGGTTCGCCGACGTTCGGGCAGTGGGACTCCGTCCGCATCGACGACGTCGACCGCCGCGCCGTGTACCTGTCCGAGGGCCTCGGCCACGCGATCGTCGCGCTCGAGGACCAGTCCACCGTGAACTACCTGGTGAGCGCCCACTACGACCCCCAGCGCGAGAAGGGGATCAGCATCCTCGACCCGACGGTCGGCCTCGAGCTGCCGGACGGCATCGGCGAGCCGGTCCTGTCCGAGAAGGACACCGGTGCGCCGACCCTCGAGCAGGCTGCCGAGCTCGGACTCCTCCCGACGTACGACGAGTGCGTCGCCTACACCGAGTCCCTCCGGACCACGAACAAGTAAGGACGCATACCCATGAAGGGCATCATCCTCGCCGGTGGTTCCGGCACCCGCCTCTGGCCGATCACCAAGGGCATCTCGAAGCAGCTCATGCCGATCTACGACAAGCCGATGGTCTACTACCCGCTGTCGACGCTGATGATGGCCGGCATCCGCGAGGTCCTCGTCATCACGACGCCGGAGTACAACGACCAGTTCCGGGCGCTGCTCGGCGACGGCTCGGCCCTCGGCATGACGATCGAGTACGCCGTCCAGCCGAGCCCGGACGGCCTGGCGCAGGCGTTCGTCATCGGTGAGGACTTCATCGGTGACGACAGCGTCGCGCTGGTCCTCGGAGACAACATCTTCCACGGCACCGGCCTCGGCACGAGTCTGCAGAAGAACACCACGGTGCAGGGCGCGACGATCTTCGCCTACCACGTGGCCGACCCCAAGGCGTACGGCGTCGTGGAGTTCGACGACGACTTCACCGCGGTCTCCATCGAGGAGAAGCCGGCGCACCCGAAGTCGAACTACGCGGTCCCCGGCCTCTACTTCTACGACAACGACGTCGTGGAGATCGCCAAGACCATCGAGCCGAGCGCCCGCGGCGAGCTCGAGATCTCGACCGTCAACGAGCGCTACCTCGAGGCGGGTTCGCTCGGGGTCGAGGTCCTGGACCGCGGCACCGCGTGGCTCGACACCGGCACGTTCGAGTCGATGATGCAGGCGTCCGAGTACGTCAAGGTCATCGAGGACCGCCAGGGCCACAAGATCGGCTGCATCGAGGAGATCGCCTGGCGCAACGGGTGGATCGACGACGACGCCCTCGCGGCCCTCGCCGCCCCGCTGGCGAAGAGCGGTTACGGCGTGTACCTGCAGAACCTGCTCCGCGGCTGATCGTGCGGCTCGGCCGACTGCTCGGTCGGGGCGTGTCCCCGTCGGGTCCGGACACGGACGACGGGGCTGCACCGGGCCTCCCGGTCGACACGTCCCTGGTGACCGACGCGCCGGTGGTCGACCACGACGGGTTCGACGTCGTCGTGACGGTCCGCCAGGCCGCGCACCGGGCAGGTGCACACCTGCCGACGGTGCGGGACGCCCGCGCCGCGGGGGCGACGACGGTCATCGTGGCCGTCCACGACGTGCACGCCGGTCCCACGAGCACGTACCCGCGGGTGGTCGGCGGCGACGACCACGTCGTGGCGGGACCGACCGTGGCCGCCACCTGGGGCGGCGCGGTCGCCGCCGCCCGGTCCGTCCTGCGGTCCCCGGTGGTCGTCGTGCAGGACGCCGACGTCACCCTGCCGGCCGGTGCCCTCGCCCGCCTCGTCGCCACGGTCGCCCCGGGCGCCGGCGACGGCATGGGCGCGGGTGGTGACGCGCAGGCCAGCCGGGAGGCCGTGGTCGCCGTCCCCGTCGTCCGGTCCGGTACCGACGTGGTCACCAGCGCCGGCGCGGTCCTGGTGCGCGGCACGGCGCCGGTCGCCTCACTCCTGCGCGGACACCCCGCGGAGGACGCCGACGCCCTGGACGGCGCACGCGTCTTCGCCGCGGACGAGCCCTGCTTCGCCGCCCGGACGGCGGACCTCGCGGTCCCGGTCCGCACCGTCGACACCCGCACCGCCGTCGCCCGGCTCACCCGCGACACCGCGGACGCTGCCGGCGGAGACTGCGTCGTGGTCCCGCTCGGGCGGGTGTACCGCATCGAGCCGCTCCGGGAACGGCGGTACGACGCCGACGCGGCGGACGCGCTCGCCGTCTGGCGCGACCGGGGCGACGACTCGGCAGCGGACGCCCTCGGCCGCCTCGGGTTCCGTCCGACGGCGGGCACCGCCGACCCGGCCGGGGCGCCCGTGGCGTTGCGCGAGCCGGTGGTCCGCGCCGAACGCCTGCACACGCGGGACCGTGGTGAGCGGCTCCGCTGGTCGATCCGGATCGCGGCGCACCCCGGGCCCCGGGGCGACGACTGGGGCGACACGTTCTTCGCACACGACCTCGCCACCGCGCTGCGTGCACTCGGACAGGACGTCGTCGTGGACCACCGGGAGTCGCACGTCCGGCCGTTCTCCGAGCACCTCGACGACGTCGCCCTGACCCTCCGCGGCCTCGACGACACCCCGGTCCACCCGACCGCGACCAACGTGCTCTGGGTGATCTCACACCCCGATCTCGTGTCCGCGTCCGAGCTCGCCCGCTACGACCTCCGGTTCGCCGCCGGTCCGGTGTGGGCCGCCCGCGTGGAGCGGGAGACCGGGCTGGGTGTGGCGCCCCTGCTGCAGGCGACCGACCCGTCCCGCTTCCACCCGGGACCGACCGACCCGGCGTTCCCGGAGCTCGACACCGCCTTCGTCGGGAAGACCCGCGAGGTCTTCCGGCCGGTCGTCCGCGACGCCGTCGCGGCCGGCGTCGACCTCGCCGTCTGGGGCGAAGGATGGGCGGGACTGCTCCCGGACGGCGTGCACCGCGGCGTCTTCGTGCCGAACGACCGACTGCCGGCGCTCTACCGGAGCGCCCGCGTGGTGCTCAACGACCACTGGGACGACATGGCGCGCGACGGGTTCGTGTCGAACCGACTGTTCGACGCGGCAGCGTCCGGGGCCCTCGTCGTCACGGACCCGGTCCCCGGCGTCGCGGAGCTGTTCCACGGCGCGGTCCACCCGTACCGGGACGTCGCCGAGCTGCGGGCGCTCGTCCGGCTGGGCGAGTCCGCCTCGGCCGAGGACCGGGCTGCTCGCGGTGCCCGGATCGGGGCCGAGCACTCCTTCGCCCGACGGGCGGAGACGCTCATCGCTGCCGTGCGGCAGGAGCGCGCGAGCCGCTGACCGACACCGGGCGGCTGGCGGTCAGCGGGAGCGGACGCGGCTGGCGGTCAGCGGGAGCGGAGGCGTCGCGCGGCGTCGCCGACGCGGTCGGCCAGCCGCACCACGCGACGCGCACGGATCCGGTCGATCTCGCCCTGGAGCTCGCGCCGCAGGGCGTCGGCCCGGTCGCGCTCGAACTGCACCGTCGTGCGGAGGGTGTCCGCGGTGCCCTCGCCCGCACGGACCGCGTCCTCCAGGTCCTGGATCCGGGAGTCGCGGGAGGCGATCGCCCGGCCCGTGCGCTGCAGCGACCGCAGTTCCTCGTCACTCACCACCGGGTCCGGAGCAGCACCGAGCGACGACGACCCGGCGCGGCGCAGCACCTCGACGATCCCGTCGTCGCGGGTGAACGGGCCCGTCGCCGCGTCGTCGTCGGTCACGAACCGCAGCGAGAAGACGGCCTGCAGGGTTCCCTCCTGCAGGCGGCGGTAGTCGATCATCCCGTGGTGGCGCGGGCTGGGCGTCAGGTCGGGGTTGGCTTCGTAGGCCCGGCCGCTGACCTCGACGCGGTGCGCGTACTGGTCCCAGGACCGCCAGGGCAGGTGCAGGACCTCGAGCGCGAGTTCCTCGGGTACCGGGGCGCCGTTCGCGACACTGGCGCGGTGGTTGCCCTGGACGACCGTGACGGACGGATCACCGACGTGCACGGTGTTCGGCGTCGGGGGTGCGATGAGCCCTGCGGCACGCAGCTCGTCGGCGGATCGCTCGTCGCGCCAGTGCAGTCGCTCGATGCCGGCACCGGACGTGGCGAGTTCCCCGGTCAGGTTGACCACCGGGACGAAGAACGCACCGACCACGGGGTCGAGGCGTTCGAACACCTGCCGGACGGTGAGCGTCCGGTCCACGGGGATGATGAACTCGTCCGCGTCGGCGTTGACCACCCAGTCCGCACCGTGCACGGTCGCCGCGTCGCGGGCCATGCCGGTGACGACGGTGCCCTGCTGCTTGCGGTGCACCGGGTCGTGGCGCAGGTCGACGGTGACGTCGTCCCGCTCGGCGAAGGCCGCGAGCAGGTCGGTCGTGCCGTCGACCGAACCGTTGTCGGTGATGACGAACACGTCGAAGCCCTGCGCGACGTGGTGGTCGAGCCAGGCAGGGAGGACGTCCGCTTCGTCGCGGACCATCAGGGTGACGGCGAGGATCATGTGCTGCATTCCGGGTCGGGGAGTGGGACTGCTCCCTGAGAGGTTATCTGGGTTCAGCGGGTGTGCGTGGCACGGGCGCGCACGGCGAGTGCGATGCGGAGCAGGGTCCGCAGCGGCCACAGCAGCCGACCCGGGTACTTGTGCGACAGGAACCGGTACGCGCTCTGGTGGTGCGCCAGACGCATCCGCTCGGAGGACCCCTGCGTGGCGGTCCCGCCGACGTGGGTCGCGACGGCGGCCGGCTCGTACACGTTCCGGAGGCCCAGCCGCCCGATCCGCCATCCCAGGTCGACGTCCTCGAAGTACATGAAGAACGTCTCGTCGAAGCCGCCGAGCTGTTCGAAGACGTCCCGGCGCACGAGGACGCAGGCGCCGGAGAGCCACCCCGCGTCACGACGGACGGTGTGGTCGCCGTCCTGTCGGTAGCGCTTGGTCCACGGGTTGTCGTGCCACACGTTGGCGAACACCGCGTGGCCGAGGCCGGTCCGCAGCGACGGGACGAGACGGGCGGACGGGTACACCGCGCCGTCCGGCTCCAGCAATCTCGGCCCGACCGCGCCGATGGTCGGGTCCTCGGCCGCGGTGGCGATCATCCGGTCGAGAGCGGCCGGTTCCAGGACGACGTCGGGGTTGGACACCAGGACCCACCGCACGTCGGGGTCGAGGGTCGCGACGGCACGGTTCACCGCCGCCCCGTACCCCAGGTTCGCACCGACGGCGACGAAACGCGCGCCGGCGGCCTCGGTCACGGCCCGCAGGTGCTCGGCGGTCGCGGAGTCGTTG
Source organism: Curtobacterium herbarum (assembly GCF_016907335.1). NCBI lineage: Bacteria > Bacillati > Actinomycetota > Actinomycetes > Micrococcales > Microbacteriaceae > Curtobacterium > Curtobacterium herbarum. The sequence goes on from NZ_JAFBBT010000001.1 coordinate 1,283,439, forward strand.
TCGGCGACGACGATCTCGACCGACGAGCCGCTCGCGGCGGCGGTGGAAGCGAGGAAGTCCGGCAGGACGTCGTCGGAGTTGTAGGTGACGGTGACGATCGCCGCACGGCCGTCGGCGGTCACGCGTACACCTCGATGTGCCGGTCGGCGCAGGCCGCCCAGGTGAAGGTGTCGGCGCGGTCCCGAGCGCGTCGGGTCCGCTCGGCGCGCACGTCGGCGGTGTCGGCGAGCAGGGCGGCGAGGCCGTCCCGGATCGCGGTCGTCTCCGGTTCGACGTAGGTCACGGCGTCACCGCCGACCTCGGGGATCGCGAGGCGGTCGGTGGTGAGGACGTCGGCTCCGGAGGCCATCGCCTCGAGCACGGGCAGCCCGAACCCCTCGCCGGTGCTCGGGTAGGCGACCACGCGCGCGCCGCCGAGGAACGACCGCAGCTCGTCGACGGGCAGGTAGCCGAGGTAGCGGAGGGGAGCACCGGGGACGTCGCCGGCGGCGGAGAGTGCGGCGGCGGCCGCTGCGTCCCAGCCGAGTCCACCCGCGACGAGCAACGTCGGGGCGGTGCCGGTGCCGGTGCCGGACTCGCTGTCGCTGTCGCTGTCGCGGGCGCTGTCGCGCAGGGCACGGTGCGCGGCGATGAGCGCCGGCACCTGCTTGCGCGGCTCGACCGTCCCGAGGAACGCGATCCAGTCGGTGCTCGCGTCGAGCTGGTGGGTGGCTCGGAACGCCGTGACCTCGTCCGCCGTCGGCACGTGGAACACGGCCGTGTCGACACCGAGGTGCGCCACCGCCGTCGGCCGCCGTGGACGGCCGGCCAGGCGGTCGAGTTCCGCGACGGTGGCTCGGCTCGGTGCGACGGTCGCGCGGGCGAACCGGCGAGCGAGCTTCGTCCAGGTGCGGAAGAACGTCGCCTTGAGGCGCGAGTGCGCCGCCGGGTCGGAGAAGAAGGTCGCGTCGTGCAGCGTGACGACGGTCCGGGAGGCGCGGGTCACCGGGAACGTGTAGTGCGGGCTGTGCAGGAGCTCGGCCCCGGCACGGCGCAGCAGCGCCGGCAGCCCGACCTGTTCCCAGACCAGACGGAGCGGCCGGGAGGACGTCCAGGTGGGGGCGGCACGGTACCGGTGCCCCGGCGCGAGGCCGCGGAGCCAGTCCAGGTCCTCGGCCTTCACGACGACGGCCACGCTGGCACCGCGTTCCGCCAGGCCCTGCAGCAGCCCGGAGATGTAGCGCGCCACGCCACCGCGGTTCGGTGGGATCGAGGTGGCGTCGACGAGCACGGGGAGTGCCCGCACCTCAGCGGACCTGGCGCTCGGTGGCCTGCGTCCAGGCGATGCCGGACTGGGTGTCCTCGTCGGCCACGACGAAGCGGGCCGCCTCGCGTTGGATCACGATGTGCTCGCCGCTGGGCTTCGCCAGGAAGACGTGCACGAAGTACTGCCCACCGCCGAGTCGCACGTCGCGCAGGTGCCACTCGACCGTCGCGGTGCCGCGCAGGGGGTCGTGGTGGGTGGCGAGCTGCCGGCTGTCGACGCCGAAGGCCGGGTGGCCGAGGTGCGTCTCGATCTTGATGCCGGCACGCCACTCGGGCAGGACCGTCGTGTGCGAGAACGTCGCCCGGACGATCAGGTCGTCGCCGTGGCGGTGCTCGGCGCCCTCGGGCTTGCCGGGGATCTCGAGCTCGACGTGCTCCACCTTGCCGGGGCTCGCCACGTCCTTCGGGTCGTGGGCCTCGACCTCGGCGACACGACGGTCCTCGAGGATGTCGCGGAAGTTCTTCACGGCCAGGCGGGCGGACCCCTGGAACATCACCTCGCCGTGGTGCAGGACGACGGCGGAGTCGCAGAGTTCCTGGACCTGACCGAGCGAGTGCGACACCAGGATGATGGTCCGCCCCTGGGCTTGGAACTCGCGGATCTTGTCGAGGCACTTCTTCTGGAACTGCTCGTCGCCGACGGCCAGGACCTCGTCGACCAGCAGGACGTCCGGGTCGGTGTTGATGGCGACGGCGAAGGCGAGTCGCACGTACATGCCGGATGAGTAGAACTTCACCTGGGTGTCGATGAAGTCACCGATGCCGGAGAACTGCAGGATGTCGGCGAAGCGGGCTTCGGTCTCCTCCTGCGACTGGCCGAGGATCGCGGCGTTCAGGTAGACGTTCTCGCGACCGGTCAGGTCGGGGTGGAAGCCGGCACCGAGCTCGATGAGCGCGGCCAACCGGCCCCGTCGGTCGACGGTCCCGGTGGTGGGTTCCAGGATGCCGCCGATGGTCTTCAGCAGGGTCGACTTGCCGGAACCGTTCGGGCCGAGCAGCCCGATGGTGGTACCGGCCGGGATGTCCAGGCTGATGTCCTTGAGCGCCCAGAAGTCTTCGCTGTGGCGTCGGCCGGCGCGACCGAGGGTGACGACGCGCTCCTTGAGCGAGTTGTCCTTGCGGATCGTGAACCGCTTGGAGACGTTCCGCACCGTGACGACGGCCGGGGCGTCGGCGAACGGCGAGGTGGTGGTCTGCGCGAGGTCGTTGTCGATGGTCATCGGATCAGATCTCCTGGGCGAAGTTGCCCTGCAGCTTGGCGAACACGCGCTGGCACACGACGAGGGCGACGAGGCCGACGACGGCCGCGATGCCCAGGCGGAGCAGCAGGTGCGACGGGTACTCGGCGTCGGCTCCGGCGGTCCAGAACGCACGGTGGATGCCGAGCACCGCGAGGGTGATCGGGTTCGCCGAGTAGAGGTTCAGCAGCCACTCGGGCGCACGGCTCGCGACCATCTGCCAGCTGTAGACGATGGGGGAGCCCCACATCAGCAGCAGCACCAGGACCTCGACGAGGTACTGCATGTCGCGGAGGTAGACGTTCGCCGCCGCGAGCAGGAGGGCCAGCGCCGTCGCCCAGATGAGGATCACCAGGGTGGCGGGGAGGAAGTAGAGCAGGTCGGGCCGGAGCCAGGCGAAGCCGCTCTGCAGGACCGCTGCGGCCAGCAGGACGACGAGCTGCACGCCGAAGTTGAACAGCGCGGCACCCACGCTCGCCAGCGGGTAGATCTCCCGCGGCAGGTAGACCTTCTTGATCAGGCCGCCGTTCGAGACGATCGACGCGGTCCCGGAGGCCACGATCTCGCTGAACAGCCCGTACAGGGTCAGGCCCGAGAACACGTAGATGGCGAACTCGGGGATGTTCCGCGACGCGCCGAGGATCTCACCGAGCACGAAGTAGTAGATCGCCAGCTGCACGAGCGGGCGGATCAGCGTCCAGGCGAACCCGAGCGCGCTGTCCTTGTACCGCGACTTCAGGTCGCGGCGGATCAGCAGGTCGAGCAGCTGCCGGTGTGCGAAGACCTCCCGGACGGAACCGAGCAGCGCCGTCGCCGGACGACCGGCGGGGACCATGCGCTCCTGGCGGAGACGCTCGAATCGCTCGCTGACGATGTTGCTCATGGGTTCCTCACGTTGGTGCGCTGGGGCGACGGACAACTGTACATCGGCCCTCGGGACGGCTGACTGCGACCGTCAGCGCCCGTTCTTGCTCTCGCGCATGATGCGCACACGGTTCTGGACCTTGTCCCGGAGCCCGGCGACGCCGTTCTGCTTGAGGTACCAGGTGGCCAGGCGGACGTCGCGGACGACACCGTGCCGGCTGTTGGCGATCTCGTGGAACTCCATCTCGCGCGCCCGTGCGGGGCTCAACGCGACGCGGGGACGGCTCCCCGCCGTGACGGACCCGGCAGGGACGGCCGCGTCGTGCGCACGGTCGGCGGCGACCTGTGGGTCCTTGCAGAACTCCACGAGCGGGGCGAGCGCGCGCTCCCACGTGAACTCGTCGCGGACGCGGGTCACGGCGTCACGAGCCGCCTGCGCGGCGATCGGGTCGTAGAGCATCGACTCGAGCGCGGCGGCGAGGGCGTCGACGTCGCGTTCCTGCACGGCCACGCCCATGCCCTCGGCCGCGACCAGGTCGCCGAAGCTGTCGCCGTCGGTCGTGACGATCGGCAGGTTCGCCCACATGTAGTCGAGGATCCGGGTGCGGAACGAGAACGTCGTCTCGATGTGCGCGAAGTGCGTGCTGACGCCGGCGTCCGCCTCGAGCAGGTAGTTCTGCCGGTCGTCGAGCGCGACCCACTGCTCGTTGAAGAAGACGTGCTTGCCGGTCAGGCCGAGCTGGTCGCTGATGCGCCGGGTCTCGGAGACGATCGCCATCTCCGGCACGTCGGGGTTCGGGTGTGCGACGCCCAGGAAGAACAGGCGGATGTCGTCGTGGCGCTCGGCGACCTGTGCGATCGCACGGACGAGGGAGGGCGTGTCGAACCAGTTGTAGATGCCACCGCCCCAGATGACGACCTTGTCGTCGTCGCCGATGCCCGGCGTGACGCCACGGATGGCCTTGCGCTCGTGCTGCGGCGGCTTCGAGTCCATGCCGAACGGGGCGACCGCGATGAGCTTGCGGAGGTTGTCGTCGGCCAGGTAGTTGTCCGGGTTGACGCGACCGACCGCGGCCAGCTGTCCGAGCCAGAACAGGCGCTGCCGCTCGGAGGCGCAGAGGAAGAAGTCGCCGCGCTCGAGCTGGGCGTTGATGACCTCGGTCGTGCTGGTCACCTGGTTGCGCCAGCCGACGTCTCCGTTGTCCCGCGCCTGCTCGAGCTGCTCGAGGTGCATCGGGTCGTACAGGTCGACGACCATGATCTTGTTCGACCGCTGCAGGGTCGTGAAGTGGTGCAGTGCGTAGCCCTGGAAGAAGATGACGTCCGCCCACTCCTCGTGCTCCCGCATCGCACGCTCGTGCTGCAGCGGGACACGGGCGACCTCGAAGGCGTCGGACTTGCGGTTCGCCACGTTCCAGGTCACCAGGCGCACGTCGTTGTCGGCGGACAGCGCCTCGGCGATCTTCCACGCGCGCATGCCCGGGCCGGCCATCTTCTCGCCGAGGGCGTCGCCGGTGATGACGAGGACCTTCGTCCGGTGCATCGGCGCCTCGATGTCGAACGCCTCGAGGATGGCGCGGTAGCCCTCCAGGAAGTAGCCGTCCTCGAAGAGCGGCTTGAACGCGTCCCCGAACAGCCGGAACACGTCCTTGTCGCTGCGGACGCGCTGCGACTGGATCCGGCGACGCTCCTCGGACAGGCGCGGCAGGTCGGCGACGAACTGGTCGAGCGCGAAGAACCCGGCGACGGTCTCCTTCGAGATCGCGGTGAGGGCGTCGAACTCGTCCGGCGCGCCGGTGAAGCGACGGATGTCGAACTCCTCCGAGTCGCGACCGCTCTTGGCGACCGCGCGACGGGCGAGGAGCGCCAGCGCCGCGGGGAGGAACACGCCGAGGTTCTCGTCGGAGAGGTTCTTGTAGAGCAGGTGCAGGGCGTTCCGCTCGAGCAGGTACATCTCACGGTGGTCACCGAACGACTTCATCGAGCCGTGGTGCTTGTGGAAGACGACCGAGCGCGGGGCGAACCGGACGCGGTAGCCGAGCAGGTTCAGGCGCCAGCCGAGGTCCACGTCGTCGTAGAACATGAACAGGCCCTCATCGAACCCGCCGACCTCGAGGAAGACGTCGCGGCGGACGAAGAGCGCCGACCCGGTCCCGAAGAGCAGGTCCTGCGGGGTGTCGAAGCGGCCGTCGTCGACCTCGGAGATGTGCGCCTTGTAGCCCATCCCGAACCAGCTGAGACCGGACTCGACGAAGTCGATCGTGCGGCCCTCCCAGTCGAGGACCTTGCTCGCGACCGCGGCGACCCGGGGGCTCGGGGCGAAGCCGGCGATGCCCTCCTTGACCCAGTCGACGTGCGGCTTCGCGTCGTTGTTGAGGAACGCCACGACGTCGCCGGTGGCCTCGCGCGCGCCGAGGTTGCTGCCGCCGGTGAAGCCGAGGTTCTCCGCCGAGACGATGATCCGCACGTTGGCCTGGCCGCCGAGCGCCGCGCGGAGGCGGGCTTCGCTGTCGTCGCCGGAGCCGTTCTCGACGACGACGATCTCCAGACGGTCCGCCGGCCAGTCCACCTCGCTGAGACGGGCGATGCACTCGAGGGTGTCGTCGGTGCCGCGGAAGTTGATGACGACGACGGACACGCGGGGCGCGGAAGTGGGCATGGCTGGACTCCGTACATCGACTGGCAGCGGAGCGCGGAGGGCGCGCCGCGGGAACCCCGGAAGGCGGCACCACTATACCGAGAACACCACGGGCCTCCCGGGGTGGCCGCGCGGTGTCGGTGACCCGGACGGTCGGCCTGGGAGACTGTCGGCGTGGACGTCTCCGTGGTCATCGTCGACTGGCACCAGCCCGAGCTCACCCGTCGGGCCGTCGGATCCGTGCTGTCGCAGCGCGTCGACGCGTCGGTGGAGGTGGTGCTGGTCGTGAACGACGCCGACGACGACACGGTGCGCTCGTACCGCGAGGACTTCCCGGCGCTCGTGGTCGTGCCGGAACGGACCAACGCGGGCTTCGCCGGGGGCGTGGCACGCGGCCTCGCCGCGTCGTCCGGGGCGGTCGTCGTCCTCGTCAACAACGACGCGGTCGCCGACCACGGCTTCCTCGACCGCGGGCTGGCGGCACTGGCCGCGGGGGGACCGACCACGGCGGCCGTGGCCGCGACCGCGGTGCTGGAGGGACGGTTCGCGCCGGTCGCGCCCGGGGCCTCCCGTTCCGACCACGACCTGGTCGCCGCCGACGGCCGACGCTGGCGCCGGGTCGAGACCGGCGGGGTGACGCTCGTGAACGGCACCGGGGTCGTCCTCGACCGCTCCGGCAACGGGCGGGACCGGGACTGGCTCCGGCCGGTGGACGACGCCCCGGAGCACGCCCCGCTGTTCGGGTTCTCCGGCGGCGCCGCGTTCCTGCGCCGCGCCGCCGTCGAGGCGGTCGGCGGGTTCGACGAGTCCCTCTTCATGTACTACGAGGACCTCGATCTCGCCTGGCGTCTCCGCCTGGCGGGGTACCGGATCGGGGCGGCCCCGGATGCGGTGGTCGTGCACCGGCACGCGGCGAGTTCGGGCAGCGACTCGCCGCTGGTGCGGTACCAGAGCATGCGCAACCGGCTCGTCGTGACGGCTCGTGACGCGACGGGTCGCATGGTCGGCCGGGTCGTCGCGCGGACGGTGGTGCGGATGGTGCGCGACCTCGCGCAGCCCGCTCGCGCGCAGCTCACCCCGGGTGCGTGGTGGCGGCTCGTCCGGGAGGCCCCTGCCGCGCTCCGCCGCGCCCGTCGCCTGCGCCGCGTCGACGGTCACGACGCGCAGGCGCGTCGGCGTGTGGAGTCGCTGCTGACGTGAGCCCCGTGGCCGGGTCGAGCGCCGTCCCGGACGGGGGGTGAAGTGGGGGCTGTGTGATCGCTGTTGCACAGGTAGTCTTCTGAGGCGCGTGAGCCTCCGTCGCGATCTGGGGTCGTCAGTTGCTCACACCCGAACCGCGTGCTCGACCACACCCCGTCGCCGCCCCCGGAAAGGCCCCCGACGTGAAGAAGCTCGTCGCCATCGCCGCCACCGTGCTCGCCGTCGCGAGCGTGCTGGTCGGCTTCCAGATCGCCGGACCGACCGCGGGGCAACAGCCTGCGAACGCCCTCAGTGGCTCGTCGTTCCAGGCCGGCAACATCATCTCCGACGCGAACTTCTACAACGGCGGGTCGATGACGATCAACCAGGTGCAGGCGTTCCTCGACAGCCAGGTGTCGACGTGCACGAACAGCAACTGCCTCCGCAACGGCCGGTACTCGATGAACAACCGCGGTGCCGATGCCATGTGCGCCGCGGTCACCGGCGGGTCGTCCCTCTCGACCGCCCAGATCGTCACTCGCGTCGGCAAGGCCTGCGGGATCAGCCCGAAGGTGATGCTGGTCACGCTGCAGAAGGAACAGGGCCTGATCACGTCCCGCGGGCCGTCCGCCGCCGTGCTCGAGCGCGCCATGGGGTACGCCTGCCCGGACAACGTCGGTGGGCACTGTGACCCCGCGTACGCCGGCGTCGGCAACCAGATGTACTGGTCGGCGTGGCAGTGGAAGCGCTACAGCAACCCGCCCGGCACGAGCAACTACTTCACCTGGTTCAACCCGGGCGGCAACCGAGCGATCCAGTACAACGTGCCGACGTCGTGCGGCACGAAGTCCGTCGCGGTCCAGAACAAGGCAACCGCCGCGCTGTACTACTACACGCCGTACACGCCGAACACCGCCGCACTGAACAACCTCTACGGCACCGGCGACGGCTGCTCCGCCTACGGCAACCGCAACTTCTGGCGCATGTACACCGACTGGTTCGGCTCCACCACCGGCAACGCGCCGGTGCCCACCACGGCGAAGGGCAGCTACGACGCCGTCACCGCGTCGTACAACACCGCCACGGTGGCCGGCTGGGCGCTCGACACCACGACCACGGCGAGCACGCGGATCCGGGTCACGATCGGATCGACGTCCACCACCGCCCCTGCGACCGGCAACCGTCCCGACGTCGCCGCCGCCTACCCGAAGTCCGGGGCGAAGCACGGGTTCACCGCGACCGTGGCCGCACCCGCCGGCTCGCAGCAGGTCTGCGTCAGCGCGCTCTCGTCGAACGGCAAGACCTCGGCCGACCTCGGGTGCAGGACGGTCACCGTGCTGAACGGTTCGCCGTTCGGTTCGCTCGACCGGGCGGCCGCCGCTCCCGGCGGCGTCTCGGTCGCCGGGTGGGCGATCGACCCCGAGACCGCGAAGTCGATCGGCGTCACCGTCACCTCCGACGGCAAGGCCGTGAAGAAGTTCACCGCGACGAAGAGCCGCCCGGACGTCGCCCGGGCCTACCCGAAGGCAGGAGCGGCGCACGGCTTCGGCGCGACGAGTCCCGTCCCGGCGGGCAGCCACCGCATCTGCGTCACGGGGACGAACGTCGGCAAGGGCAGCAACGCGACGATCGGGTCGTGCTCGACGGTCGACGTGCCCGGATCCCGTCCGATCGGGTCCTTCGAGCGGGCCACCGTCACGCCCACGGCCGTCACCGTGACCGGGTGGGCGCTCGACGGCGACTCCAAGAGCCCGATCCGGGTCGAGGTCACCGTCGACGGTGTCGCGAAGCGCGTCGCCGCGGACGGCTCCCGTCCGGACGTCGCGAAGCTCTACCCGATCTACGGTTCGGCGCGCGGGTTCACCGTGTCGGTCCCGGCGTCACGCGGCACGCACGAGGTCTGCGTCAAGGCACTGAACACCGGTTCGGGCAACTACAGCCCTCGGCTGGGGTGCAAGACCGTCACGGTGGTGAACGCCGCACCGATCGGGAGTCTCGACGAGGTCAAGCCGGTCGCCGGGGGCATCAGTGCTGCGGGGTGGGCGATCGACCCGGACACGAAGTCCTCGATCGCCGTGGACCTGACCGTCGACTCGACGGTGAAGCGGGTCACCGCATCGGCCAGCCGCCCGGACGTGGCGCGCTCGTACCCCGCGGCCGGTGCCGCACACGGGTACCGGGCCACGCTGGGGGCCTCGGCCGGCACGCACAAGGTGTGCGCGACGGCCGTCGACTGGGCCGGCGGAGCCGGGACGCCGCTGGGCTGCAAGACGGTGACGGTGCCCTGAGCTCCAGCCCTGAGCCCTGAGCCCTGAGCCCTGAGCCCTGAGCCCTTGCTCGACCACCACGGACGCCGTCGCCCACCGGGCGGCGGCGTCCTGCTGTGCCGTGGCTCTCGCCGCCGGTCCCGGCGCGGGACGCGCCCGGTGCCGGTCCAGTCCCACCGGTGGCTGCTGTGAGAGGATCGTCCGGTGCTTGAGACCAGACCGCCCGTCGGGGGGATGACGGACGGCGAGCCGACGGGCAGTCCCGTCCGCCGCCGTGTCCTGTCGATCGTCGTCCCGCTCGTCCTCTGGGTCGTCATCGCCGTGGCAGGCTGGTTGCGTCTGACTCCCCAGGTCCGCAACACGCTCTGGGCCGAGGACGGCAAGGTCTTCCTCGACGAGCAGTACCGCCTGGGGGTCGCCGGGGCGCTGTTCCACGACTACGCCGGCTACCTGCACGTCGTGCCGCGGCTGGTCGTCGCGGTCGCGTCCCACATCGGCCCCATCGACCGACTCGCCGTGACGGTGTCCGCGCTCTGCGTCGTCGTCGCTGCCGCCGTCGGCGCCGCGGTCTGGGTGCTCACCGCCGGGGTCATCCGCTCCGTGGTCGCCCGGCTGCTCCTGGCGCTGATCCCGGCGCTCGTGCCCCTCGGTCCGATGGAGATCCAGGCGAACGCTGCGAATCTGCACTGGTTCCTGATGTTCCTGATGCCCTTCGCCCTGTTGACGCCGGTGCGTTCCTGGTCGAAGGGGATCCTGCTCGGCATCGCGACGTTGCTGGCCGGGTTGACCGAGATCCAGATCGTGGCGTTCTTCCCCCTGTTCTTCGTCGGCATCCGGAACCGGTACCGCTGGCCGATCATCCTCGGGTCGGTGATCGGCGGTGCGGCCCAGGTCGTCACGACCCTGACGCACCCGCGTGCCGCCGCATCGGTCCCGCACGAAACCGTCGCCGACATGGTGCTCGGCTACGCGGTGCAGCCGTTCGCCGGATCGTTCACCTGGAGCATGCCGGCCGTCGGTCGGGTCATCGCCGAGCACGGCGTCTGGGTCGTGGTGCTCCCGCTCGTCGTCGCCGCCGTCCTGACGGCCCTCGGCCTGTGGCTCGGCGCCCCCGGCCAGCGCTGGATGCTCGGCTCGATGGTGTGGGCCTCGGCAGCGGTCTGGTTCGGAGCGGTGTTCCTCAACCCGAACCAGATGCTCGCGTTCGCCCACTTCGACGCGGGCCAGTGGCTCGGGAACTGGACGTTCCGCTACAGCGCGGCCGGGTCCATGTACGTCATCGGCGCGTTCGTCGTGCTCGCCGACATCGCCCTCACGCGCGGCGGCCTCGTCCGCGGTGGATTCGACCGGGGTGGACTCGTCCGCGGCGGACTCGACCGGGGCGCAGCGACCGGACGGCACCGGGTCGGCGTCGTCTGGGCCTTCCGGGTCGTCGGGATCCTGCTGGTCCTCGGTGTCGCACTGTCGTTCGCGCTGAACTTCTCGGTGGACAAGGCGAACCGCCAGGCCGGCCCGTACTGGGACCAGGGCATCGAGACGTCCGAGTCCCGCTGCGCGCAGACGCCGAGTGCCGATGCGTCCGTGCAGATCGCCCCGGGGCCGCAGTGGGCTGTCAGCGTGCCCTGCGCCATCATCGACCAGGACGCCGCGCGCTGAGCGCCGAGCCGACCGCGAACCGTGAGAAGGAAATGACCCGCACCACCGAACCCCGAGCCCTCGTCATCGTCCCGACGTACAACGAGGCCGAGAACATCCGCGACATCGCGGCCCGCATCCTCGAGACCGTGCCGACGGCGTCGCTGCTGGTCGTGGACGACGGCAGCCCGGACGGCACCGGCGACCTGGTCGAGGCGATGGCTCAGGACGACGACCGCGTGCACCTGCTCCGCCGCGCCGGCAAGCTCGGCCTCGGGACCGCGTACGTCGCCGGGTTCCGCTGGGGCCTGGAGCAGGGGTACGACCTGCTCGTCGAGATGGACGCGGACGGCTCCCACCCCGCTGACCGTCTGCCGGCGCTGATCGCGGCGGTGGCCGACGCGGACCCCGCCGACGACGTCATGCTCGCGATCGGCTCGCGCTGGATCCGTGGCGGCTCGGTCGTCGACTGGCCCAAGCGCCGCGAGGTCCTCAGCCGCGGGGCGAACACGTACGCCCGGCTGATCCTCGGCCTGGCCGTCCACGACATCACCGCCGGCTTCCGCGTCTACCGCGCCGAAGCGATCGCCCGGATGGACCTCGGGTCGATCGACTCGAAGGGCTACTGCTTCCAGATCGACATGACGCTGCGCACGCACGACCTGGGGGGACGCATCGTCGAGGTGCCGATCCGCTTCCGCGACCGCGTGCACGGGGTGTCGAAGATGAGCAAGGACATCATCGTCGAGGCGATGGTCCGCACCACCCAGTGGGGCCTGCAGCGCCGGTTCCGTCCCCGGTCGCAGCGCCGCGCCTGAGGCAGCAGCGCCGCGCCTGAGGCACTGGGCGGGTCGGACCCGGGGCGTGTCAGGTCCGGGGCGTGTCAGGTCCGGGGGAGTCGGATCCGCCAGGACCGCCGCCTGGCCGAGACCACCAGCACGGTGACGAAGAGCATGAGCCCGGCACCGTGCAGCACGTAGCTCTCCGCGGCGCTCGTGACACCGAGCAGGACGAGCACCGCCGCGGGCCAGACGTACGCCACCCCCGGGAAGGTCGTGGCGGTCACCCAGGACCGGGCGAAGGCGAGTGCGGCGGCGCCGACGAGCAGGAGCATGCCCGCGAGGCCGATCTGCAGCCACGCGTCGACCACGGCGTCCAACCCCGAGGTGAAGCGGACCCCGGACGGGTCGACGAACGCCACGTACGGCACGACCGGCTCGGTGGGCCAGGTGCCGACCCAGCCCCAGCCCTGGATCGGGTACTGGGCGATGAACGTGCGGATCTCGGACCAGAGCTCGAGCCGGGTCGTCGTCCCGCCCGCGGCGCCGATCTCGGGGAGCACCCGGTCGCGCGCGACGACGAGGAACACCGCCATGGCGACGACGAACGTGCTGAGGACCGTGTTCACCACGGGGCGGGTGCCGGGTCGGGCGTGTCGGAGTGACCAGAGCGCCAGCGCGGTGACGGTGAGCGCGATCGTCGCGAGTCCGGTGATGGGTGACTGCACCAGCATGAGGGTGACGACCGCGGTGGCGGTCGACACGATCGCCCGCCACCGTGTCACCGACCGGGTGAGGAACTCGACGACGAAGGTGACGAGGGCGGTGGCGGCGATGAAGCCCATGAAGTTGCGGGTGCCGCCGATGCCCTGGATCGGCCCACCGAACGCGATGTCCCCGCGGATGCCGAACGCCGGGATCGGCAGGTCCAGGACCAGACCGGAGAGGACCTCCAGCCCGAGTGCCACGGCCAACAGGACCCGGAACGCGTCACCGCAGGCCCGGATGACCTGCACCAGGTCGCGGCCGAGCGCCAGGTAGAGACCCAGCCCGACGAAACCGAGCGTCGCCGCGAACCCCCGGAGCGCGACCCAGGAGTACTCGCTCCACAGCACGCTGAGCCCGCAGTACCCGACGAGGGCGATCAGGGACAGCGGCAGGACCCCGTGCCACTCGATCCGGTAGCGCTGTCCGAGCAGGCTCAGCCCGGCCAGGACGACGAGTGTGACGAGGACCGCCCACGTCCCCGGAGCGCCGACGAGGGCCCGGACGGTGGGCTCGCCGAAGGCGAAGAGCACGATCGTCGTGGCGAGTGCCTGGCTGAACCGGCCGCCCGCGGAGAACCCGATCCAGGCGGACAGGTACCGACGTGCGCGCACGCGTCGGGTCGTCCGGCCGTCCGTCATCCGTCCATGATGACGTACGCGACCCGGCTGCAGCTGCGCCATCGCGGAGCGTCGATATCACGGATCGTCGCTCCACCAGTAGCGTCGGCCCTCGATGCGACGCCCCGGGACACAGCGCTGGGCGGCCCCTGCGGCCGTGCTCGTCGGGGTGCTCGCCGCCGCCGTCGCGTGGGTGCGGCTCGGACCGGAGGCGCGCGGGACCGGGTGGGCCGAGGACATCGGCCTGTTCTTCCGTGAACGGCTCGAGCTCGGGGCCGTCGAGAGCGTCGTGCATCCCTACGCGGGCTACCTGCACGTGGTCCCGCGACTGGTGGTCGACGTCGCCTTCCTGCTGCCGGTCGAGTGGTACGTCCTCGCGGTCTCGGCGATGTCCTGCCTGCTCGTCGGCGCGGTGTGCGGCGGCGTCTGGGTCCTGGCGCGGGACGTCGTGCCGTCCTGGCCGCTCCGACTCGTGCTGGCCGCGGTGCCCGTGCTGCTGCCCACGGCGCCGTGGGAGGTCTCCGGCACCGCGGCGAACCTGCACACCTTCGGCCTGTTCCTGGCACCGTGGCTCGTCGCGCACCGGGTCCGGACGTGGTGGGGCGCCGCGGTCCTGGCGCTCGTGACCGTGCTGGTGGTCGGGTCGGAGACGCAGGCCGTCGTCTTCCTGCCCCTCCTCGTGCTGGCGTGGTCGCCGTCGGCCGGGCGCGGCGACACCGGGGTGGAGGACCGTCGGCGGGGCACGCGGTGGCGCGCACTGCCCGTGACCCTCGCCGCCGTCGGGACCGCAGCCGCGCAGATCGGGACGGCGCTGACCACTGCGCGCGCGTCCGCGCCGGGCGCACCCACGGCCCAGGACGTCGCCGCCGGCTGGGCACTGCAGACGGTCGGTGGACTCTGGACCGCCGACGTCGGTGCCGTCGGGCGCGCCGTGGTGGCCGACGGCTGGGCCGTCGTGGCGGTGCCGGCCGTCGCACTCCTCGTGGTCGTGGTGCTCGGCGCGGCGACCGCACTCCGCGACGGTCACCCCCGCCGCGCGGTCCTCACACTGGCGCTCGCGCTCGGTGCGGCGGCGGTCTGGACCGCAGCGCTGGTCGCGAACGCCTCGGCCGACGGCCGGTGGTCCCGCGCCGCACCCGGCGACCTCGTCGACGCGACACCGTCCCGGTACGCCGCCGCTGCCGGCCTCCTGCTCTGCGCGTCCGTGGTCGTCGCTGCCGCCGTGCTCGTCGACCGCCGCGTCCATCGGGGACGAGACCGGGCAGAGGACGCGTCCGGTCGGCGTCGTCGACAAACGGGAGGCCCGACCGCCGCCGTCTTCGTCACCGTCGGCTGGTCCGTGGTCACCCTGCTCGTCGCCTCGTGGGTCGGCAACGTGCCCGGCGTGGCACAGCGAGCCTCCGGGCCGACGTGGCAGCCGCAGTTCGTCGCCGCGGAACGCACGTGTGCCCGGCATCCGTCCGGGACGGTGCGGATCCGAGCGCTGCCCTGGAGCGCCGAGGTGCCCTGCTCGCTGGTGCTCCGCGACCGCTGAGCACGCGGCACCGGGGCAGGACGCTCCGCGCGTCGGTCAGTGCGCGTCGGTCAGCGCCCGTCGATCAGGGGTTCGCAGCCCACCGGAACGCCCGCTTGGCCAGCGGCGTCCGCGGACCGTCGCCGACGGAGACGGGCTCCTCGGTGACGAGCACGATCCGCGACTTGATCGCCATGAGGGCGAAGAGCACCCAGTTGCCCTGGTAGAGCAGCCGCGACTCGGCGACGGACTGCACCAGGAGCGCGACCACGACGAGCAGGGGGAACAGGGTCACCGGGTCGAACGGGCGCGGACGGAGGTCCGGTCCGAACCCGGGTCGCGTCGCGCCGGCCCACGACCGCGCCAGGGTGGTGAGCACGTAGACGGCGAAGAGGACCAGGCCGACGATGCCGGTCTGCATCCAGACGTCCAGCCCGGCGTCGTGCGCCTGCAGGTACTGCACGCCGTGCAGCGGTGCCAGACCGGACAGCATCGGGATGTTCGGCCACCAGTAGCCGATCCAGCCCCACCCGAGCACCGGGTGCTGCACGACGAGCCCCCACACGGCGGCCCAGATCGTGCCACGACCGGTCAGGTCCGAGGAACGACCGAGCACGTCGAGGAGCTGCTCGCGGCCGAGGACCACCGCGACCACCACGACGGCGACCACGGCGACCAGCCCGAGGTACCGGCCGGCCCGGTGCCCACTGGGCACGCGGCGCATCCACAGCGCGACGGCGAGGACACCAGCGACGGCGACCGCGGCGACGATCACCGTCGACGAGCGGGTCAGCGCGAACACCACACCGGCGACCACGAGCCAGCCGATCGCCTGGTTCCGACGGAGCCGGCCCTCGGCGAGCTGCACGGCGACGGCGATCGCGGCGAGCAGCGCGACCATCGCGAGCAGGTTGGCGTTGCCCGGCAGCCCCTGGATGCGTCCACCGGTGAACAGCTCCGCGCGGGAGAAGTAGAACGCGTCCGGGATCTTCCGGTCGCCGTAGTCGGTCCAGATCGGGGCGATCGGGTGCCGGACCACGACGGCCACGACGGCCTCGAACAGCAGGGACAACCCGAGCACCCAGCGGAACGCCAGGCTGGCCGCGTCGAGGATGCGGCGCCACGTCAGCGTCGACGCGATCGCGAACGCGACGAGCGCGCACACGACCTGCGCGACGGTGCTCGCGAGCGTCGCCGGGCGCCAGTGCGACCAGATCACCGTGACCAGGCACCAGGCGAGGAAGAGCCAGAGAGCGCGTGGCGTGCGGGTGAGGGGCGGGCGGGCCCGGACCACGACGCTGATGCCCCAGGCGCCCTCGAGCGCCCAGACGGCCGCCGCGCCGTACCAGGTGATCGTGTTCGGGACTGCGTCCCCGGCGAACAGCGTCAGCAGGACCGCGGTGGCGAGGGCGAACGCCTCCCGCTCGGGGACGGATCCGCGGGCGAGGGGCCAGGTGTTCGTCACGGGGGACAGGCTAGCGCGCACCGGTCACCCGCCGAGCGAGTGCAGCGCCGAGCGCAGCGCCGATCCGAGGGCCGGCGCCAGCGTCGTGGCGAAGGTCGCCGTCAGGTGCGTCGGATCGCGGTGGGTGAGCACCCCGCCGATCACCGCCGGACAGGTCGTCGCCGAGCAGTACCAGTCCGTCAGGTCGACGTACCGGGCCCGGTCACCGATCGCCGCCACCGCCTGCTCGCTGCCGTCGAAGGCCGCGAGCGCCTGATCACGGGGCAGATCGCAGGCGCCCGTCGTGGGGCCCCGCATCTGGGCGAGACAGGCGAGCACGTCGTCGCGCGCGGTCGGGTTGTCCCGGAGCGCGATGACCGGCACACCGTGCTCCGTCGCACTGCGCCAGGCCCCGACGAGCCCCCGGACGACGGTCTCGTCGGCGTCCGCGGGGTCGGTGGCGATGACCGGGCTCTTGGTCGCGGCGTGCGTCACGACGAGGGCGTCGAGCCCGTCCGCGTGGTCCTGCACCCAGCGCACCGCGTTCTGCTTCCAGCCCTGGCAGCTGTCGGTGTAGGCCTGGGTCGGTGCCTGCTGCGTCGCGGTGGTGAAGTAGCAGCCGATGTGCCCGGCGACGTCGATCCGCCAGTGCTCGCGCTCCGCGATCGCCGCGTACGCCGTGATCAACGCGTTGTTGTGCGAGTCGCCGACCGCCAGCAGGTGCTTCCGGTAGCCGGTCCGCGGTCCGAACGAGCACACGTTGAAGTCCGCGGTGGTGTTCGACCAGCACGCGTCCTCATTGGCGTCGTCGTGGAGTGCGGCCGCGGGGGCCGGGACACGGACGTCCGCCAGCCGGGGGTTGACGCACGGCTCGGCCGATCCGATGTGGGTCGCCGCCCCGAAGCAGTCCACGTCCCCACGGGCCAGACGCTCCGTGAACGCCTGGGCCTGGACCTGCTGGACGTGCACCGCCGTCAGGGTGCCGGCACCGAGGGCGACGACGACCGCGGTCGCGACCAGGCCGATCACCGCCACCCGGACCGGTCGCATCCGCACCGTCCGGACCCGGGCGCGCAGGGGCTCCTCGACCAGCAGGGTCGACGCCGCCGCGAGCACGAGCGCGCCGACCAGGACCGCCAGCTTGCTCGTGGTGCCGAGCGGGTGCCCCAGCACGACCGGCAGCAGGACGACCGCCGGCCAGTGCCAGAGGTAGATCGCGTACGAGGTCCGTCCGATGAAGGCCACCGGTGCCGTCCGACCGACGACCTCCAGGGTGCTCCGCGCGCCCGCGGCCAGGACCAGCGCGGCCGAGAGCACCGGCAGCAGTGCCGCGGTGCCGGGGAACGGGGTCGACGGCGTGATCACGACGACCGACGCGACGAGACCTGCGACACCCGCCCACGTGCCTCCCGCCCGGACCGCCGCCACGCGGGCCGAGCGCGCCGCGGCGAGCGGCACGGTCGCGACGAACCCGCCCAACGCGAACTCCCACGCGCGCGTCGCGGTCGAGAAGTACGCGATCCCCGGGGCCGTCCGCGTCTCGACCACGCACCAGACCAGGCTCAGCACCCCGACCGTCCCGAGCAGGACCCGGGCGGTCCGGACCGGGTCCTGGCGGCGTCGGCGCAGCAGGGCGGCCAGCAGCACCAGGAGGACCGGCAGGACGATGTAGAACTGCTCCTCGACCGACAGCGACCAGAAGTGCTGGAACGGCGACGGCTGGTTGTCACTGGCCAGGTAGTCGACCGCGTCGGACGCCAACTGCCAGTTCTGCAGGTACACCGTGGCGGCGATGAGCTCCCGGCCGTACTGGCCCCAGAGCGAGCTCGGCACGACGGCCAGGACCGCGATCCCGGTCACCGTCAGCGTCAGGAAGGCACCGGGCAGGAGCCGCCCGGCACGCCGCGCCCAGAACCTCCCCAGCGCGATGCGGCCGGTCCGCACCTGCTCGCGGAGCAGGTGGCCGGTGATGAGGAAGCCGGAGATGACGAAGAACACGTCGACGCCCACGAACCCGCCCGGCAGCCGGTTCGGCCACAGGTGGTACAGCACGACGGCCACGACGGCGAACGCGCGGAGTGCCTGGACGTCCCAGCGAGTACGGTCGTGAACGGGTGCAGCTGGCTCGGACATCGCCGAGAGTCTATGTATCGCGGATCGTGCACGTCGTGCGACGCTCCCGTCCCGCGCTGCTCCGGTCCGGCGCCGCCGGATACGCTCGACCCATGTTCCTCGGCATCACGAACACCCCGCGCGACTACGCCTGGGGGTCCGTCTCCGCGATCCCCGAACTCCTCGGACGGACCGTCACCGGCGTCCCGCAGGCCGAACTCTGGCTCGGCGCCCACCCCGGCAGCCCGAGCGTCGTGGTCAACCCCGCCATGGTCGGCGGCGCGGACACCCTGCTCGACTGGATCGCCGCCGAACCGCAGACCGCCCTCGGCGACGACCGCACCGGTCTGCCCTTCCTGCTCAAGGTCCTCGCCGCCGCCGCCCCGCTCTCGCTGCAGGCGCACCCGACGCCCGAGCAGGCGCGCGAGGGCTTCGACCGCGAGGAAGCCGCGGGCGTCCCGATCGACGACCCGGCCCGCAACTACAAGGACCCGTTCCCGAAGCCCGAGCTCGTCGTCGCACTGAGCGACCGCTTCGAGGCGCTCAGTGGCTTCCGCCCGGTCGCCGACGCGCTCGCCGAGGTCGAGGCGCTCGACGCCGGGTCCGGGCGGCTGGGCCCGCTCGTCGTGCACCTGCAGCAGGGGCTCGAGGACACCGTGCGCTGGCTCGAGGAGACCGACGACTCCGCCGGGGCCGTGATCGGCGCGGTCGGACACCTGGCAGCGGAGGCGGTGGCCGCCGCCGACGTCGCCGGGACCACCGTCTCGCCGAACACCGCGACTGCCGCCGACCTCGCCCGGGCCTACCCGGACGACCCGGGCGTCGTCGTCTCGCTCCTCATGCACCGCGTGACGCTGACCCGCGGCGAGGCCATGTACCTGCCGGCGGGGAACATCCACGCGTACCTCGACGGCCTGGGCATCGAGCTGATGGCCCCGTCGGACAACGTGCTCCGCGGCGGCCTGACCCCGAAGCACGTCGACGTGCCCGAGCTCCTGCGCGTCCTCGACTTCACGGCGTACCCGGCGCCGCTGCTCGAGCCGGAGCACCTCAGCCCGGTCGTCGACCGCTTCGCCCCCGAGGGCGTCGGCTTCGCCCTGGTGCGGGTCACGAGCGACGGTCGTCCGGTCGGGCTCACGACCGGTGGCACGGCACCGCTGACGGGGCCGTCGATCGCGATCTGCACCGAGGGGGTCGTCACGCTCGTCGGGGCGCACTCGGCGACGCTGCTCCGCCAGGGGGAGTCCTGCTACGTCACCCCGGACGAGGGCGACGTGTCGGTCGAGGCGGACGCCGGCAGCGGCCGCACCGCGACGGTCTTCATCGCCACCGGCGCGTAGGCCGGCGCTCCCGGGCGGACCAGCCGGTCCGCCCGCGGGGGCCGGCACTCCCGGGCGGACCAGCCGGTCCGCTAGCGTGGCGGCATGAGTTGGTTGGTCACCGGCGGTGCCGGGTACATCGGGTCCCACGTAGTCCGAGCGCTCGTCGCGGCGGGCCTCGACACGGTCGCGCTCGACGACCTCTCGAGCGGCTTCCGCGCGTTCGTGCCGGAGAGCGTGCCGTTCGTCGAGGGCACGATCCTGGACGGCGAGCTCCTCGCCCGCACGCTCCGCGAGCACGAGGTCACCGGTGTCGTGCACGTCGCGGGCTTCAAGTACGCGGGGGTCTCGGTGGAGCGGCCGCTGCACACCTACGAGCAGAACGTGACCGGCATGGCGACCCTGCTCCGTGCCTCCGCGGACGCCGGGGTCGACAAGGTCGTGTTCTCCTCGAGCGCCGCGGTCTACGGCACGCCGGACGTCGACGTGGTCGTCGAGGAGACCCCGAAGGCCCCCGAGTCCCCGTACGGCGAGTCGAAGCTCGTCGGCGAGTGGCTGCTCCGCGACATGGAGGTCGCCGCAGGCTTCACCACCACCTCGCTGCGCTACTTCAACGTCGTCGGGTCGGGGGAGCCGGACCTGTACGACGCCAGCCCGCACAACCTCTTCCCGCTCGTCTTCGACGCCCTGCTGGCCGGTCGGACGCCGCGGATCAACGGCGACGACTACGCCACGCCGGACGGCACGTGCGTCCGTGACTACGTGCACGTCGCCGACCTGGCGCACTCGCACGCGGTCGCCGCTCGCAAGCTCGAAGCGGGGGAGCCGCTGCAGCGCGCGTACAACCTCGGCAGCGGGGACGGCGTGAGCGTCCGCCAGATCATGGACGCGATGGCCCGGGGGACCGGCATCGACTTCCGCCCAGAGGTCGCCCCGCGTCGCGCCGGCGACCCGGCCCGCATCGTCGCCACCGGCGAGGCCGCCGCGCGGGACCTCGAGTGGGCGATGCGGCACACGCTCGACGACATGGTGACGAGCGCCTGGGAGGCCCGGCAGCGCGCCGCGTAGACACCGCACGACCGCCACGCCCCGCCTCCACCCCGCCACGCGGGGCGTGCGTGTCCCCCGAAAGGCCCGCAGACGCGCCGCGACACGCCCGAATGGGGGACATGCCACGGCAGAAGCCGGAGCGGCTTCTATGATCCGCGACTTGACTCCGGGGAATCACACCGATGTAATTACACCGACGACACCGTCGTCAGGGACCCGAACCGAGACGTCAAGGGGTGATCAGGGTGAGCGCATCCGACTTCGAAGCCGGAGTGCCGGACGACTGGCACGTCGATCCCGTCGCCCTCGGCGTCCCGGGGGTCCGTCGGCCGTCCGAGGCAGACGAGGAGAACCCGCTCTCGTGGCAGGTCGACTCGCTCTGCGCGCAGACCGACCCCGAGGCCTTCTTCCCTGAGAAGGGTGGCTCCACCCGCGAGGCGAAGAAGATCTGCACCTCGTGCGAGGTCCGGTCGCAGTGCCTCGAGTACGCACTCGAGAACGACGAGCGCTTCGGCATCTGGGGCGGCCTCTCCGAGCGCGAACGTCGCAAGCTCCGCAAACGCGCCTGACGTTCCCACAGGTTCACGCCGCGCCGCCGTCGGCGGCCGGCACCGCGCCTCCCGGCCCGTAGAGTCGCTCCCGTCATGCAGCCCAGTGCCTCCACGCCCCGCGTCACCGCGATCCTCGTCGCAGCCAACGGGTCGGACCATCTCGACCGCACCCTGAACGCCCTGGCGGCACAGACCCGCCCGCCGGAGGGACTCGTGGTGGTCGACGTCGGCTCGACCGACGGGTCCACCTCCGAGCTCTCCTTCGGCGGCAGCGCCCAGCTCTCCCGCATCGCGGCCGGCCGGTCCTTCGGCGAGGCCGTCCGACACGGCGAGCAGGTCGCACCCCGCGCCGACGCCGAGGACGGCACCGACGAGTGGCTGTGGCTCATCGGCCACGACAACAGCCCGACGCCCGGCACCCTCGCCGCGCTCCTCGGCGCCGTCGAGATCGCCCCCTCCGTCGCCATCGCCGGCCCGAAGCTCGTCAACGTCGACGACCCGGCCCGGATCGCCGCCTTCGGCGAGAGCATGACGCGGATGGGCCGCTCGGTCACGCTCGTGCAGGACGAGCTCGACCAGGGCCAGCACGACCGGCACACCGACGTGCTCGGCGTCTCCGCCGGCGGCATGCTCGTCCGCCGGTCCGTGTGGAACCACCTCGGCGGCTTCGACCCGGCACTGCCGGACGTCGACGCGGCACTCGACTTCTCGGTCCGCGCCCGCCTGGCCGGACACCGCGTCGCCGTCGTCCCGGAGGCCCGGGCCACCAGCGCCGGACCGATCGAGGAGTTCGGCCGCGCGAAGGTGTCCGAGCGTCGCCGCGTGCGGATGCACCGACAGGCGCAGCTGCACCGCCGCCTGACCTACTCGTCCGCCGGCGTCCTCTGGATCCACTGGCTGACCCTCGTGCCGTTCGCCCTCGGCCGCGCGATCGGGCACCTCGTCGCGAAGCACCCGGCCGCGGTCGGCGGCGAGCTCGCCGCGGCGTTCGCGGTCGCCTTCGGTGGCGGCGTCGGACGTGCCCGGAAGACCCTCGCGGCGAACCGCAAGCTCGGCTGGGCCGCGATCGAACCGCTGCGGATCAGCTGGCGGCGGGTCCACGAACACCGCACGACCTCCCGCGACGTCGAACTCGCCCGGGTCGAGGACGCGCCGATCGCCCGCGCCTCGTTCCTCGCCGACGGCGGCATCTGGGTGGTCCTCGCCGCAGCCGTGCTCAGCGTCGTCACGCTCTTCCCGCTGCTCGGGTCACCCGCGCTCACCGGCGGGGGACTGCTGCCGCTGAGCACCGACGTCGGCGACCTCTGGCGGAACGTCGGCTACGGCTGGCACTCCCTCGGCACGGGCTTCACCGGCCCCTCGGACCCCTTCGCCGCGGTCGTCGCGGTGCTCGGCTCGATCACGTTCTGGTCGCCGTCCACCTCGGTCGTCCTGGTCATGCTGCTGTCGTTCCCGCTCGCCGCCCTCGGCGCGTGGGCCGCGGTGCGCAAGGTCACGACGCGCACCTGGGTGCCGGTCATCGGCGCCGTCCTCTACACGGTCGCACCGGCACTCGTCGGCGCCGTCACCACCGGCCACCTCGGCGCGGTGATCGCGCACGTCCTGCTGCCCTGGCTGTTCCTCACCCTGGTGGAGGCGCACCGCTCGTGGGCGTCGGCCTCCGGTGCCGCCCTGCTCTTCGCGGTCGTCGCCGCCTCGGCGCCGTCCCTCCTGCCGGTCCTGCTGATCGGCTGGCTCGTCGCCCTGGCGGTCGGCTGGCGGCACGCGCACCGACGGGTCTTCGTGCCGGTGCCGGCCGCGGTGCTCTTCGTGCCGCTCGTGCTCGCGCAGATCGCCCGGGGCAACCCGCTCGCGGTGTTCGCCGACCCGGGCGTCCCCGCGGCGACACCCGCCCCGAGCGCGCTGCAGCTGGCGATCGGGCAGCCCCTGCCGGACTGGAACGGGTGGCTGTCCGCGGTCGCCCCGCTCGGCCTCGGCGACGTGGTGCTGCCGATCGCGATGGCCGTGCTCGCCCTGCCCGTCGCCGCCAGTGCCGTCGGGGCCGTCCTCGGCCACCGCTGGTCGCTCGCCGGCACGGCACTCGTCGCCGCACTCCTCGGGTACGCGACCGCGTTCGGCGCGACCCACCTGACCGTCACCGGCGTCGGGTCCACCACCACGATCGTCTGGCCCGGCAGCGCGCTGTCGGTGTTCGCCCTCGCGGTCATCGTCGCGGCCTGCATCGGCGTCGACACCGTGCCCCGGGCCGCGCCGGTCCTCGGGCTCGTCGGCACGGTGTTCGCCGCCGTCGCGGTCGCCCCGGCCTTCGCCGCCTTCTACCTCGACCGCGCGGCCATCCAGCCGACCTCGGGCCGGGTGCTCAGCGCCTACGTCAACGCCGAGGCGCAGGCGAACCCGGACGTCGGCACACTCGTCGTCCAGCCACAGACCGACGGTTCGCTCGCCGTCGCCCTCGAGCGCGGTCAGGGCTCCACCCTCGACGACCAGTCCACGCTCGACGCGACGGCCCTCTCGCTGAGCAGCTCGGGCAGCCGCCTGGCGACGCTCGCCGGCAACCTGGCGAGCCGCAGCGGGTACGACCCCGCCCCGGCCCTCCGTGACCTCGGCATCAGCTTCGTGCTGCTCGACGACGCCCCGGACGATGCCGAGGCCCGGGCCGTCCACGACCGTGCCGCCGGTGCGATCGGCCAGGACGCCCGGTTCACCAGCATCGGCGAGACCACCAACGGGTCGCTGTTCCACTACGAGGGCGACGTCGACCGGACGAGCTCCGGCTCCGCGGCGACGAAGGCCACGCACGTGCTGTACCTCGTCGTCATCGGCGTGGTGTTCGGCGCTGCCGCGCTGCTCGCCGTCCCGACCGCACCGCGCCGCCGCCGTGCGACGTCGAACGTCCTCGAGGCCGACGAACCCGCCACCACCTTCGACGAGGAGCGCGACGAATGAGCACGAGCACCGCGCGCCGCTGGGCCCTCCGCGGCACCGCCACCGCCGTCGCCGTCATCGTCGCGGCGGGCACGATCGCCGCCGCGCACACGATCGGCACCACCGAGGACCCGGGGCACCCCGCCGGGCGGACCGTCACCCCGGTGCCGGCCGCCGCCGAGCGGGTCTGCGCCGGCAGTGCGCTCCGCCTGTCCGACGACGCCGGCAACGACGCCACCCGTGCGAGCACGATCGGGTCGCCCCAGATCGCCACGGCCACCACCGGCGACCGCGTCGACCGCAGCGAGCTCGGCAGCGCGAGCACCGGCAGCAGCGCGCCGACGCTCCTCACCGCACCGGCGGGCACGACCGCGCCGCAGGTCGCGGGCAGCAGCTACCAGAGCGTGTCCGACGGCGACGTCGTCGGCGTGGGGGCAGCCTCCTGTGACGACCCGTCGCAGTCGACCTGGCTCGTCGGCGGTTCGACCGAGACGGGCCGCACCACCCTCGTCACGCTCAGCAACCCGACGGACGTCAACGCGACCGTCGACCTGACCATCGCCGACAGCAGCGGGACCGTCAGCGCCCCGGGGACCACCGGCATCGTCGTCGCCCCGAACTCGCAGAAGGTCGTGCCGCTCTCCGGCTTCGTCACCGACCAGGGGTCGACCGTCGTGCACGTCACCTCGTCCGGCGGCCAGATCGTCGCGCACATGCAGGAGACCGTCGTCCGGACGCTCACCCCCGGCGGCTTCGACATCGTCTCCGGCGGTGCATCGCCGTCCCGGACCCAGGTGATCCCGGCCGTCGTCCTCGAGGACGCCGAGGGTGCGCAGCGCGGCGAGGACACCGCCGACGCCGCCCCGGTGCTGCGCCTCTACGTCCCCGGCAGCCAGGCTGCGCGCGTCACGCTCGGCATCACCACCGCGGACGGCGGCGGCACCACCGTCGACGCCACCGCCGAGCCGGGCGTCGTCACCGACGTGCCGCTCGACGACTTCCCGGACGGGCGCTACTCGTTCACGATCGACTCCTCGGTGCCGATCGTCGCGGGCGCGCGCACCACCACCCCGACCGACGACGGCCGCACCGACCTCGGGTGGTTCGCCTCGGCCCAGCCGCTCTCCGCCACCACGGTGACCGCGGTCGCGGCCGGCTCCGGCGCGCGCCTGAACGTCGTCAACCCGACCCGGCAGGACGCGACCGTCACGGTCCGGTCCGGTGACGACTCGCAGAAGGTGCGGGTCACCTCCGGTTCGACCGCCACGGTGAAGGTGCCGACCGCGCAGCAGCTCACCATCAGCGGTGCCGACGGCCTGGTCGCCGGTGTCAGCTACCAGGGGGACGACGGCATCGCCGGGTTCCCGGTGCGGCCGGAGACCGAGGTCTCGAGCCCGGTGCGCATCTACCCCTAGAGGTCGTGGGCGCTCCGGTCGTGGGCGCTCCGGTCGTGGGGCGGGGCTGTCGGACCGGTCCGCTGGTCCCGCCGGACGTCACCAGTGGCGGTAGCGGTCCGGCGCCAGGTCCCAGGGGTCCTTGTCGATGAGTTCGGCGACGGCGCGGAACACCGCGGTCTCGACGACGATCCGACGGTCCACGTCGTCCTTCTCCGGGCTGTGGGTGACCCGCTCGACCGGGATCCGGAAGACCGTCACCCGTCGGTCGTCACGCTCGACGCGCCACCGCGGGAGTTCGTCGGGCAGGCCGGTGTCGGTCGGCATGTCGGCGACCTGGAACACGACGCCGGACAGCTCCTCGGGCCAGAGCCCGACCAGGTAGTGGGCGGTGTCGCCGACGATGCGGTCGAAGGCCTCGGCGCGGGTGATCACCGGCGCGAGTTCCGGTCCGGTGACGCTCGACCGGTGGCCGCGGCCGTGGCGGGAGCGTCCCCGAGCACGGTCGACCGGGGTGACGATCCTGGGCTTGCGGCGCATCCGGCCATCGTACGCGGCACGACGCGCGGCGGGGCTCGGCGCCTGGTCTCCGGGGCCCGGCCGCAGAGCCTCCGGGGTCCGGCCGCGGAGTCCCCGGGGTCCGGCCGCGGAGCCTCCGGGGTCCGGCCGGTAGGGTCGTCTCCGGTATGGACGTACGGATCTGCAGCAAGGTCGCCTGTGGCGCGGGCGCCTCGGCGACCCTGACGTACGACTACGCCGACTCGATGGTCGTCGTCGGACCGCTCTCCGGCCGCGTCGAACCGCACGGGTACGACCTCTGCGCCCGGCACGCGGCGACCCTGCGGGTGCCGCAGGGCTGGCGCGTGATCCGGCGGGACCCGCCGCCGCGGACGCCGGAGCGCCACCCCTCCTGAGCGGCGTCGGGCGCGCTCGCTCCGCGGCACCGCCGGACGGGAGGCGCGTCCCGCTTCCTCCTGCACCGCCCGTCGTCCCCGTGGTGCTGTCCACCGACGTCACGGGACCCCCGCTCCGGTCGGCGGTGCGTGCGAGACTGATCCGCATGCCGACCGACACCCGCGCCGCCGTCCCGTTCCGCGTCGCCGACCTCTCGCTCGCCGAGGCCGGACGCCACCAGATCCGTCTCGCCGAGAACGAGATGCCGGGCCTGATGGCCCTCCGCGACGAGTTCGGCCCCACGCAGCCGCTCGCCGGGGCCCGCATCGCCGGGTCGCTGCACATGACCGTGCAGACCGCGGTCCTCATCGAGACGCTCGTCGCCCTCGGCGCGCGTGTCCGCTGGGCCAGCTGCAACATCTTCTCCACGCAGGACGAAGCGGCCGCGGCCGTCGCCGTCGGCCCGACCGGCACCCCGGACGCCCCCGCCGGTGTCCCGGTGTTCGCGTGGAAGGGCGAGACCCTCGACGAGTACTGGTGGTGCACGAACCAGGTCTTCGACTGGAGTGCCGAGGCCGCCGAGTCCGGCGCACAGTGGATCGGTCCGAACCTGATCCTCGACGACGGCGGTGACGCGACCATGCTCGTGCACACCGGTGCCGACGCCGAAGCCGCCGGTCGGGTGCCCGACGCCGGCCCGGACGCCAGCGCCGAGTGGAAGATCGTGCTGGCCACGGTCGCGTCCTCGCTCGAGCAGTCCAGCGACCGGTGGACCCGGATCGCCGCCGAGATCGAAGGCGTCACCGAGGAGACCACCACGGGCGTCCACCGCCTGTACGAGCTGGCGCGCACCGGCGAGCTGCGGTTCCCGGCGATCAACGTCAACGACTCGGTCACCAAGTCGAAGTTCGACAACAAGTACGGCATCCGCCACTCGCTGCCGGACGGCCTGAACCGGGCCACCGACGTCCTGATCGGCGGCAAGGTCGCGTTCGTCGTCGGCTACGGCGACGTCGGCAAGGGCGCAGCCGAAGCCCTCCGCGGGCAGGGTGCCCGCGTCATCGTCAGCGAGATCGACCCGATCTGCGCGCTCCAGGCAGCGATGGACGGCTACCAGGTCGCCCGCCTGCAGGACGTCGCGGACCAGGTCGACATCGTCGTGACCTGCACCGGCAACCTCGGTGTCGTCGGCGTGGACGACATGTTCGCGCTGAAGCACCTGGCGATCGTCGCGAACGTCGGGCACTTCGACAACGAGATCGACATGACCGGTCTCGAGTCGATGCCCGGTGCCGAGAAGGTCGAGATCAAGCCGCAGGTGCACGAGTGGCGCCTGCCGAACGGCCGCTCGATCCTGGTCCTCAGCGAAGGGCGTCTGATGAACCTCGGCAACGCGACCGGGCACCCGTCCTTCGTGATGAGCAACTCGTTCACGAACCAGGTGCTCGCACAGATCGAGCTGCACACCCGCCTCGACCAGTACCCGACCGGTGTCTACGTGCTGCCGAGGCACCTCGACGAGAAGGTCGCCCGGCTGCACCTCGACGCCCTCGGGGTCCGGCTGACCGAACTCCGGCCCGAGCAGGCGTCGTACATCGGCGTCCCGGTCGAGGGTCCCTACAAGACGGAGCAGTACCGCTACTGAGCCCAGCCCAGCCCGGTTCGGCCCAGATCAGCCCGGTTCGGCCCGGGGAGCGGCGGACGTCAGCGCGGGAAGCCCGGCGGGCGCGCCCCCGCCGTGGCGGTCGCCCGCTCCAGGGTGCGTGCCCGGCCGCTGAAGGCGCGCAGGTCACGCGCGCGGCGCAGTGCGACCACGCCGGCGAGGAATTCCTCGGCGGGCACCGGCGGCACCGGGTGCGCGTACTCGGCGACCTCGGCCGCCAGGGCCCGCGCGACCTCGGCCCGCAGGCCGGGCTGCACCGAGCCGACGCCGCGGAAGAACGCGCCGATCCGGTTCTCGAGGCGCTGCGGCAAGCGCCGGACGTCCGCGACGCCCGCCCACCCGATGAGCGACGGCGGCAGTGTCACGACCGGGTCGACCGATCGGCGCAGACGTTCGGACTGCACGACGGTGCCCGCGAGCAGGTCGCCGAGACGCCGGGGGCGGGACCCGAACAGCGCCACGACCAGGGCGAGGGACCCGACGGTGAGCCAGAGTTCCAGGAGCCCGACCAGTGCCCGGGTGAACGCGTGCCGGAACGACACGGCGCCGCCGTCGACCCGAACCACCCGGGTGCCGACGGCGTACCGCCCGACGCTCCGGCCGCGGGTGAACGTCTCGACGGCCGCGGGCACGAGCACGAACACGACGACCACCACGACGATCTGCGCGGCAGCGGACCAGCCGGTGTCGATGCCGGTCGGCAGCACCCGCGACAGTCCGATGGACAGCATCACGAGGAGCACGCCGAGGCACAGCGCGTCGAGCAGGGCGGCCGCACCCCGCAGCACGATGCTCGCGGGGACGACGTCGAGGGCGACGGCCTCCCCGACGACGAGGGCGTCGTCGGAGTCCTCCAGGGCACGGACGAAGCGGCGGTCCGCGAGGTCCCGGGGCGTGGCGCGCTTCGGCATGGGATCATTCTGTCGGAACACGACCGCGAACGGTCGTCGACCCGGAGCCCGGCTCCGATCCGGACGAGGGGGAGCGAATGGACCTGGACGCCTACGCGGAGACCCATCGGGGGCGGTGGGACGAGCTCGACCGGCTCGCCCGGCGCCGTCCGGCCTCCGGTGACGACGTCGACCGGATGCTCGGCGACTACCAGTCGGCCGCGACGGACCTCGCGCGCATCCGGCAGGTGTCCCCTCGCTCCGCGACCGGGGACCGGCTGTCCCTGACCCTGCACCGTGCCCGCCTCCGCTTCACGGGGACGCCGATCGACCCGGTCACCGCCGTGGTCCGGTTCTTCGCCCTGCAGCTGCCGGCCGCGCTGTACCGGATCCGGTGGGTGACGATCTGGGTCGCCGTCGCCACGGCCCTCATCGCCGCCATCACGGCGGTGTGGATCACGTCGACGCCGGGAGCGGTGGCGACCTTCGGCACCGACTCGGCGCTCCGGCAGTACGCCACGCAGGACTTCGTCGACTACTACTCCGACCACGGCCTCGGTGCCTTCACGGCGCAGGTGTGGACGAATAACGCGTACATCGCGGCGAGCATGGTGGCGTTCGGCATCACCGGCCTCTTCGTGCCGTACTCGATCGTGCAGAACGCGATGAGCCTCGGTGTCTCGGCGTCGATCATGCACTCGCAGGGTCGACTCGGGGACTTCTTCCTCTACATCGCGCCGCACGGCCAGCTCGAGCTCTACTCGATCTTCCTGGCGGGTGGCGCCGGGCTGATGATCGCGTGGTCGTGGATCGCCCCCGGCCAGCGGACCCGTGCGCAGGCCCTCGCCGAGGACGGCCGGGCACTCATCACGGTGGCGATCGGCCTGGTGCTGACCCTGCTGCTGTCGGGTGTCGTCGAGGGCACCGTCACCCGGCAGGACTGGCCGTGGCCCGTGAAGATCGGGATCGGCACCGTGGCGCTCGCACTCGTCCTCACCTACCAGTGGGGCGTCGGTGGACGGGCGCACCGGGCGGGGGAGCGCGGCGACGTCGACGAGTTCGACCGGGGCGCCAGCGAGATCGTCGCCGGCTGACGGCGTCGTCCGGGGTGCGGCCGGCGCGTCCCGCTCAGAGTCGCCCGGCCGCCTTCGCGCGGAGGTAGGCGTCGGCGGTGCGCGGCGGCACCTCACCGGGGAGGCCGCGGACGACCTCGGCACCGGCGCGGCGCGCGACGTCCGCGACCCCGTCGGCATCGAGCAGCGACCGTTCGGCGGCTGCCCGCCGGTACACGTCGGCCGACCCCGCTCCGGACCCGGCGCCGAGCGCGGAGACCAGTCCGCTCGTGGTCGCCCGGCGCGCTCCGCCCTCGGCCCGCTGGTCGCCCTCGCCGGTCGCCGCCATCCGCGCCACGGCGGGGTCCTCGACGGACGTCACGACCACCGCGTGCCGACGGGCGAGCAGCGGCAGGACCGTGAGCAGGTCGCCGGAGGCGCCGACCGAGTCGAGGCTGGTCGCGAGCACCACGAGGGCCCGCTGCGTGGTCACGGTGTCGACGATCCCGGGCACCGCGGCCCAGTCGGTCGGCCGGAGTTCCGGGTCGACCAGCGCCAGGGTCTCGCCGAACCGCTGCACCACGTCCGAGCGGGTCGCGCTGTGCACCCGGCCGCGCACGGCGTCGTCGAGCACGACGAGGTCGACCCGGTCGCCGGCGGCTGCCGCGAGGGCACCGACGAGCAGCGCCGTCTCGATGGCGGTGTCCAGACGGGGTTCGTCGTCGACCCGTCCGGCTCCGGCGCGTCCGGCGTCGACGACCACGACGACGCGGCGGTCGCGTTCGGGCCGCCAGGTGCGGACGACCAGGTCCTGGCGGCGAGCGGTCGCACGCCAGTCGATCGACCGGACGTCGTCGCCACGGACGTAGTCGCGGAGGGAGTCGAACTCGGTCCCGTGGCCGCGGAGCTGCAGCGTGGTCTCGCCGTCGAGTTCACGGAGCCGGGCGAGCCGGGAGGGCAGGTGCCGCCGCGACCGGAACGGCGGGGTGACGACGAGTTCGCCCGGGGCGGGGAGGACGCGCTGCCGGGCGACGAGGCCGAGCGGACCCGATGCCCGGACCGCGATGCCGGTGGTGGTCCGTCGCCCGCGGCGGAACGGGGTGAAGCGGATCCGGGCGGTGCGGCGCTCCCCGGACGGCACCGTCAGCCGGATCCGACGCGGCTCCTGACCGGCGGAGGGCTCCCACATGTCCCGGACCAGGGCACGGAGGACCCGGCGGCCGTCGTTCGCCAGGACCAGGGTGCCCTCGGCGGCGGTGTCCCGACGCGCCAGTCGTGGCATCCGGCGCTCGACGCGGACCCGGTCGAGGTCCGCGGCGAGCAGCAGGTCGACGGCGCTGGCTGCGAGCAGCAGGCCGATCCAGGCCAGCGCGCCCCATCCGCTGCCGAGCAGCACGGTGGGGACGACGGCGACCGCCAGCAGCGCGACGAACCGGCCGGAGATCGCCACTAGATCGGCACCCGGACCTGCTCGAGCACCTGCTGGAGCACGCCGTCCGCGTCGACGCCCTCGAGTTCGGCGTCGGCGGCGATCCGCAGTCGGTGCCGCCACACCGGCAGCAGCATCGCCTGGACGTGGTCGGGCGTGATGGCGTCGTAGCCGGTCAGCCAGGCCCAGGCCTTCGCGGCCGCGAGGAGCGCGGTGGACCCGCGCGGGCTGACCCCGATGCGGACCGACGGCGCCTGCCGGGTGGCTCGGGCCAGGTCCACGACGTAGGCGAGCACGTCGTCGCGGGCACCGACGGCACGGACGGCGCGCTGGGCGGCCCGGACCTCGTCGACGCCGACCACGGGCACGATGCCGGCAGACCGGACGTCCCGCGGCACGAACCCGTCGGCGTGGCGTCGGAGGACCTGCCACTCGACCTCGCGCGGCGGCAGGTCGAGCGTCAGCTTCATGAGGAACCGGTCGAGCTGCGCCTCGGGGAGCGTGTAGGTGCCCTCGAACTCGATGGGGTTCATCGTCGCGGCGACGAAGAACGGGTCGGGCAGCATCCGGGCGGAGCCGTCGACGCTGACCTGGCGTTCCTCCATCGCCTCGAGCAGGGCGGACTGCGTCTTCGGCGGTGTGCGGTTCACCTCGTCGGCGAGCAGGACGTTCGTGAACACCGGCCCCTCGCGGAACGGGAAGGTGCCGGTCGAGGCGTCGTACACGAGCGAGCCGGTGACGTCGCCGGGCATCAGGTCGGGCGTGAACTGGATGCGCTTGGTGTCGAGCGACATCGCCGCGGCCAGGCTCCGGACGAGCAGGGTCTTCGCGACACCGGGGACACCCTCGAGCAGCACGTGCCCCTGGGCGAGCAGGCCGACGATCATGCCGGAGACGGCGCCCTCCTGGCCGACGACGGCCTTGCCGACCTCGGCGCGGACACGGCCGAGCACGTCGCGGAGCGGATCGCCGTCCGGTGTCGGCCGGGGTGCACCCGCCGCGGCGGGTGCGGGGACGGGTCCGGAGGGCGGGGTGGCGGGCAGGTCGGTCACGATCGTCCTCCTGGTCGTTTCGGCGTGGTCGGTTGTGTCGTGTTCGGGTCGGGCCTGGTCGGCCCCGGCCTGGTGGGTGCCGGTCTGGTCAGGGCCGGTCTGGTCGGTGCCGCCGTCGTCGGGTCCGGCCGGGAGGCCCGCCCCACGTCCCCGGAACGGGCCCGCCGGAGCGCGTGCTCGAGTTCGTCCAGCGCCGCTGCGCCGTCGACGAGGGCTCGGTCGTCCGCCGTGGTCCCGCCGACGAGCACGGCTCCGACGGCGTCGGCGGATCGCCCGGTCACGGCGGCGGCGCGCCGGACGACCTCGTCGACGTGGGCCGACCGGGGGAGCCCGAGGCTGCGTCCGATCCGGCGCACGGCCGCGAGCCGGAGCGTGTCGAGGGCGTGGGTGCGGTCGCGGACACGGGCGTAGAGGCGTGCGCGGCCCTCGGTGGTCTCGGCGGCGCGCACCACGACGGGCAGGCGTTCGACGACCAGGGGCCCGAGCCGCCGACCACGCCAGAGCGCGGCGGCGACCGCGACGATCCCCAGGACGGCGATCGCGCTCGGTACCCACGGCGGTGCGAGGTCGCCGAGGGACGGTGCGGCATCGGTGCCGTCGGCCGTCGGGACGTACCAGACCAGACGGTCCCCGCTGCCGAGCAGCCCCAGCGCGAGGGCCGCGTTGCCGGCGCGGGTGACGGTGTCGTTGCGGAGGACGCCGGTGGTGCCGAGGACCGTGACCCGGCCGTCCGCGGTGGTGGCGCGGAGGAGCCCCCACCGGGTGTCCGCGCCCGTGCCGGACGGCGCGCAGCGCTCCACCCGGGTGTCGTCGGTGTCGTACGTGGCGCCGACGACCGTGACGGAGCCCGCGGTCCGCGCCGCCGGGATCGGGCACGTCGCGGTGGAGGCCACGCGGGTCGACGAGGTGCTGCCAGCCGGCCGGGCGTCGACGGCGAAGGACTCGAGGATGCCGGGGTCGTTCGTCACGAGGACCACGTCGGGAGCGGTCCGCGCGATGCGCCGGGCGACCGCGCGGTCGAGCACCCCGGCGGAGTCGTCGACGAGGACGGTGTCGCCCGTGCCCACGTCGAGCGCGTCCGCGTCGTGCACCACGTCGACCCGGGTGCCCTGCTGCTCGAGCACGCGCACCACGGCCCGGGAGCCGCTCGTCGCCGTCGAGGTCGGGTCGAGCGGGACGGCCCGCTGCCGGTCGCCCGGCCCCACCGCGGCGGTCAGGGCCGCGAGCAGCAGCCCGACGACGACGACCGCGACCCACGTGACGATCCGGACGGTGCGGTCCGTCGGAGCCGGCCCGTCCGGCCCCGCGGTCGGTGTCGCAGCGGGCGCCGACGTCGGTGCGGACCCCGGTGCCGACGTCGGCACCGGCGTGGTGGTGGCGCTCATGCCGGGACCGCCGGCCGGTCTGCGTGGGCGGGGCGGGCCTCCCGGACGGCGCGTTCGGTCTCGAGGACGCGACGTGCGGCGGACTCGTCGGCGTCGGCACCGAGGTAGCGGACGGCGTCGAAGGTGTCGGACGCA
This sequence comes from Curtobacterium herbarum, assembly GCF_016907335.1. Classification (NCBI taxonomy): domain Bacteria; kingdom Bacillati; phylum Actinomycetota; class Actinomycetes; order Micrococcales; family Microbacteriaceae; genus Curtobacterium; species Curtobacterium herbarum. Next base: position 1,317,537 of record NZ_JAFBBT010000001.1, read on the forward strand.
CCGCGCAGCGTGGTGCCGAGCTGCGGGAACGGCACGGTGGCGCGGTCGGCGATGGCACGCGCGGTCGCGCCGGGGACGATGCGGACCAGGTCGCGTTCACCGAGGCCCCGGGCGAGGGCGCGGTAGCCCTCGAGGACGGCGGTCGCCCAGTCCCCGGCGCGGAAGGCGGCCTGGGCGGCGGCGGAGACGGCCTGCGCGGAGCGGAGGTCGTCGTCGTCGAAGACGCCACCGAGGGCCGTCGGTCGGCTGCGGGCACGGCGACGGGGGAGACCGCGTGTGACGACGACCAGGACGACCACGGCCACCAGCACGACGATCGCGATGACGAGCAGGGTGCGGCCGAAGCCCGGCGAGCCGACGCCGTCCGGGGCGAGCGAGCCGAGCCAGTCGAGGAACGAGCGCGAGGCTCGGTCCCACCAGGTCTCCTGTGGGCCGCGGTACTCCCGGTGGGCGAGTTCGCGCTCGAGCAGACGGCGGGCCTCCCCGGGAGCGGCGGCACTCACCGGCTGCCGCCCGGCGGGTCCTGCGGCGCGTCGCGCGGCGGGTCCTGCCGCGTGTCTTGCGGGTCCTGCGGCCCGTCCTGCGGGCCGGGGGTCCAGGGCTTCTGGGGCTGCTGCTGCGGCCAGCCCTGCTGCTGCGGTCGTTGCGGCGACCACGGTTGCTGGGGCTGCCACGGCTGTTGCGGTTGCCACTGCTGGTGGGGCGACGGCTGCTGTCGGGGGGACCAGGGCTGCTGCGGTTGCCACTGCTGTTGCGGGGTCCAGGGCTGTTGGGGCTGCCACTGCTGCTGGGGCGACCAGGGCTGCTGCGGCTGCCACTGCTGTTGCTGTGGCTGTTGCTGCGGCCACCCCTGCGGCGGCGACCAGGGCGCACCCGGCGTCCACGTCGGCCGCGCCACCGGGGCGTGCGGAGCGAACGGGTCCGCGGGCTGGCCGGTGTCCAGGTGCGACGCGATCCGCTGGTCGAGGGCCTCGGTGCGGATGCGTCGGTCGATCGCCAGGAAGGTCACCACGGAGCTGCTCAGCACGTCCGTCACGCACTGCACCGCGATCACGAGCAGGCTGCCGACGACGAGGGCCACGACCCCGCCGACCGAGGGCGACCCGCTCGTCGACGTGGTCTGCCCCAGCGGGTCGAAGACGCCCGAGAACAGGCTGAGCCCGACCGTGAGCGGGATGCTGGCGATGCTCGCGGCGAACCCGATGACGAACTGCACGAGCAGCAGGATGCCGAACGTGCGCCAGAACGCGTGTCGGGTGAGCCGCCACGACTGCGCGGCGGCCGAGAAGACGCCGCGCCCCTCGAGCGCGATCGTCGGCACCGTGAACGCGAACCGGGTGAGCAGGAAGGCGAGCAGCACCACGAAGCCGAGGACCATGAGGAGGATCACCAGCACGTACCCGCCGGCCGACGTGTCCCCGGCGGCCAGGGCGGCGACGAACGCGATGACGACGACGACGAAGACGACCCCGACGACGATCCCGGCGGCGAGCTGCAGCAGGATCCAGCCGATGACCGACCACCGACGACCGGCGAGCAGGGACCACAGGCCGCGGAACGTGCCACGGCGTCCGAGCACCCGCTGCCCGGTGTCCACCGCGATCGGGGCGACGAGGAACCCGCGCGCCAGGTAGCTGACGAACGGCAGGCCGATCGACAGCACGGCGTAGAGGGTCACGGTGCCGGCGATGATGCTGTCGGAGTCCCCACGACCGCCACCGTCGACGACCGAGAACATGCGGTTCTGCAGGATCTGCTGGCCGATCGCCGACCCGAGGGTGGACAGCAGCCCGAGGACCCCGGAGAGCATGACGGCCCAGAGGAGCAGCACGCGGGCGTTGCGGCGGAAGACCGTGAAGGCGCCGGCGAGCACGTCCGCCAGGCCGAGCGGCCGCAGCGGGATCACCGGGCGGGACTCGGGCGGCAGTGGTGCCGGCCCACCGGCGGGCGGGACGGGGAAGCCGGGGGCGGGCGTGCCTCCCGGCTGTCCGACCGGGCCCCAGGCCGCCGGGTACTGCGGTGCCGCCGGGTACTGCGGTGCCTGCGGTCGCGGCGTCGCCGGCGGCTGCGGCCCGCTGCCCTGCTGCGGCCGGTTCGCCCCCGGGACCTGCCATCCGTCGTCGACCATCGAACCGCCCCCTCGCCTGGCCGCCACCGGAACGCGCGACCGTGTCCATCCTGTCGGAAAACCTGCGGCGACGGGCGCTCGACTATCGTGAGCGGAGAGCACCCGTCCCTGGGTGCCCCACCCTGCCCTCCGGAGTCCGCATCCCATGACACCGCGCATCCTCGTCGTCGACGACGACCAGGCCCTCGCCGAGATGATCGGCATCGTCCTCCGCTCGGAGGGCTACGAGCCCGACTTCAGCGCCGACGGCAACGACGCCGTCGAGGCCTTCCACGCCACGAAGCCGGACCTGGTGCTGCTCGACGTCATGCTGCCGGGCATCGACGGCATCGAGGTGTGCCGTCGCATCCGGGCCGAGAGCGGCACGCCGATCATCATGCTCACCGCGAAGGGCGACACCGCCGACGTCGTCGCGGGCCTCGAGAACGGTGCCGACGACTACGTCGTGAAGCCGTTCAACCCCAAGGAACTCGTCGCCCGGATCCGGACCCGCCTGCGGCCGACCGCGACCGACGCGACGGTCCTGCACGTCGGCGACCTGGTCGTCGACGTCCCCGGACACGAGGTCCGCCGGGGCGACGCGGCCATCGCCCTCACGCCCCTCGAGTTCGACCTGCTCCGCGCGCTCGCCGAGAAGCCCAGCCAGGTGTTCACCCGCGAGATGCTGCTCGAGCAGGTCTGGGGCTACCACTACAAGGCGGACACCCGCCTGGTGAACGTGCACGTGCAGCGGCTCCGCGCCAAGATCGAGCACGACCCGGACAACCCGCGCATCGTGACCACCGTCCGCGGGGTCGGGTACCGGGCCGGCGCGCAGAGCTGACCGACGTGCCGTCGTCGTCGGCCCCGGCGCCGTTCCGCCGGGCGCGCCGGCGGGTCCGCACCTGGCTCCGCCGGATCTGGCGCGGGATCGCGTACCTCTGGCGGCGGTCGCTCATGGTCCGCTCGGCCGCGATCACCGTCGCGACCACCGGGCTCGCCGTCGCCGTGATCGGCACCGCGGTGATGGTGAGCATCTCGAACAACGTCTACGCACAGCGCCGCGACCAGATCGAGGCCGAGTCGGCGCGGGCGACGATCGTGGCGCAGAACATCTTCGACGCGGCCACCGCGGCCGAGGACAACAACCAGACCGAACTCGAGTCGCTGCAGAGCGAGGCGCAGAACGCGATCCTCTCGAACACGACCAGTCCGGGCGGGACGAGCATCGCGATCGAGCGGACGCCGGGGGCCCGGACGCCGCAGATCCTGCAGAACGTCGCGAGCACCGGGTTCCCCGACTCGGTCATCACCGACGAGCTGCGGAAGCGGGTCGCCGCCGACACCGGAGAGTTGAGCCTGCAACCCGTGCGGCTCGACGGTCCGGGCGGCCGGGGCCCGGGGCTCGCCGTCGGGTCGACCCTGCAGATCCCGAGCGCCGGACAGTACGAGCTGTACATCGTGTACGACCTGTCCGATGCGCAGCAGACGCTCGACTTCGTGTCCCAGACGCTCTCGATCGGCGGTGTCGCGCTCATCGTGCTCATCGCCCTCGTCACCTCGCTCGTCGTCCGCCTGGTCGTCGTCCCGATCCGCGGGGCTGCCGAGACCAGCCGCAAGATCGCCGCCGGTCGCCTGGACGAACGCATCCCGGTCCGGGGCGAGGACGACATCGCCACCCTGGCCCGGAGCTTCAACGACATGGCCGACGCGGTCAGCCGACAGATCACCCAGCTGGCGGAGCTCTCCCGCGTCCAGCAGCGGTTCGTGTCCGACGTCTCGCACGAGCTCCGTACCCCGCTCACCACGATCCGCCTGGCCGGCGACCTGCTCTTCGACGCCCGCCACGCCTTCGAGCCGTCCGTCGCGCGGTCCGCGGAACTGCTGCACGCCCAGGTCGACCGGTTCGAACTGCTGCTCGCCGACCTGCTCGAGATCTCCCGCTACGACGCCCAGGCCGTCGAACTCGAGACGGAGCCCGTCGTCCCGGCCGCGCTCGCCGCCGACATCGTCGAGGAGTTCCGCCCACTCGCCGAACGCGCCGAGATCGAGCTGCGCCTGGCGACCCCGGGCGGGCACACCACCATGCTGCTCGACGCCCGCCGGATCCGCCGCGTGCTCCGGAACCTCGTCGGCAACGCCATCGAGCACGGCGACGGCCGACCGGTCGACGTGGTGGTCGACAGCGACTCCCGGTCCGTCGCCATCGCGGTGCGCGACCGCGGGGTCGGGATGCCGGCCGAGGACACCGCCCGCGTGTTCGACCGCTTCTGGCGTGCCGACCCGAGCCGCAAGCGCACCATCGGCGGCACCGGACTCGGGCTCGCCATCAGCCTCGGTGACGCCCAGCTGCACGGCGGCCGCATCGACGTCTGGTCCCGCCCCGGTGAGGGGTCCGCGTTCGTGCTGACCCTGCCCCGCCGGAGCAGTGAGGCCCCGCCGACCTCCGCGATCCCGCTGCCCGCACTCGACGAGTCCTACGAGGGACCGACCGGAACGGAGGAGCCGGCATGACCCGGACCGACCGACGGACCCGCACCGACCGACGGACCCGCACCACGCGCCTCCGGCTCGTGCTCACCGCGGTGCTCGCCGCCGCGACCCTGCTCGGCGCCACCGCCTGTGCCGCGATCCCGACCGGCGGCCCGGTCCGCTCCGGGCAGTCGATCACCGACGAGTCGCCGACCGGCGGCGTGGACTACCGCCCCACCGGACCCGAGGACGGGGCGAACCAGACCGACCTGCTCACGCAGTTCATCGACGCCGCCACGGGTGCCCAGAACGACTACGCGGTCGCGCGGGAGTTCCTCAGCAGCGGGTTCTCGCAGAAGTGGAACCCGCGCCAGGGCGTCACCATCCGGCAGGGCGACGGCGACGTCGAACGGGTCGGCGACAAGGAGCTCACCTACACGCTGACGGCGAGCGCCTCGGTCGACGCCGACGGCGAGTACACCCAGGCCGTCCGGCCGACGTCCTCGACGCTGACGTTCCAGTTCGTCCGCGAGGACGGCCAGTGGCGCATCGCCTACGCCCCGGACGGCATCATCCTGTCGCCGGTCAACTTCACCTCCGTGTTCCAGCCGCACGCCCTGTACTTCTACGACCCCACCTACCGGTTCCTCGTCCCCGACGAACGCTGGTTCCTGGCCCGCTCCTCGACGAGCACCCGCATCGTCAGCGCCCTGCTCGCCGGACCCGCCGAGTGGCTCGAGGGCTCCGTCGTGTCCTCGTTCCCCGAGGGCACGCAGCTCTCGCTGAACGCCGTCACCATCGAGAGTGGCAGCGCACAGGTCGACCTGTCGAGCGAGGCACTGCGGGCGAACACGGTCGAGAAGGTCCGGATGCGCGAACAGCTCACCGAGTCGCTCTCCTCCGTCGCCACGATCTCCTCGGTCGACCTCACCGTCGAGGGCGTCCCCGTCCCGTTGCCCGACTCCAGCGGCACGAGCGCGCAGCGGAACCCCGACGTCGACGCCCGCCCGCTCGTCGTGCAGGACCGTGTCGCCGGGTACGCCACGGCGACCACCGGGGACGTGACCGCGCTCGGCGGCGGACTCAGCGACCGGATCGCCGGACTCGGTCCGGACTCGCTCGCCCTGTCGGCCTCCGGCACGGTCGCCGCCGTGGGCAACGACGACGGGGTGTTCGTGGTCCGGTCCGGCAAGGCGCCGCTGCGGATCGACACCCGCGAGGACCTGGTCGCCCCGAGCATCGACGACCAGGGCTTCGTCTGGGTCGCCCAGCAGTCCGACACTCGGTCGATCACCGCGTACGGGCTCGGCGGCGACCCGCACGTCGTCACTTCGACCCTCCCGGCCGGCAGACTCGTGTCCTTCCAGGTGTCCCGCGACTCCACCCGTGCGCTCGCGCTCCTCGACACCGACGACGGGGCCGCGCTCTACGTCGTCGCGATCACCCGCGGGTCCGACCGGGCACCGACCTCGCTCGGCCCGCCCGTCCGGGTGCAGGCCGCCGAGGGCGACCCCGTCGGCGCCGCCTGGATCGACGAGCTCGACATCGCCTCGGTCGGGCGCACCACGGCCGGCTCGAGCGTCGTCCGCACCACCGTCGGCGGACAGTGGGACGCCCTCGCCAAGCCGGACGGCCGGGCGACCGCGATCACCGGGGGGAGCGGCGGCGCACTGCTGCTCCGGATGTCGGACGGGTCGGTGCTGCAGTCGACCGGCGGCGCGTGGGACACCACCGGAGTCGAGGCGTCGGTGCTCGGCGTCCAGCGCTGAGCGCCGTCTCGTCCTCCACACCCGCCCCGGACGGGAGGCCCGTCCACAGTCCGACACCGCGGCCCACCCCCGGTGGTCCCCGCCGGGCACCATCGGGGCATGCCTTCGCTCCAGACACACCCGGTCGTCCTCCCGCCACCGTCCACGACGTCCGGCGCTCCCGATCGCCCCTGGGCTGACGCCGCTGCCGCCGTCCTGGCACTCGTCCTGCCCGTCGTCTGCGTCGGCTGCGGCGTGCCGGACCGCGCGCTCTGCCGTGCCTGCCGGTCCTCGCTCGACGCGCTGCCCGGACGGACGCGGCTCGTCGCCGGGGTCCGGCTCGACGCCGCCCACGAGTACGACGGCCTCGTCCGGACCCTGGTGCTCGAGTGGAAGCTGCGCGGACGCGTGGACGTGGTGCGCGGGCTCACCCGGCGCACCGCGGACCTCGTCCGGACGGCGCTCGCCGAGTCCCCGGCTGGCACGGTGGTCCTTCGGGTCCCGCCCTCGCCCCGCGGGCACCGGCGGCGCGGGTTCGACCCGGTCGTGACGGTCCTGCGTCGTGCCGGCGTCCGGCGTTCGCGGGCCCTGCGTCGGGTCCCCCTGCCCGGCGACGACCGAGCCGACGCCGATGGCGGGCGGGTCGGTGCCGGTTCGGGCAGCGACACGCCTGCCGGTGCCGGTGCCGGTGCCGTTGTCGGGCCGGGTGGTGCCGGGCCGGGCGGACACGGGTACGCCGGTGGCGGGCAGAAGGAGCGGAACGCGATCGAGCGCGTGGCGGCGACGGTCGGCACCCTCGTCGCCGACGACGTGGCCGACCGCGACGTCGTGCTCGTCGACGACGTCGTCACCACCGGCGTGACGATGGCCGAGGCCATCCGGGCCGTCCGCGCCGCCGGCGGCCGAGTCGTCCGGTGCGTGGCCGTCGCCACGGTGGAGGTGTGAGCGTGCCCGACGAGCGCGAGCACGAGCGCGAGCGCGAGCACGAGCAGCAGCCGGACCCGGACGTCGCCTGGGCATCCGGTGGAGGTCTCCGGCACGCGGGCCCGCACCGGCACGGGGCGAGCCCGCAGGGTCTAGCCTCGCGGCAAGGCGTTGGTGTTCGCCGGACGCAGGCGAACCGCCGAGTGTGGATGGGAGCCGCCATGGACGTGACGATCACGGGCCGCAACGTCGGGGTCACCGACCGATTCCGGGCCTACGTGGAGCAGAAGTCCGAGAAGATCGACGTGCTCGCCGACCGGGCCCTCGCGTTCGAGGTGCGGGTGAGCCGGCATCACGAGAAGAGCAGCGGAGCGCAGGGCGAGGACCGCGTCGAACTGACCCTCATCGGTCCGGGGCCGCTGGTCCGGGCCGAGTCCGCCGCGTCGGACAAGTACGCCGCCTTCGACCTGGCGTTCGCGCGCATCGCCGAGCGCCTGCGCCGGGCACGTGACCGCAAGAAGGTGCACCGCGGACGTCACCGTCCGACCTCCGTGGCCGAGGCCGCCGGAGCCGCGTTCGAGGGCATGGGCGTCGAGCCCGCCGACGGCAAGCTCATCGAGACGGTCGCCACCGGTGCCGTGCCCGTGGTCGACGTCGACCAGGAAGCCGCTCACGAGGAAGAGGACGCCGCGTACTCGCCGGTCGTCATCCGCCAGAAGGTCTTCGAGGCCGCACCGATGACGGTCGACGACGCGCTGTACCACATGGAGCTCGTCGGCCACGACTTCTACCTGTTCGTCGACTCCGAGACCCACCGCCCGAGCGTCGTGTACCGCCGCAAGGGCTGGGACTACGGCGTGATCGGCATCGACGAGAACCCGGGCGCCGACGCCCGAGGGAGCGAACACGTCCTCGTCGAGGAGACCGTGTCCGCGACCGCGTAGTCGACGCGACGCACCACCTCCGAGTGCGCACGGCCCCGTCCGGGCCGTGCGCACTCGTGTTGCTCCCAGCGCCGGACCCCGGCGGGGTTGCTAGCATGACTGGCTGATCGGGCGCGTCGACCGCGCACGACGACTTCGTAAGGAGCTCACGTGGCAAACGTGCTGGAGAAGGTCCTCCGCATCGGTGAAGGGCGGACTCTCCGTCGGTTGAAGGCGTACGCCTCGGCGATCAACGACCTCGAGGACGACTTCGCGAGCCTCACCGACGAGGAACTCCAAGAGGAGACGACGGAACTCCGCGAGCGGTACGCCAACGGCGAGACCCTCGACGACCTCCTGCCGGAGGCGTTCGCCGCCGTCCGCGAAGCGTCGAAGCGCACCCTCGGCATGCGGCACTTCGACGTGCAGCTCATGGGCGGCGCGGCACTGCACCTCGGCAACATCGCCGAGATGAAGACCGGTGAGGGCAAGACGCTCGTGGCGACGACGGCCGCGTACCTCAACGCGATCCCGTCGCGCGGCGTGCACGTCATCACGGTGAACGACTTCCTGGCGTCGTACCAGTCCGAGCTCATGGGTCGTGTGTTCCGCGCCCTCGGCATGACCACCGGCTGCATCATCGCCGGGCAGTCGCCGATCGAGCGTCGCGAGCAGTACGCCGCGGACATCACGTACGGCACGAACAACGAGTTCGGCTTCGACTACCTCCGCGACAACATGGCGTGGCAGGCGTCCGACATGGTCCAGCGCGGGCACTTCTTCGCGATCGTGGACGAGGTCGACTCGATCCTCATCGACGAGGCCCGCACGCCGCTGATCATCTCCGGGCCCTCCTCGGGCGAGGCGAACCGCTGGTTCACCGAGTTCGCGTCGATCGCCACCCGGCTCACCCCGGGCGAGGACTACGAGGTCGACGAGAAGAAGCGCACCGTCGGTGTCCTCGAGCCCGGCATCGAGAAGGTCGAGGACTACCTCGGCATCGACAACCTCTACGAGTCCGCGAACACCCCGCTGATCTCGTTCCTCAACAACTCGATCAAGGCCTCGGCCCTGTTCAAGCGCGACAAGGACTACGTCGTGATGAACGGCGAGGTGCTGATCGTCGACGAGCACACCGGCCGCATCCTGATGGGCCGTCGCTACAACGAGGGCATCCACCAGGCGATCGAGGCGAAGGAGGGTGTCGAGGTCAAGGCCGAGAACCAGACCCTCGCCACCGTCACGCTGCAGAACTACTTCCGCCTGTACCAGAAGCTCTCCGGCATGACCGGTACCGCGGAGACCGAAGCGGCCGAGTTCATGTCGACCTACAAGCTCGGCGTGGTCCCGATCCCGACGAACCGGCCGATGCAGCGCATCGACCAGACCGACCTCGTCTACAAGAACGAGCAGGCCAAGTTCGAGCAGGTCGCGAACGACATCGAAGAGCGTCACCTCAAGGGCCAGCCGGTCCTCGTCGGCACCACGAGCGTCGAGAAGTCCGAGTACCTGTCGAAGCTGCTCGCCAAGAAGGGCGTCAAGCACGAGGTCCTCAACGCCAAGAACCACGCCCGTGAAGCCGCGATCGTCGCCCAGGCCGGTCGTGCCGGTGCCGTGACGGTCGCCACGAACATGGCCGGTCGTGGTACCGACATCATGCTCGGCGGCAACGCGGAGTTCCTCGCCGTGCAGGAGATGCACGCCAAGGGCCTGTCGCCGACCGAGACCCCGGACGAGTACGAAGCCGAGTGGGACAAGGTCTTCACCGCGATGAAGGCCGTGGTGGAGCAGGAGAGCGAGAAGGTCCGCGACGCCGGCGGCCTCTACGTCCTCGGCACCGAACGTCACGAGTCCCGCCGCATCGACAACCAGCTCCGTGGTCGTTCCGGCCGTCAGGGTGACCCGGGCGAGAGCCGGTTCTACCTGTCGCTCACCGACGACCTGATGCGTCTGTTCAACTCCGGTGCTGCCGAGAGCCTGATGGGCCGCGGCAACGTCCCGGACGACCTGGCCATCGAGAACAAGCTCGTCGGCCGCGCGATCCGGTCCGCTCAGTCGCAGGTCGAAGGCCGCAACGCCGAGATCCGCAAGAACGTCCTGAAGTACGACGACGTCCTGAACCGCCAGCGCGAAGCGATCTACAGCGACCGCCGGCACATCCTCGAGGGCGACGACCTGCACGAGCGCGCGCAGTCGTTCCTGAAGAGCGTCATCGACGACGTCATCGACACCCACACCGGTGAGGGCTCCCCGGACGACTGGGACCTCGACGCCATGTGGACCGAACTCGGGACCCTGTACCCGATCTCGATCACCATCGACGAGGTCATCACCGAAGCCGGGTCGAAGGGCAAGGCCTCGCGGGAGTTCCTGGCGCGCGAGATCCTCTCCGACGCGCAGCTCGCCTACAAGAACCGCGAAGAGGCCCTCGGCGACGAGGCGATGCGTGAGCTCGAGCGTCGCGTCGTCCTCTCCGTGATCGACCGCCGCTGGCGCGACCACCTCTACGAGATGGACTACCTCAAGGACGGCATCGGCCTCCGAGCGATGGCGCAGCGTGACCCGCTGGTCGAGTACCAGCGTGAGGGCTACGCGCTGTTCCAGACGATGATGGGGCAGATCCGCGAAGAGTCGGTCGGCTTCCTCTTCAACCTCGAGGTCCAGGTGCAGTCCGACGGCGAGAGCGCGGTCATCGAGGCGAAGGGTCTCAACGAGGAAGGCGAGAACGCCGGACTCGAGTACTCCGCACCGTCGATCGACGGCGAGGTCGAGGTCCGCGACGAGGCCGGGCGCCTCGAGCAGGCCGCGACCGCCCGCGCGCAGCGCGCCCAGGCGGAGCAGGAAGAAGCCGCCGGCCCCGAGAAGGGCTCCGCCTTCGGCTCCGCGGCGACCGCGTCCGGCCAGGCCGACGCGAGCAACCGCGCCGAGCGCCGGGCGGCGGCCAAGAAGGGCTGACGCGCCACACCCCTGACGGGAGGCCCGGTACCAGCTGGTACCGGGCCTCCCGTCCGTCGTCGTGCCGTCTTTCGTCCGGCCGGCCGGCCGTCCGCTGGCGGCGACGTCGTCAGAGCACGCCGATCGCGGTGGCTCGCCACCGGCCCTTGCGCTCCTCGAGCCGGATGGCCACCGCGCGAGCGTGGCTCCGGGTGTGCACGACGACCGCGGCTTCGGCGACACCGTCGCGCGGCACGCTGACGACGACGCTGCCGACGCGGATCACCGGACGGTGGCGGCGTCGGCGAGCGGCTGAACGGGCCCGTGCCGCGAGTGCAGCGCGGTGTTGCAGGTGTCGTTGGACCTCTTCCGTGATCCAGCGCGCGATCGTCTCGACCTCGCGCGCACCGGTCAGGATCTCCGCGACGCAGAGCGCCAACGAGCGTGCCGTCTCGCCGGGGTCCGGCAGCCCCGCGGCGACCGTGCCCGGTGGTCCGTTCTCATGCTGGTCATCGTGTCCCTCGTGCTCCGCGTGGTCGTCGTGGAGGCCATCCAGCCCGGCGGCTGTGCCGTGCCCGTCCGGCTCCTCGTCGATCCGTCGTGCGTTGTCCGCCACTCCGGCCCCTTTCGTCAGGCCGAGCGTAGGGTTCGTGGAACATCACATACGGACGAAACGAGCGACCTGTGGACAGTGCGTTCTTCTCCACAGCGGGACGCGGTCGTCTCGCGGGGGCGCACCTAGACTGATCGGGTGTCGACCCTCAGTGACCTCGTCCTCGCACAAGGCCGTTCCTCCGAAGCCGACGTCGAGTGGCTGCACCTGCTCGTCGGTGACTGGCAGCTGCTCGCCGACCTGTCCTTCGCCGACATGGTGCTGTGGGTGCCGACCAAGGACGACTCGACCTTCGTGGCCGTCGCGCACGCGCGGCCGTCCTCGGCGGCGACCTTGTTCTACCGCGACATCGTCGGGCAGGAGATCCGCGAAGAGTGGCGTGACCAGGTCACCCAGAGCTTCACGGGCAGCCGTGTCGTCGACTCGGCCGAGCCGGACTGGTACGAGGACACCCCGACCCGGGTCCGCGCGATCCCCGTCCTCCGACGGCTGTCGGCGAAGAGCGCGCAGACCACCGACCGCCCGATCGCGGTCGTCACGCGGCACTCGAACCAGGACGAGTCCCGGACCCCGAGTCGCCAGGAGCTCAACTTCACGGCGAGCGCGAACGACCTGTTCGGCATGATCGCGACCGGTGACTTCCCGGACCTCGGCGCCCCGGCCGGTCCCCGTCGTGGGGCTCCGCGCGCCAGCGACGGCCTGCTCCGCCTGGACACCGACGGCGTCGTGACGTTCGCCAGCCCGAACGGCCTCAGCGCGTTCAACCGCATGGGCTTCGACGGCGAACTCGAGCGCAAGTCCCTGGCCGAGGTGACGACCGAGCTCCTCGGGGCACAGCTCGACGTCGATGAGTCCCTGCCGCTCGTCGTCACCGGGCGTGCTCCGTGGCGCGCTGACATCGAGGCGAAGGGTGTCACCGTGACGCTCCGCTCGATCCCGCTCCGCGACCACGGCGAGCGGATCGGCGCCGTCGTGCTCTGCCGTGACGTCACCGAGATGCGGCACCAGGAGCGTGAGCTCATCACGAAGGACGCGACGATCCGCGAGATCCACCACCGGGTCAAGAACAACCTGCAGACCGTCGCGTCGCTGCTCCGTATCCAGGCCCGACGGACACACTCCGACGAGGCGCGCACCTCACTGCAGAACGCGATGCGCCGGGTCGCTGCGATCGCCGTCGTGCACGACACCCTGTCGACGGGGCTCAGCCAGACGGTCGACTTCGACGAGGTGTTCGACTCCGTGCTCAAGCTCGTGACCGAGGTCGCCGCGTCCCACAACACGACCGTGCACCCGAAGAAGACGGGGGAGTTCGGTGTCCTCCCATCCGAGGCGGCCACCCCGCTCGCTCTCGGGCTCACCGAACTCGTCACCAACGCCGTCGAGCACGGGCTGGACGGCCGCGACGGTGAGGTCGAGATCGTCGCCAACCGCCACGACGACCACATCGAGATCCAGGTGCGGGACAACGGCGTCGGGCTGCCCGAGGGCAAGGTCGGCTCCGGTCTCGGCACGCAGATCGTCCGCACGCTCATCCAGGGTGAGCTGGGCGGCACCATCGACTGGCACACGCTCACCGGTAGCGGCACCGAGGTGACCATCTCGATCCCGTTCCGTTGGCTGACCGCCGGTACGGCTGCGTAGCGGAACACCGGTGTTCGTCCTCCGCGCCGCGTCATGTCGCGATGCGAACGAGGAACACCGGTGTCCAACGGACGCGGCGCGCGGTCGTGGCACGCGGCGACTCCGGGCACGACGACGCCCGCCGGCCCCGGGGGGCACGGCGGGCGTCAGACGGTCTGGCAGTCCTGCTGCGTCAGGAGGCTCGGCGGGCGCGGGCGGCGCGGCGCTTGAGCGCGCGACGCTCGTCCTCGCTGAGGCCACCCCAGACACCGGAGTCCTGGTTGTTCTCGAGTGCGTACTGCAGGCACATCTCGGTCACGGTGCACCGAGCACAGACCGACTTGGCCTTCTCGATCTGGTCGACGGCCGGGCCGGTGTTCCCGACGGGGAAGAAGAGCTCGGGGTCCGCGGTGAGGCAGGCTGCCTGGTCACGCCAATCCATGTGGTGGTGCTCCTTGCGTTAGATGCTCGAACGGCAGGCCGGGGCCGTGACTCGGGGGATCGGGACTCTGCACATGCTCATGTGATGTACGGGAGGCTTCCTTGTGGGGAGGAGCCCGCTCGGGGAGAGTTCGACACCCGCAGAACGCTCGGGGGAGGAGCGTCGAACCACGGGAGACGCACACCACATCGTGCCGTCCAAACGACCTCGAACATCGTTCCATACTGGTATGGCCAAATCAAGGGTTTCACTGCTGGAGGATCGCTGTGCCTGACACCATCCCGGACGACCAGGTCGTCCCCCGGGGGCGGCCCGCTGCGCTCCTCGTGCTCATCGTCGTCGTCGGACTCGAGTTCCTGGCGATGGCAGCGGTGACCGTCTTCCTGCTCGTCGAGCTGCTCACGACCCCTGCTGCGAGCATCGCATCGGCGGTCGCGCTCCTCGTCCTCGCGGTCGTCGCGACCCTCTGGCTCGGCGCCATGCTCGTCGGACTGCGGCGCGGCCGGGCGTGGGTCCGGAGCGGAATCGTCGTCTGGCAGGTCCTGCAGGGTGCGCTGGCGATCGGCGCGTTCCAGGGCGTGTTCCGGGTGCCGGCCGTGGGGTGGGCGCTGCTCATCCCCGCGTTGCTCGCCATCACCCTGGTGCTCTCGAAGTCCGTGACCGCGGTCCTCGCGCGACGCGACTGAGGGAACTCCCAGCAGCACGGCGCGAGGACCGGGGTCCGGACGCGGTCAGAGCAGGCCGAGCTTCTTCCGCAGGCTCGCGACGTGCCCGGTGGCCTTGACGTTGTAGAGCGGCAGCTGGACCGAGCCGTCCTCGTCCACGACGATCGTCGACCGGATCGTGCCGGTGACGATCTTGCCGTAGTTGTTCTTCTCACCCCAGGCGCCGTACGCGCGGTGCACGGCGAGGTCCGGGTCGCTGAGCAGCGGGAAGCTCAGTGCCTGCTCGTGGTGGAACCGCTGCAGGGCGGGCAGTTCGTCCTTCGAGACGCCGAGCACCTCGTACCCGGCGGCCTGCAGGGACGACATGTTGTCGCGGAAGTCGCAGGCCTCGGTCGTGCACCCGGGGGTGGAGGCTGCGGGGTAGAAGTACACGATGACCTTGCGGCCCCGGAGGTCGGCGAGCGAGTGCTCGGTGCCGTCCTGGTCGGGGAGGGTGAAGTCGGGGGCGGTGTCGCCGGCGGCGAGACGGTCGCTCAAGTGGTGCTCCTGTTCGTTCGGCGCCCCGGGTGGTCAGGGGCGCACCGAAGTCATGCTATTGTTGATTCCCGTCGCGGGGCTCACGCCGAAGCGCCAGAACAACTCCACACACGCACCTCTAGCTCAATTGGCAGAGCAACTGACTCTTAATCAGTGGGTTCTCGGTTCAAGTCCGAGGGGGTGCACCACACGAAGACCCCGACCGATCCGGTCGGGGTCTTCTGAGTTGCGGAGCGGCCGGTGCTGCGCCGCGTGCGCTCCGCGCCGCGCCCGAGGTGCCGGTGGCCCACGAGTCGCTCGGCGTGCTCGGCAGGCTCGGCGGGTGCAGCGGGCGCGCACGCTCAGTGCACTCGCCAGCCACGGGAGGCTGCCTCGGCAGCCACGGGAGGTCGCGTCGTCCGCGGGGGAATCCGCCCCCCGCCCCCGCCCCCAGCCCAGCCCAGCCCCAGCCCGGCTCCGGACCCAGCCCCGGAGCCGGAGCCGGAACCGGAGCCGGAGCCGGATCCTCAGCCGGAGCCGCAGCAGGTCCGGTGGTGATCACGGCAGGCGGGGTCCCTCCGGACCGGAGCACCCCGCCTGCCGGAGCTCAGCGCCGCCGCAGCCGTCGGCGCCATACGAGGACGCCGCCGACGACGACCAGCAGCATCGCCACCGTGCTGAGGAGCAGGAGCCCCGAGCTGCCGGTGAACGCGAGTGTTCCGCGGGCCGTCGTCGCGTCGGCAGCCGAGCCCCGCCCGGTACCCGGCTCCGGCGCAGGCGATGCGCTGACGGACCCGGACCCGCCAGGCACGTCCGGATCAACGGGGCCGACGGGGTCGACGGGCTTCGCGGGATCGGTCGGGTCCACGGTGAAGCCTGGGTCGACGGTACCCGGCGGATCGACCACGTCGTTCGCGGGCAGGACTCCGGCATCGATCGTGTCCAGCCGCTGCACACCCTCCAGCTCGCCACCAGCGGCCGTGACACGTGCGATGGTCGTCTCCGCCGTGCGGCCGTCCTGGTCCACGTCGGAGTCGACTGCCTGGTCCGTGCCGGCGTGCTGGCGGGTGAACGCGCGCCCCTCGGGGGCTCGGAACGTGACCGTGTACGCCCCGGGTCGGAGCGCGCCGAAGCGGTAGTCGCCGTCGGCGGTGGTCGTCGTGGTGCGGTCCACGTCGTCGCCGTGGTCGTCCGTGCCGGTCAGTCGGACGTCGACGCCCTGGAGGCCCGTTTCGCCGGCGTCCTGGATGCCGTTGCCGTCCTCGTCGGTCCAGACGTGGTCACCGAGGGCACCGGCGACGACACGGACGGTCGCCGCGTTCGACAGCACCGCCAGTGCCAGGTTCGAGGCGCGCAGGCCGAACCGGTTCGTGTAGCGGTCGCCGTCGTGCTGGCCGTCGGTCCGCAGGGCGATCCGGTGTGTGACGGTCGCGCCGGCCGCGACGGGAGCACCTCGCTGGAGACGGAACGCGGTGACGTCGGCGAGCGTGCCGGGGCACCCCGCGGTGCCGAAGTCCGCCTCCGCGCACCAGTTCGTCGAACCGCCCGGCTGGTTCGACGGGTGCGATCCGTCGAGGGCGACGTCGCCCGGGTCCGCTGCGGTGTACTCGACGGACTCGTCGGCAGCAGCGTCGATCGGGATCGGTGCAGCGAGGCCGACGGAGCCGTGGAACGACGAGTCCCCGCCGGCTCCGCGGAACGGGAGGACGTCGATCAGGTCCGCGTGGTCGATCGCGCTGGCGTCGGTGTTCGTGTAGTCGAGCTGCCACCTGAGGTCGTCGCCCGTGACGACGACCGGCTCCAGGGCGGTCTCCCGGACGCCGACCCCGCCGGTGGTGACGATCTGCACGGCGCGCTCGGCCCGACGGTACCGCTCGTCGGACCGGTCGCTCGGCGAGGCGATGACGACCTCGTTGGTGACGGGTGCCGCGGGTGCCGACGTCGACACCTCGGCGGTGTAGGTGATCGGGGTCAGCTCGGTGTTGGGGTCGACGTCGTGGAGGGTCCAGGTGAGGCGTTGCCGCTGCGCACCGTCGGCGTCCGTGATCGTGTCGGTCTCCGGAGCGGGCGTCGCACTGTCCGCGACGTAGCTGACGTTCGGCGGCAGGACGTCACGGACCGTGACGTCGGACGGCTTGCCCGTGGTGTTGCCGTTCGTGAGCGACGGGTAGAGGGCGTAGTCGAGGGTGTTGCCGGCGACGGCGAACCGGGTCGCGTCCGGGGTGTCGGTGGCGTCGTGTCCGGCGTCGACGACCTTCTTCGTGACCCGGGCGAGGTCCTCGGTGACGAGGACGCTGTCGGACAGGCTGCCGGCCCCGAGCACCGGGTCGGAGGCGGTGTCGTGGATCCAGGGCTGGTCGGCTCCGAACCGCAGGTGACCGAAGTCGCGGGCTCGGGTGCCGTCGGCGACGTCGCGCGTCACGACGTACGAGAAGAGGACGGCGGTCGTGCTGCCTCGGACGCCCCCGGTGGCGCGGATCGCCCCGACCGCGTCGAGGCCTCCCGGCACGTCCTCGGGCTGGTCGTACCAGGGGCCGTCGTCGTCGTCGCACGTCGCCTGTCGTTGGCCTTCCTCGGGGCTGGTCATGTCGTACGCGGCGTACTGCACGGTCCCGCCGGTGAGGCCCGCGGTCCGCGCAGCGACCCTGCCGGGACCCACGCGGGTCAGCCGCTGGGTGGCGCGGTCGAACGTGTCGCAGAGCACGACGCCGTCACGGGGGCGGAGGCCGGTGTTCGTGGCACCGACGTCGCTGCGGAGCACCATGCCGGGTGTCACCCAGGGATCGCCCTCCCGCGCGGAACCGGCCGACACGCTCGCACCATCGCCGTGCACCCGGTACAGGCGCTTGTAGCCACCGCCGGGACCGAACTCGACGATGTTGCGTGCCGCTCGGTTGTCGCCGAGGGGTTCGGTGGACCCGGGGAAGTTCGGGGCTCCACTGATCGAGGTGGTCCGCAGCGGCGAGTACGTGTTCACCGAGTCCACGCTCGTGCCGGGTGGCGGCGTGGGCATCCAGACGGACAGGTAGCCGGAGACGAAGTAGGACCGGTTCGGCTGTGTCAGCGCACCGGTCAGCCCGGTCGTGGGGAGATGGGTGGGGTCGGTGACGGTTCCGGTGATCGTCACCGACACGGGCTCGCCGGCGCTGTCCTGCTCGCACGTGATCGCGCCGGAGTCCGTCACGCTGTTCGCCGTGCCACCGCGACCACCGGGCAGGTTGCCGAAGCGCCAGTCGGTGACGTCGTTGACGCCGCAGGCGGGGTGCCCGCCGTTCCAGAGCACCGCGTCGGAGGGCAGGTCGCCGAGGATCTCCGAGAGGTCGTCGGTGAAGGTCATCGGTCCGGCGCTCCGCTCGAAGCCGAGCAGGCCCTGGCCCGGCACGACCGGTTGCCAGTCGACCGTGATCGGGTAGACCAGCTGGATGCCGTGGGTGGTGCCGTCCGGGCCGAGCGCATCGGCGTCCAGGCGTGAGCCGTTGATGTTCTTGCTGAGGTTGTAGCGGGGCGCGGCCGAGACCGTCGTGGTGGGGGAGACCGTGGTGACCGTGCCGTTCTCGGCGCCGTCCGCGGTCCCGGTGCCGGCGACGGCGAGTGTGTCGCCGTGCCGCAGGTCGCCGGAGACGTCGAGCACTGCGGGGACGGCGACCGCGTGTCCTTCGGCGACGTCACCCAGGTTGCACACCAGGTCTGCTCCGTCGATCGACGACCCGGCGCCCCGGCACGGACCGGGGACGCCGACCCATGACGTGCCCGCCGGGGCCGAGAGGGTGAAGCGTTCGTTGGTGCTCGTGCCGCCGGTGGAGTTCATCGTGACGCGGTAGGTGACGGCGTCGAGCGTGCGCACGATCCCGTTGGTGGCGTCCCGGTCGCCGCCCGGGCCGTCGTCCGGGGTGAAGGGGCCGTTGCCGTCCTTCGCGATCTCGACGGCCAGCCCGACGGTCGCCCCGGTGGTGCTGGCGGGTGGGTCGGTCGACGTGGCGGCTGCGGCCACGCTCGGACTCGTCACGGCGAGCGTGATGGCGAGCGCGAGCGCGGCACGCGGTGTGGCGCGTGGGCGCATGGGGACTCCCTCTGTTCGATCGGTTCGGGCATCGGTGGCCGATGACCCGGGCGATGCTAGACCGGCAGAGGAATGCAGTACGAGGTATTGGAACACGAAATGTTGCGCGAGGACACGGAGGATCAGCTCGGAGCCAGGTCGACGACCCGTTCCTCCCCGAGGACCGGCACGAGCGCCCCGGCGGACACGCTCGCCAGCTCCGCCTCGAGCGTCGCGACACCGTCGAGTGGGACCCACAGCGTGAACACCGCCTGCTCGCCGTACACGGTGTCGTCCGCGGTGGCGTCGTGGCGCGCGACCCACGCCCGGAGTGCGTTGTCGACCCGTCCGGCGTCGGCGTGCGGGACGGCGACCTGCACCCGCGTCCGAGCAGCGCGACGGATGACCGTCGCCTGGTCGAGCGCTCCGGACACCGAGGTCGAGTAGGCGCGGACGAGCCCGCCAGCCCCGAGCTTCACCCCGCCGAACCACCGGCTGACGACCACGACGACGTCGGTCAGGTCGCGGCGTCGGAGCACCTCGAGCATCGGCACCCCGGCGGTGCCGGAGGGTTCACCGTCGTCGGAGGACCGTGCCTGGTCCCCGAGGACGCCCGTCACCATGGCGGTGCAGTGGTGTCGCGCGTCCCAGGACCGCCGACGGACCTCGGCGACGACGGCCTCGGCCGCTGCCGGGTCGGGAGCCGGGTGGGCGGTCGTGACGAACCGGGAGCGGGAGACGACGAACTCGTGCTCGACCGGGCCGGCGATGGTCGAGGGGTACCGGCGCGACACCCTTCCGAGGGTAGTCGCGCGGTACAGTGGTCCGGCACGGGGATCGAAGGGGGCGACGATGACGGCATCACTGCCGAAGGGCGGCGTGCTCGACGCGGGCGAACTCGCGCGCCGGCTCAACCTGCTGCTCGACTTCGAGGAGACGCAGCGCGGCGCGCCCGTGCCCTTCGCCGAGATCGAGCAGTACGTCGACGAGCACGGCGGATCGCTCTCGCGGGCGAAGTGGACCTACATGGTGTCCGGGGACGGCCGTCGGAACAGCGACACCCAGCTGCTCCGACTGCTCGCCGGCTTCTTCGAGGTCGACGACGCCTTCCTGCTCGAGGACACCGACCTGCCGGACCGCATCGGGGCGCAGCTCGCACTCGTCCGGTCGATCCGGTCGGCACGTGTCAGCGGCTTCGCGGCGCGGACCTTCCCCGGGGAGCTCTCCCCGGACGCCCTCCGGCGCATCGCCGAGGTCATCGAGCAGGAGTCGCGCCGCGGCGGTGCTGCATGAGCGACCCGCGCATCCTCGAGCGCTTCTGGCAGATGGGGGCCGAAGCGGGCTGGACGGGTGTCGAGGACGCCGTCGCCGCCGCCGAGCAGCTCGTCGGCAAGCCGATCCGGGTCCGTGAAGAGGCGTTCCTGGCCGACGAGCCGGTGTGCGGGTTCGTGGCGACGCTCGAGCACCAGCACCTCGTGATGATCTCGCCGACGCCGTCCCCGACGTTCCGCGCGTTCGTGATCGGGCACGAGCTCGGCCACGTCCTGCACGGGCACCAGGAGTCAGCACCCCAAGCTGCGGCGATCCGCGCGCTGATCCCGGACCTGCCGCAGTACAAGGTCGAACGTGCGCTCGCCCGGGGCCTGTTCGAGAACGAGTACGAACGCCAGGCCGAGCACTTCGCGGACCGTCTCGCGCAGCTCATCCGCGGCCACCGCGAGCGTCCCAGCGCGTTCCGCGGGGTCTTCGGGTGATCCTCGCGCTGCTCCAGGCGGTCCTGCTCGTCGTCGGCACGGTCGTCCTGGCCGTGCTGCAGCGCGGCCAGGACCGGACGCTCACGATGACGTTCCTGCTGTTCTCGGCCACGATCGTCGCCGGCGTCGGACCGCTCTACCGCGCGGTCGACCCGCTGCTCGGCGGCCGGAACGTCCTGACACTCGTCTGCGACGTGCTCATGGTCCTCGGGACGAGCACCCTGCTCTGGGGCGTCGCGAAGGCCGTGGGGGCGGCGCGGACCTGGATGCGGAACGTCGTCGTCGCGTCGTGCTCGGTCGTCCTGGTGCTCATCGTCCTGGCGTTCTCCACGCTCGACCCGGTTCCGACGACGACCGCCTTCATGCTCTCGGTCGGCAACCAGCCGACGGCGGCCGTCTACTCGATCGCGCAGACCACCTACCTCGGTCTGGCGCTCGGTGCCACGGGCATCATCTGCGTCCTGCGCATCCGGGAGGCACGCACCGGCCTGGACCGCGTCGGGCTCTGGGCACTCGTGGCCGGCGGTGCGTTCGGTGCCGTCCGGATGGTCGTCGTCGCCGTGATGGACCTGGCGCACGTGGCCGGCCGGATCGACGTCACGCACGCCCTGGGCCTGCCGTACGACGTCACGACACCCGGCGCCGTCCTGCTGGTCGCCTCCGGCATGCTCCTGCTCGTCGTCGGACACCGGGTCGGGCAGGGGCGACGCGCCGCCGCACTGGCCCGGGCGCTCCAGCGCCTCGAGCCCGTGCACGCCCGGCTCGGCACCGACAACGAGTACCCCGACTCGGACGACCCGGCGACGCGGCTGAGTCGGCTCATCGTCGAGGTGAACGACGGCGCACGACGGAGTCGCCGGCCCCTCGACGCGGCGGACCGAGCGGCCCTCGCCGAGGCGGAAGCGGTCCTCGCGAGCGCCTGAGCTGCGTCCCCCGGAACCGCTCGAGCAGGATCCTCGCGACCGCCTGAGCGGAGCCCTCGTGACCGCCTGAGCAGGGTCCTCGTGAACACTCGGCGCCGATCCACCCCGGTTCGTCGGGGCCCGCCCGGCCCTCGTGTAGGCTCTGTAGCACGTGCTACACCTGGTGTGGTCGCGGGTCTCGGCCGGTCGTGGGGGGCGGCCGAGGCCCGGACGTACAATCGTCGGGTGCTCGTCTTCGCCGCAGTGGTCCTGCTCATCGGTGCCGTCTTCAACGTGATCGCCTGGCCGCGCTTCTTCCAGCGCGTCGCGAAGGACACCCGTGCCCGTGACGCCGCCGGCCACCCGACCACGTTCTGGCGCGTGCACTTCATCCTGATGCTCATCGGGCTCGGCATCGCCGCCGCCTCGGTCGTCGCCGCGGTACTGCTGCTCGTCTGACGTCGGCAGGGGATGCACCGAGCGGCCAGCGGGACGCACCCAGCCGCGCACGCGTCGGACGGGAGGCCCGTGGCGGCCCCGCCCCGCGCCTCCCGTCAGCGGGCGCGCACGTCGGCCCCGCTACGACGCCGCCGGCATCGGCGCGCCGAGCGCCGTCCGCAACGCCATGTCCGCGAGCGACTCGTCCGCGGGGGAGAGCAGCACCCGCCAGATCTCGGTCATCGTGACGAACTCGACGCACACCGCGTCGAAGTCGCACTCCTCGATGCGCCAGCCGCTGACGGCCTCCATGGGCACGGGCAGCAGGGTCTCGCGCTCGTAGCTGGTCTCGGCCGTCACGCGGTCGCGGAACACGCGGACCCGGCAGAGCGCACCACGCCAGGTGTGCTGCAGGTCGAGCGTCGGGAGAACAGGAGAGTCCGGCACCCGCTGATCGTACCTGCGGGTGCCGGACTCGGTCGACCGTCGTGCCGGTCGTGCGCTTCCTGCTGTCGGTCGCGGTTCAGACGGTGCCGTCACCGCCGTCGCGGCGGCGGACCTGGGCGGCGGGGTCGCGACCGTTCACCGGGTACGGCCCGGTGATGCCCTGCCGCAGCGAGGCGATGCGCAGGATGCGGTCGCGCTGCAGGAACCAGCCGACGACGAGCAGCGGGATGACGACCACGAGGGACGCGATCGTGTAGGTGCCGATCGGGTAGTCGATCGCCATCAGCACGATCACCGCGGCGAGGAACGCCAGGGTCAGCCAGCTCGTCACCGGAGCGCCGGGCAGACGGAACGTCGGCTCCTTCGCGAGCCCCTGCTTGGCCCACTGCCGCAGCTTCATCTGGCAGAGGATGATCGTGCCCCACGCGGTGATGATGCCGAGGCTCGCGATGTTCAGGGCGATCTCGAACGCCTGCCCGGGGACGAAGTAGTTGAGCACGACGCCGGCGACGGTGAACGCGGCCGTCAGCAGGATGCCGGCGTACGGCACCCCGCCCTTCGACATCTTCGTGGTCCACTTCGGTGCGGAACCGTTCATGCCCATCGAGTGCAGCGCGCGACCGGTCGAGTACAGCCCGGCGTTCAGCGAGGACAGGGCGGCGGTGAGCACGACGAAGTTCATGATCGAGCCGACGATGACCCCGACGTGCGGATTGCCGAGCGACGAGAAGAACGTCACGAACGGGCTCTCGCCCTTCTTGTACGCCGTGTAGGGCAGCAGGATCGAGAGCAGCACGATCGAGCCGACGTAGAACACCGCGATGCGGAAGACGACGGAGTTGATGGCGCGGGGGATGACCTTCTCGGTGTCCTGGGTCTCGCCGGACGCGGTGCCGACGAGCTCGATCGCGGCGTAGGCGAACACGACGCCCTGGATGACCAGGACGGCCGGCAGCACACCGTTCGGCAGGATGCCGCCGTTGTCACCCCAGATCGAGAAGCCGGTGCGGACCGCCTCGCCGCCGGTCTCCACGGGGAACGCGAAGACGAGCCAGATGATCGCGACCACGAGGAACGCGACGAGCGCGGCGACCTTGATGAGGGCGAACCAGAACTCGAGCTCGCCGAACACCTTCACGGCGACCATGTTCGCCGCCAGGACGACGACCAGGGCGATGAGGGCGAGCAGCCACTGCGGTGCGGCCGTGAACGCCGACCAGTACTTCA
Source organism: Curtobacterium herbarum (assembly GCF_016907335.1). Classification (NCBI taxonomy): domain Bacteria; kingdom Bacillati; phylum Actinomycetota; class Actinomycetes; order Micrococcales; family Microbacteriaceae; genus Curtobacterium; species Curtobacterium herbarum. The sequence goes on from NZ_JAFBBT010000001.1 coordinate 1,341,311, forward strand.
GGTAGACCGCGACGGCCGTGGTGTCCACGATCGACGTCATCGCCCAGTTGAGGAAGTACATCCAGCCGGCGGCGTAGGCGAACTTCTCGCCGTAGAACTCCCGTGCGTACGAGATGAACGAGCCCGAGGACGGCCGGTGCAGCACGAGCTCGCCGAGGGCCCGCAGGATGAAGAAGGCGAAGACGCCCGCGATCAGGTACGTGATCGCCAGCGCCGGTCCGGCGTTGTGCAATCGCTCGCCAGCGCCGAGGAAGAGCCCCGTGCCGATCGCCCCACCGATCGCGATCATCTGCAGCTGGCGGGGCTTCAACCCGTGCTGGTAGCCCTCCTGCTCGTGCGAGAAGTCGTTCGCCGGGGCCGGCTTCGCACCCGTGTCGTTCTGCGCTGTCATGCGCGACAACCTACAGGCGCTCGCGACCGCGGCAACACGCAACCCCCCGTTCGGGCGATCCGCCGGGCTGAGCGTCCGCACAGGCGAGGGTGGCCCGTTCCTGAACGCGGACCTGGTTGCATGGGGGCATGGACATCCTCCTCCGACTGCTCGTCGCGATCGGGGTCGCCCTGCTCGTGACCGCCGTGGTCGCCCTCGTCCTGCACCTGGTCCTCCGGGCGATCGCGCGCCGGGAACGCTGGGCCGACGTCCTCTCGCGTCGGACGCGCCACCCCTTCCGCACCGTGCTGCTGGTCGCGATGCTCTGGGTCGCGTTCGCCTCGAGCATCCCGCGCAAGGCCGAGGCCTTCCCGTGGCGGGATGAGGTCGCACACGGCTTCCTCGTCGTCACGATCGCGACCGGCTGCTGGCTCGCGTGCCAGGTCGCGATCTTCCTGGAGGACCTCGGGCTGCACCGCTTCCGCATCGACGTGCCCGACAACCGGCAGGCCCGCCGCATCCGCACCCAGGTGCTCATCATCCGGCGGCTCACCGTCGCCCTGCTCGTCATCATCGCCGTCGGTGCGATCCTGCTGACCTTCGACGGGGTCGAGGCCGCCGGCGCGAGCGTCCTGGCCAGCGCCGGTCTCATCTCGGTCGTCGCCGGTCTCGCCGCCCAGTCGACGCTCGGCAACGTCTTCGCGGGCATGCAGCTCGCCTTCTCCGGCTCCATCCGCGTCGATGACGTGGTCGTGGTCGAGGGGCAGTGGGGCCGGATCGAGGAGATCACCCTCACCTACGTGGTCGTGCACCTCTGGGACGACCGCCGGTTCGTCCTGCCGTCGACCTACTTCACGAGCACCCCGTTCGAGAACTGGACGCGGACGAGCAGTGAGCTCCTCGGCGCCGTCGAGTTCGACCTGGACTGGCGGGTCAGCCCGTCCGACATGCGCGAGGAGCTCGACCGCATCCTCGCCACGAGCACGATCTGGGACGGACGCACGAAGGTGCTGCAGGTGACGGACGCGGTGGGCGGGTTCGTCCGGGTCCGCATCCTCGTCACGGCCCCGGACGCCGGCGGGCTCTTCGACCTGCGCTGCTACGTCCGCGAGGAGATGGTCGAGTGGGTGCAGCGGCACCACCCGGACGCGCTCCCGCTGCAGCGCGTGCAGCTCACCGAGCCGACCCGCACGCCGCCGACCCGACGCGGTCGTCGCAGCGAGACCGACTCGCAGCTGTTCGGCGAGGGCGACGAACGTTCCGCCCTCTTCACCGGGCCGATCCAGACCTCCGGCATCCACGCCGACGAGGTCCCGCCCGACCGGACCCGGTAGACGCGCCGGGCGCGCCAGGACGCAGACGGGAGGCCCGGTACCAGCTGGTACCGGGCCTCCCGTCTGCGTCGGTGGTCGCGTCGCGACCCAGCGCGACTAGCGCTGCTTCGACTTCACCGCACGGTCGTCCTCGACGACCGTCCCGACCGCCACGATCGTCGTCGCGAGCCACGCCACCCAGGTGAGGGCGAGTCGCCAGTCGCGCGGTCCGCGCCTGGACGTCTGCAGCACGCTGTAGCCGCTGATGAGCGAGCCCCACACCGCACCACTGAACATGAACTTCCGCACGGGTTCCTCCTGTCGTCGTCCTGGCCACGTTACCGGGCGCTACATTGGAGCGCCGCCGGGCGCACAAGGGTCCTCCGGTGCGAGAACTGAGGAGCCACATCGTGCGCCAAGCCGTCATCGGAGCCGTCCTGCTCGCCGTCGGGGCGGTGTGCGTCGCGTTCGGCCTGCTGCCGCTGCCGGAACTCGCCGCCCTCGCCGCCCGCGTGCTGCCGGTCCTGGGCTTCGTCCTCGGCCTGACGATCGTCTCCGAACTCGCCGCGGACGCCGGGGTCTTCGACCGCCTGGCCGACGTCGCCGCGCGGGTCGGCGGCGGACGGACCATCGGCCTGTGGGGCGCGGTCGTCGTCCTCGCCGTGCTCTGCACGGTCTTCCTGTCCATCGACACCACCGCGGTGCTGCTCACGCCGATCGTCATCACGCTGGCGCGTCGGGTCGGTCTGCCGCCGATGCCGTTCGCCCTGACCACGGTGTGGCTCGCGAACACCGCGTCCCTGCTGCTGCCGGTGTCGAACCTGACGAACCTGCTCGCCGTCGACAAGATCGGACTCGACGGGCCGCTGCCGTTCGCCGGCCTGATGGTCTGGGCCGCGCTCGCAGGGGTCGTCGTGCCGTGCGCGGTGCTGCTCGTCGTGTTCCGACGGTCGCTCTTCGGCCGGTACACGCCGGTGGGGCTGCGGAAGGCGTCCGACCCGGTGTTCTTCTGGGCGGCCTCCGCGGTGCTCGTCGCCCTCGTCGTCGCGCTCACCGCCGGCGTCGAGGTCTGGGTGGCCGCCGTCGCCGCCGCGGTCCTGCTCGTCGTCGTCGCCGCCTTCCGGGCGCCGTCGGAGCTCAGGCCGTCGCGGGTGCCGTGGTCGACGCTGGTCTTCGCGGCCGGGCTCTTCGTCGTCGTCGAGACCCTGCACGCGACCGGCGTCACCGACCCGATCGTGCACGCCCTCGGTGGCGGCACGGGCAGCGGCTCCCTGCTGCTCCTCGGCGGTGCGGGCGCGGTGGCGGCGAACGCGATCGACAACCTGCCCGCCTACCTGGTGCTCGAGCCCGCGGCGGGACACGAGGCCCTGCGCTACGCGGCGCTGCTCGTCGGTGTCAACGCGGGCTGCCTCATCACGCCGTGGGCCTCGCTCGCGACGCTGCTGTGGCACGCGCGGCTGACGGCCGAGGGCATCCACCTGTCCTGGGGGCGCTACATCGCGCTCGGCTGCATCGTGGCGCCGCTGACGGTCGTCGCCGGCGTGTTCGCACTCGCGATCTGATCCCGCTCGGGGCAGCGGCTCAGAGCCAGTCGCGGTGCTTGAACGACCGGTAGAGCACCAGTGACGAGGCCACGGTGAGCGCGATCGACGCCCAGAACCCGCTCCAGGCCCCCTCGCCGGGGAACGACACGTTCTGCCCGAAGAAGCTCGTGATGCCGGTCGGGATCGCGATGATCGCCGCCCAGCTCGTCACCTTCTTCATCACGGTGTTCTGCCGGTTCGACGCCAGGTTCAGGTTCGTGTCGAGGACGCTCGACACCGCGTCCCGCTGCTGGTCGACGGAGTCGGCGATGGACACTAGGTGGTCCTCGACGTCCCGGAAGTAGGGGCGGACGCCGTTGATGATCGTCTCGGCGTCGCCGTGCAGCAGCGAGCCGACGCTGTCCCGGGTCGGCACGACCAGTCGGCGGAGCACCCCGAGTGCCTTGCGCAGCCGGAACGAGCGGCGCTGGATCTGCTGCTCGCGGGGGTCGCCGGTCTCGAACAGGTCGTCCTCGAGCGCGTCGATGTCCCGCTCGATGGTCTCGAGGACGCTCGTGGCGTGGTCCACCACCGCGTCGAGCAGCCCCCAGAGCAGCCAGGGCACGCCGTGGTCCGCCAGGTCGCTGTTCGCGTCCCACCGGCGCTGGACGGCCGCGGTGTCGAAGTCTGCGCCGTGGATCGTGACGAGGGCGTGCTTCGTGACGAAGGCCTTCACCTCGTGGGTGACGATCGCGCCGTCCTTCCCCGGGCCGTGGGCGTCGTAGACCACGAGGAACAGGCTGTCCCGGTACCGGTCGAGCTTCGGCCGCTGTCCGCTCTCGACGGCGTCCTCCACCGCGAGGACGTGGATGCCCAGTTCCTCCTGCACCTGCTCGAGGTCCGCGGGCTGCGGGTCGGTGAAGTCGATCCACACGAAGGCGCCGTCGCGGGCGACCAGGTCCGAGACCTGCTCCACGGGGAAGTCCCGCTCCGCCGACGAACCGTCCTGCCAGCAGCGGGTCTCGACCATGGGCTGAGCCTAGTGACGGAGGACTGCGTGCCGGACCCGGCCCCGCGCCTCCCGGCCGGGCACGGGTGAGCGTCCCCTCAGCCCGGTCGCCCACGCGCTGGTAGTTTCGGTCCCGACGCCCCGGCAGGCCGCCGGGCAGGAACGGAGCACCCGCCACCCATGCCCGCAGACCGCACCGACAGCACGCGCTACGCCTTCGTCGTCGCCTCCAACCGCCTCCCCGTGGACCGCGTCGTCGAGGACGACGGCACCGAGGGCTGGCGGCACTCGCCGGGCGGCCTCGTCACCGCACTCGAGCCGGTGATGCGCGCGAACGACGGCGCCTGGGTCGGGTGGGTCGGGCAGCCGGACGTCACCGTCGAGCCGTTCGACAACGAGGGCATCCACATCGTCCCGGTGCCGCTCAGCGCCGACGACGTGCAGGAGTACTACGAGGGCTTCAGCAACGACACGCTCTGGCCGCTCTACCACGACGTCATCGAGCACCCGAGCTACCACCGCGACTGGTGGAACGCGTACAAGCGCGTGAACCAGCGCTTCGCCGAGCAGATCGCCGAGATCGTCGAGCAGGACGGCATCGTCTGGGTGCAGGACTACCAGCTGCAGCTCGTACCGGCACTGCTCCGGGCGCTCCGCCCCGACCTGACGATCGGCTTCTTCAACCACATCCCGTTCCCGCCGGTCGGCATCTACGCGCAGCTGCCGTGGCGCGCGCAGATCCTCGACGGTCTGCTCGGTGCCGACGTGATCGGGTTCCAGCGCCAGGACGACGCCAGCGACTTCCTCCGCGCGGTCCGGCACATCAAGGGCTACACGACGAAGGGCTCGACGGTGGACGTGCCCGTCGACGACCCGAAGGCGCCGCGCAGCCGCAAGGGCATCACGGTCCGGCACGTCGAGGCCCGGCACTTCCCGATCTCGATCGATGCCGAGAGCTTCGAGGAGATCGCCCGCCGGCCCGAGGTGCAGCAGCGCGCCAAGGAGATCCGCGACGGCCTCGGCAACCCGAAGACCGTCCTGCTCGGCGTCGACCGGCTCGACTACACCAAGGGCATCCGGCACCGCATCAAGGCGTTCGGCGAACTGGTGGAGGACGGCCGTCTGGCGGTCGAGGATGCCGCGCTCATCCAGGTCGCCAGCCCGAGCCGCGAACGGGTCGACACGTACCGGATGCTCCGCGACGAGATCGAGCTCAGCGTCGGTCGCATCAACGGCGACCTGGGCGTCATCGGCCACCAGCCGATCTCGTACCTGCACCACGGCTACCCGCGCGAGGAGATGGTCGCGCTGTACCTGGCCGCGGACATCATGCTCGTCACGGCCCTCCGTGACGGCATGAACCTGGTCGCGAAGGAGTACGTCGCGTCCCGCCACGACAACGACGGCGTCCTGATCCTGTCCGAGTTCGCCGGAGCAGCGGACGAGCTCAAGCAGGCCGTCATCGTCAACCCGCACGACATCGGGGCGCTCAAGGACTCGATCCAGCGCGCCATCGAGATGCCGCGCCGCGAGCGCTCGACCCGGATGCGTGCCCTCCGGAAGCGCGTCAAGGACAACGACGTGGCCCGGTGGTCGCGCTCGTTCCTCGAAGCCCTCGACCGGCACGCGCCGAAGGGCGCCCAGATCGACGCGGAGTCGGTCGAGCAGGGCGAGCCGCACCGCGAGGCACAGACCGACGGCACGTCGATCTTCGACCAGGACGCGCAGAAGGCGCGCGCCGCCGAGGACACCCGGGAGGACCGTGATGCCTGACCAGACGACGGACAGCGGTCTCGTGCCGGCCCTCGAGACGCTCGCGGCTGCGCCGCGACTGCTCGTGGCGCTCGACTTCGACGGCACGCTCGCACCCTTCGCCGACGACCCCTCCCAGGTCGGCGCCCTGCCCGGCAGCTGGGCGGCGGTCCTCACCCTGCAGCGTGCTCGGGACACCGAGGTCGTGCTGGTCTCCGGACGGCCGCTCGGCAGCCTGGCCGAGGTGTCGCACGCACCCGAGGGCATGGCGCTGATCGGCTCGCACGGCGTCGAGTGGCGGGTCGACGGCCACGACGCGGACGCCCTGACCCCGGACGAGACCGCCCGGGTGGCGCGCATCGGTGCGGCGCTCGACGAGGTCGGCGACCGGCACCCGGGCGTCGTCATCGAGCACAAGCCCGCCGGCCACGGTGTGCACACCCGACGGGTCGGCGCCGAGGAAGCCGCGGCCACGAACGCCGAGGCCAGCCGAGCGGCGCACGACGCGGACCCCGACGTGCTCGAGCGCGGGGGCAAGGACATCCTGGAGTTCGCGGTCCGGCACGTCACGAAGGGCGACGCGATCGAGCGCCTGCGTGCCCTCCGTGGTGCGGACGCCGTGTTCTTCGCGGGCGACGACGTCACGGACGAGGACGCCTTCCGGGTGCTCCACGACGGCGACGTCGGCGTGAAGGTGGGGGAGGGCGACACCCTGGCCACCCACCGGGTGGCCGACCCCGGGGCGCTGACCGACGTGCTGAAGCAGCTGGCGCGGGCGCGGGCGACCCGCTGACCCGGCCACGCGCCTCCCGTCACCGGTGTCTTGGAGGACCATCAGGCAGAACAGCATGCGGATGCATGGTGGTGCGCCATTGGTATCCCAAACGGTCCTAGACTCTGGACATGCCTGACATCGACGTGAAGCCGCGCAGCCGGGTCGTCACCGACGGGATCGAAGCAACCACTTCGCGTGGCATGCTGCGGGCCGTCGGGATGGGCGACGAGGACTGGGAGAAGCCGCAGATCGGCATCGCCTCGTCGTGGAACGAGATCACCCCCTGCAACCTGTCCCTCGACCGGCTCGCCCAGGGCGCCAAGGAAGGCGTCCACGGCGGCGGCGGCTACCCGCTGCAGTTCGGCACCATCTCCGTCTCCGACGGCATCTCGATGGGCCACGAGGGCATGCACTTCTCGCTCGTCTCGCGTGAGGTCATCGCCGACAGCGTCGAGACCGTCGTGAACGCCGAGCGGCTCGACGGCACCGTCCTGCTCGCCGGCTGCGACAAGTCCCTGCCCGGCATGCTGATGGCGGCCGCGCGTCTGGACCTGGCGAGTGTCTTCCTCTACGCGGGCTCGGTCATGCCGGGCTACGTCAAGCAGGACGACGGCACGATGAAGGAAGTCACGATCATCGACTCCTTCGAGGGCGTCGGCGCGTGCAAGGCCGGCACCATGAGCGAAGCAGAGCTCAAGAAGATCGAGTGTGCGATCGTCCCGGGTGAGGGCGCCTGCGGCGGCATGTACACGGCCAACACCATGGCGAGCCTGGCCGAGGCGCTGGGCATGTCGCTGCCGGGGTCCGCCGCGCCGCCGAGCGCCGACCGCCGCCGCGACTACTACGCGCACCGGTCCGGCGAAGCCGTCGTGAACATGCTCCGCCTGGGCCTGACCGCCCGTGACGTCCTGACGCGCGAGGCCTTCGAGAACGCCATCACGGTGCTCATGGCGCTCGGCGGTTCGACGAACGCCGTCCTGCACCTGCTGGCGATCGCGCACGAGGCCGAGGTCGAACTGACCCTCGACGACTTCAACCGCATCGGCTCGAAGGTCCCGCACCTGGCCGACATGAAGCCGTTCGGACGCTTCGTGATGAAGGACATCGACCAGCAGGGCGGTATCCCCGTGGTCATGAAGGCGCTGCTCGACGCCGGCCTGCTGCACGGTGAGTGCATGACCGTGACCGGCAAGACCGTCGCCGAGAACCTGGCCGAGATCGACCCGCCGCAGCTCGACGGCCAGGTGTTCCGCACGCTCGACAACCCGATCCACGCCACCGGTGGTCTGACGATCCTGCAGGGCTCGTTCGCCCCCGAGGGCGCCGTCGTGAAGACCGCCGGGTTCGACGCCGACGTGTTCGAGGGCCCGGCCCGGGTGTTCGACCGGGAGCGCGCCGCCATGGACGCCCTCACCGAGGGGCGCATCCAGAAGGGTGACGTCATCGTCATCCGCTACGAGGGTCCGAAGGGCGGCCCGGGCATGCGCGAGATGCTCGCCATCACGGCGGCCATCAAGGGCGCGGGCCTCGGCAAGGATGTACTACTCTTGACCGACGGTCGATTCTCAGGCGGCACAACCGGCCTCTGCATCGGCCACATCGCACCGGAAGCCGTGGACGCAGGTCCAGTGGCGTTCGTGCGCGATGGCGACCGCATCCGTGTCGACATCCCCGCTCGCTCGCTCGACCTACTGGTCGACCCCGCCGAGTTGGAAGCCCGCCGTGACGGCTGGGCCCCGTTGCCCCCGCGCTACACCCGCGGAGTCCTCGCGAAGTACGCCAAGCTCGTCCAGTCCGCCGCCCTCGGCGCGGTCACGGGCTGACGTCGACACCCGCACCATCGCCATCCCTCCAGGCAAGGAACCCTTCATGCCCACGGAAGCCACACCGCGCTCCGCTGCCGGAGCACGTCGATCGCCCGAGGTCCTGACCGGCTCGGGCGCCGTCCTCCGCACACTCGAGCACCTCGGGATCACCGACGTCTTCGGCCTGCCCGGCGGCGCGATCATCCCGTTCTACGACGAGCTCATGGCGTCGACGACGATCCGCCACATCCTGGTCCGGCACGAGCAGGGGGCCGGTCACGCCGCCGAGGGCTACGCGTCCTCGTCCGGCAAGGTCGGCGTCGCGATCGCCACGTCCGGCCCCGGGGCGACGAACCTCGTCACCGCGATCGCCGACGCCTACATGGACTCGGTGCCGTTCATCGCGATCACGGGCCAGGTGTTCTCGACGCTGATGGGCACCGACGCGTTCCAGGAGGCCGACATCGTCGGCATCACGATGCCGATCACGAAGCACTCCTTCCTGGTCACGAAGCCCGAGGACGTCCCGGCGACCCTGGCGGCCGCGCACCTCATCGCGACGACCGGTCGCCCCGGCCCGGTGCTGGTCGACATCACCAAGGACGCGCAGCAGAAGTCGGCGCCGTACATCTGGCCGCCGAAGCTCGACCTGCCCGGCTACCGCCCGGTCACGAAGGCGCACGGCAAGCAGATCACCGCCGCGGCACAGCTCCTCGCCGAGTCGTCGCGCCCGGTGCTCTACGTCGGCGGCGGTGTGATCCGCTCCGGTGCCTCCGCCGAGCTGCTGGCGTTCGCCGAGGCCACCGGCGCCCCGGTCGTCACGACCCTGATGGCCCGCGGTGCCTTCCCGGACTCGCACGCGCAGCACCTCGGCATGCCCGGCATGCACGGCACGGTGCCCGCGGTGCTCGGGCTGCAGGAGAGCGACCTCATCATCGCCCTCGGTGCCCGCTTCGACGACCGGGTCACCGGCAAGGTCGACGACTTCGCCCCGGACGCAAAGGTCGTGCACGTCGACATCGACCCGGCCGAGATCTCGAAGATCCGGTACGCCGACGTCCCGATCGTCGGCGACGCGAAGGAAGTGCTCGTCGACCTGGTGGCGGCGTGGGCCGACGTACCGGTCGACCAGCGGGCCTCCACGGCCGACTGGTGGGCACACCTCAACCAGCTGCTCGAGGACTTCCCGCTCGGCTACACCGAGCCGACCGACGGGCTCCTCGCACCGCAGGCGATCATCAAGCGCATCGGCGAGATGACCGGACCGGAGGGCGTCTTCGCCTCCGGCGTCGGACAGCACCAGATGTGGTCGGCGCAGTTCATCCAGTACGAGCGCCCGAACGCGTGGCTCAACTCCGGCGGCGCCGGCACGATGGGGTACTCGGTCCCGGCCGCGATGGGCGCCAAGGTGGCCCAGCCCGACCGCGTCGTGTGGGCCATCGACGGCGACGGCTGCTTCCAGATGACCAACCAGGAACTCGCGACCTGCGTCATCAACGACATCCCGATCAAGGTCGCGATCATCAACAACTCGTCGCTCGGCATGGTGCGGCAGTGGCAGACGCTGTTCTACGACGGCCGCCACTCGTTCACCGACCTGCAGACCGGCCACGGCACACGTCGGGTGCCGGACTTCGTGAAGCTCGCCGACGCGTACGGCGCACTCGGGATCCGGGTCGAGAAGCCGGAGGAGGTCGACGCGGCCATCCAGCTCGCGCTCGACACCAACGACCGCCCGGTGGTCATCGACTTCGTGGTCAGCCGCGACTCGATGGTCTGGCCGATGGTCCCGCAGGGGATCGGCAACTCGTCCATCCAGTACGCCCGCGACCTCGCCCCGACGTGGGACGACGAGGACGCCGACATGACGGGGGAGCCCGCATGAGCCACGTCCTGTCCCTCCTGGTCGAGGACAAGCCGGGTCTGCTGACCCGCGTCGCCGGGCTCTTCGCCCGACGCGGCTTCAACATCGAGTCCCTGGCCGTCGGCAACACCGAGGTGGACGGCCTGAGCCGCATCACCGTGGTCGTCGACGTCGAGGACCTTCCCCTCGAGCAGGTGACGAAGCAGCTCAACAAGCTCGTCAACGTCATCAAGATCGTGGAGCTCGACTTCCCCCAGTCGGTGCAGCGCGAACACATGCTCGTCAAGGTGCGGGTCGACAACCAGACCCGGTCCGCGGTGCTCGACGCCGTGACGCTCTTCCGGGCGCAGGTCGTCGACGTCGCCACCGACTCGCTCGTCGTCGAGGTGACCGGTGATCCCGGCAAGATCCAGGCGATCCTGCGCGTCCTCGAGCCCTACGGCATCAAGGAGCTGGCGCGCGCCGGGCTCCTGGGCATGGGCCGCGGACCGAAGAGCATCACCGACCGGGTGCGCTGAGCACCGGTCGCCCCAGACACCCCACAACGAAGGAGACCACGCACCGTGACTGACATCGTGTACGACGCCGACGCCGACCTGAGCCTCATCCAGGGCAAGAAGGTCGCCGTCATCGGCTACGGCTCGCAGGGCCACGCCCACGCCCTGAACCTCCGCGACTCCGGCGTCGAGGTCAAGATCGGCCTGAAGGAGGGCTCGAAGAGCCGCCAGAAGGCCGAGGAGGCCGGCTTCGAGGTCCACACGCCGGCCGACGCCACCAAGTGGGCGGACGTCGTCGTCATCCTCGCGCCGGACCAGGTCCAGCGCATCGTCTACAAGGACGACATCGCCCCGAACCTGCAGCCGGGCGCGACGCTCGTCTTCGGCCACGGCTTCAACATCCGCTTCGGCTACATCGAGGCTCCTGAGGGCGTCGACGTGTCGCTCGTCGCCCCGAAGGGCCCGGGCCACACGGTCCGCCGTGAGTACGAGGCTGGCCGTGGCGTCCCCGTCATCGTCGCGGTCGAGGTCGACGCCTCCGGCAGCGCGTGGGACCTCGCCTGGTCGTACTCCAAGGCGATCGGCGGCCTGCGCTCCGGCGGCATCAAGACGACCTTCACCGAGGAGACCGAGACCGACCTGTTCGGTGAGCAGGCCGTCCTCTGCGGTGGCACGTCGCAGCTGATCCAGTACGGCTTCGAGACCCTGGTCGAGGCCGGGTACCAGCCGCAGATCGCCTACTTCGAGGTCCTGCACGAGCTCAAGCTCATCGTCGACCTGATCTGGGAGGGCGGCCTCACCAAGCAGCGCTGGTCCATCTCCGACACGGCCGAGTTCGGTGACTACGTCTCCGGCCCGCGCGTGATCTCGCCCGACGTCAAGGAGAACATGAAGGCCGTCCTCGCGGACATCCAGAACGGTGCCTTCGCGAAGCGCTTCATCGAGGACCAGGACGCCGGCGCACCGGAGTTCACCGCCCTCCGCGAGAAGGGCGAGGGTCACCCGGTCGAGGCGACCGGCCGTGAGCTCCGCAAGCTCTTCGCCTGGAAGCAGGGTGACTCGGACTACGTCGACGGTTCGGCTGCGCGGTAGTCTGCCTGAGACAAGCTCGACCCGCGAGGCGGCGGTGCTCTGCACCGCCGCCTCTCGATGTGACCCGGACACGATGCAACAGCTCCTCCAGTACCCCGACGTCTCCCGAGGACGTCCGTGCAGCGCGGCGACGCGCTCCGTCGCCGACCCCGCCGGCTCGTCCGCAGGGTGGCTCGCGCGCACCGATCAGCATGGGATGATCGTCGGATGGCGGTGACGAGACGAGCGGTCCACATCGGCGCCGGCAAGATCGGGCGCGGGTTCGTGGGCCAGTTCCTCGTGGCGAGCGGCTACGACCTGACGTTCGTCGACGTGGACGAGCGCGTGGTGTCGGCCCTCAACGAAGCCGGGCGCTTCGTGGTGCACGAGGTCGGCGAGATGCCGGTCGAGCACGAGGTCCACGGGTTCCGGGCGCTGAACAGCAAGACCGACCGTGCGCGTGTCGTGCAGGCGATCGCCGACGCCGACGTCGTCACCACGGCCGTCGGCGCGCGGACGCTCCCGCTCGTGGCCCCGCTCATCGCCGAAGGGCTCGCGGCCCGCCCGCTCGACCGCGGGGACGTCACGATCGTGGCCTGCGAGAACGCGTTCAACGCCACCGACTCGCTGCACGCCAGCATCCGTCGCGCACCGATCCTCGAGGACCGCGACATCGCCGCCGTCTTCGCGAACTGCGCGATCGACCGGATCGTCCCGGACCAGTCCGGGGTGCTCGGGCAGTCCGGCGGCCTCGACGTCGTCCTCGAACCGTTCTACGAGTGGGTCATCGAACGCACGCCCTTCGCCGGGACCGGCTCCGAACACCCCGTCATCGACGGCGTGACGTGGGTCGACGACCTGCAGCCGTTCGTCGAGCGGAAGCTCTACACGGTCAACACGGCGCACGGCGCCGCGGCCTACCACGGCTGGGTCCGGGGGATCCGGCTGATCCGGGAGGCCCTCCAGGACCCCGACGTGCGGGCGGAGGTCGACGGGGTGCTCGCGGAGACGACCGCGCTGCTCGTCGCCAAGCACGGGTTCGACCCGGAGGACCACGCGCGCTACGTCGCGGCGAACCTCACCCGCATCGCCAACCCGCTGCTGCCCGACACGACCCGTCGCGTCGGCCGCAACCCGCTCCGGAAGCTCGGCCGTCGCGAACGATTCATCGGTCCGGCCGCGCAGCTCGCCGAACGCGGACTCCCCGTCGACCACCTCATCGGTGCCGTGCGGGTCGCACTCGAGTTCGACGACCAGGACGACCCGGAGTCGATCGAGCTGCACGCCCTGCTCCGGTCCGGTGCCACCGCGCACGCCCTCACCGAGATCCTCACGGGGCTCATGGAGGGCCACCCGCTGTTCCCGGCCGTCCGCGACGTCGTCGCCGGCGTCCTCGAGACCCAGCCCGCCCAGGCATGAGCGGCGACCCTCGTAGAATCGACGGCATGACCGAGGCCCGCGAACACGACGACGACGCAGCCCTGTCGTGGGGCGACGCGGACGACACCACGCACGTCGACGCCGCACACAACCCGATCGCCGTCAAGGAACGCGACACTCGCGACCCCGACGCGCCCGAGACGTCCGGTGCCCTGATCGGGTTCGGTGTGTTCGGCGGGCTGTACCTGCTCTACACGGTGGCCTGGTTGCTCACCGCCTCGACGACCTACCTGATGACGACCGACGCGGTGCTGTCCGGGTTCGTCACGCTGCTCCGCTTCCTGGCGATCGTCGCGCCGGCGCTCTGGTTCGCCGTCGTGATCTGGGTCGCCCGCACACGCAGCACCCGGACGCGGCTGCTCTGGATGCTGCTCGGCGCGGTGGCGCTCTTCCCGTGGCCGTTCCTCATGACGCGGAGCTTCGGGTGACCGCCGTCGGTGGTCCCACCGCCGGGTCCCGGTCCACGCAGACACTGGTCGCGCGCATCGTGGTCTGGGTGGTCTTCGCGGTGCTGTTCGCCTACATGACGGCGCAGAGCGTCGGCAACTTCGTGGTGGTCACGGACAAGCTGCAGAAGTTCAACGAGTTCGTCGGTTCCGCCGGTGGGGCGTCGCTGAAGCGCCCGGTGCCGTGGGTGTGGCTCGTGCTCGACGTCGTCGTCCCGCCGCTCGCGTACGCCGTCGGCGTGTGGGTGACCCGTCGGTCCACGGCGGTCGTGACCGCCGCGGTGCTCGTCGTGGCCTTCGCCGCCGCGGGGGCACTCTGGCTCACGCTGCAGCTCTACGTGCCGAGCCTCGTCGACCTCTGACCTGCCTCCCGTCGTCGTAACCGGGTCCGGCCGTCGATAGGGTGGTGGTACACCACCCGTCTCGTGTGAGGAACAGCAGTCGTGTCGAAGCCGGTCGTCTTGATCGCCGAAGAACTCTCGCCCGCCACCGTCGACGCCCTCGGGCCCGACTTCGAGATCAGGAACGTGGACGGCACCGACCGTCCAGCCCTGATCGCCGCGCTGTCGGACGCGCACGCGATCCTGGTGCGCTCCGCCACCAAGGTCGACGCCGAGGCGATCGCCGCGGCCCCCGAGCTCAAGGTCATCGCCCGTGCCGGCGTCGGCCTCGACAACGTCGACATCAAGGCGGCGACGACCGCCGGCGTGATGGTCGTCAACGCGCCGACGTCGAACATCATCTCCGCGGCCGAGCTGACGGTCGGGCACATCCTGTCGCTCGCGCGGCACATCCCGGCCGCGCACGCGTCGCTGGCGGCCGGCGCGTGGAAGCGCTCGTCGTACACCGGCGTCGAGCTCTACGAGAAGACTGTCGGCATCATCGGTCTCGGCCGCATCGGTGCCCTGATCACCCAGCGCCTGCAGGCGTTCGGCGTCTCGGTCATCGCGTACGACCCCTACGTCACCTCGGCCCGCGCCCAGCAGCTCGGGGTCGAGCTCGTCTCGCTCGAGGACCTGCTCCGCCGTGCGGACTTCACCACGATCCACATGCCGAAGACCCCCGAGACGGTCGGCATGATCTCCGACGAGCAGTTCGCGCTGATGAAGCCGACCGCCTTCGTCGTGAACGTCGCCCGCGGCGGTCTCATCGACGAGGACGCCCTGCACCGCGCGCTCACCGCGAACACCATCGCCGGCGCCGGCCTCGACGTCTTCGTGTCGGAGCCGCCGAAGGACTCGCCGCTCGTGTCGCTGCCGAACGTCGTCGTGACCCCGCACCTCGGGGCCTCGACCGACGAAGCGCAGGAGAAGGCCGGTGTCGCCGTCGCGAAGTCGGTCCGCCTGGCCCTCGGCGGTGAGCTCGTGCCGGACGCGGTCAACGTCGCCGGTGGCGTCATCGACCCCTACGTCCGCCCGGGCATCCCGCTCGTCGAGAAGCTCGGCCAGGTCTTCACGGCGATGGCCACCTCCCCGGTGACGAGCATCGACGTCGAGGTCCACGGTGAGCTCGCGGCGTACGACGTCAGTGTGCTGAAGCTCGCCGCGCTGAAGGGCGTCTTCACCGACGTCGTGAGCGACCAGGTCTCCTACGTCAACGCACCGCTCATCGCGGAGCAGCGCGGTGTCACGGTCCGGCTGATCACGGATGCCGACAGCCCCGAGTACCGCAACCTGCTCACCATCCGCGGTGCCCAGTCGGACGGGCCGGCGATCAGCGTCTCCGGCACGCTCACCGGCCCCAAGCAGGTCGAGAAGCTCGTCGAGATCAACGGCTACGACGTCGAGGTCGCCCTCGACAAGCACCACGTCGTGATGGCCTACACGGACCGTCCGGGCATCGTCGCGGTCTACGGCAAGGAGTTCGGCGAGGCGGGGATCAACATCGCCGCGATGCAGATCGCCCGCCAGTCGGCCGGCGGCGAAGCGCTCAGCGTGCTGACCGTCGACTCGCCGGTGCCGGACGACGTCCTCGAGCACGTCCGTTCCACGATCGACGCGGCCTCGCTGCGTGAGATCGACATCACGCTCTAGGAGACCCACATGTCGCAGACGCTCAAGTTGGCGGTCATCCGTGGCGACGGCATCGGCCCCGAGGTCGTCGACGAAGCGCTGAAGGTCCTGCACGCGGTGGCCGACGGCGAGCTCGACGTGCAGGAGACCCCGTTCTCGCTGGGAGCCGACCGCTTCCTGGCGACCGGGGACATCCTCACCGACGCCGACACGGCGGCTCTGGCCGAGCACGACGCGATCTTGCTCGGTGCCGTCGGCGGTGATCCCCGTGACCCGCGTCTGGCCGGCGGGATCATCGAGCGCGGCCTGCTGCTGAAGCTCCGGTTCGCGTTCGACCACTACGTCAACCTGCGGCCGACGAAGGTGCACGCCGCGGTCGGCTCGCCCCTGTCCGACCCGGGCGTGGTCGACTTCGTCGTCGTCCGCGAAGGCACCGAGGGCCCGTACGTCGGCAACGGCGGCGCGATCCGGGTCGACACCCCGCACGAGATCGCGACCGAGGTCTCGATCAACACCGCGCACGGCGTCGAGCGCGTCGTACGGTACGCGTTCGACCTGGCGATGCGGCGGCCGCGGCGGCACCTGACCCTCGTGCACAAGACCAACGTGCTGGTCCACGCCGGTTCCCTGTGGCAGCGCACCGTCGCCGCGGTCGCCGTCGAGTACCCGGACGTGACGGTCGACTACCAGCACGTCGACGCGGTCACGATACACATGGTGCGCGAGCCGTCCCGGTTCGACGTCATCGTCACCGACAACCTGTTCGGCGACATCATCACCGACCTGGCCGGCGCGATCAGCGGCGGCATCGGTCTCGCAGCCTCGGGCAACCTCAACCCGGACGCGACCTTCCCCAGCATGTTCGAGCCGGTCCACGGATCGGCCCCGGACATCGCCGGCCAGCAGCTGGCCGACCCGACCGCAGCGGTCCTCTCCGTCGCCCTGCTGCTCGACCACGTCGGTCGCGCGGACCTGGCGGCAGTGGTGACCCGCGCGGTCGAGAGCGACCTCGCCGACCGGGGGACCACCCGGCGGTCGACCGCCGAGATCGGCGACGCCATCGCCGGGGCCGCGGTCGCCGCACGCACCACCACGGCCTGACAGGAGTCACCCCCGCATGAGCGACAGCACCACCGAGACCACCGACCCCTTCGCCCTCGACTTCTCGACGACCCCCTCCCCGGAGCGCCGCGCCGCCGCCGAGCGTGAGGAGATCCTCGCCGACCCGGGCTTCGGCAAGCACTTCACCGACCACATGGCCACGGTCGAGTGGACGATCGACGACGGCTGGCACGATGCGTCGGTCCACCCGTACGGCCCGCTCTCCCTCGACCCGAGCGCCAGTGTCCTGCACTACGCGCAGGAGATCTTCGAGGGCATGAAGGCCTACCGGCACGCCGACGGGTCGATCTGGTCCTTCCGGCCGGACGCCAACGCCCGTCGGTTCGCTCGGTCGGCCCGTCGCCTGGCACTGCCCGAGCTGCCCGAGTCGGTGTTCGTCGAGTCGATCCGTCAGCTCGTCACCGCCGACCAGGACTGGGTGCCCTCCGCGCCGGAGACCAGCCTGTACCTCCGCCCCTTCATGATCGCGACCGAGGCCTTCCTCGGGGTCCGCGCCGCCCACGCCGTGCAGTACCACTGCATCGCGAGCCCGGCCGGGGCGTACTTCACCTCGGGTCCGGAGCCGGTGTCGATCTGGCTCTCGACGCAGTACGCCCGCGCCGCGCGCGGTGGGACCGGCGCGGCGAAGACCGGTGGCAACTACGCGGCGTCGCTGCTCCCGCAGCAGGAGGCGTACGAGCACGGCTGCCAGCAGGTGATGTTCCTGGACTCCGAGAAGGGCGAGTACCTCGAGGAGCTGGGCGGCATGAACGTCGTCCTGGTGCGCTCCGACGGCACGCTCGTGACGCCCGACTCGGACTCGATCCTCGAGGGCATCACCCGCGACTCGATCCTGCAGCTCGCACTCGACCGCGGCCTCCGGGTGGAGCGCCGCGCGGTGTCCCTCGCCGAGTGGCGGGACGGCGTCGCCGACGGAACGATCACCGAGGCCTTCGCGTGCGGGACCGCCGCGGTCGTGACGCCGATCGCCGAACTGCGTGGCGACGGGTTCACGATCGGCTCCCCGACGACCGGCGCCGGCGAACTGACGATGTCGCTGCGCGAGGAGCTCACCGACATCCAGTACGGCCGCCGTCCCGACCCGCACGGCTGGATGGTCCGACTCACCGACCCGACGCCGAACGCTGAGTAGGGTCGACCCGTGAAGATCGCACGGTTCAGCACCGAGGGGGAGGACCCCCGTTACGGCATCCTCGACGAGCGCGCACTGGTGGTGCTCGCCGGCGACCCGATGTACCAGGGCTTCGAGACGACGGGGGAGCGGGTGTCCCTCAAGGACGCGAAGCTGCTCGCCCCAGTCATCCCGCGCTCGAAGGTCATCGGGGTCGGCCTCAACTACGCCGAGCACGTCTCGGAGATGGAAGAGCACACCGCGGACGACCCGGTGGTGTTCCTCAAGCCGAACACCTCGGTCATCGGACCGGAGGACCCGATCCGTCTGCCCGCCGACATCGGGCGCGTCGACCACGAGGGTGAACTCGCCATCGTGATCGGCTCGCTCGCGAAGAACGTGGCGAAGGAGGACTTCGCCAGCGTGATCCTCGGGTACACGATCGCGAACGACGTGACCGCCCGTGACCTGCAGGCACGGGACGGCCAGTGGGCGCGCGCGAAGGGGTTCGACACCTTCTGCCCGCTCGGCCCGGTCATCGAGACCGAGATCGACCCGTCGGACATCCGGATCGAGACGCGTGTCGACGGCGACCTCCGTCAGGCGGCCTCGACGAACGAGATGGTGCACGACATCCCGACACTCATCGAGTTCATCTCGTCGATCTGGACGCTCCTGCCCGGTGACGTCATCCTCACCGGCACGCCCGCCGGTGTCGGCGCGATCCGCGACGGCGAGGTGGTGGAGGTCACGATCTCCGGCATCGGTTCGCTCCGCAACCCGGTGATCGCTCGCCACTGACCGGCATGCGTGCCGACCGTCGCGCGCCTGCCCGCGACTCCCGACCTGGAGGCCCGGCACCCCTCGGGTGTCGGGCCTTCCGTCCGTCCCGGGTCCGGTCCGGCGATCGGTCCACCCGGCGGAGTTCTCCCGCCTCGGCAGCCGACACGCCCGGGCGGGACACCCGGTTGGCAGGCCCTCGGACCGTGTGTAGAGTAATCACTCGTTGCCGCTGAGGCGGAACGGAACGGCCGAGACGGTCACCGGGTGCACAACCCGGAAGACGCAGTCCGGACGGGGTCCGCCTCCAGCAACCACCCCATCGATCAGATGTCGACCTCGTGTCGTTGATCCGGTGGGTTCGAGAACGACAGCCTCTCTGGCGGATCATCTTCGTGGTGTGATGTGGGGAGTGCGTCTGGTCCTTGAGAACTCAACAGCGTGCACATTGTCAATGCCAATTTTATTGACCTCGTGCCCGGTCGGCTTTGGTTGATTGGGTCATGAAGCAATTCCTTTTGGATTGAAGATTGTCAGTAGACAGTCAACAGTCAAGATCAACTCGCTGACACTTCGGTGTTGGTTGTAATTTTTTACGGAGAGTTTGATCCTGGCTCAGGACGAACGCTGGCGGCGTGCTTAACACATGCAAGTCGAACGATGATCAGGAGCTTGCTCCTGTGATTAGTGGCGAACGGGTGAGTAACACGTGAGTAACCTGCCCCTGACTCTGGGATAAGCGTTGGAAACGACGTCTAATACTGGATATGATCACTGGTCGCATGGCCTGGTGGTGGAAAGATTTTTTGGTTGGGGATGGACTCGCGGCCTATCAGCTTGTTGGTGAGGTAATGGCTCACCAAGGCGACGACGGGTAGCCGGCCTGAGAGGGTGACCGGCCACACTGGGACTGAGACACGGCCCAGACTCCTACGGGAGGCAGCAGTGGGGAATATTGCACAATGGGCGAAAGCCTGATGCAGCAACGCCGCGTGAGGGATGACGGCCTTCGGGTTGTAAACCTCTTTTAGTAGGGAAGAAGGGGGCTTCGGTTCTTGACGGTACCTGCAGAAAAAGCACCGGCTAACTACGTGCCAGCAGCCGCGGTAATACGTAGGGTGCAAGCGTTGTCCGGAATTATTGGGCGTAAAGAGCTCGTAGGCGGTTTGTCGCGTCTGCTGTGAAATCCCGAGGCTCAACCTCGGGCTTGCAGTGGGTACGGGCAGACTAGAGTGCGGTAGGGGAGATTGGAATTCCTGGTGTAGCGGTGGAATGCGCAGATATCAGGAGGAACACCGATGGCGAAGGCAGATCTCTGGGCCGTAACTGACGCTGAGGAGCGAAAGCATGGGGAGCGAACAGGATTAGATACCCTGGTAGTCCATGCCGTAAACGTTGGGCGCTAGATGTAGGGACCTTTCCACGGTTTCTGTGTCGTAGCTAACGCATTAAGCGCCCCGCCTGGGGAGTACGGCCGCAAGGCTAAAACTCAAAGGAATTGACGGGGGCCCGCACAAGCGGCGGAGCATGCGGATTAATTCGATGCAACGCGAAGAACCTTACCAAGGCTTGACATACACCGGAAACGGCCAGAGATGGTCGCCCCCTTGTGGTCGGTGTACAGGTGGTGCATGGTTGTCGTCAGCTCGTGTCGTGAGATGTTGGGTTAAGTCCCGCAACGAGCGCAACCCTCGTTCTATGTTGCCAGCGGGTTATGCCGGGGACTCATAGGAGACTGCCGGGGTCAACTCGGAGGAAGGTGGGGATGACGTCAAATCATCATGCCCCTTATGTCTTGGGCTTCACGCATGCTACAATGGCCGGTACAAAGGGCTGCGATACCGTAAGGTGGAGCGAATCCCAAAAAGCCGGTCTCAGTTCGGATTGAGGTCTGCAACTCGACCTCATGAAGTCGGAGTCGCTAGTAATCGCAGATCAGCAACGCTGCGGTGAATACGTTCCCGGGCCTTGTACACACCGCCCGTCAAGTCATGAAAGTCGGTAACACCCGAAGCCGGTGGCCTAACCCTTGTGGGAGGAGCCGTCGAAGGTGGGATCGGTGATTAGGACTAAGTCGTAACAAGGTAGCCGTACCGGAAGGTGCGGCTGGATCACCTCCTTTCTAAGGAGCATCTGGTCAGTGCTGTTCACCGTGATGGTGGGTCAGTGGCTGGTCCAGGCGCCCGATTCGGACCGAACGTGTCCGACGGGTAGCTCATGGGTGGAACATTGACAGTGCAGTCGGGAGCGCGTCTTCCGGTCTCAGTACGTTCCTCGTCGTCGGTCTTGTGCCGGTGTTGGGGGGTTGGAACGGGTCGGTGGGGAGCGGGTTGGCTGGTGCACGTTGTTGGGTCCTGAGGGACCAGGCTTCCTGCTGTGGGTGGTGTCCGTGTTGGATGCCCACCTGTGGTGGGGGTTGGGCCGTATGGGTCCTTCGTTGGGCCACATGAAGCCGCACCGTTGGGTGTGGGGGAGTGTGGTGCCGATCGTATGTTGAGAACTACACAGTGGACGCGAGCATCTTTAGATTCGCGTCATCGATGATCGTCAGCTTTCGGGTTGGCGTGGTTCGTGGCGTTGGATCGCAATTTTAATCTTTGTGGTCAAGTTTCTAAGAGCAAACGGTGGATGCCTTGGCATCTGGAGCCGAAGAAGGACGTAGAAATCTGCGATAAGCCTCGGGGAGCTGATAATCGAGCTGTGAGCCGAGGATTTCCGAATGGGGAAACCCCGCTAGGCGCTTTTGTGACCTGGTGACTCCCGCCTGAATATATAGGGCGGGTAGAGGGAACGTGGGGAAGTGAAACATCTCAGTACCCACAGGAAGAGAAAACAACATGTGATTCCGTGAGTAGTGGCGAGCGAAAACGGATGAGGCTAAACCGATCATGTGTGATAGCCGGCGGGCGTTGCATGGTCGGGGTTGTGGGACACGTCACTCAGTTCTGCCGGACTGGGGCGGTTACAGCGCATCATAGTCGAACCGGTTTGAAAGCCGGGCCGTAGTGGGTGCCAGCCCCGTAGACGAAATGGTGTTATGGCCGGATGTGTATCCCAAGTAGCACGGGGCCCGAGAAATCCCGTGTGAATCTGTCAGGACCACCTGATAAGCCTAAATACTCCCAGATGACCGATAGCGGACAAGTACCGTGAGGGAAAGGTGAAAAGTACCCCGGGAGGGGAGTGAAATAGTACCTGAAACCGTTTGCTTACAAACCGTCGGAGCCTCCTTTGTAGGGGTGACGGCGTGCCTTTTGAAGAATGAGCCTGCGAGTTAGCGATATGTGGCGAGGTTAACCCGTGTGGGGTAGCCGTAGCGAAAGCGAGTCTGAATAGGGCGATTCAGTCGCATGTCCTAGACCCGAAGCGAAGTGATCTATCCATGGCCAGGTTGAAGCGACGGTAAGACGTCGTGGAGGACCGAACCCACTTCAGTTGAAAATGGAGGGGATGAGCTGTGGATAGGGGTGAAAGGCCAATCAAACTTCGTGATAGCTGGTTCTCTCCGAAATGCATTTAGGTGCAGCGTTGCGTGTTTCTCGCCGGAGGTAGAGCTACTGGATGGCCGATGGGCCTCAACAGGTTACTGACGTCAGCCAAACTCCGAATGCCGGTGAGTGAGAGCGCAGCAGTGAGACGGTGGGGGATAAGCTTCATCGTCGAGAGGGAAACAACCCAGACTACCAACTAAGGTCCCTAAGCGTGTGCTAAGTGGGAAAGGATGTGGAGTTGCACAGACAACCAGGAGGTTGGCTTAGAAGCAGCCACCCTTGAAAGAGTGCGTAATAGCTCACTGGTCAAGTGATTCCGCGCCGACAATGTAACGGGGCTCAAGCACACCACCGAAGTTGTAGATTTCGCACACTAGACAAGCCTTCGTGGTTCAGTCGTGCGGAGTGGTAGGAGAGCGTCGTGTGGCGAGTGAAGCGGCGGAGTGATCCAGCCGTGGACGCCACACGAGTGAGAATGCAGGCATGAGTAGCGAAAGACGGGTGAGAAACCCGTCCTCCGAAAGACCAAGGGTTCCAGGGCCAGGTTAATCCGCCCTGGGTAAGTCGGGACCTAAGGCGAGGCCGACAGGCGTAGTCGATGGACAACGGGTTGATATTCCCGTACCGGCGAACAACCGCCCAAGCTAATCCAGTGGTGCTAAGAGTCCTAACCCGGCACTTGTTGATCCCTTCGGGGTGAGACGGGCCGGTCTAACGCTCGACCCCATGCTGGTGCGGTTAGCGTATGAACAGGTGTGACGCAGGAAGGTAGCTGAGCCAGGCGATGGTATCCGTAAGGTGAACCTGGTGTAAGGATGTAGGGCTGACGATAGGCAAATCCGTCGTCTGTATGCCTGAGACCCGACGCGTACCCGTAAGGGGAATTCAGTGATCCTATGCTGCCGAGAAAAGCATCGACGCGAGGTTGCAGCCGCCCGTACCCGAAACCGACTCAGGTGGTCAGGTAGAGAATACCAAGGAGATCGAGATAATCGTGGTTAAGGAACTCGGCAAAATGCCCCCGTAACTTCGGGAGAAGGGGGGCCGGATACGTGACCGGACTTTGCTCCGTGAGCGTTGAAGGCCGCAGAGACCAGTGGGAAGCGACTGTTTACTAAAAACACAGGTCCGTGCGAAGTCGCAAGACGATGTATACGGACTGACGCCTGCCCGGTGCTGGAAGGTTAAGAGGAAGGGTCAGCCTCACGGCGAAGCTCTGAATTTAAGCCCCAGTAAACGGCGGTGGTAACTATAACCATCCTAAGGTAGCGAAATTCCTTGTCGGGTAAGTTCCGACCTGCACGAATGGCGTAACGACTTCCCAGCTGTCTCAACCGCGAACTCGGCGAAATTGCACTACGAGTAAAGATGCTCGTTACGCGCAGCAGGACGGAAAGACCCCGTGACCTTTACTACAGTTTGGTATTGGTGTTCGGAGTGGCTTGTGTAGGATAGGTGGGAGACTGTGAAGCGGGCACGCTAGTGTTCGTGGAGTCATTGTTGAAATACCACTCTGGTCACTTTGGATGTCTAACGTAGGACCCTGATCGGGTTCATGGACAGTGCCTGATGGGTAGTTTAACTGGGGCGGTTGCCTCCCAAAGAGTAACGGAGGCGCCCAAAGGTTCCCTCAACCTGGTTGGCAATCAGGTGGCGAGTGTAAGTGCACAAGGGAGCTTGACTGTGAGACTGACAGGTCGAGCAGGGACGAAAGTCGGGACTAGTGATCCGGCAGTGGCTTGTGGAAGCGCTGTCGCTCAACGGATAAAAGGTACCTCGGGGATAACAGGCTGATCTTGCCCAAGAGTCCATATCGACGGCATGGTTTGGCACCTCGATGTCGGCTCGTCGCATCCTGGGGCTGGAGTAGGTCCCAAGGGTTGGGCTGTTCGCCCATTAAAGCGGTACGCGAGCTGGGTTTAGAACGTCGTGAGACAGTTCGGTCCCTATCCGCTGCGCGCGTTGGAAATTTGAGAAGATCTATCCCTAGTACGAGAGGACCGGGATGGACGAACCTCTGGTGTGTCAGTTGTTCTGCCAAGGGCACCGCTGATTAGCTACGTTCGGACCGGATAACCGCTGAAAGCATCTAAGCGGGAAGCCGTCTTCGAGATGAGATTTCCATGCACCTTGAGTGTGAGAGGCTCCCAGCAGACTACTGGGTTGATAGGCCGGATGTGGAAGCGGGGACTAACGACCCGTGGAGCTGACCGGTACTAATAAGCCGAAGACTTGACACACACTTTTTTCCTGGCCCCTTGTGGTCAGGGCTCGCGTCCACTTTGTGGTTCCCGACAGACGATCGGGAATCAAACTGAATATTCGCTACGGCGGAGCAGTCTGAGACCAGATCTGGTCGATGGTGTTCCGGTGGTCATAGCGAGAGGGAAACGCCCGGTCACATTCCGAACCCGGAAGCTAAGCCTCTCAGCGCCGATGGTACTGCAAGGGGGACCTTGTGGGAGAGTAGGACGCCGCCGGACTTCTTTTCATGGAAAGCCCCTGACGGGTGGAGCATCACGCTCCACCCGTCAGGGGCTTTTCGCATTCGGCGTCCGAGGGTCCATCGCGGCCGTCAGCGGTCGGAGCAGGCGCCCGCGGTAGGATCAGGGCGTCATGACTGCGCTATTCTCCTCTGCCACTGGTTCCGACGTCCGCGTCCGGTTCTGCCCGTCCCCGACCGGCACGCCGCACGTCGGCCTCGTCCGGACCGCCCTGTTCAACTGGGCCTACGCCCGCCACACCGGCGGCAAGCTCGTCTTTCGCATCGAGGACACGGACGCTGCCCGAGACAGCGAAGAGTCGTACGGGCAGATCATCGAGGCGTTGCGCTGGCTCGAGCTGGACTGGGACGAGGGCGTCGAGGTCGGGGGACCGCACGGCCCCTACCGCCAGTCCGAGCGCGCTGACGTCTACGCCGACGTCATCGCACAGTTGACGGCGGCCGGACACGTCTACGAGTCCTACGTCACCCCGGAGGAGATGGAAGCGCGCAACGTCGCGAACGGCCGTGACCCGAAGCAGGGCTACGACAACCACGAGCGGGACCTCAGCGACGCCGAGCGGCAGGCCTTCCGTGACCAGGGCCGCCAGCCGGCGCTGCGCCTCCGGGTGCCGGACCGCGACCTCAGCTTCCAGGACCTGGTCCGTGGCGAGATCACCTTCCCGCAGGGCTCTTTCCCCGACTTCGTCGTGGTGCGCCCGAACGGCAAGCCCCTGTACACGTTCACGAACCCGCTCGACGACGCCCTGATGGGGATCACGCACGTCCTGCGCGGCGAGGACCTGCTGTCGTCGACGCCGCGCCAGATCGCGCTGTACGGGGCGCTGTACGAGATCGGCCTCGCCGCGTTCATCCCGCAGTTCGGACACCTGCCGTACGTGATGGGGGAGGGCAACAAGAAGCTCTCGAAGCGTGACCCGGAGTCGAACCTCTTCCACCACCGCGCCAACGGCATGGTGCCCGAGGGCCTGGTCAACTACCTGGCGCTGCTCGGGTGGTCGATCGGTGCCGACCGCGACGTGTTCTCGATCGACGAGATGGTCGCGGCGTTCGAGGTCACCGACGTGAACCCGAACCCGGCGCGCTTCGACCACAAGAAGGCCGAGTCGATCAACGGCGACCACATCCGCCTGCTCGACCCCACCGACTTCCGCGGTCGTCTGCGGCCCTACCTGACCGAGTTCCTCGACGAGCCGGCGACGGCGGAGCAGGAGCGCGTGCTCGAGCTCGCCGCCCCGCTCGTGCAGGAGCGCATGCAGCTGCTCAGCGAGGCACCGGCGATGCTGGGCTTCCTCTTCACCTCGGACGACGACCTGGTGGTCGAGGACGACGCGCTCGGTTCCCTCAAGGGCGACCCGGCCCCGGTCCTCCAGGCCGGCATCGCCGCACTCGAGCAGCTCGACGACTGGTCGACGGCCGCGATCGAGCAGGTGCTCCGGACGGCACTGATCGACGGGCTCGAGCTGAAGCCGCGGGTGGCGTTCGGGCCGCTGCGGGTCGCGGTCTCCGGTCGTCGCATCAGCCCCCCGCTGTTCGAGTCGATGGAGATCCTCGGTAAGCAGTCCACGCTCACGCGGCTCCGCTCCCTCGCGGCCCGCTGACGTCCATGGTCGACGTCGTCGTCATCGGTGCGGGCCCCGCGGGGCTCAGCGCTGCCCTGAACCTGGTGCGGGCGAAGCGGACGGTGCTGCTCCTCGACGCGAACCGGCCGCGGAACGCTGCCACCCTCCGGTCGCACGGCTTCATCACGCGGGACGGCATCTCGCCGCTCGAGCTGCGGAAGCTCGGGCGGGACGAGGTCGCCGCGTACCCGGAGGCCACGGTCACGCAGGCGGTCGTGGACCGGGTGTGGCAGACGGACGGGGCGTGGAACGTCCACGGGACGTGGCGGGGTGCCGAGGTGTCGGCGACCGCGCGTGCGGTGGTGATCGCCACGGGCCTCCGGGAGACCTTCCCCGCGCTGCCGTCGCTCCGGGCGTTCTACGGAACCGACGTGCACAGCTGCGTCGAGTGTGACGGGTACGACAAGGCCGGAGCGCCCCTGGCGTTCATCGGTGAGACCGACGACGTCGTGGACCGCGCACTGCTCGTCGGGTCGTGGACGGACGACCTCATCGTCTTCACGAACGGTGTCGCCCGGGTGTCCGACGCGGGACGTGCGCGTCTCGCGGCCGCGGGCATCCGCGTCGACGAGCGACCGGTGGCGGACCTGGAGGGTGACCGCTCCGGCATGACCGGCGTGCGGCTGGCCGACGGCGACGTGGTGCCGCGGACGGGTGCCTTCGTCCGGCCCGAGTGGCACGCCGACCTGGACTGGGTCGACGCGGACCTCGACCGTGACGCGCTGGGCTTCGTCCGGGTGGACCGGCTCGGTCGCTCGAACCTGCCCGGGCTGTACGCGGTCGGGGACGTCACACCGCCCGGACCCGAGCAACTCATCGTCGCGGCGGGGCACGGTGCGTCGACCGCGGCGGCCGTGCACCGGGACCTCGTCGGTGGTCTCGAAGACCCGCGGGATGCTGTACAGTAGTTGATCGTGCCCCGGACAACGGGGTGCAGGGCTGCAAGGCCTTTGGGGTATGGTGTAATTGGCAACACAGCGGTTTCTGGTACCGTCGTTCTTGGTTCGAGTCCAGGTACCCCAGCATCTGAACACCACGAAAGCCCCCGGGAAACCGGGGGCTTTCGTTGTTCGCAGGCGCGGTGGTGCGGCGCTGGGTTATCGTCGGTGCACGAACGCGGCCATCACGCCGCCACGCCCGGACGCCGTCAGGGCACCACACGACCAGGGGGACCCATGATCATCTTCGGCAGCCGTTCGCGTTCCGCTCTCGTCGGCGTGCTCTTCTTCGCCTGCGCCCTGTGCGGGTCCACCGCTGCGCAGCGCCTGCACCGGCTGCGGACCTGGTTCACGCTGTTCTTCCTGCCCGTGTTCCCCTTCGGCCACGGTCGGTACGTGCTGCAGTGCGCGTACTGCGGCGGGCAGTCCTCGATGCCGCGCGAGGGTGCCGAACGGTTCATCGCCGACAGCGAGCGGGCCCAGCAGGCGCACCTGGCGCAGGAGACCCTGCCGCCGAGCGGCGTCTGAGCACCAGCGACCACCGCGCTGCGGGCTGGACGGCTCGCCACGGCACAGCTCGGTAACGCTCCGGTCACGGTGCGCGTGCAACCGGTTGCACGACCCCCGTCCGGGGCGTAGCGTCCTCGCTCAGCAGGCAGCGTCGCCTGCTCCAGTGCAGCGTCGCCGGGCACGGTCCGGCGATGCTCCTGGTGATCTCGATGAGGAGACAACGCTGTGAAGAACACACGTGCGAAGGGCCGTGCGGCCTCGATCGCCGGGATCGCGGTCGTCGGCCTGATGCTCGCGAGCTGCTCGAGCGGCAGTTCCGCCTCGGACGACGCGAAGAGCGGGCAGGACAGCCGCGGACCGATCACCTACGTCCAGGGCAAGGACAACTCGAACGTCGTCCGCCCGCTGATCGCCAAGTGGAACAAGGCACACCCTGACGAGAAGGTCACCTTCAAGGAGCAGTCCGACCAGGCCGACCAGCAGCACGACGACCTCGTGCAGCACTTCCAGGCGAAGGACGACAACTACGACGTTGTGGACGTCGACGTCGTCTGGACCGCCGAGTTCGCCGCGAAGAGCTGGCTGACCCCGCTGACCGGTGACATGAAGATCGACACCTCGAAGCTCCTGCCGTCCACGGTGAAGACCGCGACCTACAACGACACGCTCTACGCGGCGCCGCAGACCTCCGACGGCGCGTTGCTCTACTACCGCAAGGACCTCGTCAAGACGCCGCCCAAGACGTGGGACGACATGATGAGCGACTGCAAGATCGCCAAGGACGCCGGCATCGGCTGCTACGCGGGCCAGTTCGCCAAGTACGAGGGGCTGACCGTCAACGCGTCCGAGGCCATCAACGGCGCTGGCGGAGCCGTCCTCAACGGCAGCGGCAAGCCGGACGTCGACACCTCCGACGCCAAGGCCGGGCTGCAGAAGCTCGTCGACGCGTTCCAGGACGGCAACATCCCGAAGGAGGCGATCACCTACCAGGAGGAGCAGGGTCGCCAGGCGTTCGAGGACGGCAAGCTCTTGTTCCTGCGCAACTGGCCGTACGTGTACAGCCTCGCGAAGACGGACGGCTCGAGCAAGGTGAAGGACACCTTCGGCATCGCCCCGATCCCGGGCGCCGACGGTGTCGGTGCGTCCACCCTCGGCGGCCACAACGCCGCGATCAGCGTCTACTCGAAGCACAAGGCCACCGCGCACGACTTCCTCGAGTTCCTCATCTCGAACGACACGCAGAAGTTCTTCGCGACGCAGGGGTCGCTCGCCCCGGTCATCGGTGACCTGTACACGGACCAGGAGCTGACGGCGAAGCTGCCGTACCTGCCGACGCTCCTGAAGTCGATCGAGTCGGCGGAACCGCGTCCGGTCACGCCGTTCTACCCGGCCGTCACGAAGGCGATCCAGGACAACACCTACGCCGCGCTCAAGGGGTCGAAGTCCGTCGACTCGGCCATGCAGGACATGCAGGCCGCCCTCAAGTCGGCGACCGACGGCGGCGGCAACTGACACCGCGGGTGGCGGACGCCACCCGCTGACGGGAGGGTCGTGGTCACGCGACCACGACCCTCCCGTCCTCCCTCTGTGCGTTCCCGACACCGGCAAGGAGGCCGTTCGTGTCAGCAGCAACCGAGATCCCCGCAGCGATCCCCGATCCCCAGGGGATGGAGCCACCGAAGCGTCGCAAGGGCGGGCTCAACGCGGACCACGGCCGGTGGGCCGTGTACCTCATCGGCCCGACGCTCGTGCTCCTGGCGATCGTCATCGGCTACCCCGTGGTCAGCGCGGTCATCCAGTCGTTCCAGCTCGACCAGGGCCTCGACAAGGCCACCGGCCTGTTCGTCGAGGGCGGTTTTGCCGGCGTCACGAACTACGTGCACTGGCTCGGCCAGCAGTGCGGCAACGCGGCCTGCCCGCCCGGCAACCTCGGGTCGCAGTTCTGGACGGCCTTCGGCAACACGCTGTTCTTCACGGTCGTGACCGTGGCACTCGAGACCGTGATCGGGCTCTGGATGGCCATCATCATGAACCGCAACTTCAGGGGCCGCGCCCTCGTCCGCGCCGCGATCCTCATCCCGTGGGCCATCCCGACCGCCGTCACCGCGAAGCTCTGGTACTTCATCTTCGACGCGAACGGCGTGCTCAACCACGTCATCGGCCACCAGGTCCTCTGGTTCTCGGACGAGTGGGCCTCGCGCTTCGCGATCATCATCGCCGACACCTGGAAGACGACGCCGTTCATGGCGCTGCTCATCCTGGCCGGGCTGCAGCTGATCCCCGACGAGGTGTACGAGGCCGGCAAGATGGACGGCGCCTCGACCGTGCAGCGCTTCGTCAACATCACGCTGCCGCTCGTCAAGCCGGCGCTCATGGTCGCGATCCTGTTCCGCGTGCTCGATGCGCTGCGGATCTACGACCTCATCGCGATCATGACCGGTGGCGGTGGTGGTTCCGGCAACGCGACCGTCTCGCTGTCCGTGCTGGTCGTCGACCAGATCCGTCAGGGCTTCAACTCCGCCTCGGCACTCTCCACCATCACGTTCGTGATCGTCTTCGTCGTCGCGTTCGTCTTCGTCCGGTTCCTCGGCGCGAACGTCGTGCAGACCCAGGCAGCACAGCAGAAGGGCGAACTCAAGTGACCCTCGCAGCAGACCGTCTCCGCATCCCCGCCGAACGTGCTGGTGCACGTGGCGAGGTCCGGGTGAAACGCCACGTGGGCCCGACGCTCCGCACCGGCATCCAGGCCGCGGTGATCGCCCTGTGGTGCCTCCTGCCCTTCTACTGGATGATCGTCACCTCGTTCCGTGACGTCGGGTACACGTTCGACCCGACGCCGTTCTTCACCCACGTGACGCTCGACAACTACGCGACCGCGTTCTCGACGGCGCTCGGCAACCACCTCGGGCGCGCACTGCTCAACAGCGTGTTCATCGGCGCGGTGGTGACGATCATCGCCCTGCTCGTCGGGACGACCGCGGCGTACGCACTGGCCCGGCTCGAGTTCCGCGGCAAGTCCCTCATCGCCGGCGCGATCCTCGCCGCGTCGATGTTCCCGGGCGTCGCACTCATCTCGCCGCTGTTCCAGCTGTTCACCGACATCGGGTGGATGGGCTCCTACCAGGCGCTGATCCTGCCGAGCATCTCGTTCGTGCTGCCGCTGACGGTCTACACGCTGGCGTCGTTCTTCCGCGAGATGCCGTGGGACCTCGAGGAGGCCGCACGCATCGACGGGTGCACCCGGGTCCAGGCGTTCCGGCGGATCATCCTGCCGCTCGCTGCCCCGGCCGTGTTCACGACCGCGATCCTGGCGTTCATCTCGTCCTGGAACGAGTACCTCATCTCGTCCCAGCTCTCGAGCGACGCCACCCAGCCGGTCACGGTCGCCATCGCGTCCTTCGCCGGGTCGCAGCCGCACCAGGAGCCGTACACCGCGGTGATGGCGGCGGGCACGATCGTCACGATCCCGCTCGTCATCCTGGTGCTCGTGTTCCAGCGACGCATCGTGGCCGGCCTCACCGCCGGCGGCGTGAAGGGCTGACCGTGGCACAGCGCGCACCGCTCCGGCCCACGTCGCGGATCGAGGAGGCGATCGGGTTCGTCGGGTGCTTCGGCCTGCTGTTCTTCGGCGTCACGGTGTTCTGCGAGCTGACCGGACGGCCGGCACTCGGCTGGGCACTCGCCCTCTTCGGAACCGTCGTCGCGGTCGTCCTGCTGGACCGGTGGCGACGACGGGTGCTCCGGCGGACGGCGGACGCTGCCCGGACCGACCGCGCGCCGACCGTGACGCGCGTGTCCGGCCGCTGACGGGCCTCCCGGGAGGACCCCGTGGGGATCCAGGAGATCGCGCAGGCGACCGGTCTGTCGAAGGCCACCGTCTCGCGGGCGCTCCGCGGCCTGCCGACGGTCGCGCGGCCGACGATCGACCAGGTCCGCCGGGTCGCCGACGAACTCGGGTACGTCCCGAGTTCGGCGGCGGCCGGCCTGGCCACCGGTCGCCAGCGCGCGGTCGGCGTCGTGGTGCCGGTGATCGACCGGTGGTTCACCGCCAAGGCCCTGGGCGGGGTCGACGCCGAGCTCCAGGCCGCCGGACACGACCTGGTCCTGTACAACCTCGGCGGCCCCGGCGGTGACCGACACCGGGCCTTCCGCCGCACGATGCTGCGCCAGCGGGTCGATGCGCTGGTGCTGCTGTCGCTGGTCCTCGACGAGACCGAGCGACGCGAGCTGCAGGTGAGCGAGCTGCCGACCGTCGTGATCGGCGGACCGGCCCGCGACCTGCGGAACATCGGTGTCGACGACCACGAGGTCGCGGCCCTGGCGGTCACGCACCTCGTGGAGCTCGGACACCGCGACGTCGCCTACGTCGGCGGCCAGGACGAAGCCGGGTTCAGCGTGGCCGTGCCGTACCGCCGCCGTGACGGCTTCACCGAGGCGATGGCCCGCGCCGGGGCGTCGGTCCGCCCGACCTGGTACGCCGACGGTCGCTTCTCGTTCGCCGGCGGCGTCGCGGCGGGCACCGCGTTGCTCGACGTCGCCGCGCGGGAGCGACCGACCGCGGTCGTCTGCGCCTCCGACGAGATGGCGCTCGGCGTCGTCGTCGCCGCGCACCGGCTCGGGCTCGACGTGCCGCGGGACGTCTCCGTCACCGGCGTCGACGGGCACGAGTACGGCGAGGTCCTCGGGCTGACGACCGTCGCGCAGGACCCGGAGGCGCAGGGTCGCGTGGCCGCGCGGACGGTCGTCCTGGAGGCCCAGGGCGCGTCCCCGGGACCGCTCCCGCCGTCCGCCGCGCGGCTCGTCGTGCGGCGGACGACCGCGCGACCGTCCCGGTGAGGTCGGTCCGCCGGCGGCGGGCGTAGCCTCGCCCACATGCTGGTCACGAAACTCGAGCACGCCTGTCTCGTCGTCGAGCAGGACGGCGACCGCCTGGTCATCGACCCCGGCGCCTACACCCGCCCGGTCGAGGCGACGGGCGTCGTCGCCGTCGTCGTCACGCACGAGCACCCCGACCACGGCACGGCCGAGCAACTCACACGGATCCTGGAACGGAACCCCGGCGTCCCGGTCCTCGGCCCGGCCGGGGTCGCGTCGGCGCTGGCCGGGTCGGTCGTCGTGGACGTGGTGACCGACGGCGACACCCGGACCGTCGGTGCCTTCACCCTGACCTTCCACGGCACGCGGCACCAGCTCATCCACTCGTCGGTGCCGGTCGTCGACAACACCGGGGTGCTCGTCAACGGCACGCTGTTCCACCCGGGGGACGCCTACATCGACCCGGGGGTGCCCGTCGAGGTGTTCGCGACGCCGGTCGGGGCGCCGTGGTTGAAGATCGGCGAGCTGATGGACCACCTGGCCGCGGTCGCCCCACACCGGGCGTTCCCGATCCACGAGGCCACGCTGTCCGACATCGGGTTCGTCGGACACACGGACCGGATCCGGCAGGCCGTCGAGCCGGCGGGCCAGGTCGTCGTGCTCCGGCCGGGGGAGTCGCTCACGGTCTGAGGACCGCGTGCCGAGGCGCATCTCGCGCCGCCGACACACCGGTGTGGGCGCGGCCGTTTTGGCGCTCGCTGAGACCCTGTGCAATACTTGTCGAGTTGTCGGAACGGCCCCATCGTACAGTGGCCTAGTACGCCGCCCTCTC
This sequence comes from Curtobacterium herbarum, assembly GCF_016907335.1. NCBI lineage: Bacteria > Bacillati > Actinomycetota > Actinomycetes > Micrococcales > Microbacteriaceae > Curtobacterium > Curtobacterium herbarum. The sequence goes on from NZ_JAFBBT010000001.1 coordinate 1,374,912, forward strand.
ACGGCGGTAACGCGGGTTCGAATCCCGCTGGGGTCACCACGAGTGACACACTCCGAACCGACACATCGCCGCGGCCCCATCGTATAGCGGCCTAGTACGCTGCCCTCTCACGGCGGTAACGCGGGTTCGAATCCCGCTGGGGTCACCACGCATGCAGTCCCTCGTCCGGATCCCGGGCGGGGGACTTCGTCGTTCGTGGGTGCCGGTGCGGGAAGATGTCGGCATGGACCCGACCCGACGGCCGCAGCACACCGGACCGGCCCGAGGTGGACCGGCCCGAGGTGGACCGGCCCGAGGTGGACCGGCCCGAGGCGGGCCGGCACAGGGTGGACCGGCGCAGGAGCGGCCGCCGCACCGGCGCTGGTCGCTGATCGTCCTCGTGGCGTTCGGCGGCGCGATCGGCACCGCGGTCCGCGCCTTCCTCGCGCAGGCGTTCCCGGCCGTCGACGGGATCAGCTGGACGATCCTCGCGATCAACGTCGTCGGCGCGTTCTGCCTCGGACTGCTGCTCGACACCCTCGCCCGCCGGGGTCCGGACGTCGGGCGTCGTCGGTCGCTCCGGCTGTTCGTCGGCACCGGCGTGCTCGGCGGGTTCACGACCTACAGCACCCTGGCGAACGACACTGCCCGACTGCTCGGCGACGGTCGGTGGGCGGCCGGCGGCGGGTACGCGCTGCTGTCGGTGGTGCTCGGGCTCGCCGCGGTGGTCGCCGGGCTCGCGGTCGCGGGCGGCACGACGGAGCGGGCAGCGCGGTGACCGCCCTGACGCTGCTGGTCGTCGCGCTCGGCGGCGGAGTCGGGGCAGCGCTGCGGTTCGTCCTGGACGGTGTCGTCAAGACCCGGGTGACCCGGTTCCCCCTCGGCACGCTGCTCATCAACGTCTCCGGATCGCTCGTCCTCGGGGTCGTCACGGGCCTGGGGGAGGCCGGCACGCTCGCGGTCCCGATGGTCGCCGTGCTCGGGACGGGCATGATGGGTGGGTACACGACGTTCTCGACGGCGAGCGTCGAGACCGTGCAGCTCCTCCGATCCGGCAAGACCCGGCTCGCCGTCCTGAACGGCCTCGGGATGCTCGTCGTCTCGGTCGGCGCTGCTGCGCTCGGCCTCCAGCTCGGAAGGAACACATGACCTCGGAACGCCCCGGCGAACTCGTCCTCGTCCGCCACGGAGAGACGGAGTGGTCGAAGAGCGGGCAGCACACCGGCCGCACCGACATCCCGCTGACGGAGAACGGTGTCACGCAGGCCGGACGGGCCGCCCGGTACCTGGCGGACCGCGACTTCGCGCTCGCGCTGTCGAGCCCCCTCGCCCGGGCCCGCGAGACCGCCCGCATCATCGGCGTCGACCCGGAGCTCGACGAGGACCTGTACGAGTGGGACTACGGCGCGTACGAGGGGCTGACGACGCCGCAGATCAAGGTCCAGCGCCACGGCCCGTGGGACCTCTGGACCGACGGGGTCCCGGCCGGCGACACCCCCGGTGAGAGCGCCGCCGAGGTCAGGGTCCGCGTCGAGCGGGTCATCAACCGCGCGCGCCCCGTCCTCGCCGAGGGGCAGGACGCGATCTTCGTCGCGCACGGCCACGTGCTCCGCGCCCTCGGTGCCGCGTGGATCCGTCTGGCTCCGCAGGACGGTGCGGTGCTGAAGCTCGGCACGGCGACGGTCAGCACGCTGGGGTACGAGCACGGCCGACCCGTCATCGACGCCTGGAACATCACCCCGTCCTGAGCGGACGGACGCACGGACGGCACGGGCGGCGGTGACGACACCCCGCCGCCCGCCGTCGTCCGGCCCGCCGTCGTCCGGCCCGCCGTCGTCCGGCCCGGCGACCGCGGGTCAGTCAGCGCCGAGCACGATCCCCATGCCGAGGCTCGGCGACACGTCCTCGAACCCGAGCGAGCGGTACAGCCGCTGCCCGGGCGGGTCGGCGATGAGTGAGACCCAGGGGCCCGCCGGGGCGCGGTCGCGGATGTCCGCCACGAGCCACTCGACCACCGCGCGGCCGAGGCCCTGTCGCTGGTGTGCCGGGTCCGTCGCGACGTCCACGATGTGGAAGTGCCACCCGCCGTCGCCGATCACGCGGCCCATCGCCACCGGTGTGCCCGCAGCGTCGACGACGTGGCAGGCCGACCAGGCACCCGCGATGGCCGGCGCGCCCTGCTCGGCCGTCACCGGTGTCAGGCCGGAGTCGCGCCGCAGCCGCAGGTAGTCCTCGAGCGGCGGGGCGGTCGGCAGCAGTGTGTAGTCGTCGGCGGTGTCCATGCCCCCAGCCTGCCCGAAGCGGTCGTGGGGTGCGCTGCCGTCAGACCGTGCGGATGCTGCTGGTCGCCCCCAGGGCCCGCCCGCGGCGCCGTTCGACGACCCGTCCGACCGCCAGGAGTGCGACGCTGACGAACGCGCCGAGCAGCGTCTGCACGATCCGGTCGAGCGCCAGCAGGCCCGGTGCCTCGGGCAGGCTGAGCCACGACACCGCGAGGGCCAGCGGCGTCAGGAACAGCAGGCAGACGGCGTAGTTCCGGGCGACGAAGACCTCGGCCATGAACTGCCCGATGACGGCGATCACGACGATCCACCACGCCGAGGGCTCGAGCAGCAGGATCCCGACCGCGACCACGGTGCCGCCGACGGTGCCGACCACACGCTGCACGGCGCGGGAGACGGTGTGGCGCTGCCGGAGCGCCGGCAGGGTCGACACGACGGCGATCACGGCCCAGTACGGGTGGCCGAGACCGGGCAGGAACTCGGCGACCGTCCCGGCCACGAGCGCGCCGACGACGTTGAGCGCGACGGTCTCCCAGAGCGCCGACGTGCCCACGACCGCCAGTGACCGGTGCTTCGGGTCCGCGAGCGGGCGGAACCGGTGCGGTGCGTACGGGTGCAGCACCCGGCGGAAGGCCGCGCCGGACATCGCGACGAGCCACGCCCAGACGACCGAGCCGAGGATGATCGTGGCGAGGAGCGGCAGGTCGCCGGTGTGCACCGGGACGAGGGCGGACACCACGAACGCGAACACCGGGAAGATCGGCTGGGCGGGGATCGTCCGGAGCGCGCTGAGCGTGGACACCGCGACGACGAGCACGAGGACGAGTCCGGTGCCCTGCAGCCACAGCGGTGCCCCGAGCAGCGACACCGCGATGCCGGCGGCCATGCACGCGACCTGCAGTGCGCCGGCGACACCCGTGGTCACGGCACGCTGCCGGTAGGGCTCGGTGGCGCCGAAGATCGCGGTGAATCCGGCGAACATCGCGAACGCGGCGTACTGCGGCATCCCGAGTCCGATGAGCAGCGCGAGCGGGACCCCGCCCGCGATCGCGGCGCGGGCTGCGCCCTCGAGGTTGGTGGTGCGGGTCGAGTGCGGAGCGGTCGTCATGTCCTGGCCATCCTCTCACCGCGACGGGTGTCGTCGAGGCGTGGCGGGCCTCCCGACCGTCGTCCCACGATTGGTATACCAAGCTGCTAGAGTGCTCGCACGGCGCCGCGACAGCGGTGTCGGAACGCGAAGCGAGGAGGCACGGGCATGGGCAGGACGCTCGCCGAGAAGGTGTGGGACGACCACGTCGTCGTCAAGGGAGAGGACGGGAACCCCGACCTCCTGTACATCGACCTCCACCTCGTGCACGAGGTGACCAGCCCGCAGGCCTTCGACGGTCTCCGGCAGGCCGGTCGCCCGGTGCGTCGCCTGGACCTCACCATCGCGACCGAGGACCACAACACGCCGACGCTCGCCATCGACCGTCCGATCGCGGACCCGACGAGCCGGACGCAGATCGAGACGCTCCGCCGCAACTGCGCCGAGTTCGGTGTCCGCCTGCACTCGCTGGGCGACAAGGAGCAGGGCATCGTGCACGTCGTCGGCCCGCAGCTCGGCCTGACCATGCCCGGCATCACGGTGGTCTGCGGCGACTCGCACACGTCGACCCACGGGGCGTTCGGCGCGATGGCGTTCGGCATCGGCACCAGCGAGGTCGAGCACGTCCTGGCGACGCAGACCCTGCCGCTGAAGCCCTTCAAGACGATGGCCGTCACGGTCGAGGGCACGCTCCGCACCGGGGTCACCGCGAAGGACATCATCCTCGCCGTCATCGCGCAGATCGGCACCGGCGGTGGCCAGGGCTACGTCCTGGAGTACCGCGGGTCGGCGATCCGGGCGCTCTCGATGGAGGGCCGGATGACCATCTGCAACATGTCCATCGAAGCGGGCGCCCGCGCCGGCATGGTCGCCCCCGACCAGACCACCTACGACTACGTCCAGGGCCGCGACCACGCCCCGACCGGCGCCGACTGGGACGACGCCGTCGCGTACTGGGACACCCTGGCCACCGACGACGACGCGGTGTTCGACGCGGAGGTCTTCATCGACGCCGACACGCTCGAGCCGTTCGTCACCTGGGGCACGAACCCCGGCCAGGGCGTCTCGCTGTCCGACGCCGTGCCGGACCCGGCGGACTACGCCGACCCGAACGACCGCGCCGCGGCCTCCCGCGCGCTCGAGTACATGGACATCGAGGCCGGCACGCCGATGAAGGACATCGCGGTGGACGCGGTCTTCATGGGCTCCTGCACGAACTCCCGCATCGAGGACCTCCGGGCCTTCGCCTCCGTCATCAGGGGCCGTGAGAAGGCACCCGGTGTGCGTGTCATGGTCGTCCCCGGCTCTGCTCGGGTCCGGCTCGAGGCCGAGGCCGAGGGGCTCGACAAGGTCTTCACCGACTTCGGCGCCGAGTGGCGCTTCGCCGGCTGCTCGATGTGCCTCGGCATGAACCCCGACCAGCTCGCGCCGGGGGAGCGATGCGCCTCGACCTCGAACCGCAACTTCGAGGGTCGGCAGGGCAAGGGCGGCCGGACCCACCTGGTCTCGCCGCTCGTCGCGGCCGCGACCGCCGTCCGCGGGACGCTCTCGAGCCCGTGGGACCTGGACGACGACGCACGCCTGACCGTGCCGGTGACCGCTGGAGGGAACCACTGATGGACAAGATCACCACGGTCACCGGGGTCGCCGCACCGCTCAAGCGGTCGAACGTCGACACCGACCAGATCATCCCTGCCGTGTACCTGAAGCGGGTCACGAAGACCGGGTTCGAGGACGCGCTGTTCTCCGGCTGGCGCCAGGACCCCGGGTTCGTGCTCAACCAGCCGGCGTTCCAGGGCGCGCGCGTCCTGATCGCCGGACCGGACTTCGGCACCGGCTCGTCGCGCGAGCACGCGGTGTGGGCACTCCGCGACTTCGGCTTCAGCGTGGTCGTGTCCCCCCGTTTCGCGGACATCTTCAAGGGCAACGCCGGCAAGCAGGGCCTGGTCACCGCGATGGTGCCGGAGCCCGAGATCGAGCGGATGTGGGCCGCCATCGACGCGCAGCCGGGCATCGAGGCGACCGTGGACCTGGCGACACAGCGCGTGTCGATCGGCGACGTGGACGTGGCTTTCGAGATCGACGCTTACACTCGTTGGCGGTTGATGGAAGGGCTCGACGACATCGGGCTCACCCTCCGTGACGAGACCTCGATCACGGAGTTCGAACACTGCCGCTCCAGTTGGCGGCCGAAGACATTGCCGGTGAAGTAGTGAACTCTCTCGTACAGGACGCAGCAGCTGCAGGGGCGCGCGTCGGGTTGAAGTCGGACGAGATCGTCATCCGCGGGGGCAAGCCCCTCGTGGGACGCATCGAGGTCCGCGGTGCGAAGAACCTGGCGACCAAGGCCATGGTCGCCGCGCTCCTCGGAGACACCCCGTCGATCCTCAAGGACGTCCCGGACATCTCCGACGTCAAGGTCGTCCGCGGCCTGCTCGAGGTGCACGGCGTGCGCGTGACCGACCCGGCCCGTGGCGAGCTGATCCTCGACCCGTCCCGCGTCGAGACCGCGCACTTCGCCGAGATCGACGCCCACGCCGGGTCGAGCCGCATCCCGATCCTGTTCTGCGGCCCGCTGCTGCACAAGCTGGGCGAGGCGTTCATCCCCGACCTCGGCGGCTGCCGCATCGGCGACCGGCCGATCGACTTCCACCTCGACGCACTCCGTGCCATGGGTGCCGTCGTCGACAAGCAGATCTCGGGCATCCACATCACGGCCCCGAACGGCCTCAAGGGCGCGAACATCGAGCTGCCCTACCCGAGCGTCGGCGCGACCGAGCAGGTCCTGCTCTCGTCCGTCCTCGCCGAGGGCACCACCGAGCTCCGCAACGCCGCGATCGAGCCCGAGATCATGGACCTCATCGCGATCCTGCAGAAGATGGGCGCGATCGTCACGGTCGAGCCCAGCCGCACGATCTTCATCGAGGGCGTCAAGTCGCTCCGCGGCTACACCCACCGTGCGATCAACGACCGCAACGAGGCTGCGAGCTGGGCCTCCGCCGCGCTGGCCACCAACGGCGACATCTTCGTCGAGGGCGCCAAGCAGCAGGAGCTCATGACGTTCCTCAACGTCTTCCGCAAGGTCGGCGGCGGGTTCGACATCCAGGAGGACGGCATCCGGTTCTACCGTGAGCTCGACGTCCTGAAGCCCGTCGTCATCGAGACCGACGTGCACCCCGGGTTCATGACCGACTGGCAGCAGCCGCTCGTCGTCGCGCTCACGCAGGCCGAGGGGCAGAGCGTCGTGCACGAGACCGTCTACGAGAACCGCTTCGGCTTCACCGACGCGCTCAACGAGATGGGTGCCGACATCGTCGTGCACAAGGAGGGCCTGCCGGGTCACGACCGCCGTGTCGCCCGCCGTCCCTTCGAGCAGGCCGCGGTCGTCACCGGCCCGACCAAGCTGCACGGTGCGAACGTCCGTGTCCCCGACCTCCGCGGTGGCTTCAGCCACCTCATCGCGGCGCTGACCGCCGACGGCGAGTCGCACATCACGAACGTCGGCATCATCAGCCGCGGCTACGAGCACTTCATCCCGAAGCTCCGCAAGCTCGGCGCGGACTTCGACTTCGCGGGATGAGCGCCGAGCCGGCCGACGCCCGAGCCGGTGCGGTGGACCAGGTCACCACGGGCCTCCCGAACCCCGGGAGGCGCTGGAAGCGTGGTGACCTGAACGTCGCGTTCCGGATCACCTCGGTCTTCGTGATCCCGCTGTTCCGGTGGGTGGCGGCGTACCGCTGGCACGGCCCGAACCGCCTGCCGGCGGACGGGGCGTTCGTGCTCGCGCCGAACCACTACACGAACATCGACCCGCTGGTGGTCGGCACCGCCGTCTGGGTGAGCCGCCGACCACCGCTGTTCCTGGCGAAGGCGTCGATCTTCGACGTGCCCGTCGTCGGCAAGCTGATGTCCGGCATGGGGCAGATCCCGGTCGAACGGTCCGGCCGGACGCGCTCCAACAACCCGCTGCAGGGCGGCGGCGGCCTCGTCCGGAACGGCGGCGCCGTCATCGTCTACCCGGAGGGCACGCTCACCCGCGACCCGGACCTGTGGCCGATGCGCGGCAAGACCGGCGCTGCCCGGATCGCGCTCGAGAACGACGTGCCGCTGATCCCGATGGCGCACTGGGGCACGCAGCGGATCCTGCCGCGGTACTCGAAGCGCCTCAACCTGTTCCGCAAGGCCCACGTCGACATCCTGTTCGGTGAGCCGATGGACCTGTCCGCGTACCGGGGCAAGCCGATCGACCAGGCGCTGCTGCAGGAGGTCACGGATGCGCTGATGGCCGAGATCACGAAGCTCGTCGAACAGCTCCGCGGCGAGCGTGCCCCGGAGAAGCGGTGGGACCCGAGCACTGCCCGCCAGAAGGAGACCGGCAAGTTTGAGTGACGCAGCCGACCGGGTGACCGCCCCCGGTCTCCGACCGCACGACGACCACCCGGACCCCTCCGTCGCCGCACGCGGTGCGGTGGACACCGCGGCGATCCGCGTCGTGATGCAGTCCACCGACAAGCCGCGCGTCGCCGTCATCGGTGCCGGCAGCTGGGGGACCACGTTCGCGAAGGTCCTGGCCGAGGGCGGTGCCGAGACCGTCGTCTGGGCACGCCGGCCCGAGGTCGCGCGCGAGATCACCGAGACCAAGCGGAACTCGGACTACCTGCCCGGCATCAACCTGCCGCGCACCCTGACCGCGTCGACGTCCCTCGCCGCAGTGCTCGCCGGCGCCGAGCAGGTGTACGTCTCGGTGCCGTCGCAGACCCTCCGCTCGAACCTCGCCGCGATCCGGGAGCTCCTGCCCGCGGACGTGCCGGTCGTCAGCCTGATGAAGGGCGTCGAGAAGGCCACCGGGCTGCGGATGAGCGAGGTGCTGCTGCAGGGGCTCGGCATCGACCAGGACCGCATCGCCGTCGCCAGCGGGCCGAACCTGGCGCTCGAGATCGCCCGACGCCAGCCCACCGCGGCCGTCGTGTCGTCCTCGAGCGTCGACACCGCGACCGCCGTCGCCGCCGTCGCGACCAACCCCTACTTCCGCTCGTTCATCAACACCGACGTGATCGGCACCGAGTTCGGCGGGGTCCTCAAGAACCTCATCGCGGTGGCGATCGGCATCGTCGACGGTGTCGGCTACGGCGAGAACACCAAGGCGTCGATCATCACCCGCGGCCTGGCCGAGATGACCGAGTTCGCGGTCTCGCTCGGTGCCCAACCGTCGACGCTGTCCGGGCTCGCGGGCCTCGGCGACCTCATCGCGACCTGCCAGTCGCCGCTGTCGCGGAACAACACCGCGGGCCGGCTGCTCGGCCAGGGGTACCGTTTCGACGAGGTCGTCCGGCAGATGAACCAGACCGCGGAGGGCTTGGCCTCGGTCGCGCCGATCCTCGAGCTGGCGCGGGCGAACGGTGTCGACATGCCCATCGTCGGGCAGGTCGGCGAGGTCCTCGCCGGTAGGCTCGATCCGCGCAACATCGCGCCGCACCTCACGGAGACCGACGAGCCCCAGGGCGAGTGAGCGGTCCCGGTACCCACCGCTTGGAGCGTCCATGAGCAGCACCGCGCCCGCCCCCGAACCGACCGACGCCGAGCTGGTCGTCAGCGACGCTGACGACCGCACCACCGTCGCCGTGCTGTTCGGCGGCCGGTCGAGCGAGCACGAGATCAGCTGCGTCACCGCCGGCGGGATCATGGACGTCGTCGACCGCGACCGCTACGACCTGCTGCCGATCGGCATCACGAAGGACGGCGCGTTCACCCTGCAGGCGGACGACCCGTCGGACTGGGCGCTGCGCGGCCAGGAGCTGCCGACCGTGCCGGACAACGGCACCCGCGTGCGCTTCCCGCTCTCCGGTGACTCCCGCGAGCTGTTCGTCGAACTGCCCGACGGCTCGGTGGAGTCCCTCGGGTCGGTCGACGTGGTGTTCCCGATCCTGCACGGTCCGTTCGGCGAGGACGGCACGATCCAGGGCCTCCTCGAGACCGCCGGTCTGCCCTACGCCGGTGACGGCGTCCTGGCCAGTGCCCTGGCGATGGACAAGCACGTCGCGAAGGCGGTCCTCGAACACGCCGGCCTGCGCGTCGCACCCTGGACGACCGTGCTCCGTCGGCAGTGGCAGTCCGACCCGGTCGACGTCGCCGAGTCGGTCGCCGCACACGGGTTCCCGCTCTTCGTGAAGCCCGCCCGCGCCGGCTCGAGCATGGGCGTCTCGCGCGTCGACGAGCCCGCACAGCTCGGTGCCGCGATGGACCTGGCCTTCGAGCACGACAGCAAGGTGATCGTCGAGCCCAGGGTCGTCGGGCGCGAGATCGAGGTGGCCGTCCTGGAGGGCCGTGACGGCACCCCGCGCACGAGTCTGCCCGGCGAGATCGTCGTCGCCGAGGACGGCTTCTACGACTTCGCGGCCAAGTACCTGGGTGGCGACGAGCAGCTGCTCTGCCCGGCCCCGCTCACCGAGGCCGAGACCGACGAGATCCGGTCGATCGGGGCACGGGCGTTCGAGGCGATCGGCGGCGCCGGACTGGCACGCGTGGACTGCTTCCTGACCGACGACGGCTTCGTGGTCAACGAGGTCAACACGATGCCGGGCTTCACGCCGTTCTCGATGTACCCGCGCTGCTGGGCGGCGTCGGGACTGGCGTACCCGGACCTCGTCGCCGAGCTCATCGAGCTGGGACGCGTCGCGGTCCGCTGACGGTCCGGGCGGCCCGGGACAGCGCGGGCGCTGGGCGTCCTGCGGGCCGGCGCCCGAGCTGACGTCCTGCGGCCCTGTGCCCTAGCTGACGTCCTGCGGATCGAGGCAGCGGTGCCCGTCCTTCGGCAGCGTCGACACGGCGTCACCGAGGTCCTGCAGCGCGTCGGCCGTGGCGCGCTTCGTGTCGATGACGACCTGCACCGCCGGGGACCGGCCGAAGGTCGTGTAGACGACGTTCTGCCCGCGGTCGTCGCGGATCCAGTCGACCGAACCCTTCGCGAAGCACGGCAGGTCGGAGACGGTCGGCACGGCGACGCCGCAGTGGTAGAGCACGGCGGCGGGGGAGCCCCACGCGGCGGTCGCTTGCGCGGAGGTGTTCCGGAGCGGGAGCGTGCCGTTCAGCGTCGCGGGGAGCCGGACCTGGGCGCCGGCGCAGGCGGCCGCGTTCGCCGAGGGAGCGGGCTGCATGGCGACGGCGTTCGTGCAGCCGGTCAGCCCCACGACGACGGCCGCGGCGAGGACCAGACCCGCGAGGGCACTGCGGCGGCGGGTGACGGTCCGGGGGCGGCGGGGTGCGGTGTCCATCGGCGTCCAGGCTACCGTTCTGGTGTGGACGCGACGGACGAGCAGGACCCCGGCACCCGGCCCCGGACGGTGGGTGAACCGACGGTGGGCACACCGACGGTCGGGGCACTCGGCGAACTGGCCGTGCTCGCCCGCGTGACCCGGCGCCTCCCGTCCGGGTCACCGCTGCTCGGCCCCGGCGACGACTGCGCGGTCGTCGCCGCTCCGGACGGACGGTTCGTCGTGACGACGGACATGATGGTGCACGGCCCGGACTTCCGGTGGGCGTGGTCCTCGCCCGAGGACGTCGGCTGGAAGGCCGCCGCCACGAACCTCTCCGACGTCGCCGCGATGGGCGCGGTGCCCTCGGGTCTCGTGGTCGCCATCGCCGCCCCGCAGGAGACGCCGGTCACCGTGCTCGAGGGCATCGCCGACGGCTTCCGCACCGCCATCGACGCACTGGCACCTGGGATCGGCGTCGTCGGCGGCGACCTGTCGACCTCGGCGACGTTCTCACTGACCGTGACGGCGTTCGGCGACCTCGGCGGACGCACCCCGGTCCTCCGCTCGGGCGCGCGCCCCGGCGACGTCCTGGCGGTCTCCGGCGAGCTCGGGCCGGCCGCACGGGGGCTCGCCCGGCTGTTCCGCGACGGCGTGGACGCTGCCGGTGAGCCGGACGCGGACCGGGTCCGGGCGAGCGGGGCGGACACCGACCCCGACGTCGCCCGGCAACGCCGTCCGGTCCCGCCGATCGCCGACGGTCCGCTCGCTGCTGGGGCCGGAGCGACCGCGATGCTCGACCTCTCGGACGGCCTGGCGATCGACGCCGGTCGGCTGGCACGTGCGAGTGGGGTGACGCTGGAACTCGACGTCGAGCCGGCGCTGGACCCGGTCGCGCTGCACGGTGGTGAGGACCACGGGCTGCTGGCGACCTTCCCGGCCGAGGCCGCCCTGCCGGGCGGGTTCCGACGGATCGGGGTCGTCCGGGTGCGCGACGACGTGGGCAGCGGCGAGGCGGGGCACGGCGACACGGGGAGCTACGACACGGGGAGCAGCGACACGGCGCGCGGCGGTACCGGCCGCAGTGTCGACCTGGTGCGTGGCGGGGAAGTGGTCCCGACGACGGGGTGGGACCCCTACGCCGACTGGGACGGCGCAGCGGGCTGAGAGCGGAGCGCGGTCGACCGCGACGGAGCACAGTCGACCGCGACAGCGTGCTGAGCGACCGGCTCAGCCGGCGGCGTCCGCCACGGCTTCCCACGCGACGGTGTCGCCCCACGACCGCTTGCTGAACGGCGTCAGTCCGGTCGGCCACGTCGGCTCCGGGGAACGGGTGCCCCGTTCGACGACGACGACCGCCTCGGGCGTCAGTCGGGACACCAGGGCGTCGAGGACGTCGGTCAGTTCGGACTCCGGGACCTCGTACGGCGGGTCGATGAACACCAGGTCGAAGGTCTTCGCCGTGGTCCGGAGGTAGCCGAGGGCCGGCTGCGCGTGCACCGCGACCCGGACGCCGGGCACCCGCTTCTGCACCGCCTTCGCGTTCTCGCGACAGGCGGCGGCAGCGGGAGCCGCCCGGTCGACGAGCGACACCTCGACCGCACCGCGCGACGCCGCTTCGAGCCCGAGTGCGCCGGTCCCCGCGTAGAGGTCGGCCACCGAGGTGTCGTCGATCAGCCCGCGCGACTCGAGCGACGAGAAGAGCGCTTCGCGCACGCGGTCGCTCGTCGGCCGGGTGCCGGACTTCGGCACCCGGAGCGTCGTGGAGCCGGCGGCACCGGCGATGATGCGGGTCATACAGCCACCGTAGCGGGCAGCCGCGGCCCCTCCGGCGTTCTCCACAGGCGTCCGGGAGGCCCGTGGTCGGTCGGTCGTGCCGGGTACCGTTGGCGTGTGGTCACCTCCCGCGCCGACACCGCCCCGACGACGCCCGGCGGCTCCGTGCCCGACGGTTCCGTGCCCGGCGGTTCCCTGCCTGACGGTCCCGCGCCCGCCACGCCTGCAGTCGAGTGGGGGCCGGCGCCGCTCGACGTGAAGCTGGCCAACGTCCTCGGTGGCCGGACCGCGAAGGCGATCGAGAAGGCCTTCGGGCACCGGACGGTCGGTGAGTTCCTCGAGCACGCCCCCCGGCGCTACGCCGAACGCGGTGCGCTGACCGCCCTGGACTCCCTGGCGATCGGCGAACCGGTGACGATCGTGGCCGAAGTGGTCGAGGTCCGCGAGCGCACGATGCGGGCCCGGCGCGGCTCGATCCTCGAAGCGAAGATCGGGGACGGCAAGGGCCTGCTGACCCTGACCTTCTTCAACCAGGGCTGGCGCACGAAGGACCTGGTCGTCGGCGCTCGGGGCATCTTCGCGGGCAAGGTCGGCGACTACCGCGGGGCCCGGCAGCTGGCCCACCCGGACTACGAGCTCTTCGACGCCGACGACCCGCGCGCGACGGCCGACCCGGAGTCGGACGAGGCCATCCGCTTCTCCCGCCAGCCGATCCCGATCTACCCGGCCACCGCGTCACTGTCGTCGTGGCAGATCGCGAAGGCCATGGGCATCGTCCTCGACACCCTGCCTGAGGTCACCGATCCGATCCCCGCATCGGTGCGGACCCGTCTCGACCTGGTGCCGTTCCGGAAGGCGCTCGAGATGCTGCACCGACCCGAGAAGGTCGCGGACTTCAAACGCGCTCAGGACGCGTTGCGCTACCGCGAGGCGTTCGTGCTGCAGACCGCCCTGGTGCAGCGCCGGATCGCGGCCCGTGCGACGGCGTCGGTGGCCCGGGTCGCCGCTCCGGGCGGGATCCTCGAGCGGTTCGACGCGACCCTGCCGTTCACGCTCACCGACGACCAGCGAGCGGTCGGTGCCGAGATCGCCCAGGACATGGCCGGAACGTGGCCGATGCACCGGCTCGTGCAGGGCGAGGTCGGTTCCGGCAAGACCCTCGTGGCGATCCGGGCGATGCTCACCGTGGCGGAGTCGGGCGGCCAGTCCGCCCTGATCGCCCCGACGGAGGTCCTGGCCGCGCAGCACCTCCGGTCGATCGTGAAGTTCCTCGGCCCGGACCTGGCGGCGGAACTCCGGCCGGTGATCCTGACCGGCTCGCAGTCCACCGACGAACGCCGACGCGCACTGCTCGCGGCGGCCTCCGGTGGCTCCCGGCTCGTCGTCGGGACGCACGCGCTCCTCGGTGACCGCGTGGACTTCGCCGAGCTCGGTCTGGTGGTCGTCGACGAGCAGCACCGCTTCGGCGTCGAGCAGCGTGAGGCACTCCGGACGAAGGGCGCGACCCCGCCGCACGTGCTGGTGCTCACCGCGACGCCGATCCCGCGCACGGTCGCGATGACGGTGTTCGGCGACCTCGACGTCTCGACCATCCAGGGCATGCCCTCCGGCCGCGCCGGTGTGGAGACCTTCACGGTCGGGCTGGCCGAGCACCCGGGGTGGGAGTCCCGGATCTGGACCCGGATGGCGGAGGAACTCGCCGACGGCCGGCAGGCGTTCGTGGTCTGCCCGGCCATCGACGACGCGCACGGTGAGGACGACGGCGCACCGGAACCGGCAGCCGACGGCAGCGACCCCGAGGGCACGCCGACCCGGAAGCCCGCGACCGTCCTGGCGACCGCCGAACGGATGCGGACGATGCCGGTCCTCGCGGGGCGTCGGATCGAGGTCCTGCACGGACGGATGACGGCGGAGGAGAAGGACCGCGTGATGACGTCCTTCGCCGACGGCGCGGTCGACGTGCTCGTCGCCACGACGGTCATCGAGGTCGGGGTGGACGTGCCGAACGCCTCGATGATGGCCGTGCTCGACGCCGACCGGTTCGGTGTCTCGCAGCTGCACCAGCTCCGTGGTCGGATCGGCCGCGGGCAGTACGCGGGCGTCTGCCTGCTCGTCACCCACGCCGAGGCCGAGACGGTCTCGCGCGAGCGGGTCGACGCCGTCGCGGCGTCCGACGACGGGTTCGAGCTCGCCCGGGTCGACCTGGAACTCCGACGTGAGGGCGACGTCCTCGGCGAACGACAGTCCGGCGGGCGGTCGTCCCTGACGCTCCTGCGGGTGGTGCAGCACGCGGACGTCATCATCGACGCCCGTGACGAGGCCGAGCGGCTCCTCGAGCGCGACCCGGACCTCAGCGGCAGCCCGGCGCTCCGGGACGCCCTGACACGCCGCCTGGACGAGTCCGACGCGGCCTTCCTCGGCAAGAACTGAGCACGGGGCGACCGGGCACGGGGCCGGACCGCGCCGCAGCGGGTCAGGACCGGGCCGGTATGGTCGCCTGCATGACGAAGATCGCCGTCGTGCCCGGTTCCTTCGACCCCGTGACGCTGGGGCACCTCGACGTCATCGCCCGTGCCGCCGAGCTGTTCGACGAGGTCCACGTGCTCGTCGTGCACAACCCCGACAAGAAGGCCGCGCTGTTCGACGCCGTCGACCGGGTCCGTCTGATCGAGGAGTCCCTGACCGAGGTCGGGGTCCCCGGCCGGGTCGTCGTCGGGGAGTGGACCGCCGGGCTGCTGGTCGACTACTGCCGACAGGTCGGCTCGAAGATCCTGGTGAAGGGCGTCCGCTCCGGCGAGGACGTGGCGTACGAGACCCCGATGGCGATCATGAACCGCCACCTGGCCGGCGTCGAGACGGTGTTCCTGCTGCCGGACGCCGCCCGGGCGCACGTGTCGAGCTCGCTCATCCGGCAGGTCTCGAGCCTGGGCGGGGACGTCACGCCGTACGTGCCCCAGGTCGTGGCCCGGGCGCTCGCCGACCGCCGCTGAGGTCGACACGCGTCGGGTGCTCGACTCCTCGGCTCGGGCGCGCTAGGCTGGTTGATCGTGTATTCCTCCGTGAACAGCCCCTACGCCCTGCGTGTGCGTGAACTCGCGCAACGGCCGGGCGAGATGCGCGAGGTCTCGCTCGACATCGCGGTGCCGAGCACGCTCGGCGCCGGTCTGATCGCGGTGCGCGAGGGTGACCAGATGCACCTCGACGTCAAGCTCGAGGGCCTGCACGAGGGCGTCCTGGTGTCCGGACACGCCCGGGCCGAGGCAACGGGGGAGTGCTCGCGCTGCCTCATCGACATCAGCGAGCCCGTCGAGGTCGAATTCGCGGAACTGTTCGCGTATGCTGCCTCGGAGGAATTCGACTACCAGGTTCACGATGACCACGTGGATTGTGAACCGGTCGTCCGAGACGCGGTGGTGTTGTCGCTGCCGTTCACCCCGGTCTGCCGACCGGACTGTCCAGGACTCGACCCGGTGACGGGTGAGCGCCTGGCGGACGTCGGCGAACGACCGGCTCCGTCGGCCACCGATCCTCGCTGGGCAGCGCTCGGCGGGATCCAGTTCGACAGCAACGACAGCAACGAGCACCAGAACCCCGGCGGGCACCACGCCGCTGACCAGACCACCGCGGACGAGGAGCGGGCGCCGGCCGACCAGGCCGAGTGACCGCCACCATCCGCGACTGACCACCGACCAAACGAAAGAGAACCACCATGGCCGTCCCGAAGCGCAAGCAGTCCCGTGCGAACACGCACGCCCGTCGATCGCAGTGGAAGGCCGCACCGGTCCAGCTCGTGAAGACGATCGAGAACGGCAAGGTCGTCTACAGCCTCCCGCACCGTGCGAAGGTCGTCGAGGACTCCGCCGGCACCCCCCTGTACATGGAGTACAAGGGCCGCAAGGTCGCCGACGTCTGATCGGACTGCACTCATGACTGCGACGTCCGGCGCCGCGGGGTCCAGCCCCGTGGGGCCGGACGTCGTTCGTCTTCGTGACCTCCTCGGGGTCCCCGTCGACCCCGAGCTCCTCCAGCTCGCGCTGACCCACCGCTCGTACGCGTACGAGCACGGCGGGATCCGGCACAACGAGCGGCTGGAGTTCCTCGGCGACTCCATCCTCGGCCAGGCCGTGACCGTCAAGCTCTTCCGGGACTACCCGGAGCTCGACGAGGGTGAGCTCGCCAAGCGGCGCGCCAGCCTCGTGTCGACCGTCGCCCTGGCGGAGATCGGCCGGCACATCGGGCTCGGCGCGTACCTCCGGCTCGGCAAGGGCGAGGAACAGACCGGCGGGCGGGACAAGTCCTCGATCCTCGCCGACACCGTCGAGGCCGTGATCGGTGCGACGTACATCTCCGCCGGTGCCGACGCCGCGACCGACCTCGTGCTCCGTCTCGTCGCGCCGCTGCTCGTCGACCCGGCTCGGTTCGGTGCCGCGATGGACCCGAAGACCAGCCTGCAGGAGCTCGCCTCCGTGCTGACGCTCGGCAACCCGGCCTACCGGATCACCGAGGCGGGCCCGGACCACGACAAGACCTTCCACGCCACCGTGGTGCTGCAGGGCGAGGACATCGCCACCGGCACCGGGACGAGCAAGAAGACCGCCGAGATGTCGGCGGCGCTCGACGCCTGGACGCGACTGTCCGGGCGCACCGCCGGGGCCTGACCAGGTGCCCGAACTCCCCGAGGTCGAGGTCGTCCGCGCGGGCCTCGAACCCGCGGTCACCGGTGCACGGGTGCTGCACGTGCAGGTGCTCGACGAGCGGGCCCTCACCCGGCACGACGGCCTGGCCGAGGACTTCGCGCACCGGCTGACCGGCCGGACGATCGCCGCCGCCGTCCGCCGTGGCAAGTTCATGTGGTTCCCGCTGCACGACGACGCGCAGCCCGGACCAGGAACCGACGCGCACGCCGGACCGGGAACCGACGCGCACGCCGGACCGGGAACCGACGCGCGCCCCGAGGCCCTCGTCGCCCACCTCGGCATGAGCGGCCAGATCCTGCTCGGCCGCGACCGCCCCGCCGCCCGCCACCGCCGCATCGTCATCGACGTGCAGCCGCCCGGCACGGACCGCGACGGTGCGCCGGAGGCACCCGTCCAGCTCGAGTTCGTCGACCAGCGGACCTTCGGCTCGATGGCCATCGACCGGATGCTGCCGACGGTCGACGGCGCTCCCGCGGGGCTCGCTGGTGCCGTGGACACGCTCGACCCCGCCGCCGCCTGGCGCCGCCGGATCCCGTTCCAGGTGTCGCACATCGCCCGCGACCCGCTCGACCCGGCGTTCGACGACGACCGGTTCCTCGCCGCCGCACGCAAACGGTCGAGCGGCATCAAGCGGGTCCTGCTCGACCAGGGCGTGATCAGCGGCATCGGCAACATCTACGCCGACGAGTCGCTCTGGGCCGCGAAGCTCCACTTCGACCGCCCGGCCGACCGGCTGCCCCGCGCGACGCTCCGCGGGCTCCTCGACGAGGTCCGTGCGGTGCTGCGACGCGCGCTCGAGGACGGCGGCACGAGCTTCGACGACCAGTACGTCAACGTGAACGGGCAGTCCGGCTACTTCTCGCAGCGCCTGGCGGTCTACGGGCAACAGGGTGAGCCGTGTCCACGGTGCGGGACGCCGATCGTGCGCGAGCCGTGGATGAACCGCTCCAGCCACCGTTGCCCCGTGTGCCAACCGAGGCCCCGGGCCCGCCTGCGTTAGCCTGACGCGGACGCCGAGGACCCCGGAGACCGCATGTACCTGAAGAGCCTGACCATCAAGGGGTTCAAGTCCTTCGCGCAGCCGACGACGTTCGCGTTCGAACCCGGCGTCACGTGCATCGTCGGGCCGAACGGTTCCGGCAAGTCGAACGTGGTCGACGCTCTGGCCTGGGTGATGGGCGAACAGGGCGCGAAGACCCTGCGCGGCGGCAAGATGGAAGACGTCATCTTCGCCGGCACCGCCACCCGTGGGCCGCTCGGTCGGGCGCAGGTCACGCTGACGATCGACAACGCGGACGGGCTGCTGCCGATCGAGTACGCCGAGGTGACGATCGCCCGCACGCTGTTCCGCAACGGCGGCAGCGAGTACGCCATCAACGGCGAGAACTGCCGGCTGCTCGACGTGCAGGAGCTGCTGAGCGACACCGGCCTGGGCCGTGAGATGCACGTCATCGTCGGGCAGGGGCAGCTCGACAAGGTGCTGCACGCCACCCCGGAGGACCGCCGCGGCTTCATCGAGGAGGCCGCGGGCATCCTCAAGCACCGTCGCCGCAAGGAGAAGACGCTCCGCAAGCTCGAGGCGATGCAGACGAACCTCACCCGGCTCTCCGACCTGGCCGGCGAGATCCGTCGGCAGCTGAAGCCGCTCGGTCGCCAGGCCGAGGTGGCCCGCAAGGCGCAGTCCGTCGCCGCGGTCGCACGCGACGCGAAGGCGCGCCTCCTGGCGGACGACGTGGTGCGCCTCCGCCGCGAACTCCGTGACCACCTGGCGGTCGAGACCGGCCGGAAGTCCGAGCGCGGCGTCCTGCAGGAGCGGCTCGACCAGATCCGGCAGCGCCAGCAGCAGGTCGAGGCGAGCATGGTCGGCGACGACGTGGACCGCGCCCGGACCGTGGTGCACCGTCTCGAGAGCGTGCAGGAGCGCCTCCGCAGCCTGTCGATGCTCGCCAACCAGCGCCTGATGTTCCTGGCGCAGCAGGCCGAGGCGCCGCAGCAGGGTCCGACGATCACCCCCGAGCGGGTCGCGGGTGTCCGTGCCGAGGCCGACCGGCTGGACGAGCGTGCCCGCGAGATGCAGGCCGGCACGACGACCGTCGGCGACCAGGTCCGGGCCGCGCGTGCCGCACTCGACGCCCTCGACGAGCAGATCGCCGCGCAGGCCGCCCTGGTCGCGCAGCACGACCTCGACGGGCAGCGCCTGGCGAGTGCGGTCGAGGTGGCGCGTTCGAAGCGCTCCTCGGCCGTGAACGACCGGGAGCGTCGGGAGCGGTCGCTGACCGAGGCCGTCGCCCGTGCCGAGCAGGCGGCCGCCGCGCTCGAGGACGTCGGCCGCGACCCGTCGCTCGACGCGGACGAGGACGCCCTCACGGCGGCGCTCACCACCGCGCGGGAGCAGCTCGACCGCGCGCAGGCCGACCGCGACGCCCACCGTGACCGGCTGCACACGCTCGAGCGGGAACGGGACGCGCTCGACGCCCGGATCGCGGCCCTGGCGCTGTCGATCGACGTGCGGGACGGGTCCCAGGCCGTCATCGACGCCGGCCGCGACGGCATCGTCGGCCGCCTGGCCGACCGGCTCACCGTCACCCCCGGGTTCGAGGCCGCGGTCGCGACGGCGCTCGACGGCCTGGCCGACGCCGTCCTCGCCGACGACCGTGCGGTCGCACTCGGCGCCGTCGAGCACGCCCGGTCCGCCGACCTCGGCCGCATCGACGTGGTCGTCGCGGACGTCCCCGGCTCCGGGTCCCGGCTGCCGGCCGTGCTGCCGTCGTCGGTCCGGCGGGCGCTCGACCTGGTGCAGGGCCCGCCGGCGCTCACCGCGCTGCTGGCCGACACGCTGGTCGCGGACGACGACGTCGACCTGGAGGCCGTGCTCGCCGCCGCCCCGGACGCCACGGTCGTCACACGGTCCGGTGACCTGGTCCGCGCTGCCCGGGTGACCGGCGGCGGTGCACGGACCACGTCCCGCATCGAGCTCGTCGCCGACCGAGACGCCGCGGCGACGCGACGACAGACCGTCGTGTCCGAGGCGGAGGAGGCGGCCACGGGCCTCCAGGCCGCGCGGACCGCGGTCGAGACCGCACGACGGGCGGTGGACGAGGCCGACCGTGCCGCGCGTGAGCACGCCCGCGCGAGCGCCGAGTACGACCGGGCCAGTGCGTCCGCCCGAGCACGTGCCGAGAACACGGCGGCCGAGGTGGACCGTCTGCGTGCCGCACTGGCCGAGACCGACGGCACGACAGCGGCGACCGACGCGGCGCTGCTCGAAGCGGAGACCGTCCTCCTGCAGTTCACCGCCCGGCCGAAGCCCGTGGTCGACGCCTCGGCCCGACCGGCGGCGCAGGAGGCGGTGGACGCCGCCCGGGCTGCGGAGATCGAGCACCGGCTGCAGGTCGAGACCGCCCGGGAACGTGCGCGCGCCGAGCGCCGACGCGCCGACCAGCTGGAACGGCAGCTCGAGGCCGAGCGGGCCGCGGCCGAGGAGGCGGCACGGCTCGCGGTCGTCCGCCGTGCGCAGATCGCCTCGGCCGAAGGGGTGCTCGCCGACCTGCCGGTGGTCCTGGCCTCGGTCGACCGCTCGCTCGCCCAGGCGCGGGTGCAGTTGGCCACCGAGGAGTCCGAGCGGTCCCGCCGCAACACCGAGCTGCAGACGATCCGGAACGAGGAGCGCGAGCTGCGCGACCGGTTGCAGACCCTCACCGACGGCGTGCACTCGCTCGAGATGGAGATCTACGAGAAGCGTCTGCACGTCACCGGGGTCCTGGACCGGGCGCAGAGCGAACTCGGGCTGGGGGAGTCCGTGCTGGTCGCCGAGTACGGGCCCGACGTACCGGTGCCGGTCGACGTGCTGGTCGACCCTCGTGTCCTGGCGCGACGGCACCGCGAGGCCGCGCGGGCGGCGGCGGCCGAGGCCGGCGACGACGGCACGACCGCGGGGACGGACACGACCGCCGACACGACCACCGGCGCGGACACGACCACCGACACGGACACAGACACGTCCACCGAGACGGACGCCGACGCCGACACGGGCACCGAGCTCGTCGACGCCGAGTCGACCCTGCCCGGCGGACCGGCACTCCCGGAGTTCGAGGCGCCCGACGTCGACCCGGCAGACGTCCCGACGACCCCCTACGTCCGCGAGGAGCAGGAACGCCGACTCGCCGCCGCCGAACGGGACCTCGGCCGGCTCGGCAAGGTGAACCCGCTGGCGCTCGAGGAGTTCCAGGCGCTCGAGCAGCGGCACGCGTTCCTGTCCGAGCAGCTCGAGGACCTGCAGCAGACCCGCACCGACCTGCTGACGATCATCGAGGAGCTCGACGGCAAGATGCAGACGATCTTCTCGTCGGCGTTCGAGGACACGCAGGCGGCGTTCGACGTCGTGTTCCCGATCCTGTTCCCGGGCGGCTCGGGCTCGATCTCGCTGACCAACCCCGACGACCTGCTGACGACGGGCATCGACGTGCAGGTGAAGCCCGCGGGCAAGAAGATCGACCGGTTGACGCTGCTGTCCGGTGGTGAGCGGTCGCTGGCGGCTGTGGCGCTCCTCGTGGCGATCTTCACCGCGCGGCCGAGCCCGTTCTACATCATGGACGAGGTCGAAGCGGCCCTCGACGATGCCAACCTCGGCCGCCTGCTCACCGTCTTCGGTCGGCTCCGGCAGGCGTCACAGCTCATCGTCATCACGCACCAGAAGCGAACGATGGAGATCGCGGACGCGCTCTACGGGGTGTCGATGCGGCAGGACGGCGTCTCGGCGGTCGTCGGCCAGCGGGTGCAGCGGCCGCGGAGCGGCTGACGGCGAGCCTCGGCTCGGCGGACACTTCGTGCCGGCGCGGCGGCGCAGTCTGTCCGCCGGACCGAGCCTCGGTCGTGTGGCCGCACCCATCACGGACGGGAGGCCCGGTACCAGCTGGTACCGGGCCTCCCGTCCGTCGTGTGGGGACGCCTACTTCGCGTCCGCCTGGACCTCCGACGGCGCGTCGCCGGCGGGGGTGAGACCGCGCTGCTGGCGACGCTTCGACACCACGAGGCTGGCCACCGTCGCGACGGTGATCGTCAGCAGGATGAACCCGAGCGAGAACCAGATCGGGATCTCCGGGGCCCACTCGACGTGCTGGCCGCCGTTGATGAACGGCACCTCGTTGACGTGCAGCGCGTGGAAGACGAGCTTCACGCCGATGAAGGCGAGGATGACGGCCAGACCCTGACCCAGGTAGATGAGGCGTTCGAGCAGTCCGGCGATCAGGAAGTACAGCTGGCGGAGACCCAGCAGCGAGAACGCGTTCGCGGTGAACACGATGAACGCGTCCTGCGTGAGGCCGAAGATCGCGGGGATCGAGTCGAGCGCGAAGAGGACGTCCGTCAGACCGATGGAGACCATGACGAGGAGCATCGGGGTGAAGAGGCGCTTGCCGTCCACCCGGGTGGTCATGCGGTCGCCGTCGAAGTGGTCCGAGGTCGGGATGACACGGCGGAGCAGACGGATGAGCTTCGAGTCGCCGTCCTCGGCACCGTGCTCGTCGCCGCCCTTGGCCTGCGACCAGGCGAGCCAGAACAGCAGGATGCCGAACAGGTAGAAGACCCACGAGAAGTTCTCGATGATCGTGACGCCGAGGGCGATGAAGACGCCGCGGGCGACGAGGGCGATCGCGACGCCGACCAGCAGGACCTTCTGCTGGAACTCCTTCGGCACCGCGAAGGTCGTCATGATGATGAGGAAGACGAAGAGGTTGTCGACGGACAACGCCTTCTCGGTCAACCACCCGGCGAAGTACTCACCGCCGGCCTGTCCACCGCCGAACACCCAGACACCGACACCGAACAGGATCGCGAGGGCGATGTAGACGACCGACCAGAAGGCCGATTCGCGGATGTGCGGCACGTGCGGGGTGCGCACGTGCGAGAAGAAGTCGAACACGAGCAAGGCGAGGATGCCTGCGATCGTGATGAGCCACACGTACAGGGGAACGTCCACTGGAACCTCCAGGTCAGGGGCGCACCACATCGTCCATCGACGAGCTCCGACCACGGAAGTGGTGCGGAAAACGGGTACGCCAGAGCCTGAAGGTCTCTTCCGCCACGGTCCTGATCGGTGTCCGACGAGGTCGGTTCCGAACTGGGCCGCGACCGACGCCCCGGGTCCGGGTCGTTCCGGGCCGTACTGACGGGGTCGCCGAGAGGGAATACTCCCCTTCGCGTCTTCGACTCTACCGAAGGCAGCACCCCCTCGGGCTCCCGTAGGCTGTGAACATGGCGAGTAGTTGGTCACTGTCCTCCCGGCTCCGGGGTCTCTTCCAGCGGAAGACCATCGACGAGACGACGTGGGAGGAACTGGAGACCGCACTCATCGGCGCCGACTTCGGTCCCGACATCTCCGAGGAGATCATCGAGGACCTCCGCGCCCGGGTCGACCGGTACGGCACGACCGACCCCGCCGACCTCAACCGGATGCTCCGCGAGGTCCTCGAAGAGCGCCTGTCGAAGCTCGACACGACGCTGAAGCTCAGCGCCCGCCCGGCCGTCGTGCTCGTCGTCGGGGTGAACGGCGTCGGCAAGACCACCACCATCGGCAAGTTCGCCAAGTTCCTCCGCACCTACGACCGCACGGTCCTGGTCGGCGCGGCCGACACCTTCCGCGCCGCCGCCGTCGAGCAGGTCGCGACCTGGGCCCAGCGCGCCGGCGTCGACGTCGTCCGGCCGTCGCAGCCCGGGCAGGACCCGGCCTCGGTCGCGTACCAGACCGTCGAGCAGGCGATCCGCACCGGCATCGAGATCGTCGTCATCGACACCGCCGGCCGACTGCACACCAAGGCCGGGCTGATGGACGAGCTCGGCAAGATCAAGCGCGTCGTCGAGAAGCAGACCGAGATCGCCGAGGTCCTGCTCGTGCTCGACGCGACGACCGGTCAGAACGGCCTCGCCCAGGCGCAGGCGTTCATCGAGGGCGCCGGGGTCACGGGGCTCGTCATCACGAAGCTCGACGGCTCGGCCAAGGCCGGGTTCGTGCTCAGCGTGCAGGAGAAGACGGGGATCCCGATCAAGCTGATCGGGCAGGGCGAGGGCATCAACGACCTGACCGGCTTCACGCCGCACGTGTTCGTGCAGAACCTCGTGGGGTGAGCGCCGCGAGGCCGTCCACGGTGGGCTCGGCCGTCGGCGGTCCGCCGTCCGGCCAGGGAGACCTCCGTCCTGGCCGCCGTGGTCACACGCGCGGCGTCTCGGTGCCGGAGATCGTCGTCATGTGTGTCGTCGCCGTCGCCCTGACCATCGGCAGCCTGCTCCACAAGCTGCAGTGCGCGGCCCCCGAGGTGGACCTCCTGACGGCGACCCGCAAGGCGTGCTTCGCCGACACCGTCAGCCTGTTCTCGAGCCGCGGTCTCGCATCGCACGTGTTCCCCTACGGGCATCCGCTCGGCGAGAACGGCCTGCCGCCGGGCAGCCTGGAGTACCCGTCGCTCACCGGGCTGTGGGCGTGGTTGAGTGCCCTGCCGGTCGACACGCTCCGCGGCTTCCTCGTCGTGACGGCGCTCACGTTCGTGCCGGTCGTCGTCGTCACCGTGGTGTGCCTCGCCCGCGTCGCCGGTCGTCGTGCCTGGTTCTTCGCCGCCACCCCGCCGCTGTTCCTCTACGCGCTCTACAACTGGGACCTGCTGCCCGTGATGTGCAGCGTCGTCGCCTTCGCGGTCGCGATCCGGTGGCCGGCCGGGCGGGCGCTCGTCTGGCGCGCGGTCGTCGTGGGTGCGCTCTTCGGTCTCGGCGGTGCGTTCAAGTTCTACCCGCTCGTCTTCGTCGCCCCGTTCGTCCTGGCACTGCTCGTCGACGCGACGGCTGCCTGGGGCGACCGGATCCGACGCACCGCGGGGGCGGTCATCGGCTCGGTCGGAGTGGTCCTGGTCGCGAACGTGCCGTTCCTCCTGGCCGAGCCGGAGTCCTGGTTCTCGATCATCCGCTACCAGGGCATCCGGGACATCGACTCGGCCACGCTGTCGGTCTGGTACTACGCGTTCCAGCCGTGGTCGGCCGAGGACGATCCCGGGTTCCAGCACACGCTCAACCTGCTCGCGACCGGGGCCACCGCCCTCGCCCTGTTCGCCGTGCTCGTCACCGGTCTCGTGCTCGGGATCCGACGCGGACGCATGCCGTGGATCGAGACGAGTGCCGCGCTGCTCTGCGCGTACCTCGTGGCGAACAAGGTGGACTCGTTGCAGTACGCGCTCTGGCTCGCACCGTTCTTCGTCATCGTCCGGATCCGGGCCGGGTGGGTGGTCGCCTACCTGGCGGCGAACACGCTGCTGTTCGCCGGGTGGTTCCGGCACATCTTCCTGCAGGCGTCCGGCACGACGGTCCGCACCTACGCCGACGAGGCGATGTCGATCGGCCTGTGGGCACAGATCATCCTGCTGCCGATCCTGGCGGTCGTCTTCCTCCGCAGTCGGGCGGTCGACCGCGACGACGCAGGTCCGGACGAGCCCGGCCCCGTCGCTCCGGATCGTGTCGGCCCGGACCCGGCGACGTCGGCGCCGGGCCGGCCGGACGGACGACCGGACACGGCGTTCCCCTGACGTGACCGGGGACGGCATCGGCTGGATCGTCCGCCGCGACCACCGTGTCGGCTCGCGCGTCTGACGCCCCGCCCGTTCGCCCCGCCCGGTCAGACCGCCTGGCGGCCGACCGGTGCGTCGAGCAGGTGCGACAGCGCCGTCGGCACCGTCCCGCCGCGAGCGAGAGTCGCCCGTGCCCAGAGGCGTCCGGCGCGGTACGACGAGCGGACGAGCGGTCCGGCGAGCACGCCGGCGAAGCCCATCCCCTCGGCGAGCTCGCGGAGCTCGACGAACTCCTCCGGTCGGACCCAGCGGGCGACCGGCAGGTGGCGCGGTGAGGGGCGGAGGTACTGCGTCAGGGTGATGATGTCGGTCCCCGCCTCGCGGAGCTGCTGCAGGGCGTCCTCGATCTCGTGCCGCTCTTCGCCCATCCCGAGGATCAGGTTCGACTTGGTCACGAGCCCGGCGTCCCGTCCCTGGGTGATGACGTCGAGCGACCGGTCGTACCGGAACGCCGGGCGGATGCGCTTGAAGATCCGCGGAACCGTCTCGACGTTGTGCGCGAAGACCTCGGGACGGGCGTCGAACACCGCGCCGAGCTGGTCGGGGCGTCCGGAGAAGTCGGGCACCAGGATCTCGACGCCCGTGCCCGGGGAGTGTTCGTGGATCGCCCGGATCGTCTCCGCGTAGAGCCACGACCCGCCGTCGTCGAGATCGTCACGTGCGACGCCGGTGACCGTCGCGTACCGCAGCTGCATCGCGGCCACGGAGTCCGCGACCCGGCGGGGTTCGTCGCGGTCGAGCGGTTCGGGCTTGCCGGTGTCGATCTGGCAGAAGTCGCACCGCCGTGTGCACTGCGACCCGCCGATGAGGAACGTCGCCTCGCGGTCCTCCCAGCACTCGAACACGTTCGGGCACCCGGCCTCCTGGCACACGGTGTGCAGTCGCTGGTCCTGCACCAGCGCCGTCAGCTCCCGGTACGCCGGACCCTGGGTCGCGCGGGTCTTGATCCACGGTGGCTTGGACTCGATCGGCGTCTCGGCGTTGCGGGCCTCGACCCGGAGCATCCGGCGTCCTTCCGGCGCGAGGGTCATGCTGCGGTCTCCTGACGGTGGCTCGTGCTCGTGCTCGTGCTCGTGCTCGTGCCCGTGCTCGGGCCGGTGGTGGTGCTGGCTCCGGCCGGGAGGCCCGTCACGGCTGCGCTTCGTCCGCTCGCCGGGTCCTGTCCTCCGGTCTCCGACCGGGGGCGCTCGCCGGCGAGCGCCCGAAGGACCCCGTCCGTGACCGCGTCGGTGACGTCGGCCACGCTGACCGGCCGTCCGGCGGCGCGGCTCAGTGTCGTGACCCCCGCGTCGGCGATGCCGCAGGGGACGATGGCCGCGTAGGCGTCGAGGCTGTTCGAGCAGTTGAGCGCGATGCCGTGCGTCGAGATCCCCTGCGCCACGTGGAGCCCGACGGCGCCGGTCTTGGCGGCGGTCGACCCGGTGCCCACCCAGGCGCCGCTGCGGCCGGACACCCGACCAGCCGTGACCCCGACGCTCGCCGCGGCGTCGATGAGCACCTGTTCGAGTGACCGGACCCAGGCGACGACGTCGAGCGGCTCGGGCAGTCGGACGATCGGGTAGGCGACGAGTTGTCCCGGGCCGTGCCACGTGATCCTGCCACCGCGGTCGGTCTCCACCACGGGGGAGCCGTCCGTCGGTAGGTCGCTCGGCTCGGTCCGCCGACCGGCGGTGTACACCGGCGGGTGCTCGCACACGACGAGTGCTCCGGGGGAGCGGCCGGCGAGGACGTCGGCGCGCAGTGCGTGTTGCAGGGCGAGCCCGTCGGTGTAGGGCAGCGGCTGGGTCCAGCGGACGATCTCGATCTCCGGCACGCGGCGAGCGTACCCAGTAGTTGGACGCAGTACAACAACCGCGTGTTTGCCATGCTCTGTTCGACAGAGTATCTTCGCCACATGAGCACCGCTGAGATGCGCGAACCGACCCTGCTCGTGCTGACCTCGCTGGCCGGGGGACGCAAGCACGGGTACGGCCTGATCGGGGACGCCGTCGAACTGTCCGACGGGCGGGTCCGACTCAAGGTCGGCACGCTGTACGCCGTCCTCGATCGACTCCTCGACCAGGGGCTCGTCGCCGGCGCGGGGGAAGAGGTGGTGGACGGACGACTCCGGCGCTACTTCGAACTCACCGACGCCGGAGCCGACGCGCTCGACGCCGAGGTCCGCCGCATCGAGGCCAACGCCGCTGCCGCACGGGCACGGCTCACCGCGTGGCGGCCGAGCCCGGCCGTGCGCAGCATCCACATCCGACCGGGGGGCGCGTCGTGACGAACACGAGGCTGGAACAGGACTACGACAAGGCACTCGGGTGGTACCCGATGCGCTGGCGCCGGACGCACGGGCCGGCGATGCTCGGCACGCTGCTCGACGTCGCCGACGGTGAGGGGCGCACTCGCCCGGCGCAGGGTGAGCTCGCCGAACTGCGGTGGCAGGGGCTCCGCGAACGCGTGAACGCCGTCGTCCCCGGCGACGTCCGGGTGCTCGCGGCGTCGATCGGCACCGGGACCGCAGCTGGATTCGCCCTGGTCTACCTGCTCGCGGTGTCCTGGGTGCCGTGGGGTCCGCCGCCGGGCACGGCCTGGCCCGACCTGCCGGGCTTCGGGCCGTTCCGGAACGTCGGCGTGCTGTTCGCGGCGCCGGTCCTGCTCGGCGCGCTCGCTGCGCTCGGTCGGCAGCGGGTACTCGCGCACCTGGCCGGTGTGCTCGCCGTGCTCGGCGTCGTCGTCGCCCGGACCACGGTGCAGGCGACCGAGAACTGGAACGGACCGGGGACGACCACGCTCGTGACGATGACGGCGCTCATCGTCGTCGCGAACATCGGGGCACCGCGCGACCGGCGCGCCCTCGGCATCGCGTTCGGGGTGGTGACGGCCGGACTCGCGCTCTTCGTCGGCCTGCAGCTGCCGACCGGCCACCCGTTCGAGGCGACACTGCTGGGCGACGCCGGCTGGTGGGGGACCGCGGTGAACCCGGCGCTCCTCGGTGTGGTCGGGGTGCTCGTCCTGGTCGCGGTCGTCGAACTCGTCCGCGGTCGGCACGGTGTCCTCGCCGCCGCGCTCGCCGTCGCCTGGATGCCGTGGGCGATCGCCGGCACCATCACGCTCCGGTACTTCGCCGCAGACGACGGGGCATCGGTCCTGATGGCGGTGGGCTCGACGCTGATGGCGCTCACCGCCCTGGTGATCGCACGTCGGGCACCCCGGCGGTCCCGACGCGAGCGCGCGTGAACCGCACCGGCGGGCCGGGCCGGTGCCGCGCCTCCCGGGCCGCACGCCACGGACGGTAGGATGGTCGGATCATGGCGCAATTCGGTTCACTCTCCGATCGGCTCACCGAGACCTTCCGCAACCTGCGGAGCAAGGGACGGCTGACCCCGTCCGACGTGGACGGCACCGTCCGCGAGATCCGGCGGGCACTGCTCGACGCGGACGTCGCGCTCGAGGTCGTGAAGTCCTTCACCGCCTCGGTGCGTGAACGGGCGCTCTCGGACGAGGTCAACAAGGCGCTGAACCCGGCGCAGCAGGTCGTCCAGATCGTCAACGAAGAGCTCGTCGGCATCCTCGGCGGGCAGCAGCGACGCCTCGAGTTCGCGAAGCGGCCGCCGACGGTCATCATGCTCGCGGGCCTGCAGGGTGCCGGCAAGACGACGCTCGCGGGCAAGCTCGGCAAGTGGCTCAAGAAGGACGGCCACACCCCGATGCTCGTCGCGGCGGACCTCCAGCGTCCGAACGCGGTGCAGCAGCTGCAGGTCGTCGGCGAGCAGGCCGGCGTGCACGTCTTCGCCCCCGAGCCCGGGAACGGCGTCGGGGACCCGGTCAAGGTCGCGAAGAACGCCATCAAGGCCGCGGTCGACCAGCAGTACGACACCGTCATCGTGGACACCGCCGGTCGCCTGGGTGTGGACGCCGAGCTGATGAAGCAGGCCGCGAACATCCGCAAGGCCGTCGACCCGGACGAGGTCCTCTTCGTCATCGACGCGATGATCGGTCAGGACGCCGTCACCACCGCCCGTGCCTTCCAGGAGGGCGTCGACTTCACCGGCGTCGTCCTGTCCAAGCTCGACGGCGACGCCCGCGGTGGTGCGGCCCTGTCGGTCGCCTCGATCACCGGACGCCCGATCATGTTCGCGTCGACCGGCGAAGGGCTCGACGACTTCGAGCCGTTCCACCCGGACCGCATGGCGAGCCGCATCCTCGACCTCGGTGACATCCTCTCGCTCATCGAGCAGGCCCAGGGCGCCTTCGACGAGGACGAGGCCCGCAAGGTCGCCGAGAAGATCGCGACCGACAACTTCACGCTGAACGACTTCCTGCAGCAGATGCAGCAGCTCCGGAAGGCCGGGTCGATCAAGGGCATGCTCGGCATGCTCCCCGGCGCGAAGGGCATGCGGGAAGCGCTCGACAACTTCGACGAGCGCGAGATCGTGCGCACCGAGGCGATCATCCAGTCGATGACGCCGCAGGAGCGCGAACTGCCGAAGCTCCTCAACGGGTCCCGCCGACTGCGCATCGCCCGCGGTGCCGGCTCCACCGTGACCGAGGTCAACGCCCTCGTCAACCGGTTCGAGCAGGCCGCGAAGATGATGAAGACCGTCGCGCGCGGCGGTGTCCCGCAGATGCCCGGCATGGGACCGATCCCGGGTATGCACGGCGGCAAGAAGCAGCAGCCGCAGGGCAAGAAGAAGAAGGTCGGCAACCCCGCGAAGCGCGCGGCGCTCGCCTCCGGTACCGCTCCGGCGCCGCAGCAGGCACCGAAGGGTGCGGGCCTCGGGCTCGGGATGGGGTCCGGCAAGAACGGCGGCGCGCCGTCCGAGGAAGAGCTCGCGTCGCTGCAGAAGTTCCTCGGTCGCTGACCGTGCGTCGCTGGTGACCCAGGTCACCACTTGACGGACAGAAGGCCCGGTACCAGCTGGTACCGGGCCTCCCGTCCGTCGGGTGGTCGCGTCGCGACCTCGCCGTGTGGGGCGCGTGCTCAGAGCGAGTCGCGGAGCTCCCCGACCAGGTGCTGCACCACCGCGCGGAGGTCGCCGCCGTTCTCCTGCGCGACCGCCAACTGCCGTTGGTAGGAGGCGCCCCGCTCGATCATCGTGTCGAGGTGGTGCAGTTCCTCCTGGCAGCCGAGTCGCTCGGCGACCGGGTCGAGGCGCGCGACCAGGTCGTGGACCTCGTCGGTGACCAGTCGTTCGTCGCCGGCGACGTTCGTGATGATCTCGGCGTCCATGCCGTACCGGGCCGCTCGCCACTTGTTCTCGCGGACGAACCAGGGCTGCATCGCCGGCAGGGTCTCACCGGCGTCGATCCGGTCCGAGCTCTCGGTGACCAGGCACTGCACGAGCGCGGTGACCGCACCGACCTCGTGAAGGGTCGAGATGCCGTCGGACACCCGGTTCTCGAGCGTGCCCCAGCCCGGCGACGGTCGGATGTCCCACCGCAGGTCCTTCACACCGTCGATGACCCCGGTGTGCACGAGGTCGCCGACGACCTCCTCGAAGTTCGCCCACGCGCCGAGCTGCGGCGGGAGCCCGCCGGTCGGCAGCTGCTGGAACATCAGGGCCCGGTTCGAGGCGTACCCGGTGTCGGTGCCCGCCCAGAACGGGCTCGACGCGGTGAAGGCCTGCAGGTGCGGGACGTAGCCCAGCATCGCGTTCATGATCGGCACGGCCTTGTCGCGGTCGTCGATGCCGACGTGCACGTGGACGCCCCAGATGAGCATCTGCCGCCCCCACCAGCGGGTCCGGTCGATGAGGGTCGTGTAGTGCTCGCTGTCGGGCGTGATCTCCTGCTGGTCCCACTGCGCGAACGGGTGCGTGCCGGAGCACATCAGCTGCGCGTCGAGGGGGTCGGCGGCGTCGATGACCTCGCCGATGATCCCGGAGAGCTCGCGGGTGGCGCCGCCGACGCTGTCGTGGACACCGGTGACGACCTCCACCGTGTTCGTGAGGAGCTCCTCCGTCACCCGGTCCGGGTCGTCCAGGCGTTCCCGGACGGCGGCGAGCACCGCGGGGGCCCGTGGGGTGAGGTCACCCGTCGCACGGTCGACGAGGGGCAGCTCCCACTCGACGCCGATCGTCGACGGAGCGGATTCGGAGAACCGGATGTCCATGGGGCCATCCTGCCCGTCCACCCCACCGGAACGACGGAGAGTCCGGCGTGTCCGCTCTGCCGCCGACCGGGCACGTTCGCCTAGTGTTCGTTGCGTGACCGCTGTCGTTCCGCCCGTTGCCGACGTGCCCGCCGAGCTCCGTACCGTGGCCTCGCCGTGGACGCTCGGCCCGCTGCACCTGTCCAACCGGGTGGTGATGGGGTCGATGCACACCGGGCTCGAGGTCCTGGACGACGGTGGTGTCGCGATGGCCGAGTTCTACCGGGAACGCGCTGCCGGCGGTGCCGCGTGCATCATCACCGGCGGCATCGCGGTGAGCGACGAGGCCCGCGGCGGCCCGGACTTCGCGGTGTTCGGCGTCGGGGGTGCCGACGAGCGCTTCCGCCGTGCGGTCGACGCGGTGCACGACGCGGGCAGCACGGTCCTGGCGCAGCTGTTCCACGCCGGTCGGTACGCGCTCGTCGGGGGACTGACCGACCGTGACAGCCGACCGCAGCGCGTCGTCGCCCCCTCGGCGCTGCCCTGGGCCGCGGCGCGGGGCGTGGTGCCCGAGGAACTGACCGGCGACGAGGTCCGGCGGACGATCGAGGACTTCGCCACGGCCGCCCGGGCAGCGGCGGCGATCGGCTTCGACGGGGTCGAGATCATGGCGTCCGAGGGGTACCTCGTCAACCAGTTCCAGTCGCCGCTGACGAACCAGCGCGACGACGAGTGGGGTGGGAGCCCCGAGCGCCGCCGTCGCTTCGCGGTCGAGGTCGTCCGAGCCGTCCGCGCCGCCGTGCCCGAGCTGGCCGTCACGATCCGGCTCTCCGGCGCCGACCTGATGCCCGGGTCCTCCACCGACGCGGACGTCGACGCCCTGGTGCTCGAGCTCCTGCCGCTCGGCCTCGACGCGATCTCGGTCGGTATCGGCTGGCACGAGTCCCGGACCCCGACGATCCAGGCGTCCGTGCCGCACGGCGCGTGGATCGAGCAGGCGACCCGGATCGCGGACGTGGTCCGGGCCTCCGACCACCCGGACGTGCGCGTGATCGCGTCGAACCGGATGACGGACCTGCGGGACGGCGAAGCGGTCCTCGCCGACGGCCGGCTCGACGCGGTGGCGCTCGCGCGGCCGTTCCTGGCGGACGCGGAACTCGTCGCCCGGTCCCTGGCCGGCCGCTTCGACCTGGTGAACACCTGCATCGGCTGCAACCAGGCGTGCCTCGACCGCTCCGTCGTCGGCGCACCGGTGTCGTGCCTGGTCAACCCGCGCGCCGCCCGCGAGGTGCGGTTCCCGCTCCGTCCGACGGCAGCCCCGAAACGCGTGGACGTCGTCGGCGGGGGACCGGCCGGGCTCGCCGCGGCGGTCGACGCCGCACGACGCGGACACGACGTCCGGCTCTGGGAAGCCTCGGACGTGCTCGGCGGACAGTTCGGGCTCGCCGCCGAGGTCCCCGGGAAAGAGGACTACGCCGGCCCGGTGCAGGCGGCCCGCGCGGAGCTCGCGGAGCGTGGCGCGACCGTCCACCTGGGTCGCGCCGCCACCCTGGCCGACCTGACGGACAGCGACGCCGTGGTGCTCGCATCCGGGGTGACGCCCCGCGTGGTCGACGTCCCCGGGGCTGACCTGCCGCACGTGCTCACCTACGAGCAGGCACTCCGCGACGGCGTGCCCGACGGGACGGTCGCCGTCATCGGTGGCGGTGGGATCGGCGTCGACACCGCCGCGTTCCTCACCGAGTCCCCGGACGAGGCCGTCCGAGCCACCGAGTTCGGCGCGCGGTGGCAGGTGCCGGTGTCCGACGAGCTCGTCGGCGACCTGCCGCAGCGTCGACCGGCCGCGCACCGCACGATCCGACCCGGGCACCAGGTGACGGTGCTCCGCCGGACGGGCAAGTTCGGGCAGGGGATCGGCCTCACGTCGCGGTGGGTGGCGCTCGGGCGGCTCCGTGACGCCGGGGTCCGCATGGTCGGCGGCGTGCAGGAGTACCTGCGGATCGAGCCCGGTCGGCTCTGGATCCGCGACGAGTCCGGGGAAGAGCTCGCGGTGCCGGCCGACGTCGTCGTGGTGTGTGCCGGACAGGAGGCGCGGGACGAGTTGACCACGGGCCTCCGGTCCGCGGACGTACCGTACGCGGTCGTCGGCGGCGCACGTGATGCGCGCAGCGTCGACGCCGTCCGCGCCACGAGCGAGGCCCTGGAGGCCGTCCGCCGCCTGGCGCCGTAGCCCTCGGCCGACGCGCCGCGGGACGTGGCTCGCTTCCCGCTCCGGAATCTGCAAGAATGAACGGTCGAATCGTGTCCGCTCGACCCTCTATCCAGCGGATCGCGAGTCTCTCAGAGCTTCCACCGTGTGTGCCCCCACGCCCGCGGTTCCGGTTCAACCACAACACGTACGCAACAGGAGTCATTGTGGCTGTCAAGATCCGTCTCAAGCGCCTCGGCAAGATCCGAGCGCCCTACTACCGCATCGTCGTCGCCGACTCGCGCACCAAGCGCGACGGTCGTGTGATCGAGGAGATCGGCAAGTACCACCCCACCGAGGAGCCCTCGTTCATCGAGGTCCAGTCCGAGCGTGCGCAGTACTGGCTCAGCGTCGGTGCGCAGCCGACCGAGCAGGTCGCCGCACTCCTCAAGCTGACCGGTGACTGGGCCAAGTTCAAGGGCGAGAAGGACACCGCGTCCAAGGTCAAGGTCCGCGAGCCGAAGCCGGCCTTCACGGTCGACAGCTCGAAGAAGGCCGTCCTCAAGCCCAAGTCGGAGAAGACGGCCCCCGCCGCTCCGGCCGCAGCCGAGACCACCGACGAGACGACCGAGGCGTAGTCCTTGCTCGAATCCGCGCTGACGCACCTCGTCAAGGGGATCGTCGATCACCCTGACGACGTGCGCGTCGCCAGCTCCACCTCCGCGCGGGGCGAGGTCCTCGAGGTGCGTGTGCACCCCGAGGACCTCGGCCGCGTGATCGGTCGCGCCGGTCGCACTGCGAAGGCGCTCCGCACGCTCGTCACGGCCCTGGCCGACGGCAAGCGCGTGCGGGTCGACGTGGTGGACAGCGATTCCTAGGGAGACGACCCAGCTCCGGGTGGGTCGCATCACCAAGGCACACGGGCTCAAGGGCGGCATCAAGCTCGAGCTCTACACCGACGACCCGGATCGTCGGTTCACGCCCGGAGCCGTCTTCACGCTCCAGGTCCCCGACGACTCTCCCTGGTCGGGGAAGACCATCGCGCTCGACGAGCTGCGCTGGTACAACTCGCACCCGGTCGCCTTCTTCGAGGGCATCGCCGACCGGAGCGCCGCCGAGACCCTCGCCCGCGCCATCCTCTGGGTCGAACAGGACACCGAGGAAGAGACCGGCGAGGACGACGCCTGGTACGACCACCAGCTGGTCGGCCTGACGGTCCTCCGCGACGGCGTGCAGGTCGGCACCGTCGCTCGGGTCGACCACATGCCGGCCCAGGACCTGCTCGCGGTCGACACCGAGTCCCGCGGCGAGGTCCTCGTGCCCTTCGTCGCGGCGATCGTCCCCTCGGTCGACCTGGACGCCGGCACCGTGACGGTGACGCCGCCCGTGGGCCTGTTCGAGGACCCCGAGGACATGAGCCGTCCCGAGACGGTCACGCCGGCTGCGGGCTCGTCGAACGCCGACACGTCGCCTGCCGACACGTCGCCTGCCGACACCGAGGACTGATCCGTGCGGATCGACATCGTCACGATCTTCCCGGAGTTCTTCGGGGTGCTCGACGTCTCGCTGCTCGGCAGGGCACGGCAGGGCGGCCTGCTCGACCTGCACGTGCACGACCTGCGCTCGTGGACGACCGACCGCCACCGCACCGTGGACGACACCCCGTACGGCGGCGGTGCCGGCATGGTCATGAAGCCCGAACCGTGGGCCGAGGCGCTGTCCTCGATCCTGCGGTCCGACGGCTCCTCGACCCTCGTCGTCCCGACGCCCGCCGGCACGCCGTTCCGGCAGACCATCGCCCGCTCGCTCGCCGAGCACGAGCACCTCGTCTTCGCCTGCGGGCGGTACGAGGGCATCGACGCCCGGGTGTTCGAGTGGGCGGCGACGCGCAGCACCGTCGTCGAGCTCTCGCTCGGGGACTACGTGCTGAACGGCGGCGAGGTCGCGGCGATGGCCGTGATCGAAGCCGTCGGTCGTCTGGTCCCCGGCGTGGTCGGCAACCCCGAGTCACTGGTCGAGGAGTCCCACGAGGACGGCCTGCTCGAGTACCCCTCGTACACGAAGCCGGCGTCGTGGCGCGGCCTCGACGTGCCAGACGTCCTGCTCAGTGGACACCACGGTCGGGTCGCCGCCTGGCGCCACGAGCAGCAGGTGGAGCGGACGCGCCGCGTCCGACCGGACCTGCTGCCGGACTGAGCGGGTCGCAGACCGACCGACGACGTCACGGGAGGCCCGTCACCAGCTGGTGACGGGCCTCCCGTCTGTCGTGTGGCCGACCGGGCCGGGGTCAGGCGTCGCGCTGGGCGCGGCGGAGGGTGAGGACCTCCGGACCCTGCTCGGTCACGGCGACCGTGTGCTCGACGTGCGCGGCCCGTGAGCCGTCGACGCTGCGGAGGGTCCAGCCGTCCTCGTCCTGGTACAGCTCGTCCGTGCCCTGCATGAGCCAGGGCTCGATGGCGACGACCAGTCCCGGGCGGAGCTTCAGGCCGCGGCCGGGGCGCCCGTCGTTCGGGACGTGCGGGTCGCCGTGCATCGTGTGTCCGACGCCGTGGCCGCCGAACTGCAGGTTCACGTCGTAGCCGGCACCGCGGGCGACCGAGCCGATCGCGGCCGAGACGTCACCGAGCTTGTTGCCGGGAGCCGCCTGGGTGATGCCCGCGGCGAGGCACTGCTCGACGGTCGCGATGAGTCGCTGGTCCTCGTCACGCGGGGTGCCGACCTGGACCGTGACGGCGGAGTCCGCCACCCAGCCGTCGACGCTCGCGGCGAAGTCCAGGCTGACCAGGTCGCCGTCCTGCAGGACGAGGTCGTACGGCAGGCCGTGGAGGGCGGCGTCGTTCACCGAGGTGCAGAGGTTCTTGCCGAAGGGGGACTTGCCGAAGGACGGGTGGTAGTCGACGTAGCAGCTCTCCGCCCCGCGCTCGGCGATCATGCGTGCGGCGACGCGGTCGAGGTCGAGCAGGTTCACGCCGACGTCGACGGTCTCGAGCAGGGCGTCCAGGACATCGGCGACGAAACGGCCGGCGACACGCAGTCCGTCGAGTTCGGCGGGGGTGCGGAGTTCGATCATGGGTCCATCCTGCCGGTTGGCTGCAGTGCGCTCGGTGTGGCATGATGAACGATCGTGCCCTGGCTGGACTCTGCCACGG
Source organism: Curtobacterium herbarum (assembly GCF_016907335.1). Taxonomy (NCBI): domain Bacteria; kingdom Bacillati; phylum Actinomycetota; class Actinomycetes; order Micrococcales; family Microbacteriaceae; genus Curtobacterium; species Curtobacterium herbarum. Next base: position 1,412,005 of record NZ_JAFBBT010000001.1, read on the forward strand.
GGGAGTCGCCGACACCGGGCACGTCTCGTTCTTTTTCCGAATTCGATCCGCGGCGACCCGTGTGCGTCCGCAGGAAGTGACACCATCATGCAGCTCCTCGACCACGTGACCGCCGGTGCCCTGCGCACCGACCACCCTGACTTCCGCCCCGGCGACACCGTCAAGGTCCACGTCAACATCGTCGAAGGCACGCGCTCGCGTATCCAGGTCTTCCAGGGTGTCGTCATCGGCCGCCAGGGCCACGGCATCGGCGAGACCTTCACGGTCCGCAAGGTGAGCTTCCAGGTCGGTGTCGAGCGCATGTTCCCCGTGCACTCCCCGATCATCGACCACGTCGAGATCGTCACCCGCGGTGACGTCCGTCGCGCGAAGCTCTACTACCTCCGCGAACTCCGCGGCAAGGCGGCCCGCCGCAAGATCAAGGAGAAGCGCGACAACTGATCGCCTTCACAGGGAGCGCCGGGAAGCCGGTTCCTCTGCGAGCCCCTCGTCCATGTACGGTTGTGCATCGGCGAGGGGCTCGTCCGTTCCTGGAGCCCGTCGCCGCCGGGGCGGAACCAACTCGGGTGCGGTGCCGGGAACAGGTCGACGAGAGCGGAAATGACGGACACGACAGAGGGTGAAGCCCGTCGGCCACGAACGGCGAAGAAGCCGCGCAACGGGGTCCTGACCTTCCTGCGGGACCTCGTCATCATCTTCATCGCGGCCCTCCTGGTCTCCTTCCTGGTGAAGACCTTCCTGATCCGGTCGTTCTACATCCCCTCCGAGTCGATGCAGAACACCCTGCAGGTCAACGACCGCGTCATCGTGAACGAACTGGTCCCCGGTGCCGTCAAGCTGAAGCGCGGCGACGTCGTGGTGTTCAAGGACCCGGGCGGGTGGCTCACCGGTGAGACCCTGCCGAACGTGCAGCCGACCACCTCGATCGGCAAGGCGGCGGACTGGCTGCTCACGCAGGTCGGCCTGGGCACCGGCGACAGCGACGACCACCTCATCAAGCGGGTCATCGGGCTGCCGGGCGACAAGGTGAGCTGCTGCAACGACCTCGGGCAGATGTCCGTCAACGGGGTCCCGCTCACCGAGCCGTACCTCAAGCTGCCCGCGGGGGACACCCGCGCGTCGCAGACCGACTTCTCCGTCACCGTGCCGAAGGGCACCATCTGGGTGATGGGCGACAACCGCAACAACTCGCGTGACTCCCGGTACAACGGCGACACCCCGTCGAAGGGCTTCGTGCCGCTGTCCGACGTCACCGGTCGGGCCTTCGTGATCTCGTGGCCGACGAACCGCTGGACCTGGCTGGACGACCACCCCGAGGTCTTCGCCGGTGTGGAGCAGCGGGACAAGTGACGCCGGTCCGGCCGTCCCTGCGGCTCGAGAAGTCGCTGCTCGCCGCCGGGCGGGTCACCGTCATCGGCGTCGACGAGGTCGGGCGCGGTGCGATCGCCGGCCCGGTCGCGGTCGGTGCCGCCGCCGTCACGATCGACGTCCGACGGGTGCCGCAGGGCCTCGCCGACTCGAAGCTCCTCAGCCAGGCACGCCGTGAGGCCCTGGTCCCCGTGGTCACACGCTGGGCACGGACCGCGGTCGGCATGGCGTCGGCGCAGGTCGTCGACGAGCAGGGCATCGTCGCCGCGCTCGGACTGGCCGGGTCCCGTGCCATCGGGACGCTCGTGCAGGACGGCGTCTCGCTCGACGGCGCCGTGGTCGTCCTCGACGGGTCCTTCGACTGGCTCACCCGCGCGTTGCCGGCGGAACACCGGCCGCTCGACGTCCAGGTGCGGGTGAAGGCCGATCGGGACTGCGCGTCCGTCGCAGCGGCGTCCGTCGTCGCCAAGGTCGCCCGTGACGACCTGATGATCGCGGCCCACGACGAGGCCCCGCACTACGCGTGGGCGTCGAACAAGGGCTACGGGTCGACGGCGCACTACGACGCGATCCGCGCGGTCGGTCCCCACGAGCTGCACCGGAAGACGTGGCTGCACGCGGCGACGAGCGTCGCCCTGGACGGGTTCGCGGAACTGGACGCCGTCGACGGGTGAGTCCGGTTCCGTCCGGTCGGGCGGTGATGTGCCCGACCTCGCTCTAGACTGGGCGGGCCATGGATGACGAAGAATTCGACGACTACGACCGCGAGGTCGAACTGGCCCTGTACCGCGAGTACCGCGACGTCGTGGGGCAGTTCCGGTACGTGGTCGAGACCGAGCGGCGGTTCTACCTGGCGAACGAGGTCGAACTCGTCCGCCGCGACACCGAGCACGACTTCTACTTCGAATTGACGATGAACGACGTGTGGGTCTGGGACGTCTACCGTTCCGACCGCTTCGTCAAGTCGGTCCGGGTGCTGACGTTCAAGGACGTGAACGTCGAAGAACTCACCGCGCGAGAACTCGAACTGCCGAAGGAACTCGCGCTCGACGAGTAGGGCTCGCCGGGGAATTCGACCGTTCGGCATTGTGCTGCGATACTCTGAGTCGTAATTACGACTCTGAAGGAGTGAGAAATGGCGCAGAAGGTCACTGTCCAGCTCGTCGACGATCTCGACGATTCGCCGATCGCCGCTGGCGATGGCCGAACGGTCGAGTTCGCGTTCGACGGTTCGTCGTACGAGATCGACCTGTCGAACGACAACGTCGACAAGTTCCGGGACGCGATCTCGGACTACATCGCCGCAGCACGCAAGACCGCCGGTCGTCGCACCGGCTCGGCGGGCAAGAGCCCGTCCGCCCCGAAGCGTGGGAACTCCGAGGAACTCGGGAAGATCCGCGAGTGGGCGAAGGAGAACGGGTACGAGGTCTCTTCCCGTGGCCGTATCTCGACGCAGGTGCAGGAAGCGTACGCAGCCGCACACTGAGCATCCGACCGGCGTTCGATCGCTGGTCACGGCATGAGCCGGACATTCCGTGAGGAATTGTCCGGCTTTTGTCATGTGGCGCACCATTGCCGCCGCTTTCTTCCTGCACAGGACGGTCGTTCTGCTCAGTTGTCCACAGATTGCGGGTACCGGCCCGATGGTTTCGTTCGCCGTTTCATCGTTGAGCCATGACGAATCAGCCAGACCGGCCGGAGCCGGACGGCGCTCCTCGCGGGCGTGATCGGCGCCGGGCGACGGGAAACGCCGGAGAAGACCAAGCTGCCCAATGGCTCGAGCGGCACGGATTCTCGATCATCGACCGGAACTGGCGATGTGCCCGCGGCGAAGTGGACATCGTCGCGCGGGACGGCGACACGATCGTCTTCATCGAGGTGAAGACCCGCACGGGGCAGACCACCGGGCACCCGCTCGATGCGGTGACGCCCCGGAAACTCGCACGCATCCGACAGCTCGTCCCCGCGTGGTTCCACGCCCACCGCGAACAGACGGCCCGGGCCATCCGGATCGACTGCATCGCCGTGACGATGATCGCGGACCACGTGGCGATCGAGCACGTCGAGGCGCTCGGATGAGCGACATCGGACGTACCTCGGCGGTGGCGCTGGTCGGCGTGCAGGGCAGCCTCGTCGAGGTGGAGGCCCACCTGACCAGCCAGCTGCCCGCGTTCAGCATCATCGGGCTGCCGGACACCTCGCTCGGCGAAGCCCGAGAACGCGTCCGGTCCGCGGCGGCCATGGCGGACTGTCCGCTGCCCGCCCGCCGGATCACGGTCAACCTGACCCCGGCGAGCGTCCCCAAGCGCGGCTCCGGGTTCGACCTGGCGATCGCGATGGCCGTCCTGGCCGCTGCCGGCACCGCGCCCGGGGCCGACCGCGGTGTCGTCTACGTCGGGGAGCTCGGGCTCGACGGACGGGTCCGACCGGTGCCGGGCATCATCCCGGTGGTCCTGGCGGCGCGGGCCGCCGGCATCGAACGGGTCGTCCTGCCGGTGGGCAACCTCACCGAGGCACGGGCGGTGCCGGACATCGCGCTCACGGCGGTGGACTCGCTCCGCTCGGCGGCGATCGACGCGGGCGCCGACCTGCCCGCTGGGTTCGCCGATCCCGTCCTGCCACCACCCGTGCCGGACGACGCGCTGCCGTCGCTGGAGCTGGCGGACGTCGTCGGCAACGCCATCGGGGTGCGCGCGGTCATCGCTGCGGCGGCCGGTGGACACCACGTCCTGCTGCTCGGACCGCCGGGCGCCGGCAAGACGATGCTCGCCGAACGGCTGCCGGCGCTGCTGCCGGACCTGGACCCGGACGCGGCACTCGAGGTCGCGGCCGTCCGCTCGGTCGCCGGCCACGGGGAGCGCTCGTGGACGGCGCGTCCGCCGTGGGAGGCCCCGCACCACTCCGCGTCCGCCGCTGCCCTGATCGGCGGCGGCACCGGGCAGCTCCGGCCCGGTGCGGTGTCCCGAGCGACCCGCGGTGTGCTGTTCCTCGACGAGGCGACCGAGTTCCCGCGGGCCGTGCTCGACGCGCTCCGACAACCCCTCGAAGCCGGGCGCATCACGGTCCACCGTGCCGGGGGATCGGCGGAGTTCCCGGCCCGGTGCCAGCTCGTCCTGGCGGCGAACCCGTGCCCGTGCGGCAACGCCGGGTCCACCGGAGGTACCGCCTGCTCGTGCGTGCCGAGTGCGGTCCGGCGGTACCTCGGGCGGCTCTCCGGTCCGTTGCTCGACCGGATCGACATCCGGGTCGCGGTCCCGCGGGTGACGACCGGCATGCTCCGAGCCGACGAGGGCACGACGCCGACGACGGACGCCGCGCGACGGACCGTGCTGGCGGCGCGGAGTCGGATGGTGGAGCGCCTGCGCGGGACCGGGTGGACCCGGAACGCCGAGGTCACCGGGTCGTGGCTGCGGGAGGACGGCCGTGCTGCCGCCGGTGCGACGGACCTGCTCGACCGGGGCCTCGACCTCGGGACACTGACCATGCGGGGGTGGGACCGGGTGATGCGACTGGCCTGGACGATGGCCGACCTCGACGCGGACGACCGACCGGAACGGCGGCACGTCGAACGGGCGCTGGCGTTGCGGACCGCGCTGTGAGCGGCGGTGTGCCCGGTCGGTCGCAGCAGGACCGCGATGCCGTCCTCGCTCGGCTGCGGGACTCAGCGGTCGGACCGGCCGACGGCGACGAGCGTCAGGAGGTCCTGGCCCGGTTGGCGTGGTCGACCGTCGTCGAGCCGGGGGACGCCGACGCCGGGCAGCTCGTCGCACGTCTCGGAGCGGGCCGCTCGATCCGCGCCGTGCTCGCTGCCCTCGACGCCGGACCACTGGAGTTGGCGGAGATGCTGGTCGGTGCGGGTGCGGGTGCGGGTGCGGGTGCGGGCGCGGCTGTTCGGAATGCGACGGGGTCCGCGGTCACCGCCTGTGACGAGGACGAGATCCGGGAGCGTCTGGTCGAGTCGGCCGCGACGGCGCTCGTCCCGGCACTCGCCCGGTGGCGGCCACGGCTCCAGCGGCTCGACGTCGACGCGGTGCTGTCCGCAGCGTCCGCGGTCGGGTGCGCACTGGTCGTCCCGGGCGACCAGGACTGGCCCGCGGGCATCGACGACCTCGGGCCGCACGCCCCGCTCGTCCTCTGGCGACGGGGCGTCCCGAGTGCCGCCGGACGCCCGTCGGTCGCGGTGGTCGGGTCGCGCGCGAACACCGTCCTCGGTGCCGAGGCCGCGGCCGAGATCACCTCCGCCGCAGCAGATGCCGGCTGTGTCGTCGTCTCCGGGGGCGCGCACGGCATCGACGCCGTCGCACACCGCGTCGCGATGGCCGCGGGAGCACCGACCGTCGCCGTGCTCGCCGGCGGGATCGACCAGCTCTACCCGGCCGCCAACACCGCGATGCTGCGTGCGGTGTCCGAGCACGGCGCCCTGCTCGCCGAGTGCCCGCCGGGGACCCGACCCTCGCGCTGGCGGTTCCTCGCCCGCAACCGGTTGATCGCGGCCCTCGCCACGACGACCGTCATCGTCGAGGCCGGTGCTCGCTCGGGGGCGCTCAACACCGCGAACCACGCCGGGCAGCTGGGGCGGACGGTGTTCGCCGTGCCGGGGCCGTACTCGTCGCCGGCCTCGGTCGGGTGTCACCGGCTGATCGCGGACCGGCGGGCGGAGATCCTGGTGCAGCCCCGCGACCCGGCCGAGACGGCAGTGCGCCTGTGGTCGGGTGAGCGGATCGTCGCCGGGGCCGAGGTCCCGATCGCCGGCGCGCGGATCGACCCGGAGGTGCTCCGCGTCGTCGATGCCCTCGCGTCCAGACGACCGACACCGCTGGACGAGGTCGCCCGGCGGTCGGGGCTGTCCCTCGCCGACACCACGGACGCCCTGGCGCTGGCGGAACTGCAGGGGCTGGTGCAGAAGGGCCCCGGGGGATGGACGACCACGTGAGCCGTACCCTGGCCTCATGCGGGACACCGACGACGACCAGGAGCACGCGGGCGGGACGCTCGCGGCCGTCGTCCGGGTGTTCCTGGACCACTGTCGGCACGGCCGCGGTCTCAGCGAGCAGACCGTCCGGGCCTACCGGGCCGACCTCGACGACCTCGTAGCGTTCGCCGCCGGACGGGAGGCCCTCACGGCAGCCGACCTCACGCTCGAGGTGCTCCGCGACTGGCTCTGGGCCGCGACCGGACGCGGCCTCGCCCGGTCGACCATCGCCCGCCGCAGTGCGTCGGTCCGGGCCTTCACCCGGTGGGCGAGCGAGACCGGTGTGCTGACCGTTGACCCGGGTGTGCGCCTCCGGGCACCGAAGGGCGCCGCGCACCTGCCCCGTGTCGTGGCGCAGGACCAGGTGCGCGCGATGCTCGACGAGCTCGCGATCCGTGCCGTCGACGACGACCCGGCGGCGCTCCGCGACCGCGCCGTGGTCGAACTGCTCTACGCCGCGGGCATCCGGGTGAGTGAACTCGTCGGACTCGACCTCGGGGACGTGGACCGCAGCCGGCTGACCGTCCGTGTGCTCGGCAAGGGCGGCAAGGAGCGGGTGGTGCCGTTCGGTGTCCCGGCGAACGACGCCCTCGGAGCGTGGCTCGACCGCGGACGCCCCGCGCTCGTCGCAGCCGCAGCCGCAGCCGCAGCCGCAGCCGCAGCGGCATCGGCTGCAACGGCGGCCGGGGCTGCCGACGGCGCGGTCGCACCGCCACCCGCACCCGCACCCGCGGGCCGTGCCGGCACCGCCCTGTTCCTCGGTGACCGCGGCGCACGACTCGGGACCCGGAGCGCCTACCGCATCGTGGCCCGGCTGCTCGAAGCGCTGCCCGGCGAGGGACCGAGCGGCCCGCACACCTTCCGGCACACCGCGGCGACGCACCTGCTCGACGGGGGAGCGGACCTGCGGGCCGTGCAGGAGCTCCTCGGACACGCGAGCCTCGGCACGACGCAGATCTACACCCACGTCTCGTCAGCCCGACTCCGCGAGGTCTACCGCACCGCTCACCCCCGCGCCTGACCGTCCGGCAGCAGCACGGGCCACGCGGGCCTCGGCAGCAGCGGGAGGGGGTCCACGTACCGGTCGTCCACCCGAGCGCCCAGGTGCAGGCACGGCGCCGTCGCCGGACAGTGTCCGTTGCCGACCGTCCCGACGCCCTGGCCACGACGGACGACCGCGCCGGCCGACACGGACGGCACGACCGGATCGAGGGTGCTGACCAGCCCGCCACCGTGGTCGATCGTCACGACCGGGCGACCGCCGACCTGCCCGGCGAACGCGACCGTGCCGTCGGCCGGAGCCGTCACCGGTGTGCCGGGTGGCGCCGGGACGTCGAGACCACGGTGTCCCGGCCCGTAGTCCGTCGCGGGTGCCTCCCACGGTCGGACCACGACCCGGGTCGCTGTCGGCCAGGACCACCGAGCCGCCGACCGAGCCGCCGACTGGGCGGCGGTCTGTGGCGGCGGACTCGACGCGGCACCGGCCACCGAGGCCAGCAGGGGCACGGTGGCGAGCACGGTCAGGGTGACGAGCACGGTCAGGGCGACGATCGCGGGCAGAGCGACGCGCGCTCCCGGGCGGATGCGCACCAGCAGGGCGACGGGCGCCGCCGTCACCGGGGGACCCAGCGCGACCGCACCCGGCAGCACCGGACCCGCCCGGACCCGCCTCCGCCACGCCACGCCACGCCACGCCGTGCCACGCCGGACCGGACACCCGCCGCCGCCCGGCCGGCCCCAGACCGCCGCCCGGCCGGCCCCAGAAGGTCGGCGCCCGGCCGCCACCCAGCCGCCGACCGCCCGCAGACCGACGGCCCAGCCGCTGACCGACCGCTGACCGACGGCCCAGCCGCCGAACTCCCGGACCCTCGCACCCTGCCCACATCTGACCTCCCGGGACCCACGTTCCCGTGCCCGACGCGGCCCCGGGGCGGGGCGGAACCGACCTGTGGACGGTGCGTCGGGCCTCCCGTCCGGTGCAGGAGGGGACCGGATGGACCACACCTGATGTGCTGACCAGCCGCAGAAGGGGTACTGTCGGGGCCGCTCCGGACACCGCAACGCCGCTCGGACGGCGATCCAGCCGACCGCCGGGGCACCGTGCACCACCCGGCACGGCGGCGGGAATCCAGGAGCATCGTGTCGAACACGACCACCGGACACGGCGAAGACCGTGCGTTCAAGGGGAAGGTCACGCTGTTCGCCATCGCGGCGGCAGTCGGCGGCTTCCTCTTCGGCTTCGACTCGTCCGTCATCAACGGCGCCGTCGAGGCCATCAAGGGCGAGTTCGACCTGTCCGAGGGCGCCAGCGGTTTCGCGGTCGCCTCGGCCCTCATCGGGTGTGCGTTCGGCGCCTACTTCGCCGGCCGTCTCGCTGACCGCTGGGGCCGCACCCGCGTGATGTTCTGGGCAGCCGTGCTGTTCTTCGTCTCCTCGATCGGCTCCGGCTTCGCGTTCGCCACGTGGGACTTCGTCCTGTGGCGCCTCATCGGCGGTCTCGGCATCGGTACCGCGTCGGTCATCGCCCCCGCGTACATCTCCGAGGTGTCCCCGAAGGCGATCCGTGGGCGTCTGGCCTCGTTCCAGCAGCTCGCGATCACGCTCGGTATCTTCGCCGCCCTGCTCTCCGACCAGTTCTTCGCGGTCACGGCGGGCAGCGCCTCGGCCGAGATCGCCGATCTGCCGGCCTGGCGCTGGATGTTCCTGGTCGGCGTGATCCCGTCGATCGTCTACGGCATCCTCGCGATCACCCTGCCGGAGTCGCCGCGGTACCTGCTCACCAAGGGACGCACCGACGACGCACGAGACGTCATGACGAAGATCGTGCCGCGTGACACGGTCAACACGAGCCTGGAGGAGATCCAGGACGGCATCACCAAGGAAGCCAACGAGAAGAAGGGCTCGATCCGGGGCAACCGCTTCGGTCTGCAGCCCATCGTCTGGGTCGGCATCATCCTGGCCGTGCTGCAGCAGTTCGTCGGCATCAACGTGATCTTCTACTACTCGACCACCCTCTGGCAGGCCGTCGGGTTCAAGGAGAGCCAGTCCTTCCTCATCTCGACGATCACCTCGGTGGTCAACGTCGCGGTGACGTTCATCGCGATCTTCCTGGTGGACAAGGTCGGTCGCAAGCCGCTCCTGGTGTCGGGTTCCGCGGGCATGTTCGTCTCGCTCGCCATGGTCGCGATCGCGTTCTCGCAGGCGAACATCGTGAACGGCGAGCCGAGCCTGCCGGGTCCCTGGGGCGTCATCGCGCTCATCTTCGCGAACCTCTTCGTGGTCTCGTTCGGCGCCACCTGGGGTCCGCTCATGTGGGTCCTCCTCGGCGAGATGTTCCCGAACCGCATCCGTGCGACCGCTCTCGGCATCGGGTCGGCCGCCAACTGGGTCGCGAACTTCATCGTCACGATCACGTTCCCGGTCCTGTCGGGGTTCAACCTCACCGTCACGTACGGCATCTACGCGCTCTTCGCACTGATCTCGTTCTTCTTCGTCATCGCGAAGATCCCCGAGACCAAGGGCCGCTCGCTCGAGGAGATGGGCATCTCCGCCGAGGGGGAGACGAGCGCCGCCAAGGCCTAGTCACCACCGCCGTACCGGACGGGAGGCCCGGACCACGTCAGCCGAACGGCTCGCGTGGTCCGGGCCTCCCGTCTGTTAGCATTTCTCCAGCAGCGCGCCGAGCGCGCTGACTTCGCGTGTCCACGCAACACATGCGGCCATCGGTCCCGCTCTCACGAGCGGGCGGCTGTGTGTCAGGGCACCAGGGACCACGACCTCCGGTCGTGGTCGACACAACCGCACCAGGTGCACGGTCATGCCGTGCGCCGAGAACACAGAAGGAGGACGGCACATGGCCGTCGTCACCATCCGCCAGCTGCTCGACAGCGGCGTCCACTTCGGACACCAGACCCGCCGGTGGAACCCGAAGGTGAAGCGCTTCATCCTCGCCGAGCGCTCGGGCATCCACATCATCGACCTGCAGCAGTCGCTGGCGTTCATCGACCGCGCGTACGACTTCGTCAAGGAGACGGTCTCGCACGGTGGCACGATCCTCTTCGTGGGCACCAAGAAGCAGGCCCAGGGCTCCATCGCCGAGCAGGCGACCCGCGTCGGCCAGCCGTACGTCAACCAGCGTTGGCTCGGCGGTCTGCTCACGAACTTCCAGACGGTCTCCAAGCGCCTCGCGCGCATGAAGGAGCTCGAGGAGATCGACTTCGACGACACGACGAAGGGCTTCACCAAGAAGGAGCTCCTCATCAAGAAGCGCGAGCTGGACAAGCTCCACAAGACCCTCGGTGGTATCCGCAACCTCACGCGGACCCCGAGCGCGCTCTGGATCGTCGACACCAAGAAGGAGCACCTCGCCGTCGACGAGGCGCAGAAGCTCGGGATCCCGATCATCGGCATCCTCGACACCAACTGCGACCCCGACGAGATCACGTACCCGATCCCGGGCAACGACGACGCGATCCGCTCCGTGGGCCTGCTGACCCGCATCGTCGCGGACGCCGCGGCCGAGGGCCTGAAGACCCGCCACAACGGTGGCAACGACGACGAGCCGACCGAGCCCCTCGCCGAGTGGGAGCAGGAGCTCCTCGGTGGCGACAGCGCGACCCCGGCCGCCGACGCCGCCCCCGAGGGCAGCACGGTCCAGGAGAACAACGCCGACGCGCAGGTCGCGGACAAGGAGATCGGCGAGCCGATCCCCGACGCTGCGAAGAACGCCGAGCCGACCGCCGAGGCCGTCGCCGCCGCGGAGACCACCCCCGCCGAGTGAGCACCAGGGGCGCCGGACCGACACCGGTCCGGCGCCCCTGCCTCGCTCCCCACTCTCCACACACGCACAGTCCAGAAAGGACGCCTGTCAATGGCAAACTTCACCGCACAGGACGTGAAGAAGCTCCGCGAGGACCTCGGGGCCGGCATGATGGACGCGAAGAACGCGCTCGTCGAGGCCGACGGCGACTACGACAAGGCCGTCGAGCTGCTCCGCATCAAGGGTGCCAAGGCCGTCGCCAAGCGCGATGACCGCGCCACCTCCGAGGGCGTCGTCGTCGCGACCGCCGACAACGGTGCCGCCACCGTCGTCGAGCTGGCCAGCGAGACCGACTTCGTCGCGAAGAACGAGAAGTTCACGACCCTGGCCGACAAGGTGCTCGGTGCGGTCGCCGCTGCCGGTGCCACCGACGTCGCCGCCGCGAACGCCGCCCCGCTCGACGGCAAGACGGTGCTCGACATCGTCAACGAGAACGCTGCTGCGCTCGGCGAGAAGCTCGAGGTCCGCACGGTCCGCCGCGTCGAGGGCTCCTCCTTCGAGATCTACCTGCACAAGACGAGCCAGGACCTGCCGCCGCAGATCGCCGTCGTCGTCGCCTACGAGGGCGACAACGCGGCCGAGGCCCGTTCGATCGCGCAGCACGTCGCGTTCGCGAACCCGACGTACCTGACGCGCGACGAGGTCCCGGCCGACGAGATCGCCAAGGAGCGCGCCACCGTCGAGGCGATCACGCGCGAGGAGGGCAAGCCCGAGGCCGCCCTCCCGAAGATCGTCGAGGGTCGGGTGAACGCCTACGTCAAGCAGGTGTCGCTCCTCGACCAGGACTACGCGAAGGACAACAAGATCTCCGTCGCGAAGGCCGCTGAGAACGCCGGCATCACGATCCAGGGCTTCGCCCGCGTCAAGGTCGGCGCGTAACGAACCCGTGACGGGGCCAGGAACCAACCGGTTCCTGGCCCCGTTGTCGTGCGCCCCCGCGCACCGAGTACATTTCCACGAGACCACGACGAAGGGTGTCCCGACATGACCGACGAGAAGACCGGACGCCGACGAGTCCTGCTGAAGCTCTCGGGAGAGGCGTTCGGCGCCGGTTCCCTGGGCGTCAACCCGGACGTCATCGGCACCATCGCCAAGCAGATCGCCGCCGCCGCCCACGATGTCGAGGTCGCGATCGTCGTCGGTGGTGGCAACTTCTTCCGCGGCGCCGAGCTCTCGCAGCGCGGCATGGACCGGGGGCGCGCCGACTACATGGGCATGCTCGGCACCGTGATGAACGCGCTCGCGCTGCAGGACTTCCTGGAGCAGGCCGGTGCGGCCACCCGCGTGCAGTCCGCGATCAGCATGACCCAGGTCGCCGAGCCCTACATCCCGCGGCGCGCCGAGCGTCACCTCGAGAAGGGCCGCGTCGTCATCTTCGGCGCCGGCGCGGGGCTGCCGTACTTCTCGACCGACACCGTCGCGGCACAGCGTGCACTCGAGATCGGTGCCGACGAGGTGCTCGTCGCCAAGAACGGCGTCGACGGCGTGTACTCCGCCGACCCGAAGAAGGACCCGACGGCCGAGAAGCTGCACCACGTGACCTACCAGGACGCGCTGCTCAAGGGCCTCAAGGTGGTCGACGCCACCGCGTTCTCGCTCTGCATGGACAACGGCATGCCGATGCACGTCTTCGGCATGGAGGGCGAGGGCAACGTCCGCGCCGCGATCCAGGGCGAACGCATCGGCACCGTGGTCAGCAACTGACCGGCGCACCGTCGCCGACTGACTAGACTCGACCCGTACCGAAGGAGAACCACCGTGATCAGTGACGTCATGACCGATGCGACCGAGAAGATGGCGAAGGCCGTCGACGTGGCGAAGGACGACTTCGGCACCGTCCGCACCGGCCGCATCAACGCCGCGCTCTTCCAGAAGATCCCGGTCGAGTACTACGGTTCGCCGACCCCCCTGGCACAACTCGCGTCCCTGCAGACGCCGGAAGCCCGCACCCTCATCGTGACGCCGTACGACAAGACGGCGCTCAAGGAGATCGAGCGGGCCATCGCGACCTTCCCGAACCTCGGTGCCAGCCCGACCAACGACGGTGAGATCGTCCGTGTGACGATCCCCGAGCTCTCGGCCGAGCGCCGCAAGGAGTTCGTGAAGATCGTCAAGAGCAAGGGTGAAGACCACAAGGTCGTCCTCCGCAACATCCGTCGCAAGGCGAAGGACGACCTCGACGCGCTGAAGGGCGGGGTGTCCGACGACGACATCGCCCGCAGCGACAAGGAGCTCGACGCGCTGACGAAGAAGCACGTCGACCAGATCGACGACGCGCTGAAGAAGAAGGAAGCCGAACTCCTCGAGGTCTGATGCGCCGTCCCGACCAGGGCGACGACCGCCCCACATCTGATGACCGCCGCATGTCGGGGTTCCGACAGGACTTCGATGCGCGGGCCAGGGCAGCCCGGACCGACTTCGAGGCGCAGATCCGTCAGCGCCGGGCCGAGTTCGGTGCCCGGAACGAGGCCCTGACCGCGCGGACGGGGCGCAACCTGCCGGCAGCCATCGCGATCGCCCTGGCGTTCGCGGTGGTCATGCTCGGCTCGCTGCTGCTCTGGAAGCCGTCGTTCATGGTGGTGGCGGCGTTCCTGCTCGGGCTCGGCGTCTACGAGCTCGCGAGTGCGATGCGCTTCGCGGGCCGCGACGTGCCCCGGATCCCGAGCGTCGCCGTCGCGATCGCGACGGTGCCGGCCGCGTTCCTCGGCGGGCAGATCTGGGCGCTCTTCACGCTGCTCGGCGGCGTGGTGTTCATCTCGCTGTGGCGTCTCGTCGAGGTCGCCTTCTCGCGGACGAAGCCGCCGGCGGCGAGCGTGGCGCGAGACCTGACGAACGGGCTGTTCGTGCAGGCCTACGTGACCCTGCTCGGCGCCTGCGTCGTGCTCCTGTCGGCACAGCCGCAGGGGCAGCTGTGGGTCGTCGGCTTCATCCTGGTCGTCGTCGCGGTGGACACCGGGGCCTACGCCACCGGCATCAACCTCGGCAAGCACCCGATGGCGCCGCGGATCAGCCCGAAGAAGACCTGGGAGGGCTTCGGGGGTTCGGTCGGCGCGAGCATCATCGTCGGCATCCTGGTCACCTGGCTGATGCTCGGGCTGCCCTGGTGGACCGGCATCATCCTCGGCGTGCTCATCTCCGGCTCGGCGACGCTCGGCGACCTCACCGAGTCGATGATCAAACGCGACCTCGGCATCAAGGACATCTCGTCGTTCCTGCCCGGGCACGGGGGACTGCTCGACCGGATCGACAGCATCCTGCCGTCGGCCGCGATCGCCTACCTGATGTACCTCGTCGTCAACCACTGAAGTCGGGCCGCCGGGCCCGGAGCCAGCGCGTCCAGGTGGCGCACCGGTCGGAGCCTGGCACAATGGCGCCGTGCCATCGACGTTCCCGACTGCCCCCCGCTCGGTCCTCGGCTACGACTCCGACGAGGTCGATCGATTCCTCGAGGACGCTCGCCGCGCCTACACGGCGAACGACAGCGCCCCCGGGATCGAGGCGGCCAAGATCCGCGCGACCGCCTTCTCCATGAAGAAGGGCGGCTACTCGACGGTGCACGTCGACGCTGCCCTCGAACGGCTCGAGGACGCCTTCGCCGCCCGTGAGCGGGAGCGGGAGATCTCCGACGTCGGGCAGAAGGCCTGGTACGCGGAGGCCCGTGGCAAGGCCTCGGACGTCGTGGCGCGGCTCGGTCGTCCGGACGGTCAGCGCTTCCACCGGGTCAGCTTCCTGACGACGGGGTACCACCCGAAGGACGTGGACGCGTTCTCCCGTCGGCTGCACGGCTACTTCAAGGACGGCAAGCCGCTCAGCCTCACCGAGGTGCGTTCGGTGGTGTTCCGCCCGAAGCACGGTGGGTACCGCGAAGCGCAGGTCGACGCCCTCCTCGACGCCGTCGTCGAGGTCATGCTCGCCGTTCGCTGAGGATCCGTTCCGGAGCCGATCCGAGCCTCCCGTCCGCACCGATCCGACTCACCTGGCCCAGATGCTTCGCTTTCCGTGATCGTTCCGTTATCGTGGACGTACTCATGGGCAGGCACACGGCAGACCAGCGATCCGACCGCGGAAACCGCGCACTGCACGATCACGCGATCGTCAGTGAGCGCCGAGCGGCGAAGAACCGAACCGACACGACGGAGGCCCCGGTCGTCCGTCCGGTGACTGCACCGCATGCGGAGCAGCACGTCGCTCCCGTCATCGCGCCGGTGTCCGTCGCCGCGAACCGCGTCTCGGACGCCGCCGTGGCCCGAGCTGCGGTCGCGCCGACGACGGAGTCGCCGCGTGTCGTCCGGGTCGCACGGACCCGTGCGCTCGCCCCGGTGAAGCCGACGGCTCCGCGGTCCTTCGGCGGCTTCGTCCGACAGCGCTCGACGATCCCGGTCCTCTCCTTCTTCGCCGTGTCGGCCTTCGTCGGCGGGTCGCTCTTCAACCCGATGCAGACCGACGCCGCCTCGGCAGCGCCCGTCCTGGCGCCGGCGCCGATCTCAGTGCCGCAGCAGTTCTCGGCGCACGGCACCTACGGCGACTTCGACGCTGCCCGCGACGGTTTCGACGTCACCAAGCCGGCGCCGAAGCCCACGCCGACGGCGACGCCGGCCCCCACGGCAGCGCCGGACTCCGACGCTGCTGCGTCGTCCTCGACGGCAGCACAGCAGCCGGTCGCCAACACGCCGATCGCGCCCGTCGCCACGCCGGACCCGGGCAGCGCCCAGGCCATCGGCCAGCAGATGGTCGCCGCACGCGGCTGGGGCAACGACCAGTACAGCTGCCTCGTCTCCCTGTGGAACAAGGAGTCCGGCTGGCGCATCAACGCCGCCAACCCGAGCGGTGCGTACGGCATCCCGCAGGCGCTGCCGGGCAGCAAGATGGCGTCCGCCGGTGCCGACTGGCAGACGAACCCCGCGACGCAGATCACCTGGGGTCTCAACTACATCACCGGCGTCTACGGCACCCCCTGCGGCGCCTGGGCGCACAGCGTCTCGTACAACTGGTACTGATCGGCGATCGGGGTGCCGCGGAGCAACCGATCGCGGAACCCACGCGGTCGTGGTCATGACGTCGAGCCGGAGGGCTCCGGTTTCGACCGCATGCTCAACGGCTGGCGGCGCACCGAACACCGGCGTGGTCGCGAGTGGTCGGTCCAGCCGATCTCGGCGGCGTCCGCGCAGAAGGAGTACGTCTGCCCGGGCTGCGGCCTGACGATCGAGCCCGGTGTCGCGCACGTCGTGGTCTGGCGTGCGGACGGCGTCCTCGGTGACGCTGCCGACCTGGCAGCGCGTCGCCACTGGCACCACCACTGCTGGAGCATCGCATGACACCCGGACCCACCGACGCCGCGGACCCCGTCGAGATCCGCTCCGGCACCGTGCTGCCGGCTCGTCGCACCGACATCGAGCTGGTCACCGACGACCACCTCACCCTCGTCGGGGAGCTCGCCGAGCCGCTCGACCGCCCCGCGCGGGGCACGGTCATCGCGCTGCACCCCCTCCCGACGGCGCAGGGCTTCATGGACTCGCACGTCCTCAAGAAGGCTGCCGCTCGACTGCCTGCCCTGGCCGACATCGCGGTGCTGCGCTTCAACTTCCGTTCGGTGACCTCACCGCGCGGTACCTCCGAGGGCGTCTTCGGCGGCGGGGTGTCCGAGGGCTTCGACCTCCGTGCCGCCGTGCAGGACGTCGTCGACCGCTCGCTGCCCACGCCGTGGCTGGTCGGGTGGTCCTTCGGCACGGAGGTCGTCCTGAAGCACGCGCTCGAGCACGTCGAGGCCGGGCACGTGGCCGGCGTGGTCCTGCTCTCGCCGCCGCTGCACCGCACCTCGGACGAGGAACTCGCACGCTGGGCCGCGGTCGACGTGCCGGTCGTCGCCCTCGTCCCGGAGCACGACGACTTCCTGCAGCCGGAGGAGGCAGCGCGACGGTTCGCGATCGCTCCGACGGTCCGGGTCGTGCCCGTGGACGGCGCGAAGCACCTGTGGGTGGGGGAGCGGTACGTGCGGATCGTGCTCGACGCGATCGCCGACCTCGTCGTGCCGGGGAGCGCGCCGCTGCCGACACACTGGCCGGCGGCCGACCAGCGCCCGTAGCGCCGGTCGGTAGCCCGTCAGCCCGTCAGCCTGTCGGTCCGTCGGCCCGTCAGCCCGTCAGCGGACGGTCGCGTCCGGCTCGTCGGCGTCCACGCGGTCGCCCGGTGCCGGTGCCTGCTGGTCGATGACGCCTGCTGCGTGGCTCAGGACGCCCCGGAGGTTCTCCAGGTAGCCCGCCACGGCCTCCCGCTCGGTCCGGATCGCCCCGAGACGGTCCTCGGCCTCGGCGAGCAGTTCGGCCGTGCGCTCCTCGGCGTCTGCGACGAGCCGGTGGGCACGCTCCTGCGCGTCACGGACCAGGTCGGCCGCGTGGTCCTGCGCGGCGGACTCCTGCTCGCGGGCCAGGTCGGCGGCTTCCCGCTCGAGGCGGTCCGCGGTCTCCCGCGCCGTGGTGGCGCGGCGGGTGGCCTCGGCGAGCTGCAGGTTCGCCTCGTCGAGGTACTTCTGGGTCTCGGTGACCGTGGCGCGATGCCGCTCGAGGTACTCCTGCTCGGCGTCGTCACGTCGTGCCGCCAGTTCGGTCTCGAGGGCGGCGCGTGCGTCGTCTCGTTCGCGGGCGATCTCGGCCCGGACCTCGTCGCGCTCCTGGGCCAGTCCGGCGCGCGCGGTGTCGATCTCCTGGCGGAGGGCGGTGCGTTCGGCGAACAGGTCGTCCAGTTCGGCGCTGCGACGGTCGGCGATCTCGGTGTCCACCTCGGCGTGTTCGCGCTCCCGGCGGGCGGCGAGTTCGTTCTCGTGCTCGCGGGCGGCGCGCTCGGCCTCGGCGGTGGCGGCGTCGCGCTCCCGCTCGATCCGCGCGAGGTGCTCGGCGGTCTCGCGCTCGATCCGCTCGGTGGTCTCCTGCACCCGGCGGGCGTTCTCGGCCGCGGTCTGCTCGGTGTCGACGCGGAGCTGAGCGCGTGCTGCGGCGATCTCCTGCTCGAGGTCGGTGCGGGCGACGGCGAGTTCCCGGTCCCACTCGGCGCGGGCGGCGGCCAGTTCCTCGTCGAGGGCGCTGCGGCGGTCGTCGATCTCGGCTGCGAGCTCGGCGCGGCGCTGGTCGACCTCGGCTGCGAGCTCCGCCCGGCCGGTCTCGAGTTCGAGTTCCAGGGCACGACGGGCTTCGCCGTGCTCGCGCTCCCACGCGGTGCGGGCCTCGGTCAGCGTCCGGTCGAGCTGCTCGCGGCGGGTGCTCTCCTCGCGGTCGAGGTCAGCGAGGCGACGGGCCTGGTCTGCCTCGAACACACCGCGACGGTGCTCGGTCTCGCGGTCGAGGTCCGCGGCGGCACGACGGGCGTCGGCGGACTCGCGCTGGGCGACCTCGCGCAGCTCGGCGACCTCGTGCTCGACCTGGGCGCGCAGGGCGTTGGTCTCACGGATGGCGACCGAGCGGACCTCGGCGGCCTCGGTCACGGCGGCACCACGGACGGCGGCGGCCTCGTTGCGGGCGTCCTGGACGAGGATGCCGGCTTCGGACCGGGCACGCTCGATGGTGTCGGCGGACTCGGCCCGCGCGCGGGACAGCTCGTTGGTCGAGCGGGTGCGGGCGTCCTCCAGCGTCACCTGGGCTTCGTCGCGGGCTTCGCGGAGGGTGCGCTCGGCCTCGGTGCGGCTGGTGGCACGGAGACGCTGGGCGTCGATGTCGGCCTGGCTGATCAGTCGGGTGGACTGCTCCTCGGCGACGCGGAGGGTCGACTCCAGCCGGGTGCCGAGGCCGCTGTAGGTCGGGGTGCCGGCCTCGTCGAGCTCGCCCTGCAGGTCCGAGACGCGGGACTGCAGGAGGCGGATCTCCTTCGCGGCCTCGGCGCGGTCGGTGTTCGACTTGATCAGTTCGCGGCGGAGGTCGTTCAGAGCCCGTTCGACCTCGTCCTTGCGGTAGCCCCGCAGCTCGGTCCCGAACTCTGCCTCGTCGTTCGCCACGTGTCGCTCCCTGTGGTCGTTCCGGACCACCCCGTGCAGTCCGGACCCCGATTGTAGTGGTGCGTCCGCGACGGCTCCTGAGGCCGACGGCGGACCCGGGAGATGCGCCTCCCAGCTGTCCTGGGTACCCTGGGCCGTTGTCCTGCGCCGATCCACCCATCCCGGCGCGGAGGGAGAGAGATCCGTGCGATTCGTCCTGGCGATCGTCAGCTTCGTCATCGGGGTGCTCCTCGTCGGCCTGGGAGTCGGTCAGCGGACCGTGTTCGCGCCACCCACCTCGATCGTCGCGGCGACGAGCGGGACGAACGCCGCCCCCGTCACCGTCCTGCCCGGCAGCGTGCTCACCGCGAACCCCGGCTACCAGCGCATCAACGTTTCGGGTTCCGGCAAGGTCTTCGCCGCCTACGGCAAGACCTCCGACGTCGACGCCTGGATCGGTGACGCCGAACACACCACCCTCCGCTACGACGCCGAGGACGCTTCCCTGAAGTCCCGCACCACCGGATCGGGATCCGACCTGCCCGACCCGAAGGGCAGCGACCTCTGGTACCAGGAGTACGACGATGCCCGTCAGTTCACGGTCCGACTGCCCGCCGACGTGTCGCTCGTGGTGATGGGCGACGGCTCGGACGCCGCCCCCTCGGACATCTCCGTGACGTGGCCGCGCGACACCGCGACGCCCTCCGTCGGACCGCTGCTGACCGCCGGTGGCGTCTTCGTGCTCGGCGGCCTGGTCCTGCTCGTCTGGGCCTTCCTGCACCAGCGCCGCTCCCGTGGTCCGCGTCGTCGGAGCGGTGGCGGTCGCCCGCCGCGAGTCCGTGCCTCCCGTCGTGCCGCCGCGGCCGGCGCCCAGGTCCCGGTGCGCAGCCGACGCGGTCGTCGCACGATGATCGCCGTGCCGGTGCTCGTCGCCGGCGCACTCGTGCTGAGCGGCTGCTCCTCGGACTACTGGCCCTCGGGCGGCGGAGCGGACGTGACCCCGACGCCGACCGCGACGGCGACCGGTGCCGCCGTCCCCGACGCCTCGACCGCCGCGACGAAGCAGCAGATCGCCCGCATCGTGTCGCGCGTCGCCGAGGTCGCCGCGAAGGCCGACGCCGACAAGGACGCCGACCTCGCCGCGACCCGCTTCACCGGTCCCGCGCTCGCGATCCGCAAGGCCAACTACACGATCCGTGACGGCGACGACAAGGCGCAGGCCGTGCCCGCCGTGGCCGCCGACGACGTGTGCGTGGCCCTGCCGCAGCAGACCGACACCTGGCCGCGGACTGTGTTCGCCGTCGTCGCCGCGGACTGCACCGACAAGAAGACCGCTCCGCAGGCGCTGACCCTCGTGCAGCAGGACCCCCGCTCGGACTACAAGGCCGAGTACGCGGTCTCCCTCGAGGCCGACGCGCAGCTGCCGTCGCTCGCGCCGACCTCCGTCGGTGCCGCGCAGCTCGCGCCGGACACGAAGCTCCTGGCGCTGGCACCGGACGCCGTCGCCGCCGCCTACGGCGACGTCCTGTCGAAGGACTCCGAGAGCGAGTCCGCCGACCTGTTCGCCAGCGACGGCGACGACCTGCGCTCGCGGATCGGCAAGGCCTACAAGGACGAGAAGGCCAAGGCCCTGCCGGACACCGCGAAGATCGAGTACTCGTCCGAGGTGCCCGAGGACACGGCCCTGGCCCTCGCGACGAACACCGCCGGCGCGCTCGTGTCCGTGGACCTCAACGAGGTCGAGAAGGTCACGCCGACGGCTGCCGGCGCCGAGGTCAACACCGAGGGTGCCGTGAAGGCGCTGTCGGGCGTGGACTCGAGCACCAAGGGCGTGACGGCCACGTACGGCGTCCAGTTGCTCTTCTCCGTGCCCCCGGTGGGCTCGGACGACAAGATAGAACTCCTCGGGTTCACCCAGGGCCTGATCGCAGCGAGTGAGGTGCAATGACCAACGTCCCCCCGACCCCGTCCAGCTTGCGTGGAGCGGTCGACCTCTCGTCCCTCGTCGACCGGGCGCAGCGTCCGCCCCAGGGTGCTGGCGCAGGCGCACCGAACGGCGCCCCGAACGGAGCCGGAGCGAGCGGCCCGGCCGGCGCTGTCGGCCCGGCCGGCGCTGCTCCCACCGACGGCGTCCTGAGCGTCCCGTCCCTGGTGATGGACGTCACGGACCAGAGCTTCCAGGACATCGTCCAGCTCTCCACCGTCGTCCCGGTCATCGTCGACATCTGGGCCGAGTGGTGCGGCCCGTGCAAGCAGCTCTCGCCGGTCCTCGAGCGGCTGACCGAGGAGTACGCCGGACGCATCGTCCTGGCCAAGGTCGACGCGGACACGAACCCGCAGCTCGTCCAGGCGTTCCAGGCGCAGTCGATCCCGACCGTCGCCGCCGTCATCGGTGGTCGTCCGCTCGGGCTCTTCGTCGGTGCCCTGCCCGAGGCCGAGGTCCGCGACGTCTTCGAACAGGTCCTGCAGGCTGCGGAGCAGAACGGCATCGCCGGCCGCGTCCAGGTCGACGGCACCCCCGAGCCGGACACCGCCGAGCAGGGCGAGCCGGAACCGGAACCCCTGCCGCCGCACCACCAGGCCGCGTACGACGCGATCGAGGCCGGCGACTACGCCACCGCGATCAGCGAGTACCGCACCGCGATCCTGCAGGACCCGCACGACCAGATGGCCGTGGCCGGTCTGGCCCAGGTGTCGCTGCTCGACCGGCTCTCCGGCAAGACCGCGGACGAGATCCGGGCGGCCGCCGGTGCCGGTCCGGCGGACGTCGCGGCGCAGCTCGCCGTGGCCGACCTCGACATCAGCGGCGGGCACGTCGAGGACGCCTTCGGACGGCTCCTGGACCTCGTCCCGACGGTGTTCGGGGACGACCGCGAAGCGCTCCGCGTGCGGCTCGTCGAGTACTTCGAGCTGGTCGGCGCCGAGGACCCGCGCGTCGTCGCCGCCAGGCGGCGACTCGCCAGCGCGCTCTACTGAGCAGCGCGCTCTACTGAGCAGCGCGCTCTCCTGAGCAGCGCGACTCGGAACAGGAGGCCCGGTACCAGCTGGTACCGGGCCTCCCGTCCGTCAAGCCCACCCCCCCCGAAACGCAACGTCGGCGCCGTCCCGCAACGGAACACCGTTGCGAGTCGACGCCGAGGTTGCGTTCCGCGGGGCCCTACTCGGCCAGGCGGAGCCAGACGGCGCCCAGCGGGGGGACGACGAGGTTCGCGGAAGCGGGCCGGCCGGCCCAGGGGACGTCCTCGGCCTCGACCGAGCCGAGGTTGCCGACACCGGAGCCGCCGTAGGCCGACGCGTCGGTGTTGAGCACCTCGTTCCAGGTGCCCGCCGTGGGCAGCCCGAAGCGGTGCTCGACCGGGACGCCGGAGAAGTTGACGAAGACCGCCAGCTTCTCGTCGCCCGCCTTGCGGAGGAACCCGAGCGTGGCATGAGGTGCGTCGCCGCTCTCCAGCCACTCGAAGCCCTCGGCGCTGGAGTCGAACGTCCAGAGCGCCGGGTTCTCCTTGTAGACGCGGTTCAGCTCCGCGACCAGGTCCTGCACCCCGCGGTGGCCCGGGTCGTCGAGCAGCCACCAGTCGAGACCGTTCGCCTCGCTCCACTCGGAGGGCTGCGCGAACTCCTGGCCCATGAAGAGCAGCTGCTTGCCGGGGTGCGCCCACATGAAGGCCAGGTACGCGCGGACGTTGGCGAGCTTCTGCCACTCGTCGCCGGGCATCTTGCCGTAGAGCGAGCCCTTGCCGTGCACGACCTCGTCGTGGCTGATCGGCAGCGTGAACTGCTCGCTGAACGCGTAGACGAACGAGAACGTGATCTCGTCGTGGTGGTACGACCGGTGGGCGGGGTCGCGCTCGACGTACTGCAGCGTGTCGTGCATCCAGCCCATGTTCCACTTCTGGCCGAACCCGAGGCCTCCCGCGCTCGTCGGCTGCGTGACGCCGGGCCACGAGGTCGACTCCTCGGCGATCATCACGATGCCGGGGTAGCGCTTGTAGGCGGTGGCGTTCGTCTCCTGCAGGAGCGAGATCGCCTCGAGGTTCTCGCGGCCGCCGTGGACGTTCGGCAGCCACTCGGTGCGGGAGTAGTCGAGGTACAGCATCGAGGCCACGGCGTCGACCCGCAGGCCGTCGATGTGGAACTCCTCGAGCCAGTACAGCGCGTTGGCGACGAGGAAGTTGCGCACCTGCGGCTGCCCGAAGTCGAACACGTAGGTGCCCCAGTCGAGCTGCTCGCCGCGGCGGGGGTCCGGGTGCTCGAACAGTGCGTAGCCGTCGAACTTCGCCAGCGCCCACTCGTCCTTCGGGAAGTGCCCGGGGACCCAGTCCATGATCACGCCGATGCCGGCCGAGTGCAGCCGGTCGA
This sequence comes from Curtobacterium herbarum, assembly GCF_016907335.1. Classification (NCBI taxonomy): domain Bacteria; kingdom Bacillati; phylum Actinomycetota; class Actinomycetes; order Micrococcales; family Microbacteriaceae; genus Curtobacterium; species Curtobacterium herbarum. Next base: position 1,435,483 of record NZ_JAFBBT010000001.1, read on the forward strand.
TGAGGTACCGCAGGTCGTCGGGGGAGCCGAACCGGGCGGTCGGCGAGTAGTACCCGGTGACCTGGTAGCCCCACGAGCCGCCGAACGGGTGCTCGGCGAGCGGCAGGAACTGCACGTGGGTGAAGCCGGTGTACTGCACGTGCCCGATGAGGTCGTCCGCCACCTCGCGGTAGCTGAGACCCGGACGCCACGAACCGAGGTGCACCTCGTAGACGCTCATCGGCGCGTCGTGGGTGGTCGCGGTGGCGCGCTCGGCCATCCAGCGGGCGTCGCCCTCGGACCAGGTGTGGTGCGCGCTCGTGATCACGGACGCGGTGAGCGGCGGGACCTCGGTGCGGCGGGCGAACGGGTCGGCCCGCTCCACCCAGCCGCTGTCGGTGAGGATCTGGAACTTGTACCGCTGGCCCTCGAGGGCGCCCGGCCAGAACAGCTCCCACACGCCGAGGTCGTCGAGACGACGCATCGCGGTGGTGCGGCCCTCCCAGCCCTCGAAGTCACCGATCACGCGGACGGCGGTGGCTCGCGGCGCCCACACGGCGAACGCCACACCGTCGACGCCGTCGACCGTCTGCACGTGCGCACCGAGGTGGTGCCAGAGCTGCTCGTCGCGGCCCTCACCGAACAGGTGCAGGTCGAGTTCGCCGAGCGTCGGCGGGAACCGGTACGCGTCGTCGGTGGTCCAGGTCTCGTCGTCCTCGTAGTCGGCCTCGACGCGGTACCGGCCGAGTTCGCCGCGGGTCGCGCCGGCCCAGACGCCCTCGCCCTCGTGACGGAGTTCGACGTCGTCGCCGTCGGGGCGGACGATGCGGACCGCGGTCGCCAAGTGGCGGACCACGCGGACGCTGGTGCCGCCGTCGACGGGGTGCGGGCCGAGCACGTCGTGCGGCTGGGACCAGCGGCCCTCCGCGACCTGCTGGCGGATCCACTCGTCGACGGGGCCGGGGGCCGGCTCCGTGGCGGCGACGGTCGTGCTGTCGGACGTGGACGGGGCGGGCGTGCCGTCCGTCCGGGAGGCGCTGGTCGCCTCCGTCCCGACCGGCGTCTCCGACGTCCGGCCGCCGGCGAGCGTGGCCGACTCCGGCACGTCGCGGGACGGGGACTCGGGCGCGGCCGCGGGCGCGCCGGGGAGGTCCTCACCGGGAGCCGAGGTGTTCGGTTCGGTGCGGACCACCTGGCGCGGGATCGCGGGGGGCGGCGGCGGGACCGGCGGCAGACCGGGTCCACGCGGCGGCTGCTGCGCACCCTGCTGGGGTGCGCGGTGCTGCCCGGGGTTGGTGGGATCGGTCATCGGTGCGGTCCTTCCACGACGAGCAGGTGCACGGGCTCCTGGAAGGCATCCAGGCGCACGTAGTTCGAGGAGCCCCAGGTCCAGCGGGCACCGGTCACGACGTCGCGGACGTCGAACTCGGTGCCGGGCTCGAGCCCGAGGGCGGCGAGGTCGAGGTGCACGGTGGTCTCACGAGCCGAGTGCGGGTCGACGTTCGCGACGACGATCACCGTGTCGTCCCGACCGGACCGGGTGAACCGGCCGGGCAGGTGCTTCGAGTACACGACGACGGCGTCGTCCTCGGCGCTGTGCACGGTGGTGTTCCGCAGCTGCCGGAGGGCGGGGTGCGCCGAGCGGAGGCGGTTCAGCATCGTCACGTACGGGGCGAGGCTCGCGCCCTCCGCCTCGGCGAGCGCGAAGTCCCGCGGCTTGTACTCGTACTTCTCGTTGTCGATGTTCTCCTCGGAGCCCGGGCGGGCGACGTCCTCGAAGAGCTCGTAGCCGGAGTACATGCCCCACGTCGGGGCGCCGGTCGCGGCGAGGGCTGCGCGCACCTTGTAGCCGGCGCGGCCGCCGTACTGCAGGAACTCGGTGAGGATGTCCGGCGTGTTCACGAAGAGGTTCGGGCGCAGGTAGGCGCTCGTCTCGTGGGAGAGCTCGTCGAAGTACGTCTCGATCTCCTCCTTCGTGTTCCGCCAGGTGAAGTACGAGTACGACTGCTGGAACCCGGTCTCGGCCAGGGCGCGCATCATCGCCGGGCGGGTGAACGCCTCGGCCAGGAACACGACGTCGGGGTGCTCGTCGCGGACCTCGCGGATCACGCGCTCCCAGAACCACAGCGGCTTGGTGTGCGGGTTGTCGACGCGGAACACCTTGACGCCGAACGCGATCCAGTGGCGCAGGACCCGGAGCACCTCGGCGACCAGGCCCTCGGGGTCGGTGTCGAACTGGATCGGGTAGATGTCCTGGTAGCGCTTCGGGGGGTTCTCGGCGGTGGCGATGGAGCCGTCGGCGCGGACCGTGAACCACTCCGGGTGCTCGGTGACCCAGGGGTGGTCGGGGGAACACTGCAGCGCGAAGTCGAGGGCGACCTCCATGCCGGTGTTCTTCGCCGTCTCGACGAAGGCGCGGAAGTCGTCCTCGGTGCCGAGGTCCGGGTGGATGGCGTCGTGGCCACCCTCCGGGCCGCCGATCGCCCAGGGGCTGCCGGGGTCGTTCGGGCCGGCCTCGAGCGTGTTGTTCGGGCCCTTGCGTGCGGTGCGGCCGATCGGGTGGATCGGGGGCAGGTAGACGATCTCGAAGCCCATCCGGGCGACGGCGGGCAGCCGGCGGGCCGCGGTGCGGAAGTCGCCGCTCTTCCACGAGCCGTCCGGGTTGCGCTTGGCGCCCTCGCTGCGGGGGAAGAACTCGTACCAGGCGCCGACGCCGGCGCGGGTGCGCTCGACGTCGAGCAGCTGCAGGGCGGATGCCGTGCGCAGCGAGTCGATCGGCGTCTCGTCGATCTCGGCGACGACACGGGGGTCGTCCACCGCGGCGAGGCGCTCGGCCGGGTCGAGGTCGGTGTCCCGCAGCCGTGTCGCGGCACGGACAGCCACGGCGGAGCCCTGGCGCTCGAGCAGTGCTGCACCGTCGAGCAGGGTCGACTCGGTGTCGACACCGGCGGCGATCTTCAGTCGTGCGCCGTGCACCCAGGTGGCCCAGTCGTCGGAGTAGGCCTCGACGTGCCACTCCCAGACGCCGGTGCCCTCGACCTGCACGGTCGCCTCGTACCGGTCGGTGCCGGCGGCGACGAGGGTGAGCGGGACGCGGAGGGTGCGCTCGTCGGCCTGCAGTGCCGCCGGGGCGGGGGTCTGCTGGGCGACGGCCTGGGTCGTCTCGGGCTGCTGGCCCGCGGGGCGGACGAGGACGAGGTCCGCGCCGATGATGCCGTGCCCCTCCCGGAAGACGGTCGCACCGAACGTGATCACCTCCCCGTCGAAGCCCTTGCCCGGGAAGCCGTTCGGCGTCGTCGGGGCGAGTTCGGTGATCGGGATGCGCCCGATCTTCGGACGCCGGGGTCGGTCTACGGAGGCCACGGAGCAGACGCTACCCGGCTGGGCCGTCCGTGTTCCCCGGGAAGCGTGTCGCGCCTCCCGGCCGGTGTGTCGCGTCGGCGACCGGTCAGATGACGTCGAAGACGTGGATGCCGGGGCCGTAGGCGCTGAACACGGTGCCCGCGGGGCGGTGCCGGTCGTGGTCACGGTGCTTCTCGCTCGACCACGCCAGCCGGTAGGCGAAGACGTCCTCGCGGGTCGGCAGCGTCAGGTCACGGGTCCGCCCGCTGCCGTGCACGACGACCAGCACGCGGTCGTACGGCTCGTGCTCGGGCGTCGACTCGACGAAGTACTGCAGGGCGCGGTGGATCGGCTGGTCCCAGCCCTCGGCGGTCATCGGCTGACCGTCCGGGCCGTACCAGGTCATCCGCGACGCGGACGGGGTCGTCTGGCCGGCGACCCCGAAGCGCGACGGCCGGAGTGCCGGGTGCGCGGCGCGGAGCCGGGTCAGGGCCGCCATCGCCTCGGTCATCGACTCGGCGTCCTCGTCGTCCGACCAGTCCACCGGCGTCAGGTCACCGGAGACGACGTAGGCGTTGTTGTTGCCGTGCTGGGTGCGGCTGCGCTCGTCGCCCGCGGTGATCATCGGCACCCCGGCGGACAGGAGCACCGTCGCCATCAGGTTCCGCATCGAGCGCCCGCGCGCCGCACGCACCCCACGGTCGGCCGTGTCGCCCTCGATGCCGTGGTTGAACGAGCGGTTGTCGTTCGACCCGTCGCGGTTGTCCTCGCCGTTCGCCTCGTTGTGCTTCGCGTCGAAGGACACCAGGTCGTGCAGCGTGAAGCCGTCGTGCGCGGTGACGAAGTTGACGCCGGACAGCGGACCGCGCTCGGGGCCGAACAGGTGACGGGAGCCGGTGAGCGCTCCGGCGAGCGCCCCGATCCCGGCCTCCGGGGCACCGCGCCGTCGCTCGTCGGCGAGGTCCTCGAGCCAGAACTTCCGCACCGTGTCCCGGAACCCGTCGTTCCACTCGAGCGTGCGGGCGCCGAACGACCCGGTGCGCCAGCCGTCCGGACCGATGTCCCACGGCTCGGCGATGACGAGGGTGTCCTGCAGGTCGGGGTGGTTCCGGATCCGCTCGAGCAGCGGGTGCTCCGGGTCGAACACGTGGTCGGCGTCGCGGGCCAGGGAGGCCATCAGGTCGAACCGGAACCCGTCGACCTGCACCTCGCGCGCCCAGTACCGCAGGCTGTCGACGACGAGGTCGGCGGTCGCCGTCACCGAGGTGTCGAGCGTGTTGCCGCAGCCCGTCGTGTCGAAGTAGGTGTCGGTGTCGGACCAGCGGTAGCGGCCGGCGCCGTCGACGCCCCGCAGCGAGGTGGTGGGGCCGCCGATGCCCTCCTCTGCGGTGTGGTTGTAGACGACGTCGAGGACGACCTGGATCCCGGCCTCGTGCAGCAGCCGGACCATGCCCTTGAACTCGCGGAGCACCCCGTCGGCGCCCGCGGCCCGCGCACCGGCGGAGGCGTGCCCGGCGTGCGGTGCGAAGAAGCCGAGCGTGTTGTAGCCCCAGGCGTTCTCGCGCCCGGCCTCCCGCAACCAGCGCTCGGTGTCGAACGCCTGCACGGGCAGCAGCTCCAGTGTGGTGACGCCGATGCGCCGCAGGTGCGCGATGGTGCTCTCGTGCGCGACGCCCGCGTACGTGCCGCGGAGCTCCTCGGGGACGGCCGGGTTGGCGCTCGTCAGGGTCCGGACGTTCGCCTCGTAGACGACGGCCCGGTCCAGGGGGACGACGGGCTTCGTGACGCCGCCCCAGTCGAAGGTGCCGTCGACCACGACGCTCGTCCAGCGCGGGGCGTCGGCGCCCGCCGGTGTGCCGGGGTCCCCGCCCGCGGGGACGATTCCGCGGGCGTACGGGTCGAGGAGCGGGCGCGTCGGGTCGAACTCGTGCCGCGGCCCCGACGGTCCGTCGACGAGCAGGTGGTAGGTGTCCCCGACCTGGACGCCGGGCGTGGCGGCGCTCCACTCGTCGGTCTCACCCTGGCGTGCCAGGGGGAAGGGGCCCCGGCCGTCGACGACCACCGTCACCGCGGTCGCCGAGGCGGACCGCACCGTCATCCGGGGGTCGCCGTCGTCGATCCGGAAGCCGGGCGTGGTCTCGGTCGCGGTCTGGTACACGAGACCAGGGTACGAGGCCAGCCGGGTATCCTGAAAACGCTCCAGAAAGGGGTACCCCGTGCCCGTCTACCTCGACCACGCCGCGACGACGCCGATCCTGCCCGAAGCGCTCGCCGCATTCACCGACGCGCTGACGACCGTCGGCAACCCGTCGTCGATCCACAGCGCCGGCCAGCACGCCAAGATGCTGCTCGAGGACGGCCGCGCCCGGGTCGCCGCGTCGCTCGGTGCCGACCCGGTGGAGGTGGTGTTCACCTCCGGCGGCACCGAGAGCATCAACCTCGCGGTCAAGGGCCTGTTCTGGGCCCGGCAGCGTGACCGCCGGCGTCCGCGCATCGTGGTGCCGGCGGGGGAGCACCACGCCACCGTCGACACGGTCGACTGGTTGGAGCGGCACGAGGGCGCCGTCGTCGACGTCGTCCCGCTCGACGCGCAGGGTCGCGTCGACCTCGCCGTCCTGGAGGCCCTGCTCGCCTCCGCCGACGACGTCGCCCTGGTCACGTTCCTGTGGGCGAACAACGAGGTCGGCACCATGCAACCCGTCGAGCGGATCGTCGCGCTCGCACACGCCGCCGGGGTCCCGGTGCACAGCGACGCGGTCGCCGCGTACGGCCAGGTCCCGGTGGACTTCGCCGCGTCCGGCCTCGACGCACTCAGCGTCTCGGCGCACAAGATCGGCGGTCCGGTCGGGGTCGGGGCGCTCGTGCTCGGTCGGCGCGCGGTCGTCGAACCGCTCATCCACGGTGGGGGACAGCAGCGTCAGGTCCGGAGCGGCACCCAGGACGCCCCGGCCGCCGCGTCCTTCGGGGTCGCCGCGGCCGCACCGCACGCCGACGTCCGGCACCTGCGGGACCGTCTCGTCGACGGGGTCCGTGCCGCCGTGCCGTCCGCGGTGCTGATGGGCGACCCGGTCGACCGGCTGCCGAACAACGCGCACTTCACGTTCCCGGGCTGCGAGGGCGACTCGCTGCTGTTCCTGCTCGATGCCGCCGGAGTCGCCGTCTCCACCGGCTCGGCGTGCCAGGCCGGCGTCCCCGAGGCCTCGCACGTCCTGCTTGCGATGGGGCTCAGCGAGGACGACGCCCGCGGTGCGCTCCGGATCACCCTGGGGCACACCTCGACCGAGCAGGACGTCGACGCCTTCCTGGCCGCGCTGCCCGTCGCCGTCGACCGTGCCGGAGCCGCGGGCATGGCACGGCGGGAGCCCGCGCTCGGGCGGTGACCCCGACGCCCGGCCGGTAGGATCGGGGACCATGGTCGAACTGGACATCAGCGAGCAGGTCAACGCCCTCCGAGTGACCTTCGGGAACATCCGCTCCGTGGTCGACGTCGACCGCCTCGAGCGTGAGATCGCCGAACTCAGCGAACAGGCCGGTGCGCCCGACCTGTGGGAGGACACCGACCACGCGCAGCAGGTCACCAGCGCGCTCTCGCACCGCCAGGCCCAGCTGAAGAAGCTGACCGCGACCGAGCAGCGCCTCGACGACCTCGAGGTCCTGGTCGAGATGGCGAACGAGGCCGAGGACCAGGAGTCCGCCGACGAAGCGGCCGAGGAACTCAAGGCGATCACGAAGACCATGGGCGAGCTCGAGGTGCAGACGCTCCTCGACGGCGAGTACGACGACCGTCCGGCCGTCATCACGATCCGTGCCGGTGCCGGGGGCGTCGACGCCGCCGACTTCGCCGAGATGCTCATGCGGATGTACCTGCGCTACGCGGAGCAGCACGACCAGAAGGTCACCGTGATGGACACCTCCTACGCGGAGGAAGCGGGCATCAAGTCCGCGACGTTCGAGGTCGACGGCCCGCACGCCTTCGGCACGCTGTCGGTCGAGGCCGGCACGCACCGCCTGGTCCGGATGTCGCCGTTCGGGGCCGCGGGCAAGCGCCAGACGTCCTTCGCCGCGGTCGAGGTCATCCCGCTGATGCCGGAGACCGCGGTCATCGACATCCCCGAGAACGACATCCGCGTCGACGTCTTCCGCTCGTCCGGCCCCGGCGGGCAGTCCGTCAACACGACCGACTCCGCCGTCCGCCTGACCCACCTGCCGACCGGCACCGTCGTGTCGATGCAGAACGAGAAGTCGCAGATCCAGAACCGTGCCGCCGCGATGCGCGTGCTGCAGTCGCGCCTCCTGCTCCTGAAGAAGGAAGAGGAGAACGCGAAGAAGAAGGAACTGGCCGGCACCATCACGGCCAGCTGGGGTGACCAGATCCGCAACTACGTGCTCGCGCCGTACCAGATGGTCAAGGACCTGCGCACGGAGTACGAGGTCAACAACCCGACGGCGGTCTTCGACGGCGACCTGGACGGCTTCATCAACGCCGGCATCCGCTGGCGCAAGCGTCCCGACGAGGACTGAGCGCCCGAACCGGGGCAGATCTGTGTGACCCCACCGGTTCCTGAGCCGCGCGCCTGGAGCAGGATCACCGGTTCCCGACCTACCCTGATCCGGTCATGATCAAATTCGACCAGGTCACCAAGGTGTACTCGGGCAACCCGAGTCCCGCTCTCGACAACGTCACCCTCGAGATCCTCAAGGGTGAGTTCGTCTTCCTCGTCGGTGCGTCCGGCTCCGGGAAGTCGAGCTTCCTCCGGCTCGTCCTCAAGGAGGAGAAGCCCTCCCGCGGGCAGATCCACGTCCTCGGACAGCGCCTCGGCGCGCTCTCGTCCCGCAAGGTCCCGTACTTCCGCCGCAACCTCGGCGTCGTCTTCCAGGACTTCCGACTGCTGCCGAACAAGAACGTCTTCGACAACGTCGCGTTCTCGCTGCAGGTGATCGGCAAGAGCAAGGGCTTCATCAGCGAGTCCGTCACCGACGTGCTGAAGCTCGTCGGGCTCTCCGGCAAGGCGACCCGCATGCCGCACGAGCTCTCCGGTGGCGAGCAGCAGCGCGTGGCGATCGCCCGCGCGGTCGTGAACAAGCCCGCGGTCCTGCTGGCCGACGAACCGACCGGCAACCTCGACCCGACGACCTCGGCGGGCATCATGGCGCTGCTCGAACGCATCAACCAAGGAGGCACGACGATCCTGATGGCGACGCACGACGCGAGCATCGTGAACCAGATGCAGCGCCGGGTCATCGAGCTCTCCGGCGGCCGCGTCCTCCGCGACGAGCAGGCCGGCGGCTACCAGACCCAGGCCCTGCCCATCCAGCGCGGTGGCGTGTCCAACACCACCGGCATCCAGACCATCCCGGGACTCATCCGATGAGGCTCGGACTCGTCATGGCCGAGGTCGGTTCCGGCCTCCGGCGCAACGCGTCGATGGTCGTGTCCGTCGTGCTGGTGACCTTCATCTCGCTGACCTTCGTCGGCACCGCGATCCTGCTCCAGATGCAGATCAACCAGATGAAGGGGTACTGGTACGACCGGGCCCAGGTCGCCGTCTACCTCTGCACCGACACCGACACCACGGGCAACTGCACCGGGGCGAAGGCGACCGACGACCAGCGCGCCCAGATCAAGCAGCAGCTCGAGTCGTCCACGCTGAAGCCCTACATCGAGAAGGCGTACTTCGAGGACCAGCAGGACGCGTACACCCGGTTCAAGCAGCAGTTCAAGGACTCGCCCGCGACCGAGTTCGTGAAGCCCGAGTACCTCAACGAGACCTTCTGGGTGAACCTGAAGAACCCCTCGCAGGCCGACGTCCTGGTCGAGAGCCTGTCGAAGGTCGCCGGCGTGCAGAGCGTCGTCGACCAGCGCGGGTACCTGCAACCGATCTTCAACCTGCTCAACGCCTCGTCCTACACGGCGATCGGCATCGCGGGGCTGATGCTCGTCGCGGCCGTGCTGCTCATCGCCACCACGATCCGGTTGTCGGCGTTCTCGAGACGACGGGAGCTCGGCATCATGCGGTTGGTGGGCGCCTCGAACCGGTTCATCCAGACGCCGTTCGTGCTCGAGGGGGTGATCGCCGCCGCGGTGGGAGCCGTCCTCGCGGGCGGTGCGATCACGGCCGTGGTCTGGTTCTTCGTCCGCAACTACCTGACGAAGCGGTTCACCGGCACCGCGTTCATCGGCATGGACGATGCGGCGATCGTCGTCCCGGCGGTCATCGTCATCGGTGTCGTCTTGGCGGCCGTGTCGGCCTCCATCGCGATCCGGCGGTACCTGAAGGTCTGAGCCCGACCGCAGGTCGCGGCGCAGGTCGTCCCGTCCGCCAGGCCCGCACACCGAGAACGGGAGATGTCCCGGGAAGGTGTGCGGGCCTGGCGGCGTTCGATATGCTGGGCGGCTCGCGCAGGCGAGCACACACCGAACGAAGAGGAGCCGGTCATGGCGAAGGAACGCGGGGAGAAGGTCGTCGCGACGAACCGTCGTGCGCGCCACGACTACCTCATCGAGGACACGTACGAGGCCGGCATGGTCCTCAACGGGACCGAGGTGAAGTCGCTGCGCGAAGGGCGAGCGTCGCTGGTCGACGGGTACGCCTTCGTCGACGCGGGTGAAGCGTGGCTCGACGCCGTGCACATCCCGGAGTACACCGAGGGCACGTGGAACAACCACGCACCGCGGCGCAAGCGCAAGCTGCTCCTCCACAAGCAGGAGATCGTGAAGATCTCGCACAAGACGTCGCAGGGCGGCTACACGCTCGTGCCGATGAAGATCTACTTCCACGACGGTCGGGCCAAGGTCGAGATCGCGGTCGCGAAGGGCAAGCGCGAGTTCGACAAGCGCCAGGCCCTGCGTGAGAAGACCGACAAGCGTGAGGCCGAACGGGCCATGCGCTCCCGCAACCGTCTCGGCGAGTGACCAGCCGCGTCGACTAGTGTGGAACGCGTGCAGTCGGTAGACTGAACAGCTGCCTGGCCCGGACGGACTCCGGAGCAGGCGTGGTAACTCAACAGCGTGACAGCGGCTCGCACGTCGGCCTGCATGGGGATGATCGGTTTCGACATTGCCTGTGTGCCGACGGGAAGCGGGCCGAGGACCCACGGTCATCTCGTGAACGATCCGTGGAAACCAACAAGTGCCAATTCCAAGCGCACTGACTTCGCTCTCGCTGCGTAAGCAGCCCAGCACATGAAGTCCGTCGGCCAGGTGATCGTCTTCTAACCTGAGTTCCGGCGTCATCCAGAGGACTTGCTGCACGGTTGCGCCTCAGGGCCGTGCGGGACGTGCACTGAGACTGGGCCTGTCGTCCGAGAAGCCGGTAGCAACGGACGGGGCCGAGCAGAACGAACATCCGGATACGCCCGTAGAAGACGTCGAATTGCAGCGATGGACGGGGGTTCGATTCCCCCCATCTCCACCACCTGCCGATCGTCGGACCGCTGTCACGCGAGTTGCCATCGAAGGCCCCGCACCGTCTCCGGACGGTACGGGGCCTTCGGCGTTCCCGCGCCCGGTCCGGTCCCGTCCGAACCAGGGGCTCCCCAGTCCTTCCGACTGCGAGGACTACGCTGCTGGGCACGGCGCCGCACCCCGTCGGTACCGTCCCGAACGAGAGGTACACCGTGCAGGAGATCGCGATCCGAGTCCGTCTACGGGAGCAGGACCGTCTGGGTCTGGCCGAGTACGAGCGCATCGTGGGCTCCGTCGCCTCGGTCGCCGCCGTCGTCGCCTGGCTGCCGACACCCGACGCCCGGCTGGTGCTGCGCGGTCGCGGGGCCGAGCCGGTGCGTCTCGAGACGATGTCCTACGGCACCGTGTTCGAGATGCTCGTCGTGATGGACCAGCGGAACCCCGGTGTCGAGCGGGCAGCGGCGGCGGTCGCAGCGCTCCTCGAGTCCGTCCGCCACGAGCACGTCGAGGACGACGTCGCCGGGATCGCGGGGGAGCTGGACCGGCTCGACCGTTCCGCGCCCCGCGGGCGGTCGGTGCCCGAGCGGGCGCTCCGGACCTTCCTCGAGGGGGCCCGTGCCGATGCGCTGGCCCGTCGGTCGACGACGCGGCTCCGTGCGGGGCAGGCGCTGCTGCGGCTCGCCGAGTCCGGTGCCGAGGTGCTGGTCGAACGGGTCGAGGACGCCCTCGCCCCGGTCGTCACCGAGCAGGCGGTCGACGTCCTCGGAGACACCGGGTCCGTGGTGGTCGTCGAGTCCGCGCCGGTCCCGGAGCCCGTCGCGCCCGAGCCGGAGAAGCCGCGGAGCGACGAGGACTCCAAGAAGAAGAAGAAGTTGTCGAAGAAGAAGGACGACAAGAAGAAGAAGTCGTCGAAGAAGAAGAAGGACGACGAGAAGAAGGACGACAAGAAGAAGTCGAAGAAGAAGCAGTAGCCTCCGCAAAACGCAACCCCGGCGGCAGGACGTCACGCGACAGCGTTGCGTCCTACCGCCGAGGTTGCGTTTTGCGAGGGGTCAGCGGCTCGGCGCGAGCACGTCGTCGAACCGGCGGGCGAGGTCGGTGCTGTAACGGGGTGCGATGTGCAGGCCGTCTCGGTACAGCCACGTGCCGGATCGGAAGGTCGTGCACACGTCGTTCCGGCACACGTCGTCCGTGATGTCCACTTGTGCTGCTCCGGTCGCCTCGAGTGCACGGTGTTCGGCCTGGCGGATGAGCCGTTGGCGGTGCTCGACGTCCGACCGCGGGAGGGAGACAGCGCAGCCTGCCGGATCGCGGAAGACGATCTGGTTCTGACACTGGACCGGGTGCCACCAGTCGCGCGAGCCGCCGGGGAAGTGTGGCGGCGTCCGAGCGAGCACCACGTCGAACTGCGCGGACTGCAGCCCGGAGATGCGCTCCGCCAGGCGGTCACCCCAGAGGGCGGCCTTCGCGCCGGGTCGATGGAGCAGGCTGCCGTCCGGGGCCGTGAAGGCGTCGCCGGTTGCGACGACCATCTCGCTCGACGCCGCGAGCACCACCGTCCCGCGTTCCTGCGTCGCCAGCCAGGCGGTCGTGTCCGCGACGTAGCGCCGGCACTCTCGGCCCTTGTGGGGGTCGGCGGTCCGGTGCAAGCCGACGTCGATGAACGGACAGCCGCCCCAGGTGGCCACGACCACCCGCCGTCCGGCCGCCGTCGCCGCGTCGCGGACCGCCTCGGTGTACTGCTGGGCGTTCGAGTCGCCCAGCAGGTAGACCGGTCGCCCGTCCGGGTCGCCCCACGTGCAGGAGCGGAGATCACGCTCGGGCACCGGCACGGTGGAGAGGCACGAGTCGTAGCCGACGGGCCGGGCCAGGAGCTGGTCCGCGGCGGCCCGGACCGACGCTGACCCCCAGGACTCGAAGGAGCCCGCCAGGACGATCGCACAGGCGACCACTCCGGCCGCGATCGACGCGACCGGGACGCCGAGGCCTCGCCACGGCGTTCGGGGAGCACCGGTTCGGAAGGGTGTCTCGACGTACCTGGTGGTGAGGACGGCGAAGCTCAGCGCGACACCGATGGACACGATGACGGCCACGACGTCGTCCGGCCACAGCCGTCGTGCGACGACAAGCAGCGGCCAGTGCCAGAGGTACAGCGAGTAGGAGACGTCGCCGAGCTGACGCAGTGGGAGGACGGTGAGCCCAGCGCTGACGACGTTCGTTCGAGACCCACCCCACAGGACGAGGGCTGCACCGACGACCGGAACCACCGCGAGGGTGCCCGGCCACTCCGCCCCGGGCGTGACCGTCGCCACCGACACCGCGATCATCACCAGACCCCCGGTGGCCGCGAGCGGGTACCAGCGGGCGTGGACGGTCCGGCTCGACAGCACCGCAGTGATCGCCCCGACCGCGAACTCCCACGAGCGCACGGGGGTCATGTAGAACGCGAACTGACTGGGACTCGAGACACCGGGCAGCACGGCGGCGGACGAGACGATCGTCGACAGTGTGAACGAGGTCACCAGCACGACGACGAGCACGCAGGCGACGATGCGCACACGTGCACGACCGAACCGCCAGGCCAGCACGACGAGGATCGGGAAGACGAGGTAGAACTGTTCTTCGACACCGAGCGACCACGTGTGGAGGTACGGGTTCATCTGGACGTGGTCGCTGAAGTAGTCCGCCGAGATCGAGTACAGCGCGATGTTGCCGACCCCCAGCGCAGCGGCTGCGCCCGTCCCGGCACCCTGCTGCTGCGTCCCGAACGGCGAGAGCAGGGCAGCCGTGCCGATCGCCGTTGCGACGGTGACGACGGCCGCGGCCGGCAGGAGACGCCGCGCGCGACGGGACCAGAACCGGCGGAACGTGAAGACCCCTGTGCCGAGGTCGCGGAGCAGCACGGTCGTGATGACGAAGCCGGACACGACGAAGAAGACGTCGACGCCGACGAAGCCGCCGGGGAGGCCGAGTCCAGCGTGTTCGATCACGACCAAGGCGACGGCGAGTCCTCGGAGCCCCTGGATGTCCTGACGAGTCCTCGGCCACTGCATCACTCCAGAATACCAGATGTCATGCATCACCTAGAGGAGCGAGTTAGAAGTCGAAGAGGTTCGCCCGCAGCCCGCCGGAGCCGTACTCGCGCCGGAGCAGGCCCCGCTGCCGCAGCACCGGCACCAGGTCGCCGAGTATCCGGTACACCTGGGCCGGGTGCAGGTCGCCGGAGAAGATGATCCCGTCGTTGTCCGCGTCCGCGCCGAGCTCCTCGATGAAGTCCGCGAACTCCCCGGCGGTGCCGACGAAGCCGGAGCGTTCGGACACCCGCCCCTTGCGGGCCTTCCGCGTCAGGAGCTCCCGCAGCGGTGCCTCCGGCGTGTCCCCGAGCAGGCCACGGATCGTGCCGGCGGAGACGTGGTCACCGAACGTGCCGTCCGGCACGGGGGCGTCGAGGTCGAGCGCGAGCAGGTCGGTCTCCGAGTCGCTCGACCACGCGATCGCGGCGGTGCGCAGGTCGTCGTCGGAGGGGTGCGTCGAGGCCTCGACGATCCGGTCTGCCTCGTCCGTCGAGACGGTGATCTCGGGCTTGAGCACGAACAGGATGCGCAGGTCCGACGCTGCACGACCGGCATCGGCCGCCGCGGCGAGCACCCGGGCGCGGTAGTCCGACACGGCGGCCGCCGACAGCGGTGCGAGCGCGAGCTGCACGTCCGAGTGGGTGCCGGCGAACCCCAGGCCACGCCCGGACCCGCCGGGGGAGACCACGACCGGGTCGGTGTCGAGCGGCAGCGCGTTGAGCGGGCCGTCGGCGGTGAAGTACGTGCCCTCGTGGTGGAACGCGTCGAGGGCGTCACCGTCGGCGAACCGCCAGTCGGAGCGGTCGCCGACGTACCCGTCCGACCCCCACGAGTGCCAGAGGCGCCGCACCAGGGTGATCCACTCCTCGGCCCGGTCGTACGCCTGGTCGTGGGGCAGCGGCGGCAGGCCGGCGTGCCGGGCGCTGCCGACGTCCGTCACGACGTTGATGCCGAAGCGCTCCGACGACAGGTGTGCGAGCGTGGCGAACTGCCGTGCGGCGAGGTACGGCGGCGTGATGCCCGCGTTCACGGTCGGCGCGATCCCGATGTGCGAGGTCGCGGCGAACAGGTACGGCGCGAGCAGGAGCGGGTCGTGCTTCGGCCCGCCGTACGCCTGGCGGATCCGCAGGTCCAGGGTCGAGGGGTTGCCGAGCGAGATCGCGTCCTCCGCGATCACCAGGTCCATCCCCGCCTGCTCCAGCGCGCGCACGGACTGCTGGTACAGGTCCGGCTTCGTCCAGTCGTGACCCCAGTCCCAGTCGGACCGCCCCCACGCCTGCGGCCCGAAGCCGCGTGAGAAGAAGTACCCGAAGTGCTGCAGGTCGGCCATCGTCAGCGGTCCCCGACGATCAGGTGCGGTGCCGGGACCGTGTGACCCAGGGCGAGGTCCGCGGTGGCGACGTCCGGGGTGGCGACGTCCGTGGCGGTGGCGAGCCGTGCCTCCCGTCCGGCGGCTGCGGTGCCGCGGACGGCGGCGAGCCCGCGCTCCAGGTCGCGGAGCAGGTCCGCGACGTCCTCGATCCCCACGGACAGGCGGATCAGGCCGTCGCCGATGCCCTGTTCGGCACGTTCCTCGGGCGTCCGCCCGGCGTGCGTCGTCGTGGCCGGGTGCAGGATCAGCGACCGCACGTCGCCCAGGTGGGTCATCCGGCTGAACAGCTGCACCGCGTCGATGAACGCGCGGGCGGCCGGCTCGCCGCCGGCGAGCGTGAAGGCGAACACGGAGCCGGCTCCGCGGGGCAGGTACCGCTGGGCCAGGTCGTGGTACGGACTGGAGGCCAGACCCGCGTGGTCGACGCTCGTCACCTCCGGCTGCTGGTCCAGCCACTCGGCGATCGCGAGCGCGTTCGCGCTGTGCCGCTCGACCCGCAGGCTCAGGGTCTCGATACCTTGGCGGAGCAGGAAGGCGTTGAACGGCGAGGGGGTCGGGCCGATCCGGGAGCTGACGACGTCCCGGGCGTACACGACGTACGCGCGGGTGCCGTACCGGTCGACGTGGCTCTGGCCGCCGAGGGACCGCTCCGGGCTCGTCAGGTGCGTCCAGCGTTCCGGGGAGGCGGACCAGTCGAACGTGCCGCCGTCGACGACCACGCCGCCGAGGCCCGAGCCGTGCCCGCTGAGGAACTTGGACGCCGAGTGCACCACGATGTCCGCGCCGTGCTCCACCGGACGCACGAGGTACGGGGTCGCCAGGGTGTTGTCGACGATGAGCGGGACCCCTGCCGGGTGCGCGGTCTCCGCGACGCCAGCGATGTCGAGCACGTCGTTCTTCGGGTTGGGGATGGTCTCCGCGAAGAACGCCTTCGTGTTCGGGCGGACGGCGGCGGCCCACGCGTCGAGGTCGCGGGCGTCGGCGACGAAGTCGACCTCGATGCCGAGTCGCCCGAGGTTCTGCGTCAGGAGCCCGCGGGTGCCCTCGTAGATGCTCCTGGCGCTGACCACGTGGTCGCCTGCCTGCAGCAGCCCGAGGAACGCCACGGTCGCCGCCGCCTGACCGCTGCTGACGAGGATCGCCTCCGCGCCGCGCTCGAGCAGGGCCACCCGGCGTTCGACGTCGGCGTTCGTGGGGTTGCCGAGCCGCGTGTACGTGTAGCCGTCGTCGGTGCCGGCGAAGCGGTCGCGGGCCTGGTCGAAGTCGTCGAAGAGGAAGCCCGAGGACATGTGGATCGCGGGCACCCGGGCACCGTGGGTGGTGTCGGGCAGGAAGCCGCCGTGCACCTGTTCGGTCGCGAAACCGGGTTCGTCCGTCATGCGTCCACCTCCGTGCCGGGTCCACCGGTCGCACGGGCGTCCGGTCGTTGCGCCGTACTCTCGCAGGCTCGGCGTGGTCGTGGGCCGTTTGCGGCGTCGCGTTACGGGCGGTGCGGTCGCAGGCGGCGTCGCGGTGCGTCGCCCGGCCGTGCGTCCGCGGTCGGCGGCTCCGTCAGACGCCGACCAGGCTCCGGACGCCGGTGACCACGGTGTCGCCGACCGCGAGGAGGGGCGCACGGGCCGCCCACACCGCGACGCCGTTGCCCGCCAGGAACAGCACGAACCAGACGACGGCGGGCAGCCGCATCTCGGCGGCCGCGATGTGGAAGTCGGTCTGCACCCGCGCCCCGGTGAACAGCCACCGGACGACCTGCAGGAGCGAGCGGAGCCCGTCCACGAGGAGCGCGGCACCGAGGGCCGCGACGACGAGCAGCGTCAGGTCCGACGGCCGGACGGCGACCCACACGGCGAGCGCGTCGAACCCGATCACCACGAGCAGGCCGAACCAGTTCCGGACGAACAGCAGCGCGAGCAGCCCGACGACGCCGAGCACGGCGACGGGCAGCCAGGGTGAGCCGACGACCGCCCCGGTGACGAGCAGCACGCCGGCCCAGATCGGTGCGCTGTACCCGGCGAAGAGGTTGAGCAGTCGGACCAGCCACCGGATGACGCCGGGGACGCGGCCGAGCTGGACCCAGGCCTCCCCGGAGCCGTCCGGGTGTAGGTCGATGCGTCGGATGCGGCCGCCGAAGGGGACCACGACGACGCAGTGGCCGACCTCGTGCACGATCGTCGCGGCCAGGCGGGGGATCCGGCCGAGGAACGGCACCAGGGGGAGCACGGCGCCGATGAGCAGGGCGGCGGGGACGGCGGAGGCGGGCAGGGAGGTCAAGCCGACATCGTCGCAGACCGTCCTCAGCGGTTCACTGGGAGACCTGGCTGGTCGTGACGATGCGGCGCCACGGTCCGGTCGGGACCGTACCGGCCTCGACGAACCGCCAGGCGATCCGGTCGTCCGCGCCGTCGAGTTCGGCGTAGTGCAGGCAGCCGTTCAGGGCGGGGGAGACGTCGACGCCGGCGTTGTTGTACCGCTTGTTGGCGGGCCGCTTGTTCGTGGAGCCGAAGACGTAGGCGCTGTCGTGGTAGGTGCCTGGTCCGGCGTCCTGGACCTGGCCGTAGCAGGTGCGCCCGTCCTTGCTCAGTTGCACCCACCGGTTCTTGAGGTAGCTGAAGCCGTCGTCACCCCGGTGCCCGCGGTAGGCGGGGTCACCGGCCCAGGGCACGACCGTGTCCCGTCTGCGGAAGCCCCTGCGGTCGTTGATGTCGTCGTAGGGGACGTCGAGGTAGAACGGGTTCTCCTTCGGTCCCATGTGCAGCGGGAAGTACCCGTTGTCGGCCGTGCGGCGTTCGGTCTGACAGACGCGCTCGACGATGACGCCGTCGCAGCCGCCGTAGCTGCCCTGCCAGTCGTCGTCGTAGGTGGAGTACACCTGGCTGCCGTCGTCGGCGTTCGGGTCGAAGACCTCGCCGACCCAGAACGTGGTGGAGACGATCCTGGTGTGCCACGGGTAGGTGCGGGCGACCGCTCCGCCGCTGGTGGGGGTGCCGCAGCCGGCGAGGACCGCGGTCAGCGCGAGCGTGCCGACGAGTGCCGCGGGGGGCCGCAGCCGGGCGCCCCGGCCCCGGGAGCCGCTGGTGCGGGTCGCTCGGGACCGGGGCGTCGGTGTCGTCCGCACGTCATCGACCGATCGGGCCGGGGAGCGGCGACGCCGGTCTGGCCGGCGACGCCGGTCTGGCCGGCGACGCCGGTCCGGCCGGCGACTCCGGTCCGGCCGGCGTGGACGGCACGTCGAGCTGGCCCGCCATGCCCGACGTGTCGAGCTGCCCGAGGACCGCGCGGGACCGGACGGTCAGGGCGTCGACGGCCGGGGCGATCCGGCTGACGCTGCTGCGCGTCGTCGTCGACGTGGGCGCGCTGTTCGTCGTCGTGCTGGTCGCGAGCGGTGGGGCACCGACGGTGTCGTAGGCGGCGACGTCGTCGGTGGTCAGCGTGCCGTTCGTGAACAGGTTCAGGCCGAAGCTGATGCCGTCGAACCCGGCCGGGATCTGGTCCGTCGTCCACACCGCCTGGGTCCACGTCGCGGCCGAGGCGTACCAGGGGCTCGCGGTCCAGTAGTGCCACGAGCCGGTGTCCGCGTCGCGCAGGTAGACCGTGAACTGGGTCACCGTGTCCGCCGTGTAGTACTCACGGAGCGAGTACGTGTGGCCGGCGACGACGGTCGGCGCGCACTCGCCGAGGTCGAACGTCGGCAACCACTTGGCGTCGCCGTCGACGGCGTTGCTCACGGTGAGCGACGTCGCCCTGGTGCCGGTGCGGCCCGGGGTGACGGTGCTGAACGCCGCCGTGTTCGACCCGTACCCGCCGTACTGCCAGCACTTCTGGCCGCTCGGGCTCGTGGTGGAGGTCGTCTGGAACGACGGGTTCTGCACCGCGTTGACGCCGGGTGCCGCCGGTGCGGGGACCGGCGACTGCACGACCGGCTGCACCGGGGTGCCCACCGCGTCGCCGACCGTCTTCACGGTGGTGGCGTTCGCCGGGTCCGCGGAGTAGGCGGCGAGCCACTGGGCGAACTGCGCGAACAGTGCCGGCGAGATCGTCGGATCGAGCGCTGCGTCGTCGCTGAGGTGGTGGAAGGTCAGCTGCACCCAGCCGCCCTTGTCGGTCTTCGCCTGGGTGACCTGCTGCTGCAGGCCGGCCAGGGTCCAGTTCGCCTCGACCTGGCTCGGTGCCCGGGTCAGCATGGCGTTCTTCGGCGGCAGGGTCTCGGCGGTGGCACAGCCGGTGCAGTCGTAGGCGGTCTGCACGTCGTCGAGGCCGCGAGCGCTGGTGTACCCGCAGGCGCGGACGGCGTCACGCGTCTTCTTGGTCGATTCCGCGAACGGGTAGGCGAAGCTCCGGACGCTGTAGCCCCACGACGACAGCGTGGCACGCGACTGGCAGGCCTGCCGCTCGGCCTCGGCCTGGGACAGCGCCGACATGTCGGGGTGGGTGACGCTGTGTCCACCGATCTCGTCGCCGGCGGCAGCGAGGGTCGCCAGGTCCGACTGCTGCATGTACCCGGGGGCGCCGAGGTAGCCGGTGATGATGTAGAACGTGCCGGTCAGGCCGTTCTGCTGCAGGATCTGCACCGCGGGCATCTGGTCGGCGTTGCCGTCGTCGAACGTCAGGCTGACCGTGACCGGCTTCGTCACGGTCTTCGGGGTGGTCGCGGCGTGCGCCGGCGCGGCTCCGAGGAGCCCGGTGACGATGATCGCCACGGCGGCCAGGACGGCGAGGATCACCGTCAGGCGGTTGACGGACTGGTCCCTGGTCATTCGACGGTCACCGACTTCGCGAGGTTGCGGGGCTTGTCCACGTCGCAGCCGAGCTGCAGCGCGAGCTCGCGGGCGAGCATCTGGAGGGGGACGACGGACTCGAGCGGCCCCCAGAGCGACATGCCCTGGTCGGTGACGTCGGTCCGACAGGAGAGCAGCCGCCCGGCGTCGCGACCGAGTGCGGGCACGTCGGCGCCGGCTCCGCCGATGGTGATGACGAACCCACCACGGGCGCGGACCTCGGCGACGTTCGCCTGGATCTTGTGCTCGCCGTTGTCGACGACGACCACGGGGGTGCCGTCGGTGACGAGCGCGAGCGGGCCGTGCTTGAGCTCGCCCGCCGGGTAGGCCTCGGCCCACCGGTAGGAGAGCTCCTTGAGCTTGAGCGCACCCTCGGCGGCGAACGGGAGGCCCGCCCCGCGTCCCAGGAACAGGAACCCGGAGGCGTCGCGCACGCTCGAGACGAGCAGCGGGATCCGGTCGAGCGACGCCTCGGCAGCGCCGGCCAGGAGGCCGGGCAGCCGCTGCATGTCACCCACGAGCGCCAGTGCCCGGGAGCGGTCGATCCGGCCGGAGGCCACGAGCGCCGAGATCATCGCCGAGACGCCGACGACGACCTGGGCCGTGAACGTCTTCGTCGCGGCGACCCCGATCTCCGGTCCGGCGTGGCAGTCGAGCACCGCGTCGGCCCGACGGGCGAGCGACGAGTGCAGGTTGTTCGTCAGCGCGAGCACCTGGTGCCGGTCCGCGAACCGGTCGAGGGCACGGAGGACGTCCGCGGTCTCGCCGGACTGGCTGATCGCGACGACCAGGGTGCCGGGGGTCAGGACGGCCTGGTCGGCCTCGCTGGCGACGACGGTGTCGGTGGGGACGCCGCCGAGTCCGCGGAGCGCGGTCGCGATGACCTGCCCGGCGTTCAGCGAGGTACCGCAGGCCACGACGGCGACGCGCTCGAACGGCGCGAGCCCGAGGCCGCGCCACAGCTGCCCGTCCACCGCGCGATCGGCGATCCGGTCGAGGATCTCGGCCACGACGCCGGGCTGCTCCTCGATCTCCTTCGCCATGTGGTCGGTGTGGTCGCCGAGCTCGAGCGCCTCGGCGGCGAACGGCGACGGCGTCGCGAACGGCACCGCCACGACCTCGCCGCGGGAGGACCAGGTCCAGCTCTCGCCGAGCTCGACGACGTCACCGTCGCGGAGCGCGACGAAGGTCTCTGCCCACGTGGCGATCGCACCGATGTCGCTCGCCACGAAGTCACCGCGGGCGGCGCGTGCCACCACGAGCGGTGAGCGGTCGGCGGCGGCGACCATCCGGCCGTCGCGGGCGTCGAGGACCACGATGGCCCAGGAGCCCTCGAGCTGCGCGGTCGCGATCTGCACCGCGAGCATCAGGTCCGGGTCGACCGCCAGGGCGCGCTCGACCAGGTGCGTGATGACCTCCGAGTCGACCTCGGACGCGAACACGTGTCCCTGGGCGCTCAGCTGCTCGCGGAGGCGGTCCGCGTTCTCGATGATGCCGTTGTGCACGACGCTGATCCGACCGGAGCAGTCGGCGTGCGGGTGCGCGTTCGTCTCGCGGACGGCGCCGTGCGTCGCCCAGCGGGTGTGGCCGATCCCGGTGCCGGTGAACGGGTCACCGGAGCGGGCGGCGACCAGCGTGCGCAGGTCGCCGACCCGGGACACCGAACGGATCGTCTCGGTGCCGCCGGTGCTGGTCCGGACGGCGATGCCGGCCGAGTCGTAGCCGCGGTACTCCAGGCGCTCCAGACCGTCCAGGAGGTACGGGGTCGCGTCGTCCGCCACCCGTGCCGCGATGATGCCGCACATGTCTAGACCACCGCCGTCGCACCCGTCGGGGCGGTCTCGGCGGCCGCGCGGGTCCGCACGTCCTCCGCGACCAACCGGACCACGGCCTCCAGGGGGGTCACCGGGGCGAACCCGACGGCGGCCTTCGCGCGGGTGTTGTCCGGCACACGGCGGCGCATGTCCTCGTAGCCCTCGCCGTACGCCTCGTCGTAGGGGACGTAGGTGATCTGGCTGTCCGACCCGACGATGTCGATGACCAGGTCCGCGAGCTCGGCGATGCTGATCTCGCGCTCGCCGCCGAGGTTGAACGCCTCGCCGTAGGCCGCCTCGTGCTCGATGAGCGCGACCATCGCGGGGACGACGTCACCGACGAACGAGAAGCAGCGCGACTGGACGCCGTCGCCGTAGACGGTCAGCGGTTCGCCGCGGACGGCCTGGCCGACGAGGTTCGGGACGACCATGCCGTAGCGGCCGGTCTGCCGCGGACCGACGGTGTTGAACGGACGGGCGATGGCGACCCGCAGGCCGTACTCCTTGAAGTACGCGTGCGCGAAGGCCTCGTCGATGCCCTTCGCGGCGGCGTACGTCCAGCGGGCCACGAGCGGCGACCCGAGGACCCGGTCGGCGGTCTCGTGCAGCGCGTCGGCGGTGTTCTTGCCGTAGATCTCACTGGTCGAGACGAGGAGCAGCTTCGCGCCGGCGGCGACACAGGCGTCCAGGACGTTCTCGCTGCCGTGGATGTTCGTGCGGAGCCCCTGCAGCGGGTGGTCGACGATGAGCTTCACACCGACCGCGGCGGCCAGGTGGAAGACCCGGTCCGAGCCGGCGACCAGTTCGGTGACGAGCTCGCGGTCGAGGATGCTGCCCTCGACGACGCGCAGCCGGTCGTGCCCGGCGACGGCGGCCAGGTTGTCGGCCCGACCGGTGGAGAAGTCGTCGAGGACGACGACCTCGTCGCCGTCGGCGAGCAGGCGTTCGACGAGGTGGCTGCCGATGAACCCGGCGCCTCCGGTGACGATGGACTTCATGGTGTTCCCTTTCAGAGGAGGATGCGGCCGGTGAGGTCCGCAGCCCGGTAGGTGGTGTCGATCACGAGCTGCTCGCCGGTGATCCAGGACAGGTCGGCGTCGCTGTGCCGGGTGTGCAGGAGGACGACGTCGGCACCGAAGGCGGCCTCGTCGACGACGTCGTCGAGGACCGTGCCGTCGTGCAGGCGGACCGAGTCGAAGCGGTGGTCGGCGAACCCGACCTCGGCACCGGCGGCGATCAGGCCCTGCAGGACCTCGAGCGCGGGGGACTCGCGGAGGTCGGCGACGTCACGCTTGTAGGCGATGCCGACGACGAGCACCCGGGCACCACGGAGGCCACGGCCGGCGTCGGAGAGGACCTCGCGGGTGCGGTCGACGACCCGACCCGGGCGGGCCGCGATCTCGGTCATCGCCTGGGTGATCATCGGCGCGGCCTGACGCTCGGCCTTGAGCTGCCAGAGCAGGTAGTGCGGGTCGCACGGGATGCAGTGACCGCCGACGCCCGGGCCCGGCATGAACGCCATGAACCCGTACGGCTTCGTCGCGGCGGCGTCGACCACGTCGGCCACGTCGATGCCCATCGTGCGGCAGATGTCCGAGAACTCGTTCGCCAGCGCGATGTTCACGGCGCGGAACGTGTTCTCGAGCAGCTTCGTCATCTCGGCTGCGGCGAGCGAGGGCACACGGTGCACCCGGGCGTAGCGGCCGAGCATCTCGTCCGCGATCACCGCGCACGCGGGCGTCGCCGCACCGAGGACCCGCGGGACGTCCTCGTGGGCGACCGCGGCGTTGCCCGGGTCGATGCGCTCCGGGCTGAACGCCACGAACACGTCCGTGCCCGGCAGCAGCCCGCGCTCGGTCAGGGGCCGCACGAGCAGGTCGTCGGTGCAGCCGACGTACGTGGTGCTCGTCAGCATGAGGAGCTGCCCGGGCACCGCGTGCTCGACGACCGTCGCCGCGGCACCGCGGAGGATCGCCAGGTCCGGCACCAGGTACTCGTCGACCGGCGTCGGCACGCACACGATCACGGCGGCGGCACGAGCGAGCATCGACGGGTCGTCGGTGAGCACGAAGTCGTCGGCCAGGAACGCCGATTCCAGCCGCACCCGGTCGTCGTCGAGCAGGTCGGCGCCGCGGGATCGGATGGTCTCCAGGCGCCGCTGCGACACGTCGAGGCCGATGACCGAGGTGCCCGAGTGGTGGTACGCCAGGGCGGTCGGCAGCCCGACGTAGCCGAGGCCGACGATCGCGACGTCGAACTCGAAGCCGCGGGTCCCGCCGGGAGCGGTGGTGCCGTCGGGGCCCGCGACACTGCGGGCCAGGGACGACGAGACAGCCAGGGACGACGACACGGCCAGGGACGCCGATGCGTCCAGGGACGCCGAGACGTCCGGCGACGTCGGGATGGTCGGCGTCGTCGGGACGGCCGGCGACGTGCGGACCGACAGGCTGTCGGGCGACGGAGGTGCGATGGACATGCGGGTTCCCCTCGGATCGGGACACAACCGGGACGTCCCGGCAGGCACCGACCACCGTCGGGTGGGCCGGGGGATCGGGTGGGCCGTGTCCGGGCCACCGCCCGTCCCCGGATCAGGCGGGGACGGACGGTGGCGGTCCGGGTGCGGCCGGTCGGGTACCGGTCTCGGGTACGCGGCCCTGCCCCGATGACGGGGCCGGCGGTCGGTGCGTTGCCACCATCACGGGTCGGACCGGCCGTCGGCAACGTCCCCGGACCGGTCTTGCGGTGCCCCGCAGCACCGTGGCGGCGACTGCGTGACCGCGTGCGGACTCCCGCAACCACGTGCGGCCCCGGGTGCGGGAATGCGGTGCGGTGTCCGCGCCCCGCCGCTTAGCGTCGCCCCATGCTCACGTTCGTCGTCGCCCTCGTGCTCGTCCTCGGCGTCAACACGATCCTCTGGACCACGGTCGGCGCGACCCGGGTGGTCTCGGCCCGCATCCACCGCGTCCGGGCCGGCGGCCGCGGTCGTCGGGCGCTCCGCCGCGGGCTGCCCGTACCGCTCCCACACGGCTACCGGCCGCCGACGACCGCGGACGTCGCCGTCCTCGTCGCCGCGCACGACGAGGAACTCGTCATCGAACGGACCATCCGCTCCGCGGCCGAACACCTGCCGCCCGAGCAGATCCTCGTCGTCTCCGACGGGTCCTCCGACCGCACCGTCGAGATCGCCCGCGCCGCCGGCGCCCAGGTGTACGACCTGCACCCGAACCGTGGCAAGGCCGGCGCCATCGCCGCCGCCATCGAGCACTTCTCGATCCCGGAGCGCTTCGAGGTGATGATGCTCCTGGACGCGGACACCCACCTGTCCGCCGACTACTTCGCCACCGGGCTGCCGGAGTTCTCCGCCCCGGACGTCGTCGCCGTCGCCGGCCGCGCCACCACGATCCTGGAACCCCGCGCCCCCACCTTCCTCGGACGCCTGCTGGTGGCCTACCGCGAACGCGTCTACGTCGCCGTCCAGTACCTGCAGAAGTTCGGCCAGGCCGCCCCCGCCGCCAACGTCGTCGCCATCGTCCCCGGCTTCGCCTCGATGTACCGCACCCGGATCCTCCGCGACATCGACATCACCGCCGAGGGACTGGCCATCGAGGACTTCAACATGACGTTCGAGGTGCACGCCAAGGAGCTCGGCCGCGTCGCCTTCCGCCCCGGCGCCGCCGTGGCGTACACGCAGGACCCGGACACCCTCCGCGACTACGCCAAGCAGGTCCGCCGCTGGAACCTCGGCTTCTGGCAGACCCTCCGGCGACACCGCTTCGGCGTCCGCCGCTTCGGACTCGCCACCGGCCTGTTCGTCCTCGAGCTCGTCACGTCGAGCCTGATGATGCTCCTGCTGCTGCCCGCGGTGGCGCTCGCCGGGACCGCGGCGGTCCTCGTCGCGGTCGGGATGGGCGCCGGGTTCCCGGACGCCGTGCTCGCCGTCGACCCGGTCACCGGCATCGTCGTCGGCGTGCTGCTGCCCGACTACCTGCTCACCATCGTCGTCGCGGTGGTGTCCCGCCGCGGCGTGTACGTGCTGTACGGGCTGACGTTCCCGCTGCTCCGGGTCCTCGACTCGTACCTGTGCCTCCGCGCGCTGTTCCTCGCGTTCCGCGGCGGCTCCAGCGGGGTCTGGCACAGCCCCACGCGGCGCGCCGCGACGGTCTGAGCGACCGCGGCGACCCCACGACGGACGGGAGGCCCGGTACCAGCTGGTACCGGGCCTCCCGTCCGTCTGCGGTCGCGTCTACCCCAGCAGCGCCACCAGGTGCGAGCGTGAGCGCGCCCCCACCTTCCGGTAGATCTGCGTGAGCCGGAGCTCCACCGTGCGCTGCGACATGTACAGCGACGAGGCGATCTCGCGGTTCCGGTAGCCCTCCGTGACCTTCTGGACCACGGCCTGCTCCTCGGCGGTGAGCAGGGTGAGCACCGGCGTGCCCTCCGGGGCGCTCCGCGGCGTCGTCGGCGACGGCGTCGAGTCGGCCTGCGGCTGCCGGAGCGTCGACGAGCCGACGGCCGGCGGCATCGCGGCGACGCCCTGCGGGGCGACGAGCGGACGCCGGAGTCCGGTGGCCTCGTAGGCCGCGGCGGCGGCGGCCCCGAGCCGGGCGCGGTCGGCACCGGTGCCCGTCGCCGCGAGTGCGGCGAGGGTCCTGGCTCGTTCGAACTGCGAGTCCGTGGGCTCGAACAGCTCGAGCGCTCGGTGCCGGGCGGCGTCCCGGGTGGTGTCGTCACCGACGAGCGCCAGGCTCCGGGCCAGGACGAGGGCACCCCAGCGTGACGGGTGTGCCCGGTGGTCGGCGGCCAGCCGGGCCGTCACCGTCCGTGCGTCGTCGGTGCGTCCCAGCCGGACGTAGGCCTCGACCAGGTCTCCGAGGTGCCGGAGCACCGTCGGGTTCCGCACCGTGCGCCCGATGGCGTCGGCGGTCTCGAGCGCGACCGCGGCCTCCTCGGCGCGGCCCTCGAACAGCAGGACCAGCCCACGCAGCGCGTGCAGCTTCGCCGTCGCACCCCAGAGCCCGCTCGTGGAGCGGACGGCCAGGCACCGGTCGAGGACCTCGAGGCACGCCGACGGGTGTCCCTCGAGGAAGTGCCGCCAGGCGATCGCGATGGCCCGCGAGGGCTCCCGCAGTCGCTCGACGACGCTCGAGCCGGTCTCCCACGCGTCGATCGCACGGAGGGCGAGCCGGAAGTTGCCCGAGCGCACCTCGTTCTCCGCGGTCAGGTACCGGGCCGCCTCGACCCACACCGGCGCGGTGTGCGACGACCGGGCCAGGACCAGCGCGAACACCCGGCGGGCGCTGCGGTACCGCTCGGACAGGCTGAGCGCGTGGGCCAGGAGCAGCAGCGTCGGGTCGGCGAGGGCCAGCAGGCTGGTCGTCGTCAGTCCGTCGTGCAGTTCCCGGTCCGGCGGCAGGTGTCCGTCGACCGCGGCGACCATGTGCCGTGCGGCCTGCAGGATCTGCGCCGTGTGTGCCGGCAGGGCGGGCTCGAACGGGCCGGCCCGGTGCAGCAGGTCGCGGGCGTGCTCCAGCTCCCAGGCCTCGGCCCGGAAGGCGGCGACCATGGCCAGGAGACCCGTCACGGCCTCCGTCTCGGCGGCGTCGGTCGCGTCGGCGGGGACGAGCAGTTCGTCGGCCTCGACCGCCTCGCCGCTGAGGTACTGCACCGAGTAGTGCAACCGCAGGCGGCGCACGTCGTCGAGGCGGGACCGGAACGGTGCGATCGCGGCGAGGTAGCGCGCCGCGTAGCCGAGCAGTCGGTGCGCGAGCAGGACCTCGGCGACCGCGAGGAGCGCCAGGTGCTCGCTCTCGGACCCGGTGCCGACGTGCAGGGCGCGCTCGGTGAGCGTCACCGCGGCACCGGCGTCGCCGTCCGTCGCGGACGCCAGGGCGGCGTGCAGGAGGGCGACGGCGTCCGGGACGTCGTCGGTGAAGCTCCGGTGCCACGCTGCGGCGCGCGGGTCGTGGGCGGTCGCGGAGACGGCGAGTTCGGCGTGCGCCGCCCGTCGGTCGCGAGCCGTCATCCGCCAGTGCAGGTACGAGCGCACGAGCGGGGAACGGACCGAGATCGACGGGCCGCGGACCGTGACGAGCCCGACGGACGCGAGGTCCTCGACGACGTCGCGGTCCCACTCCGGCCCGGCGGCCCTGGTGACGGGCACCAGGGAGAGGCGGGTGAGGACGTCCAGATCGCGTCCTGGGACCGACGCGACCACGGGGCCCGCGACGCGGTCCGTCGTCGGGGTGGGGCGGAGCGGCAGCACGAGGGGTTCCGTGCCGAGCAGCTGCTCACGGCGGAGCATGCCGAGCTGTTCCCGGAGGACGCCGGGGTTGCCGGCGGTCTGCTCCGCGATGACCGCCAGCACACCGTCGTTGGCGTCGTCGGAGGCCATCTCGCGGGCGAGCAGCAGTGCCTCGTCCGGGTGGAGGGCTCCCAGGCGCAGCGACGGCAGGGCCGCGAGCGGGCCGTCGGACGGCACGCTCGTCACCGTGGCGACGATCCGCAGGGACGTCCCGACGAGTCGGCCGGCGAGAAACGCGATGAGCGTCTGGCTCGCCTCGTCCATCCGGTCGAGGTCGTCGATGAGGACCATGGTCGGCGCCGTCTGCAGGGTGCGCAGCGTGTCGAGGAGTTCGTGCGCCACGACGATGACCTGGGCCGGGTCCGCGTCACGCACGGACCCGAGGATGCGGGAGACGTGTGCGGCGGCCCGGGGGTCGTCGAGTGCGCTGAAGAGCGTCGTCACACCACCGAGCGGCCAGCGGGACTCGCTGCCGTTCACGCCGATGCGGACGACGGGGAGGGAGACGCGGCTGCTGGCCGCGTCGAGGACGCTCGTGCGTCCGGAGCCGGGGTCGCCGACGACGACCAGCGCGGACTCCCGAGGGAGTACGGCGAGGGTCGTGATCCGGTCGACCTCAGTGCGTCGACCGGTGAGATCCATCAGGACTCACCGGCCTCCGGCGCCAGGGACGGGGGAGCGAGACGCGCCGGCGGGGAAGCCGACGACGTGGGAGCCCGCAGTGGAGTGGGTGGCTCCGCGGTGGGTCGTGCCGGCGGACGACGGGTGGGTGGCCCGGTTCGCTGGCTGGGTCGATGTGTGGACAGATCGCGGACGACGAGCCTGGGTGGGCTCGGTTCCGCTCGGGAACGATGATGTCATCGTCTTGATCACCCCTCGGGTTAGGGTCTTCGGACGAATGACGGCGGATCCGTGCTCGCTGGGACTAGGGATCCCGGTGCGTTCACATGACCTTCCGTCATGAGAACGCTAACCCCTCTTCGACCGGTCCAGGCCGTCCGTCAGGGAAAGGTCGCGATCCGCGTGCCCCCAGTCCGGGGGGACACGGGGTCGCCCTCCAGGACGGTGTGGTAGGCGCCGGGGTACAGAACCGTTGGTCTGCCTCGGCGGGCACTGCTCCGGTCAGTGGGATGTGACGCGTCACCCGGGCATCGGCGTGGCGAGGACAGGGGTACAAGCGGCTCCGCGGGCTCGGGGGACAGGGCGGAGCCGGACCGGCGTGGGGGTGGCGGGCGTGCCTCCTGCCCGTCGCGCGGAGCTGTCCGTCATCCGCGGCGGACGACCTCGACGACCGCGTCGTGGACCAGGCCGTTCGTCGCGAGGGCGCTGCCGTGCCACGGACCCGGGTCGCCGTCGAGCGAGGTGAACCGTCCGCCGGCCTCCTCGACGATCGGCACGAGGGCGGCGATGTCCCACGGCTTCAGGTCCGGTTCGCCGGCGACGTCGAGGACCCCCTCGGCGACCATCATGTACGACCACATGTCGCCGTAGGCGCGGGTGCGCCAGACCGTCCGGGACAGCGCGACGAGGGTGTCGAGCCGGTCGTCGTCGTCCCACTGCTGCAGCGAGTTGTAGCTGAGGCTGGCGTCCTCGAGCGTGCTGACGCCGGAGACGTGCAGCGGTCCCTCGAGGGAGTGCGCACCGAGGCCCGCGGCGGCCCACCAGCGCTTGCCCAGCGCCGGGGCGCTCACCACGCCGAGGACCGGACGGCCGTCGACCGCCAGTGCGATGAGGGTCGCCCACACCGGCACGCCGCGGAGGTAGTTCGCCGTGCCGTCGATCGGGTCGACGACCCACTGGCGGTGCCCCTCGCTCAGCGCGTCGGCACCGGTGTCCGCGGTGGTCTCCTCGCCGAGGAACGCGTCGTCCGGTCGTTCGGCCGTGAGTCGCTCGCGGAGCGCCCGCTCGACGGCCTGGTCGGCGTCGGTGACCGCGGTGTGGTCGGCCTTCTCCGACACGTGCAGGTCGCCGGCGCGGAAGCGGTCGAGGCTGATCGCGTCGGCGGTGTCGGCGAGGGAACGGGCGAAGTCCAGGTCGGCGCTGAGGTCCACGGGGGCCAGCGTAGCGGGGGCGCGGGCGCTGGCGCGGGGTGGCGGCTGTCCGGCTGCGGACGTCAGGCCGCCACGACCTCTTCCTCCTCGAGCAGGGTGACGGCGCGCTCACGGGCGATCCGGGTGCGGCGGGCGACGAGCCCGTGCACGACGACGCAGAGCAGCACGGCGGCGACGAGCCAGAGGGCCAGGACCAGACCGCTCCGGCCGAGCGAGGCGCCGGGGAAGTACTGCAGGTCCTGCGCTGCCTGCAGCCAGGCGGCACCGCTCCAGAACGTGTTGAGGCCGGCGAAGAAGCCGGGCTGGAACGCCGGCTGGAAGATCCCGCCCGACGACGTGAAGTTGAGCATCACGAACAGCATCGTCAGCACCGGGGTCGTCCACCGGCCGATGAGCGGGTGCAGGCCGACGCCGAGCGCGATGATCACCGCGTCGTACAGCCAGGCGAACAGGAACACCTGCCACTGGTGGGTGGTCAGCACGCCGTACACGGGGCCGGCGACGACCGTGCCGATGCCGGCGACGACGGCCGCGGTCACGAGCCCGACGACGGCGGTCCACACCGGGCGGAGGCGCGTGGCGAACGCGGCGACGGCGATCGCGGACGAGTACCCGCCGACGCTCAGGCCGACCAGCAGGAAGAAGAGCCCCTGGCCGGTGGTGTCCTGGTCACCGGTCGGGACGACGTCGACGACGTGGAACGGCAGGTGCTGGCCGAACGCGATCGGCACGAAGACCTTCTGCGCGGCCGAGGCGGTGGTCTCGCTGGCGGCCGTCGAGACGTAGAGGGTCGCGGCGGAGTCGCTCGGGGCGTACACGGCAGCCAGCTCGCGGTCGCGGACCTGCTGCTCGGCGCGCCGGGTGCTGGCGACGACGTGCGCGACGAGGGCGCCGTCGGACTGGTCGGTCACGGTCTGCGCGAACACCTGGGTCGCCGGGGTCGTGCCGACGATGCCGACCGGCAGGTCGTGCGGGGTCGGTGCGTGGAAGGCGCCGAGGTAGGCGAGCGTCATGCCGACCGCCAGGAAGAGCGGGACCAGGATGTGCGAGCCGAACGAGCGGAGCACGCCGGCGAGGCCCTGCGGGCGCAGCACGCCGGGGGCACGGTGGGGCGGGCGCGGGGCGGCGTGGCCGTGGACGGTGGCACCCGGGGTGGCGGCGGGGCCGGGGGCTGTGGAGGACGACGCGCTCGGCGAATAGTTGTACTTTGCAACTTCGGACACGAGGGGACAGCGTACGCCCGCCCGGGCACGAAGTCGAGCGGGCGCCGGCCCGGCCCGCCCGACCCGGTCGGCGCCGGCGGCGGCCTACGCCGTGCCGGGGTCCTCGGCGCCCATGCCGGTGAGCAGCGCCCGGAACGAGTCCAGCCGCTCGACGCCGGTCGCCCCGAGCTCGCCGTTCTGCACCCGGTCCACGATCTCCCAGTCGTGCGCCTGGTCGAGCGGGATGCCGTCGGGGGAGTCCTGCACCGTGACCGCGTGCGAGGCGAACGCGCGGAACACGTTCTCCGGCTGGACGTGCCCCAGGCCGAACGACCGGACGCCCGGCGTGTCGATGACCCAGCCGCCGTCCCGCACCCGCAGGGCGATCGAGGACGACGACGTGTGCCGCCCCCGCCCGGTCACCGAGTTCACGACGCCGATCGCCCGTGTCGAGCCGGTCAGGGCGTTCACGAGTGTCGACTTGCCGACGCCGGAGTGCCCCACCGTGACCGTGACCTTGCCGTCCAGCAGCTCGTGCAGCGCGGCGAACGGCACGTCGTCCGCCCGGCTCGTCACGATGCGCAGGTCCAGGCAGGCGAAGTGCGCCAGGAACGGGGCCGGGTCGGCGAGGTCCGTCTTCGTGATGCAGAGGATCGGGTCGAGACCCGCGTCGAACGCCGCCACCAGGTAGCGGTCGATCAGGCGGGTGCGCGGTTCCGGGTCGGCCGCGGCGACGACGACGAGCATCTGGTCGGCGTTGGCGACGATGACGCGCTCGACCTCGTCGGAGTCGTCGGCGCTGCGGCGCAGCAGCGAGGTGCGCTCGGCCACCCGGACGATGCGGGCGAGGGACCCCTCGTCGCCGGACACGTCCCCCGCGAGCGACACGTGGTCCCCGGTGACGACGGACTTCCGGCCGAGCTCCCGAGCCTTCGTGGCCGTGACGACGTGCTCGCCGTCCTCGTCCGTCACGAGGACGCCGAACCGACCGCGGTCGACGTTCGTCACCCAGCCGGTCGGCGCGTCGTCGTACGAGGGACGGGTCTTGGTGCGCGGCCGGTTGCCCTTCGGGTTCGGGCGCACGCGGATGCTGGACTCGTCGTACTGGCCGTACGGCTCGTCCTCGTCGCCGCCGTCGGTGTCGTCCCACCAGCTCATGCCGGGTCTCCCTCGGTGGTCTCGGCGTCCGTGCTCGTCGCCAGCAGGTCCGCCCACAGCTCCGGGAACTGCGGCAGCGTCTTCGCGGTCGAACCGATGTCGTCGACCGCCACGCCGTCCGTCACCAGGCCGACGACGGCCCCGGCGGTGGCCATCCGGTGGTCCTCGTACGCGGCCCAGTCGCCGCCGTGGAGCCGCGCCGGCTCGATCCGGAGCCCCTCGGGGCGTTCCGTCACCGCGCCTCCGAGACCGTTGACGTCCGCCGCCAGCGCGGCCAGACGGTCCGTCTCGTGGCCGCGCAGGTGGCCGATGCCGGACACCTCGCTCGGGCCGTCGGCCAGGGCCGCCAGCGCGACGAGCGCCGGGGCGAGTTCGCCGCCGCGCGTCAGGTCCAGGTCCACACCCGGGACGGAGGCCCCACCCCGGATCCCGACGCCGCCGTCGAACACCAGGTCGGCACCGTCGCGGGTCACGGTCGCGCCCCACAGCGGCAGGAGCGTCTCGAGGTCGGCACCGACCTGCGTCGTCTCGGTGGGCCAGGTCCGGATCCGGACCGTCCCACCGGCCACGAGGGCGGCCACCGCGAACGGGGCCGCGTTCGAGAGGTCCGGTTCGATCGTCACGTCACGCGCGCGGATCGGACCGGGGTGCACGACCCACTCGCCGACCGACGGCTCGTCCACCTGCACACCGCGCGCACGCAGGACCTCGACGGTCATCGCGATGTGCGGCAGGCTCGGCAGCCGTTCCCCGGTGTGCCGCAGGTGCAGCCCCTCGGTGAAGCGCGGCGCGGAGAGCAGCAGGCCGGAGACGAACTGGGACGACGCCGACGCGTCGATGTCGAGCGAGCCGCCGCGGACCGAGCCGGTGCCGACGACGGTGAACGGCATCGCGCCACCGCCGTCGTCCGTGACCTGCACCCCGAGGTCGACGAGCGCCTGGATGATCGCGGCCATCGGGCGCTTCCGGGCGTACGGGTCGCCGTCGATCGTCACCGGCCCCTCGGCCAGGGCGGCGAGCGGCGGCAGGAAGCGCATCACGGTGCCGGCGAGACCGCAGTCCACCCGGACGCCGCCGCGCATCGGCCCGGGCGTCACGCGGAGGTCCGGGCCGTACGGGTTCACCGGCTGCCCGGCCGTCGGCTCGACCTCGTCGACCCCGACACCGAGCTGCCGGAGCCCGGCCGTCATCAGCGCGGAGTCACGCGAGTGCAGCGGCAGGTGGATCGTCGACGGGCCGTCGGCCAGGGCGGCGAGCACGAGCTCCCGGTTCGTCAGCGACTTCGAGCCCGGCAGGGCGACGTCGCCCTGCAGCGGGCCGCGCGCGACCGGGGCGGTCCAGGGGTGGGAATGCGTCGTGGCTGCCATCGGTTCACCACACTACTGAACCCATCGGGAGGAGCACGGTGATCGCACTCGCACCGTCACGCACGGCCGACACAGCACTGCTGCCTCGGGCCGTCACGACGCTCGCCGAGCCACAGGGCCCGGACACCACCGTCCGCCTAGACTGGCGGGCGATGACGACCGACGAACCGCAGCACGCACCGGACGACCTGGTCGACGAGACCGAGGCGCAGCTCGACGCCGTCGAGGACGACGACCTCGCCGGCCTCGACGCCGAGCCGGAGCCGGAGCCCGTCGACGCGAAGACCGTGTCCGAGCACGAGCTGCGCCGGCTGTTCGAGGACCAGGCGCTGCCGTTCATGGACCAGCTGTACGGCGCCGCGATGCGGATGACCCGGAACCCGGCCGACGCCTCCGACCTGGTGCAGGAGACCTTCGTGAAGGCGTTCGCCGCCTTCCGACAGTTCCGCCAGGGCACGAACCTCAAGGCGTGGCTCTACCGGATCCTCACGAACACGTTCATCAACACGTACCGCAAGAACCAGCGGAACCCCTACCAGGGCACGATCGACGAGCTCGAGGACTGGCAGCTGGGCGGCGCGGAGAGCGTGACCCAGTCGATCTCGGCGCGCTCCGCCGAGGCCGACGCCATCGACCACCTGCCTTCCTCCGCCGTGAAGGACGCGCTGCAGGCCATCCCGGAGGACTTCCGGATGGCCGTCTACTTCGCCGATGTCGAAGGGTTCTCCTACCAGGAGATCGCCGACATCATGAAGACCCCCGTGGGGACGGTCATGAGCCGCCTCCACCGTGGACGCCGGCTCCTCCGTGGACTGCTGGCCGACCACGCACGCGAGACCGGTGTCGTCCCGGACGCAGCGTCGACGGCGACGATGCGCGGACGAGGCCGAGGTGCAGGCACGCGGGCGGCCACGACGGCCGGCACCCGCACGACCCGGAAGGAC
Source organism: Curtobacterium herbarum (assembly GCF_016907335.1). Taxonomy (NCBI): domain Bacteria; kingdom Bacillati; phylum Actinomycetota; class Actinomycetes; order Micrococcales; family Microbacteriaceae; genus Curtobacterium; species Curtobacterium herbarum. The sequence continues at coordinate 1,470,267 of NZ_JAFBBT010000001.1, forward strand.
GCACGATGAGCGGGTGCGACTGCTCGAAGGCGAAGGCGGAACTCGAGGAGTTCCTCCACGACGAACTGCGTCACGAGGACGCCGCGGACATCCGCGAGCACATGGCGGGCTGCGAGGACTGCCTGACCGAGCACCGCGTCGGCATGGTGCTCATGGAGACCGTCAAGCGCGCCTGCCGCGAGACCGCCCCGGAGCAGCTCCGGGACGAGGTCCTCGCCCGACTCCGCGCGGAACAGTCCACGCACTGACCGCAGTCCACCCGCGGACCGCTCTGGACCGGGTCGTCACACCAGTGGTGACGGCCCCACGAACGGGTAGGGTGCGGACATGACCGACGCCGAGCCGATCAGCACCTGGACCGAACCCGACGTCGCCGCGGTGACCGACCTGGTGCGCCTCCTCGGCCACCAGGTGGAACCCGCCGCGATGCAGGCCCGACTCGATCGGCTCACCCCGGAGGCCGGACACCGCACCTGGGTGGTCCGCGGCGACGACGGTCGTCCGATCGCCGTCGCCGGCGCGCAGGTCACCTGGACCTACGCCAGCGACGAGCCGACCGCGCAGCTGCTGCTGCTCGTCGTCGACCCGACGGCCAGGAGGCACGGCACCGGTTCCGCGCTCCTCGGCACCTTCGAGACGTGGGCGGCCGAGCAGGGCGCGCGCCGGCTGTCCGCCGTCAGTGCCGCGGCGACCGACAACGCCCACCGCTTCTACCAGCGCCGCGGCTACCACGAGGCCGGCGTGCGGTACACAAGGTTGGTCTAGGACCATCCCCGGAACGAAAAACACCGGTGTTCGTCGGAAACACACACGCAGGGTGCGGTGTGGCCGACGAACACCGGTGTTTTGCTGCTAGCTCAACGCCCGGTCGATGACGCCGGCGGCTTCCTGCGCACTGCGCTTCGAGGAACCGGTCGCCGGGGCCGCGCTCGCCGAGCGGGACGCGACGGACAGCGGTCGGCCGTCGAGGTGCGGCGAGAGGTTCATGCAGACGAACGGCCAGGCACCCTGGTTCTCCGGTTCCTCCTGCGCGAACACGACCTCGGCCTCCGGGTAGCTCGCCAGGACCTCGAGGATCCGGTCGAGCGGCAGCGGGGCGAGCTGTTCGAGCCGGACGAGGGCGACGTCGGTGATGCCGCGCTTCTCCGCCTCGGTCCGCAGGTCGTGGTGGATCTTGCCCGAGTGCAGGACGACGCGACGCACCGCGCCCTTGTCGACGCCCTGAGCTGCCAGACGGTCGTCGTCCAGGACCTCCTGGAAGGTGCCGGTCGTGAAGTCGTCGACCGCGCTCGTCGCCTGGCGCAGGCGGAGCATCGCCTTCGGGGAGAACACGATGAGCGGCTTCTGCGGCTTCGCCCACGCCTGCCGACGGAGCAGGTGGAAGTACGACGCCGGGGTCGAGGGTCGGGCGACGACCATGTTGTCCTGCGCGCAGAGCTGCAGGTACCGCTCGATGCGGCCCGAGGAGTGGTCCGGTCCCTGACCCTCGTAGCCGTGGGGGAGCAGGAGCACCAGGCCGGAGCGCTGGCCCCACTTCTGCTCGGCGGCCGAGATGAACTCGTCGATGACGGTCTGGGCGCCGTTGGCGAAGTCGCCGAACTGCGCCTCCCAGAGCACCAGGGCTTCCGGTCGCTCGACCGAGTACCCGTACTCGAACGCCATCGCCGCGTACTCGCTGAGCAGGGAGTCGTAGATGAAGAACCGGGCCTGGTCCTCGGTCAGGTTCGCGAGCGGCAGCCACTCCTGGCCGTTCGTCCGGTCGTGGAACACCGCCTGGCGCTGCACGAACGTGCCACGACGGGCGTCCTGTCCGGCGAGTCGCACGGGCTTGCCCTCGACCAGGACCGAACCGATCGCCATGAGCTCGGCCATCGCCCAGTCCACACCGCCGGCACGGGTCATCTCGCGGCGCTTCGTGAGGAGCTGCTGCAGCTTCGGGTGGATCGAGAAGCCCGACGGCGGGTTGCCGTGCGCGTCGCCGATGAGTTCGACGAGCTCCTGCGAGATCGCGGTGTCGTGCACCTCGAGCTCGGAGTCGTCGCGCTGCGCAGTGGGACGCTCGAGGCCGTTCACGGCACCGGAGTCGTCCACGGCGACGGTCGGCATCGTGCCGGTCTGCGCCTCGTGCGTCTCGGCGAACGCGCGCTCCAGGCGGTCCTGGAAGTCACGGTGCGCGTCGTCGTACTCCTGCTGCGTGATGTCACCGCGGCCGACGAGGGCCTCGGTGTACAGCGTGCGGACGGAGCGCTTCGCCTCGATCAGGTTGTACATCAGCGGCTGCGTCATCGAGGGGTCGTCGCCCTCGTTGTGGCCGCGTCGGCGGTAGCAGACCAGGTCGATGACGACGTCGCGGTGGAACTCCTCGCGGTACGCGAAGGCCAGGTCGGCGACGCGCGCCACGGCCTCCGGGTCGTCACCGTTCACGTGGAAGACCGGCGCCTGGATCGTCTTCGCGACGTCGGTCGAGTAGACCGACGTGCGGGCGGACTCCGGAGGCGTGGTGAAGCCGACCTGGTTGTTGATGACCAGGTGGACGGTGCCGCCGGTGCGGTAGCCGCGCAGCTGCGACATCTGCAGTGTCTCGACGACCACGCCCTGCCCGGCCATCGCGGCGTCGCCGTGCACCAGGACCGGCAGCGTGCCGAACGTGCCGGCGGGCTTCCGGTCCTGCTTGGCGCGGACGATGCCCTCGAGCACGCCGTCGACGGCTTCGAGGTGCGACGGGTTCGCCGCGATCGTCACCGGGATGCGCGAGCCGTCCGAGGCGCGGAAGACGCCCTCGGTGCCCACGTGGTACTTCACGTCGCCGGAGCCCTGCCCGGACACGGTGCCGGGGAGCTGGGTGCCCTCGAACTCCCGGAAGATCTGGCCGTAGGTCTTGCCCGCGATGTTCGTCAGGACGTTGAGGCGACCGCGGTGCGCCATGCCGATCGCGACCTCGTCGAGGCCGGCGACCGAGGCGTGCTGGATCAGGGTGTCGAGGAACGCGATGGTCGACTCGCCGCCCTCGAGTGAGAAGCGCTTCTGCCCGACGTACTTGGTCTGCAGGAAGGTCTCGAACGCCTCGGCCTCGTTGAGCTTGCCGAGGACCCGCAGCTGCTCGTCCTTCGACGGCTTCGAGTAGGGGACCTCGATGTGCTCCTGCACCCAGCGGCGCTGCTCCGGGTCCTGGATGTGCATGTACTCGATGCCGACCGTCCGGCAGTAGGCGTCCCGGAGGATGCCGAGGACGTCACGGAGCGGTGCGGTCGTGGTGCCGGCGAGCCCACCGGTCACGAACTCCCGGTCGAGGTCCCAGAACGTCAGGCCGTGGCGCTCGATCTCGAGGTCGGGGTGCGTGCGCTGCCGGTACTCGAGCGGGTCGATGTCGGCCATCAGGTGCCCGCGGACGCGGTAGCTGTTGATGAGCTCCTGCACGCGTGCCGTCTTGTTGACCCGGTGCGCCAGGTCGACGTTGATGTCGTTCGCCCACTGGATCGGCTTGTAGGGGATCCGGAGCGCGGCGAAGATGTCGTCGTAGAAGCCGTGCTGGCCGATCAGCCGCTCGTGCACCTTCTTGAGGAACTCGCCCGATCCGGCACCCTGGATGACGCGGTGGTCGTAGGTGCTCGTCAGCGTGATGGTCTTGCCGACGCCGAGCTCGACGAGGGTCTTCGGTGCCGAGCCCTGGAACTGCGCCGGGTACTCGAGCGCGCCGGCGCCGACGATGCAGCCCTGTCCCTTGGTGAGGCGCGGGACCGAGTGCACGGTGCCGATGCCGCCCGGGTTCGTCAGCGAGATCGTCGTGCCCTGGAAGTCCGAGGGGGTCAGCTTGTTGTCCCGCGCGCGCTTGACGACGTCCTCGTAGACGGAGAGGAACTGCCCGAACGTCAGGGTCTCGGCGCGCTTGATGCTCGGGACGAGCAGCGAGCGCGTGCCGTCCTTCTTCGGGACGTCGATCGCGATGCCGAGGTTGACGTGCGCCGGGGTGACCAGGAAGGGCTTGCCGTCGCGCTCCTCGTAGGAGACGTTCTGGCTCGGGAAGTCCTTGAGCGTCTGGACCATGGCCCAGCCGATGAGGTGCGTGAACGAGATCTTGCCGCCGCGGGCTCGGCGCAGGTGGTTGTTGATGACGATCCGGTTGTCGATCATCAGCTTCGCCGGGATCGTCCGGACACTCGTGGCGGTCGGGACGCTGAGCGACGCGTCCATGTTCGACGCCAGGGTCTTCGCCATGCCACGGAGCGGGGTGGCGACGTCCTCGTGGGTCTCTTCGTGTTCGTCGGCGGCGTCGTTCGCCTCGGCCGGGATCGGCTGCGGCGACGGCTGCCGCGAGGTGGTGCGGGCCTGCAGGGGCGTCTTCGCCTCGCCGGTGGCGGGCTGCTGCGTGGACGAAGGACCGGCGACGGCGGCGGGCTGCTCGGCGGGGGCGTCCGCGGCGGCTGCGGCCTGGGCGGGCGCCGCAGCGGACGAGTCGGCACCGGTGGATTCGGCATCGGCGGCCGAGGTGCTCGGCTGCGTTCGGTGGTAGCTCTCGAGGACCGGCCACCACGACTCGTCGACGCTGTTCTTGTCGGCGAGGAACTGCTCGTAGAGCTCGTCCACCAGCCACTCGTTCGCGCCGAATTCGCCCGCGGTCTCGTCAGTTCCGGTCAGATGGCTCGACACAGCCGATCGCCCACTCTCCGTCGATTGATGCTCGTGTGTGTCGTGCAGGGCAACCCTGTCCCGCACGCCGTCAACCCTAGCCGCTCATCAGTGGCCGTGAGGTGGGAGACGGCGGGTGAGTCGAGCCTCCCGGGTGGGTCCGGGCGGCGCTCCCCGGCGGCCCTCCGTGCGCCGCCGTACAGTGGCCGTCATGAGGTTCTACGAGACGCGGCCGACCCACGACCTGACCTACTCCGACGTCTTCCTCGTCCCCAGCCGGTCGAGCGTGACGAGCCGTTTCGACGTGGACCTGTCGACGAACGACGGCACCGGTGCGACGATCCCGATCGTCAGTGCCAACATGAACTCGGTGACGGGTCCGCGGCTCGCGGCGACCCTCGCCCGTCGTGGCGGCCTCGGCGTCCTGCCACAGGACATGCACCTGCAGGACCTCGACGCGGCGATCCGCTGGGTCAAGGCGCAGCCGGTCGACTTCGACTCCGCCATCGACCTGGGTGCCGACGCCACGGTCGCCGAGGCGCTCGAGCAGCTGCTGCCCGTCGAGGGCCGCGGTGTCGTGGTCCGCGACGAGGCGGGGGAGTACCTGGGCTGCGTGCCCGCGACCCGGCTCGCGACCGCCGGGGCCGACGCGGTCCTCGGGGACCTGCTGCACGGAGCGACGACCGCGATCGACGCCGAGGACGCCGGGTCCTCCCGGCACGTGTACGACGTGCTCACCGCCGCCGGTGTCGACTTCGCGCCGGTGATGCGGCACGGCAGGGTCGTCGGTACCGTCAGCCCGACGAGCGCCATCCGCTCCGACATCTACCGACCCGCCGTGGACGCCTCCGGCCGCCTGCGTGTCGCCGCGGCCGTCGGCATCAACGGCGACGTCGCCGCGAAGGCCGCAGCCCTCGCCGACGCCGGGGTCGACGTGCTGGTCCTCGACACCGCACACGGTCACCAGGAGGGCATGATCCGCGCGCTCCGTGCGGTGTCCGCGCTCGACCTCGGCATCCCGCTCGTCGCGGGCAACGTCGTCACCGCCGACGCCGTCGCCCACCTGGTCGCCGCGGGCGCGTCGATCATCAAGGTCGGCGTCGGGCCGGGCGCGATGTGCACCACCCGCATGATGACCGCCGTGGGGCGTCCGCAGTTCTCCGCCGTCCTCGAGACCGCGGCGGCGGCTCGCTCGCTCGGTGCGCACGTCTGGGCCGACGGCGGTGTCCGCTACCCCCGTGACGTCGCCCTCGCCTTGGCCGCAGGTGCGTCGGCCGTGATGATCGGCTCGTGGTTCGCCGGCACGCTCGAGGCCCCCGGTGTCCTGCGCCGCGACGACGCCGGTCGGGCGTACAAGGAGAGCTGGGGGATGGCCTCCGCCAAGGCGGTGCGGGAGCGCTTCGAGCGTCTCGACCCGTACGAGCGGGCACGGAAGGCGCTTTTCGCCGAGGGCATCTCGTCGTCGACGATCTACCTGGACCCGGAGCGCCCGAGCGTCGAGGACCTGCTCGACATGATCACGACGGGCCTCCGCAGCTCGGCCACCTACGCGGGCGCGCAGTCGCTGACCGAGTTCGCGGACCGGGCCCTGGTCGGCATCCAGTCCGCCGCCGGCTACGAGGAGGGCAAGCCCCTCCCCGTCAGCTGGTAGCGTCCCGCAGCCCCCGCGAAACGCAATGTCGGCGTCGCCGCGCAGCGGTATCGCGTTGCGGCGGGGCGCCGAGGTTGCGTTTCGCGGGTCGGACGGACGGACGGACGGGAGGCGCGGAGCCAGCTGGCACCGCGCCTCCCGTCCGACTACTGGTGCGTCTACCGGCGCCGGGTGGCGTCCTCGACGGTGCCGATGAGCTCCTCGAGGATGTCCTCGAGGAACAGCACGCCCGTCGTCCGGCCGTCCGCGTCGAAGGCCCGCGCCACGTGGCGTCCGGCCCCGCGCATCGTCGCGAGTGCGTCCTCCAGGTCCATCTCCGTGTAGAGCGAGATGAGCTGGCGGATGCGCTTCGGCGGCACCGGGTCGTCGAACTCGTCCGGCCGCAGGTCGATGACGTCCTTGACGTGCACGTACCCGGTCGGGTCACCCGCGTCGTCGATGAGCACGTAGCGCGAGAAGCCCCGCTGGGCGACGGCCCGTTCGACGTCGGCCGGCGTCGCGTCCTCGTGCAGGGTGACGAGCCCGGACATCGGCACGGCGACGTCCTTGACCTTCTTCTCGGTGAACTCGAACGCCATCCGGAGCGTGCCGGAGTCGTCGGCCAGGGTGCCCTCGCGTCGGGACTGCTCGACGATCGTCTGGACCTCTTCGACGGTGTAGGCGCTGACGGCCTCGTCCTTGGGCTCGACCTTGAACAGGCGCAGCACGCCGTTCGCGACCTCGTTGAGCCCGACGACGACCCAGTGCAGGCCGTGACCGATGTACCAGAGCGTCGGCACGAGCAGCAGCGCCGCCCGGTCCGGCATCGAGAACGAGATGTTCTTCGGCACCATCTCGCCGAACACCACGTGCAGGAACGACACGAGCAGCAGCGTGAAGACGAACGCCACGATGCCGATCACCTCGGCGCTCCAGCCGGTCAGGTGCAGCGGGACCTCGAGCAGGTGGTGGATCGCCGGCTCGGACACGTTGAGGATGAGCAGCGAGCAGACCGTGATGCCGAGCTGCGTGGTCGCGAGCATCCGGGTGGCGTGCTCCATCGCCCACAGCGTCATCTGTGCAGCGCGGGAGCCCTGCTCGGCGCGCGGTTCGATCTGCGAGCGCCTGGCCGAGATGACGGCGAACTCCGCCGCGACGAAGAACGCGTTGCCGCCGAGCAGCACGACGAGCCAGAAGATGCCCCACCAGTCGGAACTCATCGGGTGGTCTCCTGGTCCGTCTCGGTGGTGCTCGTGGCGGTGGTGCGCTTGCCGCTGCTGCTGCCGCTCCGGGCAGTGCTGCTCCGAGCGCTGCTGCCGAGGGTGTCCTCGCCGACCGGATTCGGCGTGTACCGGATCCGGTCGATGCGGCGGCCGTCCAGGCGTTCGATGCGGAAGACGCCGGAGTCGATCGCGACCTCGTCACCGACCTGGGGCAGACGGCCGAGCTCCTGCATGAGGAACCCGCCGACGGTCTCGTAGGGGCCGTCCTCGGGGACGGTGACGCTCGCGCGGTCCTCGAGCTCGTCGGGGCGCAGCAGACCCGGGAAGGTCAGCCAGCCGCGGCTCCGGACGACGTCGATGCGTGCCCGGTCGTGCTCGTCGGACACCTCGCCGACGATCTCCTCGACTAGGTCCTCGAGCGTGACGACGCCGGCGGTCCCGCCGTACTCGTCGACGACGATGACCATCTGGTAGCCACGACCGCGCACCTCGGTGAGCAGGGTGTCGCCGGGCATGGTCTCCGGCACGCGCTCGGCGTCGGTCATCAGCGCGCCGACCGGCACCTCGGGACGCTTCTCACGCGGGACCGAGACGGCCTGCTTCACGTGCACGAGTCCGACGACGTCGTCCGCGTCCTCCTCGATGACGGGGAAGCGGCTGAAGCCGGTCCGGCGCGCCAGGGCGATGACCGCCTCGGCGCTGTCGGACACGCGGATCGTCGACAGGCGGGGACGCGGGGTCATCACGTCGCTGGCGCTCAGCTCGGAGAAGGACAGCGTGCGCTGGAGCAGCGTGGCGGTGTCCTGCTCGAGTGAGCCCTCGGACGCGGACCGGCGGAGGAGCGAGGTGAGTTCCTCGGCGCTCCGGGCCCCGGAGAGTTCCTCCTGCGGCTCGATGCCGATCCCGCGGAGGATGGCGTTCGCGGTGCCGTTGAGCAGGGCGACGGCCGGCTTGAACACCGTCGTGAAGCCGACCTGCAGCGGCACGACGAGTCGAGCGGTCTGCAGCGGCAGCGCGAGGGCGAAGTTCTTCGGCACGAGTTCGCCGAGGATCATCGACAGCAGCGTGGCGATGACGAGCGCCACGATCGAGCCGACGGTCTCGACGACACCCTCGGGCAGGTTCATCGCCAGGAACGGCGCTTCGAGCAGCTTCGCGATCGACGGCTCGAGCAGGTAACCGGTGAGCAGTGTCGTCAGCGTGATGCCGAGCTGCGCGCTGGACAGGTGCGTCGAGGTGACCTTGAGGGCACCGATGACGGTGCCGAGGCCGGTCTCACCGCGGTCACGCCGGGCTTCGACGTCGGCACGGTCGAGGTTGACGAGCGCGAACTCGGAGGCCACGAAGACGCCGGTGCCGAGCGTCAGCAGGATGCCGCCGATCAGCATGACGATGTCGACGGGGCTCACGAGGCGCACCTCGGAGTCGGGCAGCTCACTGTGTGAGCGGCGGGCATGTGATGGTCAGCACTAGGAGGGTCGTCCACAATGCCTCGATCGTACCGGGCGCTCCTCCGGAAGAAGCGAGAGGACGTCAGCAGCCGACCCGCGCCTCCCGTCAGCCGGCGGTCGCGAGCTCCTCGAGCGACCGACGGAGACCGGCCGCCGAGGTGAAGTGCACGCCGACGGCGCCGATCGCGTCCGCGCCGGCCGCGTTCTCCGCACGGTTGTCGACGAAGACCATCGCGCCCGGTTCGATGCCGAGTCGCGCGCAGGTCTCGCGGTAGATGGCCGCGTCAGGCTTGAGGACGTGCTCCTCGGCGCTCACCACGACCGTCTCGAACAGCGAGCCCATCGGGGAGCGGCGGTACGGGTCACCGAAGTCGAAGCCCGCGTTCGAGAGCAGCGCCACCCGGGTGCCGCCGTCGTGCAGCTCCTCGACGAGGGCCAGGACCTCGGGGTCGACCTCGAACCACCCGGTGAAGTCGAGCGCCCACAGCCGGTGGATCTCGGTCACCGACCAGGACCGGCCGGTGCGCTCGGCGATCGCACGCCAGTACGCGAGCACCGTCAGGTCGCCACGGTCCAGGTCGTGCCGGAGCTCCTGGTACACCGGGAACAGCGTGTCGGCCTCGAGCCCGGTCGCCTCGAGCAGTGCGGCGCGGGCGGCGTGCGGGGTCCGGCTGATCACCTCGCCGTAGTCGAAGACGACGACACGACCAGGCAGGGACAGGCTCATGCCCGTCACCGTACCGTGGGCACGATGAACGACTTCGTCTCCGTCCGACCCGCCGACGCCGCCCGCTGGATCACCGTCCCGACCGGCGACACCTCGAAGTACCGACGCGGGGTCCTCGGCGTCGCCACCGGGTCCGCGCAGTACCCGGGTGCCGCGGTGATGGGTGTCGACGCCGCGGTCCACACCGGTCTCGGCATGGTCCGCTACGTCGGGCCCGACCGCGCCACCGACTTCGTGCTCGCCCGACGGCCCGAGATCGTCGCCGGAGTCGGCCGCGTCCAGGCGTGGTTGGTCGGCTCGGGGATCTCGGCGGAGTCCCTCGACGCACTCGACGAGGCTACCCGCGCGGGCTTCACGCACGCCTCCGACGACGGGGTGCCGGTCGTCGTCGACGCCGGGGCGATCCCGCTCGTCGACCTCGGTCCGCTCGCGGTGCTCACCCCGCACGCCGGCGAGCTGGCGTCGCTGCTCGGCGTGTCGCGCGACGAGGTCGAGGGCGATCCGCGCGGCTCGGCCCTCCGCGCCGCCGAACGGAGCGGGAGCGTCGTGCTCCTCAAGGGCGCCGACACGCACGTCGTCACGCCCGACGGCGGGGTGCGGCTGGTCGCGTCCTCGGCGACGCCCTGGCTCGCGGCAGCGGGGGCAGGGGACGTCCTCGGCGGGGTCCTCGGGGCGCTCGTCGCCGCGCGCGCCGGCACGTCCGCGGTCGGACCGGAGGACCTGGCCCACCTGGCAGCGGCGGCGGCGGTCGTGCACGGGGTCGCGGCGCGTCGGGCCTCGCGGGGCGGGCCGTTCCCGATGACGTCGCTCATCGAGCAGCTGCCCGGGGTGGTGCGGGACCTCGCGGTCCGCGGGGACGCGGACGCGGACTGACGGAGCGGGCGTCTGCCTGCTGCCTGTCTGCCCGTCGGCCTGCTGACGGGAGGCCCGGGGCGGGCCGGTGGGGAGCCTCCCGTCCGTCAGCCGGTCGCGCCGCGACCCGCCCGGACGAAGGTCAGGACGACGGCGTGGCGTGCACGAGGAACTCGACCGACCCGGCGTCGTCGACCTTGACGAACCCCAGGTTCGGGGCCTGCACCGAGTAGTCCGAGAACGTGATCGGGACCGTGCCGGAGACGTCGACGCCGTCCCCGTTCAACCCGACCTGCAGCGTCGCGGTGACCGGCTTCGTGACGCCGTGCAGTTCGAGGGTCCCGGTCGCCTTCACGGTCGTCGTGCCGTTGCCCGTCGGGACGGCGTCCGAGACCGGCTGGGTGAGCGTGAACGTCGCCGTGGGGAACGCCTGCGTGTCGAGCGCCGAGTCACGGAAGTACGAGTCGCGCTGTGCGGAGTCCGTCGCGATGTCCCCGACCTGCACCGTGATGGTCGCCGCGCTGATCGTCGTGCCGTCGACGGTCGCCGACCCGGTGACCTCCGACGTGCGGCCGGTGACGGTGACGTCCGAGCCGTTGAGGACCTCGTGCACGCGGTAGCCGGCCTCGGAACCCGTGCCGACCGTCCACGCGCCGGACAGGTCCGCCGCGTCGAGCGTCGACGGGGCGCGGCTGGCGGCGACCGTCGGCGTGGCCGAGGCCTTGGCGTTCTCGCTCGACGTGTAGGCGCGGGTGCTGATCGCGACGGCGACCACGGCGACCACCGCCACCACGACGAGGACGACGAGCACGATGACGAGACGACGCCGAGGGCGAGGAGCCGGAGCGTCCGGCGGGTTCGGTGCGGAGGTCACCCGGAGACGGTGACACGTCACTCTCGGGATCGGCTGAGGATCGGCGGCCGGTCGGTACGCTCGTTCGGTGCGCAGGAACCCGTGGCCCGAGATCGTCGTCTTCGGGGTGGCGTTCGTCGCGGTGCACCTGGTGCTCTGGTACCTGACGCTCGTCGTGCCGAACCAGCCGATCGGTGACGTCACCATCACCTACCGGCGGTGGATCGAGTCCGGGCAGTCGTCGCACTTCTGGGTCGGCATCGACTCGCCCTGGGTCTACCCGATCCTGGCGATCGTCCCGATGGCGGCCGCGGCCCTCGGTGGCACCGCGTCGATCGGCACCGGGTGGCTGCTGCTCATGGTGCTGCTGAACGCCGTCGCGGCCGCCGTGCTCTGGCGGTTCCGTGCGTTCGGCGTCCGGGTCGTCTGGTGGTGGCTGGTGTTCCTGCTGGCCCTCGGTCCGATCGGGCTCGGCCGGATCGACACCGTCGCCACCGCGGTCGCCCTGGTCGGCGTGGCCTTCGTCGCCGGACGTCCGGGCATCGCCGCGGCCGTGTTCACCGTCGCCGCCTGGGTCAAGGTCTGGCCGGCCGCCCTGGTCGGCGTGCTGTTCGTCCTCCGTCGCGGGCGTCGCGGCGAGGTCGTCGCCGGGGCCCTCACCGTCACCGCGCTCGTCGTCCTGGTCGACGTGCTCTTCGGCGGCGCCGCCCACCTGCTCTCGTTCATCGGCGAACAGACCGGCCGCGGGCTGCAGATCGAGTCGCCGCTCGCGACGCCGTTCCTCTGGGCCGCCGCCGCCCACGTCCCCGGCGCGGCGGTCTTCTACGACCACGAGATCCTGACCTTCGAGGTCTCCGGCGCCGGCACCACCGTCGCCGCCGCACTGTCCACCCCGCTGATGGCGGCCGTCGTGGCCGTCGGCGTCGTCCTCGCCCTGCTCGCCGTCCGGACCGGGGCCCGCCGCACCCAGGTCGCCCCGGTGCTGGCGCTGCTGTTCGTCGCCGCCCTCATCGCCACGAACAAGGTCGGGTCGCCGCAGTACATCGGCTGGTTCGCCGTGCCGGTCGTCTGGGGGCTCGTCGCCGGGCGGGGGAGCGCCTGGCGGTTCCTGCCCGTCGCGGCCGCGATGCTGCCGATGGCCTTCCTCACGCAGCTCGTGTACCCGGGCTACTACGACCAGGTGCTCGCCGTGCAGCCGTGGATCCTCGTCGTCCTGTCGGTGCGGAACGCCCTCGAGGTCGCGGTGCTGGTGTGGGCGGTCGTGGTGCTCGTCCGGATGTGGCGGCAGGGGATCGTGCCACGGGCCTGGCGTCCGGCCGACGACCCGACGCACGCGGACCCCGTCGCGCGCTGAGGCCATCGCGCACTGACCCCATCGCGCACTGACCCCATCGCGCGCTGAGGCCGTCGCGCGCTGACGCGCAGCGGGGCAGGATGGAGGCATGATCGTCGCCTTCTCCATCGCCCCGTCCGGCGGCCCTGCCGCAACCGAGGACGGCTCCGTCCACGACGCCGTCGCGGCAGCCGTGCGGGTCGTCCGCGAGTCCGGCCTGCCGAACCGTACCTCGTCGATGTTCACCGAGCTCGAGGGGGAGTGGGACGAGGTCTTCGCCGTGGTCAAGGCCGCGACCGAGGCCGTCGCACCCTTCGGCACACGGGTCTCGCTCGTGCTGAAGGCCGACATCCGGCCCGGGCACACGGGGGAGTTGGACGGCAAGCTCGAGCGGCTCGAAGCGGCGCTCGGGGACTGAGCGGCGACCGATCAGCGGCTCCCCGACGGATCGCGTGTGAAGACGTAGTCCGGGCGGGGCGCATCGAGTGTGTGGGTGTAGAAGCCGAGCTCGTCGCCGTCGCGGTACCCCTTCCGCAAGAGGAGGTCGGCGAAGTAGAACCGGAGCTCCTTGGCGTCGGCTTCGGACAACCGCCACTTCCCCGCGAAGTCCACGGCGTCTCGGTGATCTGCGCACCCGGGCGGACTGCCCGAGTAGACCTCCGTCCCGCACGCCATCGACGCCGGGATGTCGTGTGCCGTGTAGGTGTTGTCGCCTGCGACCTCGAACCGAGCGGCGGCGTCCCCGCTCGCCGTCTGCAGCCGCCACGTCCCGACGTAGTCCTGCGGCCCGGGCTGCGCTGGCAGGGTGCAGCCGGTCAACGCCACGGTCATCGCCGCCAGGATTCCGGTGATCCCCGCACGACGTCTTGTCACCACTGCACTACTTCCTCTTTCCCTGTGAACCGTTCGGTGACCCGCGAGAAGGGGCCGTGGTCGCCGGCTGCCCGGTTGAGAGCCTCGTAACGGCAAGCTCGAGCGGCTCGAAGCGGCGCTCGGGGGCTGAACGACGACCGGTCAGCGACTTCCCGACGGATCGCGTGTGAAGACGTCGTCCGGGCGGGGCGCATCGAGCGTCTATCTCTTGGCGAAGAGGTAGTCGGGCTTCGGCTTGTCGATGGACCCCGTGTAGAAGCCGAGGGAGAAGGACTTGCCGAAGAAGCTGTCGAAATTGCGGTATGCCGTGCTGAAACTGAGGCCGTCGCTGTCGAGCCACACGGTGCCCTGCTCTTCGTCCGGTATCGACCACGTCCCGGCGGCAGAGACTGTGTCTGGGTTCGAGCGGCACGCGTCGATCTCTCGTCCTCCAGTTGACTGTCCGCACACGAGCACGGCCGGGAAGTCATGTGCCTCGAACGTCCCGTTGGGAGACAAGACCAATGAAGACGAGCCGCCATCAGCGCTCCTCGTCCAGGTCCCGATGTACTGATCGCGGAGGTCGCTTCCTCCGTCCTTCTGATCCGCGGTGCCCGAAGTGCAGGCAGCGAGCAACACCGAGATCGCAGCGATGGCGACGATCGCCATCGGTTTCATCCGGATCACCATTCCACTGTCTCCTTCCAAGTGAACTCCTCAGTCACACGCGACGCCGGGCCGTCCTCGCCAGCCGCACGATTGAGCCCCTCGTAGTCCGCTCCTGGGAACCGGAGGAGGGAACCGAGCGTCGTCTCGTTGACCGCGGTGTACTCGACCGTCGCCGTACCGTCTCCGTTCTCCCGAACCAGTCGCGCTTCGACGTCGTATGTCCCGAGAGCGAGGAGCGTGCGGTCACGTTCGCTCGCGATCGGCCACGTGAGCACCGTCCCTATGTCGCGTATAAGGTTCTCGTTGGAGAGCGATGCTGGCCCAGCCGAGTAGCCCAGCCTGTCTGAGACGACGGCATTCCCATCCTTCAGTCCCTTCACCGCCCTTTCTCGTCGAGCGGGCGTCAGCTCCTGGCTGACGGCCTGTGTCATCTTGCTGTCCGACCCGTACAATAGGGTCCTCGGCGACGTCCCCGTTGCCCATCCGAAGAGCATCTCACCCTGCCCGCTCGTCAGAACCGTCCCGGCATAGAAGTCCGCCGCCATACCGATGGGGATCCCGATCAGGGGCATGGGGCTCAAGAGCCCGAGCCAGAACCCGGGACCGGGCGAGGGGTCGAGGAGGGACATCCCGAGCAGCCAAGACAGCGCGTGCGAAGCATGGACGTCACCGTCCATCGCGAACGCGCCGTTGTTCGAGAACCGATGCGCGATGCCGAGGAGCCCTTGGCGCCCGGCACCGTAAGCGGCCAACTCCGCGTCCGTGATCGGGCGGAGGCCAGAAGGGTCGATCTGGTTCACCGGGTCGTTGCCGGCATACGAGTACGGGTTGTCCGACCACGCCGCACCCACCACCGCCGGCAGCGGGTCGGGCGAGAGGAACGAGCGCACCGACGGGTCGTACATGCGCGCGCCCGTGAATTCGAGCCCGCCGACCACGACGGTTCCGGTCGGGCTGACCCCGATGCCGTCCGGGAGGCCCGCAGCCGTGACGGCGTCCGTCGCCGTCCACGGGTCCGCGCGCTGTGTCGAGCGCGCTCGCCGCCAACCGGCAGACGTCCACGTCCCGTCGACGCCCAGGAGGCCGGGTGCCGTGACGACAGGTGCGTCGCCGACCGACATCAGGGTCGGCACCGGGGTCGTGGGGTCCCAGCTGAGCGTGGTGCCGTTGACCTCGGCGAGTTCCCCGAGGGCGTTCACCCAGAGGTCGGTGCGGTCGGTGCCGGTGCCGTCCTCGCGCACGACGGTGCGGAGATGACCCAGCTCGTCCCACGCGTACGACGTCGTGACCTCGTCTGACTCGGCTCGGACCCGCCGACCGAGGCCGTCGTACGCGAACCGGACGACTGAAGGAGCATCGCCGTGGCGTTCGGCCTCCAGGAGCGCTCCGGCTCCGTCGTGCGAGTACGAGCACCGGTCAGCGGCCCGCTGCTCGTCGACGAGCCGACCGGATCCGTCGTAGCTCCAGGTCGACACCGAGGACCCGTCACGGGCGGCGAGGAGCTGCGAGGCGGCGTCGTACTCGTACCGCACGGCCTCGCCGTCCGGTCCACGGACGGCTGTCAGACGCCCGCGGTCGTCGCGCTCGAGGACGGTCTCGCTGCCGTCGGAGGAGTGGCTGACGAGGAACCCGTCGTCGTACTCCCACGCCTGGGCGAGCGCTCCGGCGATGGCGCCGGTCAGGCGACCGTCTCCGTCGTGCCGGAACGTCGCCTCGGGGAAGTCCGACCGACGGATGGCGGTCAGGACGCCACCGCGGCCACGGTCGAACTCGGTCCGCACCCCGTCCGGGGGGACAACTGCGCGCTGGTTGCCCGCCGCGTCGTACTCCCACCGGGTCGTCGTGCTCCGACCGGCACGCGTCGTGGTGCGTCGGAGGAGTTCGCCCCGTGCTCCGTACTCCAGACGGTGGACGGTGGGCGTGCCGTCGGGATGCGTCAGGTCGTTGATCGTCACCGACCGTTCGTCGGCGTCCCGTGCGATGCTCGCGACGAGTCGGTCGTCGTGAGGCCCGACACGCCGCCGACGTTGCGGCGATGTCGGCGGTCGGGGGTGTGATGGGTCCATCAGCCGGTGCACGAGCACCGGCACCCACGACGGAAGGAGCCCGCTCATGATGCACGACGGTTGGTGCCCGGACTGCGACCTCCCTTCGGTCGTCATCGATTCCTCCGACGACGGCCAGCACGCCTGGGCCAGCTGTGCGGAGTGCGGCACCGGGTGGGTGCACCGCGACGAACTGCCGGAGGCGCGGACCACGTCCGGCACGTCGGTGCGGCGCCCGCAGCGGACGTCGGAGCAGCGCGCAGCCTGAGCGGTGTGCGGCCGACGGCCCGCATCTGACGGACGCGGCCGCGCCGATCGGGAATCCCGGTCGGCGCGGCCGCGTTCGTCGTGGTGTCAGCCGTCGCTCGGCGTCAGGTCGAATCGATTCGGCAGCCCCTTCCGTCGCCGGGTTGGAGCGGTCTACACTGATCCGGCAACCGTCCTGCCCGTGCTCGCCAACACCGTGCTCGCACCCACCGTGCCCGTCCCACCGTGCTCCGGCACGAGAACAGGTTCCATGTCCCAGCTCACGCCGGCACGCCGCACGCTCGCCATCCTCGCCCTCGCGCTGGGTGGCTTCGCCATCGGCACCACCGAGTTCGTCGCGATGGGCCTGCTGCCGAACATCGCCGAGGCCCTGCTGCCCGGCCAGTACGCCGCCGACCCGGACGGCGGGGTCGCCCACGCCGGGTGGCTCGTCAGCGCGTACGCACTCGGCGTCGTCATGGGTGCACCGACGATCGCCGCGATGTCGGCCAAGTTCCCGCGCAAGGGCCTGCTCATGGTGCTGCTCGTCGGGTTCGCCGTCGCGACCGTCGCCAGCGCGGTGCTGCCCTCGTTCGGCCTGGTGCTCGTCGCCCGGTTCGTCGCCGGCCTGCCGCACGGCGCCTACTTCGGGATCGCCTCCATCGTCGCCGGCGACATCATGGGTCCGGGCAAGCGCGGCAAGGGCATCGCCCTCGTGCTCCTCGGACTGTCCGTCGCGAACGTCGTCGGTGTCCCGGCGGTCACCTGGATCGGGCAGGTCGCCAGCTGGCGGATCGCCTACGGGGTCGTCGCCGCACTGTTCGTCCTGACCTTCTTCGCCGTCTCGTTCTTCGTGCCGCGCAGTGGACGTGACGTGCACGCGACCATCGGCCGGGAGCTCCGCGCGTTCAAGGTGCCGCAGGTCTGGATCGTGATGAGCCTGGGCGCGGTCGGCTTCGGCGGGTTCTTCGCCGTCTACTCGTACATCTCGCCACTGGTGCAGAACGTCACGGGGCTGTCGGAGTCCTCGGTGCCGCTGGTGCTCGTCGTGGTCGGGCTCGGCATGGTCGTCGGCGGACTGCTCGGCGGGTTCCTGGCCGACCGCAGCGTCAAGGCCACCATCTTCGTCGGGCTCTTCGCGCTGGTCGGGGCACTGCTCGTGACCGTCCTCACGGCGCAGTGGGTCGCCGGGCTGTTCGTGGGTGCGTTCCTGCTCGGAGCGACGTCGTCTGCGATCCCGCCGGCCGTGCAGTCCCGCCTGATGGACGTCGCCGGTGACGCCCGGACGATCGCGGCAGCGCTGAACCACTCGGCGTTCAACCTCGGCAACTCGCTGGGCGCAGCGCTCGGAGGCGCGGTCATCGCGGCCGGGTTCGGGTTCGTCGCCCCGGGCTGGCTCGGCATCGGCCTGGCGCTGCTCGGTGTCGTCGTCGCGGTGATCAGCTACGCGGTGGAGAACCGCACGAACCGACGCGCAGCGTCGGTCCGGACCGCGGGGGCCAGCACCGGCCCGATCCGCGAGTCCGTGTCCTCGCACTGACACCCGCCTGCCGGACGCGGCCCCGGGCCTCCCGGCCGGCCGACGCGCCCGTCGCACGCTGACAGCACCGTCGGAGCATCCCCGAGGTCGCACGACGTGCCGTCGGCGTCACGCCCAGGTCGCAGAACACGCCGCCCAGGTCAGACCTGAGCGGCGTGTTGTGCGACCTCGAGACGTGCCAGCCAAGCCAGCCCGGCCCCCTACAACCCGTGCGGGGAACCGTCCTGGACGATGATCCCGTCGGTGATCGCCCGCTTCCGCAGCGCCACCTTCGTGCCGACGTCGAACCCGGCGACGCGGTACTTCTCGCGGATGCGCTTGAGGTAGCTCTTCGCCGTCTCCTCGGAGATGCCGAGCTGGTAGGCGACGCTCTTCACGGGCTCGCCGCCGCCGTACAGCGCCATCACGCGACGCTCCTGCGCGCTGAGCTTCGGCACCCCGCCGACGTCGCCGCTGTTGATGGCCAGGTCGAGTTCGGCGGACACGTACTGCTCGCCGCGCTGTGCCGCGCGGATCGCCTCGACGATCATGGCCGCGTCCTCGCTCTTGACCAGGTAGCCGAGTGCACCGGCGCCGAGGGCCTCACGGACCACGTTCGGCTCGGAGTAGGTGCTCATCACGACGGTCTTCACCCCGGCGGTCTTCAGCGTCGAGATCTTCAGCGACACCGGGATCGAGTCCTTGAGGTCCAGGTCGAGCAGGACGACGTCGACGGGGAAGGCGGGGCTGGTGAGCAGCTCCGGCCAGGTGGTGACCGCGGTGACCATCGCGATGTCGTCCGCGGCGTTGCGGATCCACTCGGTCAGGGCGCTGAGCAGCATCCGGTGGTCGTCGACGAGCGCGAGTCTGATCGGTTCTGCTGGAGTCGCCATGCGCGGTGGTCCTTTCTGGTGGGTCCCTGACGGGCCTGCTGATCCTAGGAGGATCGTCGGTCCGGTTCGGGGAGGCTGGCCATGGTGTCCGGTAGCGGCACTCGCGTGTCCGTGCTGCCGCCGGGAGGCTCGTGGTTGCGTCACATCTGCGGGTGCCGGTTGACGACGCAGTGCGCCGTGACGTGCAGCACGCCGTCCCGGACGCTGTCGGTGTACGGGCCGATGCGCTGCAGGGCGGTCCACGCGGCGGGGCCGAGGCGACGGCGGGGGACGCCGCGCGACTCGATGACCACGGGGACGTCCATGGTGTCGTCGGTGACGGGGTGGCCGTCGCTGCCGACGGGGCCGAGGGTGACCGAGACGACGGGCACGCCGGGCTGCTGGGTCCGGCCGTCGCCGACCATCTGCCACAGCGCCTGCAGCAGGCCGTCGCGCTGGGCGGGGGTGAGGTGTCCGGCGAGGGCGCTCGGGTCGGTGACGGCGACGGACCGGCCGAGGTTGTCGGACTCCGTGATCGCGTGGTACAGCCAGGTCTCGCGGCGACCCTCGATGAGGTGCAGGCGGAGTTCGGTGGCCAGGGACGCGGCGACCGAGGCGGACGCGTCGGAGAGCGGCAGCGGGTCGGAGCCGTTCGCGACGGCGTCGAGGAGCTTCTCGGCCGCCAGGTCCAGGCGGGCGAGTTCGTCCGAGGCGAGCATCCCGACGGCGAACTGCGGGGCGCCGACGTTGCTCTGCACCAGGACACGGTCGAGTTCGCGTTGGACGAGCTGCCGGAAGCGGTGCACGACGAACAGGGCGACGGACGGCGGGACGAGGGTGACGGCGAGCATCGTCACGATGCCGGGCAGGGTCTCGGTCGTCAGCGGGGTGGAGACCGCGGCGTAGACGACGAACGCCAGGCCGAGGGCGACGATGGCGGCGACGACCTCCCGCGCGGGCCGGAGGGTCGTGATCGGCAGGAGTGCGAACCCGGCGGCCATCGCCGCGGTCGCGAAGTGGCCGACGTCGTGCTCGGCCCAGATGCCGATGAAGTCGAGCGTGACGATGCAGGCGAGGACGACGCAGATCAGTCCGAACGCGACGCCGGTCAGGCGTTCGCCGTAGGTGAGGACGGTTGCCAGGACGCAGCTCGCGGCGACCACGAACAGGGCCCAGGCGGTGGCCGTCATCCACGGGTTCGTGTAGTCGTCCCAGTGCACGAGGAAGAAGACGATGCCGCCGAGCGCCTCCAGCCCGGTGAGCACGGCGGCACCGAGACCCAGGTGGCCGGCGCCGAGCGAGGCGCCGGGCTGGGCCGCCTGCCGGAGCGAGCGTGCGCCGGTCGAGGTGGAGGGGAGGCCGCGCGCCTGTCGACGTTCGGTGCCTCGGTAGCGTTCGCGGGCCTCCCGGCGGGTGCGGGGTGCGTTCTGCTCGCCGGGCAGGCCGCGGCCGAAGGTGTCCTCGGGGACGCCGCTCATCGGGGTGCCTCCAGGACGACGGTGGTGCCGGCGCCGGGGGCCGAGAACAGGCGGGCGTCGCCGCCGACCTCGCGGAGCCGGTTCACGACGCTCTCCTTGAAGCCGAGCCGTTCGGCGCTGACGGTGTCGAGTTCGAAGCCGACGCCGGAGTCGGTGACCATCGCGCGGACCATCGCCTCGTCGTGCACGATCGTCACGTGCGCCTCGGGGACGCCGGCGTGCCGGCGGACGTTCTCCAGGCACTCGCCGAGCGCGAGCAGGAAGGCGTCGAGCACGTGCTTCGGCAGCAGGACCTGCCCGGTGCCGTGCCAGGCGACCTCCAGGCCCATCCGGCCGAAGCGCTGCTTGACGGACTCGAGGGTCTGGCCGAGCGGCGACTCCTCGGTCCGGGTCAGCGAGTAGTCGCCGGACTGCTGCGGCTGCGGGGTGGCGCCGAGGCGGAGGTGCCGGAGGAGCCGGGCGTCCTCGGCGGCCTGCTCGCGCATCGCGTGCTCGGAGACGCCGACGCCGGAGTGTGCCAGCAGGGTGAGGGTGGCGAGCACCGTGTCGTGCAGCAGGCGGGCGCCCTGGCGGCGCTGCGCCTCGGTCTCGCTGGCCTGGCGTTCGGCGCGGTGCGCGGTGCCGATGCTGTAGATGCGCCGGGCGACGCGGGGGATGCTCCGACTGATCCAGACGGCGATGACGGCGATCAGGACCCAGCCGAGCAGGACGCCACTGACCGGGGCGGAGAGGACGGCGCCGCTGGCCCAGCTCATCAGCGCGAGCGAGACGACCCCGGCGCCGGCGGCGAGGCCGAGACCGGCGCGGTGGCCACGCTGCGCCATGAGGAGCGAGGCGAGTCCGCCGCCGGCGAGCGGGACGAGCGCGCTGGCGATCACCCCGCGGTCGTCGGGTGCGACGGACGTGGTCAGGATCGCGACGGCGCCGAGGCCGCTGACGACGGTGGCGGCCGTCCACCAGGTCGAGCCGTTCCAGCCGAACGCCACGAGCGCGCCGACCATCACGGCGATGCAGGCGAACGCGGCGACGAGTGGCAGCGCGGGCACCGCGAGGGACGTGGCCACGCCCACGACGCTGACGAGCGCGCAGACGATGCCCACGACACGGGTCGTCGACCGGAGGAGTCGGTCACGTTCCTGCGCGAGGAGTTCCATCGTTGGTCCTGGCTGTTCCTGGTTCGGGAGAGCTGGTGGGTTCTTGGGAAACCGAGCACTGGTCGACACCGTGCCCTCTGCATCATTCCACGGGCGACACCCGTGATGGGGTCTTCGGCACGCGGGGGTCGACGGATCGGTCTGCCGGTGTCCCGTCTTCCGGGGACAACCGTGCACCCCGATCAGTCGAGCAGGCGCCGCAGGTGCGCCCCGACGGCCTCGTGTTCGATGAGGAAACCGTCGTGCCCGAACTCGCTCGTGATCACCGCGGCCCGGTCGCCGTCCAGCGTGTCGGGGACCCCGGCGGCGATGCGGTGCTGGTCCTCGACGGGGAACAGCCGGTCGCTGGACACCCCGACGACGAGGGTCCGCGCGGTCACCCGGGCGAGCGCTGCCGCCGCCCCGCCGCGGCCGGCACCGACGTCGTGCGAGTCCATCGCGTGGGTGAGGGCGACGTACGAGGCCGCGTCGAAGCGCCGGGTGAACTTGTTGCCGTGGAAGTCGAGGTAGCTCTCCACCGAGAACCGACCGTCGTCACCGAGCGGGGAGACGTCGCTCTGCCACGAGCGGGCGAACCGGCCGTTCAGCTCGTCGGACGCCCGGTACGTCATCATCGCCATCCGCCGGGCGAGCGCCAGGCCGCGGTGCGGGCCCTCGCCCGGTTCGGCGTCGTGGTGGTCGCCGCCGGCGTAGCCCGGGTCCATCTGGATCGCGGCCCGCTGCAGCGAGTTCGCGGCGATCTGGTCGGCGGTGGTCTGCGCGGTGCTCGCCAGCACCGCGAGTCGGGCGACGCGCTCGGGGCAGGTGACCGCGGCCTCCAGGGCCTGCATGCCGCCCATCGACCCGCCGACGACGGCGGCGAACCGGTCGATGCCGAGCCGGTCGGCCAGGCGCAGCTGCGTGGCGACCTGGTCCCGGATCGTGACGAACGGGAACCGCGAGCCCCACTCGTGTCCGTCGGGCGCGGGCGACGACGGTCCGGTGGTGCCCTGGCAGCCGCCCAGCATGTTCGGGGCGACGACGAACCAGCGGTCGGTGTCGATCGCGCGGCCGGGGCCGACGACGTCACCCCACCACCCGGCGGTGCGGTGGCCCGGTCCGGGCGGGCCGGCGACGTGCGAGTCGCCGGTCATGGCGTGGAACACCAGGACGGCGTTGTCGGCGGCGGGGGAGAGCGTGCCCCAGGTCTCGTAGGCGACACGGACCGAGGGGATGCGCCCACCGCGGACGAACTGCTCGCCGAGGGTCTCGAACCGCCTGGCCCCGGGCGGGTCGCCCGGCCGCCAGGCGCCGGTCACGGGTGGCTTGCCGAGGGTGCCGAGCTCGGCGCCGGGCACCATGGTGGACGGCACGGAGTCCTCAGGGGTCGTCTGCCAGTCCATCGTGCGTCCATTCTGGCGGGAGGCTCGCCCCACCACCGCCGTGTTACGTCACGCCCGGCGGCGGCGCGGCGCCGGCGGGGCCGCGAAACGCAACCCGGGCGGCTTCCCGCAACGGAGTACCGCTGCGAGGAGCCGCCCGGGTTGCGTTTCGCGAGGGGGCCGGGGGCAGGGGTCAGGCGCGGAGGCCCGCCTGGGCGACGGCGCGGGCCGCGGTGAGCCCGGCCTCGAGGTCGGCCTTGAGGTCCTCGACGTTCTCGATCCCCACCGACAGGCGCACCAGCCCCGGCGTGACCCCGGTGGTGAGCTGCTGCTCCGGCGTGAGCTGCGAGTGCGTGGTCGACGCCGGGTGGATGACGAGCGAGCGGACGTCGCCGATGTTCGCCAGGTGCGAGAACAGCTGCAGCTCGTCGACCAGGGCACGGCCGGCGTCGACCCCGCCCTTGAGCTCGAAGGACAGCACCGCGCCGACACCCCGCGGCGCGTACTTCGTCGCCGCCGGGTACCAGGGACTCGTCGGCAGCCCCGCGTACGCCACGGTCGCCACGTCCGGGTGCCGGTCGAGCCACTCCGCGATCTCCTGCGCGTTCGACACGTGCCGTTCGATCCGCAGGCTCAGGGTCTCGATGCCCTGCAGGAGCGCGAACGCGGTGTCCGGCGAGTTCGACGCACCCAGGTCTCGGAGCAGCTGCACGCGGGCCTTCGTGATGTAGGCCAACCCGTCACCGACCGCCTGCGCGAACACCACCCCGTGGTACGAGGGGTCGGGCGTGTTGAACTCCGGGAACCGCTCGCCGTGCTCGGACCAGGCGAACGTGCCACCGTCGACGATGATGCCGCCGATGACCGTGCCGTGCCCGCCGAGGAACTTCGTCGCCGAGTGCACCACGATGTCCGCGCCGTGCTCGAACGGACGGATCAGGTACGGCGTCGCGATCGTGTTGTCGACGATCAGCGGCACGCCGGACGCGTGCGCGACACCCGCGACGGTCTCGATGTCCAGGACGTTGATGCGCGGGTTGCCGATGGTCTCGGCGAAGAACAGCTTCGTGTTCGGACGGACCGCGCGACGCCACTCCTCCGGGTCGTCCTGGTCCTCGACGAAGGTCGTCTCGATGCCGAGCTTCGCCAGCGTGTACTTGAACAGGTTGTACGTGCCGCCGTAGATCGACGACGACGACACGATGTGGTCCCCAGCGCCCGCGATGTTGAGCACCGCGTAGGTCTCCGCCGCCTGGCCGCTCGACACGAGCAACGCCCCGGTGCCGCCCTCGAGCGCCGCGAGACGCTGCTCCACCACGTCGTTCGTCGGGTTCATGATGCGCGAGTAGATGTTGCCCGGCTGCGCCAACGCGAACAGGTCACGGGCGTGGTCCGAGTTCTCGAACACGTAGGACGTCGTCTTGTAGATCGGCGTCGCCCGGGCACCCGTCGTCGGATCCGGTCGCGCCCCGGCGTGGATCTGCGTGGTCTCGAACCGCCAGGCGGCTGCGTCGTTGGTCATCGGGATCTCCTGTCCGTCACCGTGCTCGTCGGGTCGGCACGTGCATCGACACGCACGCCGGCCGGGAGGACCGCCGCGCCCGTGCGTCGACCGTCACGGTACGCAGACGGCCGGCCGGGCACCAGCGCGCGCGTCGTCGGACGTAATGCGACGCCGGGCCGACCCGTGCCAGGATCGAGCTGCACCGACGCCGACCGAGGGGGACGACATGCGCGCACAGGACGTGGCGGAGAAGCGGTTCCAGCCGACGAAGTACCGGAACGGGTACGACCAGCAGGACGTCGACGACCTGCTCGACCGGGTCCAGGCGACCCTCATCGTGGCCGACGGGGGCACGATCCCGACGACCGGCCGGCTCGCCACCGCGAAGCCCCTCCGTCCCGAGGACGTGAAGGGCGCCCGCTTCCGTGTGACCCGGTGGCGCGAAGGCTACGACCAGGACCAGGTCGACGACTTCCTCGACGACGTCGTCGCCGAGCTCCGGCGACGCGGGCGCGGCTAGGACCCGGGCGCGGCCACGACTCGGGCGCTAGGCCGGATCGCGGCGGAACAGCCAGTCGACCTTCGGCTCCAGCAACCACCGCATCCCGCGTCGGACGAACGGCTGCGCCAGGAACAGGCTCACCGCACACGCCACCAGCACCATCAGCAGCACGAACGGCCACGCCGAGTGCTCACCTGCCAGGACCCCGGACTCACGGATCGGGTAGAGCAGGAACGTGTGCAGCAGGTACACGTACATCGTCGCCGCACCGAACTGCGTCAGCCAGACGTTCCGCCGGGGGACCAGCACCAGGAACGACGCCGTCAACAGCGTCGCGAGCAGCATCAGCCCGAACCGCACAGCACCGGCCCACCAGGCGTCCTCACCCAGGCCCGAGTACGAGTCGTCGTAGAAGAACCAGTGGTGCAGGTCGAACTCCTTGAACTGCGGGATCCACAGCGCACACGACACCGCCCACCCCGCGAAGACCGCACCCGCGACGACCCGCACCCGCACCACCGTGCGACGGGACGCCTCGTACCAGCGGTCGAACAGCCCCCACTGCTTCACCTGCCACCCGAGCAGGAAGAACGGCAACAGGCTGATCGCCCGACCCAGGGACAGCGTCGAGTCCACGTTGTCGAAGTAGCCGACACCGATGCTCAGGACCACCGCCCACACCAGCGGCCACCGCAGCTGCGCCAGGTACGGCAGGATCAGCCGGAAGATCCCCAGCGCCAACAGGAACCACAGTGTCCACGTCGGCTTCGTCGGGTTGAACTCCTTGCCGCCCTCCACCACCGCCTGCACCACGGTCCAGATCGTCTGCATGATGATGTACGGCACCACGATGTCCGTGAACGTCCGCCGCATCCGCTTCGCCGTCGGGGTGTCCGCCGACGAGAAGTACCCGCTGATCACACCGAACGCGGGCATGTGGAACGCGTAGATGAACGTGTACAGCGCCAGCGCGTGCTCGCTGCCCGTCGTCTGCCGCTGGATCGCGTGCCCGATCACCACCAGCGTCACCGCCAGGAACCGGGCCGTGTCCCACATCGGGATCCGTCGCCTGAGCCGACCCGGGTCGAGCGCCCCCGCCGGGGCAGAGGGCGCGGGAGGGGCGGCGTCCGTCGTCATCCTCCGCACGTTACCGTCCGACGGCTGCCCCCGTGTCGGTAGCGTGGCCTCCGCGCCCCCCCCGGCGCCACCCACCCGCGAGGAGCACCATGACCACACGTCGAGCCGTCGTCACCGGAGCCAGCTCCGGCATCGGCGCCGCCACCGTCCGCCTGTTCCGCCAGCACGGCTGGGACGTCCTCGCCGTCGCCCGCCGCGCCGACCGACTCGAGGCGCTCGCCGCGGAGACCGGCGCGGACACCCTGGTCGTCGACGTCACGGACGACGCCGACGTGACGGCGCTCGCCACACGGGTCGACGAGCTCGGCGGCGTGGACGTGCTCGTCAACAACGCCGGTGGAGCGTTCGGGTCGGCCTCGGTCGAGCACGGCGACGTCGACGACTGGCGGGCGATGTTCGAGGTGAACGTCCTCGGCACGAAGCGTGTCACCGCGGCCCTCCTGCCGGCCCTCCGTCGTCGTGCGGCCGCGGTCGGTGGTGCCGACGTCGTCACCGTGACGAGCACCGCTGGCTTCGTCGCGTACGAGAACGGCGGCGGGTACGTCGCCGCGAAGCACGCCGAGCACGCCCTGGTCGGGGTGCTCCGGCTCGAGCTGAACGGCGAACCGATCCGCGTCGTCGAGATCGCTCCCGGCATGGTGAAGACCGACGAGTTCGCCCTCGTCCGGTTCGGCGGCGACCGTGACGCGGCTGCCGCGGTCTACGACGGGGTGGAGGCACCGCTGGTCGCCGACGACGTGGCCGAGGCGATCGTGCACGCGGTCGAGCTGCCGGCGCACGTCAACCTGGACCTGGTGACGGTCCGGCCGGTGGCGCAGTCGGCGCAGCACAAGCTCGCGCGCGGGCCGCTGACCCCGAAGGTGTAGCGACCGGCAGCGCACCCGCGCCGGCAGCGCACCCGCGCCGGCACCAGCCGCGCCGGCACCACCCGCGCCGGCACCACCCGGGCGGCGCACCGCCCGGGTGGGCAACGCGGGTCGCGGGCGGAGCATCCCTGCCGGTACCGTGGGCGGATGCCGATCAGCAGCGAACCCGCGGAGTCTCCCGCCTCGTCGACCGTGACCGTGACGAGCGGACCGGAGGTGCTCGGCTGGCTCGAGTTCGGCGACGCCGCCCGGTTGCTCGCGAAGGACGTCCTGTCCGCTGGCTTCGAGCCCGAGGTCGTCGTCGCCGTGGCCCGCGGTGGGCTCATCATCGCCGGTGCCGTGGCCTACGCCCTCGGCACGAAGGAGTGCGGCTCGATCAACGTCGAGTTCTACACCGACGTCGAGCAGCGCCTGGAGGAGCCCGTCGTCCTCGCGCCGGCCCTCGACGCCCCGAGCCTCGCCGGCAAGCGGGTCCTGGTCGTCGACGACGTGTCCGACTCCGGCCGCACCCTGGCCCTGGTGGTCGACATCATCCGCACCGCGGGAGCCGACGTCCGCAGCGCCTGCCTGTACTCGAAGCCCGGCACCGTCCTCGAGCCGGACCACGTCTGGCGTCGTGTCGACGGCTGGATCACGTTCCCGTGGAGCGCCCTCGCCCCGGTGACGGCCGAGTCGTGAGCATCCACCTGGTCGGCGGCGGTCCCTTCGTCGCCGCGGACGCCGCCGCGCCCTTCACCGCCGAGGCCACCGCACGCTCAGCCGCCGTCGGTCGTACCGTACCGCGCATCGCGCTGCTCTCCGTCGCCGGTGCCGACGGGTCCTCGCCGTCCTCGACCGCGGACATCGCCGAGGTCCTCGGTGGCTCCCGTGCCGCCGAGGTCCTGGTCACCGAGGTCGCCGCGGGCGGGGTCTTCGACACCACGGTCCTCAGCGACGTCGACGCACTCGTCGTGAACGGCGGCCGGACGCCCGACTACCTGGACGCCGTCGCCCCGCTCGTCGACCAGATCCGCCTGCTCGTCGCCGACGGGCTGCCCTACCTCGGCTACTCGGCCGGCGCGATGATCGCCGCGGACCGGGCCCTGGTCGGCGGCTTCCGCATCGGCGGCGTCGAGGTCTGCCCGGAAGCCGCGTCCGAGGGCCTGGACGAGGTCGAGCTCCGCGAAGGGCTCGGGCTCGTCGACCTGACGATCGACGTGCACGCGGTCCAGGCCGGCACCCTCGCCCGCCTCGTGGCCGCGGCCGAGGCCGAGTTCGTCACCGCGGGCCTGGCCATCGACGAGGACACCACGCTGGTCGTCGGCGAGGGCGCGCTCGAGGTCCGCGGCACCGGGAGCGTCTGGCGGGTGGTGGCGGGCGACGAGTCCGTCGCGGTCGCCACCATGGGCGCCTGAGCGTGCAGCCGAAGCCCCTCGTCGACCTGGTCGACCCCGGCTGGGCGGAAGCACTCGCACCCGTCGAGGACGACGTCCACCGCATCGGTGACTGGCTCCGCGCCGAGACCGACGCCGGACGCCCGTACCTGCCCGCCGGTCCCGCCGTGCTCCGCGCCTTCGAGGACCCGTTCGACCGGGTGAAGGTGCTCGTCGTCGGGCAGGACCCCTACCCGACGCCCGGGCACCCGATCGGGCTGTCCTTCGCCGTCGACCCGCACGTCCGCCCGGTCCCGCGCAGCCTGCAGAACGTCTACCGCGAGCTGCACGACGACCTCGGTGTCACCCCGCCCCCGCACGGCGACCTGCGCGCCTGGTCGGACCAGGGCGTGCTGCTGCTCAACCGGGTGCTCACCGTCGGCGTCGGCGAACCCGCCAGCCACCGCGGCAAGGGCTGGGAGCGCGTCACCGAGCGGGCCGTGGAGGCGCTCGTCGCCCGTGGCCTTCCGCTCGTCGCCGTGCTCTGGGGTGCGCAGGCCGCGTCGGTCCGGCCGCTCCTCGGCGACACCCCGGTCGTGGCGTCGGCACACCCCAGCCCGCTCAGCGCCTCCCGCGGGTTCTTCGGCAGCCGGCCGTTCTCGGCGGTCAACGACCTGCTCGTCGCCCAGGGCGCGGACCCCGTCGACTGGACACTGCCGACGGAGGCATGACGGGCCTCCCGTAGGCTCGGGTCGTGCTCGAGGAGGAATACCAGCAGCGGCGGGTGCTGCCGCGGCACCTGCGTGCCCCGGCGCCGGTCGAGCCGGCGTTCGCGTACGCGATCCGTCCCGCAACCGCCGCCGACCTGCCCGAGGTCCGCGAGATCCACACGCACTACGTGCGGAACTCGTCGGTGACCTTCGACGCGGCCGCGTTCACCTTCGCGGCGTGGAAGAAGCGGTTCGACGAGGTCCAGCGCCGCAAGCTGCCGTTCCTGGTGGCCGAGAACCCGTCCGGACAGGTCCTCGGGTACGCGCTCGTCGAACCGTGGAACATCCGCGACCGGTCCAACCGGGTGGTCGAGGACTCGATCTACCTCGGTGCGGCGGCCGGGGGCAAGGGGCTCGGACGGGCGCTGATGGAGGCGCTGCTCGAGGCCTGCCGGACCGTCGGGGTGCGCGAGGTGATCGCGGTGATCGCCGACCGGTCCGCGGACGCGTCGATCCGACTGCATGCGCGGCTCGGGTTCGAGGAGGTCGGGCGGATGGGGCGTGTCGGCTACAAGTACGACCGGTGGCTCGGCACGGTCACGATGCGCCTGCGACTGCGGAGCACCCGGAAGCCGCTCTTCGGCGGGCGCTGACCGGCCGGGCAGACCGACCGACCGGGCAGACCGACCGACCGGACGTCAGCCCGCCTCCGCGATGAACTCGTCGCGGGTGGTGCGCACCAGGTCGGCGGCCGCGTCGGAGGCGACCCGGGCCTCCCGGTCGACGACCGCCCGTCCGACGGCCTCGTGCCGGGCTGCTGCCTCGGCCGTCCACCCGGTGATGGTGTCCCGGGACTCACTCGTCCGGGTGCGGAGCAGTGCCTCGACGGTGCCCGCGAAGTGGGCGAAGACGCTGTTGCCGGACCCGGTGAGCAGGGCGCGGTGGAAGCGGACGTCGGCGTCGAGGTAGGCGCGTCCGTCGCCGGCGGCCGCTGCGGCGACCATGTCCTCGGCGGCGGCCAGCACCGCGTCGGCCGCGGCGCCGCCGTGTCCGGCGGTCAGCCAGGCGGCGACCGGCTCGATGCCCAGGCGGAGCTCGAGCAGTTCGCGCTGCTGCGTGAAGTAGGCGCCCGCGGAACCGCGCCAGCGGATCACCGACGGCGACAGGAGCTCCCACCGGGTCGCCGGCTGGACCTGTGTGCCGACGCGCTGTCGGGGCTCGACCAGGCCGAGGGACTGCAGGACGCGGAGCGCCTCGCGGACGACCGAGCGTGAGACGCCGAACTCGGCGACGACGTCGTCGGGTCGGAGCACGGTGCCCGGTGCGAGGGTGCCGTCGACGATGCGCTGCCCGAGCGTGTCGAGCACGTGGGCGTGCAGGCCGCCGGGTGCGGGCATCGTTCCTCCTCGAGGGGCCGGGTCGCACGGATGTGTGCGCGGTGACCATTGCAGCGGCAGACTGCGCCTGAGTCCGGGTGGCGCGCGGGCGACGACGATGTAGTGTGATTAATCAGATTATTGCCGTGACGGCCGCGGGTGGGATCAGCACCCCGGTCGAGCCACCACCAGCAGCAGGACGGCAGCAGCGACGGCAGCAGCGCAGGAGCTGCTCCAGGAAGGGGCGCAGATGCCTCACCTCCAGACCACCGCAGCGAGCACGAGTCGCGTGCTCGCCGCAGGGACCGAGACGGTCGAACCGTCCGGACCGATCCCACAGCTCGTCATCGCCGCCCTCCTCGGCATCGTGGTGATCATCGCCCTCATCACCTGGCTCAAGGTGCACCCCTTCGTCGCCCTGACGATCGGGGCACTCGGCGTCGGCCTCGGTGCCGGTCTCGCCCCGGAGAAGGCGGTGACGAGCTTCGGTGACGGCTTCGGTGCCACCATGACGAGCGTCGGCATCCTCGTCGGCCTCGGCTCGATGTTCGGCAAGCTCCTGGTCGACTCGGGTGCCGCCGACCGGGTCGTCGACACCCTGGTCCGCCGGTCCTCGGCCGCCGCACTGCCCTGGACGATGGCCCTCATCGGCGCGCTGATCGGCCTGCCGATGTTCTTCGAGGTCGGCCTGGTCCTGCTCATCCCGATCATCGTCCTGGTCGCCAAGCGCAGCGACGTCCCGATCATGAAGATCGCGATCCCTGCCCTGGCCGGCCTGTCGACGATGCACGCGTTCGTCCCGCCGCACCCCGGCCCGCTGGTCGCGGTGTCGACCGTGGGCGCGGACCTCGGCACGACGCTGGCCTTCGGCATCGTGCTCGCCGTCCCCGTCATCGTGCTGGCCGGCCCGGTCTTCGCCCGCTTCGCGGCGCGCTGGGTCGACATCCCGGTGCCGGACATCTTCGG
Source organism: Curtobacterium herbarum (assembly GCF_016907335.1). Taxonomy (NCBI): domain Bacteria; kingdom Bacillati; phylum Actinomycetota; class Actinomycetes; order Micrococcales; family Microbacteriaceae; genus Curtobacterium; species Curtobacterium herbarum. The sequence goes on from NZ_JAFBBT010000001.1 coordinate 1,501,571, forward strand.
CTCCCGTGGCGAGGACCCCGCGCACCCCGGCCGGGAGGCCCGTCGCAGCCCCGCCACGGAGGACACGGCATCCCTGCCGAACGGCAAGAGCGACTTCACGCGCGTCATCAGCGAACCGCGCAACCCGTCCTTCGCGGTCGCCCTGGCCGGCATCCTGCTGCCCGTCGTGCTCATGCTCGCGCAGGCGATCCGCGAGGCCACCGTGCCCTACGCGGGCGGCGCCTGGGTCGGGGTGCTCGACTTCCTCGGGACGCCGATGATCGCGATCGGCATCGCCACCGTCTACGCGATGGTGTTCTTCGCGATCGGTGGCGGCATGGACCGGTCGGCGGTCGCGAAGTCGCTCGAGAGCGCGCTGCCGCCGGTCGCCGGGGTGCTGCTCATCGTCGGCGCCGGCGGTGGGTTCAAGCAGGTGCTCATCGACACGGGCATCGGTGGCGTGATCGCCGACGCGGTCAAGGACTCCGGCATCTCGGTGCTCCTCGTCGCCTGGGTGGTCGCCGCCCTCGTCCGCGTCGCCACCGGGTCGGCGACCGTCGCGACCGTCACCGCCGCGGGCATCATGGCCCCGATCGCGCACGACCTGTCGTCGCCGGTGACCTCGCTGCTCGTGCTCGCGATCGGCGCCGGGTCGGTGTTCCTGTCGCACGTCAACGACGCCGGGTTCTGGCTGGTGAAGGGGTACCTCGGCACCACGGTCGGGCAGACGTTCAAGTCGTGGACGGTGCTCGAGTGCCTCATCTCGGTCACCGGGCTGGTCGGCGTCCTCGTCGCCGGGATCTTCATCCGATGAGCGCCGGGTCCGTCAGCACCGCGGCCGTCAGCGCTGTGGATGCCCGGGTGCTCGTCGTGATGGGCGTCTCCGGTTCGGGGAAGTCCACCGTCGCCGCGATGCTCGCCGAGCAGCTCGGGTGGGCGTTCGCCGAGGGGGACGCCATGCACCCCGCGTCGAACGTCGCCAAGATGCACGCCGGTACGCCCCTGACCGACGAGGACCGCTGGCCGTGGCTCGACGTCGTCGCGAGCTGGATCCGCGACCACCTGCAGGCCGGGACGCACGGGGTGGTGACCTGCTCGGCACTGAAGCGGTCCTACCGGGACGTGCTGCGGGCCTCCGGGGTGGTGTTCGTGCACGTCGCCGGCGACCGCGCGCTCCTCGAGGAACGGATGTCCGCGCGCTCCGGGCACTTCATGCCGACCTCGCTGCTGCAGTCCCAGCTGGCGACGCTCGAGCCGCCGGAGCCGGACGAGGCGCACGTCACCGTCGCCGCCGACCGGACCCCGGCCGAGGAGGCCGCCGAGGTACTGGCGCTGCTGGGGCTGCCTCGGGACTGAGCGGCCGAAGCCGTCCGGCGGTCAGCCCTCGGTCACCCGCCCGGCCTCGACCCGCCACTGCCGGTCGAGCTGCACCGTGTCGAGCATCCGCCGGTCGTGGGTCACCAGCAGCAGCGTGCCCTCGTAGGTCTCGAGGGCCTGCTCCAGCTGTTCGATCGCGGTGAGGTCCAGGTGGTTCGTCGGCTCGTCGAGCACGAGCACGTTCACCCCGCGGGCCTGCAGGAGCGCCAGTCCGGCCCGGGTCCGCTCGCCGGGTGAGAGCTCACCGGCGGCCCGCCCGACGTGGTCGGCCCTCAGCCCGAACTTCGCCAGCAGGGTGCGGACGTCCGCCGTCGTCATCTCGGGGACGAGCCCCTCGAACACCGCGGCGAGCGGCTCCGCACCCGTGAACAGCGAGCGGGCCTGGTCGACCTCGCCCACGGCGACGCTCGACCCGATCGACGCGGTGCCGCTCGTCGGCTCCTGCCGTCCGAGCAGCGCCCGCAGCAACGTCGACTTGCCGGCGCCGTTCGGGCCCGTGATGCCGATCCGGTCGCCGCCGTTCACCTGCAGCGACACCGGGCCGAGCGTGAAGTCGCCCTGCTCGTACCGGGCGTCGGACAGCGTCGCGACGACGGCCGAGGACCGCGGTGCCTGGCCGATCGTGAACTCGAGCTGCCACTCCTTGCGGGGCTCCTCGACCTCGTCCAGGCGGGCGATCCGCGACTCCATCTGCCGCACCTTCTGCGCCTGCTTCTCGCTCGACTCGCTGGCGGCCTTGCGGCGGATCTTGTCGTTGTCGGGAGCCTTCTTCATCGCGTTGCGCACGCCCTGGCTGGACCACTCGCGCTGGGTCCGGGCACGCGAGACCAGGTCCGCCTTCGTCGAGGCGAACTCGTCGTACGCGTCGCGCTTGTGCTGGCGGGCGATCTCGCGTTCCTCGAGGTACGCGTCGTACCCGCCACCGAACAGGCGGTTCGACGACTGCGCCAGGTCCAGCTCGAGGACCGCGGTCACCGAGCGCGCCAGGAACTCGCGGTCGTGGCTGACCAGCACGACACCGCCGCGCAGGCCGCGCACGAACTCCTCGAGCCGGTCCAGCCCGTCCAGGTCCAGGTCGTTCGTCGGCTCGTCGAGCAGGACGATGTCGAACCGCGAGAGCAGCAGCGCCGCGAGCCCCACCCGGGCCGCCTGACCGCCGGACAGCGACGTCATGAGCGACTCCGCGGTGACCGAGCCGTCGGGTGCGTCGAGGGTCAGACCGAGGTCGGCGAGCACCACCGGCATCCGCTCGTCGAGGTCGGCGGCACCCGAGGCGAGCCACCGCTCGAGCGCGGTCGAGTACCGGTCCGCGGCCGCGTCGCCGGCGTCCGGCTCGCCGAGGGCCATCGCGGTCGCGTCCATCTCCGCCGCCGCCTCCGCACAACCGGTCCGACGCGCGACGTACCCGGCGACCGTCTCACCGGCCACCCGCTCGTGCTCCTGCGGCAGCCAGCCGACGAACGCGTCCGTCGGCGACAGGGACACCGTCCCGGCGAGCGGCTCGTCGACCCCGGCGAGCAGGCGGAGCAGCGTCGACTTGCCGGCGCCGTTCACGCCGACGACGCCGATCACGTCACCGGGCGCGACCGTGAGGTCGAGGGAGTCGAACAGCGTGCGGGCGGCGTAGCCGCCGGCGAGCCCCTTGGCGACGAGCGTGGCGGTCATCCCCACATCGTCCCACCTCACCGGGCCGGGCACGCACCGGACGGGAGGCACGGTGCGGTCCGGTCCCGTGCCTCCCGTCCGGTGCGCTGCCAGACTGACGGCATGCGACGGGTGCTGGTGCTGGGCGGGACCGGGTGGTTGGGGCGGGCGGTCGCCGAGGCGGCGATGCGGGACGGCGCCGAGGTGACCTGCCTCGCCCGGGGCGCGTCGGGGGAGCCGCCGGCCGGCGCCCGGTTCGTCCGCGCTGATCGCTCCGCAGCCGATGCATACTCCGCCGTCGGTGTCGCCTGGGACGACGTCGTCGAGTTGGCGACCGATCCGGCGCACGTGACGGGCGCGCTCGAAGCCCTCTCGACCCGTGCCGCGCATTGGACGACCGTCTCGACGATCTCCGTCTACGCCCGCACCGACCGGGCCGGTGACGACGAGGACGCCCCGGTCGTCGAGCCCGTCGAGCCCGTCGAGCCGACGCAGTACGCCGACGCGAAGGTCGCCGGGGAGCGGGCGACCCGGCGGGCGCGGGGGACGGACGCGCTCGTGGTCCGCCCGGGGCTCATCGTCGGGCCCGGCGACCCGAGCGACCGCTTCGGCTACTGGGCAGCCCGGCTCGACCGCGGCGGCGACGTCGTGACACCCGTCCTGGCGGACCGCGCCGTGCAGGTCGTCGACGTCACGGACCTGGCGGAGTGGATCGTCCGCGCCGGGCGTGCAGGCACGGTCGGCACGGTCGACGCCGTCGGACCGAGCACGTCGATGCGGGCGTTCCTCGACGAGGTCCAGGCAGCGACCGCGTTCGACGGGAGGCTCGTGGCCGTCGACGACGACACCCTCCTCGCGCAGGGGGTCGCCTACTGGGCGGGCCCCGCATCGCTGCCGCTCTGGATCCCGCTCAGCGAGGTCGGGTTCGCCCGGCGGGCCGGTCGCGCGTTCCTGGCTGCGGGCGGGACGGCCCGGCCGCTCGCCGAGACGGTCCGTCGTGTCGTCGAGGACGAGCGGGCCCGCGGGGTCGGGCGGGTGCGGCGGTCGGGGCTGACCGACGCGGAGGAGCGGCGGGTCCTCGACGTGGTCCGTCCGGGTTAGGGCGTCCCCGGAGCGGGCACCGGGCCTGGGACCGGGGCCGGTGCGGGTGCTGGTGCTGGTGCTGCGCTCGGTTCGAGGGGTGCTGCCGAGTCGAAGGCGACGGTGAGCAGGGGCAGTTCATCGCGGGGGAGCACCGCCGTCACGACCCGCCCGTCGTCGAGTTCGGTCGCCAGGCCGAGCACGAAGGGGTCCGTGTCGAGGAGCAGGCCCGGGCGCTCGACGTCGTCGACCAGGACCGGGTGTCCGGACTGGACGCTGCGCTCGTCGACCAGGGTCGGCCACGGGTGCTCGGTCAGGTCGGGGAGGGCGTGATCGTCGGGGTACCGGTTCATCAGGACGTACCGCACGTGCTCGACGAGGGTCTCCGCCGCCGTGGGACGGGCCGTTCCTGGTGCGGACCAGTGCGTCTGGACTGCCTCCCACAGCATCGGGTACCGCATCCGCTCGACCCCGGCGACGAGCCAGTCCGGGCGCGGCCACGGCGGCACCTCCTCGAGCGACCGCCGCCGCTCGTCATCCAGCACCGCCAGGTTCACCGGGTCGTTGCGGTCGTCGGGATTCTGCCAGAGCGTGTACTGCCGGGACACGGTCGCACTCACCAGCACGCCGTCGTGTTCGCTGGTCTGCACGCCGAGGGAGCCGGAGTCCTCGAGGTGCCGCTGCGCGACGAGACCGGCGACGTCGAACCCGAGCGCACGGACCGCGGCCCGCTGCTCGAGCTCCGGGTCGGGCACGTCCGCGCCGAGCACTCCGACGAAGTCCATGCGGCGAGCTTGGTCACTCCGGAGGACCCGGTCAAGCACCACCGGTCCGGCAGCAGGCGCAGCGCAACGAATGTCGTTATGCTCACCGCATGTCGATCCCCGATGAGCGCGCCGCCGCACTCCGCCAGAAGAGCTCCGTCAGCTTCGTGTTCGTCGTCTCCCTCGGCATGATCGTGGTCGCTGCCGTCCGTGCGTGGTTCATCGTCGCCGGGATGCTCGACCAGCTCGCGCACCGGACCACCGGGATCGACTGGACCTGGACGCTCGAGATGCCGGTCGCCCGCCCCTCGGGGGCGGTGTCCGACGGAGCGCGGGTCGTGGCCGGGACGACGCCGGCGGTGACCGAGATGGTCGGACGGGTGCAGGACCTCCCGGCCTCGACGATCGTGCTGCACGACCTGAGCGACCTCGTCACCGTCCTCACCGCGGGCGGGATCGCGGTCTGCCTGCTGCTCGTGACCCGCAGCATCGGCGACGGGCGTCCCTTCGCCCGCACCTGCTCACGCGCGCTCACCACGCTCGCGGTCATCGTGTTCGCGGGGTTCGAGGCCGCCGCGGTCCTGCAGACCGCGAGCGAGATGACGCAGCCGTCGATCGCCGGGGCGCTGCCCGAGTTCCTCGGCACCTACACCGGCCACGGCGGAGAACTGGGAGCCCCGTTCTGGCCGCTCGTCGCCGCGGCCGGACTGTCCGCCCTCGCGGCGGTCTTCCGGACGGCCGCCGGGTACCGGGACGACTCGTCCGGACTGGTCTGATGGCGATCGTCTGCCGTCTCGACGAGCTGCTGCTGGCGCGCGGGATGACGCTCGTCGAGCTCTCCGAACAGGTCGGGGTGAGCACCGTGAACCTCTCGATCCTCAAGAACGGGCACGCGAAGGCCGTCCGCTTCAGCACCCTCGAAGCGATCTGTGTCGCACTCGGCTGCCAGGTGGGCGAGCTGCTCACGCAGGTGCCGGACGCGTCGGCCTAGGCTCGGTCCGTGTTCGAACTCCACCACCTGTCGGCGCAGGAACTCTGGGACTGGATCCGCCGTGGCGACACCACCGCCCGCGAGGTCACCGACCACTACCTCGCCCGCATCGAACGGCTCGACCCCGAGCTCGGCGCGTTCGTGACCGTCACCGCCGAGGCCGCGGGTGCCCGGGCCGACCACCTCGGCGACCTGGTGCCGACGTCGCGGCCGTTGTGGGGCCTCCCGTCCGCGGACAAGGACCTGACGGACCGGCGCGGGGTGCCCACCCGGTCCGGCACGCTCGCCCTGCCGGGGTACCCGGCGACGGCCGACCACCCGCTCGTCACGGCGCTCGACGACGCCGGGGCGATCAGCCTGGGCAAGACGGCGACGCCCGAGTTCGGGATGTCGTCGTCCTCCGAGACGCGCTTCGGCACCACCCGCAACCCGTACGACACCGCGCGCGCCCCGGGCGGGTCGTCGAGCGGCGCCGCCGTCGCCGTCGCGGCCGGGCTGCTGCCGGCGGCCGTCGGGTCGGACGGCGGAGGCTCGGTGCGGATCCCGGCTGCGGCCACCGGCCTGGTGGGACTGAAGCCGAGTCGCGGTCGGGTGCCGTCGATGCCCGGACGCGCCGGGCTCGGTGGACTCGCCGTCGCGGGGCCGCTCACCCGGACCGTCGCCGATGCCGGGATGCTGCTCGACGCACTCGTCGCACCGACCGGGGTGCCGGAGCGGCAGCCGTACGCGCTCGTGACGCCCGACGTCGGCCAGGGGCCGTTCACCGCGGCTGCAGTCCGGGGCGAGGGGCGCTTCGTCGTCGGGCTGCTCGAGGGCTCGCCGTGGGACGACTTCGTGGACGTCGTCGTCGACCCGGGCGCGCGGGAGGCCGTGGACACCGCCGTCCGCGTGCTCGGCGAGGTCGGACACGGGGTCGAGGACGTGGCGATGCCGCGCCTGCCCTACGCCGAGTCGTTCCAGGTGGCGTGGGAGTCCTCGGGGGCCGGCATCGCCCGCATCCCCGGCATCGACCTGTCGGCCCTGACGCCCCTCGTCGCCTGGCTGGTCGAGCGTGGCCGGTCGCTCACGAGCACGCAGGTGCTCGACGCGATGGCCGGACTCGACGCGTTCTCGGTCGCGCTGATCCGGGCGTTCGACCGGTTCGACGCCGTCCTCACCCCGACGCTCGCGATGACCCCGCGGCCGCTCGGCTGGTACGGCGACGACCCGGAGGAGGACTTCCGGCGCCAGTGCGCGTACTCGCCCTGGACCTCGATGGCGAACGTGTCGGGGCTGCCCGCGATCACCCTGCCCGCCGGGGTCACCGGCGAGGGGCACCGGGACGGCGCGGGACTGCCGATGGGGGTGCAGCTCATCGGACGCCCGGGTGGGGAGCGGGTGCTCCTGGCGATCGGGGCGCAGCTCGAGCGCCGGCTGCGCTGGCAGCGGCGGCACCCGGCTGGCTGGTAGCGGGGGGCGCGGGGCGCTCGCGCGCGCGGCGCTCGGCGAGGGCGGCGTGTCTGGCGCGCCCGGGGTTCTTCCGTCGAGTGGTCTCAAGTCGTCGCTGTGGGGCGGTGTTACCGACGGTTCGTGACCGGTCGGCGGAGGTGAGCGGGGTGTTGTGACCGGTCGGTGCCGGGTGTGTCTGGCGCGCCCGGGGTCTGTCGTTGAGTGGTCACAAGTTGTCGCTGTGGGGCGGTGTTACCGACGGTTCGTGACCGGTCGGCGGAGGTGAGCGGGGTGCTGTGACCGGTCGGTGCCGGGTGTGTGGGGCGTGCTCTCACCCGCCGGGGTGTCTGGCGTGCCCGGGGTCTGTCGTCGAGTGGTCACAAGTCGTCGCTCTGGGGCGGTGTTACCGACGGTTCGTGACCGGTCGGCGGACGTGAGCGGGGTGTTGTGACCGGTCGGTGCCGGGTGTGTGGGGCGTGCTCGCACGCGCCGGGGGGGGGTCTGGCGCGCCCGGGCTCTGTCGTCGAGTGGTCACAAGTCGTCGCTCTGGGGCGGTATTACCGACGGTTCGTGACCGGTCGGCGGACGTGAGCGGGGTGTTGTGACCGGTCGGCCCGCCCGCCCGACGCCGGCCTCGCCGGGCGCCCGCCTCCCCGGGCCGCCGGGCGCCCTCGCCGGGCGCCCGCCGCCCCCCGCGGCTACGGCAGCGTCGGCGCCGCCGCGACCAGGGCCCGGGTGACCTCGTGCGTCGGCGCGTCGAGCAGGGACACCGGGCCGTGCTCGACGATCCGCCCCGCCGACATCACCGCGACGGTGTCGCACAGCCGCTGCACCACGCCGATGTCGTGCGACACGAGCACGAGCGTCGCCCCGAGGTCGTCGACGAACGAGCGGAACAGGTCGATCACACGGGCACGGACCACGACGTCGAGGGCGCTCATCGGCTCGTCCCCGAACAGGATCCGCGGCCGGTGCACCACCGCACGGGCGATCGCGATCCGCTGCCGCTGCCCGCCGGAGAACTCGTGCGGGTACCGGTCGGCGGCGTCGGCGGGCAGGTCCACCCGTTCCAGCACGGCCGCGACCATCGCCCGGTGCCCGCCCTCGACGCGGAGCGCCCGGAGCGGTTCCGCGACGATCGCCCCGACACGCATCCGCGGGTCGAGCGAGGCGACCGGGTCCTGGAACACGATGCCGGTCTCGCGCCGGAACCAGCGCGAGGACACGGCCGATGCCCGCGCGTCCACGAGGCGGCCCGAAGCGTGCACGGTGCCGGTGGTGGGGGCCTCCAGTCCGGCGAGGAGGCGGACGAGCGTCGACTTGCCGGACCCGGACTCGCCGACGATCCCGAGTCGCGAGCCGGCCGCAACGGTCAGGTCGACACCGTCGACGGCGGTACGGACCGCGCCGGGCTCGAACGGGCTGCGGCGGGGGAGTCGGTACGTTCGGCGGAGGTCCGAGCCGACCAGCGCCGGTTCGGTGGGCGTGTCGGGGTTGGTCACGAGGTCCTCCTGGCAGTGGCCCGCGCGGCCTCGACGAGCGCGACGGTGGCGGGGTGCCCGGGCGTGGCGAGCAGGTCGGCGACGCGGCCCTGCTCGACGACGCGGCCGGAGTCGAGGACGACCGCCGTGTCCGCGATCCGCGACAGCACCGCCAGGTCGTGCGTCACGAACAGCATCCCGGTGCCCCGGGAGGCGGTGAGCGACTCGAACAGGTCGAGGATCCGCGCCTGCGTGGTCACGTCGAGCGCCGTGGTCGGCTCGTCCGCGACCAGGAACGCGGGCTCGCCGGCCATCGCCATCGCGATGCAGATCCGCTGCCGCTGCCCACCGGACAGCTGGTGCGGGTACTGCCGGAGCAGCAGTTCCGGGTCGGGCAGACCGACGTCCCGGGCGAGTCCGACGGCGGCCTCGGCGGCGGCGCGCCGGTCCAGGCCGCGGTGCAGCCGCAGCGGTTCGACGATCTGCCGGCCGACCCGGCGGAGCGGGTCGAGGGCGGTGCCCGGCTCCTGGAACACCATGCCGATCGCCGCACCACGGGTCCGGGCGCGCTCGCGGTCGGGCAGGCCGACGAGCTCCTGTCCGTCCAGGCGGATGCTGCCCGTGACACTCGCCCCGGCGGGCTCCAGGCCCATCAGGGCGAGCGAGGTCATCGACTTCCCCGACCCGGACGCTCCGATCACGCCGACACGACGGCCGGGAGGCACGGTGAACGTCACGTCGTCGAGCACCGTCCGCCCCGCGATCCGGACCGTCAGGCCGCGGACGTCGAGGCCGGGCGCTGCCGTCTCGTCGCTCATGCGATGCCCTCCGTCCCGGTCACGGCGCCGGTCGCGGCGGTCGCGCCGGACGTACCGGACGTACCGGGCGTACCGGTGCCGGTGCCGATGTTGCGCCTGGCGCCGGTCGCGGTGGCCGCGTCCGGGCCCCGCCGGCTCGTCGTCAACCGCGGGTCGGTGGCGTCCCGGACGGCGTCCCCGAGCAGCGACAGCGCCATCACGACGATCGCGATCGCCGCACCCGGCCAGGTCGCACTCCACGGGTGCACGCCGATGTAGGTCTGCAGGTCGGACAGCAGCCGACCCCAGGACGCCGTGCCCGCGTCGGCGCCGTAGCCCAGGTAGGACAGCCCGGCCTCGGCGAGGACCGCGGTCGCCATCGCGAGCGAGAGCTGCACGGTGAACAGCGGCGCCGCGTTCGGCACCAGGTGGCGGAACAACACGCCGAGCGGGCCGACCCCGGACGCCCGGGCCGCGACGACGTAGTCACTCCGGGCGATGCGGCGGATCTCACCGCGGGCGACCCGGGCGATGGTGACGCCGAACGCCAGCCCGACGGAGACCACGACGACGCCGAGCGACCCGCCGTACACCGCGGTGAGGAGCATCGCGGTGAGCAGGGTGGGGAAGGCGACCAGGACGTCGAGGAGCACCGCGGTGGCCTCGCGGACCCAGCGGGCGGTGAGCGAGCCGATCGCGGTGAGGACGATGCCGACGACGCTCGCGATGATCCCGGCACCGACCGCGACGACGAGCGTGGTCCGGGTGCCGGCGAGCAGGTAGCTGGCGATGTCGCGGCCGACGCCGTCGGTGCCGAACCAGTGCGCGGCGCTCGGGCGCTCCCACTGGTGGAACGGGTCGGTGCGGAAGGGGTTCTCGGGGGTCCAGACGAGCGACACCGCGGCCAGGACGACGAGCAGCCCGAGGACGACGACGGCGAACAGTCCCGTCGGGGTCCGGAGCAGCCGTCGGAGCGCGCTCACGACGAGGCCTCGCGCTGGCGGGGGTCGAGCACGCGGTGCAGGACGTCGACGGCGAACCCGACGAGCAGCACGAGTCCGGTGAGCACGAGCAGTTCGGACTGCACCTTCGTGATGTCGCGGCGGCCGACGTCGGTGACGAGCATGCGGCCGACGCCCGGCAGCGAGAACAGCTGCTCGACGACGACGGCACCGACCAGCAGTCCGGCGATCTGCACCCCGAGGACGGCGAGCACGGTCAGCGCGACGCTCGGCAGGCCGTGGCGGAGGAGCGCCCGGTTCTTCGTCAGGCCGATCGCCGCGGCGGTCCGGACGTGGTCCGCGTCCAGGACGGACAGCGTCGCGGACCGGGTGAAGCGGAGGATCACGGCGCCCTCCACCGCACCGATCGTCAGCGCGGGCAGGACGAGGGCAGCGAACGCCCGGTCCGGGGTGTCCCACCCGTCGAGCGGGAACCCCTGCACGGGCAACCAGTGCAGCGTGACCGCGAACAGCGCGACGAGCAGCATGCCGGCCCAGACGACCGGGATCGCTGCGACGGCCTGCGCGGCGGCGGAGATCACGGCACCGCCCGGTCGGCGTCGGAGCACCGCGGCCAGGACGCCGAGCGGGACGCCGATGACCAGCGCGGCGACGAGGGACATGCCGGCGAGGGGCAGCGTCACCGCGAGCTTCTGCGCGATCTCCGGGGCGACCGGGCCCCGGGTGACCAGTGAGTTGCCGAGGTCGCCGCGGAACAGGCCGCCGATCCAGTCGAGGTACTGCAGCGCGACCGGCCGGTCGAGTCCGAGCTGCCCACGGAGCGCGGCGACCTGGGCGGGCGTCGCCTCGGCGCCCGCGACGACCTGCGCGACGTCGCCGGGGAGCACGCGGAGTGTCGCGAAGACGATCAGGCTCGCCACGAGCAGTCCGACGGCGAGCAGGAGCACCCGCCCGACGAGGAATCGGGTCACGACTGCGATGCTACGAGACGGCGAGGTCCGCCAGGTCCAGGCGGGTCGTGGTGCTGTCGAACGGGAACCCGGTGACGCCGTCGCGGACCGCGGTCGTGGTGGTCGCCGTGTAGAGCCACTCGGCGGCGGCGTCCTCGCTGACGATCTTCGCCGCCTGCTGCAGGGCCCGTTCCTTCTCGGCCTGGTCGGTCGTGGCGACCGAGGCGGCGTAGAGCCGCTGGACCTCGGCGTTGTCGTAGCCGAAGTAGTACTTCGGGTTCGCCCAGTTGCCGAAGTCCCGCGCCTCGGTGTGGTTCACCATGCTGAGGTCGAAGTCCTTCTTCGTGAAGACCGAGTCGAGCCAGGTCGCGAAGTCGACGCGCTGCACCGTGAGCGTGATGCCGACGTCGGCGAGCTCGGAGGTCAGGACGTCACCGATCGCCGTCGGGTACACGTTGGCGTAGGTCAGCGTCAGCGTCGGCTTCGTCACGCCGGCCTGCTGCAGGAGCTTCCGTGCTGCGGCCGGGTCGTAGGCGTCGACGTCGGTCAGGTCCTGGTAGCCGGGGTCGAGGGCGGGGATCGGGCCGCCCTGTTCCACCCCGCCGCCGCCGATCGCCTTGATCACGGCCTTCGGGTCGATGGCCTGCCGGATCGCCCGGCGGACGCGGACGTCGGTGAAGGGCGCCTTCTGGTCGTTGAAGGCCAGCGTGTACTTGTCGGTCGTCTTGCCGGTGTGCAGCGTGACGCCGGAGGTGTTCTGCAGCTGGCTCTTCAGCGTGCCGTCGACCGCGGTCTCGACGTCGAGGTCCCCGCCGGCCATCGCGTTGACGGCCGTCGACGGGTCGGTGATGTAGCGGAAGACGACCTTCGCCACCTTGGCCTTCGTGCCCCAGTAGTCCGGGTTCCGGCGGAAGGTGAGCGAGTCGCCCTGCTTCCAGCTGGCGACCTCGAAGGGCCCGGTGCCGTTCGCGGTCTTCGTCCGGTCGTTGTCGGCCGCCTGCTCGAGGACCAGTCCGGCCCGGCCGGTGAGGTTCCAGAGCAGGTCCGAGTCCGGCTTCGACAGCGTCAGGGTGACGGTGTCGTCCCCGGTGGCGGCCACGGTCTTGACCGAGGCGAGGTCGTCCGCGTCGACGTAGGACTGGTGTGCCTTGACGTCCTCGAGCGACCAGACGACGTCCTTCGCGGTGACCGGCTTGCCGTCCTGGAACGTCGCACCGTCGCGCAGCGTGAACGTGTACGTCAGGCCGTCGCGGGAGACCTGGTGCGAGGCCGCCAGGACGTCGCGGACCGTGCCGTCCGCCGTCCGCCCGACGAGCCCCTGGTAGACGTTGTCGATGAGCACCTGGTCGAGGGCGTTGCCGGACTGGGTGCGGATGTCGAGGCTCGTCGGTTCGAGCACCAGCCCGACCCGGACCGTCGCGTCGGCACCGCCGCGGGTGTCGTCGGAGCCGCCGGAGCAGCCGGCCAGGGCGACCGAGGTCGCGACGGCGAGGGCGGCCGCGGCGAGGGCGGTGCGGTGGAGCGGACGCATGCTGGGTTCCTTCCCGGAGCCGGACCCCGTCGGGGCCGGATCGACCCGCGGTGGGGCCGGATCGGAGGGCGCCCCGACGACGGTCGTCAGCGGCGCTCGGACGAGGCTACCGGGCGCTCGGGCGTCGGCGGTGTCAGGTCTCGGACGAAGTCGTCGGGGGTTCTTCGACGCCATCCAACAAGCCGTGTGCGCCCGCCCATTCCCGGATCGCCCGGGCGAGCGGCAGTGGCGCCTGCGTCTGCACGGCGTGCCGGGACTCCACGGTCACGATCGTGGCGTGCGGCAGCCGCTCGGCGAACGCCTGGTGCAGCTTCGGGGAGACGTACCCCCGGTCGCCGCGGACGAGCAGCAGCGGGACGTCGAGCTGCTCGAGGTCGGGCCACGCGTCTGCGAACCGGCCGACGGACGACGTGCGTCCGCCCAGGTGCGGGAAGTGGTGCCGCCGCACGAGTCGGCCGTCCGCGCCGAGTCGGGTTGAGTGCCGTGCCTCGCGGCGGAGCGTCGCCGCGTCCCCACCGACCCGCGCGGCGATCGCCCGTTCGACGACCTCGTCGAGGCTCGCGAACGACTCCTCGGACTCCAGCGCGCGGGCGATCCGGTCGACGGCCCGCTGCGCGAAGTCCGGCGACATGTCGACGAGCACGAGACCGGTGACCCGCTCGGGTGCCAGGGCCGCGAGCCGTGCCGACAGGATCGCCCCGAGCGAGTGGCCGACGACCAGCCCCGGCGGCACGTCCAGCGCGTCGAGCGCGGCGAGGACGGCCGGTGCCGTCGCGGTGGCCGCGTAGTCCGCGTCCTCCCGCCACGCCGACCGGCCGTGGCCGGGCAGGTCCAGCGCGACGGCCGGCTGGTCGACTGCGATCGCGGTCTGGTCGAAGCTGTGGGCGTCGATGCCGAGCCCGTGCAGGTAGGTGATCCGGGCCTCCCGTCCGGGTGCCGGCGGGTCGGTCCGCGACCAGCGGATCGCGGAGACCGTCCCACCACCGTCGGTCGGGACCGCCTGCCGGGAGGCGCGCAGCGGCTCGGTCACGCCGCTCGCGGCCGCCAGGGCGGGGACGTCGGCGAATTCGTCATCGTGCTCGGACACCCGACCAGTGTCGCAGTGCGACGCACCCTGTTCCCCTTAGGTAAGGCATGCCATACTCGAGGTGTGGCAGCCCGGTACCGCGTCTTCTCCGTCCGTGTGGCAGCCGTTTCGTCGCTCACCCCGCACTTCGTCCGGGTGACGCTGACCGGCGACGAGCTCGCGGACTTCTCGGCCGTCGGCCTCGACCAGCGGATCAAGGTGCTCCTGCCGCTCGAGGGGCACGGGTTCTCCGACCTGCCCGAGGGCGAGGACTGGTTCGCGGCGTGGCGTGCCCTGCCGGACGCGACCCGGAACCCGATCCGCACCTACACGGTCCGATCGTTCCGGCCCGGTGCCCACGAGCTCGACATCGACTTCGTCGCCCACGGCGATGCCGGTCCGGCATCCCGCTGGGTGTCCGCGTGCCGCGTCGGCGATGAACTGCGGATCGTCGGCCCGAGCGTGCCGGAGTCGCCGGCCGATCTGCCCTCCGGTGCCGCCGAGTTCTCGCCGGGGTCCGCGAACCGGATCCTGCTCGCCGGCGACGAGACCGCCGCGCCCGCCATCTGCGCCATCCTCGAGGCGCTCGACGTCAGCGCCGTCGGACACGTCTTCATCGAGGTCCCCACCGACGCCGACCGGCTGCCGGTCTCCGCGCCCGCCGGGGTCGAGGTCCGCTGGATCGCCCGGAACGGTGCCTCGCACGGTGCCCGGATGACGGACCACGTGCACGCCTGGGCCTCGACCGTCGCCCCGGACCCGGTCGTCGTCGCCGCCCGCGCAGCCGCCGGTGCCGAACTGCTGGACGTGGACGTCGACCAGCAGGTGCTGTGGGACGTCCCGCGCGAGGACGACGACCTGCCCGTGTACGCCTGGATCGCGGGGGAGGCCGGCTGCGTCAAGGAGCTCCGGCGTCACCTGGTGCGGAGCGTCGGGCTCGACCGCAAGCAGGTCGCGTTCATGGGGTACTGGCGGCACGGCAAGGCGGAGTGTTGAGGCCAGCCTCCGTCCTCACCCCGGAGGCACCGGTCACCGCCCTCGGCGCGCGCGGGCTCAGCCTCGGCTACGACGACCGCGTCGTGGTGCACGACCTCGACGTGGACGTGCCGGACGGCGAACTGACCGTCATCGTCGGGCCGAACGCGTGCGGCAAGTCGACGCTGCTGCGGGCGCTGGCCCGGACGCTCAAGCCGTCGGCCGGCACCGTGTACCTCGACGGCCGACCGATCACCTCGTACCGCCCGAAGGCCGTCGCCCGCCGGGTCGCGATGCTGCCGCAGACGCCGATCGCCCCGGACGGCATCACGGTGCGCGACCTCGTCTCCCGCGGTCGGTTCCCGCACCAGGACCTGCTGCACCCCTCGAGCGGGACCGATCGGCAGGTCGTGCAGGCTGCGCTCGCCCAGACCGACATCGTGGAGCTCGCCGACCGGGGGGTCGACGAGCTCTCGGGTGGGCAGCGGCAGCGGGTCTGGATCGCGATGGTGCTCGCGCAGCAGACCGACATCGTGCTGCTCGACGAGCCGACCACGTTCCTCGACATCGCGCACCAGTACGACGTGCTCGAGCTGGCGTCCACGCTGCACGACGCCGGTCGGACGGTCGTCGCGGTGCTGCACGACCTCAACCAGGCGGCCCGCTACGCGACGCACATGATCGCGATGCGGGACGGGGTGATCGTGGCGCAGGGGTCGCCGGAGTCCGTCGTCACCGAGGAGCTCGTCGCCGACGTCTTCGGGTT
This sequence comes from Curtobacterium herbarum, assembly GCF_016907335.1. Taxonomy (NCBI): domain Bacteria; kingdom Bacillati; phylum Actinomycetota; class Actinomycetes; order Micrococcales; family Microbacteriaceae; genus Curtobacterium; species Curtobacterium herbarum. The sequence goes on from NZ_JAFBBT010000001.1 coordinate 1,517,362, forward strand.
GCCGTGCGTGGTCGTCCGGGATCCGGAGACCGGCACGCCGCTGGTCGTCCCGCGCCGCGCGCGCTGAGCCGGGCTGCCGCGGGTGCTGCGCCTGGCCGCCGCACCCCTTGTGCTGGCCCGCCGCACCCGGCCGGAGTTCGTCGAGCGGTCACACATCGTCGTTCTCAGGGTCGCGGAACGACGGAACGTGACCGCTCGGCGGATGGGTTGCGGGATGTCGTGACCGTTCGGCGCGAGGAGGGTGGCCGGTCATCCCGCGCCGCGGGGGCGGAGCCGGGCCGCCGCGCGCGCTGGGCCTGGCGGCCGCGTCCGCTGAGCCGCGCCCGACCCGAGTCCGTCGAGCGGTCACACATCGTCGTTCTCAGGGTCGCGGAACGACGGAACGTGACCGCTCGGCGGATCGGGTGCGGGGTGTCGTGACCGTTCGGCGCGAGGAGGGTGGCCGGTCGTCCCGCGCCGCGGGCGCGGAGCCGGCCCGCCGCGCGTGCTGAGCCGGGCGGCCGCGTCCGCTGAGCCGGGCCGGCACGCCCGGCAGGAGTTCGTCGAGCGGTCACACATCGTCGTTCTCAGGGCCGCGGAACGACGGAACGTGACCGCTCGGCGGATCGGTGGCGGGGTGTCGTGACCGTTCGGCGCGAGGAGGATGGCCGGTCCTGCCGTGCCGCGGGCGCGGAGCTGGATCGGCGGCGCGGATCGGCTCCGCACAACGGGAACCGGCTCGAACCGCGGGATCGCGTGGTTCGAGCCGGTTCCTGTTGTACGTGTCCGGCTGACGCCGGGGGCCGGGGGCCGGGGCCGGCGGGCGTCAGCGGTAGCCGCCGTCCTCCAGGCCGGCCTCGACCTCGAAGCGGTTGCGCAGCGGATCCCGCCCGGCGACGCCGGAGAGCAGCGGCATGAGCATGCCGTACCGACGCCACTGCTCGACGTGGACGCGCTCGTGCCGGAGGACCCGGTCGCCGTCGTTGTCCCGCGTCAGGTACACCGAGCCGACGCAGGTCCCGCCGCGCGGGAACACCCAGCGCGGCAGGCCCCGGCAGACGACCAGGCCGTCGACGACCCGCACGGGGCCGGTCGACTTTGGCAGCCCGATCGTCAGGCCCACGGCGGTCGCGAAGAACCACCCGGCGCGGGACACCGGCGAGTCGACGAGCGGGTTACGCACCGGTCACTCGGGGCGGCCGTAGGTCTCGAGCAGGCGGAGCCAGATCTCGTTCATGGTCGGGTAGGCGGGGACGGCGTGCCAGAGGCGCTCGAGCGGGACCTCGCCCACGACGGCGACGGTCGCGGCGTGCAGCATCTCGGCGACGTCCTGCCCGACGAAGGTGACACCGACGACGACTCCGCGGGACTCGTCGACGACCATCTTGGCGCGGCCGGTGTAGCCGTCCGCCTGCAGTGCCGAGCCGGCGATGCTGCCCAGGTCGTACTCGACCGCGCGGACGTCGATGCCCTGCTGACGGGCCTGTTCCTCGGTGAGGCCGACGCTCGCGACCTCGGGGTCGGTGAAGGTGACCTGGGGGACCGCGGCGTGGTCGGCGGTGGCGACGTGTGCGCCCCACGGCTCGGCGTGCACCGGTCGGCCCTGGACGCGTGCCGCGATGACCTCGCCGGCCGCACGGGCCTGGTACTTGCCCTGGTGGGTCAGGAGTGCCCGGTGGTTGACGTCGCCGACGGCGTACAGCCAGTCGGTGCCGGTGACGAGCATGGTGTCGTCGACGTCGAGCCACTCGCCGTCGGTCAGCCCGACCGAGGACAGTCCGAGGTGTTCGGTGCCGGGGGCACGGCCGGTCGCGGCGAGGACCTCGCTGGTGACCAGGGTCGTGCCGTCGTCGAACGTCGTGGTGACCAGACCGTGCTCGTCGCGGTCGACGCGGGTCGGGTTCAGGCCGGTGCGGACGTCGATGCCGAGCGTGCGCATGCCGTCGGCGACGAGTTCGCCGGCGAAGGGCTCCATGCCGCCGAGCAGACCGTGGCGGGCGACCAGGGTGACCTTCGCGCCGAGGGCGGCCCAGGCGGTGGCGAGCTCGGAGCCGGCGACACCGCCGCCGATGACGAGCAGGCTCTCCGGGACCTCCTGCGCACTCGTGCCTTCGCGGGTGCCCCACGGCTTCGCCTCGGCGAGCCCCGGGACCGGCGGCAGGGTGTGCACCGAGCCGGTGACGAGGGCGATGGCGTGCGCGGTGTAGGTGGTGCCGTCGACCTCGATGGTCTTCTCGCCGGTGATCACGGCGCGGCCGCGGATCAGGGCGATGTCGGCGGACTCGAGCCACTGCACCTGCGAGGCGTCGTCCCAGTTGCTCGTGAACGAGTTGCGTCGGGCGAGCACCGCGGCGGCGTCGACGTCACCGGTGACGGCTTCCTTCGCGCCACCGAGGCGCTTGGCGGCGGCGACCGCGTGGCTGCTGCGGAGCAGGGCCTTCGACGGCATGCACGCCCAGTAGGAGCACTCACCGCCCACGAGTTCGGCTTCCACCACGGCGACCGACAGGCCGCGCTTGTGGGCGTAGTCCGCCACGTTCTCGCCGACAGCGCCGGCTCCGATCACGATGAGGTCGTAGTCCGTCATGTGGCCGAGCGTAGCCGCCGGGGGGATGGCAACTGCCGGGAGGAGTGCGCTCTGTGGAGAACCCGCTCCGGCCGGTCCGACGGTTCCGTCAGACCGTGCGTGCCGCGGTGGACAGTGCGCCGACCACCCGCAGGATGACGCCCATGTCCTCGACCGCTCGGTTCGGGTCGACCGGGGCGAAACCGGTCAGGGCCGCGCCGACGAGCCGCCGTCCGGCCGTGGCCGCCTGGACGAGCGCGACGAGGGCGGCGCCGTCGATGCCGAAGGGGACGGGTTCGAGGAGACCGTCGATCTCCGACGGGTCGAGGACGTCCAGGTCCACGTGCACGAACACGCTGTCGGCACCGGTGCGCTCGACCGCGGCACGCAGCGCGTCCGGGGTCGCCGCGTCCACGTCGAGGTGGGTGATGCCGGCACGGTCCAGCGCCGCGGCCTCGGCCGACTCGGTGCCGCGTGTGCCGGCGACGACCACGGACGTGCCCGGGACGGCCGGCAGGTCCGGGAACAGGTCCTGGGGGCGGTCGACCAGGAGGCGCAACGCGGCGGTCTCGGCCGCGATCGGCTGGGCGCGGTTCAGCGCACGGAAGCCGTTCGACCCGGACAGGCGCACCACGGCCGTGTCGGGGCCGACCAGGACGGAGGCGCCGAGCACGCTGGACCCGTCGCCGCCGATCACCAGGACGGGCTCGGTCGCGACGGCCGCTTCCCCGGCGACGGCCCCCGAGACGGTGAGCACCGAGGTGTACCGGGCGACCGCGGTGTCGAGTCGGTCGCCCGCCCCGGTCGGGACGTCGATCGTGGTGGTCGCCGCGCGGGGGAGGTCCGCAGCGATCGCGGCTGCTCCGTCCGCGAGCCGCATCGCACGGGACGACGCCGAACCCTGCCACTGACCGACCACGATGAAGCGCATCGTGTCAGTCTGTCAGGCGGGTCCGACGTCGTCCGGTGCCGGCGTGCTCAGACCGTCGGTCCGCCCGACTTCAGCGCGGCGAGACGGGCTTCGACCTCGGCGTCGCGGCCGACGTCCTCCAGGCTCTCGAACTGCGCGTCGAGGCTGGAGGCCTGCAGCTCCTGCTGCCCGATGACCTTCGCCTCTTCGCGACGGACCTTCTCCTCGAAGCGGGCCAGGTCGCTCGTCGGGTCGGTGATGTCGATGTTGCCCAGGGCGTCGTTGACCTTGGTCTGCGCCTCGGCCGTCTTGGCGCGGGCGACCAGGGTGTTGCGCTTGGCCCGGAGTTCCTCGAGCTTCTGCTCCATCCCGGCGAGACCCTGCTTGAGCTTGTCGACCTGCTCGTTCTGGGTCGCTAGCGGTGCGGCGTTGTCCTTGACCTCCTGCTCGGCGGCGATCTGCTTGCCGAGCGCGATCTTGGCGAGGTTGTCGAACTTGTCGGCGTCGGCGGCCTTGCCCTCGGCGCGGTACTTGTCCGCCGCGGTGGAGGCGTTGGCGGCCTTCTGACCCCACTCCTGGGCGGCGCGGACGTCCTCGTCGTTGTCCTGTTCGAGCAGGCGGAGGTTGCCGATCGTCTGCGCGATGGCGCTCTTGGCGTCGGCGATGTTGTTCGAGTAGTCGCGGACGAGCTGATCGAGCATCAGCTGGGGGTCCTCGGCGTTGTCGATGAGCTGGTTGATGTTCGCCCGGACGAGCGAGGAGATACGACCGAAGATGGACTGCTTTGCCATTGCTGGTTCCCTTTCGTGGATGGATCGCTGAGTTGGTCGAGCGGCCTGGTCAGAAGCGTCCGCCGCCGGAGAAGCCGCCGCCTCCGCCGCCGGAGAAGCCCCCGCCGCCACCGAAGCCGCCGCCGCCCCCGAAGCCACCCCCGCCGCCGAAGCTCCCGCCGCCGTAGCTGCCCCCGCGTCCGCCGAGCAGCCCGCCGAGGACGATGCCGGTGACGAGCCCGCCGAGCTGCGCACCGCCACGGCCCGTGCCGCCGCCGGCACCCGGCCAGCCGCCCATGTCGTCGTCCGCCTCGTCGATCGCCGCCGCCGCGTACTGCTCGGCCGCACGCGCTGCCTGCAGGGCCCGCTGCGGGTCGGTCGTGGCGAGGTCGAGGGCGTCGTCGAGCGCGCGTTCGGCCTCCGACAGCCGGGTGCGGGCGGTCGAGCCCACCCCGCCCCGGTGCACGGTGACGTACTGCCGTGCCTGGGCGATCCGGCTCTGGGCATCTCGCAGTGCGGCGTCGAGGGCCTGGGTGGCCCGGCGGTGCTGCTCCTCGGCGGTGCGGGCACCGGCGAGGGCGGCGTCGATGTCGGTGTTCGCCTTCGTCAGGGCGTCGACGGCCCCGACGGGGTCGCGCGGGTCGACGTCGGCACGGAGGACGCGCTGCGCCCGGGCGACGGCGGCGGCGAGGTCCGGTCCGCCGGCCGTGAGCGTGCCGGCGGCGGCGAGGTCGCCCTCGATGTCGGCCCGCATCGCCTCGGCGCGCGTGGCGGCGTCGGCGAAGGTGGTCTCGGCGGCGGTCACCGCACCGGTGAGCTGCTGGACCTGTGCGAGCGCGTGCTGGCCGTCGCGGACGGCGACGACCGCTTCGCCGCGGTCCCCGGCGGCGAGTGCCGTGCGTGCTGCGGCGGCGCGCTCGTCGGCGAACTGCAGGACCTCGGCCGCCTGGTCGACGTTGTCCGCCACGGTCGCGAGGGTCCGGCCGGTGTAGGCGCTCCGGACGCGCTCGAGCGCCGCGCGCGCGGCGTCGACGGCGGCCGGGGCTGCGGCGAGCGACGTGGTCAGGTCGGCCGCGGCGGTGTCGACCGTGTCCTCGAGCGCACGGAGCTGGTCGAAGGCCTCGGTCTGCGACTCGATCGCCGCGTGGGCCTGCTCACAGGTGGCGATGATCTGGTTCGACCAGTCGACGCGCTGCTGCGGGGTGTCCGGGACCTCGTCGTCGAGCTGCTGCTGCAGGGCGAACGCCTTCCGGACCTCACGCTTCGCGATCGCCACGGTGTCGGCGAACGGCTTCGCGGCGTCCTCGCCGAACTGGGCCGCGGCGAACCCGACCTCTTGCTCGGCGGTGCGGATCTCGTCGTCGATCGTGACGAGTGCTCCGCCGGCACGGCGTTCGAGCTCGGCGAGGGTCTGCTCCTGCTGCTCGCGTGCCGCAGCGGCGCGGCGCTTGTTCCGGGTGCGGATCACCAGGACCGCGATGACGGCGGCGAGCACGGCGAGACCGAGCAGGACCCACAGCCAGGTCAGGTCGGCGGGTTGCTGGCTCTGCTGCAGGCCGCCGGCGAACGCGGTCGCCGCGGCGGCCCACTGCCCCTGCTTCAGGCGCGGGAGCAGGTCGGAGTCGACTGCATTCTCGACGTCGCTCGAGCTGATGGCGGTCTCGTTGGTCTGCTGGACGTCGTAGTTCCGCTCGTCGACCGCGACGGAGAGCAGGATGCCGTCCGTCTCGATCTGGTTGCGCTGCATCGTCGCCGCGCCCCAGGCCGTGTGGTCGCTCGGGTCGCTGAAGGACGGGACGAACACCACGTAGAGCTGCGTCTTCGTGTCCTGGTACAGCTGCTGGACGGCCTGCTCGACGTCGGCATGCTGCGCCGCGGTGAGGGCGCCGGCGTCGTCGACGACGTACGCGCTGCCGATGTCGACCGGCGCGGTGGCCTGTGCGCCGGCTGCCGGGAGCACGACGAGTGCCAGTGCGGCCACCGCCGAGACGATCCCCGAGAGCAGGCGTGTCACCGTCGTCGGTCGGGGGTCCGTCCTGCTGTCGACCGTGCGCATCCGTCCTCTTTCCGTGGTCCTGTCGACCGGGTCCGTGGCCGTCGCCCGGAGTCTATCCAGGCGTCGGCTGGGCGGGCCGGGGGCTGTGGACAACGGACTCGACCGCCCGCGACGTGTACCCCGACGCCGGTGGTGGACCCGCGCAGTATGTGGACGATCCGGGAGCGGTGTCCCCCGAAGCGGGGTATGGTGAGTGCACGTCAACGAGGAAGGGGTCCAGCAATGGAGCGAGCGACCACTGCAGAAGTCGTCCCACTGGAGGACGGGTACCACCGCGTGTCGACACCGCTGAGCGGTGTGATCGGGTTCGTCCGTGAGAGCGACGGCCGGTACGAGGTCCTCCGTGGCCGCGTCCGCCAGGCGACCCGGTCCGAGGGCAAGTACGCGACGATGAACGTCGCGCTCATCGCCCTGACGCACGCCTGAGGGACTCCGTGTCGGACGGTGCCGTCGTCCGCGTCCTGACCGGACGCGGGTCGCGTCCCGCCGACCGGGAGGCCCTGGTCGCCTTCGTCGCGGAGGTCACCGACACCGACCCCGCCCTGGTGCGCGTCGTCCGGCGCTGCCCGCACTGCGGAGCGGCCGACCACGGTCGACCGACAGCCCTCGTGGACGGCCGGCACCTGGCGGTGAGCCTGTCCCGCACCACGGGCGTCCTCGCCCTCGCACTCGGGCCGACCACGTCGGGACCGGGCTCGATCGGCGTCGACGTCGAACGTCCCTCCCGCGTCGCCGCCGCGCCGCTCGACGTCTCGACACCGGGGGAGCAGGAGCGTGCTGCCCGGTCCGGGTCCGTCGCCGTCCACCGCACCGCGTGCTGGGCCGTGAAGGAGGCCGTCCTCAAGCGGGACGGTCGGGGCCTGCGGGTCGACCCGTCCGCGGTCGACGCGGTGCTCGGCCCGATCGCCGACGCCGCGACCGGGTCCGGCGCAACCGAGACCGGTCCCGGAACGACCGAGACCCAGAGCGCCGGGCACACAGCCCGGTTCGACGGCGTCATGCAGCCGGTCACGGTCCTCCGTCTCGACGACGACCTCGTGCTCGCCGTCGCCGCCGGCGGTTCCCCGGTGGCGGTGCAGGACCGTCGCGACGGACCCCACGCCCACGACCGCACGACCGACGACGCCAGCCCCGCCACGCGCAGCCCCGCGAAGCGCATCGCCGCCACGCGCACCGGCGCCTAGGGAAGCTCGGGAACCCCGGGCTCGTCGATCCACGGCCCGGTGACGAGCAGCATGTCGCCCGGGGTGCTCCCCGCGGCGGCGGCGAACGCGGCGACGACGTCTGGCGTCGTGACCGTGCCGTGCCGGTGCTGTCCGGTGATCCGCCGGAGCCCGTCGGTGAAGGCGTCCTCGCCGATCGTCCGTCGGAGGGCGTGCAGGGCGAGGGCGCCGCGCTTGTAGACGCGGTCGTCGAACATGTCCCGTGCGCCGGGGTCGGCGACGACCAGGTCCTGCGGCTGGTCGAGCAGCCCGGCGCGGTACTGCGCGGCCAGGTCGTCTGCCGAGGTGCCGCCGCGGTGCTCGGACCACAGCCACTCGGCGTAGCAGGCGAAGCCCTCGTGCAGCCAGATGTCCCGCCACTGCCCGAGGGTCACCGAGTTGCCGAACCACTGGTGGGCGAGTTCGTGGGCGATGAGCCGGTCGGTGCCGTGCTCGCCGTCGACGTGGTTCCGGCCGAACACCGCCAGGCCGTGCGCCTCGAGCGGGATCTCCAGCTCGTCGTCGGTGACCACGACGCCGTACTCGGCGAACGGGTAGGGGCCGAAGCGGTCGGCGAACAGGGCGAGCATGTCCGGCACCCGCCCGAAGTCGGTCTTCGCGGCCGCGGTCAGGTCGGCCGGGTGGTGCAGGGTCACCGGGACGGCACCGCCCCGGATCGTCGTGGTGCGGTAGCGGCCGATCTGCACGGTCGCCAGGTAGGTCGCCATCGGGTCGGTGACGGCGAAGGTCCAGCGGGTGCCACGGGCGGTCCGGTCGCGGCCGAGGAGTTCCCCGTTCGCGACGACGTCGTAGGCGGCCTCGCAGGTGAGCTCGATCCGGTAGGTGGCCTTGTCGTCGGGCCGGTCGTTGCAGGGGAACCAGGACGGGGCGCCGATCGGCTGGCTGGCGACGATGACGCCGTCGGTGAGTTCCTCCCACCCGAGGGTGCCCCACGGGCTCCGGAGCGGCCGGGGCGCGCCGCGGTAGCGGACGTGCACGGCGAACTCGGTGCCGGCGGCGATCGGTGTCGCGGGGGTGACGGTGGTCTTGTGCGTGCCGACCGCGACCTTCTTCGCGCGGACCCCGTCCACGTCGACCCGGTCGACGGAGAGGCCGTGCAGGTCGAGCACGACCTTGTCGAGCGGCTCGTTCGCCACCGCGGTGAGGGTGGCGGTCGCGTCGAGCCGGTTCGTGGCGACCCGGTAGTCCAGGTGCAGGTCGTGGTGTCGGCTCGACCAGCGCCGGTCGCCGCTGTGCGGGGTGTACGGGTCGGGGGCGGGGTCGGTCTGCTTCACGGTGCCGGTCAGTCTGTCACGGCCCCGACGGGCGGCTGGGCGTCGGCGCGCATCCCGTCCACCGTCCCGGTGGTGCCGTCCAGCCGGGAGGCGCCACCCGCCACGGACACGTCACCCGCCTCCGTCTTCCGGTCACGCCACGGCGGGTGCTCCCACGGCGAGATCGGGTTGCCGGCCCAGAGCGTGCCGGCGGGGACCTGCTCGCCGCGCATCACGAGGGAGGCCGGCCCGACGGTCGCCCCGGGGCCGATGCCGGCGGCGGGCAGGACGACGCCGTGCGGGCCGAGCGTCGCACCGGTGTCGAGGGTGACGGTGTCGAGCTGCATGACGCGGTCGTGGAACAGGTGGGTCTGCACGACGGTGCCGCGGGCGATCGTCGCGCCGGCGCCGATCGTGACCAGGTCGGCCTCGGGCAGCCAGTACGTCTCGCACCAGACGCCGCGGCCGATCGTCGCGCCGAGGCTCCGCAGCCAGGCGGTCAGGGCCGGCGTGCCGATGGCCTGTTCGGCGAACCAGGGGCGTGCGACGGTCTCGACGAAGGTGTCCTGCACCTCGTTCCGCCACACGAACGAGGACCACAGCGGGTGCTCGGTCGCGGTGATCCGGCCGACGAAGCACCACTTCGCCAGCGTCGACACGGCGGCGGCGACCGCTCCGGCGACGATGAGCACCGGGCCGGCGAGCAGCACGGTCCAGCCGATGCCGACGGTGTCCCACAGCGCCAGGAGGGTCAGCGCGACACCGAGGCCGATGCCGGCGGAGACCATCGGCGCGACCAGACGGAGCAGCTCCCAGGCGCCGCGGGCGACCTTCAGCCGGGTCGGCGGCCGGAAGGTGCGTTCCTCGTCGAACTGCGCGGCGGCACGGCGCAGGCGGACCGGCGGGCTGCCGAGCCAGGACGAGCCGCGCTTGGCCTTCTTCGGCACGGCGGACAGCACCGCGACGAGAGCCTCGCGGGGGACCGAACGGCCCGCGCCGGTCATGCCCGAGTTGCCGAGGAACGCCCGACGGCCGACCTTCGAGCGACCGATCTTCACGCGGCCGCCGCCGAGCTCGTACGTGGCGACCATCGTGTCGTCGGCCAGGAACGCCCCGGACGCGATCTGCGTCAGCGCCGGGATGAGCAGCACGGTGGAGATCTCGGTGTCCCGGCCGACCTTCGCGCCGAGCAGCCGGAGCCACAGCGGGGTGACCAGGCTGGCGTACAGCGGGAACAGCAGCGTGCGGGCGGCGTCGAGGATCCGCTCCGTGCTCCACACCTGCCAGCCGGTCCGGGAGCGCACCGGGTGCCGTCCCTCGGTCAGTCCGAGCCCGAGCAGCCGGACCGCGGCGACGATGAGCCCCGCGTACACGACCCCGGCGACGACGGTGGCGAGCGGCACGGCGAGCAGCGCCGGTCCCACGGCGGCGCCGAGCGACCCCGGACGACCGACGACGGCGGCGGCGACGGCGAGCCCGGCCGCGGCACCGACGACGGGGAGCCCGGCGACGGCGACCGAGCCGACCCCGTACGCCAGCAGCCAGCGCTTCGGGGAGGCGGGGCGAGCCTCCCGACCGTGCCGTGCCGAGCCGACGCGTTCGGCGGGCGACCCCGCCCACCGCTGCCCGTCGGGGACGCGCCCGGCGACGGCGGAGCCGGCCTCGACCTCGGCCCCGTCACCGACGTGTGCCCCCGGCATCAGCGTCGAGCGGCTGTGCACGACTGCGTCCGCACCGACGTGCACCGTGCCGAGCCGGAAGACGTCGCCGTCCACCCAGTGCCCGGCCAGGTCCACCTCGGGTTCGATCGAGGCGCGCTTGCCGATCGTCAGCATGCCGGTGACCGGCGGCAGGGTGTGCAGGTCGACGTCACGGCCGATCGTCGCCCCGAGCGCGCGGGCGTAGTAGCTGATCCACGGTGCACCCGCGGTGGAGGGGCCGTCGACCGCCTCGGCGATCCGCTCGGCCAGCCAGACCCGCACGTGCACCGACCCGCCGCGGGGGTGGTCGCCGGGACGCACGCCGGCCAGCAGCAGCCGGGCAGCGACGACGGTGAGCGTCATCTTGCCCGCGGGGGTGACGAACAGCAGCAGCCCGACGACGAGCGCCGGCCAGGGCAGCACCGGCAGGAACGGCATCGTCGTGGCGTGCAGGACAGCAGCGACCAACGCCGTCCAGCTGAGCAGCCGGAGCCCGCGGAGCACCTGCAGCGGCACCCCGAGGAGCGTCAGCAGCGCCCCGGTCGCCGGCGGGACGGGGGCGACGTGCCGTGAGGCCGCGGCCACCGGACCGGACTCGTCCAAGGCGTCGGCGAGGGCACCGATGCGCGGGTGGTCGTAGACGTCCGCGACCGTCGTCGTCGGGTACCGCTCCCGGATCGCGGAGACGAGCTGCGCGGCGGTCAACGAGCCGCCGCCGTGCGCGAAGAAGTCGTCGTCGACGTCCGCCACCGGGACACCGAGGATCGCGGACCACCGCTCCGCGATCCACGCGACCGTCGGCGGCAGGTCCGTGCCCGTCGCACCCGCGAGCGGCCAGGGGAGCGCCGCACGGTCGACCTTGCCGGACGTGCGGGTCGGCAACACGTCCACCACAGCCAGGAGCGGCACCAGGGCAGCGGGCAGCTCCTGCCGGAGCCGCTCGTTCGCGGCGGACGTGTCGATGGTCGCGCCCGCGACGGGGGCGACGTAGCCGACGAGGACCTGGTTGCCGGCCGGGGTGCGCTGCACGACCGCGGCACCACCGGCGACGTCGTCGAGCGCCTGCAGGGCCGCGTCGATCTCACCGAGTTCGATCCGGCGCCCGCCGAGCTTCACCTGGTCGTCCGCACGGCCCTGGAAGACGAGGCCCTCCGGGTCGTACCGCACCAGGTCGCCGCTCCGGTACGCCCGCTCCCACCCGAGCGCCGGGAACGGCGCGTACTTCTCGGCGTCCTTCGCCGGGTCCAGGTAGCGGCCGAGCCCGACACCACCGATCACCAGCTCACCGACCTGACCCGGCGCGACCCGCTGCCCCTCGGCGTCGACGACGGCCAGGTCCCACCCGTCGAGCGGCAGCCCGATCCGGATCGGGGTGCTGCCGTCGAGCAGGGCCCCGCACGCGACGACGGTGGCCTCGGTCGGCCCGTAGGTGTTCCAGACCTCCCGGTCGCGGGACGCGATGCGCGCGGCGAGCTCGGGTGGGCACGCCTCACCGCCGAAGATCACCAGGCGCACCGACTCCAGCGCGTCGTCCGGCCACAGCGCCGCGAGGGTCGGCACGGTCGAGACGACGGTGATGCCGTGCGCGATGAGCCACGGCCCGAGGTCGACACCGCTCTTCACGAGCGACCGCGGCGCGGGCACCAGGCACCCACCGTGCCCCCAGGCGAGCCACATCTCCTCGCACGAGGCGTCGAACGCGACACTGAGCCCGGCGAGCACCCGGTCCGTCGGTCCCAGGGGTGCCGACTGCAGGAACATCCGCGCCTCGGCGTCGACGAACGCGGCGGCGGAGCGGTGGGTGACGGCGACGCCCTTCGGCACCCCCGTGGACCCGGAGGTGAAGATGATCCAGGCGTCGTCGTCGGTGGTCGGGGGTTCGGCGCTCGCCGTGGGGTCGGTGACGGGCAGGGAGGTGCCGTCGCGGTCGCGGAGGACACCGCCGGCGCCGATGACGCCGACGACGTCCGCTTCGCCGAAGACGAGGGTGGCGCGTTCCTCGGGGTCGTCGGCGTCGACGGGGACGTAGGCGGCGCCGGCGGCGAGGACGGCGAGGATCGAGACGGAGAGGTCGCGGCCGCCGGAGGGGATGCGGATGCCGACCCGGTCGCCGCGGTGCACGCCGTGCCGGGCGAGGTCGTCGGCGCGTTCGTGCACGAGGGCGAGGAGGGCCCGGTAGTCGAGCGGCCCGTCGGGGGTCTCGAGGGCGAGGGCGTCGGGGTGCGTCTCAGCGGTGGCGGTGAGGACGTCGAGCAGGGTCCTGGCGGGCGTCGCGAGGCTGCCCCGGTCGAGTTCCCGCTGGGTGGAGTGCGTCACGCCGCGTGATCCTAGAGCCCCCAGGTGTCCACCCCGGAAACCCGCCCCCGCCGACCCACCGAAGTCCCCACGACGAGGTGCGCTCACCACCGGAGTCGCCACGGGGGATCAGTCGGCGAAGCCGACATCGCGCGCTGCCGACCGAGCGCAGCGAGGACGACAGCTTGCGCGGGAATGTCATCGTGCGGAAATGTCACTGTGCCCCCAGGAGGATTCGAACCTCCGCCCCTGCCTCCGGAGGGCAGTGCTCTATCCCCTGAGCTATGGGGGCCCGGGGTGTCACCAACCGTAGCAGGTCCGGACCGGCCCCCTGTACGCGTGTCGGGCCTCCCGGGCGTGCCGCCGCCGGACGGGAGGCGCGTGTCGGCGCCGCCTCGCGCCTCCGGTCCGACGGTGGTCGGGTGACGTGTCTCGTCGGCCGGGCCGGCCGGGGCGTCAGGGGGTCGGCGCGCTGCTCGCGGGTGCGCCGGCGTCGGGCGCGACGGCGGCGCGGACGGCGTCGACGACGGGCTGGGCGGTGCCGGGTTCGGTGTAGAGGGTGGACGCGGTGTGGATCCAGTAGGGGTCGGCGAACGCGTCGGCGCGGCCGGTCTTCCCGCTCAGGCTGAAGTACCCCTCGACCGTGTAGGTGGGGACGGAGCCGCCCTGTTCGAAGAGCGCGTCCTCGAGCTGGGTGAGTTGCTTCTCAGGCAGGTGGGCGACGGCGACGGTCACGGTCACGCTGTCGTCGGTGGTGGACCGCCAGGTGCAGACGCGGCCGTCCTGGGCCGCGATCTGGGCGACGGGGGAGCCCTTCGTCGGCTTCGGTGAGCGGACGCGCTCGAACCGCTGCCCGTAGACGCTGAACGTGGCGGATGGCACGAGTTCGGCGCAGGTCTGGCTGACCGGTCGTCCGACGACGCCGGCGGTGGCCGAGGCGGATGGGCGGTCGCTGCCACCGCCGGAGCAGCCGGCGAGGACGAGGGCGGCGGGCACGACGAGGGCGGCGATGCTGATCGCCCGGAGGCTGCGGGAGGTCATGACCGACCATCCTGGTGCATGGGCCCCGGCGTGGTCCGGGCGCTGCCTGGGTGTCCCGGTAGACTCGTGCGCCGTGACTCCTGCCGAACTCTCCGAAGCGTACCTGTCGATCCTCACGGGCATCGTCGAGCGACGCGGTGCTGCCGACACGGTGACGATCGAGCAGTCGCACGTGGCGTTGGAGCGGCCGAAGAACCGCGCGCACGGTGACTGGGCGTCGAACGCGGCCATGCAGCTCGCGAAGCGCCTGGGCACGAACCCGCGAGAGCTCGCGACGGAGATCGCGGGGGAGCTGACCGAGCTCGACGGTGTCGCGTCGGTGGACGTCGCCGGTCCGGGCTTCATCAACGTCACGCTCGAGGCAGCTGCGGCGGGCGAGGTCGCGCGCACCATCGTCGACCAGGGCGAGTCGTTCGGTCACGGCGACCTGTACGACGGCGTCCGGATCGACCTGGAGTTCGTCTCGGCGAACCCGACCGGTCCGATCCACATGGGCGGTGTCCGGTGGGCCGCGGTCGGCGACAGCCTGGCCCGCGTCTTCCAGGCGCAGGGTGGCCTGGTCACCCGCGAGTACTACTTCAACGACCACGGCAACCAGATCGACCGGTTCGCCCGCTCGCTGCTGGCGTCCGCGCTCGGTGAGCCGACGCCGGAGGACGGCTACGGCGGTGCCTACATCGGCGAGATCGCGGCCCGGGTGCTCGCGACGCTCGAGCCGGGTCTCGCCGTGACGGACCTGCCGCGCGACGAGGCGCAGGAGCTGTTCCGGCGCGAGGGCGTCGAGTTCATGTTCACGGACATCAAGCGCTCGCTGCACGACTTCGGCGTCGACTTCGACGTCTTCTTCCACGAGAACTCGCTGCACGAGTCGAAGGCCGTCGACCGCGCCATCGCCCGCCTGCAGGAGCAGGGCCGGATGTACGAGGCCGACGGCGCGCTGTGGCTCCGCACGACGGACTTCGGTGACGACCGCGACCGCGTGGTCATCAAGTCGGACGGCGAGCCCGCGTACATCGCCGGCGACCTGGCCTACTACCTCGACAAGCGCGAGCGTGGCTTCGAGCGGAACCTCATCATGCTCGGCGCGGACCACCACGGCTACGTCGGCCGCATGATGGCGATGTGTGCCGCGTTCGGTGACGAGCCGGGCAAGAACCTCGAGATCCTCATCGGCCAGCTGGTGAACCTGCTCAAGGACGGCCAGCCGCTCCGGATGTCGAAGCGCAACGGCACGGTCGTGACGATGGAGGACCTGGTCGACGCGGTCGGTGTCGACGCTGGTCGGTACGCGCTTGTCCGGTTCGCGAGCGACACCGCGATCGACATCGACCTCGACCTGCTCACGAAGCGGACGAACGACAACCCCGTCTTCTACGTCCAGTACGCCCACGCCCGCACGCAGTCCGTCGCGCGGAACGCCGCCGCGTCGGGGGTCGACCGGTCGGTGTTCGACGCGTCGCTGCTGACGCACGAGTCGGAGAGCTCGCTCCTCGGTGCCCTCGCCGAGTACCCGCGGGTGCTCCGTCAGGCCGCCGAGCTCCGCGAGCCGCACCGCATCGCGCGCTTCATCGAGCAGCTCGCCGGGCTGTACCACCGCTGGTACGACTCCTGCCGCGTCACCCCGCTCGGCGACGAGTCCGTGACCGATCTGCACCGCACCCGCCTGTGGCTGAACGACGCCACCGGCCAGGTCGTGCGCAACGGTCTCGGGCTGCTCGGCGTCAGCGCGCCCGAACGGATGTAGCGGTGTCGTCCGCAGCAGCGCCGGCAACGGGTCGACGCCCGAAGCGCCGCGGCCGGACGCTCGCGATCGTCCTGGTCGTCGTCCTCGTCGTCCTGGCCGTCCTCGTGGTCGTGGCGGAGTTCGTGCTCCGCGGCGTCGTCGACCGGACGGTCGCGTCGCAGGTCGAGCAGTCGCTGCCGGACGGCACGACGGGCACGGTCGACGCGCACGTGCCGGGGATCGTCATCCCGCAGTTGCTCCGCGGCACGCTCGACGACGTCCGGATCACCTCGGACCGGCTGACGGTGGAGGGCATCCCGCTCGCCGCCGACGTGACGGCGCACGACCTGCCGGTGGACGGCAAGGGTGCGGTGCACGACGTCGACGGCACCGTCCGTCTGGCGTCCGGTGCGGTGAAGGACCTGGCGAAGTACTCGCCGCTGTTCGAGCGCGTCCGGCTGATCGACGGCGGGGTCGAGCTGCGGGGCAGCGCCTCGGTGCTCGGCTTCCGCATCGGCTACGCGGCGGACGGGTCGGTGACCGCGCAGTCCGACGGGCGCGGGGTCACGATCACGCCGAAGACGGTCCGGATCACGAACTCCTCGCTCGGGTTGAAGGTCGACGACATCCCCGGCGTCTCGGACGTCCCGGTGCCGGTGTGCACGGCGCAGTTCCTGCCGGAGCAGCTTCGGGTGCGCTCGCTCCGGGTGACCTCGGCGGCCGCGACGGTCCGCATCACGGCCGAGGAGCTGCCCCTCAACGAGGCGGGTCTGCGCACCACCGGCCGCTGCTGAGCGGGCGCCTGGTGCTCCGTCCGGCAGCCGTCCACAGGCGGCGTCACATGGCCGGGAGGTACGGCGCGGCCGGATAGGATCGGGTCCCGTGAGCGAGAACCCCCTTGCGCCGCCGCGACTGCGGTTCCCGGCGGACGCCTCCGAGCTGGTGGCCCGCATCTGGCCCGCGTCCGCGACGCGGACCGACGAGGGCATGCTCGCGATCGGTGGGGTCGCCGCCGACGAGCTCGTCGCCCGCTTCGGTTCCCCGCTGTACGTGGTCGACGAGCGTGACGTGCAGTCGCGTGCCGTCCGTGTGCGGGACGCCTTCACCGACGCCTTCAGTCGGATCGGCACGCGGGCGCACGTCTACTACGCGGCGAAGGCCTTCTGGACGACGCACGTCGCCCGGTGGATGGCCGGCGCCGACCTCCGTCTCGACGTCTGCACGATGGGCGAACTCGCCGTCGGACTGGCCGCGGGCGTCGACCCGGCGCTGATGGGCTTCCACGGCAACGACAAGTCCGACGCCGAGATCGCGCGTGCCGTCGCGGTCGGCCTCGGCACGATCGTCCTCGACAGCCACGAGGAGATCGGTCGCGTCGCCCGGATCGCCGCGGACGCCGGGGTCACCCAGCGGGTCCGCATCCGGATCAACAGCGGGGTGCACGCCTCGACGCACGAGTTCCTGGCGACCGCGCGCGAGGACCAGAAGTTCGGCATCCCGCTGTCCGAGGCGGTGCAGGCCGCGACCGCCGTCCGCGCCGAGCCCTCGCTCGCCTTCGTCGGGCTGCACTCGCACATCGGCTCGCAGATCTTCGACGACAGCGGGTTCCGCGAGGCCGCCCGTCGGCTGATGGACGTGCACGCCACGCTGGTCGAGTCGGGCCCGGTGCCGGAGCTCAACCTCGGCGGCGGCTGGGGCATCGACTACACCGAGGCCGACTCCGCCCTCGAGCCGGAGGACGTCGCCGACGCCCTGGCCGCGATCATCGCCGACGAGTGCTCCGCGCGGGGCATCCCGGTGCCCGAGATCGCGGTTGAGCCGGGCCGGTACATCGTCGGCCCGCCCGGCGTCACGCTGTACCGCGTCGGCACGATCAAGCCCGTCGCGGTGGACGCCGCGGACGGCACCGGCGCGACCCGCACCTACGTGTCGGTCGACGGTGGGATGAGCGACAACGTCCGGCCGGCGCTCTACGGTGCCGACTACACGGCCCGGCTCGCCCGGACCTCGGACGCCGACCCGGTGCTCACCCGGGTGGTCGGCAAGCACTGCGAGAGCGGTGACGTCGTCGTCCACGACGAGTACCTGCCCGGTGACGTGCGCCGCGACGACCTGCTCGCCGTCGCCGCGACCGGTGCCTACTGCTGGAGCCTCGCGAGCAACTACAACCACGTCGGCCGTCCGCCGGTCGTCGCGGTCGCCGACGGGGCAGCCCGTATCCTCGTCCGGGGTGAGAGCGTCGACGACCTCCTCGCCCGAGACACGGGCGTCGTGCCGGTACCCGAGACCGGTCCGTCCGCCTGAGAACCCGACCCGGAGAGACCCCCACCAGATGATCGAATACCGCAACGTCCGCGTCGCACTGCTCGGAGCCGGCTCGGTCGGCTCCCAGGTCGCACGACTCCTGCTCGAGCACGGACCGGAGCTCGCCACGCGTGCCGGTGCCGGCCTCGAGCTGGTGGGGATCGCCGTGCGTGACGTCGACGCCCAGCGGGATGTCGACCTGCCGCGCGAGCTGTTCACGACGGACGCCGGTTCGCTGATCCTCGGAGCCGACATCGTCGTCGAGCTCATCGGTGGCATCGAGCCCGCCCGCACCCTCGTGCTCCAGGCGCTGCAGTCCGGCGCCGACGTCGTCACCGGCAACAAGGCGCTCCTCGCCACGCACGGCCCGGAGCTCTTCGCCGCGGCCGAGCAGGTCGGCGCACAGCTCTACTACGAGGCCGCCGTCGCCGGGGCGATCCCGATCATCCGACCGCTGCACGACTCGCTGGCGGGTGACCGCATCGAGCGGATCATGGGCATCGTCAACGGCACGACGAACTTCATCCTCGACCTGATGGACCGCGAGGGCGCCACGTTCGCCGACGCGCTGGCCACCGCGACGGAGCTCGGGTACGCCGAGGCCGACCCGACCGCCGACATCGAGGGCTACGACGCCGCGCAGAAGGCCGCGATCTTGGCCTCGATCGCGTTCCACACCTCGGTCCCGCTCGCCGCCGTGCACCGCGAGGGCATCACCTCCGTCACGATCGAGCAGGTCCGTGCCGCCCGCAAGGCCGGCTACGTCGTGAAGATCCTGGCCACGTGCGAGCGACTCACCGACGCCGACGGCCGCGAGGGCGTCAGTGCCCGCGTCTACCCGGCGCTGGTGCCGGAGTCGCACCCGCTCGCCAGCGTGCACGGCGCGAAGAACGCGGTGTTCGTCGAGGCCGAGGCCGCCGGCGACCTGATGTTCTACGGCGCCGGAGCCGGCGGGGTCGAGACGGCCTCCGCGGTCCTCGGCGACCTGGTGTCCGCGGCCCGACGCCACGTCATCGGCGGGCCCGGGGTCGCCGAGTCGACCCGGTCGGCGCTGCCGGTGTTCCCGATCGGGACCGTCCGCACCCGCTACCAGATCTCGTTGCACGTGTCGGACGCACCCGGTGTGCTCTCGACCGTCGCCGGGGTGCTCGCGGCCCACGGCGTCAGCGTCGAGACCGTCGAGCAGACCACCACGGGGACCACCGAGGGGACCGCGACGCTCGTCATCGGCACGCACCTGGCGCGCGAAGCCGACCTGGCCGACACCGTCGCCGCACTCCGGGGCGAGGACGTCGTCCTGGACGTGACCAGTGTCCTGCGGTTCGTGGGGGCGTAGCGCGACCACGCGCCTCCCGGCACCGCACCGACCACCCGCACGACCCGAACCGACCCGACCCGACCGGATCCAGCCAGACCGATCCGACCCAGACCGATCCGACCCAGACCGCCCCACCGGACAGAGAGAGAAGCCTGATGGCCCACCAGTGGCAGGGAGTCCTGCGCGAGTACGCCGACCGACTCGACGTGACCGACGCGACCCCGATCGTGACGCTCGGTGAGGGCGGCACCCCGCTCATCCCGGCTCGTCGGCTCTCCGAGCGCACCGGCGCGACCGTGTACGTGAAGTACGAGGGCATGAACCCGACCGGTTCCTTCAAGGACCGCGGCATGACGATGGCGATCTCGAAGGCCGTCGAGCACGGCGCGAAGGCCGTCATCTGCGCCTCGACCGGCAACACCAGCGCCTCGGCCGCGGCGTACGCGACGCACGCCGGCATCACCGCCGCGGTGCTCGTGCCCGAGGGCAAGATCGCGATGGGCAAGCTCAGCCAGGCGGTCGCCCACGACGCCCAGCTGCTGCAGGTCCAGGGCAACTTCGACGACTGCCTGGACATCGCGCGCGACCTTTCCGCCAACTACCCGGTGCACCTGGTCAACTCGGTGAACAACGACCGCATCGAGGGGCAGAAGACCGCCGCCTTCGAGGTCGTCGACGTCCTCGGCGACGCGCCGGACTTCCACTTCCTGCCGGTCGGCAACGCCGGCAACTACACGGCGTACTCCCGCGGCTACCGCGAGGACGTCGCCTCGGGCCGCTCCACCAAGATGCCGCGCATGTTCGGGTTCCAGGCGGCGGGCTCGGCCCCGATCGTGCACGGCGAGGTCGTCCGGCACCCGGAGACCATCGCGTCCGCCATCCGCATCGGCAACCCGGCGTCGTGGAAGTACGCGCTGGAGGCCCGCGAGGAGACCGACGGCTACTTCGGTGCGATCTCGGACGAGGCGATCCTGGCGGCGCACCACCTGCTCTCCGCCGAGGTCGGCGTCTTCGTCGAGCCGGCGTCGGCCATCGGTGTCGCCGGGCTCCTCGAGCGCGCCGACGCGGGCGTCATCCCGAAGGGCGCGACGGTCGTCATCACGGTGACCGGTCACGGCCTCAAGGACCCGCAGTGGGCGCTCCGCACCCAGGACGGCGGCGAGGTCACGCCGACGAGCGTCCCCGTCGACACCGCGGCGATCGCGGACGTGCTCGGACTGGTCAGCGCGCGGTGACCGCCGATCGCTCGTCCGGACCGGGGGAGGGCATGACCGCCCAGATCGCTGTACCGGCCGGACGGGCGGTGCGCGTGCGCGTCCCGGCGACGTCGGCGAACCTCGGGCCGGGCTTCGACTCCCTCGGACTCGCGCTCTCGCTCTACGACGAGGTCGTCGTCCGCGTCCGACCGGAGCCCGGCGCGACCGTCACCATCGACGGTGTCGGCGCGGGCGAGGTCCCGACCGACGACACGAACCTGGTGGTCCGGGCCGTCCGCCGCGGCCTCGAACACGCCGGGGTCCCGCAGCCGGGGCTCGAGCTGCACGCCACGAACGCCATCCCGCACGGTCGCGGCATGGGGTCCTCGGCGGCGGCCATCGTCGCCGGGCTGATGGCCGCCCGCGGGCTGCTCGAGGGCGTGGTCGACCTCGACGCGGCGACCCTGCTCACCCTCGCCACCGAGATGGAGGGGCACCCGGACAACGTCGCCCCGGCCCTCTTCGGCGGTCTGACGATCGCGTGGATGACGCCGGACGGGCCGGCGCACAAGCGGCTGCTCGTGCACCGCGGTGTCTCGCCGGTCGTGTTCGTGCCGACGTCGACGCTCTCGACGAAGCTCGCCCGTTCGCTGCAGCCGATGACGGTGCCGCACGAGGACGCCGCGTTCAACGTGTCCCGCTCGGCGCTGCTCGTCGCGGCGCTCATCCAGAGCCCGGAACTGCTGCTCGCCGCGACCGAGGACCGGCTGCACCAGGCCTACCGGGCGAGCGCGATGCCGGAGACCGACGCCCTCATCGGCCTGCTCCGCCAGCACGGTCTGGCCGCGGTCGTCTCGGGGGCCGGGCCGAGCCTCCTGGTCATGGGCAGCGACCCGGCGCAGCGGCTCGACGCCGCCGAACTGGTCGAGCGACACGCCGAATCCACCTGGCGTCCGCTCATGCTGGCCGTCGATCTGGGTGGTGCTACAGTGAAAGCGCTCCCGACGCTCGAAGCCGATCTCGCGCAGGCCTCGACCATCCACGGTCGACCGCCAGCTTGATCCGGTGCGTGGGGCACTTTCTCCAGATCACCGTTCTCGGGCCAGATCATCGTGCCTGGCCAGATCACCGTTCCCGGTCCGTCGTCTGAACGACGCCCGTTGCACGCTGCCACGAGAGCGGTGGAAACTCTCCGCGTTCTGCGGTCGGAAGGAACAACACCATCGTGACCGACGTCACCACCTCCACCTCTGTGGAGATCCCCACTGACCTCCGCGCGCTCCGTCTCCCGGAGCTCCAGCGCATCGCCTCGTCCCTCGGCATCACCGGGCTCTCGAAGCTCCGCAAGGGCGACCTGATCGCCTCGATCGAGGACAAGCGTCCGGCCGGGGCAGCAGTCTCCGGCACGCCGACCCTCGACGGCGCCGGGACCGGCACGCCGGCTCCCGAGGCCGCTCCGGCAGCCGAGGCGCCCGCCGCGCAGGCCCCGGTCGCCGAGGCGCCCGTCGCCCAGGCGCCGGTCGCCCAGGAGCCGGCCGCACAGGCCGAGGTCCCCGCCGAGTCCGCACCGCGCGGCCGTCGCAGCCGACGCGTCAGCTCGGGAGGCACGGTCACCGCCGAGCCGACCGCTGCGGTCGCGCACACCAACGCCGGGCACACCGGCACCGAGGACCTGCTCGCGGGCCTCGACCAGGTCCGCGCCGAGAAGGACGCCCAGGAAGCCGCCCAGAGCGGTCAGCGTCGCGGTCGCGGTCGCGACCGTCAGGCACAGCAGTCCGACGCCCAGGACTCCCGCGGCGCCACCGCCGAGACCCAGGTCCCGGTCGCGGACGCCGTCGAGCAGGGCGACCAGGACGCCGTCACCGACGCGGGCCGGCAGGACGACGCCCAGCAGGACGAGGGCCAGCAGCACGACGGCCAGCAGAACGACCAGGGCGACCAGTCCGAGGGCGGCGCCCGTCGTGGCCGTCGCAGCCGCGGCCGTGGTCGTGGCCGCGGGCAGAACGCCGACCAGGCCGACCAGGGTGAGCAGAAGCCCGCCCAGCAGCAGGCCGAGCCCGAGCAGAAGCCGGCGCAGCAGCAGAACGGCAAGCAGCAGAAGCAGCAGGACCAGCGCGACGCCCAGCGCGACCAGCGTGACGCGCAGCGCGACCAGAAGCAGCAGGACCAGAAGCAGTCGGAACCGCAGCGTGGCGACCAGCAGCGTGGCGACCAGCAGCGTGCCGCCGAGCAGGAGGCCGAGAACGGTCGCACCCGCCGGCAGCGTGACCGCAAGCGCGGTCGCGGTGGCCAGAACGACGAGTTCGAGCCCGAGGTCACCGAGGACGACGTCCTCATCCCGATCGCCGGCATCCTCGACGTGCTCGACAACTACGCCTTCGTGCGCACCACCGGCTACCTGCCGGGGCCGGAGGACGTCTACGTCTCGCTCGGCCAGGTGAAGAAGTACCACCTGCGCAAGGGCGACGCCGTCGTCGGTGCGATCAAGCAGCCGCGTGACAACGAGCAGCAGAGCCGCCAGAAGTACAACGCGCTGGTGAAGATCGACACCGTGAACGGCCAGACCGCCGACGAGGCCGCCGCCCGCGTCGACTTCCAGGACCTCACCCCGCTGTACCCGAACGAGCGCCTGCGCCTCGAGACCGAGCCGGCGAAGCTGTCGACGCGGATCATCGACCTCGTGTCGCCGATCGGCAAGGGCCAGCGCGGCCTCATCGTCTCCCCGCCGAAGGCCGGCAAGACCGTCGTCCTGCAGGCCATCGCGAACGCCGTCTCGAAGAACAACCCGGAGGCGCACCTCATGGTCGTCCTGGTGGACGAGCGTCCCGAAGAGGTCACCGACATGCAGCGCACGGTGAAGGGCGAGGTCATCGCCTCGACCTTCGACCGTCCCGCCGAGGACCACACCACCGTCGCCGAGCTCGCGATCGAGCGTGCCAAGCGCCTGGTCGAGCTCGGTCACGACGTCGTCGTGCTGCTCGACTCGATCACCCGTCTGGGCCGCGCGTACAACCTGGCCACCCCGCCGTCGGGCCGCGTGCTCTCCGGTGGCGTCGACTCGGCCGCGCTCTACCCGGTCAAGCGCTTCTTCGGCGCCGCCCGCAACATCGAGAACGGTGGCTCGCTGACCATCCTCGCCACGGCGCTCGTCGAGACCGGGTCGAAGATGGACGAGGTGATCTTCGAGGAGTTCAAGGGCACCGGCAACATGGAGCTCCGCCTCAACCGTCACCTGGCCGACAAGCGGATCTTCCCCGCCGTCGACATCAACGCCTCCGGGACCCGTCGCGAGGAGCAGCTGCTCTCCGCCGACGAGGTCGCGATCACGTGGCGCCTGCGTCGTGCCCTGGCCGGGCTCGACCCGCAGCAGGCGCTCGACGTGGTGCTGCGGAACCTCAAGGAGACGCAGTCGAACGTCGAGTTCCTGGTCCAGATCCAGAAGTCGGTGCCGGCGACCAACGGTCACCACGGCAACGGCCACCAGGAGTAACGCGTGTTCGAGTCGGTGGCAGGGCTGCTGGCGGAACACGAGGAACTGACGCAGCAGCTGTCGGACCCCGCGCTCCACGCCGACGCGGCCCGGGCCAAGAAGGTCAACCGGCGGTACGCCGAACTCAGCCAGATCAAGGCGGCGTACGAGGCCTGGCAGGCGGCGGGGGACGACCTCGCCGCCGCCCGGGAACTCGCACGTGAGGACGAGGCGTTCGCGGACGAGGTCCCCGGGCTCGAGGAGCAGCTGGCCGAGCGCCAGGAGCGTCTCCGCCGACTCCTGATCCCGCGCGACCCCGACGACGGCCGCGACGTGATCATGGAGATCAAGGGCGGCGAGGGCGGCGAGGAGTCGGCGCTGTTCGCGGCCGACCTGCTCCGCATGTACTCGCACTACGCCGAGGGCAAGGGCTGGAAGGTCGAGCTCCTCGAGCGCACCGAGTCCGACCTCGGCGGCTACAAGGACGTCCAGGTCGCGATCAAGTCGAACACGACCGACCCGTCCCAGGGCGTGTGGGCGCACCTCAAGTACGAGGGCGGTGTACACCGTGTCCAGCGGGTGCCGCAGACCGAGTCGCAGGGCCGCATCCACACGTCGACCACCGGCGTGCTCGTCTTCCCCGAGGTCGACGAGCCCGAAGAGGTCGAGATCAACCAGAACGACCTGAAGATCGACGTGTACCGGTCCTCCGGCCCCGGTGGGCAGTCCGTCAACACGACGGACTCGGCGGTGCGCATCACGCACCTCCCGACGGGCATCACGGTCGCGATGCAGAACGAGAAGTCGCAGCTGCAGAACCGCGAGGCGGGCATGCGCGTCCTCCGTGCCCGGATCCTCGCGCGCCAGCAGGAGGAGCTCGACGCCCTGGCCTCGGACGCCCGGAAGTCGCAGATCCGCGGGATGGACCGGTCGGAGCGCATCCGCACGTACAACTTCCCGGAGAACCGGATCGCGGACCACCGCACCGGGTACAAGGCCTACGACCTCGACCGTGTCATGAACGGTGCGCTCGAGCCGGTCATCCAGTCCGCGATCTCGGCGGACGAAGAGGCACGCCTGGCCGCCATCGGCGACCAGGACGCCTGACCGGCGTGGACCGGCAGCAGCCGACGTACGCCGCGGACCGCCTCCTGCGTGAGGCGGCCGCGGCGTTGGCCGCCGCCGGCGTCCCGACGCCGCAGGTCGACGCGGAACTGCTGCTCGCCTGGGCGACCGACACCTCCCGCGGCGCGGTCCAGGCGCGGGCGATGACCGGAGGCGCGATCGCCGCCGAGCACGTCGAGCGCTTCCGACACGCGGTAGCCCGACGCGTCACCCGCGAGCCCCTGCAGCACGTCACCGGCGAAGCCCACTTCCGCGCGCTCACGCTGTCCGTCGGGCCCGGTGTGTTCGTGCCGCGCCCGGAGACCGAGTCGGTCGTCCAGTTCGGCATCGACGCACTCCGGGCGACCGCGGTGCCCGAGCCGATCGCCGTCGACCTCGGCGCCGGAAGCGGTGCGATCGCCATCGCGATGGACACCGAGGTCCCGAACGCCCTCGTGTACGCCGTCGAGCGTTCACCGGAGGCGCTGCCGTGGACCCGGCGGAACGTCGACGCGCACGGCGGCACGGTCCGGCTCGTCGAGGGCGACCTCGCCGACGCGTTCCCGGAGCTCGACGGCCGGGTGTCGGTCGTCGTCTCGAACCCGCCGTACGTCCCCGACGACGCGGTGCCGATCGACCCGGAGGTCCGCGACCACGACCCGGCGCTCGCGCTCTACGGCGGACCCGACGGCCTCGACGCCGTGCGCGCGCTGACCGAGACGGCGTGGCGGCTGCTCGTGCCCGGCGGGCTCCTCGTCGTCGAGCACGCCGAACAGCAGGGCGCCGGGGTCCGCGCGGTCCTCGCGGCCCGTGGCTTCCGGTCGCCGGAGACGCACGTCGACCTCACCGGACGCGACCGCACGACCACCGCGACGCGGTAGCCGGACGCGGGGCGGGCCTCCCGGTCGTCGGTCAGGCTGGTCGCCGGTCCGGTGGCCGTCGGTCAGGCGGTCGTCGGCTGCGCGCTCGGAGCCTGCGCGTCCGGCGCCTGCGCGTCCGGCGTGACGGACGTCGTCTCGTGCGCGGCGATGAACGTGCGGACCGCGTCGCGCAGGTCCGTGTCGTGCTCGACCAGGACGGCCGTGATGCCGACACTCCGGGCACCCGCGACGTTCTCCGGCATGTCGTCGGCGAAGAACGTGCGTTCGGCCGGCACACCGTGGTGCTCGAGCACCCGACGGAAGACGTCCTGCTCGGGCTTGCGCGCACCGAAGTTGCTCGACGTGTCCAGGTGCTCGCCGAACAGCGGGGGCAGCGAGGGCACCCACTCGTGCAACCACCGGCCGGCCAGCGGGCCGTTGTTCGTCAGGAGCGCGACCCGACCGTGCTCCTTGGCGATCCGGACCGCTTCGACCCGCTCGGGCAGCTCGGTCATCGCGGCACCGCGGACTCGCGCCCACTCGGTCTCGTCGACCTCGCAGCCCATCGCCTCCCGGAAGGCCGCAAGGTACTCGTCACCGTCCGCGAAGTGCCCGGCCTCGGCACGCTGCTCGCTGCCGGTGTCCCACCAGCGGCGGCGGAGCTCCACGAAGTCGTGGCCCGTCAGCTCGGAGAGCCCGGCCATGCGGGTCCTCCAGTCGTAGCGGACGAGCACGTCGTCCATGTCGAAGAGGAACAGGAGTGGGGGCGCAGGCGTCTCGTTCACGATGTGCACCATCCTCGCGCACTATCATCGTGCAGGTCATGGCTTCCCGATACGACTGCTCCGACCCCGACGGGCTCCTCACCGGGATGCGGCTCGCCCGAGCCGCCCTCGGTCGCGGTGAACTCGTCGTCGTGCCCACCGACACCGTGTACGGCGTCGCCGCGGACGCGTTCAGCGCGCAGGCCGTGCAGCGCCTGCTCGACGCGAAGGGCCGGACACGCCAGTCGCCGCCGCCGGTGCTCATCCCGGGCGTGGCGACGATGGACGCCCTCGCCAGCGAGGTGCCCGAGCAGGTCCGGCGACTCGTCGACGAGTTCTGGCCGGGCGGACTCACGGTGATCCTCCGGGCGCAGCCGTCGCTCGACTGGGACCTCGGCGAGACGCGCGGCACGGTCGCGCTCCGGATGCCGGACTCGCGCATCGCCCTCGAGCTCCTGCAGGAGGTAGGGCCGCTCGCGGTGTCGTCCGCGAACTCGACCGGCGATCCGGCCGCGATGGACATCGACGCCGCCGAACGGATGCTCGGTGACAGCATCGCCGTGTACCTCGACGGGGGAGCGGTCCCCGTGCACGAGGGCACCGCCGCCTCGACCGGTTCCACGATCGTCGACGCCACCGGCCTCGCCGCGGGTGACGGGCTGCGGATCGTGCGCCACGGCGTGATCTCCGACGACGAGATCAGGCGGGTCGTCGGGGACGACCTCGTGCGGTGAAGTTCTACATGCTCGCCGGGGTCATCTCGGCGGTCGTGAGCTTCCTGGTCAGCTGGCTCGTCTGGAAGCTCGGCGTCAAGTACAAGTGGTACCCGAAGGTCCGCGAACGGGACGTGCACCGCACCCCGACGCCGCGGCTCGGCGGCATCGCGATGTTCCTCGGCGTCATCGTCTCGCTGCTCTGCGCGTGGTTCCTCTTCCCCGCCATCGCGGGTCAGGACTACTTCCGGCTGGTCTTCGCCGAACCAGGACGCGTGTTGGCCGTCCTGGCCGGGGCCACGATCATCGTGGTGCTCGGCGTCGCGGACGACATCTGGGACCTCGACTGGATGACGAAGCTCGCGGGCCAGATCATCGCGGCGGGGATCCTGGCGTGGCAGGGCGTCGCGATCGTGTCCCTGCCGATCGGCAACACGCTCGGCGTCGGCTCGTCCTACATGAGCCTGATCTTTACCGTGCTCGCCGTCGTCCTGGTGATGAACGCGGTGAACTTCATCGACGGCCTGGACGGTCTGGTCGCCGGCGTCGCGATCATCGCCGGCGGGGTGTTCTTCCTCTACACGTTCTTCATCAACCGCGTGGTCGTCGAGACCGAGTTCTTCTTCAACCTGCCGTCGCTGCTGACCGCGGTGCTCGTCGGTGCCTGTGCGGGGTTCCTCGTGCTCAACTGGCACCCGGCGAAGCTGTTCATGGGGGACGCCGGGGCGCTGCTCGTCGGTTTCCTGATGGCGACCAGCGCCGTCTCGATCACCGGCAACATCGACCCGGCGGCGGTCCGGACCCGCACCGACCTGCTGCCGGCGTTCATCCCGATCCTGCTGCCGTTCGCGATCTTGGTCGTGCCGATCCTGGACTTCGCCCTCGCCGTGGTCCGTCGCGTCAGTGCCGGCAAGTCGCCGTTCTCGGCCGACCGGAAGCACCTGCACCACCGGCTGCTCGACATGGGGCACTCGCACTTCCACGCGGTGCTGATCTTCTACGCGTGGACCGCCACCGTCGCCTTCGGGTGCCTGCTGTTCCTCTTCGTCAACTGGTGGTGGGTCACGGCCTTCGTCGCCGTCGGCTTCACCGTCTGCGCGATCGCGACGTTCGCGCCGCTCGGCCGCAAGCGTGTCGAGATCGCCGCGCAGACGACCGCCCGACGCGGGGGAGCGGTGGACGCCAGCCTCGACCCGCTCGACCGCGCCGCGGCGGTCCGCGACCCGCACGCCAGCCACCCGTCCCGCCCGAACCCTGGAGACCCCTCGTGACCACCCCGAACGGCCTCGACCACGTCCGGCCCGTGTTCCGGCGCATCCTCCTGCAGGGCGCCGTCCTCGCCGGCGCCCTCGCGGTCGTCGGGGGCGTCGTCGGCTGGTTCGTGGCCGGCGGTCCGGGCCTGACCGGCGGCCTCATCGGCGCCGTGATGAGCGTCGTGTTCTGCGGGCTCACCGCGGTGAGCGTCCTCCTGGCGATCCGGTTCTCCGGCGGTCAGATGATCTCCGGCGCCTTCTTCGGCACGATCATGGGCACCTTCCTGGTGAAGTTCGTCGTGTTCATCGTCGTGCTCGTGGCGTTGAAGGACCGCGACTGGGTGAACACGCCCGTCCTGGCGATCGCGATCATCATCGGGGTCATCGGTTCGCTCGTCATCGACGTCACCGTCATCGCCCGGGCCCGCGTGCCGATCGGCGTCGAACTGCCGGGAGACCGGACGGACGCTGAGGATCGCGGCCCCGTGGCCTGAGAGCCCGAGAAGCCGCACACACCTGATAGGCTTCTGGAGCCCGCTGCCGGAGCATGAGCTCGGACGGGCAAGCCTCCACATCAGTCCACCTCCGCGTGCCATGCGTGCGCGCCCCGACACAGGAGACAGCGCTGCTATCCCACGCTCTTCCCCTGTCCCTCATCGCTGCGGGTAACCCCGTCGCGGCGGGGAGCAGCAAGGCCGCCGAGTTCCATGGTCCGTCGATCAACGAGTTCTTCCCGGACCCGATCTTCTTCGCCGGCACGCCGATCGAGATGGACCGCATCGTCCTCATCCGCTTCTTCGCGGTGGCCGTGCTCCTCGTCTTCGCATTCGCCGGAACGCGCGCGCTCAAGCTGGTCCCCAACCGTGGACAGGCATTCATCGAGTACGCCTTCGACGTCGTCCGTCGGAACACCTTCGACAACCTGGGTGAGAAGGACGGCAAGCGCTTCCTGCCGCTCCTCGCGACGATCTTCTTCGGCGTCCTGTTCATGAACCTCACGGGACTCGTCCCGTTCATGAACATCGCCGGTACCAGCCGCATCGCCATGCCGATGATCCTGGCGATCGTCGCCTACGTCGCGTTCATCTACGCCGGCCTCCGCAAGCACCCGGGCACGTTCCTCCGGAACTCGCTCTTCCCGCCCGGGGTGCCGTGGCCGCTGTACATCATCGTGACGCCGATCGAGCTCGTCTCCACCTTCGTGCTCCGTCCGATCACGCTGACGCTGCGACTCCTGATGAACATGGTCGTGGGGCACCTGCTCCTCGTCCTGTTCTTCTCGGCGACGTGGTTCTTCTTCTTCGACGCGGAGAGCCTCTTCAAGTTGTTCGGTGTCGGGACGCTCGCGTTCGGCATCGCCTTCAGCTTCTTCGAAGTCCTCGTCGGGTTGCTCCAGGCGTACGTCTTCATGTTGCTGACGGCCGTCTACATCCAGCTCGCGCTGGCTGACGAGCACTGACACCCTTCTGACCCCCTACGGGACCGACACTCGTCGGACCCGCACCTCGAAAGGAAAACACGTGGACGCAACGACCGTTCTCGCGGAGATCAACGGCAACATCGCGACGGTTGGCTACGGCCTCGCTGCGATCGGCCCGGCCATCGGCGTCGGCATCGTCGTCGGCAAGACCATCGAGTCCGTGGCCCGCCAGCCCGAACTCCAGGGTCGCCTCACCACCCTCATGTACATCGGTATCGCCTTCACCGAGGCCCTTGCCTTCATCGGCATCGCGACGTACTTCATCTTCACCAACTAAGGCCCCTCGATGCAGACTGCACTCATCATCGCGGCGGAGGAAACGCACAATCCGCTGATCCCACCGGTGTACGACATCGTGTGGTCCGCGGTGGCCTTCGTCATCATCTTCATCGTGATGTGGCGTGTCGTCACGCCGCGGATCACGAAGATGCTCGATGAGCGCACCGAGGCCATCGAAGGCGGCATCAAGAAGGCCGAAGCCGCCCAGGAACAGGCCGCAGCTGCGCTCGACGAGTACAACAAGCAGCTGGCTGACGCGCGTGCCGAGGCATCGCGCATCCGTGAGCAGGCCCGTGCCGACGCCACCGCGATCGGCAATGAGGTCCGCGAGCAGGCCAGCGCCGACGCCGCACGCATCACCGCGAACGCCCAGGCGCAGATCGAGGCAGAGCGCCAGAGCGCGCTCCAGTCGCTCCGCTCCGAGGTCGGCACGCTCGCACTCGGCCTCGCGTCGGGTGTCATCGGCCAGTCCCTCCAGGACGACGCCAAGGCGACCGCCGTCGTCGACCGCTTCCTCGCCGACCTCGAGTCGTCGCAGGGTGCCCAGACGGCGGCCGGAACGGAGCACTGAGCATGCGCAGCGCCACCCGCGAAGCGATGACGTCTACCAGGGCGGTGCTCGCCGAACTCGGCAGTGCCGTCGACCTGGGCGTCGGCGCGGAGATCTTCGCCTCCGGGCGAGCGATCGCCCGGGCGTCGCAGCTGCTCAACCTGCTCGCCGACCCGACCGCCGACACCGCTGGCAAGAAGGTCCTCATCGACCGCGTCTTCGCCGGGCAGAGCGACGCCACGCGCGCCGTCCTGACCGCCGTCGCCGGCTCGCGCTGGTCGTCGCAGGGTGACCTGCTCGCCGGCATCGAGGACGCAGCAGTGCGTGCCGTGGCCGCGACGGTCGACCAGTCCACCTCGATCGAGGCGGAACTGTTCGCCTTCGAGACCGCGGTCCGTTCGGACGCCGGACTCGAGCTCGCCCTCGGGACCAAGCTCGGCAGCGCCGACCAGAAGGGCTCCCTCGCGGAGCGCCTGCTGGCCGGCAAGGTGTCGCAGCAGACGATCACCATCGTGTCGAACCTCGTGCAGCAGCCCCGTGGCCGCCGCATCGGCGAGATCGTGCGTGACGCCTCCCGGATCGTCGCGGACCAGGCGGACAAGCTCGTCGCCACGGTCATCACGGCGACGCCGCTGTCCGACGACCAGGCGGCCCGCGTCGCCCGGGGGATCGCGCAGCGCTACGGACGGGACATCACCGTGAACCGCGTCGTCGACCCCTCGGTCATCGGCGGGGTCCGCGTGCAGGTCGGCGGCGACGTCATCGACGGCACCGTCGCGACGCGGCTCGCAGACCTCCGTCTGCAGCTCGCCGGCTGAGCGTACGGTCGGACTCGTCCCTCCCAAGTCCACAACGGGAACTGCCCCGCCCGGCAGCATCACCCTCTCGGAGCCGAAGGGCCCCGGAAACCAACAAGGAAAATCCCATGGCAGACATCACCATCAGCCCCGATGAGATCCGTGATGCCCTGAAGGACTTCGTCTCGAACTACGAGCCGACGAAGGCCTCCACGGCCGAGGTCGGGCACGTCACCGACGCCGGTGACGGCATCGCCCACGTCGAAGGCCTCCCCGGCGTCATGGCCAACGAGCTCATCCGCTTCGCGGACGGCACGCTCGGCCTCGC
This sequence comes from Curtobacterium herbarum, assembly GCF_016907335.1. Classification (NCBI taxonomy): domain Bacteria; kingdom Bacillati; phylum Actinomycetota; class Actinomycetes; order Micrococcales; family Microbacteriaceae; genus Curtobacterium; species Curtobacterium herbarum. The sequence goes on from NZ_JAFBBT010000001.1 coordinate 1,549,293, forward strand.
CCAGAACCTCGACGAGGACTCGATCGGTGCCATCGTGCTCGGCGAGTTCTCCGGCGTCGAAGAGGGCCAGGAAGTCACCCGCACGGGTGAGGTCCTCTCCGCCCCGGTCGGCGACGCGTTCCTCGGCCGGGTCGTCGACCCGCTCGGCGCCCCGATCGACGGTCTCGGCGAGATCGCTGCCGAGGGCCGTCGTGCCCTCGAGCTGCAGGCGCCGGGCGTCATGTCCCGCAAATCGGTCCACGAGCCGATGCAGACCGGCATCAAGGCGATCGACGCGATGATCCCCGTCGGCCGCGGCCAGCGTCAGCTGATCATCGGTGACCGCCAGACCGGCAAGACGGCCATCGCGATCGACACCATCATCAACCAGAAGGCCAACTGGGACTCGGGCGACGAGAACAAGCAGGTCCGCTGCATCTACGTCGCCATCGGTCAGAAGGGCTCCACGATCGCCTCCGTCAAGGGTGCGCTCGAGGACGCCGGTGCGATGGAGTACACGACCATCGTCGCGGCCCCCGCCTCCGACCCGGCCGGCTTCAAGTACCTCGCCCCGTACACCGGTTCGGCCATCGGCCAGCACTGGATGTACCAGGGCAAGCACGTCCTCATCGTCTTCGACGACCTGTCGAAGCAGGCCGAGGCCTACCGTGCGGTGTCGCTCCTCCTGCGTCGTCCGCCAGGACGCGAGGCCTACCCGGGTGACGTCTTCTACCTGCACTCCCGTCTGCTGGAGCGTTGCGCGAAGCTGTCCGACGAGCTCGGCGCCGGATCGATGACGGGCCTCCCAATCATCGAGACCAAGGCGAACGACGTCTCGGCGTACATCCCGACCAACGTGATCTCGATCACGGACGGCCAGATCTTCCTGCAGTCGGACCTCTTCAACGCGAACCAGCGTCCGGCCGTCGACGTGGGCATCTCGGTGTCCCGCGTCGGTGGTGACGCCCAGGTGAAGTCGATCAAGAAGGTCTCCGGCACGCTGAAGCTCGAGCTGGCGCAGTACCGCTCGCTCGAGGCCTTCGCGATGTTCGCTTCCGACCTCGACCAGGCGTCGCGTCGTCAGCTCGACCGCGGTGCGCGTCTGACCGAGCTGCTCAAGCAGCCGCAGTACTCGCCGTACCCGGTGGAGGAGCAGGTCGTCTCGATCTGGGCCGGCACCAACGGCAAGCTCGACACGGTCCCGGTGAAGGACGTGCTGCGCTTCGAGTCCGAGCTGCTCGACCACATGCGTCGCAACTCTGACGTGCTCACGACGCTGCGCGAGACGAACCAGCTCAGCGACGACACCGTCTCGGCGATGTCGAAGGAGATCGACGAGTTCACGAAGAGCTTCCAGACGAGCGACGGCAAGACGCTCGGCTCGGAGCAGTTCGACGCCGCGGATTCCGAGGACGTCGACCAGGAGCAGATCGTCAAGGGTCGTCGCTAGATGGCAGCGCAGGTCCGGGTCTACCGTCAGCGGATCAAGTCGGCGAAGACCACGAAGAAGGTCACGCGCGCCATGGAGTTGATCTCGGCGTCGCGGATCCAGAAGGCGCAAGCCCGCATGGCCGCGTCCGGTCCGTACTCGCGTGCGGTGACCCGGGCCGTGTCCGCGGTGGCGACGTTCTCGAACGTCGACCACGTGCTGACCACCGAGCCGGCCACGTCGACCCGTGCGGCCGTGGTGCTGTTCACCTCGGACCGTGGGCTCAACGGCGCGTTCAGCACCAACGTTCTCAAGCAGGGCGAGGAGCTCGCCTCCCTGCTCCGCAGCGAGGGCAAGGACATCGTGTACTACCTGGTCGGACGCAAGTCCGTCGGGTACTTCGCGTTCCGTGAGCGTGCGTCGGAGCAGCAGTGGGTCGGCAACACCGACCAGCCGGAGTTCTCGACCGCCAAGGAGATCGGCGACGCCGTCGTGGCGAAGTTCCTGCAGGACACCGCCGAGGGCGGCGTGGACGAGATCCACATCGTGTTCAACCGGTTCCTCAGCCTCGCCACGCAGGAGCCGCAGGTCGTCCGCCTGCTGCCGCTCGAGGTCGTGGACGGAGTGGACGAGCCCTCGGGCGACGAGCCGCTGCCGCTGTACGAGTTCGAGCCGGACGCCGATGCAGTGCTCGACTCGCTGCTGCCGGTCTACATCGAGAGCCGCATCTTCAACGCCATGCTGCAGTCGGCTGCTTCCGAGCACGCCGCCCGCCAGAAGGCCATGAAGGCGGCGAGCGACAACGCCGACTCCCTGATCCGTGACTTCACCCGTCTCGCGAACAACGCGCGACAGGCCGAGATCACGCAGCAGATCTCCGAGATCGTCGGCGGCGCCGACGCCCTCTCGTCGAAGAAGAAGTAGTCCGCCGCGTGCGCGGACAGACACCCACCCCAGGAAGGCACCAGCCATGACCGACACCGCAACCACCGCGGTCGAGACGTCGTCGGCGCCCGGTGTCGGCCGGATCGCCCGTGTCACGGGTCCCGTCGTCGACATCGAGTTCCCGCATGACGCGATCCCGGAGATGTACAACCTCCTGTTCACGACCATCACCATCGGTGAGTCGTCGCAGGAGATCGGCCTCGAGGTCGCCCAGCACCTCGGCGACGACCTCGTCCGCGCCATCTCCCTGAAGCCGACCGACGGCCTCGTCCGTGGTCAGGAAGTCCGTGACTCGGGCGCCCCGATCTCGGTCCCCGTCGGCGACGTCACCAAGGGCAAGGTCTTCGACGTCCTCGGCAACGTCCTCAACTCGGACGAGAAGCTCGAGATCGCCGAGCGTTGGCCGATCCACCGCAAGGCCCCGGCCTTCGACCAGCTCGAGTCCAAGACCTCGATGTTCGAGACCGGCATCAAGTCGATCGACCTCCTCACCCCGTACGTGCAGGGTGGCAAGATCGGCCTCTTCGGTGGTGCGGGCGTCGGCAAGACCGTCCTCATCCAGGAGATGATCCAGCGCGTCGCGCAGGACCACGGCGGTGTGTCGGTGTTCGCCGGTGTCGGTGAGCGCACCCGTGAGGGCAACGACCTCATCGGTGAGATGGAAGAGGCGGGGGTCTTCGACAAGACGGCCCTCGTGTTCGGCCAGATGGACGAGCCGCCGGGGACGCGCCTCCGCGTGGCCCTGTCGGCGCTGACGATGGCGGAGTACTTCCGCGACGTGCAGAAGCAGGACGTCCTGCTCTTCATCGACAACATCTTCCGCTTCACGCAGGCCGGTTCCGAGGTCTCCACGCTGCTCGGTCGCATGCCGTCCGCAGTGGGCTACCAGCCGAACCTCGCCGACGAGATGGGTGTGCTCCAGGAGCGCATCACCTCGACGCGTGGTCACTCGATCACCTCGCTGCAGGCGATCTACGTCCCGGCTGACGACTACACCGACCCGGCTCCGGCGACCACGTTCGCGCACCTCGACGCCACGACCGAGCTCTCCCGCGAGATCGCGTCGCAGGGTCTGTACCCGGCCATCGACCCGCTGACCTCCACGTCGCGGATCATGGACCCCCGGTACCTGGGCGCCGACCACTACGAGACGGCCACGCGCGTCAAGCAGATCCTCCAGAAGAACAAGGAACTGCAGGAGATCATCGCCATCCTCGGTGTCGACGAGCTCTCCGAAGAGGACAAGATCACGGTGGAGCGCGCTCGTCGCATCCAGCAGTTCCTGTCCCAGAACACCTACATGGCGAAGAAGTTCACCGGTGTCGAGGGCTCCACGGTGCCCCTCAAGGACACCATCGAGTCCTTCCGCGCCATCGCCGACGGCGAGTTCGACCACGTCGCGACGCAGGCGTTCTTCAACGTCGGTGGCATCAACGACGTGGAAGAGAAGTGGGCTCAGATCCAGAAGGAGAACCGCTGACATGGCGGGTCTCACCGTGAGCGTCGTCTCGGCTGACCGCGAGGTCTGGTCGGGCGACACCACCATGGTCGTCGCACGGACGACGGAGGGCCAGATCGGCATCCTCGCGGGACACGAGCCGATGCTCGCGATCCTCGCGCAGGGTCAGGTCCGCATCACGCGGGCCGACGGTTCCACCGTCGCGGTCGACGCGGAGGACGGCTTCCTCTCCGTCGAGCACGACACGGTCACGATCGTGGCGCGGCAGGCCGCGCTGGCGTCCTGACCGGACTGACCGTCCTCCTCCCGCCGTCGGAGACGAAGCGGGAGGGCGGGGACACGGAGCGCACCCTCGACCTGGGTGCGCTCTCGTTCCCGGAACTGGCCACAGAGCGGGCCGCGGTGATCACCGCGGCCCGCTCCGTCAGTTCCGAGGAGTCTTCTGCGCGGACGGCGCTGAAGCTCGGGCCGAAGTCGATCGCCGAACGACTCCGGAACCTGGTCCTCGAGACCAGCCCGACGATGCCCGCGATCGAGCGGTACACCGGCGTGCTCTACGACCCGCTCGACGCCCGGGAGGCCGACACGGCGACCCGTGCCTGGTGGGACCGCCACATCGTGGTGCAGTCCGCGATGTTCGGCCCCGTCGGCGCAGGCGACCTGATCCCGGCCTACCGGCTGTCACACGACTCGCGGCTGCCCGGGCTCCGGCTCATCTCGCACTGGCCGGCCCCCGCGGGTTCGGCGCTGGCGACCCGTCGAGACGGCCTGGTCCTCGACCTCCGGTCCGAGGGTTACCGTGCGCTCGGCCCGGCGCCGGGCGCCGTGGCACTCCGCGTGGTGAGCGTCGCCGGGGACGGTCGTCGCAAGGCACTGAACCACTGGAACAAGACGGCGAAGGGTCGGCTCGTCGCGCTGCTCGGCCGGACCGGCGCCGCCGTGTCGACGATGGCGGAGCTCGCTGACTGGGCCGCCGCGCACGGCGTCGTCATCGAGCAGGTCGACGGCAGCTGGGAGCTCGTCGCCGAGAGCCTGGGGCCCGCCGCCGTCTGAGGTCCCGTCCTCCACAGGGCGGTCGCGCCGTGCACCTCTCCACGGGTGCGCGGTCGCGGCCGTCCTGGAGGCCCGCCCCGCGTCAGGCTCGGAGGCATGCGAACCACGGACACCACCTCCACCCCCGCCAGCACCACGACGTTCCCCCGGTACAGCCACGAGATCGCCGCGGCGGTCACCCTGCCGAGCGGCGCCCGCGCCCTCGTCGCACCGGGGCCCCTGACCGTCGCGGGCGGCATCGCACTCACGACGGCCTGCGCTGCACTGTCGACGCGGCTGGCGCTCCTGGCGTTCCTGGCCGACCCGGACGCCGACGAGCCGACCGGCATCACCGGCCACGATCCGTTCACCGACCCGATGCCGCCGGCGCTCGTCGGCTCCGGTCCGGAACCCGACCGCGAACGCGTGCGTCGAGCGGGGGACCGGTGCGTCGACGCCTGGCGACGCTGGAGCCAGGACCGGGACTCGGGACAGTCCGTGGTCGGTGTCGCCGGGGCACTCGGGCTCGCCGCGTGGTGTGCGTGGGCGCTCGGATCGGAGGCCCGCGCCAGGACGCGTGCGCGCTACGCCCTCGACCTGCGCAGCCACGACCCCCTGGCGCAACTCGTGCTCCGCAGCTGCACGCTCGGCGTCCGGGCGGCGTGGCGTGGATGAGACCGGGTGCACCGCATCGTCTACGGTTGTGGTGCCGACGGAAGGAGCCGCACGTGCAGGACGACGAGGACCAGCTCGACGACACCGTGCTGCGCGCCTCGCTCCGACGTCCGGTCCGTACCGACGCAGATGGTGATCCCGACGCCGCTCTGCTGGACCAGGCCGGCGTCGTCGACGACGCCGATGTCCTCGGCGACACCGTGCTGCGGCCCGGGCGGCCCGTGTTGCCCGGGCGGCACCGGAGCTCAGCGGCGTCGGTCCCGGCGGTTCCCGTCCCTGCGCCGACGACCGCCCCGACGCCACCCAGCCGGGGTCCCGAAGGCCACCTGCCCGTACCGGTGCCCTCGATCCGGATCGGTGGTCGGGTCCACCGGCTCGACCGTCCGGCGGTCGTCGGTCGTCGTCCCGGACGGCCGCGGGTCGTCCAGGGCCCCGTCCCGGAGCTCGTCACCGTGCCCTCGCCGGGGGGAGTGGTGTCGTCCTCCCACGTCCTGTTCCACGCTGCCGGCTCCACCGCGGTGGTCGACGACCTGCACGCGACGAACGGCACGGTCATCCGCGCGCCGGGTGCCCCGCCGTACCGGATGCCCGCGGGTGCCTCGATGGTGGTGCTGACCGGTACGGTTGTCGACATCGGGGACGGTGCCACCATCGAGGTGCTGTCGCCGTACCTGCGGTCCGTCCCTCCCGGCGGCCGCGAGTCGTCCGGACCACTGCCCGTTCCACCTCCCACACCCGGTCCGTCCCGAACCCCCAGAGAGCGACCCTGAACCGTGACCGAACTCGGCCGTGCTGCCTCCTCCCACGCCATCGACCTGCCCGACGGCAACGGTGCGACGCTGACCTTGTCCTGGGGGGCCGCGACCGACGTCGGGCGTCGCCGTGACCACAACGAGGACAGCTACATCGTCGACGCTCCCTACTTCGTGGTGGCGGACGGCATGGGCGGGCACCTGGCCGGGGACCGTGCGTCGGACGCGGTGGTGCGACGACTCGGCGACTCCACGACGGAGCCGTTCGCCTCGCGCCAGACGATCCAGCGCGCACTGCTCCTCGCGACCGCCGACATCGAGAAGGCGGCGGGCGGCAACGCGATCGGTGCCGGTACGACCGTCACCGGGGTCGCGCTCGTCGCGTCGCAGGGGCAGCCCTCGGCGCTGGTCTTCAACGTCGGTGACTCGCGCACCTACCGCAGCGACGCGGGTGCGCCGCTGAAGCGTCTGACCATCGACCACTCCGTCGTGCAGGAGATGGTGGACGCCGGCGTGTTGCGGGCCGAGGACGCCGAGTCCCACCCGGACAGCAACGTGATCACCCGGGCGGTCGGGTTCGGGGAGCCGCCGGAGCCCGACTGGTGGACCATCCCGCTCCGCACCGGTGACCGTTACGTCGTCTGCTCGGACGGTCTGACGAAGGAGATCGGCGACGTCGGCATCTCCCGCATCGCGGCGAAGGTCGACGACCCGCAGGAGCTCGCCGAGCGTCTGGTGGGCGACGCCGTGATCGCCGGCGGTCGGGACAACGTGACGGTCGTGGTGCTGCAGGTCGACGAGGCCCCGGCCGTGTCGGACGACATCGAGGACACCGTCCCGCGTCGCTGACCCTGGCGGCAGGTGCTGCGAACCGGGCTGGGGCGTCAGGTCCGGTAGAATTTCACCGTGGTGTCCTCACCATCTGATCGAGCCGGGAAGGAGCGTCATGGCCCGCAGACTGCCGTCGAGACCTCCCGTGATCCCGGGCTTCAGTCCGGTGCACGTGCTCGGCTCCGGTGGCTTCGCCGATGTGTTCCTCTACGAGCAGGACATGCCCCGACGCCAGGTCGCCGTCAAGGTCCTGCTCGACGAGGTCGTGGACGACCGGGTCCGTCAGCTGTTCCAGGCCGAGGCGAACCTGATGGCACGTCTCAGCACCCACCCCTCGATCCTCACCGTGTTCCAGGCGAGCGTCGCGGCTGACGGCCGTCCCTACCTCGTGATGGAGCTCTGCTCGGCGTCGATCAGCGAGCGGTACCGTCGCGAACCCGTCCCGGTGTCGCAGGTGCTCTCGGTCGGGGTCCGGATCGGCTCGGCCCTCGAGACGGCGCACCGTGAAGGCGTCCTGCACCGTGACGTGAAGCCGTCGAACATCCTGCTCACCGCCTACGGCAACCCCGTCCTGTCGGACTTCGGGATCGCCGCGACCCTCGGCGAGGCCGACCCGGACGAGCCCGTCGGCATGTCGATCCCGTGGTCGGCACCCGAGGTCCTCGCTGACGAGTCCCGCGGCACGATCCAGTCCGAGGTGTACTCGCTCGCGGCGACGGTCTACTCCCTGCTCGCCGGTCGCAGTCCGTTCGAGGTACCCGGCGGCAAGAACGGTGCCGCCGAGCTGATGGCACGGATCGAGAAGGGCACTCCCCGCCCGACCGGTCGGCCGGACGTGCCACCCACGCTCGAACGGGTCCTCGGCGCGGCACTCTCCCGGCGCCCGCGTGACCGCCCCGCGACGGTGATGGAACTCGTCCGGGGGTTCCAGCAGGTCGAGGCCGAGCTCGGTCTCCCGCAGACCCCGGCCGAGGTCGCGGTGGCGGCCTGGGCGGTCGCCACGCCCGCGCGTCCCGACGAGCAGACCGTCATCGCAGCCATCGGCGCAGGCAACGGAGCGCGGTCGGGCCGTCGTCGGCGGACGCGTTCCGGCCTGCGGGGCGGTGCCGTGGCGAGTGCGTCACAGAGCGTCGGCACGGTGCACCGGTCGGCCTCCACCGCACGGGCACGCCGTGGGTCGCGGGCGACGCTGGTCTGGGCGAGCGTCCTGTCCGCCGTCGTCGTGGCGGCCCTGGCCGTGACCACGGTCGCGGTGCTGACGCGCGGCGACGACGCCGTGCCGGTGGTGTCGGACCTCAGCGCGACCTCCGGTGCCTCGGCCGTCACCTTCCGGTGGACCGACCCCGGCCTCGAGCAGGGGGACACCTTCGTCGTCACGGCCGACGGCACGACCAGTCAGCAGACGGGCACGACGTTCGTGGCGACCGGCCGGCCCGGCGTGGAGCAGTGCATCCGGGTCGCGGTGAACCGCGACGGCCGGACCGGCGCGGACAGCGGCGAGCGGTGCGGCACGATCGGTGGGGCCCGGTGATCCGGCGGTTGCTCGGCGCCCGGCGTTCCGCGACCGTGACGACCCTGGTTGCCGTCGTCGTCGGCGCGGTCGTCGCCGGGACCGCACTCGTGTCGAGCGGGTACCACGCCCAGCGCGTGGACCTCGGCGACGGGACGGTCTGGGTGCCCTCGGCGCAGTACGGAGCCGTGGGCCGCGCCAACCCCCAGGTGCTCGAACTCAACACCGCGGTCGTGACCTCGTCCGACACGACGTCGGTGCTGCAGCAGGGGTCGACGGTCTACTCGGTCGACCAGACGAAGGGCACCCTCGCGCGGGTCGACGTCGCGGACGCCACCCTGGGCGACGCCGTCACGCTCCCCACGGGTTCCCCGACCGTCCTGTTCGCCGGCGACACCGCGGTGATCGGCAACGCGGACACCGGTGGCCTCTGGTCCACCCCGGCCGGCGCCCTCGACGAGTTCGACGCGTCGACCGACCCGCAGCTCACGCTCGGCGCCGATGCCGTCTTCGACGCCTCTGCGGACCACGTCGCGGTCTACTCGCCGCGGACCGGCACCGCCTCCCTGGTCGCACTCGGGACGACACCGACCGTCGAGCGGAAGTGGTCCGTGCGGATGGACCGGACGCACGACTTCCAGGTCGCGACCGTCGGGGACCACGTCGCCGTCCTCGACCGCACCGACGGCCTGCTCTCCGTCGACGGGCGCACCGTCGACCTGGGCGCCCGCGTCGGCGCGGCGCCCGCGTTGCAGCAGTCCGCCAGCACCGGCGACGACGTCACGGTGGCGGGGACCGCCGGACTGGTCCGCGTGTCCGCGTCGGGAGCCGTCCGGCAGTCCGGCCTCACCGTGTCCGGGCGGGCCGCCCGGCCGTGGACCGACGACGGCTGCACCTTCGGGGCGTGGAGTGGCGGGCAGGCCGTCGACACCTGTGACGGCCGCGCGGTGCAGGACCTGGACAGGGTCCCCGGCGGTGCCGCGCTCCAGGTCGTCCACAACGGCCGGACCGTCGTGGCGAACGACCCGGAGACCGGGCGCTCCTGGGCCATCGGCCGCAGCGGGCAGCTCATCGACAACTGGGCGCAGCTCGTCGACCAGCAGGACGACCAGCAGCAGGAGCGTGCGTCGGACGACGACCCGGAGATCGAGAAGGAGCAGGCGCCGCCGGTCGCGGTCGACGACGACCTGGGCGCCCGTCCTGGACGCACCACGACCCTCCCGGTCCTGCTCAACGACCACGACCCGAACGGTGACCCGCTGGTCGTCAGCGACGTGGGTGACGTCGACGAGTCGGTGGCACGCGTGGCGATCGTGACCGACGGTCAGCAGATCCAGATCACCCTGCCCGCGGCGGCGACCGGGGTCGTGTCCTTCCGGTACACGATCACCGACGGCAACGGCGGCTCCGACACCGCGGCCGTCCGGGTCAGCGTCCGGCCGGAGTCCGAGAACGACCCGCCCCGGCAGGTCCGGGACACCCGTGCCGACGTCGTCCGCGGTGGGCACGTGTCGACGAACGTCCTCGGCGACTGGATCGACCCCGACGGCGACCCGGTCTACCTCGAGTCGGCCGCACCGTCCGAGGGCGACCACACGACGACGACCCCCGACGGCCTGCTCGACTACCGCAACGACAGCGGCCGAACCGGCGACCGCGTCCAGCAGATCACCGTCAGCGACGGCCGCGACGCCGGTCGTGGCTCGGTCACCGTGGCCGTGGCCGCCCAGGGCGACGTGCCGCTCCGAGCCGAGGGCTTCCCGGTCAGCGGGTACGCCGACAAGCCGTTCACCGTCGAACCCCTCACCCACGTCCGCGGCGGCAACGGGGCCGTCACCCTGACGAGCGTCTCCTCGGCACCTGGCCTGACGGTGACGCCGAGCTACGACAGCGGCACGGTGCGGGTCGCCGCACGGGCGCCGGGGGACTGGCAGCTCGAGTACACCGTCTCGGACGGCACCAAGACGGCCAGCGGCGTCGTCCGCATCAGCGTGCTCGCACCGCCGGACGCATCGGCCGCACCGGTGACGACGCCGAAGACCGTCTTCGTCACCACGCTCTCCTCGAAGGACACCGACGTCACGGCGACCGACTTCGACCCGGCCGGCGGGGTGCTCCTCGTCACCGGGCTCGACGGGCCGCCGGCCGGTTCGGGCGTCCAGGCCGACGTGGTCGACCAACACATCGTCCGGGTCAGCCTGACCGCACCACTCGAGGGTCCGGTGTCGTTCGGCTACACGGTCTCGAACGGGCTGGCGTCGTCCACCGGGACGATCACGGTCGTGGAGATCCCCGAGCCCGACCGCATCCAGCCGCCGGTCGCCCAACCGGACACGGCGACCGTCCGGGTCGGCGCGGTCACCGACATCGACGTCCTGGCGAACGACACCCAGCCGGAGGGCGGCGCGATCTCGCTCCTGCCCGACCTGGTCCAGGACGTCCCGCGTGGCGGTGGTCTGCTGTTCGTCTCCGGTGACCACCTGCGCTACCTGGCACCCACCACCCCGGGGACCTACACGGCGGCGTACCGGGTCGCCGGACCGGACGGCCAGACCGCCGACGCGACCGTGTCGGTCTCGGTCCGCGACCGTGACCGTGCGACGAACGGCGCCCCGGTGCCGCAGACCGTGACCGCTCGTGTCGTCGCCGGGCAGTCGGTCCGCGTGTCGGTGCCGCTCACCGGCATCGACCCGGACGGCGACTCGGTCCAGCTGGTCGGTGTCGCGTCGAACCCGGAGAAGGGCTCCGTGACCGACGTCGGCGCCGACTCGATGACCTACGACGCGGGCGACTACTCGGCGGGGACCGACGAGTTCACGTACACGGTCGTGGACGCGCTCGGCGCCCGCGCCACGGGCACGGTCCGGGTCGGCATCGCGCCGCGCGCCGACCAGGCCGGCCGCCCCGTCGCCGAGGCCGACCGTGTGACGATCCGCCCCGGCGGGTCGGTCTCCGTCCGGGTGCTGCAGAACGACTCCGACCCCGAGGGCGGACGACTCACCGTCACCGCGGTCGAGCCCACCGCCTCGGCCGTCCGGGCGCGGATCGTCGGCGGCCAGACCGTCCAGGTGACGCCCCCGCCGTCCGCGCGTGGTGGCGACTTCGCGGTGGCGTACACCGTGGCCGACGAGCAGGGCGCCACGAGCACCGCGTTCGTCACCGTGACGGTCGACGAGGACGCCCTCCCGCTGCGCCCCGAGGTCGACGACACCGTGCTCGACCTGCAGGACGTCATCGGGCGGCAGAGCGTCACCGTCGACGTCCTCCGCAACGTGTTCTTCGCCGAGGGCACCGACGCGGACCTCCGCGTCGGCGTCCTGGACGGCTACGGCGACGCCGCGTCCGTCACGGGTGACGACCGCCTGACGATCCGGGTGTCCGACACCTCGCAGGTGGTCCCGTTCTCGGTCACCCGACGCGACCACCCGGACGTGGTCTCGTACGGCTTCGTGCACGTCCCCGGCGCCGATGACGCCCTCCCGCAGCTCGACCGCTCCGCACCCGCGATCTCGGTCCGGAGCGAGTCCACGGTCCGGATCCCGCTGTCCCGGTACGTGGTGACGGCGAACGGCAGGACCGCGACCGTCACCGATCCGGGGGCCGTGAAGGCGACGCACGCCGACGGCGGTTCCCTGGTGGTCGACGACTCGACCCTGCAGTTCACCTCGTCGCAGCTCTACTTCGGCAGGGCGTCGATCTCGTTCGAGGTGACCGACGGTTCGGCGGCGAACGGCGGCGCCGGACGCGTCGCGACCCTCGTGCTGCCGATCACGGTCACGCCGCGGTCGAACCAACCGCCGTCGCTCACCGGCACGACGATCGAGATGGAGCCCGGTGACCAGCGCGTGCTGGACCTCACGAAGCTGACCGACTACCCGTACCCGGCGGACCTCCCCGAGCTCCGGTGGTCGGTGCTCGAGCCGCCGAGGAACGGCACGACGGCGACGATCTCCGGGCGGCGCCTGACCGTGGCGGTCGACGACTCGACGTCGCCGGGGCAACGGTCCACGATCGACGTCGGTGTCGCGGACGCGACCAACCAGGGGCGGGCGGGGCGCATCACGGTGGAGGTCGTCGCCTCGACCCGGCCGCTGGTGCAGCCCGGCCCGGACAGTGCCGTGGTGCGGCGCGGCACCTCGACGACGATCGACGTGCTGTCCAACGACGCTCAGACGAACCCCTTCCCGGGCCGGCCGTTGCGGGTCGTCGACATCCGCGGCCTCGCGGGCGGCATCCCGGCCGGCGTCACCGTCACCCCGAGCGCCGACCGCTCACGCCTCCGGGTGAGCGTCGCGGCGGACGCGAAGCCCGTCGACACCCACCTGCAGTACCGGGTCGCCGACGCGACGGGGGACGCCGATCGATCCGTGTGGGGCGACGTGACGGTCTCCGTCCAGGACGTCCCGGACGCTCCCGGCGCCCCGACGCGGACCGGTACCGAGGCCGGCGGGCAGATCACGCTGAGCTGGTCCACCCCGCGGGCGAACAACGCCCCGATCACCGGGTACCGCGTCACGGGGACCGGCGGGGTCGCGAAGGACTGCGGTACCGCGACCGTCTGCACGGTCACCGGTCTCGACCCGACGGCGTCCTACCGGTTCAGCGTCCTGGCCGAGAACGCCCTCGGCAGTTCGCAGCCGTCGCCGCAGTCCGCCACGATGAGCGCCGACTTCGTCCCCGCGGCACCGACCGGGCTCTCCGTCGGGCCGGACCGGACGAACCCCGGACAGCTCGACGTCTCGTGGGACGCCGTCCCCCGGCCCGCGACGGGCAGCGCCGTCGACGACCACGTCGTGACGATCGCCGGCCCGGGCCTCACCGCCACCAAGCGGACCGGCACGGCGACGTCGACGTCGTTCAGCGGCGCGACGAGCGGTGCGGTCTACGTCGTGACCGTCTCCCCGCGGAACGACGCTGCGCGGGACGGCACGGTGGTGCAGTGGAACAGCGCGTCGGCGTCCGGCACCGCGGTCGGGACCCCGGGAGCCCCGCAGGACGTCCGGGCCGTCACCGGGGACCAGCCGGACGACCAGGGCAAGTCGACGGTGACGATCACCTGGGGCCCCGCGGACGCTGCCGGGGGATCCGGCCCGACGTACCGGGTGTACCGGATCGCCGCCGGCACCAGTCCGAGCTGCGCCGCGCTGTCGGACCGGACGTCGCTCGGTGCGCAGTCCGGCACGACCGACTCCGGAGTCGGCGGCGGTGGCATCCGCTACGCGGTCGTGGCCGACAACGGCCTGTTCTGCACCGTCGCCTACACCGACGCGGTCGCCTACGAGACACCCGGTGGCACCGCAGCACCGGCTGTCGCGATCGTCCCCGGGGCGACCGCCACGCAGGCCGACCTCCGGGTCACCGCCCCGAGTGCGGCCGTCGACCACTACCGCCTGCAGACCGGTGCGTCGGTCGTCTCGCTGCAGCCCGGCCAGGCGTGGACCGGGGTGCCCGGCACCGGCGCCCGGAACGCCGCAGCCACCGTCACCCTGCAGGCGTGCGGGGCTCCGGGTGACGCCTTCTGCACGGGCAAGGGCGACTCCTGGTCGTCGACCGGCGTCGCGTTCGACACGTCCAGCACGGTGACCGGCGCGCAGGCGGGCGAGCAGATCGCCGTCGGCGGTCCCACCGTCGGGAACGGGGTCAGCGTCACGTCGTACACGGCGCGGTGGTACAGCGACGCCGACGGCACCGCCGCGATCGCGCCGCAGGACGCCGACACCTGGCTGCCCGGCGGTACCGCCCCCACGGCACCGGTCGGCGCGCGGTCGGTCCGGATCCTCGTCGCCGTCCAGCTGGACGCCGACCCGAGCCTCGCCGCGACGACCGGGAGGTCCGCACCGCTGTCCGACGTCCTGGCACCCGACCCACCGGTGCAGCCGCCGGCCGACCCGCCCGCCGACACCTCCCGCACCGCCAGCACCCACGACGCCGTCACCACCACCGAAGGAACGACCCCCGCATGAGCATGACCCCGGAGCAGGCCACCTGGTTCGCCGACGTCGCCGGCCGCATCGTGACCAACGTCGAGCAGGTGCTCCTCGGGAAGACGTTCGTGATCCGCCTCGCCGTCACCGCGATGCTCAGCGAAGGGCACCTGCTGCTCGAGGACGTCCCCGGCACCGGCAAGACCAGCCTGGCGCGCGCCCTCGCCCAGAGCGTGCAGGGCTCGACGAGCCGGATCCAGTTCACCCCGGACCTGCTGCCCGGCGACATCACCGGCATCAGCGTGTACGACCAGCGTGCGCAGGAGTTCGAGTTCCACCGCGGTCCGGTGTTCGCCAACATCGTCCTGGCCGACGAGATCAACCGCGCGAGCCCGAAGACCCAGTCCGCGCTGCTCGAGGCGATGGAGGAGTCGGCCGTGACCGTCGACGGCGTCACCCACCGGTTGGCGCAGCCGTTCATGGTGGTCGCCACGCAGAACCCGATCGAACAGGCCGGGACGTACCGTCTGCCCGAGGCGCAGCTCGACCGCTTCCTCATGAAGACCTCGATCGGCTACCCGGACCACGCGGCGACGGTGCGGATCCTCGCGACCTCCGCCGCTCCGTCCGCCGCCGTCCCCGTCGCGAGCGTCGTCCCCGCCGCGACCGTCACCGAGATGGCCGCACTCGCCCGCACCGTGCACGTCGACCCCGTGATCGCCGACTACGTCGCGCGTCTCGTGGACGGCACCCGTGCCGCGGACGAGGTCCGGCTCGGTGTCAGCGTCCGCGGCGCGATGGGTCTGATGCGCGCCAGCCGCGTGCTCGCGGCCGTCAGCGGACGGCACTACGTCACGCCGGACGACGTGAAGGCCCTGGCAGAGCCGGTCCTCGCACACCGCATGGTGCTCGATCCGGAGGCCGAGTTCGACGGCGTCACCACGTCGAGCGTGGTCGCCCAGCTGCTCGTCGAGACGCCACCGCCGGCCGACCGGGTCCCGCGGTGACGGACCGCCGTCCCGCCGACACCCGTTCCCGGCGTCCCGTCGCGACGCGGTCGCGTCGCGCGTCCGCACCGGAGCGCACCGGGACGGTCGCCGGCCTCACCAACGTCCGGACCCGGCTCGTCGGTGACCGCGAGGACGTCGCCGCCGACGCGGTGGTCGGCGTGGTCCGTGCCTGGCGATCGATCGGGAGGCTCGCCAGCCGTGCCCGGGACGAGGTCGCGTCCGTCGTGACGAGCCTCGGTTGGACCGCCGTCGTCCTGACGGTCGTCGCGTTCGTCGCGGGGTACCGCTTCGGACTGCGGGAGGTCGTCGTCGTCGGGTGGGCGGGAGCGGTCCTCGTCGTGGTGGCGGCGGTCGCGCTCCTCGGCCGGTCCCGGCTCCGCATCCGGATGTCCCCGCCGCAGCACCGGGTGGTGGTCGGTGACGAGGCGGGCGTGACCATCACCGCGGAGAACCCCACGCGCCTCCCGACCGTCCCGACGACGGTGGAGGTGCCGGTAGGCACCGGACTCGTGGACGTGACGATCCCCGCACTGGCGCCCCGGAGCACGTCGGAACAGCACGTCGCCGTGCCGACCGTCCGCCGCGGTGTCCTCGACGTCGGACCAGTGACGGGCGTCCGTGCCGACCCCGTCGGCCTGGTCCGCCGGGAGGTCGTGTGGACCGCGCGCGAGCAGGTCATCGTGCACCCGCGGACGATCGCGATCCCGTCGACGAGCACCGGGCTGGTCCGGGACCTCGAGGGGCAGGCGACCACCGACCTCTCACCGGCCGACATCGCCTTCCACGCGATCCGCGAGTACATGCCGGGCGACGACCCGCGCACCATCCACTGGCGGTCGACGGCGAAGACCGGCGCGTTCATGGTGCGGCAGTTCGAGGACACCCGGCGTTCGCACCTGGTCGTCGCGCTCGGGATCGCCCGCGCCGAGTTCGCCGACGACGACGAGTTCGAGCTGGCGGTCAGCGTCGCCGCGTCGCTCGGTGCTCGCGCGGTCCGCGACGGTCGCGAGGTCACGGTCGTGGTGTCGGAGCGGACGCCCGAGTTCGCGAAGCGCGCCGTCCGCGCCGTGCACCCGATGCCGACCGTCACGCCGACCCGGTTGCTCGACGCCTTCGCCCGGGTCGGGCTTGCCGACGCCTGCCTACCGGTCGCCGAGGTCGCGCGCATCGTCGGGCGGGACACCCCCGGGATCTCCGTCGCGTTCCTGGTCGTCGGTTCGTCCGTCACGGTGCCGGCCCTGCGTCTCGCGGCCTCCCGGTTCCCGGTCGGGGTCGCGGTCGTCGCGGTCGTCTGCGAACCGGAGGCCGTACCCCGGTCCGTCCGGGTCGGCGGGCTGACGGTCATGACGGTGGGGTACCTCGAGGACCTCCGGCACGCCCTGCAGCGGTCGGTCACGGCATGAGCGTCGACGAGCGCCGGGTCGCGCCTCGGTCGGCACCGCCCGCCGGGCCACGGTCGGGAGCGCGGGCGGCACGACGTCACCGGGTGTCGCCGCTGCGTCTCGTCGTCGCCACGCTCGCCGTCTGGCTCCTCGTGGCGCTCGCGAGCGTGGCGTGGTGGCCGATCCACCGCGATGCCGCCATGGTGACCGCGGGGGCGACCGCGGTGGTCGTCGGCTCGGTGGTGGCGCTCCTGGGCGCCGGGTTGCGCCTCCCGGCCGCGGTCGTGTCGATCGCGACGGTCGTTGGCTTCGTGGTCACGGGCGTCCCCGCCGCCGTGCCGGGCGCGGCGGACGGCCCGCTGCCGACGGTGCCCGGACTGGTCGACCTCGTCGGCGGCGTCGCGCTGGGGTGGCGGCAGCTCCTGACCATCAGCCTGCCGGTCGGGTCGTACGAGGCGCTGCTCGTGCCGTACTTCGTGTCGGTGCTCCTCGTGACGGTCGTCGGCGTGAGCGTCGCGACCCGCGCCTCCCGTCCGGAGCTCGCCAGCCTGCCCGCGCTGGCGCTCTTCGTGACCGGGACCGTCTTCGGTCCGACGCGGCTGGAGACGTCGGTGTGGCTCGGGGTCCTGCTCGCCGGGGTCGCGCTCGTGTGGGCGCTGACCGCCCGGCACCTGCGTCGTGCGGCGACGGTCGCGGCGACCACCGGCACCCGCGTGCCGATCGTGCGGGCCGTGGTCCGGCCGGCGCTGGTCGGCACGGCGACGATCGCGGCGGCGGCGGTCGTGGCCACCGGACTCGGGCTCGTCGCGCCCCCGTCCGGTGCCCGCACGGTCGCGCGCTCCGACGTCGTGAAGCCGTTCGACCCGCGCGACCAGGTCAGCCCGCTGAGCGGGTTCCGCGGCTACGAGGAGTCCGGTCGGGCCGATCAACCACAGCTCACCGTCGCCGGACTGCCGGCCGGTGGGTTCGTCCGGATCGCGACCCTCGACACCTACGACGGTGTCGTCTACCGCGTGGGCGGCCCGGACGGCGCATCGGCATCCGGGTCGTTCGAGCGCGTCCCGACCGCGGTCGACACCCGCGACGTCCGGGGGACCACCGTCCGCGTCGCGGTGACCGTCGACGGCTACCGGGGCGTCTGGTTGCCCACGGTCGGCGACCTGACCTCGGTCGCGTTCCGTGGCCCGGACGCCGATCGTGAGCGGACCGCGTTCTTCCTCAACCGGTCGACCGGCACCGCCGCCCTCGTCGACGGGGTGACCGACCGGACGCGGTACACGCTCTCCGCGGTGGTCCCCGACCAGCCCACCGAGGACGAGCTGGCGGACGCCCGACCGGGCGACGCCGTGGTGCCGACGCCACGGGCCGTCCCCGCTGCCGTGCAGGACGCCGTCCGTGCCGACACCGACGCGGACACCAGCGACGGCGCGCAGTTGCTCGCCGCCCTGCGGGCACTGCAGCGCAACGGGTACGTCAGCCACGGTGTCGGTGACGACCGTCCGAGCCGGAGCGGCCACGGCGCGGACCGGATCACGCAGCTCCTCACCGCTGTCCCGATGGTGGGGGACCAGGAGCAGTACGCCGTCGCCGCCGCCCTGATGGCCCGGGAGATCGGCTTCCCCGCACGGGTCGTCATGGGGTTCACACCCGGCGGCGACGCGGGGACGCAGGACGCCGACAGCGGGACGTCGGGCGGACGGACCACCTTCCGTGGCTCGGACGTCACGGCCCGGATCGAGGTCGACACGGCGCAGTGGGGGTGGGTCCTGCTCGACCCGAACCCGGTCGTCCGGGAGATCCCGGACGAGTCCGACCAGACGCCGCAACCGGTGACGCGGCCGGAGACCGTGGTGCCGCCGCCCCCGGCGCAGCAGCTCGACCAGGACCAGCAGACACCGCCGCAGGCCGACCGGGACACCCCGCCGAAGCAGCAACTGTGGCTGCAGGTCCTGCTCGCGGTGCTGCCGTGGGCGCTCGGGGTCCTCGGGCTGCTGGCGCTCGTGCTGCTCCCCATCGCCACCGTCGTGCTGGCGAAGCGTCTGCGGCGCCGACGGCGGAGACGGGCACCGGAGGCGCGGACCCGCGTGGTCGGCGCGTGGGACGAGTACCGGGACGCACTGCTCGACGGCGGACACGACGTCGACCGGTCGGCGACCCGTCGGGAGGTCGGCGCAGCCGCTCCCGACGACGCCGGTGCCGCGATCGCCGCCGACGCCGACGCGGCCGTCTTCGGCCCGGACGACGTCGACGACGTCGCGGCCGACCGGACCTGGGCGGCGGTGGACGCAGCCGTCGCCGCACTGCGCGCCGGACGAGACCGACGCGCACGGTTCCGCGCGGCGACCTCGTTGCGGTCGTTCCGGAGCGGCGGGCGGAGTCTGCTCTGATCGGCGGTGACTACGATGTCCCGAGGCCGGAGGCACCTCGCGGACGGCCGGACGAGGACAGAGGCACCCTGTGATCAGATGCGAACACTGCGGATCGGCGCTCCCCGACGGAGCGATCTTCTGCGGTGAGTGCGGACGAGCCGTCACGACCTCGGCAGCTCGCCGCACTGCACCCGTCGAAGCCGTCGACCGGACGACCCCGCCGCCGCTGCAGCAGCCGGACGCGCACGGCCGCGCGCCGGAGACCGCTGACGACGCGTGGCTCCCCGAGTCCACGCTCGACCCCGCGACCCGGGCCTGGCTGACCGGCGCCGACCGCAGCCGTCCCGCTGCCGGACCGGACACCCAGGACCTGACCCCGCGCAGCGCGCCCACCCACGTCCACGGGGCCGGCACCGGTCTGGGCGACTGGACCGGACGCCCGGCCGCGGGCCAGACGCCGGCCGAGCCGACGCTCGACCCGGAGGCCTTCCCCGCCGAGGACGTGGCACCGCAGGACGACCCGGAGGTCCAGCGCACCGCCGCCTGGGCGCCCGCCGAACCCCGGTCCGCCGAACCCTGGTCCGCCGAGTCCGCCGCCCGAGCCCAGCCCGCCGAGTCCGCCGCCCCGCCGGTCTGGGAGCCGCAGTCGACACCGGCAGCGCCGCCGGCCGGTCCGTCCTGGTGGATTGGCCGCGCCCCCTCGGCAGCCGTCACCGACGCGTCCGCTCCCACCGACGACGACGCCCCGGCCCGTGGTGCCGACGACGTCGACGACGCCCCCCGCCCCGGCGACACCGCCGCGTTCCAGCCCATCGCCGAACGACGTGCTCCCCGTCCGGCGCCGCTCGTGGCACCGGGCAGTCAGAGTGCGACTTGCCACGTCTGCGGGCACGCGCTCGAACCCGATGACATCTTCTGCGAGGAGTGCGGTTCGGTCCGGCCCGCCGTCACCGCGGCCTTCACGGGTCCCGTGATGCCGTTGCCGCTCACCCGGCCCGACTGGGCGGCCGACGAAGAGGCCCTGCGCAGTGCTGTCTCGGACGCGCACCAGCTGACCGACGACGACGCGGGTGCGGACGGCCTCGGAGCCGACCGTTCCGGCGGCGACACACCGCTCGCGGACGAGCCGTCGGACGACGAGCCCGTCGACCAGGACGGAGCAGACGGACCAGACGGACCAGACGGAGCAGACGGATCTGACGAGTCCGCCGCCGACGAGCGTGCATCCGACGAGCGCGCAACCGACGAGCGCCCGTCCGACCAGCGCCCGTCCGACGACGCTGCGGCCGGAGCGCCTGCGGCCGATGACGCCGCCGGCGCGTCCGTTTCTGACGCGCCGGCGACGGATGCCGCACCGGACGGCGGGCCGGAGCGGGACGACCGAGACGAGGCCGCGGTCGACCGGGAGGCGCGCACCCCTTCCGCCGCGCCGCTCCCGCCCGTCTCGCCGGCGCTCCCGGAGACCCCGAAGGCCGCTCCGCTGCCGCCGGTCCACCGCGCCGACGAGGACGCCGACACCTCGTCCGCCGAGGACGAGGACGAGGACGTCGAAGCGACCCGCATCGTGTCGAAGACCGCCGAGCCCGCGCCGTTTCTGCTGCACTTCAGCACGGGCGAGCGGCTCGGTGTCCGTGGTTCCGCGCTGCTCGGGCGGCTGCCACGCCCGGAGGTCGGCGAACGGTTCGACGACCTGCTGACCATCCGCGACCCCGGCAAGTCCGTCTCCAAGACCCACCTGGAACTCGGGCGCGACGGCAACGACCTCTGGGTGTCGGACCGTCACTCGGGCAACGGCACGGTCATCCGGCACATCGACGGGTCGATCCGCCGGTGCGAGCCGGGTCACCGGTACCGGGTGGAGCGCGGTGCTCGTGTCGACGTGGGGGAGCAGTTCTTCCTGCTGCAGTGACACCGGTCACCGTCCCTGCACAGTGACGGCGGCGTCGGCCCGTTCTCCACAGATCTGACGGAGAGTGCGTGACCGGCGACCGCTCGGGCTGGGATGGGGGCATGGAACCTCGTGCAGCTCGTTGCGTGGCCGTCGCGGCGGCGGTCCTCATCCTCGCCGGGACGCTGGTGGTACCGGCCAACAGCGTGCCGGTGCTGTGCGTCGCCGCGGGGATCTGTGCGGTCGTCGGGTTCGTGGTGCGCCCCCGAGGCTCAGCCGGCAGCGTGCCGGTCGTGGTCGTCCCGCCATCCGCGGACCGCCAGCGCGGCGAGACCGCCGAGTCCGCCGAATCCGCCGACGCAGTCGATGCCACCGATGGCACCGACGAGCGCGCCCCGGTCCACGGCCCTGCTCCGGACCGCGGGGTCCTGCTCGGTCGGACCCCCAGCGGAGCGCTCGTCCGGGTCGACCCGGCCGAGGGCGTCGTCGTCTGCGGCACCGGTGCACTCGCACGAGCGGTCTTCACCGGACTGGTCGACCAGCTCGACGACCTCCGCACCCGGCGGCCCGCCGAGGACCCGATCGCCACACCTGCCGGGGCGACCTCGTTGCGCATCGCAGCAGATGCCGCACTGCTCGGGCAGCGCATCGTGCGGAGCGGCATGCCGGACGGCAGCGCAGCCGCTGTCCTCGTGGACGCCGACGGGCACCGGACGGCTTCGGTCGTCCTCGTCCCGAGCGCGGCGACGTCACCGCGCCGTTGGGGCGCCGTCGTCGACGTGACACGGTACGGGTGCCGTCTCCGGCACCGACTGGCCGACGGGGCCGTGGAGACCGTCGGCGTCGAGCTCCGTCCGACGCTGCCGTTGCTCGTCACGCCTGATCGTCAGGTCACCGCGAGCACCGTGGGCGGAGCGGGCAGCTGCGGGCCGGTCGTGGTTCAGCGCAGGCCGGAGCCGGCCCGGACCGCGCCGACGGGGACACCGCCGCCGAGCACGCGCTCGCCGGTCGCTGCGAGGACCTCGTCCGCTGCCGCGGCCTCGACGAGCCCGTTGCGCACGAGGAGCGTCAGCGCGGCCAGGGTCCCGGCACGGAGCGACCCGTCCAGCACCTTGACGGCGACGGCGGGCCCCTGCGGCACGCCCATCACCATGACGCCCTCGGCGCCGAGCTTGGCCAGGACGCCGAGCCGTTCGATCGTCACGGTGTTCGCCCGGCCCACGCCGTCGATCGCCCACGCGTTCGCCAGGACGGCGTCCGTCAACGCAGCGGTGTCGTCGTCCGCCCGGGCCACCACCCCGGCGATGCCGCGTGCCAGGCCGGTGAGCGTGAGCGGGAACACCGGCGCACCACACCCGTCGGTGCCGACGACGTCGACGACCTCGCCGGTCGCGTCCTCGACGGTGCTGCGGACCGCGCGCTGGAGCGGGTGGTCGATGTCCAGGTACGTCGCCGCGTCCCATCCGTGGACGCGGCAGGCGGCGAGCATCCCGGCGTGCTTGCCGGAGCAGTTCATCGCCAGCCGACGCGGGCCGTCCATGCCGCGCGCGGTCTCGCGGTCGAAGGGCAGGTCCGGCGGGCAGCCCAGGTCGTCCTCGACGTGGTCGAAGCGTTCGAGCATGCGCAGCGCCAACGACTGGTGGGACGGGGTGCCGGCGTGACTGGCGGTCGTCATGACGAGCTCGTCCCCGGCGAAGAGCGCCCCCGCACGGCGGATCGCCAGCGCCTGGAACGGCTTCATCGTCGAACGGGGGTAGATGCTCGCGGTGGCGTCGCCGACCGCGTCGAGGACGGTGCCGTCCGCGGCGACGACCACGCCGGCGCCGACGTGTCGACTCTCGTCGAAGCCGGAACGGTCGAGGACCGCCAGCTCGACGGACCCGTCGACGGTGAGAGGATGACGGTCGGTGGTGGGGGCCGCGCTCATCCCGCGAGCCTACCGACCACCGGACCGAGCACCGCGACGAAGGGACCGCCGATGACCGACCACTCGTACGAGGTGTCCGTGCGCTGGACCGGCGACCGGGGGACCGGCACGAGCGGCTACCGCGACTACGGCCGCGACCACGTGGTCAGCGCGGCGGGCAAACCCGACGTCCTCGGCAGCGCCGACCCGACCTTCCGGGGCGACCGTGACCGGTGGAACCCGGAGGAGATGGTCCTGGGGGCACTGAGCCAGTGCCACATGCTCAGCTACCTGTACGTCGCGTCGACCCTCGGCATCACGGTCGTCGACTACCAGGACCGAGCCACCGCGAGCCTCGACGTGCACCGGGACGGCTCCGGTGAGCTGACGGGTGTCCTCCTCCGACCCGTCGTGACGATCACGGAGCCGGACCGCGTCGACGATGCCCGAACCGCGCACGCCGAGGCGAACCGCCTGTGCTTCATCGCCCGCTCGGTCGCGTTCCCGGTCCACCACGAGGCTGAGATCACGGTCCTCGGAGCGGACGCATCGGCAGGTGCGGCAGGATGACCCGTGTGAAGCGTCTCCGTCTGCTCCCCCTCGCCCTCGTGCCCGCCGTGATCCTCGGCCTCGCGGCCTGCTCCGGTTCCGGCTCGTCGGACCCCTCGGCCTCAGCCACCTCCGCCCCGAGTTCGACCCCGACGCCGATCACCTCGTGCCCGAAGCCCGGTACGGCCTCGGACTCCGTGCAGGCCACCGGCGCGGTCGGCGGTTCGGCAGCGCCGAAGGTCACGTTCGACAAGGGCCTGAAGTCCGACCCGCCGCAGGCCACCCGCCTCGTGAAGGGCTCGGGCGCGTCCCTGTCGAAGGGTGACTTCGTGCAGGTCGCGTACACCGCCTACAGCGGGAAGGACGCCAAGAACCTCGTCACGGTCGGGTTCGACCAGGGCAACCCGCAGGTCCTCTCCGTCGGCGGCACCGGCTTCGGCGCCATCCTGTCGTGCGCGAAGGTCGGCGACCGCGTGGCCGTGGTCGGTCAGGCCGCGGCACTCGGCTTCAACACGAGCGGCTCCATCGTCGTCGTGGCGGACGTGGTCGAGCAGACCCCGACCAAGGCGACCGGTACGCCGAAGGACCAGGACCCGAAGCTGCCGACCGTCAAGGACGGCGCGAAGGGCGAGCCGACGATCACGATCCCCGACACGGCCGCGCCGACGAAGACCACCGCCGAGGTCATCAAGCAGGGCGACGGCGAGACGATCAAGGACGGCGACACCGCGCTGGTCCAGTACAAGGGCGTCGCGTACAAGGGCGGCAAGGAGTTCGACTCCTCGTGGTCGAAGGGCTCCCCGACCACGTTCACCATCTCGAACAGCGGTCTGATCCCCGGCTTCGTCAAGGGCCTGGTCGGCCAGAAGATCGGCTCCCAGGTGATGATCGTCGTCACCCCGGAGGACGGCTACGGCGCCACCCCGCCCGAGGGCTCGGGCATCCCGGCCAACGCCACCCTGGTGTTCGTGGTCGACCTGCTCGCCAAGGGCTGACCGGCTGACCGGCTGACAGACTGACCGGCCGACCGGCTGACCGGCCGACCGACCGACCAGTCGCACGACGACGGGCGGGTGGTGCGTTCCGACGCACCACCCGCCCGTCGTCGTCTCCGGCGCCGGAAGGCCCCCCGCTCCCGGTAGGTTGCCCCCATGAGCCCCAGCACCGCCCGCCGCCGCGTCGTCCTCCTCGGCAGCACCGGGTCGATCGGCACCCAGGCGCTCGACGTCATCGAGCGGAACCCCGACCGCTTCGAGGTCGTCGGCCTGACCGCCGGCAGCAACGCGGACGCCCTCGCCGAGCAGGCCGCCCGGTTCGGTGTCCGTGAGACCGCCCTCGGATCCACCGACGCCGAACGCCTGGTCCGCAGCGTCCAGGCGGACGTCGTCCTCAACGGCATCACCGGTTCCGTCGGCCTCGGCCCGACCCTCGCGGTCCTCGAGACCGGTGCGACGCTGGCGCTGGCGAACAAGGAGAGCCTGATCGTCGGCGGTCCGCTCGTGCAGGCCGCGGCCGCTCCCGGGCAGATCGTGCCGGTGGACAGCGAGCACTCCGCGATCGCGCAGGCCCTCCGGTCCGGCAGCGACACCGAGGTCGGGCGGCTGGTCCTGACCGCCAGCGGTGGCCCGTTCCGCGGCCGCACCCGTGCCGAGCTCGTCGACGTCACTCCCGCC
Source organism: Curtobacterium herbarum (assembly GCF_016907335.1). Taxonomy (NCBI): domain Bacteria; kingdom Bacillati; phylum Actinomycetota; class Actinomycetes; order Micrococcales; family Microbacteriaceae; genus Curtobacterium; species Curtobacterium herbarum. The sequence goes on from NZ_JAFBBT010000001.1 coordinate 1,574,606, forward strand.
GAGGCGCTGGCACACCCGACGTGGGACATGGGCCTGGTGGTCACGACGAACTCCGCCACGCTCGTCAACAAGGGACTCGAGGTCATCGAGGCGCACCTGCTGTTCGGCGTCCCCTACGACCGCATCGACGTCACGGTGCACGCGCAGTCGATCGTGCACTCGATGGTCGAGTTCGTCGACGGCTCTACGATCGCGCAGGCGTCGCCGCCGGACATGCGACTGCCGATCGCACTCGGGATGGCGTGGCCGGACCGCGTGCCGCACGTCGGTGTCCCGCTCGACTGGACGACCGCGAGCACCTGGACGTTCGAACCGCTCGACACGCAGGCCTTCGGCGCCGTCGACCTCGCCAAGCGCGTCGGCGTCCTCGGCAGCACGTTCCCGGCGGTCTTCAACGCTGCCAACGAGCAGGCCGTCGCCGCCTTCCACGCGGGTGCGATCGGCTTCCTCGACATCGTCGACACGGTGGCGCGGGTCGTCGACGAGCACACCGCGGGGGAGTCGTCGCTCGACGGGGTCCTCGCCGCGGAGCGGTGGGCGCGGCAGACCGCGGACCGCTTCCTGTCGCGCACGGCGTGATCCGCGCCTCCCGGGCACCGCTCTGCCGGACGGCACCGCTCTGCCGGACGGCACCGCTCTGGAGGCTCACATCACCACCCAGCCCGCGTACGGCTCCGTCATGGCCAGCGTCCCGTACTCTTTGCCGGTGACCGTCGGAACCGTCCTGCTCTTCATCCTCGGCGTCGTCGTCTTCATCATCGGTCTGCTGGTGTCGATCGGCCTCCACGAGCTCGGCCACCTGGCCTTCGCGAAGCTCTTCAACGTCAAGGTGACCCAGTACTCCCTCGGCTTCGGCAAGGCCGTCTGGTCCTTCCGTCGCGGCGAGACCGAGTACGGCATCCGTCCGATCCTGCTCGGCGGCTACATCTCGATGGTCGGCATGCTCAAGCCGCGTGCCTCCGGACGCGAGATCACGAACACCGGCATGTACTCGGCGTTCGTGCAGGACGCCCGGGCGGCCAGTGCGGAGCAGATCGCGGAGTCCGGCGGCGACGACTCGCGGGCGTTCTACCGGCTGACGCCGTGGAAGCGCATCATCGTGATGGTCGCCGGTCCGGCGATGAACCTGGTGATCGGCGTCCTCCTGTTCGGGGTGCTGCTGGTCGGGTTCGGTGCGCCGACCACCACGTTCACCTCGAGCGTCGACTGCGTCCTGCCGACCAGTGCGCGGACGACGTGCGCGGACGGTGACGCCGTCTCGCCCGCGAAGGAGGCCGGTCTCCGGTCCGGCGACGTCGTCCTGTCGGTCGGCGGGGTGCGGAACCCGACCATCACGCAGGTCTCGGACACGTTCCAGCGGTCCGCCGGCAAGGCCGTCCCGGTCGTCGTCGAACGCGACGGTGCCGAGCGCACCCTCCGGGTCACGCCCGCGCTTGCGACCCGTGACGTCTACACGGCCGACGGGACGGTCGCGAAGAACAGCGACGGCACGACGAAGACCCAGCGCGTCGGCGTGGTCGGGGTGAGCATCGGGCAGACCCTGGTGCGGCAGTCCCCGGCGGCGGTGCTGCCCGCGACGGGGGCGCAGATCGGGGCGTCGGCGCACCTGATCATCGACCTGCCGCAGCGCCTGGTCGCGGTGTGGAACGCGGCGTTCGGCTCGCAGGCCCGGTCTCAGGACAGCCCGGTGTCGGTCGTCGGTGTCGGCCGGGCGATCGGGACGGTCTCGTCGATGAGCGGCGTGCCCGTGGTGGACAAGGTGTACACGATCCTCGGCCTGCTGGCGTCGCTGAACATCGGCCTGTTCGTGCTCAACATGGTGCCGCTCCTGCCGCTCGACGGCGGCCACATCGCGGGCGCCCTGTGGGAGGCCGTGAAGCGCCGGACCTTCCGCCTGTTCGGCAAGGCCGACCCGGGGCCGATCGACCTGGCGAAGACGATGCCGCTGACGATGGTCGTCGTCGTGCTCCTCGCCGGCATGAGTGCGCTCCTCATCTACGCCGACATCGTCCGACCGGTCAACCTCTTCGGCTAGCGGCGGGGTGCTCCGGCCGGCGGGGCGCTCCGGCCGGCAGGGCGCTCCGGGCAGCGGGGCGCTCCGGCCGGCGCCGCGGCACGTCCACCGGCGGCACCGACGCGGGTGTCGGCGCGCACTACGCTCACCCCATGAGCGCAGAGCCGACGGCCCCGCAGACGCCCGTCGCCGACCAGGCCGGAGCGGGCCAGACCCGTGCCGTCGAGCGGCAGGGCATCGACGTCATCACCGAGTCGGAGCGCAAGGGCCGCCCCCGCGGACTGTTCTGGCCGTGGTTCGCCGCCAACATCTCGGTCCTCGGCCTGGCGTACGGCTCGTTCGTCCTCGACTTCGGGATCTCGCTCGCCCAGGCGACCGTGGTGTCCGTGATCGGCGTCGTGTTCTCGTTCCTGCTGTGCGGGATCGTCGCGATCGCCGGCAAGCGGGGGTCGGCCCCGACGATGGTCCTCAGCCGTGCGGCGTTCGGCGTGCACGGCAACCGACTGCCGTCGTTCCTCAGCTGGGTGCTCACGGTCGGGTGGGAGACCGCGCTGACCGCCCTGGCGGTGCTCGCGACCTCGACGGTGTTCCAGGCACTCGGGTGGGACGACGGCGTGCTGACGAAGCTCGTCGCCCTGGTCGTCGTCGCGGCACTCGTGGTCGGCGCGGGCATCGCGGGCTTCGACGTGATCATGCGGCTGCAGACCTGGATCACCGTGGTGACCGGTGTCCTCACGATCGTCTACGTGGTGCTCGCGGTCCCCTCGATCGACCTCGGCACGCTCACCGCGCTGCCGTCGGGGAGTGCGCAGAACGTCATCGGCGCCCTGGTGCTCGTGATGACGGGCTTCGGTCTCGGCTGGGTGAACGCCGCCGCGGACTACTCCCGCTACCTGCCCCGCTCGTCCTCGACCGGCGGGGTCGTCGGCTGGACGACGTTCGGCGGTGCCCTGGCACCCGCGGTCCTCGTGGTCATCGGGGTGATGCTCGCCGGGTCGTCGAAGGAGCTGCACGCGGCGATCTCGGCCGACCCGATCGGTGCCCTGGTGACGGTGATGCCGACCTGGTTCCTCGTGCCGTTCGCGGTGGTCGCGATCCTCGGGCTCGTCGGCGGCGCCGTCCTCGACATCTACTCCTCGGGCCTCGCACTCCTCAGCGCCGGCGTCCGGATCCCGCGACCGGTGGCGGCCGGTGTCGACGGCGTGCTCATGGTCGCCGGAGCCGTGTTCGTGGTGTTCTTCGCGACGGACTTCATCGGACCGTTCCAGGCGTTCCTGATCACCCTCGGCGTGCCGATCGCGGCCTGGTGCGGGGTGTTCGTCGCGGACGTCCTGCTCCGCCGACGCGCGTACGCCGAGGACGAGCTCGACGCCCCGCGCGGCCGCTACGGCAGCGTGCGGTGGACGGCGATCGCCCTGGTGGTCGTGGGGTCGGTGCTCGGCTGGGGGCTCGTGACGAACGCGACGCCGGGCGCCGAGCTCGTGCACTGGCAGGGTTTCCTGCTCGGTCCGTTCGGTCTCGGCGGGGTGACCGGGCCGTGGGCGTACGCAAACCTCGGGGTCCTGGTGGCGCTCGTCGTCGGGTTCCTCGGCACGCTGCTGTTCGGCGGTCGGGCGGTCCGTCGCCAGGAGGCGCTGCCGGTCACCGAGCCGGTGTCCCACGTGCCGGATGCCGAGCTCCGCCCGTGACCGCGTCGGTCGACCCGCTCGGCGCCGTCGACGAAGCCGGCACGGGCGCCGCTGCCGACGGCGTCGACACGTCGGACGCCTGGCTGGTCGTCATCGACATGCAGCGGGTGTTCACCGGCGACAGCCCCTGGGCAGCGCCGCGGTTCGCCGGAGCCTCGGCCGCGATCGAGCGGCTGCTGCCACGCTTCCGGGGCCGCACCGTCCTCACCCGGTTCGTCGCCCCCGCCCAGCCGACCGGTGCCTGGGTGCCGTACTACCGCGACTGGCCGTTCGCCCTCGTCCCCGACGAGGACGACCTGTACGCACTCACCGAGCCGTTCACCGCACTCGCAGCAGGTGCGATGCCGAGCACGCCGGACACCGCCGACGGGCCGGCGACCGCGCGGGCCACCGCGTCGGTGACCGCGTCGGCGACCGTGCCGCCGGTCCCGGTGGTGACCGAACCGAGCTTCGGGAAGTGGGGGACGAGCCTCCAGGCCGTGACCGGCACCGGTGCGGACACCCACCTCGTCCTCACCGGTGTCTCGACGGACTGCTGCGTCCTCTCGACCGCCCTGGCGGCCGCGGACGCCGGCGTCCGGGTCACCGTCGTGGCCGAGGCGTGTGCCGGCGCGAGCGACGTCGACCACGCCCGCGCCCTCGACGCGATGCGCCTGTACGCCCCGCTCATCACGGTCGTCGACACGCTCTGACCGCGGCCGGGCCGCCCCCGCGACCCTGGGCGCGGGCCGAGACTGCGTGCCCGCGGACCGCGCGCTCCGGACGAGCGCGTAGAGTTCGGGACGTGCCCGCAGTGAACCTCGGAATGCCGAAGGCCCCCGAAACCCTGGCCCCTCGTCGCAAGTCCCGGCAGATCCGGGTCGGCAAGGTCCTGGTCGGTGGCGACGCCCCCGTGTCCGTGCAGTCGATGACCACGACGCCGACCACGAACATCAACGCGACCCTGCAGCAGATCGCCGAACTGACCGCCTCCGGCTGTGACATCGTCCGTGTCGCCGTACCGAGTCAGGACGACGCCGACGCGCTGCCGATCATCGCGAAGAAGTCCCAGATCCCCGTGATCGCGGACATCCACTTCCAGCCGAAGTACGTCTTCCAGGCCATCGACGCCGGGTGCGCCGCGGTCCGTGTGAACCCGGGCAACATCCGGAAGTTCGACGACCAGGTCGGTGCCATCGCCAAGGCCGCGAAGGACGCCGGCGTCAGCCTGCGCATCGGCGTGAACGCCGGGTCGCTCGAGCCGAGCCTGATGCAGAAGTACGGCAAGGCCACGCCCGAGGCGCTCGTCGAGTCGGCCGTGTGGGAAGCCTCCCTGTTCGAGGAGCACGACTTCCACGACTTCAAGATCTCGGTCAAGCACAACGACCCGGTGATCATGGTCAAGGCCTACCGCCAGCTCGCCGAGCGTGGCGACTGGCCGCTGCACCTCGGCGTGACCGAGGCCGGCCCGGAGTTCCAGGGCACGATCAAGAGCGCGACCGCGTTCGGCATCCTGCTCGGCGAGGGCATCGGCGACACCATCCGCGTGTCCCTGTCCGCCCCGCCCGCGCAAGAGGTCAAGGTCGGCCTGCAGATCCTGCAGTCGCTGAACCTCCGCGAGCGCAAGCTCGAGATCGTCTCCTGCCCGAGCTGCGGCCGTGCGCAGGTCGACGTCTACCAGCTGGCCAACGACGTCACCTCGGGTCTCGAGGGCATGACCGTGCCCCTCCGCGTCGCCGTGATGGGCTGTGTCGTGAACGGTCCGGGCGAGGCCCGTGAAGCCGACCTCGGGGTCGCCTCCGGCAACGGCAAGGGCCAGATCTTCGTGAAGGGGCAGGTCGTCAAGACCGTGCCCGAGTCCGAGATCGTCCAGACGCTCATCGACGAGGCCAACCGCATCGCCGACGAGATGGGCCCGGCGGCGGGCACCGGCAAGCCGCTGGTCGTCACCTCGTAGCAGGACACGGTCGCGGTCGCGCGCGACCCGACGACGAACGGGAGGCCCGTGGCGACACCGCCTCGGGCCTCCCGTCCTGTTCCTGCACAGGCCGGCAGGGACGGCCGCGCCATCCACAGGCGGGTCGCGCCGCGAGCGTGCGCCGCTAGGCTGACGGCGTGGTCACACGGCTCTCTCACCTCTTCCTCCGCACGCTCCGCGACGACCCCTCCGACGCGGAGGTCACGAGCGCGAAGCTGCTCGTCCGCGCCGGGTACATCCGTCGCCAGGCCCCGGGCATCTTCGCCTGGCTGCCGCTCGGCCTCCGGGTCCGGTCGCGCATCGAGGGCATCATCCGCCAGGAGATGGAAGCGGCCGGTGCGCAGGAGGTCCTGCTGCCCGCGCTCGCCCCGCGCGAGCCGTACGAGGCAACGAACCGCTGGACCGAGTACGGCGACGGCATCTTCCGGCTCAAGGACCGCAAGGACGCCGACTACCTCCTCGCGCCCACGCACGAAGAACTGTTCGCCCTGCTCGTGAAGGACCTGTACTCGTCGTACAAGGACCTCCCCGTCACGCTCTTCCAGATCCAGGACAAGTACCGCGACGAAGCCCGGCCCCGCGCGGGGCTCCTGCGTGGCCGCGAGTTCACGATGAAGGACGCCTACTCGTTCGACGTCACCGACGAGGGCCTCGACCGCAGCTACCAGACGATGCGTGACGCCTACGAGCGCATCTTCGCCCGCCTCGGTCTGGAGTACGCGATCGTCCAGGCCGACGCCGGGGCGATGGGCGGCTCGAAGTCCGAGGAGTTCCTGCACCCGATCGCCGTCGGCGAGGACACCTACGTCCGGAGCGCCGGCGGCTACGCGGCGAACGTCGAGGCCTACGTCACCGCGGTGCCCGACGCCCTGCCGATCGCCGGCCAGCCGGAGCCCGTGCTGCTGCCGGCCGCGGACACCCCGACGATCCAGACGCTCGTCGACCACGCGAACCAGGTCGTCCCGCGCGACGGCACGCCGTGGACCGCCGCCGACACCCTGAAGAACGTCGTGCTCGCGCTCACGCACCTCGACGGCACGCGCGAACTCGTCGTCGTCGGGCTGCCCGGCGACCGCGACGTCGACCTCAAGCGCGCCGAGGTGGCCTTCGCCCCGGCCGAGGTCGAAGCCGCCGGTGACGACGACTTCCGGAAGCACCGCGGCCTCGTGAAGGGCTACATCGGCCCGCAGGTGCTCGGCGCCGACAGCGCGTCCGGCATCCGGTACGTCGTCGACCCGCGCGTGGTCGACGGCACCGCCTGGCTCACCGGTGCGAACGAGCGCGGCATCCACGTCGCTGGCCTGGTCGCCGGTCGGGACTTCGTGGCCGACGGCGTGGTGGAGGTCTCCGACGTCCGCGCCGGCGACCCCGCACCCGACGGCTCCGGCCCGCTCGAGGTCGCCCGCGGCATGGAGATCGGGCACGTCTTCCAGCTCGGTCGCAAGTACGCCGAGGCCCTGGGCCTCAAGGTGCAGGACGAGAACGGCAAGCTCGCGACGGTCACGATGGGCTCGTACGGCATCGGCGTGACCCGCATCCTGGCGATCCTGGCCGAGGCCCACAACGATGAGAAGGGCCTGGCCTGGCCCAAGCACGTCGCACCGTTCGACGTGCACGTGGTCGCGACCGGCAAGGACACCACGGCGTACGAGCTGGCCGAGTCGATCGTCGCGCAGCTCGAGTCCGAGCGTTTCGACGTGGTGTACGACGACCGGCCGAAGGTGTCACCGGGCGTGAAGCTCCGTGACGCGGAACTGCTCGGCATGCCGATCGTCGTGGTCGCCGGCCGTGGCGCCGCCGACGGCGTCGTCGAACTCTGGAACCGGGCCACCGGCGAGCGTGCCGACGTCCCGGTCGCGGAACTGCTCGCGGCGGTGCGCGCGATCTGACGCGCCGGCGTCGGTGACGACGTCGGACGGGAGGCCCGTGGCGGATCCGCCACGGGCCTCCCGTCATTCCTGCGGTACGATCGACGACGGCTTCTGCGTGGTCCCAACCGCGGAAGTGACTCATCTGAATACGGAGGCACCTCGGTGAAGATCGACCTCGCAGTCCTGCGACTCATGGAGCGCGAACGGGAGATCCCGTTCGACGAGCTCGTCCAGATCATCGAATCTGCCATCCTGACCGCCTACCAGAAGCACCGCGCCGAGAACGACGAACCCGTCGACGCCCAGGCCCGGGTCGAGCTGGACCGCAAGTCCGGCGAAGTGTCCGTCTTCGTGCCCGAGCGCGACGAGGACGACAACGTCATCGGCGAGTCCGTCGACCAGCCGAGCGACTTCGGCCGGATCGCTGCGTTCGCGGCGAAGCAGGTCATCAACCAGCGTCTCCGCGACATCGGCGACGACAAGATCCTCGGCGAGTTCCGCGGCAAGGAAGGCGACATCGTCGCCGGCATCGTCCAGCAGGGGCCGAACCCGAAGATGGTCATGGTCGACCTCGGCACCGTCGAGGCGATCCTGCCCCCGGAAGAGCAGGTGCCGGGGGAGACCTACGCGCACGGCACCCGACTGCGCGTCTACGTGACGAGCGTCGGCCGTGGCCACAAGGGCCCGCAGATCACCGTGTCACGGACCCACCCGGGCCTGGTCCGGAAGCTCTTCGCGCTCGAGGTCCCGGAGATCGCCTCTGGCGTCGTCGAGATCACCTCGCTGGCGCGCGAAGCCGGACACCGCACGAAGATGGCGGTCAAGGCGAACGAGCCCGGTGTCAACGCCAAGGGTGCCTGCATCGGCGAGCTCGGTGCACGCGTGCGGTCGGTGACGAACGAACTCGGTGCCGAGAAGATCGACATCGTGGACTGGTCCTCGGACCTCTCGACGTTCGTGGCCAGCGCGCTGTCGCCCGCCAAGGTCACGAGCGCGTTCGTGCTCGACGCCTCGACCAAGGCCGTCCGCGCCCTCGTGCCGGACTACCAGCTGTCACTCGCGATCGGCAAGGAAGGGCAGAACGCCCGCCTCGCCGCGAAGCTCACCGGCGCCCGGATCGACATCCAGCCGGACTCGATCCTCGACGGCGACGACTGAGCTGTACCCACATCGAGGCGGTCCGGTCCGCCCGTGGCACAGGCCTCGGGCGCGCCGGATCGCGGTCGTCGGAGTCAAGGAGTAGAGTGGACGCCGTCAGAACGTGCATCGGCAGTCGTCGTCGCGCAACCCGATCTTCTCTCCTCCGTGTCGTCGCTCGCAGTGACGGCTCCGTGGTGGCGGATCCGAAGGCAGTCATGCCGGGCCGGGGGGCATGGCTCACACCGACCGTCGAAGCGTACGAGCTGGCCGTCAAGCGCAGGGCATTCCGCCGTGCGCTCCGGCTGGAGCGTGATCCCGACACGTCCGCGGTGCGCGAGTACCTCGCTGGGCTGGGGCCCGATGGCCCGAACAGCACAGCGCTCGAGCGCCAGGACATGACAGAACAGGCTGAACGGCTTATGGACAACTGATGAGCGGCTCGAAATGAGACCCGTCAACCATTGAGTCCTGCCCCTTGACGGGGTGGGACCCGTGAAGGAGAACAGTGGCGAAACCACGCGTACACGAGATCGCAAGCGAGCTCGGCGTCGACAGCAAGACCGCAATGGAGAAGCTCAAGGAACTCGGCGAATTCGTCAAGGGCCCGAGCTCGAGCATCGAACCCCCCGTCGCACGGAAGCTCCGTGCCGCACTGCAGGCCGAAGGCGCGTCCGCGTCGGCAGCCCCGGCAGCACCCGCCGCCGCGAAGGCCCCGGCCGCACCGGCTTCCGGTGCCCCGAAGCCCGGCGGCCCCAAGCCCGGCCCGAAGCGCCCTGCGCCGGAGCCCGAGCCCGTCGTCGAGGAAGCACCCGCGGCCCAGGCCGTCGACGGTGCCCCGATCCCCGCCGCCCCGAAGTCCGTCGCCCAGCGTCAGGCCGAGGCAGAGGCCGCCCGCAAGGCCGCGGCCGAGCAGAAGGCCGCTGAGCAGCAGGCAGCCGCGCAGCAGTCCGACGGCGACCAGCCCGACGCCGCTCCGAGCGACGCCGTGAAGCCCGGTGGCGCGAAGCCGTCCGGTTCCGGTTCGGCCCCGAAGCCCGGTGGCCCGAAGCCCGGTGCCCGTCCCGGCAACAACCCCTACGCGTCGAGCCAGGGCATGGGCGCACGTCCGCCGCGCCCCGGCAACAACCCCTTCGCGTCCAACCAGGGCATGGGTCAGCGCCCGGCCGCCGGTGCCGGCAACGGCATCCCGCGTCCGCAGCCGCCGCGCCCCGGTGCTCCCCGTCCGGGCGCCCCGCGTCCCGGTGGTCCCGGTCAGAACAACCGTCCGAACGGCTTCGGGCAGCGCCCGGGCCAGGGCGGCGGCGGTCGTGGCGGCCCCGGTGGCGGCTTCAACCGTCCCGGTGGTGCCGGTGCCGGCGCCGGTGGCGGCTTCGCCCGTCCCGCGTTCACCGGTCCGCGCCCCGCAGGTGGTGGCGGCCGTGGCCGTGGCCCCGGTGGTGGTACCGCTGGTGCGTTCGGTCGTGGTGGCGGCAAGAGCCGTGCCCGCAAGTCGAAGCGGACGAAGCGCGCCGAGTACGAGATGCGGCAGGCGCCGTCGCTCGGCGGTGTGCAGGTCCCTCGTGGTGACGGCAACACGGTCGTCCGACTCCGTCGCGGTGCGAGCATCTCGGACTTCGCGGACAAGATCGACGCGAGCCCCGGCAACCTGGTGACGGTGCTGTTCCACCTCGGTGAGATGGCGACCGCGACCGAGTCCCTGGACGAGGCCACCTTCGAGGTCCTCGGCGAGGAGCTCGGCTACAAGATCCAGGTCGTCTCGCCCGAGGACGAGGACAAGGAGCTCCTCGAGGGCTTCGACATCGACATCGACGCCGAGTACGCCGACGAGGACGACTCCGTCCTGCAGCAGCGTCCCCCGGTCGTCACCGTCATGGGTCACGTCGACCACGGTAAGACCCGACTGCTCGACGCGATCCGGAACTCCAAGGTCGTCGAGGGCGAAGCCGGCGGCATCACACAGCACATCGGTGCGTACCAGATCGTCACCGAGCACGAGGGCATCGAGCGCCCGATCACCTTCATCGACACCCCGGGTCACGAAGCCTTCACGGCCATGCGTGCCCGTGGTGCCCAGGTGACGGACATCGCGATCCTCGTGGTCGCGGCGGACGACGGCATCATGCCGCAGACGATCGAGGCGCTGAACCACGCCCAGTCGGCCGGCGTGCCGATCGTGGTCGCGGTGAACAAGATCGACAAGGACGGGGCGAACCCGGCCAAGGTCCGGCAGCAGCTCACCGAGTACAACCTGGTGGCCGAGGAGTACGGCGGCGACGTCATGTTCGTCGACGTCTCCGCCCGTCAGAACATCGGCATCCAGGACCTCCTGGACGCCGTGATCCTGACCGCGGACGCCGGTCTCGACCTGCGGGCGAACCCCGACAAGGACGCCCGAGGCGTCGCGATCGAAGCACGGCTCGACAAGGGCCGTGGTGCAGTCGCCACCGTCCTCATCCAGTCCGGCACGCTGCACGTCGGTGACGCGATCGTCGCCGGCACGGCGTACGGCCGTGTCCGTGCGATGGCGGACGAGAACGGCACCGCGGTCGACGCCGCGACGCCGGCCCGTCCGGTCCAGGTGCAGGGTCTGTCGTCGGTGCCCCGCGCCGGTGACACGTTCCTCGTCACCGAGGACGACCGCACCGCCCGCCAGATCGCCGAGAAGCGTGAAGCCGCGCAGCGCAATGCCCAGCTGGCCAAGGCCCGCAAGCGCATCTCGCTCGAGGACTTCACCCGTGCGCTCGAAGAGGGCAAGGTCGACTCGCTCAACCTCATCATCAAGGGTGACGTCTCCGGTGCCGTCGAGGCACTCGAGCAGTCGCTCCTGGACATCGAGGTCGACGACAGCGTCCAGCTGCGCATCCTGCACCGCGGTGTGGGTGCGATCACGGAGTCGGACATCGACCTCGCCACCATCGACAACGCGATCGTCGTCGGCTTCAACGTCCGTCCGGACGTCAAGGCCCGTGAGCGCGCTGCCCGTGAAGGCATCGACGTCCGCTTCTACTCGGTCATCTACAACGCACTCGAGGACATCGAGAACTCGCTCAAGGGCATGCTCAAGCCCGAGTACGAAGAGGTCCAGTCGGGTGTCGCGGAGATCCGTGAGGTGTTCCGTTCCTCCAAGTTCGGCAACATCGCCGGTGTCATCGTCCGGTCCGGCACGATCACGCGCAACGCCAAGGCGCGCGTCATCCGTGACGGTGTGGTCGTGGCCGACGGACTGGCGATCGAGTCGCTCCGTCGCTTCAAGGACGACGTCACCGAGGTCCGCACGGACTACGAGGCCGGTATCGGTCTCGGCAAGTTCAACGACATCCAGCCCGGCGACGAGATCGAGACGACCGAGCTCGTCGAGAAGCCGCGCGACTGATCGCACTGAGTACCCTGGGCCCCGCCTCCTCCGTCCGGAGGAGGCGGGGCCTCACCCCGTTCCGCAAGGAGGAACCCAATGGCTGACCCGCAGCGCGCACGCAAGATGGCCGACCGCATCAAGGAAGTCGTCGCCCGTCGTCTCGACAAGGGCCTGCGCGACCCGCGTCTCGGCTTCGTGACGATCACCGACGTCCGGGTGACCGGGGACCTGCAGCACGCATCGATCTTCTACACGGTCTACGGCTCGGACGAGGAGCGCGCCGACTCCGCCGCGGCGCTGAAGGCCGCGACCGGCCTGCTCCGCACCGAGGTCGGCAAGAACATCACGGCGCGGCTCACCCCGTCGCTGGAGTTCATCGCCGACGCCCTGCCCGACACGTCCGCGCACCTCGAGGACCTGCTCGCGCAGGCCCAGATGCGTGACCTGCAGGTCAAGCAGGTCGCGGTCGGCGCGACCTACGCCGGCGACGCCGACCCGTACAAGCACGACGAGGACGAGGACGAGGACGAGGACGACGAGGGCCAGGACGACGACGGCGCAGCGCCGTCCGCCGCCGACACCCGCGCCTGACACCCGGTCCGACCGTGAGAGCGCCCGTCACCCTCGGTGGCGGGCGCTCTCGCGTCCCCCGGAGCCGGGACCCCCGGAGCCGGGACCCCCGGAGCCGGACCCCCGGATCCCCGGACCCGTCCCCGGATCAGCCGCCCGGCAGCCGGTACCCCTCGACGTCGTCACCCTCGGCCAGGCCGTCGCGGAGCAGGGACGCGAGCGCCCGGTCCCGCTGTGCCGCGTCCGGCCACACCATCGCGATCTCGGCCGGCGTGACGGGGACGTCGCTCGCCCGCAGTTCGGCCATGATCATCCCGCGGACCTGCCGGTCGCTGCCGGCGAACCGCGCCTGCTTCGGTGCCCGCGGTCCGTCGTGCTCCGGGTACCCGGCCGCCCGCCACGCGCAGCGGTCCGCGATCGGGCACGCGTCGCAGGCGGGGGAGCGGGCCACGCAGACGAGGGCGCCGAGCTCCATCACGGCGGCGTTCGTCGCGGCGGCGTCGTCACGGTCGTCCGGCAGGGTCGCCGCCATGAGCGGGAGGTCCTGCTTCGCCTTCGCCGGCCCGGGGTCGCCCTGGCCCAGCACGGCCCGGGCCAGGACGCGTCGGACGTTGACGTCGACGACCGGGTGCCGGTCACCGTAGGCGAAGACCGCGACGGCCCGCGCGGTGTAGTCGCCGATGCCGGGCAGCGCGAGGAGCTCGTCGACGTCCCGCGGCACGACGTTGCCGTGCTGTTCCGCGATGACGGTCGCCGCTGCGTGCAGCGCGAGGGCCCGGCGCGGGTAGCCGAGCCGGTCCCAGGCCCGGACCGCCTCCGACGGGGGTGAGTCCGCGAGGTCGCGGGGTGTCGGCCACCGGGTGAGCCACGCCTCCAGTCGGGGGACGACCCGCGCGACCTGCGTCTGCTGGAGCATGATCTCGCTCACCAGCGTGCCCCAGGCGGGGAAGCCGGGACGCCGCCAGGGCAGGTCACGGGCCTCCCGGCGGTACCAGGCCAGCACGGGGGACGAGATCGCCGCCGCCCTGTGGATGGTCGCGTCGTCCACAGACGGACTGGAGGCTCTGCCCACGTTCACCACGACAGCCTACGGTGGTCGACATGGCACGCTGGGCACCGCAGGAGATCGACACCATGGCCGCGATCGCGAGCGAGGTGGTCGCACAGGTCGGCACGAACCGCACCGTCATCGCCGTCGACGGGCAGGACGGCACCGACCTGGAGCACGTCGCCGCGGCGCTCGTCGCGGGGTTCGAGCAGCACGGGGTCCAGGCGATGGCCGCGGCCGCCTCCTCCACGGACGCCGACGCCCTGCGCACCGACCTGGTGACCCCGTTCCGCACCACGGGTGCCGGCGAGGGCGTGCTCGTCGTGCACGGGCACGGTCTCCTCGGCCCGAGCACCCGCACGCTGTGGCGCTGGTCGCTGTGGGTGGAGCAGGAGACCGGCCGACTCGAACGGCGGGCCGACGTGAAGATCGCGGCGTCCGCGGTGCTCGACGTCACCGACCCGGACCACCCCCGGCGCGAGTGGAACGACGCCTGCTGACTGCGCTCCACGACGATCCCGCTGCTAGTCTCGACCGGTGCTCGTGACCCCGCCCGACGGCATCCTCCTCGTCGACAAGCCGCAGGGCATCTCGAGCCACCGCGTGGTCTCGATCGCCCGGCGCCGTCTGGACCTCAAGAAGATCGGCCACGCCGGCACGCTCGACCCGATGGCGACCGGCCTGCTGATCCTCGGGGTCGGCCCGTCGACCCGGCTCCTGACGCACCTGGTCGGACTCGGCAAGACCTACACGGCCACGATCCGGCTCGGCGTCGGCACGGACTCGGATGACGCCGACGGTGACCCCGTCACGGCGCACGGGGCCGCGGCGGACGCGGTGACGGACGACGCGATCGAAGCGGCCGTCGCGGCGCTCCGCGGTCCGATCGACCAGGTGCCGTCCACGGTCAGCGCGATCAAGGTCGACGGCCGGCGTGCATACGACCTCGCCCGGAAGGGTGAGGCCGTCACCCTCAAGGCCCGTCGGGTGACGGTCGACCGGTTCCAGGTGCAGGGCCGCGCCGACCGGGTCGTCTCGGTGGACGGTGCCGACGTGGCCGTGATCGACCTCGACGTCGTCGTGTCCTGCTCGTCCGGCACCTACATCCGCGCGCTCGCCCGTGACGTCGGGGCCGCCCTCGGGACCGGTGCGCACCTCACCGCGCTCCGCCGGACCGTCGTCGGCCCGTTCTCCGTCGAGGACGCCGTCGACCTCGAAGACGACACGGTCGACGTCCGGGCCGCCCTGGCCCGACCCACCGACGTCGCCCGCCGCCTGTTCCCGGTCGTGCAGCTCGACGGCGCGCAGGCGAAGGACCTCGGCGACGGCAAGCGGATCACCGCCGAGCACCCCGACACCGACGGCCCGGTCGCGGCGATCGCCACGGGTGCCGACCGGCTCGTCGGCCTGGTCGCCGTCCGTCGCGGGCAGCTCCGCGTCATCACGAACTTCCCGACCGCGACAGGAGCGAAACCGTGATCGAGTGGTTCATGTGGGTGCAGTTCGCCATCGCCTGCGTCATCGGACTCGTCGCGATCGTCCTCGGCCTGATCGGCCGGAAGCCGAACGACGCCACCGTGGGCGGCCTCGCGCTCGTCGAGCTGCTGCTCCTCGTGCAGCTGGTGGTCTCGCTCGTCGCCCCCGCGGTCGGCAACCCGCCGCGGGGCAACGTGCTCGAGTTCTGGGTCTACGCGGTGTCGGTCGTGCTGGTCCCGCCGGCGACGATCGTCTGGGCGCTCGTCGACCGGACCCGGTGGAGCACCGTCGTGCTCGGTGCCGGCGCGTTCACCGCCGCCGTGATGGTCTACCGGATGTACCAGATCTGGTTCGCGCTGAACTGACGAGCGCGTGCGGTCCGGTGCGGTCGTCCACCGTCCGCTCCCCGTGCCCGGGACCCGTGGACGATCGGTAGGATCGGTGCAATGGTGATCAAGTCCTCCGCCGGTACCGACCGACCGGCACGGAGTCGTCGGACGTCGTCCCTGGCCAGCGGTGTCGGGCGGGTCCTGATCGCGGTCTACGGCATCCTCGCCCTGGCCGCGACCGGTCGGAGCATCGTCCAGATCGCCGAGAAGTTCTCCTTCGCGCCGTTCTCGTACACGCTGAGCGCCATCGCCGCCGTCGTGTACATCGTCGCGATGATCGCCCTGATCGTGCCCGGTCGGTTCTGGTACCGGGTCGCCTGCGTGACGATCGTCTTCGAGATGACGGGCGTGCTCGTGATCGGCACGCTCTCGCTGGTCGACCGCCAGCTGTTCCCGGACCTGACGATCTGGTCCTACTACGGCATGGGGTACGCCTTCGCCCCGCTCGTCCTGCCGATCGCCGGACTCTGGTGGCTCCGCAAGCACCACCGCACCGCAGCGTCCGTGGCGTCGGCCGGATGACCACGGAGAGCTCGCGCATGCACTTCTACGCCGACGTCGCCGACGTCCCCGACGACTTCGGACCGAGCGCGGTCACGATCGGCAAGTTCGACGGTGTCCACGTCGGCCACCGTGCCGTCATCGCGCACCTCGAGGACGCCGCCCGTTGCCGCGGTCTCGTGTCGACCGTCGTCACGTTCGACCAGCACCCCCTCAACGTCATCGACCCCCAGCGTGTGCCGCCGGCGCTGACCAGCACGGCCCAGCGCCGGGAACTCCTGGACGCGGTCGGGGTCGACACGACGCTGCTGCTCCGCTTCGACTCGGCGCTGCAGGCGAAGCCGGCAGAGGCGTTCGTGTCGGAGATCCTCGTCGACACCCTGCACGCGAAGCTCGTCTTCGTGGGCAGTGACTTCCGGTTCGGTGCCCGCGGTGCCGGCGACGTCACCCTGCTCCGGCAGCTCGGCGAACGCCACGGCTTCCAGGTCGAGCTCATCGACGACGTGGACCTGGTCGACGACGTCCGGGTGGCGGGGGAGCGACGTGTGTCGTCCACCTGGATCCGCGAACTCCTGTCCGTCGGCCGGGTCGCCGAGGCTGCTCGACTGCTCGGCCGGGAGCACGCGGTCCGGAGCGTCGTGGTGCACGGCAACCAGCGAGGCCGTGCGATGGGCTACCCGACGGCGAACCTCGCACCCGCGTGCGAGGGCTTCGTCCCCGCCGACGGCGTCTACGCGGCCCGGGTGCTGCACGACGGCGTGACCTACCCGGCCGCGGTCTCGGTCGGCAACAACCCGACGTTCCAGGGCGTGCCCGCGAAGCAGATCGAGGCGCACCTGCTCGACGTCGACATCGACCTGTACGACGAGACGATCTCGGTGCTGTTCGTCGCCTACGTCCGCGGCATGGTGGCCTTCGGCGGCATGGACGAACTGGCGGCGCAGATGCGGCAGGACGACCTGGACATCCGGTTGCTCCTCGGCATGCCCGTCACCGCCTGACGTCCCACGACCGGACCCGACGGAACACGAACGCCCCGCGACCGATCCGGTCGCGGGGCGTTCGTCCGTGCTGCTGCGGATCAGCCGCCGAGGGCGTCGAGCCAGATCTTGCGGGCGTCGAGCGCTTCCTGCGCGTCCTTGATCTTGCGGGCGTCGCCGGTGGCCTGTGCGTCGGCGAGCTCGGCCTGCAGCTTGGCGATCGCGTCCTCGAGCTGGCTGGCCAGCCCCGTCTGGCGGGCCTTGCGCTCCGGGTCGGACTGCTTCCAGTGGGTGTCCTCGAGGCTCCGAACGTGGTCCTCGACGGCGCGGATGCGGTCCTCGACACGGCGGACGTCGGCGCGGGGGACCCGACCGATCTCGTCCCAGCGCCGCTGGACGTCCGTGAGGGCCTTGCGCGCGGCCACCCGGTCCTGCATCTGCAGGATCGGCTCGGCCTCGGTCAGCAGGGCGAGCTTCGCCTCGAGGTTGCCCGAGTACTCCTCGTTCTCAGCGGTGCTCTCGGCGTGGCGCTGCTCGAACAGGACGTCACCGGCTGCCTTGAAGCGGGCCCAGAGTGCGTCGTCGTGCCGCTTGCCCGCGCGACCGGCGTTCTTCCAGTCGTCGAGCAGTTCGCGGTACGCCGGGATGGCGTCGGACCCGCGGGGAGCGAGAGCCTCGGCCTGCTGCACGAGCTCCTGCTTGCGGGCCCGGGCGTCGCGGTGCTGCGAGTCGAGCTCCGAGTAGAAGGCACGGCGGTGCTGGTCGACCGTCGAGCGGGCGGTGCGGAACCGCTTCCACAGGTCGTTCGCGTCGTTCTTCGGGATGCGCGGGCCGTCGTGCTGGTGCTGCTGCCAGCGGGCGAACACGTCGTCGAGCTGCGCGGTCACCTGCTTCCACTGCGCACGGGCGGGGTCGACCGCGGCGAGGGCCTCGGCTTCCTCCACCAGGGCGGTGCGGTAGGCGAGGGCCTCGGTCAGGGCAGCCTGCGCCTGCGCGGCCTGTTCCTTGGTGAGCGACCCCACCTGGTCGGTCAGGGCGCCGATGCGGTCCTCGAGCGACTTGATGTCGCCGACGACGCGGGCTTCGGCGACCAGGCTGCGCAGGTGCTCGACGGTCCGGGCGACGTCGTTGGCGGACGCACCGCCCTTGACGCGCTGCTCCGCGATCTTCACCTGGCCTTCGAGGTCGGCGTACTTGCGGGCGAAGTAGGCCAGCGCCTCTTCGGCGGAGGCGTCGGGGTACTCGCCCACGACCCGCTCCGAGTCCTCGTACCGGACGTAGACGGTCCCGTCGTCGTCTACCCGGCCCCAGGTCGTTGCTTCGTCAGATGCCACAGGTCTCGCCTCGATCGTGGTCGTGCATCACCGACGTCACCGTCGGCACGGTCAGGTCGTCAGCCTATTGCACCGCCGCGCCGTGCGACGGGCGTGTGCGTTTTCGCTGTGGACTACTTCTGCTGCGCGATGGTCGCGCCGGTGATCTCGGTGGCCACCTTCGGCTTCCCGGAGCCGTCCGAGCCGGCGTCGGCGATGCCCTTCGACGTGACCTTCGCGACCAGGTCCGACAGCCCGCTGGTCACCTTGCCGACCACCGTGTAGCCGCCCGTGGACGGGTCGAGCGTGGTGTCGTCGGTCACGATGAAGAACTGCGTCGTCTGCGACGAGGGGGTGGCGCCGCGGGCGATGGCGATCGTGCCCTTCGCGTAGGTGCCGTCGCTCGGCACGTTCTCGAGCGGGCCGTACTGGAAGCCGGCGTCGCCCGTGCCGTCGCCGTTCGCCGACCCGCACTGCAGGAAGTGGAAGCCGGTGCTGTCCGCCAGGCGGTGGCACGTGGTGCCCTCGTAGAACTGCTTGCGGATCAGGTCGATCTCGACGCTGGCCGCCTGCGGTGCCTTCGCGCCGTCGAGCTCGATGCCCAGGCGGATGTCCTTGTTGAGCGTGAGCGTCCCGGTCCAGGTCGCGCCCTTCGCGATGCCCTTGCTCGGCACGTCCCCGGTGTTCCCAGCGGTCGCGCTGGCCGACGGCGTGGGGGAGGCGGTCGAACTCGCGCTGGGCGATGCGCCGGCGGCACCCGACGTCGACGCGTGCACCAGCTGCGAGCCGGTGGCGAGGGCGGCGACGAGCACGAGGACACCGGCCCCGACGACGTTGTCGCGGACACGACGTCGTCGCTGACGCTCGTGGAGGCCCTGTCTGGCCTGGTAGAGACGGAGTCGCTCGCGGGCTTCACGGCTCGGGTTCTTCGGTGCCACGGTGCTCTTCTGACCTCTCGTCGCGGTGTCGCAACGAGCGTACCGGTTCGCCCGGTGCGGCCCCGTCGGTGCTGGCCCGTACGATCGGTGGCATGGCAACTGACCGGTCGGGGATGAACGCGCCCACGACGGGCGGCCGGACCGGGTTGGCCCAGGGATCGGTCCCCCTCGCCGTCCGGATGCGTCCCACCAGCCTCGACGAGGTCGCCGGTCAACAGCACCTGCTCGGCCGGGGATCGCCACTCGTGCAGCTGGCGACCGGCTCGCGGGAGAGCCCCGGCGGCGTCTCGGTGATCCTCTGGGGACCGCCCGGC
This sequence comes from Curtobacterium herbarum, assembly GCF_016907335.1. Lineage (NCBI taxonomy): Bacteria > Bacillati > Actinomycetota > Actinomycetes > Micrococcales > Microbacteriaceae > Curtobacterium > Curtobacterium herbarum. Next base: position 1,594,160 of record NZ_JAFBBT010000001.1, read on the forward strand.
ACCGGCAAGACCACCCTGGCGCAGGCGATCGCCCGCCAGTCCGGGCGGGAGTTCGTGGAGCTCTCCGCCGTGACCGCCGGCGTCAAGGACGTGCGCGAGGTGATGGAGAAGGCCCTGACCCACCGCGACCTCTACGGCGCGACGACGGTCCTGTTCCTCGACGAGATCCACCGCTTCAGCAAGGCGCAGCAGGACGCCCTGCTGCCCGGGGTCGAGAACGGCTGGGTGATCCTCATCGCCGCGACGACCGAGAACCCGTCCTTCTCGGTCATCTCGCCGCTGCTGTCCCGCTCGCTGCTCCTCACGCTCAAGCCGCTCACCGACGGGGACCTCGGCATGCTCGTCGACCGCGCGGTCGAGGACGCCCGGGGCCTCCGCGGTGCGGTCGTGCTCGGGGACGAGGCGCGTGCCGCGATCATCCGCCTGGCCTCCGGGGACGCCCGACGTGCGCTGACGGCCCTGGAGGCCGCGGCCGCCTCCGCCGTGGCGGCACAGGACGACGACGAGCGCGAGGCCGGCACCGTCCCGGTCGTCGACGCCGACACGGTCGCCGCCGCGGTCGACCGCGCGCTGCTCCGGTACGACCGGCAGGGCGACGAGCACTACGACGTCATCAGCGCGTTCATCAAGTCGGTCCGGGGGAGCGACGTCGACGCCGCGCTGCACTACCTGGCGCGGATGATCGAGGCCGGCGAGGACCCGCGGTTCATCGCCCGACGGATCATCATCTCGGCGTCCGAGGACATCGGCATGGCGGATCCGCAGGCGCTGCCGATCGCCGTCGCCGCCGCGCAGGCCGTGCAGCTCATCGGCATGCCGGAGGGTCGGATCCCGCTCGCCGAGGCCGTCGTCTACCTGGCGACCGCGCCGAAGTCGAACGCGGCCTACAACGGCGTCAACCAGGCCGTCGCCGACGTGAAGGCTGGGAGGATGGGCGTCGTGCCGAACCACCTCCGTGACGCGCACTACGCCGGGGCGAAGCGGCTCGGACACGGCAAGGGCTACGTCTACTCCCACGATGCCGAGCACGGCGTCGCGACCCAGCAGTACCTGCCCGACGCCCTGGACGGCACCGAGTACTACACGCCGACCGCCAACGGCTTCGAACGCGAGATCGGACCGCGCCTGGACCGACTGCGCGGGATCATCCGCGGCGACTGAGCAGTCCCGCGACGCGCGGTCGGACCGATCCCCACGGCGGGGCAGGATGCTGCTATCGTTGACGGGCCTACGTCCTGGTCCTCGCGTGCGGCTGCGTCGAGGACACAGTGTCGGACACGTCCTGAACGGACCTGACCGGCACGGGGGCAGAGGTTCGGGCTGTAGCCGCCCGATCCCACAGGCTCATCCCTCTGGATCCCGTCACGGGGTCCGTCGGTGCGTGCGCGCTCCGAGACCCGTGACACCTTCAGTTCAGTACAGAGAAAAGGACCCTGTGTCTACCAAGTCACGCACCCGCAGCAAGACCCGCCTGTCTCGCGCGCTCGGCATCCCGCTGACGCCGAAGGCGGCCCGTTACCTCGAGAAGCGCCCCTACGGCCCCGGTGAGCACGGCCGTACGCGCCGTCGTCAGGACAGCGACTACGCCGTCCGTCTCCGTGAGAAGCAGCGTCTGCGCGCCCAGTACGGCATCCGCGAGAAGCAGCTCCGCATCGTCTTCGAAGAGTCCCGCAAGGCCGCCGGTCTGACCGGTGAGAACCTCGTCGAGACCCTCGAGACGCGTCTGGACGCCCTCGTGCTCCGTGCCGGCTTCGCCCGCACCACCTCGCAGGCCCGCCAGCTGATCGTGCACCGTCACATCCTGGTCGACGGCAAGCTCGTCGACCGCCCCTCCTTCCGCGTCAAGGAGGGCCAGCTGATCCACGTCAAGCAGCGCTCCGAGTCGCTCGAGCCCTTCCAGGTCGCCGCTGCCGGTGGCCACCAGGAAGTCCTCCCGAAGGTCCCGGGCTACCTCGAGGTCGAGATCGACAAGCTCCAGGCTCGCCTGGTCCGTCGCCCGAAGCGCGCCGAGGTCCCCGTGACCTGTGAAGTGCAGCTCGTCGTCGAGTACTACGCAGCCCGCTGATCCCAGCAGCTGTGTGAACGGCGGGTCGTCCTCCTCGGAGGGCGGCCCGCCGTTCTGCGTCCCCGCGCTACGCTTGTCCGACGTGCGCTCCGGCGCACGCGAGAGGGAGGCACCGTGAAGCAGCTGTTCTTCGTCGCCGTCGGCGTGGTCATCGGGTTCGTCGCCGCACAGCGCGTCAGCCGGACGCCGTCCGCAGCGCACCTCCTCGCACAGGTCGACGCCCGGGCGAAGGCCTTCACGGGCGCCGTGGCCGACGGGTACCGCTCGCGTGAAGCCGAGCTGCGCCCGAACGGCCAGACGCCCACCTGACCCACCCCGAGCCTCCCGTCCCCGCCACACGCCCTACAGGAAGCACCATGCAGACCGCAGAGATCCGCCGTCGTTGGCTCCAGTTCTTCGGTGACCGCGGCCACACCGTCGTCCCGTCCGCGTCGCTCGTCTCGGACGACCCGTCGCTGCTGTTCACGGTGGCCGGCATGGTGCCGTTCATCCCGTACCTGACCGGGCTGATCCCGGCGCCGTACCCGCGCGCGACGAGCGTCCAGAAGTGCATCCGCACGAACGACATCGAAGAGGTCGGCAAGACCCCGCGGCACGGCACGTTCTTCCAGATGAACGGCAACTTCTCGTTCGGGGACTACTTCAAGGAGCAGGCGATCGAGTACGCCTGGCAGTTCCTGACGAACCCGGAGTCCGACGGTGGGCTCGGGTTCTCGGCGGACGACCTGTGGGTCACGGTCTACGAAGAGGACGACGAGGCGATCGACTTCTGGAAGCGACACTCGACGCTGCCGGACGACCGCATCCAGCGCCTCGGCAAGGACACCAACTACTGGTCGACCGGGCAGCCCGGCCCGGCCGGCCCCTGCTCGGAGATCTTCTTCGACCGCGGTCCCGAGTACGGCATCGACGGCGGCCCGGCGACCGACGACGACCGCTACGTCGAGATCTGGAACCTGGTCTTCATGCAGTACCAGATCGCCGACGTGCGATCGAAGTACGACTTCGAGATCACCGGCGAACTGCCGAACAAGAACATCGACACCGGCATGGGGCTCGAGCGCGTCGCCTTCATCAAGCAGGGCGTCGACAACATGTACGAGATCGACCAGGTCCGCCCGGTCCTCGACAAGGCCGCCGAGGTCTCCGGTCGTCGCTACGGCGCCGACCACGAGGACGACGTCCGGATGCGGGTCATCGCCGACCACGTCCGCTCGGCGCTCATGCTCATCACCGACGGTGTCTCGCCGTCGAACGAGGGCCGCGGCTACATCCTCCGCCGCCTGCTCCGCCGCACGGTGCGCGCGATGCGGCTGCTCGGGGTCGAGGGCGCGACCTTCCCCCAGCTGTTCCCGGCGTCGCGTGACGCCATGCAGGACGCCTACCCCGAGGTCGACGAGCAGTACGACCGCATCGCCCGCATCGCCTACGCGGAAGAGGAGACGTTCCTCCGCACGCTCGCGCAGGGCACGACGATCCTCGACGTCGCCGTCGACCGGGCCAAGCAGGACGGCCGCCCGTCGATCGGTGGCGACACCGCGTTCCTGCTGCACGACACGTTCGGCTTCCCGATCGACCTGACGATGGAGATGGCGGAGGAGGCCGGCGTCCACGTCGACCGGTCCGCGTTCGAGACCCTCATGTCGGAGCAGCGCTCGCGTGCCAAGGCGGACGCGAAGAGCAAGAAGACCGCTCTCGCCGACCTCAGCGTCTACAGCGCGTTCCGGGCCGCGGGGGAGACCGTCTTCCTCGGCTACGACGCACTGCAGGCCGAGAGCCGGATCCTCGGTCTCATCGTCGACGGTCGGAGTGTCGACCGCGCGGCCGCCGGTGACATCGCCGAGGTCATCCTCGGGCAGACCACGCTCTACGCCGAGTCCGGCGGCCAGGACGCCGACCAGGGCTCGATCGTCGGCAACGGCTTCGACCTCGAGGTGCTCGACGTGCAGCGTCCGGTGTCCGGTCTCTGGAGCCACACCGTGCAGGTGCGCTCCGGCGAGGTCGGCGTCGGTGACCCCGCGACGACCCTGGTGGACGCCGAGTACCGCCGTGGTGCGACCCAGGCCCACTCGGCCACGCACCTGGTGAACGCGGCGCTCCGCGACGTCCTCGGCCCGGAGGCGCTGCAGGCCGGTTCGTACAACAAGGCCGGCTACATGCGCCTGGACTTCTCCTGGAGCCAGCCGGTGTCGCTCGAGACCCGCACCGAGATCGAGGAGGTCGTGAACACCGCGATCCGCTCCGACCTCGAGGTCTCCACCCGCATCCTGCCGATCGACGACGCCAAGGCCCTCGGCGCACAGGCGCTGTTCGGCGAGAAGTACGGCGCCGAGGTCCGCATGGTCGACATCGGCGGTCCGTGGTCCCGCGAGCTCTGCGGTGGCATCCACGTGGCCTCCAGCGCCCAGGTCGGCCTCGTCAACCTGGTCGGCGAGTCCAGCGTCGGGTCGACCAACCGCCGCGTCGAGGCCCTCGTCGGACTCGAGGGCTTCCGTGAGCTCGCCGTCGAGCGGACCATCGTGTCCCAGCTCTCGAGCGCGCTCAAGGCGCCGCGCGACGATCTGCCGGGCCGTGTGCAGTCCCTGCTCGAGGACCTGAAGTCCGCCCAGAAGCGGATCGCCGAGTTCGAGTCGGCGAACCTGCAGCAGCGCGTGCCGACGATCGCCCGGACGGCCGAGCGGGTCGGTGCCGTGGCACTCGTCGCGCAGGTCGTCGACGGACTGTCCTCGGGCGACGACCTGCGTGCCCTCGCCACCGGCGTCCGCGGCCAGCTCGGCTCCGACGCGGCCGTGGTCGTGCTCGGTGCCGTCGTCGGCGGCAAGCCGGTCGTGATCGTCGCGACGAACGACGCCGCCCGTGCCGCCGGCGTCCAGGCGGGCCCGCTCGCCAAGGAGGCCGCCGGTGTCCTCGGCGGTGGTGGCGGCGGCAAGCCGGACCTCGCGCAGGGTGGTGGCACCGACGTGTCGGCGCTGCCCGCGGCCCTCCGCGCCGTGTCCGACCGTATCGCGGCCTGACGGTGGTGATCCGCTCCGGGCGCCGGCTCGGCATCGACGTCGGCCGCGCCCGGATCGGTGTTGCCGTGTGCGACCGGGACGGGTTCATCGCGACCCCGGTGGAGACCGTTCGTCGTGACGACTCCGCCGACCTCCGCCGGATCCTGGCGATCGCGGACGAGTACGACGTGCTCGAGGTCGTCGTCGGTCTGCCGCTCTCGATGTCCGGCGGGGACACCCCGTCGACCACCGACGCCCGGGCGTTCGCGGCGCGGATCGCGGCGCACCGGCCGGTGCGCCTGGTGGATGAACGGCTGTCGACGGTCACCGCGCAGCGCGGGCTGCACCAGGCGGGGAAGAACACGAAGAAGTCCCGGGCCGTGATCGACCAAGCGGCCGCTGTTATCATTCTGCAACATGCGCTCGACCACGAGCGCGCAGCAGGCGCCCCACCCGGGGCCGAACTCCCCTGACAGCTGCCCTCCCGGACCCGCCCCAGCGCCTCCGGAGCCGCCCGGGGTTCCCGACCGAGAGACCGAGGACCGTTGGCAGACGATCTGGACTGGAACGCGATCATCGCGCCCGGCAGCGACGCCGAGCGCAGTGACCGCCCCGGACCCCGCCGAGGCGAGGGACCCACCGAGACACCCACGGAGGACCCGCCGCTCTCGCGTCGGGAAGCCCGAGCCGCACGGGCGCGAGCCGAAGCGGCCGCCCGTCCCGACAGCGCACGTCCGGACAGCGCCCGTCCCGACGGCGCCCGTCCGGACAGCGCCCGTCCCGACGGCGCCCGTCCCGACAGCACGCTGTCCGACGACGCCCAGGCAGAGCCAGCCCGGACACGGTCAGCACCGACCGGCGGGTTCCCGGCCGACGATGCCGGGAGGCCCGCCCCCCGCCCCGTCGCCGGCCCGGCTCCCACGGACGCCGACGTCCACCCCGACGTGCACGCCCTGCTCGGCGGCTCGCTCACCAGCGACCCCGTCGCGGACGGTGCCGGCGGTGCGGCGGTCGACGTCGACGACGACCAGCCCGCGCGGCGACGCGGCACGTGGCAGGGGGTCGACGGCGAAGCCGCCGCCGACGCCCCAACGGACGCTCACGGCACCGGCGGTACCGGCGGTACCGGCGGTACCGGTGACGACGGCCGCGGTGGCCGTGGCCGTGGCGGCGACGACCGCGGCCGACGTGGCGGACGTGGGCGTGCCTCCCGGCCGTCCCGCGACGAGCGCCCACCGCGCCGCAAGGGCCCGATCATCGCGGGAGTCGTCATCGTGGCGATCGTGGTCGCCGGCGGCGCGGTCGCCTACGACTTCGCCGCCCCGAAGATCCAGGCGATCGCCAGCGCGATCTCCGGCGCCCAGGAGAGCGACGACTACACCGGTGACGGCACCTCGAAGGTGACGATCACGATCAAGGACGGCGACATCGGTGAGGACGTCGCGGCGACGCTGCAGCGGAGCGGCGTGGTGAAGACCTCGAAGGTCTTCTACCAGCTCCTGCTCTCGTCCCCGAACGTGCAGTTCCAGCCCGGCTCGTACTCGCTCCGGAAGAAGATGAGCTCGAAGGCCGCGCTGACCGCGCTGCAGGACAAGTCCAACCGCGTCGAGGATCCGTCGATCGTGATCCCCGAGGGCACCGCCCTGAAGGACATCGAGGCCGGCATGGTCTCGAAGGCCGGACTGAGCAAGGCCGACGTCGACGCGGCCGCGAAGGACGTCTCCGCCTACGGGCTGCCCTCCGGTGTCACCACGCTCGAGGGCTGGCTGTTCCCCGCCACGTACCCGATCAACCCGAAGTGGACGGCGGAGCAGTACTTCCAGACCATGGTCGACACCATGAAGCAGCACCTGAAGGCCGCCGGCGTCGCCGAGGCCGACCAGGAGCGCGTGGTCGTCTTCGCGTCGCTCGTGCAGAAGGAGGCCGGTCTCGCGGCCGACTACCCGAAGGTCGCCCGGGTGTTCCAGAACCGACTCGACGACGGGATGCTGCTGCAGTCCGACGCGACGGTCGCCTACGGCACGGGGAACACGCACCGTGTCACGACGACGGATGACGAGCGCGCGGACAAGTCCAACCCGTACAACACCTACCAGCACGAGGGGTTGCCGCCGGCGCCGATCTCCAACCCGGGGGACCTCGCCATCACCGCCGTGACGAAGATGGCGACCGGCAACTGGCACTACTTCGTGACGGTGAACCTGGAGACCGGGGAGACGGTGTTCTCGGACACGCTGGCGCAGCACGAGGTGGCCGTGAAGCAGTTCCAGGCCTGGTTGCGGGCACACCCCGACTACCAGTAGTCGGTCGGACCACCAGCAGGACCTCGCGGCGGGCGACGGTCGGTGCACCTCGCGGAGCGCCGGACGTCGCCCGTCGTCGCTGTGGGAGGATGGCGGTCATGCTGCCTTCGTCGACCTCCGGTGGACAGCCGTCCGCCGTGGTCCGGCCGATCGTCGTGATCGGCCCGATGGGCGCCGGCAAGTCGAGCGTCGGACGCCGGGTCGCGAAGGCCCTCGGCGTGCCGTTCACCGACACCGACCGGGTCATCGTCCGCGAGCACGGCCCGATCCCGCAGCTCTTCGCCGACCGCGGTGAGTCGGCGTTCCGTGAGCTCGAGGCCGCCGCGGTCCGTCAGGCCGTGCAGACCGGCGGGGTCGTCTCGGTCGGCGGGGGAGCGGTCATGCACCCGGACACCCGCGCCGCGATGACGGGTGCCCACGTGGTCCTGCTCACCGTGACGGCCGAGGCCGTCGCCGCGCGGATCGTCGGCAGCGACCGGCCGCTCATCGCCGCCGGTGGCATCGCGGCGTGGCAGCGCATCCTCGACGAGCGGGCGGCGACCTACGCCGAGCTCGCCCACGTCGTGTTCGACACCTCGCGCCGGCCGATGTCCCGCGTCGCCGACGACGTCGTCGCCTGGGTCCGCAGCACCGCGGAAACGGTCGGCACGCCGACGACCGCAGCGTCCGCCACCGCACCACCTCCCACCTCCGACGAAGGAGCACCGTGACCGAGCCGACCCTGCCCGAGGGCACCACCGAGATCCGCGTCGGCGGCCAGGACGGCTACGTCGTCGCGGTCGGCAACGGCCTGCTGCCCTCGGTCCCCGCCCTGCTCGGCCCGCGCGTGGCGAAGGTCCTCATCGTGCACGCGCCGACCCTGGGCGCCCGTGCCGAGGACCTCCGCCAGCTGCTCGTCGCCGCCGGGCTCGAGGCCCTCATCGCCGAGGTGCCCGACGCCGAGGCCGCCAAGCGCATCGAGGTCGCCTCGTTCTGCTGGCAGGTCATGGGCCAGTCGGACTTCACCCGGACCGACGCCGTGATCGGCCTGGGCGGCGGTGCGGTCACCGACCTCGCCGGCTTCGTCGCCGCCACCTGGCTGCGCGGGGTGCCGTACCTGTCGATGCCGACGACGGTCCTCGGCCTGGTCGACGCGAGCGTCGGCGGCAAGACCGGCATCAACACGAACGAGGGCAAGAACCTGGTCGGTGCCTTCGCTGCTCCCCGTGCCGTGGTCGGCGACCTCGACCTGCTCCGCAGCCTGCCGCGGAACGAGATCCTGGCGGGCTTCGCCGAGATCGTGAAGGCCGGGTTCATCGCCGTCCCGGAGATCCTCGACGTGATCGAGGCGGACGTCGACCGTGTGACCGACCCGACGACGCCGGAGTTCCGGCGCGTCGTCGAGCTCGCGATCGAGCTGAAGGCCCAGGTGGTGTCCGAGGACTTCACCGAGCAGGGCCGCCGTGAGGTCCTCAACTACGGCCACACCCTCGGGCACGCGATCGAGCACGCCGAGCGGTACCAGTGGCGGCACGGTGCGGCGATCGCGGTCGGCATGGTGTTCGCCGCCGAGCTCGCGCGCCTCACCGGGCACCTGGACGACGCCACGGTCGACCGGCACCGCTCGATCCTGGACTCCCTGTCCCTGCCGACGACGTACCCCCTCGGTCGCTGGCAGAGCCTGCTGGCGACGATGCGCCGCGACAAGAAGGCGCGCGCCGGCATGCTCCGGTTCATCATCCTCGACGCGGTCGGCAAGCCGGTCACGCTCGAGGGCCCGGAGGACCACCTGCTCTTCACCGCCTACCAAGAGGTCGGCGCCTGAGCGTCTGACCGCCGGGTCGTGCCCGGGACCCGGCGCGCCCCGCTGGACCCCAGGCCGGCGGAGCAGACTGGCGGGGTGCCCAACCCGCCCCGCCTCAGCGACTTCTCCCCCCAGCAACGTCAGGAGCCCTCGGGGTTCCGGAGTCGGGGCCGTCGCTTCGCGGAGGTCCTCGGCATCGCCCGACGGCACTCGTTGCTGCCCTTCCGGCGGCTCGACTTCTCGCACGACCCGGCGACGTCGGACCTCCGCCGCAGCCAGGCCGACCACCTGCGCCGTGCCCTCGAGGAGGCCGGCGGCGGCTTCGTGAAGATGGGCCAGCTCCTCTCGACCCGCGACGACCTGCTGCCGGAGGAGTGGACCGAGGAACTCGCGCACCTGCAGCGGAACGTCCGCCCCGCCGCGCCCGAAGAGGTCACGGCGCTGCTCGAGGCCGAACTCGGTGCGCCGGTGGCCCGGGTCTTCGCGTCGTTCGACCCCGAGCCGGTCGCCGCGGCGTCGATCGCGCAGGTGCACCGCGCCCGTCTGACCGACGGCACCGCGGTGGCCGTGAAGGTCCAGCGCCCGGGTATCGACGCCGCCGTCCGCCGTGACGTCGACATCGCGCTCCGAGCCGTGCGGTTCCTGACCCGGACCTCGGCGCAGGCCCGTCAGCTCGGTATCGTCCAGGTCGCCGAGCAGTACGGCGCCGACCTGATCCGGCAGGTCGACTTCTCCGCCGAGCTCCGGAACCTCGAGTCGCTCCGTGCCGCGCAGGCCCGCAGCGCCCGGCCCGACGAGGTCCGGTTCCCGGAGCCGTACCGCGACCTGTCGAGCCGCCGCGTGCTCGTGATGGAGTTCCTGGAGGGCGACACCCTCAGCGCGATCCGCGCCGAGCGCTCGGACCGCGACCTCGACGAGCCGATGCGCTCGATCCTCCGCTCGTTCCTCCGCCAGGTCGTCTTCGACGGCGTCTACCACGCGGACCTGCACCCGGGGAACGTGCTGGTGCTGCCCGACGGGCGGCCGGCGCTCATCGACTTCGGGTCGGTCGGGAGGCTCGACCCGGCTCTCCGGGACACGGTCCAGGAACTGCTGGCCGCGTACCTGCAGGACGACACGTCGCGTATCGCCGACGCGGTGCTCCGGATGGCGCCGGTCCAGAACGTGGAGGACGAGGCGGACTTCCGTCGCGACATGGCCCGGTTCGTCGCCGAGGAGCTCGGCCCGGGTGCCCGGATCGGGGTCGAGACGGTCGACGACGCCGTCGAGGTGTTCGGCCGCTACCGCCTCCGCGCACCGGCGGACTTCGTGGCGGCGGCCCGGGCGCTCGCGATCTTCGAGGGCACGCTCCGCACCCTGACCCCGTCCTTCGACCTGCTCGAGGAGTCGCGCGGACTCGCGGCCGAGCAGATCCGCGACCAGCTGCGACCCGAGGCCATCCGCGGCGTCCTGGTCCGCGAGCTGTTCGGGCTCGTCACCTCGGCGCGCCGGTTGCCCCGGCGGATCGACAAGATCACCGAGGCGGTGGAGGCGGGCAAGCTGTCGGTGAACATCCGCCTGCTGAGCGACCGTCGGGACCGCCAGACGGTGTCGGGCATGATCCGTCGGGTGCTGCTCGTGCTCCTGGGAGCCGGGGCGGGCCTCCTGTCCGTCGTCTACCTCGCCGAGCCGGTGCGCCCGACCGCGGTCATCTCGACGCTCGTCGCCGGGGCCCTGCTCGGTGGCACCAGCGTCGTGCTGCTCGTCTGGGCGGCGGTCGACGCCTGGGTCGCGCGCCGACGGCAGTAGCCCGTCCGCTACACTCGTCCGGGGCTCCACGAGCCCGGGAAACCTTCACAACACCATCGAACGGAAGACCAATGGCGAGTACCACTGACATCAAGAACGGCGCCGTTCTCATCATCGACGGGCAGCTCTGGTCGGTCGTCGAGTTCCAGCACGTGAAGCCGGGCAAGGGCGGCGCCTTCGTGCGCACCAAGCTCAAGAACGTCGTGTCGGGCAAGGTCGTCGACCGCACGTTCAACGCTGGCGCGAAGATCGTGACCGCCGTGGTGGACCGCCGCGACTACCAGTACCTCTACGAGGACGGTGACTCGTACGTCTTCATGGACCAGGACACCTACGACCAGATCAACGTGCCGGCGACGGTCGTCGGCGACGCGAAGAACTTCCTGCTCGAGTCGGCGCAGGTCACCATCGCGATGAACGAGGGCAACCCGCTCTACGTCGAGCTCCCGACCTCGATCGTCACCACGATCGAGACCGAGCCGGGCCTGCAGGGCGACCGTTCCTCCGGTGGCACCAAGCCGGCGACGATCGTCACGGGCTACCAGATCCAGGTCCCGCTGTTCCTCGAGAGCGGCACCAAGGTCAAGGTCGACACGCGCGACGGCAACTACCTCGGCCGCGTCAACGACTAGGCGCTGACCGGATGAGTGCTCGTTCCAAGGCGCGCAAGCGCGCCCTCGACATGCTCTACGTGGCCGAGGTGCGCGAGCTGCCGATCGCGGACGTCCTGGCGACCGAGACGGTCCGTCACCTCGACCAGCCGGAGCGCACCTCCAGCTGGGACTACGCGCGACAGATCGTCTCGGGCATCGACGAGGCCCGGTACGAGATCGACGACGTCATCACCGACCACGCGCAGGGCTGGGCGATCGCCCGCATGCCGGTGCTCGACCGCTGCATCCTGCGCATGGGCGTCTGGGAGCTCCGGTTCAACCCGGAGGTCCCCGACGCGGTCGCCATCGCGGAGGCCGTCGAGCTCGCGCAGTCGCTGTCCACCGACGACTCGGCCGGCTTCGTGAACGGCGTCCTCGGCGCCGTCGCGGGCGGTCGTGGACCGTCCGGTCGGACGGTCGCGGAGGACCAGGAGTCCCACTAGGCTCGAACACGTCAGCATCCTTGAAGCCGTCCTGAGAGACGGGAGCCGTCCAGAGAGACGGGGAAGGAGGTCTGCGTGGGTACCAGAACGGTCCTGCAGCAACCCGACATCACGCGCGCTCTGACGCGCATCGCACACGAGATCCTCGAGGCCAACCACGGTGGCTCGGACCTCGTGTTGCTCGGCATCCCGACCCGCGGCGCGGTCCTGGCCGAGCGGCTCGGACGCATCCTCGCCGACATCGAGCCCGGGTGGGAGTCCGCCGCAGCCGGCATCGGCAGCGAGCGGGTCGGCGCCCTCGACGTCACGATGTACCGCGACGACCTGCGCCGGGGGATCGGGCGCGCGCCGCACCCGACGGTGATCCCGGCGGGTGGCGTCGACGGCAAGGTCGTCGTCCTGGTCGACGACGTGCTCTACTCCGGCCGCACGGTCCGGGCCGCGCTCGACGCGCTGCAGGGCATCGGCAGGCCGCGCGCGGTCCGCCTGGCGGTCCTCGTCGACCGCGGCCACCGCGAGCTGCCGATCCGCGCCGACCACGTCGGCAAGAACCTGCCGACCGCCGGCGACGAGCGGGTCAGCCTGCACCTGACCGAGACGGACGGCGTCGACGACGTCGTCATCGAGCAGGGCGGCACCGGGCAGAGCAGCACCGGACAGGGCGGTGCGGCATGAGGCACCTGCTCTCCACCGCCGACCTGTCGCGCGACGACGCCGTCCGCATCCTCGACGTCGCCGAGGAGATGGCCGAGGTCAACACGCGAGAGGTCCGGAAGCTCCCGGCGCTCCGCGGGCGGACGATCGTGAACCTCTTCTTCGAGGACTCGACCCGCACCCGCATCTCGTTCGAGGCCGCCGCCAAGCGACTGTCCGCCGACGTCATCAACTTCGCCGCGAAGGGCTCCAGCGTCTCGAAGGGCGAGTCCCTCAAGGACACCGTGCAGACCCTCGGCGCGATGGGCATCGACGGCATCGTGATCCGACACGGCGCGTCCGGCGCACCGCGGGTGCTCGCCGAGGCCGACTGGATCGACGTGCCCGTCGTCAACGCGGGCGACGGCACGCACGAGCACCCGACGCAGGCGCTCCTCGACGCGTTCACGATGCGCCGCCGCCTGCACGGTGCGGACCGCCGCGGCCAGGGGCTCGACGGCGTCCGGGTGCTCATCGTCGGTGACGTCCTGCACAGCCGCGTCGCCCGGAGCAACGCCTGGCTGCTCCGCACGCTCGGCGCCCACGTCACCTTCGCCGCGCCGCCGACCCTGCTGCCCGCGGTCGACCGGCCGTTCGGCGCGGCCGTCCACCACGACCTGGACGCGGCCCTCGCCGAGGACCCGGACGTCGTGATGACGCTCCGCATCCAGCAGGAGCGGATGAACGACGCGTTCTTCCCGAACCCGCGCGAGTACACGCGGCACTTCGGCCTGACCGCCGCCCGGTTCGCCCGGCTGCCCGAGCGCACCCTCGTGATGCACCCGGGGCCGATGAACCGCGGCCTCGAGATCGCCGGCGTGGCCGCGGACGACGCCCGGTCGACGGTCGTCGAGCAGGTCGCGAACGGCGTCTCGGTCCGGATGGCCGTGCTCTACCTCGCCCTCACCGGCGACCAGCAGAAGGAGACCGTCGCATGACCGCACACCTGATCCGGGGCGCGCAGCTGGTCGACGGCTCGCGTGCCGACATCCGCCTGGAGGGACGGCTCGTCACCGCGGTCGGGTCCGGTCTCGACGCGGCCGGTGCGACGGTCGTCGACGCCGACGGGCTCCTCGCCCTGCCGGGTCTGGTCGACCTGCACACGCACCTCCGCGAACCCGGGCACGAGGAGTCCGAGACGGTCCTGTCCGGCTCGCGGGCCGCGGCCGCCGGTGGCTTCACGGCCGTGAACGCGATGGCGAACTCCTCGCCGGTCGCCGACACCGCCGGGGTCGTCGAGCAGGTGCAGGCCCTCGGTGACGACGCCGGCTACGTCACGGTCCGCCCGATCGGCGCCGTCTCGCAGGGGCTGCAGGGTACGCACCTGTCCGAGATCGGGGCGATGGCGACCTCCCGCGCGAAGGTCCGGGTCTTCTCCGACGACGGCTCGTGCGTCGCCGACCCGCTGCTCATGCGCCGGGCGCTCGAGTACATCAAGGGCTTCGGCGGGGTGCTCGCCCAGCACGCGCAGGAACCCCGCCTGACCATCGACGCGCAGATGAACGAGGGCCGCCTGTCGTCCGAGCTCGGCCTGGCGGGCTGGCCGGCCGTCGCCGAGGAGTCGATCATCGCGCGGGACGTCCTGCTCGCCGACCACGTCGGGGCACGCCTGCACGTCTGCCACGTCTCGACCGCCGGCAGCGTCGAGGTGATCCGCTGGGCGAAGACCCGGGGGATCGACGTCACGGCCGAGGTCACGCCGCACCACCTGCTGCTCACCGAGGACCTCATCGCCGGACACGACGGCGCCCCGGGCTACGACGCCCGGTACAAGGTGAACCCGCCGCTCCGCCGACGCGAGGACGTCGAGGCACTCCGCGCCGCCCTGGCCGACGGCACGATCGACATCGTCGCGACCGACCACGCCCCGCACCCGGCCGAGGCGAAGCACTGCGAGTGGCCCGCCGCCGCGAACGGCATGGTCGGGCTCGAGTCCGCGCTGCGCGTCGTGCACGCCGCCGTGGTCGAGGACGGCCGACTCGACTGGGCCGACGTCGCCCGGGTCCTCTCGAGCGCCCCGGCCCGGATCGGGCAGGTCGAGGGCCACGGCCACGCGATCGCCGCGGGCGCCCCGGCCGAGATCACGCTCTACGACCCGGCCGCTGGCCGCGAGTTCTCGGTGGCCGACCTGCAGGGCCAGTCGCAGAACTCGCCGTACCTCGGCATGCCGCTGCCGGGCCGGGTCGTGGCGACCTTCCACCACGGCATGCCGACGGTCCTCGACGGACAGCTCGTCGACAGCGAGACCGTGGCAGCACGGGCGGCGGCCGCACGGGTGGCGCGGGCATGAGCGGTGACGCGGCACGGTGGCTGCTGGGCGGGGTCATCCTGCTCGCGGTGGCCGCGCTGTTCGTCGCGATGGCCCGCACCTGGCGGACGCGCAGCCGACGGCAGGCGGAGGCCGTGCCTCCCGTCCCGGTGCCGGCCGACCGCGGCCCGGCGACCGGGTCGTGGGACGGCTTCACCGTCGCGACGACCCGCGCCGACCAGCCGCTCGAACGGATCACCGCCGGCGGACTCGGCTTCCGGGGCCGCGGCGGTGTGACGGTGCACGCGACCGGTGTCGTGCTGCACCACGCCGGTGTGGACGACCGGTGGATCGCCCGGAGCGCCGTCCGCGGCGCCGACCGGGCCACGTGGGCCATCGACCGTGTGGTCGAGCCCGGGGGACTGGTCCGACTGCGATGGACGGCGACCGGCGCCGCAGCAGCGACGGACCTCGACACCTACTTCCGGTTCCCGGAGGGCGACGCGGAAGCGCTCACCGCCCTGCAGGGACTGGCGACGACGAACGACTCCCCGCACACCGCGGGCGAAGGGACGAACTCATGACACGCGAACGGGCCGTACTGGTCCTCGAAGACGGCACCCGGTACGACGGCTGGGCCTACGGCGCCCGTGGGCGCACGCTCGGTGAGGTGGTCTTCGCGACCGGCATGACCGGGTACCAGGAGACGCTCACCGACCCGTCCTACGCCGGGCAGATCGTGGTGCAGACCGCGCCCCACATCGGCAACACCGGGGTCAACGACGAGGACCCCGAGTCCCGTCGCATCTGGGTCGCCGGGTACGTCGTCCGCGACCCCAGCCGCGTGGTGTCGAACCACCGCGCGGACGCGCCGCTCGACGAGCACCTGGTGCGCGACGGCATCGTCGGGATCTCCGGCATCGACACCCGCGCCCTCACCCGCCGCATCCGCGACGCCGGCGCCATGAAGGGCGGCGTGTTCAGCGGGGCCGACGCCGCGCTCGACGCCGACGAGCAGCTCCGGATCGTCACCGAGCAGGTCGGCATGGCGGGCAAGAACCTGTCCGCCGAGGTCTCCACGGCCGAGGAGTACGTCGTCGAGCCGGTCGGGGAGCGGATCGGCACGCTGGCGGTCCTCGACCTCGGCGTGAAGGCGTCGACCACCCGCTACCTGTCCGAGCGCGGCTTCGAGGTGCACGTGCTGCCGCAGGACGTCACGGTCGAACGGCTCCGCGAGCTCGACCCCGACGCGCTCTTCTACTCGAACGGCCCCGGTGACCCGTCGGCCTCGGACGCGCAGGTGACCCTGCTGCAGGAGAGCCTCCGCGACGGCCGCCCGTTCTTCGGGATCTGCTTCGGCAACCAGCTGCTCGGTCGCGCGCTCGGCTTCGGCACCTACAAGCTGCCGTTCGGGCACCGCGGCATCAACCAGCCGGTGCTCGACACCACCACCGGCAAGGTCGAGATCACCAGCCAGAACCACGGCTTCGCGGTCGACGCGCCCGTCGGGCAGGTCCTCGAGTCGCCGGGTGGCTTCGGCCGCGTCGAGGTCTCGCACTACTCGCTCAACGACAACGTGGTGGAGGGCCTGCGGGCGCTCGACATCCCCGCGTTCAGCGTGCAGTACCACCCCGAGGCCGCCGCCGGACCGCACGACAGCATGTACCTCTTCGACCGCTTCCGGGACATGGTCCTGGCCCGCCGGCAGAGGACGCCGCTCGACGCGGCCACCGCCGACGCGACCACCCCCGCCGCCGACATCACGAAGGAGGGCAACTGATGCCCAAGCGCTCCGACATCAGCTCCGTCCTGGTCATCGGCTCCGGCCCGATCGTCATCGGACAGGCCGCCGAGTTCGACTACTCCGGCACCCAGGCGTGCCGCGTCCTCCGTGCCGAGGGCGTCCGCGTGATCCTGGTGAACCCGAACCCGGCGACGATCATGACCGACCCGGACTTCGCCGACGCGACGTACATCGAGCCGATCACGAACGCGTCGCTCGAGGAGATCATCCGCATCGAGCAGCCGGACGCCGTCCTGCCGACCCTCGGTGGGCAGACCGCACTGAACGCGGCGATCTCGCTCGACGAGGCCGGCATCCTCGAGAAGTACGGCGTCGAGCTCATCGGCGCCAAGGTGGACGCCATCCAGCGCGGTGAGGACCGGCAGCTCTTCAAGGAACTCGTCCTCGAGTCCGGTGCCGACGTGGCGCGCAGCCACATCGCCCACACGCTCGAAGAAGCCAAGGAGTTCGCGAAGGACCTCGGCTACCCGCTGGTCGTCCGTCCGTCCTTCACGATGGGTGGTCTCGGCTCCGGCTTCGCGTACACCGAGGACGAGCTCGTCCGCTTCGTCGGCGACGGGCTGCAGTCCAGCCCGACGACCGAGGTCCTGCTCGAGGAGTCGATCCTCGGCTGGAAGGAGTACGAGCTCGAGCTGATGCGGGACAACGCCGACAACACGGTCGTCGTCTGCTCGATCGAGAACGTCGACCCGGTCGGCGTGCACACCGGCGACTCGATCACGGTCGCCCCGGCGCTGACGCTGACCGACCGCGAGTACCAGAACATGCGGAACATCGGCATCGACATCATCCGGCGCGTCGGGGTCGACACCGGCGGCTGCAACATCCAGTTCGCGGTCGACCCGTCGAACGGCCGCCTCATCGTCATCGAGATGAACCCGCGGGTGTCGCGGTCGAGCGCGCTGGCCTCGAAGGCGACGGGCTTCCCGATCGCCAAGATCGCCGCGAAGCTCGCCATCGGGTACCGCTTGGACGAGATCCAGAACGACATCACCCGCGTCACCCCGGCGAGCTTCGAACCGACGCTCGACTACGTCGTCGTGAAGACCCCGCGCTTCGCGTTCGAGAAGTTCCCGGCCGCCGACGCCACGCTCACCACCACGATGAAGAGCGTCGGCGAGGCGATGGCCATCGGCCGCAACTACGCCACCGCGCTGCAGAAGTCGCTCCGGTCGCTCGAGAAGCGCGGGTCGAGCTTCCACTGGGACGTCCCGGCCGACCAGCTCGACAAGGCCGCGCTGCTCGAGAAGTCGTCGATCCCGACCGACGGCCGCATCGTCACGGTGCAGCAGGCGCTCGTCGCCGGCGCGACCGCGACCGAGGTCTTCGAGGCCACGAAGATCGACCCCTGGTTCATCGACCAGATCGTCCTCATCAACGAGGTCGCGGAAGAGGTGCGCGCCGCTGAGACGCTCGACGCCGACACCGTCCGCTGGGCGAAGGAGCACGGCTTCAGCGACGCGCAGATCGCCTCGCTCCGCGGTGTCTCCGAGCAGGAGGCCCGTGACCAGCGCCACGCGCTCGGCATCCGCCCGGTGTTCAAGACGGTCGACACCTGCGCCGGCGAGTTCCCGGCCCTGACGCCGTACCACTACTCGTCCTACGACACCGAGACCGAGGTCGCCCCGAGCGACCGCAAGAAGGTCGTCATCCTGGGCTCCGGCCCGAACCGCATCGGCCAGGGTGTCGAGTTCGACTACTCCTGCGTGCACGCGTCCTTCGCGCTGAGCGACGCCGGGTTCGAGACGATCATGGTCAACTGCAACCCCGAGACCGTCTCGACCGACTACGACACCTCGGACCGGCTCTACTTCGAGCCGCTGACGGTGGAGGACGTCCTCGAGGTCATCGCGGCCGAGCAGGCATCGGGCGAGGTCGTCGGCGTGGTCGTGCAGCTCGGGGGCCAGACCGCCCTGGGCCTGGCGAAGCCGCTCGAGGCCGCCGGCATCCCGATCCTCGGCACCAGCCCGGACGCGATCGACCTGGCCGAGGAACGTGGTGCGTTCTCGCGCATCCTCGACGACGCCGGCCTGCTCGCGCCGAAGAACGGCACCGCGCACGACCTGGCCAGCGCCACCGCGGTCGCCGAGGGCATCGGGTACCCGGTCCTCGTCCGCCCGTCCTTCGTGCTCGGCGGTCGCGGCATGGAGATCGTCTACGACTCCGCCACCCTCGCCGACTACTTCGACCGGATGGCCGACCAGGCGATCATCGGCCCCGACCTGCCGCTGCTCGTGGACCGGTTCCTGGACGACGCGGTCGAGATCGACATCGACGCGCTCTACGACGGCGACCGGCTCTACGTCGGCGGCGTCATGGAGCACATCGAAGAGGCCGGCATCCACTCCGGCGACTCGTCCTGCACCCTGCCCCCGGTCGGCCTCGGCCGCGCCGAGATCCAGGCCGTCGTCGACGCGACCGAGCAGATCGCCCGCGGCGTCGGCGTCCGCGGACTCCTCAACGTGCAGTTCGCCATCGCCGCCGGCGTGCTCTACGTCCTCGAGGCGAACCCGCGCGCCAGCCGCACCGTCCCGTTCGTCTCGAAGGCGCTCGGCATCGCCCTGGCGAAGGCCGCGGCACGCATCATGACCGGCACGAGCATCGACGACCTGGTCGCCGAGGGGATGCTGCCGACCCGCGACGGCGCCTTCGTCCCGATGGAGTCGCCGATCGCCGTCAAGGAGGCCGTGCTGCCCTTCCGACGCTTCCGCACCCGCGAGGGCCAGGTCGTCGACTCGGTGCTCAGCCCCGAGATGCGCTCCACCGGTGAGGTCATGGGCATCGACCGCGACTTCCCGCGGGCGTTCCTGAAGAGCCAGGAGGCCGCGTACGGCGGGCTGCCCACCAGCGGCACCGTGTTCGTGAGCGTCGCCGACACCGACAAGCGCGCCATCGTCCTGCCGGTGCACCGTCTGCAGCAGCTCGGCTTCACGATCATCGCGACCGAGGGGACCGCCGAGGTGCTCCGCCGCAACGGCATCCTGGTCGGCGTCGTCGGCAAGTTCAGCCAGGGGCAGGAGAGCGTCGTCGACCTGCTCGCCCGCAACGAGGTCGACATCGTCATCAACACGCCGAGCGGCGCTGCGGGGCGTGCGGACGGGTACGAGATCCGCGCGGCCACCGTGGCGGCCGACAAGCCGCTGTTCACGACGATCTCGCAGCTCGGCGCGGCCGTCGCGGCGATCGAGACGATCGGGACGCCGCACAGCGTCCGGAGCCTGCAGGACTACGCGCTCGAGCGGGCGGGCTGGTGACCCCAGCCCGGCCTGGAGGCCCGACCCCGTTCGGCGTCCGGCTCGCCGCCGCCATCGGGTCGCGGTCGGCGCTCTGCGTCGGCATCGACCCCCACGCCGCCACCCTGGCGGCGTGGGGGCTCGGCCGTGACGAGGCGGGACTCACCGCCTTCGGCGCGGCCCTGGTCGACGCGGCCGCGGGTCGCGCGGCCGTGGTGAAGCCGCAGATCGCGTTCTTCGAGGCGGCCGGGGTGCCCGGCTATCGTGCGCTCGGGGCGACGATCCGTCGCGCGCGTCATGCGGGCCTCCTGGTCGTGGCGGACGTCAAGCGCGGCGACATCGGCTCCACCGGTGACGACTACGCGCTGGCGTGGCTCGACCGGGACGGACCGTTCGCGGCGGACGCGATGACGGTGTCCCCGTACCTCGGGTACGGCTCGCTGGCGGGGACGATCACCGTCGCCCGCGAGCACGGTGCCGGCGTGTTCGTCCTCGCCGCGACAAGCAACCCGGAGGCCCGGGTCCTGCAGACCGCGGTGCTGGCCGAGGGACCGCGTGCCGGGCGGACCGTGGCGGCCGGTATCGTCGTGGACGTGGCAGACGACAACCGGACGACGGCCGACCAGGCCCTGGGGGACGTCGGGCTCGTGCTCGGCGCGACCCTCGACCTCGACGACTTCGGCATCACGGCCGACGAGATCGGTACCGCCCCGGTGCTCGCGCCGGGGTTCGGTGCGCAGGGGGCCCGCATCGAGGACCTCCGCGCGCTGTACGGCACCCGTGCCGAGCAGGTGCTCGTCAACGAGTCCCGCGGGCTGCTCGTCGACGGACCGGACGGCGTCGCCGCGCTCGTGACGGACCGTGCCGACCGGATCGCAGCAGCGCTGGGGACGGCGGCGTGAGCCAGGAGCAGGCCGACGGCCCCAGCACGGACGCCGCGCCCGACCGCTCGTCGTTGCCGGCGCACCGGAACCCCCCGGAGGTCGACCGCGTCGCCGCCGCGAAGGCGGCCGTCGCCGCGCGCCGTGCCCGCGCCGCGGTGAAGTCGGCGGTCGCCGCGGGCGAGCGGTCGCCGCTCGAGGTGGCCCGCTCCGCATGGTCCGTGGACGAGTCCGTCGTCGCGGCCACCTCGGCGGAACGCTCGCTCCGGGTCCGTGACCTCCTGACCAGCCTGCCCGGTGTCGGACCCGCCCGGGCCGAGGCCGTGATGGGCGCGCTGCGGATCGCCCCCTCGAAGCGCCTCGGGGGACTCGGCAGCCGCCAGCGCACCGAGCTCGCCGACTGGCTCGCCCAGCGTGGCCGGAAGCGTGCCGCGTCGAAGCTCGTCGTGCTCGCCGGACCCACCGCGGTCGGCAAGGGCACGGTCAGCGCGTACATTCGCGAGCAGTACCCCGAGGTGAACCTCAGCGTGTCCGCGACGACCCGGAAGCCCCGACCGGGCGAGGTCGACGGCGTGCACTACTACTTCGTCGACGACGCCGAGTTCGACCGGATGATCCGCGACCGCGAACTGCTCGAGTACGCGACCGTGCACAACTCCTACCGGTACGGCACCCCGCGGCCGCCGATCGACCGCGCGCTCGACGCCGGCGAGAAGGTCATGCTCGAGATCGACCTGCAGGGCGCCCGTCAGGTGCGGGACGCCATGCCCGAGGCCGTCCTGGTCTTCCTGCTGCCCCCGACGTGGGACGAACTCGTCCGTCGGCTCATCGGCCGCGGCACCGAGTCGCCGGAGGAACAGACGCGCCGACTCGAGACCGCCAAGGTGGAGCTCGCGGCCCAGGACGAGTTCGACGTGCGGATCGTGAACTCCGATGTCAGCGCGGCGGCACGTGAGGTCGTAGACTTGTTCTCTGCGCCCTGACGGGTGCACCGACGACGAGGAGCAATCCCATGGCCAACCCCCAGGGCATCATCGACCCGCCCATCGACGACCTGCTCAGCAAGGTCGAGTCGAAGTACGCGCTCGTGATCTTCGCCTCGAAGCGCGCCCGCCAGATCAACGACTACTACGCCGACCTGCACGAAGGCTCGCTCTTCGACAACGTCGGCCCGCTCGTCGACTCGACGATCGACGACAAGCCGCTCTCGGTCGCGCTCCACGAGATCAACGAGGACAAGCTGACCGTCACCAAGCAGCAGCAGCCCTCCGCCTGATCCCGGTGACTGCGCTCCGTCTGTTCACGTCGGAATCGGTGACCGAAGGCCACCCCGACAAGATCTGCGACCAGATCTCGGACGCGATCCTGGACGCCCTGCTCACGGTCGACCCGCACGCGCGGGTCGCCGTCGAGACGATGGTGACGACCGGGCTCGTGCACGTCGCGGGAGAGGTCACGACCTCCGGCTACGTCGAGATCCCGCAGCTCGTCCGTGACGTCATCACCGGCATCGGGTACAACTCGTCCGACGTGAGCTTCGACGGTCGCACCTGCGGCGTCGAGATCTCGATCGGTGCGCAGTCCCCGGACATCGCCCAGGGCGTCGACGAGTCCCTCGACACCCGCTCGGGTGCTGGCTCGGACCCGCTCGACCGCCAGGGCGCGGGCGACCAGGGCATCATGTTCGGTTTCGCCACGAACGAGACGCCGGAGTACATGCCGGTCGCCATCTGGCTCGCACACCGCCTGGCCGAGAAGCTCGCCGCGGTCCGCAAGTCCGGTGAGCTGACCTACCTGCGCCCGGACGGCAAGACCCAGGTCACGGTCGGGTACGACGGCGTCACGCCGAAGACCGTCGAGACCGTGGTCCTGTCGACCCAGCACGCGCCGAGCGTCTCGCTCGAGCAGCTGACGGCCGACATCACCGAGCACGTGATCCGCCCGGTCCTCGACCTGGTGGACCTCGACTCGTCCCACGTCGACGTCATCGTGAACCCGACCGGTCGCTTCGAGATCGGCGGCCCGCAGGGTGACGCCGGGCTCACCGGCCGCAAGGTCATCGTCGACACGTACGGCGGGGCCTCCCGTCACGGCGGCGGTGCGTTCAGCGGCAAGGACCCGTCGAAGGTGGACCGTTCGGCGGCGTACGCGCTCCGCTGGGTCGCGAAGAACGCCGTCGCGGCCGGGCTCGCCGACCGCCTCGAGGTCCAGGTCGCCTACGCGATCGGCCGCGCCAAGCCGGTCGGTCTGTACGTCGAGTCCTTCGGCACCGGGCACGTGGACGACGCGACGATCGAGGCCGCGATCACGCAGGTGTTCGACCTGCGTCCGGCTGCGATCATCCGCGACCTCGACCTGCTGACCCCGAAGTACGCGCAGACCGCGACGTACGGCCACTTCGGTCGGGAACTGCCGGGCTTCACCTGGGAGCAGCTCGACCGCGTCGAGGAGCTCCGCACCGCGGCAGGACTCGTCTCCGCCACCGTCTGAGGCCCTCGTGGCCACCGTCGCGCGTGTCGTCCTCGACTCGCCGCTCCCGCAGCTCGACCGTCTGTTCGACTACCGGGTGCCGGCCGAGATCGAGGACGACTGCGTGCCGGGGGTCCGGGTCCGGGTCCCGCTGCGCTCCGGCGCCCGGATGACCGACGCCTACGTGGTGGAGGTCGTGTCGGACGACGCACTGTCGCCGGAGAACGACTTCCCGGGGGAGCTGAGCGTTGTCGAGGAGCTCGTCAGCCCGGTCCCGGTGCTCGCGCCGGAGGTCTGGCAGCTCGCCCGTGCCGTGGCCGACCGGGCCGCCGGGGTCGCCAGCGACGTGCTGCGTCTCGCCGTCCCGACCCGGCAGGTCCGGCCCGAGAAGGCCTGGCTCGCGCGTGACCTCGACCACGTGCCTCCTCGGGTGACGCCGGCGCCCGTCGAGGGGTACGGCGACGCGGTCGTCGAGTCCGTGATCGACGCCGGAGGCCGTGCGGCCGTCAGCGCGATCCCGCACCCGGTCCTGCTCAGCGCCCCGACCACGGCGGTCGCGGACGACGGCGCGGGTGCCGATCCCGACGACACCGCCGACGCGGACACCAGCGCCGCAACCGGCACCAGCCCGGACACACCGGCACCGGCACCAGCACCGGCACCGGCACCAGCACCGGCACCAGCACCGGCACAGGCGCCTGCATCGGAACCGGGACCCACCTGGGTCCCCGGCTGGGCCGCGACCCTCGCCCAGGCCGCCGCGCACACCCTGGCGGGGGAGCGCTCCGCCGTCCTCGC
The DNA here is from genome assembly GCF_016907335.1 of Curtobacterium herbarum. Taxonomy (NCBI): domain Bacteria; kingdom Bacillati; phylum Actinomycetota; class Actinomycetes; order Micrococcales; family Microbacteriaceae; genus Curtobacterium; species Curtobacterium herbarum. Next base: position 1,618,314 of record NZ_JAFBBT010000001.1, read on the forward strand.
CGTGCCCGACTTCCGCGACGTCGCCGACCTCGAGCGCGCCCTGCTCGTCCTGGTGCCCGCGGAGCGCGTGGTCCGCTTCGACGCGAAGCAGACGAACGGGCAGCGTGCCCGGGCCCTCCTGACCGCACGGACCCACCCGGTCGTCGCGATCGGCAGCCGTGCCGCCGTGTACGCCCCCGCCTCGGAGCTCGGCCTCATCGCGCTCTGGGACGACGGCGACCCGTCCTTCGCCGAGCAGCGCGCCCCGTACGTGCACACCCGCGACGTCGCCCTGGTGCGCACGGCCCAGTCCGGGGCCGCGCTGCTGATGGTGTCGCACGCCCGGAGCACCGACGTGCAGCGGCTCGTCGAGCTCGGGTGGCTGCAGGAGATCGGTCCGCACCGCGCCCGGGTGCCGAAGGTGATCCCGACGGCCCACCAGACGAACGCCGACGGCTACGCCGCACAGGCCCGGATCCCGAGCAGCGCCTGGCGTGCGGCGCGGGAGGCCAGCCACGACGGCCCCGTGCTCGTCCAGGTGTCGAACCCGGGCTTCGGCACGGGCCTGGTCTGCACCGAGTGCGGCGAACGTGCGCACTGCCGGGTGTGCGGTGGTCCACTCGGCAGCCCGCACGCCGGGTCGACCCCGCAGTGCCGGTTCTGCGGCGCTCTCGCGGCCGGGTACCGCTGCCCGACGTGCGGCAACGGCAAGCTCAAGCCCGTGGGGCAGGGTGCCCAGCGCACCGCGGACGAACTCGGTCGTGCCTTCCCGAACACCCGGATCGTGGTGGCCGACGGGTCACGCCCGATCGACGAGGTCCCGGCCCGTCCCGCGGTCGTCGTCGCCACGCGCGGCGCCGAACCCGACGTCCCCGGCGGGTACGCCTGCGTGCTGCTGCTCGACGGTGAGCGGATGCTGGCGCGCGAGGGGCTGCGGGTGCAGGAGGACGTCCTGCGGATCTGGGCGAACGCTGCGGCGAAGGGCGCTGCCGGTGCGCCGGTGTACCTCGTCGGCATCGGCGGGAAGCTCGCGAACGCGATGGCCCTCTGGCGGCTCGACGTCCCCGCGCACGAGGAACTCACCGACCGTCGTGAGCTGTTCTTCCCACCCGCCGTCCGGGTCGCGACCCTGACCGGGACGGACGAGGCGGTGACCGGCGCGATCGAGGCCCTCGGCGATGCACCCGTCGGTCCGGTCCTCGGTCCGGTGCCCGTCGACGACCCGACGCCGGGGACGGTCCGGGCGATCGTGCGCTTCCCCTACGGGCACGGCACCGAGGTCGCGGCGACCCTCAAGGCCGAGGTGATCCGCCGGTCGTCGACGCGGCGGGTCGTCAAGGGCGGGACGAAGCGCCGTGCCGCCCCGGCCCTCCGGGTCCGGATGGACGACGCGGAACCGTTCTCGGAGGTCTGAGGCCCGACGTTCGACCACCGGCGTTCGATGCCCGGGCGCGTCGGTCGCGGACCCGACCCGGGACACGACGGGAGGCCCGTGGCGATCCCGCCACGGGCCTCCCGTTCCGTCGCTCCGCGCGTCAGCGAGCAGTGCGCTCCGCGCCGACCGGCGCCCGACGGCCGCGCGAGAGCACGACCCCGAGGGCGACCATGCCGATCGCCAGGACCAGGTGCAGCCAGTTGTCGGCCCAGTTCAGCGGCACGAAGTTCGCGGCGCTGTCGCTGTTGGCGGTGAACAGGCCGTAGATCCAGAGGACGGAGTACACGACGCCTCCGACGACCAGGTAGAAGCGCGCGCCACTGGCACGGCGGGCTGCCGCGACACCGACGATGCCGAAGAGCAGGTGGACGATGTTGTGCAGGACGGACACCTGGAAGATGCCGAGCAGCATGCCCATCGAGCCGTTGCCGGCTCCGCCGAGGTCGCCGGTGGTCAGGCCGGGGACGAAGCCGGCGATGCCGACGAGCAGGAAGACGATGCCGACGACGAGGGTGCCCTTCTGGACGGGGGTCTCGGCGAAGCTCGTGGGTGCGGGGGTGGAGAGTCGGTCGGTCATGTTCGTTCCTTTCCGGGAATTGCCTGAGAAGGTACCCGCACACGGGTGCAGACGTTCGGCGGCGCGGCTCGTGGGAGACTGGCCCCCATGCGTCTCGTCGTCGCCGGCAGCCCTGCTGCCGCGGTCCCCACCCTCCGTGCTCTGGCGGCGTCCGACCACGAGATCGGGGCGGTGCTCACCCGCCCGCCGACACCGCAGGGCCGGAAGCGCGTGCTCACGCCGACGCCGGTCGCGCAGGTCGCGGCGGAGCTCGGACTGCCGGTGATCGAGGCCTCCCGCGTGGACGACGAGGTCACCGCCCGGATCGCTGCGCTCGGCGTCGACCTCGGCGTGATCGTCGCCTACGGTGCGCTGCTCCGCCGGCCGGCGCTCGACGCCCCGCGGCTCGGCTGGGTCAACCTGCACTTCTCGGACCTGCCGGCGTACCGCGGCGCCGCGCCCGTCCAGCGGGCCGTGATGGCCGGCGACACCACCACCGCGGCGACGGTCTTCCAGCTGGTCGAGGCCCTGGACGCCGGCCCGGTCTACGCGTCCGAGCCGTTCACGATCGACCCGGAGGCCACCTCCGGCGAGGTCCTCGCCGCGATGGCCGAGACCGGAGCGGACGTGGTCGTGCGGGTCGTCGACGCCCTCGCTCGGGGCACGGCCACGGCGACCGAGCAGGTCGGGTCGCCGACGACGGCCCCGAAGCTGACGCTCGAGGACGGCCGGACCGACTTCGCCGCCTCCGCGCACCTGGTGCACGCCCGCCTCCGCGGCGTCACCCCGGAACCGGGTGCGTTCGCGCACCTCGGCGAGACCCGGGTGAAGCTGCTGCGGGCCCACCGGCTCGCCGCGCGCGACGGCCGGCCGGGAGGCACGGGGGGCTCCGCCCCGGACCTCGCCCCCGGTGCGCTCCGGCTCGTGGACGGCGCCCTGCTGGTCGGGACGGCGGACGAACCGCTCGTGCTGGCCGAGGTGCAGCCGGCCGGCAAGAAGGCGATGGACGCCGCGGCCTGGGCCCGCGGGCTCGGACCGCTCGACGGGAAGGTGCTCGCATGAGCGCGGAACAGGGACGCGCCCGTGGTGGACAGCGCGGCGGGCAGGGCGGCGCGCAGCACGGCGGCCAGCGCGGCGCCGGTGCCGGTGTCGGCCGGACCGGCGGGCGTCCCGGTGGTCGACCGCGGGAGCCCCGGCAGGTGAGCGCCCGTCGCGTGGCGTTCGACGTCCTGCGCGCCGTCCAGGTCGACGACGCCTACGCGAACCTGCTCCTGCCGACGCGCATCCGCCGCGCCGGTCTGAGCGCCCGCGACGCTGGCTTCGCCACCGAGCTCACCTACGGCACGATCCGGATGATCGGTCGGTACGACGTGGTGGTCGCGGTGGCGTCCGGACGTCGGGCGGACCTCATCGAGGCCGACGTCCTCGACGTCATGCGCCTCGGCGTGCACCAGCTCCTCGGCATGCGGACGCCGACGCACGCGGCGGTCTCCGCGACGGTCGAGCTCGCACGCGAGGTCGGCGTCGCCCGCGCCACCGGCTTCGTGAACGCCGTGATGCGGAAGGTCGCCGGCAAGACCCCGGAGGAGTGGGACGCCCTGGTGACGGCCGGCCTCGGCGGGGAGGCCCTCCTCGCGACGCGCTGGTCACACCCGGTCTGGGTCGTGTCCGCGCTCCGGGACGCCCTGGCCGCGGAACGGTCCCGCGACGAACTCGTCGCACTCCTCGCGGCGGACAACGAGGCACCGCGGGTCCAGCTCGCGGCGCTGCCCGGGGTCGCGACCGCCGAGGACGTCGAGCAGGCGACCGCGCGCTCGACGTCGGACGACGTCGCGGCGGGGGACGAGCCTCCCGTCGGTCCGGCCGACCACGACGGCACGGAGGCCGACGCCGCCGGCCGCTCCGACGACGCCGGCCGCTCCGACGACGCGACGCACGATCCCGTGCCGGCCGCGCCCGACCTGCCGGTCTCGCCCGTCGGCATCCGCGGCGTCACCGGCGACCCGGCGCGTGTGCCCGGCGTCGCCGCCGGCCGCCTCCGTGTCCAGGACGAGGGCTCGCAGCTCGCCGCCCTCGCGCTGTCCCGCTCCTCCGAGGTCCGCGCCGGCGAGCGGTGGCTCGACCTCTGCGCCGGACCCGGCGGCAAGGCCGCGCTCCTCGCCGCCGAGGCCGCCCAGGGCGGCGCCACCCTCACGGCCAACGAACTCGTCCCCGCCCGGGTCGGGCTCGTCCGGGAGGCCCTCCGCGACTTCCGCGACACCGTCACCGTGGTCGAGGGCGACGGCCGCCGCTACGGCCACGACGGCTCCGGCGTCACCTACGACCGCATCCTGCTCGACGCCCCCTGCACCGGCCTCGGCGCGCTGCGTCGCCGTCCGGAGGCCCGCTGGCGGAAGCAGCCGGACGACGTCGCCGAACTCGCGCTCCTGCAGGAGGAACTGCTCGAGGCCGCGGTCCGCGTGCTCGCACCGGGCGGCACCCTGGCGTACGTGACGTGCTCGCCGCACCTGGCCGAGACGCGCGGCCAGGTGGACGCCCTGATGCGCCGGCACGGGGACCTGCTCGAGCAGCTCGACACCGCCTCGGTGGTCCGCTCGGTCGCCGCACGGGACCCGCAGGTGGCGGACGGCCGCACCGCGCAGCTCTGGCCGCACCGGATCGGCACCGACGCGATGTTCATCGCCCTGTTCCGCCGGACGGTCTGACCGCCGGATGGTCTGACCGCCGGATGGTCTGACCGCCGGACGGTCTGACCGCCTGACGGTCTGACGGCCGGGGCGCCGGTAGGCTCGTCGGGTGACGATCCGCATCTCGCCGAGCATCCTGTCCGCCGACTTCGCGAACCTCGAGCGCGAACTCCAGCGCATCGAGACCGCCGACATGGTGCACGTCGACGTCATGGACAACCACTTCGTGCCGAACCTGACGCTCGGCCTGCCGATCGTGCAGCGCCTGCAGCAGGTGTCGCCGGTGCCGCTCGACGTGCACCTGATGATCACCGACGCCGACACCGAGGCGCCGAAGTACGCCGAGACCGGCGCCGCGAGCGTCACCTTCCACTTCGAGGCGGCGTCCGACCCGGTGGCCACCGCGGCCGCGATCCGGTCGAACGGGGCCCGCGCCGCCGTCGCCGTGAAGCCCGGCACCCCGGTCACGCAGGTGCTGCACCACCTCGACGCCTACGACATGATCCTGCTCATGACCGTCGAACCCGGGTTCGGCGGGCAGGCGTTCATGACCTCGGTGATGCCGAAGCTCGCCGACGCCCGGGCCGCGGTCGACGCGTCGGGGCTCGACGTCTGGCTCGAGGTCGACGGCGGCATCGCGGTCGACACCGTGCCCGAGGCGGTCCGGAGCGGTGCGGACACCCTCGTCGCCGGCTCCGCGGTCTACGGCGGCGAGCCGGCCGCACGCATCACCGATCTCCGGGCGGCGGCGCAGCGTGCCCTCGCGGACCGGTAGCCTGAGAACGTGAAGACGTTCGACGACCTGTTCGCGGAGCTGACCGAGAAGGCGCGCACGCGCCCGGACGGCTCCGGCACCGTCGCCGAACTGGATGCCGGCGTGCACCAGATCGGCAAGAAGATCGTGGAGGAAGCCGCCGAGGTCTGGATGGCGGCCGAGTACGAGGGCGACGAGCGCACCTCGGAAGAGATCTCGCAGCTCGTGTACCACCTGCAGGTCCTCATGATCGCGAAGGGCCTGACCCCGGCGGACGTCTGGCGACATCTGTAGGAGCGCGTCACCCCGCGCACCGCAGGCCCGTCACCGACCCCTCCTCCAGGAAGCAGACCTGATGCTCCGCATCGCCGTGCCCAACAAGGGCTCACTGTCCGAGACCGCCTCCGAGATGCTGCGGGAGGCCGGGTACGCCGGTCGCCGTGACCCGAAGGCCCTGCATCTCATCGACGAGCGCAACGGGGTGGAGTTCTTCTTCCTCCGGCCGCGCGACATCGCCACCTACGTCGGCTCCGGCGCGCTCGACGTCGGCATCACCGGCCGCGACCTGCTGCTCGACTCCGGCTCCACCGCGCACGAGGTCGACGCGCTCGGCTTCGCGGACTCCACCTTCCGCTTCGCCGGTGCCCCAGGTCGGTACAGCACGCTGCAGGACCTCGAGGGCGTGCGGGTCGCCACGAGCTACCCCGGCCTGGTCGGGGAGTTCCTCGCGCAGCACGGCGTCACCGCGACCCTCGTCAAGCTCGACGGCGCCGTCGAGAGCGCCGTCCGGCTCGGGGTCGCCGACGCCGTCGCCGACGTCGTCTCCACCGGCAGCACGCTCCGTGCCGCAGGGCTCGAGATCTTCGGCCCGGTCATCCTCGAGTCCACCGCGGTGCTCATCACCACCGACGAGACGATCGCCGGCATCGACGTGCTCCGTCGCCGACTGCAGGGCGTCCTGGTCGCCCGCGGCTACGTGATGCTCGACTACGACATCCCGTCCGCGCTGCTCGAGCAGGCGACCGCGATCGCTTCGGGCATCGAGTCGCCGACGGTCTCGCCGCTGCACGACCGCGACTGGTCGGCCGTCCGCGTGATGATCCCGCGCGACGACGCGAACCTCATCATGGACGCGCTCTACGACCTCGGCGCCCGGGCGATCCTGGTCAGCCCGATCCACGCCGCACGCCTGTGACCGCCGCAGCCGAGCCGGGCGTCGCCGCCACCGCGCTGGGCGGCGTCTCGGTCCGCGTCATCCCGTGCCTGGACGTCTCCGGCGGTCGGGTCGTCAAGGGCGTCAACTTCCTCGACCTGCAGGACGCCGGCGACCCCGTCGAGCTCGCCGCGCGCTACTACGAGCAGGGCGCCGACGAGCTGACGTTCCTCGACGTCGGGGCCACGGTCGAGAACCGCGCCACGATGTGGGACACCGTCACCCGGACCGCCGAGCAGGTCTTCATCCCGCTGACCGTCGGCGGCGGGGTCCGCAGCGTCGACGACGTCGCCCGGCTGCAGCAGTGCGGCGCGGACAAGATCGGCGTCAACAGCGCTGCGATCGCCCGCCCCGGGCTGGTGTCCGAGATCGCCGACCGGTTCGGCGCACAGGCCGTCGTCCTGTCGCTCGACGTCAAGCGCGCCGAACGGATGCCGTCCGGCTTCGTCGTCACCACCCACGGCGGCCGCACCGAGACCGACGTCGACGCGATCGCCTGGGCGCGCGAGGCAGTCGAGCGCGGCGCGGGGGAGCTCCTCGTCAACTCAATCGACGCCGACGGCACGAAAAACGGCTTCGACCTCGAACTCGTCGCCGCGGTCCGTGCGGTGTCCTCGGTGCCGGTGATCGCCTCGGGAGGCGCGGGGCACGTCGCGCACTTCGCCCCCGCCGTCGACGCGGGTGCCGACGCGGTCCTCGCGGCGAGCGTCTTCCACCGCGGCGAGATGACCGTCGGTGACGTCAAGGACGCGCTCCGCGCCACCGGCCACGTCGTCCGCTGACGCCGTCCCCGACGAGCCGGGTCGGGCCTCCCGTCCGGACCGGCGTCCGGCCGCCGGTCCGCAGCCAGCGCGCCGGGCAGGGCCGTAGGCTGGTGCCCTCATGACCGACAGCACCAGCACCAGCACCGAAGCGGTCCTCGACCGCGCGCGTTTCGGTGCGGACGGACTGCTCCCCGCCATCGTGCAGGAGGAATCGTCGAAGGACGTCCTCATGCTCGGCTACATGGACCGCGAAGCCCTCCGCCGCACCCTGACCGAGGGCCGGGTGACCTTCTGGTCACGGTCTCGGAGCGAGTACTGGCGCAAGGGCGACACGTCCGGGCACGCCCAGTACGTGCGCGCCGCCGCCCTCGACTGCGACGACGACACCCTGCTCGTCACGGTGGAGCAGGTCGGCGCGGCGTGCCACACCGGTGCGCACCGGTGCTTCGACGTGGACCCGCTCGAGCCCGTGACGGCCTCGGCCCCGGCTGCGTCGACGAACACCCCGTCGACGAACACCGCGTCGACGAACACCGCAGCGACGGACGGGGTGACGCGATGAGCGACTCGCCCCGCACCACGCTCCGCGACGACTTCGACAGACTCGTCCGCGACGACCACCGCGTGGTCCCCGTCGTCCGCGCGCTCTTCGCCGACAGCGAGACCCCGGTCGGGGTCTACCGGAAGCTCGCCGACGGTCGCCCCGGGTCGTTCCTGCTGGAGTCCGCCGGGCAGGGTGGCCTCTGGTCGCGGTGGTCCTTCATCGGGGTCCGGAGCTTCGGCGTCCTCACCCAGGACGGTGACCGTGCCGCCTGGATCGACACCGGGATCTCGGCCGAGCGTGCCGTGGGCTCGCTCGACGGGGCGCCGCTCGAGGTCCTGGCGCGCCTCCACGAACGCTGGGCGACGCCCCGGACGCCCGGCCTGCCGCCGCTCGTCGGCGGCACCGTCGGCTTCATCGGGTGGGAGGCCGTGCGCCAGCTCGAACACCTGCCCGACGCGCCCCCGGCCGACTTCGACGTGCCCGGGCAGGCGCTCTCGTTCGTGTCCGAGCTCGCGGCGCTCGACCACCGGACCGGACTCGTGCTCCTGGTGGCGACCGCGCTGAACGACGGCACCGACGACGCCGACACCCTGTGGGCGGACGCGCAGGCCCGGCTCGACCGGATGCAGGCCGACCTCGTGCAGCCGAGCATCGCCACCGTCGCCGAGGCGTTCGACATCGCCGAACCCACCGCGCGCTCCCGCTCCACCCCGGAGGAGTACGCCGCCTCGATCGAGCGGTCCAAGCAGTTCATCCGCGACGGCGACGTCTTCCAGGTCGTCATCTCGCAGCGGTTCGACCACGACGTGACCGCCGACCCGCTCGACGTGTACCGGGTCCTCCGCACGCTGAACCCCAGCCCCTACATGTACTTCCTGTCGCTCGAGGGCAGCGACGGCGAGCCGTTCTGGATCGTCGGAGCCTCGCCGGAGGCCCTGGTGAAGGTGCAGGACGGTCGGGCCATGACCCACCCGATCGCCGGTTCCCGCCCGCGCGGCGCCACCACGGAAGAGGACGTCCGGCTCGGCGACGAACTGCTGCAGGACCCGAAGGAACGCGCCGAGCACCTGATGCTCGTCGACCTCGCCCGCAACGACCTGCAGAAGGTCTGCGAGCCGGGCACCGTCGCCGTGACCGAGTTCATGACGGTCGAGCGGTTCAGCCACATCATGCACCTCGTGTCCAGCGTCGAGGGCGCGATCCGACCGGGGATGTCCGCCATCGACGTGTTCCGCGCGACCTTCCCCGCCGGCACGCTCTCCGGGGCACCGAAGCCGCGGGCACTGCAGATCATCGACGAGCTCGAGCCCGCCAAGCGCGGGGCGTACGCGGGGGTCGTCGGCTACTTCGACTTCGCCGGGGACGCCGACGTCGCGATCGCGATCCGGACCGCCCTGATCCAGGACGGCGTCGCACACGTGCAGGCCGGCGCCGGGCTCGTCGCGGACTCGGACCCGACGAGCGAGCACCTCGAGTCAGTCAACAAGGCCGCCGCACCCCTGCGGGCCGTGGCGACCGCCAACCGGATGACCGGGGTCACACCGTGAAGCGCTCCCGCCCGCTCGTCGTCGTCATCGGGCTCCTGATCGCCGGACTCGTGATGCTCTCGTGGACGCAGACCTGGTTCACCGTGCACCTCGACCACACCGCGGCCGTCGTGAAGACCGTCGACGCGGACGGTGCCACGGTCGTGCCGCAGTACACGGCAGTCGCGATCGCGAGCCTCGCCCTCTTCCTCGCCATGACCATCGCCGGCCGCGTCGTCCGCGTGGTGCTCGCCGTCGTGCAGGTCCTGCTCGGGGTGGCCGTCGTCGTCACGGGCGTGACCGCGCTGTCCGACCCGGTCGCCGCCGCCCAGAGCGCCATCGGTTCGGTCGCCGGCGTCAGCGACCTCGGAGCCGTCCGACAGGTCGTCACCGGCGTCGAGGTCAGCGTGTGGCCGGTGATCGGGATCATCGGTGGCGTCCTGGCGACCCTGCTCGGCGTCGCGGTCGTCTTCCTGCAGCGGTCCTGGCCCGGGCCGAGCCGGAAGTACGGCGACGCCGCCACGCCCGGAGCCGCCTCCGCCGCCGGTGCCGCCGGTGGTCAGGCGGCCGCTGAACGTGCCCCCCGACGACCCGTGGTCCGCGACGCGGTCGTCGACTGGGACGACCTCAGCGCCGGCGTCGACCCGACCCTCGGGGACGCCGCCGCCGGGCCGTCCGCCACCATGGACACGGTAGGATCGACGGAGCGCCGCTCGACCGGTGGCGCCAGCGACCACGAGGAGCACCGTGAGCAACACTGAGCCCGCAGAACTCGGCGAAGGCCACTCGCCGGCGGCCTGGACGGCCGTCGTCATCATGCTGATCGGCTTCGCCGCCGGAACCCTCTGCTTCTGGTTCGACCTCGCCTGGGGTGTGTGGGCGTCCGCCGTCGTCGTCGTGATCGGCCTCGTCGTGGGCTTCGCGATGGGCAAGGCCGGCTACGGCGTCAACGGTCCGAAGTACGTCACCAAGCACCACGGCAGCTGAGCCGATGTCGGCCGCAACCCCCAACGCCACGCCCACGCCGTCCACGCCGGGCACGAACCTGCTGCAGAGCCTCGTCGCCGGTGCGCTCGAGGACGCGGCCGCCCGTCGCCTCGACCGTCCGTACGCCGACGTCGAGCGTGACCTCGACCGGGTCGCCTCGCCGCTCGACGCCCTCGAGTTCCTGGCGCCCGGCGACCGGGTGAAGATCCTCGCAGAGGTCAAGCGGGCGAGCCCGTCCCGCGGCGCGATGGCCACCATCGCTGACCCGGCGGCCCTGGCCGCGGACTACGAGCGCGGGGGAGCCTCCGCGATCAGCGTCCTGACCGAGGGCCGGAAGTTCCTCGGCAGCCTGGCCGACCTCGAAGCCGTCAAGGCCCGCGTCGGGGTGCCGGTGCTCCGCAAGGACTTCATCGCCGACCCGTACCAGGTGGTCGAAGCGCGTGCGGCCGGAGCGGACATCGTCCTGCTCATCGTCGCCGCCCTCGACCAGCCGACGCTCGTGCAGCTGCACGGCCTGGCCGAGGAGCTCGGCATGCGCGTCCTGGTCGAGGCGCACTCCGCGGACGAGGTCTCGCGTGGTCTCGACGCCGGCGCGCGCATCCTCGGCGTGAACGCCCGCGACCTGACCGACTTCTCGCTCGACCGCGACCTCTTCGGGTCCCTGGCCGACCGCATCCCCGACGGGGTCGTCCGCGTGGCCGAGTCCGCCGTGAAGACCCCCGCCGACGTCGCCCACTACCGGTCCGCCGGAGCCGACGTCGTCCTCGTCGGGGAAGCGCTGGTCACCGGCGCCGACCCCGCCGCCACGCTCGCCTCGTTCATCGACGGCTGACAACCCGTCCGGTGCAGACCGGAAACCCAGGAGCACCATCGTGACCTCACTCCGTGACCTGCAAGGCCCCTACTTCGGCGACTTCGGCGGGCGGTTCGTCCCCGAGTCCCTCGTCCTGGCGCTCGACGAGCTCGAGACCGCGTTCCGCACCGCCTGGGCGGACCCGGCGTTCCGCGACGAACTGGACACGCTCCAGCGCGACTACACCGGACGCCCGTCGATCATCACCGAGGTGCCGCGGTTCGCGAAGCACGCCGGTGGTGCCCGGATCATCCTCAAGCGCGAGGACCTGAACCACACCGGTTCGCACAAGATCAACAACGTGCTCGGACAGGCGCTCGTCGCCCGTCGCCTCGGCAAGACCCGGCTGATCGCGGAGACCGGTGCGGGCCAGCACGGTGTCGCCACCGCGACCGCGGCAGCCCTGTTCGGCATGGAGTGCGTCGTGTACATGGGCGCCGTCGACACCGAGCGCCAGGCGCTCAACGTCGCCCGGATGCGGCTGCTCGGGGCAGAGGTGATCCCGGTCGAGACCGGTTCGCGCACCCTGAAGGACGCCATCAACGACGCCCTCCGCGACTGGGTCGCGAACGTCGACTCCACGCACTACCTGCTCGGCACGGTCGCCGGACCGCACCCATTCCCGGAGATGGTGCGCCAGTTCCACAAGGTGATCGGTGAAGAGGCCCGTCAGCAGGTCCTCGACCGCGTCGGGCGCCTGCCGGACGCCGTCGCCGCGTGCGTCGGTGGCGGCTCGAACGCGATGGGCATCTTCGAGGCGTTCCTCGACGACGAGTCCGTCCGGCTGCACGGGTTCGAAGCGGGTGGGGAAGGCGTCGAGACCGGCCGGCACGCCGCCAGCATCACCCTCGGGCGCGAAGGCGTGCTGCAGGGTGCCAAGTCCTACCTGATGCAGGACGAGGACGGCCAGACGATCGAGAGCCACAGCATCTCCGCCGGGCTCGACTACCCGAGCGTCGGCCCGGAGCACGCGTACCTGGCGTCGATCGGCCGCGCGAAGTACGAGCCGATCACGGACTCCGAGGCGATGGAGGCCTTCCGGCTGATGAGCCGCACCGAGGGCATCATCCCCGCCATCGAGTCCTCGCACGCCCTCGCCGGCGCGATCAAGCTCGGCCAGGAGCTCGGTCCGGAGGGCGTCATCCTCGTGAACCTCTCCGGTCGCGGCGACAAGGACGTGGCCTCGGCCAGCCGGTACTTCGGCATCCTCGACGAGACGGCGATGCAGTCGTGAGCACCAACAAGACCGTCGCCGAGACCATCGACCGCGCAAACGCCGAGCGTGCCGGCGCCGTCGTCGGCTACCTGCCCGCCGGGTACCCCGACCTGCGGACCAGCGTGGACGCGGCCGTGGCCCTCGCCGAGAACGGCGTCGACGTCATCGAGCTCGGCCTGCCGTACTCCGACCCCGTGATGGACGGCCCCGTCATCCAGCGCGCGGCCGAGGAGAGCCTGGCCAACGGCTTCAAGGTCGCGCAGGTGTTCGACGCCGTCAACGCGATCACCGAGCGGGTCGACGTGCCCGTCCTGGTGATGACCTACTGGAACCCGGTCCTGCGCTACGGGGTCGATCGGTTCGCCGACGACCTGGTCGCCGCGGGCGCCGCCGGCCTGATCACCCCGGACCTCATCCCCGACGAGGGGCAGCAGTGGATCGACGCTTCCGAGCGCACCGGGCTCGACCGGGTGTTCCTCGCAGCGCCGTCCTCGACCGACACCCGCATGCGTCAGGCCGTCGACCGCAGCCGCGGCTTCGTCTACGCGGTCTCCACCATGGGCGTCACCGGTGCCCGGGTGGGTGTCGACACGGCCGCCCGCACCGTCGTTTCCCGCCTGCGTGATGCCGGTGTCCAGCGCACCTGCGTCGGCCTCGGCATCTCGACAGCCGACCAGGTCACCGAGGTGCTCGAGTACGCCGACGGAGCGATCATCGGCTCCGCGTTCGTCCGCGCCCTCGCCGACCTCGGGGTGACCGGGGTGGCCGACCGCGCCGCCGACCTGTCGTCCGGCGCAGCACGGCGCTGACCCGCGCTACAGTGATCCGGGCCGACCGGGCCCGGAGGCCCGCAACGCACGGGGCCGCCAGCCCCACCGGCTGACCAGCTCCACACGTGAAAGGCGACAGTCGCACATGCCCCTCCTGAGCATCCCGAGCCCGAGCACGGCCTGGCAGTACTTCGACCTGACCGCGTGGCTGCACGACACGTTCAACGTCACGCTGTCGCTCGACTTCCGGATCCACGCGTACGCGATCTGCATCCTCATCGGGATCGTCATCTGCGTGCTGCTCACGAACAACCGGTTGAACGCCCGGGGCGCCGAGCGGTGGATCATCATCGACATCGCGATCTGGGCGGTGCCGGCGGGCATCATCGGTGGGCGGCTGTTCCACGTCTTCACCCACGTCAGCGACTACTTCGGTCCCGGCATCGACCCCTTCTCGATCTTCTACATCTGGGAGGGCGGGCTGGCCATCTTCGGCGCGCTGATCCTGGGGTCGGTCGGCGCCTGGATCGGCTGCCGCATGGCCGGCGTGCGGTTCTCGGCCTTCATCGACGCCGCCGCTCCCGGCGTGCTGCTCGCCCAGGCCGCCGGACGTCTCGGCAACTACTTCAACCACGAGCTGTTCGGCATGCCGACGAACCTGCCGTGGGGCCTGCAGATCGAGGCCACGAACCCGGCCTACCCCAAGGGTCTGCCCGAGGGCGTGCTGTTCCACCCGACGTTCCTCTACGAGATCATCTGGAACGTCGTCGGCGCGCTGCTGATCCTGCTCATCGACCGCCGCTTCCGCCTGCAGTGGGGCCGCGTCATGGCCCTGTACCTCATCTGGTACGGCATCGGTCGGTCGGTGCTCGAGTCCATCCGTGTCGACACGAGCGAGACCTTCGCCGGCATCCGCACCAACGTCTGGATGTCCTTCGCCGCGATCCTGCTCGGCATCATCATCTTCGCCGTCCAGTCCCGGCGACACGTCGGCAAGGAACCGAGTCCGTACCTGCCGGGTCGCGAGCCCCGCTCGAAGTCCGATGTAGACTCGGACGACACCTACTCGGAGCACGACACCACGACCGGTGTCGCCGATCCGGAGCCGGTCGCCGCCGTCGCCGACCGACACTGAGGTCCCCAGCCTCTCCCGAACGCAGCACCACACCGCGCTTGCGGTCCGCCACAAGCGGACCCCACTCCTCGCACGCCGCCAGGGCACAGCCTGACGGTGCGCACGGGCACCAGTCCCGCCCGCTCGGGCGGAACGCACCACCGGGCCATCGCTGTCCCTGTTCCACTTCCTCGTGAGGACGGTTCCCCATGGCGCTCCTGCCACCCCAGCCCTCTGCAGTCCCGAACGGCGCGACCGACTCGCCGGCCCGGGGCGGGCTCCGCTCGCCGCACCGACGGTTCTCCGCGGTCCCCGACGCCGCCGGCATGTACGACCCGGCGAACGAGAAGGACGCCTGCGGTCTCGCCATGGTCGCGACGCTCCGTGGGACGCCCGGGCACGACATCGTCGACGCCGCCCTCGGTGCGCTCCGGAACCTCGAGCACCGCGGTGCCGTCGGGTCCGACGCCGGCACCGGTGACGGCGCGGGCATCCTGTGCCAGGTCCCCGACGCGTTCCTCCGGGACGTCGTGGACTTCGCGCTGCCGGAGGCCGGCCAGTACGCCGTCGGCACGGCCTACCTGCCGCTCGACGCCGACGCGCGCGCCGAGGTCAAGGCCGCGGTCGAGCAGCTCGCCACCGCCGAGGGCCTCCGTGTCCTCGGCTGGCGCGCGGTCCCGGTCCGACCCGAGGTGCTCGGTACCCTCGCCCGCGCCGCGATGCCCGCCTTCGAGCAGGTCTTCGTCGCGTCGACCCACCACGACGAGCGAGGTGCACTCCGCTCCGGCATCGAGCTCGACCGCCAGGCCTTCCGCCTGCGCAAGCGTGCGGAGCAGGGCACCGAGCTCTACTTCATGTCGCTGTCCAGCCGCACCATGGTCTACAAGGGCATGGTCACGACGCTGCAGCTGGAGCCGTTCTACCCGGACCTGAGCGACGAGCGGTTCGCCTCGCGCCTGGCGATCGTGCACTCGCGCTACTCGACGAACACGTTCCCGTCGTGGCCGCTCGCGCAGCCGTTCCGCTCGCTCGCCCACAACGGCGAGATCAACACCGTCCGCGGCAACCGCAACTGGATGCGCGCGCGACAGTCGCAGCTCGAGAGCGAGCTGCTGGGTGACATGGCCCCGCTGCTGCCGATCGTCAGCCCGGGTGCGAGCGACTCGGCGTCGTTCGACGAGGTCCTCGAGCTCCTCACGCTGACCGGCCGGTCGCTGCCGCACGCGATGTCGATGATGGTGCCGGAGGCCTGGGAGAACCAGACCGACATGGACCCCGACCTCCGAGCGTTCTACGAGTACCACTCGATGCTCATGGAGCCGTGGGACGGCCCGGCCGCGATCACGTTCACCGACGGCACGCTCGTCGGCGCCACGCTCGACCGCAACGGCCTGCGTCCCGGACGCTTCCTGGTCACCGACGACGGTCTCATCGTGATGGGCAGCGAGACGGGCGTCATCGACGTGCCCGCCGCGAAGGTCGTCCGCAAGGGGCGGCTGCGTCCCGGCCGGATGTTCCTGGTCGACACCGAGAACGGCCGGATCATCGAGGACGACGAGGTCAAGCGCGACCTGGCGACCTCGGGACCGTGGACCGAGTGGCTCGAGTCCGGTCGCATCAACCTCAACGACCTGCCCGAGCGCGAGCACATCGTGCACACCCCGGCCTCGGTCACCCGCCGTCAGCGGGCCTTCGGCTACACCGAGGAAGAGGTCCGCGTCCTGCTGCGTCCGATGGCGCAGACCGGGGCCGAGCCGCTCGGTGCGATGGGCTCCGACACCCCGATCGCGGTGCTGTCACAGCGGCCCCGTCTGCTGTTCGACTACTTCACGCAGCAGTTCGCCCAGGTGACGAACCCGCCGCTGGACTCGATCCGCGAGCAGGTCATCACGTCGATGGGTCTCGGGCTCGGCCCGGAGCGCAACCTGCTGAGCGCCGGCCCGGAGCACGCGAAGCAGATCGTGCTCGACTTCCCGGTGATCGACAACGACGAGCTGGCGAAGATCCAGCACTTCGAGACCGCTTCCGGCCGGCACCTGACCGTGACGATCCGTGGGCTCTACCGGGTCGACGCCGGCGAGACGGCGATGGAGCAGCGCCTCCAGGCCGTCTGTGACGAGGTCGACGCGGCCATCGAGTCCGGCAAGCAGTTCATCGTGCTGTCGGACCGGGACGGCAACGCCGAGAGCGCGCCGATCCCGAGCCTGCTGCTGCTGGCCGCCGTGCACCACCACCTGATCCGCACCGAGCAGCGCATGAAGGTCGGCCTGATCGTCGAGGCCGGCGACGTGCGCGAGGTGCACCACGTGGCGACCCTGATCGGGTACGGCGCCTCGGCGATCAACCCGTACCTCGCGATGGAGACGTGCGAGAACCTCGTGCGCTCCGGCATGATCACCGGGCTCACCCCGGAGCAGGCCGTCAAGAACGTCATCAAGGCGCTCGGCAAGGGCGTCCTGAAGATCATGTCGAAGATGGGCATCTCCACGGTGTCCAGCTACGCCGGTGCGCAGGCGTTCGAGGCGGTCGGGCTCAGCCAGGAGTTCGTCGACCGGTACTTCACCGGGACCTCGTCGATCCTCGGCGGTGTCGACGTCGACGTGATCGCGGCGGAGAACGCCGAGCGGCACGCCCAGGCGTACCCGCAGGACGGCGCGGTGCTCTCCCACGAGCGCCTGCAGACCGGCGGCGAGTACCAGTGGCGCCGTGAAGGACCGCCGCACCTGTTCAACCCGGACACCGTCTTCCGGCTGCAGCACGCCACCCGTGCCCGCCGGTACGACGTGTTCCGCGAGTACTCGAAGGCGGTCGACGACCAGTCCGAGCAGCTGATGACGCTGCGCGGTCTGTTCGGTTTCACCGCCGGCGACCGCGCACCGGTGCCGCTGGACGAGGTCGAGCCGATCGCCGAGATCGTCAAGCGCTTCAACACCGGAGCGATGTCCTACGGGTCGATCTCGCAGGAGGCGCACGAGACGCTCGCGATCGCGATGAACCGTCTCGGTGGTCGGTCGAACACCGGCGAGGGCGGCGAGGACGTCGAGCGACTGCTCGACCCCGAGCGTCGCAGTGCCATCAAGCAGGTCGCCTCCGGGCGGTTCGGCGTGACGAGCATGTACCTCACGCACGCCACCGACATCCAGCTGAAGATGGCGCAGGGCGCGAAGCCCGGCGAGGGCGGCCAGCTGCCCCCGCAGAAGGTGTACCCGTGGGTGGCCCGCACCCGGCACGCCACCGCGGGCGTCGGCCTCATCTCGCCGCCGCCGCACCACGACATCTACTCGATCGAGGACCTCAAGCAGCTGATCTTCGACGTCAAGCGGGCGAACCCGTCCGCGCGCGTCCACGTCAAGCTCGTCAGCCAGTCCGGCATCGGTGCGGTCGCGGCCGGGGTGACGAAGGCCCTCGCCGACGTCGTGCTCGTCTCCGGCCACGACGGTGGAACGGGTGCCAGCCCGCTGAACTCGCTGAAGCACGCCGGTACCCCGTGGGAGATCGGTCTCGCCGAGACGCAGCAGACGCTCATGCTCAACGGCATGCGCGACCGCGTCACGGTGCAGGTCGACGGGCAGATGAAGACCGGCCGTGACGTCGTCGTGGCCGCGCTGCTCGGTGCCGAGGAGTACGGCTTCGCCACCGCTCCGCTGGTCGTCGAGGGCTGCATCCTGATGCGCGTCTGCCACCTGGACACCTGCCCGGTGGGCGTCGCGACGCAGAACCCGGAGCTCCGCAAGCGCTTCTCCGGCAAGCCGGAGTTCGTCGTCAACTTCTTCGAGTTCATCGCGCAGGAGGTCCGCGAGCTCCTCGCCGAGCTCGGCTTCCGCAGCCTCGAGGAGGCGATCGGGCACACCGACGCCCTCGACGTGGACCGTGCGGTGGAGCACTGGAAGGCCTCGGGCCTCGACCTGGCGCCCGTGCTCACGGGGCCGGCGTTCGCCCCCGACGAGCCGCGCAGCCGTCGCCGCGCCCAGGACCACGAGCTCGAGCAGCACTTCGACGTCCGGCTCATCGCCGAGGCGTCCGACGTGCTCGAGCACGGCGGCACGCTGACGCTCGACCTGCCGATCCGCAACACGGAACGCGCGGTCGGCACGATGCTCGGTCACGAGGTCACCCTCCGCCACGGTGAGGACGGTCTGCCGACCGGGTCCATCGACATCACCCTGCGTGGGTCGGCCGGGCAGTCGCTCGGGGCGTTCCTGCCGGCGGGCATCACGCTCCGCCTGGTCGGGGACAGCAACGACTACGTCGGCAAGGGCCTGTCCGGCGGCGAGATCGTCGTCCGTCCGCCCGAGGACGTCGGGTTCGACCCGGCCGAGAACGTCATCGCCGGCAACGTCATCGGCTACGGCGCCACCCAGGGCAGCATGTTCATCCGCGGCATCGTGGGGGAGCGCTTCCTGGTCCGGAACTCCGGCGCGACCGCGGTGGTCGAGGGCGTGGGTGACCACGCGCTCGAGTACATGACCGGTGGTCTGGCGCTCATCCTCGGCGAGACCGGCCGGAACCTCGGTGCCGGCATGTCGGGAGGCACGGCGTACGTCCACGGACTCCGTCGCGAACTCGTCAACACCGACGCGCTGGCCTCCGGCGAGCTCCGGCTGGAGCCGCTGGACAGCGCCGACGTCGAGATCGTCACCGACCTGCTCCGCCGGCACGCCGACGAGACCGGTTCGACGATCGCCGCCGGGCTGCTCGACTCCGGCGACCTGTCCGACTTCGTCAAGGTCCTGCCGCGCGACTACGCGGCCGTGCTCGCGACGCGTCGCCAGGCCGTCGACGAGGGCCTCGACCCGGACGGCACCGTCGTCTGGAACCGCATCCTGGAGGTCACCGGTGGCTGACCGCACGAGCACCCCCGCTCCCCACTCCCGCTCGACCCGCATCCGCACCCAGGAGGTGACCCGTGGCTGACCCCAAGGGGTTCCTGAAGGTCCAGGAACGTGAACTGCCGCCCCGCCGCCCCGTGCCGGTCCGACTCATGGACTGGAAAGAGGTCTACGAGCAGCAGGAGTCCGGTGCGCTGAAGCGTCAGGCCGGCCGCTGCATGGACTGCGGTGTGCCGTTCTGTCACCAGGGCTGCCCGCTCGGCAACCTGATCCCCGAGTGGAACGACCTCACCTGGCGTGGCGAGGGTCGTCAGGCCATCGAGCGGCTGCACGCGACGAACAACTTCCCGGAGTTCACCGGTCGCCTCTGCCCGGCCCCGTGCGAGGCGTCCTGCGTGCTGGGGATCAACCAGCCGCCGGTGACGATCAAGCAGGTCGAGGTCTCGATCATCGACGACGCGTTCCAGAACGGGTGGGTCACCCCGCACCCGCCGGAGCGCCTGACGGGCAAGACCGTCGCCGTCGTCGGGTCCGGCCCCGCCGGTCTCGCCGCTGCGCAGCAGCTGACCCGCGCCGGCCACACCGTCGCCGTCTTCGAGCGCGACGACCGCATCGGTGGTCTGCTCCGCTACGGGATCCCGGACTTCAAGATGGAGAAGCGGCAGATCGACGCCCGCCTCGCCCAGATGCAGGCCGAGGGCACCCGCTTCCGTGCCGGCGTCGAGATCGGCCGGGACATCACCTGGGACGACCTGAAGTCCCGCTACGACGCGGTCGTCGTCGCCACCGGCGCCACGGTGCCGCGTGACCTGCCGATCCCGGGCCGCGACCTGGCCGGCGTGCACTTCGCCATGGACTACCTGGTCCAGCAGAACCGGGCGAACGCCGGCACGGTCGTCGACAACCAGATCAGCGCCGAGGGCAAGCACGTCGTCGTGATCGGCGGCGGTGACACCGGCGCGGACTGCATCGGTACCGCCCACCGGCAGGGCGCGCTCAGCGTGACGAACCTGGCGATCGGCAACCAGCCGCCGCTCGAACGTCCGTCGGACCAGCCCTGGCCGATGTTCCCGACCGTGTACGAGGTCACGAGCGCCCACGAAGAGGGCGGGGAGCGCATGTTCCTCGCTTCCACGGTGGAGTTCCTGGCCAACGAGGCCGGCGAGGTCCGCGCCCTGCGGGTCGCCGAGACCGAGTACCTCGACGGCCGCCGTGTCCCGAAGGCCGGCACCGAGCGGGAGATCCCGGCCGACCTGGTGCTCATCGCGCTGGGCTTCACCGGTCCCGAGACCGACACGCTCGAGCCGCAGCTCGGCCTGCCGACGACCGGCTCCGGCGGGGTCAGCCGCCAGGCCGACTACACGACCAACGAGCCCGGGGTCTTCGTCGCCGGTGACGCCGGTCGTGGCCAGTCGCTGATCGTCTGGGCGATCGCCGAGGGCCGTGCCGCCGCCGCGAAGGTGGACGAGTACCTCGAGGGATCGACGATCCTGCCGGCCCCGGTCAAGGCGACGGACCGGGCGATCTCGGTCTGATGGTCCCCTCCCCGTAGACGAGAGGCCACCCGCACTCGATAGGGTGCTGGTGGCCTCTCGTCGTTCCCGAAGCCACACCACCACACGAAGGAATCCATTGAGACGCGCAAAGATCGTTTCGACGCTCGGACCTGCCACCGCCGACTACGAGGTCGTCAAGCAGATCATCCAGGCCGGGGTCGACGTGGCCCGCCTGAACCTCAGCCACGGTGACTACAGCGTGCACGAGGCCAACTACGTCAACGTCCGTCGTGCCGCCGAGGAGCTCGGCAAGCCCGTCGCGATCCTCGTCGACCTGCAGGGACCGAAGATCCGTCTCGCGAAGTTCGCCGACGGCCCGCACGAGCTGGCCGTCGGTGACGAGTTCACCATCACGACCGAGGACATCCCCGGCACGAAGGACGTCTGCGGCACGACGTTCAAGGGCCTGCCGCAGGACGTCAAGCCCGGTGACCCGCTGCTCATCGACGACGGCCGGGTCCGCCTCCGTGTCCTCGACACCGACGGGGTGCGCGTGCGCACCGAGGTCGTCGTCGGCGGCATGGTCTCGAACAACAAGGGCATCAACCTCCCGGGCGTGGCGGTGAACGTCCCCGCGCTGAGCGAGAAGGACGAGGCCGACCTGCGCTGGGGCATCCGGATCGGCGCGGACCTCATCGCGCTGTCCTTCGTCCGCAACGCCTCGGACGTCGTCCGGGCCCACGAGATCATGGACGAGGAGGGCAAGCGCCTCCCGGTGATCGCGAAGGTCGAGAAGCCGCAGGCCGTCGACGCGCTCGAGGAGATCATCGACGCCTTCGACAGCATCATGGTCGCCCGCGGTGACCTCGGCGTGGAACTGCCGCTCGAGGCGGTCCCGATCGTCCAGAAGCGCGCGGTCGAGCTCTCCCGCCGGATGGCGAAGCCGGTCATCGTCGCGACGCAGATGCTCGAGTCGATGATCTCGTCGCCGATCCCGACCCGAGCCGAGACCTCCGACGTCGCGAACGCCGTCCTCGACGGTGCCGACGCGGTCATGCTGTCCGGTGAGACGAGCGTCGGCGACTACCCGATCGAGACGGTCCGCACCATGGCCCGCATCGTCGAGTCGACCGAGGACCACGGCCTCGAGCGCATCGCCCCGCTCGGCACCAAGCCGCGCACCCTCGGTGGCGCGATCACCCTCGCCGCCGTCGAGATCGCCGAGTTCACCGAGGCGTCCTACCTCTGCGTGTTCACCGAGTCGGGCGACTCCGCGCGCCGCATGTCGCGCCTCCGCCACGGCCTGCCGATCATCGCCTTCACGCCGAACGAGGCGACCCGTCGCCGCCTGGCGCTGACCTGGGGCGTGCGCTCGTTCCTGGTGGACCGGAAGACGCACACCGACGAGCTCTTCTCGCAGGTCGACGACGTCCTCATCGACAACGGTCTCGCCATCCCCGGCGACCGCGTGATCGTCACGGCGGGTTCCCCTCCCGGACTCGAGGGCTCGACGAACGACCTCCGCGTGCACCGCGTCGGCGACGCACACGCCGAGGCCGCTCCGGCGTACGTCCGCGACTGAGCGCCGCTCGTCCCGATCCGAGGCCGTCACCCACTCCGGGTGGCGGCCTCGCCTCGTGCCCGCCCTCCGGGCCGACAGCCGGGAGGCCCGGGGCGCGTCCCCGACGCAGCCCGCGTCGGTAGCGTGGTCCCGTCCCGACCGACCGAACACGCGAGGAGCGTCGCATGGGTGATCCGAGCCTCCAGTCCGACAGCACGCGCTCGCGTGCCGACGTGCAGCGGTGGCGCCGCTACCTGGCCGACGAGCGCGCCGAGGCGGCCGTCTACCGGAACCTGTCCGCGCGTCGGACCGGTGAGGAGCGCGAGATCCTCGCCGGTCTCGCCGAGGCCGAGGGTCGCCACGAACAGCACTGGCGGGACCTGCTCGGCGACGACGTCGGCCGGCCGCTCGCGGGCAGTCTGCGGACGCGTGTCCTCGCGGCCCTGGCGAAGCGGTTCGGGTCGGTGTTCGTACTCGCGCTGATGCAGCGGGCCGAGGACCGTTCGCCGTACGCGGACGACGCCGACGCGACCGCGACGATGGCGGCCGACGAACGGATCCACGGTGAGGTGGTGCGGGGGCTCGCGAACCGGGGTCGGATGCGGCTGTCCGGGACCTTCCGGGCCGCGGTCTTCGGGGCGAACGACGGCCTCGTGTCGAACCTGGCGCTCATCATCGGCATCAGCGCCTCCGGAGCGGACCGGCACTTCGTGCTGCTCAGCGGCGTCGCGGGTCTGCTCGCCGGTGCGCTGTCGATGGGCGCGGGGGAGTACGTGTCGGTCCGGTCGCAGCGTGAACTGCTCGAGGCCTCGACGCCGCACCCCGAGGCGCAGCACGCGGTCGCGGACCTCGACGTCGACGCGAACGAGCTCGCCCTGGTCTACCGGGCGCGGGGGATGACCGAGGACGAGGCCGCCGCGCACGCGGACGAGGTCATCGCCGTCTTGCTCACGGCACCGACCACCGCCGGCGTGCCCGTCGTCCGGTCGCGGTCGGCGCTGCCCCGAGCGGGCGCCGGCGAGGACACGGACGACCACGAGGCGATCGGCACCGGCACGAGCGCGGCGCTCTCCAGCTTCTGCTTCTTCGCCTCGGGTGCGGTCATCCCGGTCCTGCCCTACCTGTTCGGGCTCGAGGGCTGGCCGGCGATCGGCGTGGCGGCCACCCTGGTCGGTCTCGCCCTGCTCGGCACCGGTGCGGTGGTCGGTGTCCTGAGCGGCGCCTCACCGCTCCGGCGTGCACTGCGGCAGCTCGGCATCGGCTTCGGAGCCGCCGTCGTGACCTACCTGCTCGGTCTGCTCTTCGGGACGAGCACGGGCTGACCCCGATCCACGCCGGCCGGCGGGGTCAGCGGCGTGCGGCCGCGCGCGCCGGCAGCAGGAGCAGGGCCGCGCTGCCGACCCCGACGAGCGCGATGCCCGCCAGGACCGTGAACACCTCGAGGGCCGTCGTCGGCGCGAGGAGCACGGCGGCACCGCAGAGCAGCGAGAGCACGCCGCTGACGACGGTCGGCCCGCGCGAGGACCCGGGGTGCCCGACCAGGGCGCCGACGAGCGCGGCGACGCCCTCGACCAGGAAGGCGAGGCCGCCGAGGAGCGCGTACACGACGAGCGGCACGGCGGGGTCGAGCAGCGTCACCAGTCCGGCGAGCCCCACGAGGGTGCCGACCACGCCCGAGGTCCAGCGCCACGCGGCCGGTGTGCCGTGCCCGCGCGCCGCTGCGAACACCCGCATCGCTCCCGCGACGACCAGGTAGACGCCGAACAGCAGCGCGACGAGCACGAGGGTCGGACGCGGCCAGACGACGGCGACGACGCCGGCGGCCACCGCGACGACGGCGGTGACCACGACGAACGCGCGGAACGTGCGGACGGCACGAGAGTCCACGGGGCTCCTCCTGACAGGTCAGCCGGACCTCCGACCGTACCGTGACCGGGCGTCGCGCGTCGTGGTCCGAGCGCACCCGGCCGCGTCGGGGCCCGACTCCGCCCTCGCCGGACGCTGCGCCTCGGGTTGCTCCTGCTGCGCCTCGGGGTCCTCCTGCTACGCTGGCACGGCTCGCGAGTGTGGTGGAATGGTAGACACGGAGCACTCAAAATGCTCTGCCTCTGGCGTGCGGGTTCGAGTCCCGCCACTCGTACTGGTCCCGGTGCCCATCGTTGCGGTGATCATCGTTGCGGTGCTCATCGTCACGGTGCTGATCGTCACGGCCGGGTTGCCGCGGTCGGATCGAGCGTCTAGTAGGCTCTCCGTCGTGAGTGACACAGAAGCAACCGCAGCAGCACCCCGTCGCGTCGTCGTCGCCGAGGACGAGTCGCTCATCCGCCTCGACATCGTCGAGATCCTGCGCGACAACGGGTTCGACGTGGTCGGTGAAGCCGGCGACGGTGAGACCGCGGTGCAGCTCGCGACCGACCTGCGTCCCGACCTCGTCATCATGGACGTCAAGATGCCGCAGCTCGACGGCATCTCCGCAGCCGAGAAGCTGTCGAAGAACCACATCGCGCCGGTCGTCCTCCTCACGGCGTTCAGCCAGAAGGAGCTCGTCGAGCGCGCGACCGAAGCCGGTGCGCTGGCCTACGTCGTGAAGCCCTTCACCCCGAACGACCTGCTCCCCGCGATCGAGATCGCCCTCTCGCGGTACCAGCAGATCATCACGCTCGAGGCAGAGGTCGCGGACCTCGTCGAGCGCTTCGAGACGCGCAAGCTCGTCGACCGGGCCAAGGGCCTGCTCAACGAGAAGATGGGCCTCACCGAGCCCGAGGCGTTCCGCTGGATCCAGAAGGCGTCGATGGACCGCCGCCTGACCATGCACGACGTCGCCAAGGCGATCATCGAGCAGCTCAGCGCCAAGAAGTAGTCGCCGCACGGCGACCCGCCGTCCGGCGCGCCCCGGCCACGTGGCAGGGTGAGGGCATGGACGACGTGGTGATCCGGGCCTCCCGACCGGCGGACCTGCCGACGGTGGCCGACCTGCGCTGGCGCTGGAGTGTCGACGAGGGCGGGGCCGCGCCAACCGTGTCCGCCGCCGACTTCCGGCACGCGATGACGGCGTTCGCCGCCGCCCACCCGGAGAGCCACCGCTGTGTGGTGGCCGAGCGCGACGGCGTCGTGCTCGGCATGGGGTGGCTGGCGTTGACCGCGCGACCGCCGACCCCCGACCGGCCCGGTCGCCGGGTGACGGGCGACGTGCAGACGGTCTACGTGCACCCGGACCTCCGCGGACGGGGTGTCGCGGGGCGGATCGTGACGGCACTGCTGGAGCTCGCGGACGAGGCCGGGGTCGAGCGGACCTCGGTGCACTCGAGCGTCGACGGCGAGACGCTCTACCGACGGCTCGGCTTCGGCGACACCCCGCTGCTGCTGCAGCGACCACCCGAGGCCTGATCCCGGGGGACCTACCCCCGCACGTCGGACGGAGGACGTCCGTCAGCGTGCGTCGCGGATGATGTTGGTGATGCGCACGGTCGAGCAGCGCCGACCCTCGTCGTCGGTCAGGACGATCTCGTGCGTGGTGAGCGTGCCGCCGAGGTGGATGGCGGTGCACGTGCCGGTGACGCGGCCGCTCGTGGCGCTCCGCGTGTGCGAGGCACTGAGCTCGATGCCGACCGCGTAGCGCCCGGGGCCGGCGTGGATGTTCGCCGCCATCGACCCGAGGCTCTCGGCCAGGACGACGTACGCGCCGCCGTGCAGCAGGCCGGCGGGCTGTCGGTTGCCCTCGACCGGGATGGAGGCGACGGCACGGTCCGCCCCGAGCTCCGTGACGACCATGCCCATCTTGTCGGCGAGTTCGCCCATGCCGCGGGCGAGGTACTCGGCGACCGCCTCCGGTGGACCCTGGACGGTCTGTTCGTCGGTCACGTCGCGTCGGCCTTCCGCGTGCTCGTTCTGCCCGGGCCGAGGCCACACCCTGTCGGGGGCCGTCGGTAGGCTGTCCGGGTGTCGGACTCCGCAAAGCCTACCCTCATGGTCATCGACGGCCATTCGCTCGCCTTCCGGGCCTTCTACGCGCTGCCGGTCGACAGCTTCGTGAACCGCGAGGGGCAGCACACGAACGCCATCCACGGGTTCATCTCGATGCTGCTCATGCTCCTCCAGCGTGAGAAGCCGACGCACCTGGCGGTCGCGTTCGACATCTCCCGGTTCTCGTTCCGCACGCGGGAGTACGCCGAGTACAAGGGCACCCGCTCCGAGACCCCGGCCGAGTTCAAGGGCCAGATCCCGCTGCTGCAGCAGGCGCTCGAGGCGATGGGCATCACCACCGTCACGAAGGAGGACTACGAGGCCGACGACATCCTCGCGACCCTCTCGAAGCAGGGTGCCGACCAGGGCTTCCAGGTCTACGTCGTGTCGGGCGACCGCGACTCGATCCAGCTCGTCAACGACGACGTCACGCTGCTGTACCCGTCGGTCCGGGGCGTCTCCGAACTCACCCGCTACGACCGCGACAAGGTGTACGAGCGGTACGGCATCGAACCGCACCAGTACCCGGACATCGCGGCGCTGGTGGGGGAGACCAGCGACAACCTGATCGGCATCGACAAGGTCGGTGAGAAGACCGCGGTGAAGTGGGTCACCCAGTACGGCTCGCTCGACGGGGTGCTCGAGCACGCCGACGAGATCAAGGGCGTCGTCGGCAACAACCTCCGCGAGCAGCGCGACCGGGCGATCCGGAACCGCCGCCTGAACCGGCTCGTCACCGACGTCGAGCTGCCGGTCGGCCCCGCGGACGTCGCCCTCCGCCCGCTCGACGAAGCCGCGGTGCGGGAACTCTTCGCCACGCTGCAGTTCCGCACCCTGCTCGACCGGGTGTTCAAGGTCGTCGGCAGCGGCGAACCGACCGACCCGTCGACGACGGACGGCAGCGTCTCGGACGCCGGTCCGACCCCGCCGCCGGTGAAGACCCTGATCGACGAAGAGCTCGGCTACTGGCTCGACCGCAAGGCCGCCGCCGACGCCGAGAACGGCTTCGGGGTCGCGGTGGAGGTCATCGACGGCCGCCTCAGCGCCATCGGCATCGCGACCCACGACGACGCCGTGCTGGTGCCGGGCGGCAGCGGTGCGCAGGACTACGAGCAGCTCGCCGCCTGGTTCGCCTCGGACGCACCCAAGCACTTCCACGACGCCAAGGCCGCGATCAAGGCGCTCGGCACGGCGGGCTTCACCGTCGCGGGGATCGCCGGCGACGCCCGCATCACCGGCTGGCTCGCGAACCCCGGCAAGCAGGGGCAGCCCCTGGCCGACCTCGTCTACCAGGAACTCAGCGAGGAACTGCCGACGGCGGACCCGAACCAGCTCGTCCCCGAGACCGACCCGGTGAACGTCGGCGTGCACGCCTGGTACGTCCTCCGCGTGGTCACCGCGCTCCGGGCACGTGTCGACCCGACCTCGCTCACGGTCCTCGACACCATCGAGCTGCCGCTGACGTCGGTGCTCGCCCGGATGGAGACCACGGGCGTCGGCATCGACCGGCCGGTCCTGACCGGGCTGTCCCACGAACTCGGGGAGCGCGCCGCGGACCTCGCCCAGCAGGCCTTCGCCGAGATCGGGCACGAGGTCAACCTCGGATCGCCGAAGCAGCTGCAGGAAGTGCTCTTCACCGAGCTCGCGATGCCGAAGACCCGCAAGACGAAGACCGGCTTCTCCACCGACGCCGCCAGCCTCACCGACCTGCAGGAGCAGCACCCGCACCCGTTCCTCGGCCTGCTGCTGCAGCACCGCGACGCCACGAAGCTGCGCCAGATCGTCGACACCCTCGACGCCGCCGTGGTCGACGGCCGGATCCACACCCGGTACGAGCAGACCGGCACGAGCACCGGCCGCGTGTCCTCGACCGACCCGAACCTGCAGAACATCCCGGTGAAGACCGCGGTGGGTCGCCGCATCCGGTCGGCCTTCGCGGTGGCCGAGCCGTACACGACGCTCCTCACCGCCGATTACTCGCAGATCGAGATGCGGATCATGGCGCACCTGTCGGGTGACGCCGGGCTGATCCAGGCGTTCAACGAGGGCGAGGACCTGCACCGCTTCGTCGGCGCCCGCGTCTTCGGCGTCGAGCCGTCCGACGTCAGCCCCGAGATGCGCACCAAGGTCAAGGCGATGTCCTACGGCCTGGCGTACGGGCTCAGCGCGTTCGGCCTGTCGAAGCAGCTCCGCATCGAGCAGAGCGAAGCCCGCACCCTGATGACCGAGTACTTCGCCCGCTTCGGTGCGGTGCGTGACTACCTCCGGAACGTCGTCGAGCAGGCCCGCGAAGACGGCTACACCGAGACGATCTTCGGTCGCCGCCGCCCGTTCCCGGACCTGAAGAGCCCGAACCGGGTGCTCCGCGAGAACGCCGAGCGTGCCGCGCTGAACGCCCCGATCCAGGGGTCGGCCGCCGACATCATGAAGATCGCGATGCTCGGGGTCGACTCGGACCTCCGCGACCGCGGCCTCGGATCACGGCTGCTGCTGCAGGTGCACGACGAACTGATCCTCGAGATCGCACCGGGGGAGCAGGACCAGGTCGAGGACATCCTCCGGACCCGCATGGGCGGCGCAGCCGAGCTGACCGTCCCGCTCGACGTCTCGGTCGGCGTCGGCGCGAACTGGGAGGCGGCGGCGCACTGAGCGCGGTCGCACCCGCGTGGGCGGCGGGACGGACGGGAGGCGCGCCTCCCGTCCGTCCCGCCGCCCACGTCGTGCTGGTGGGAGGGTCGCGCCGGTGGGGAGGGTCGTGCTGGTGAGGAGGGTCGTGCTGGTGGGGAGGGTCGGGCCGGTGGGTAGGGTCGGGGACATGAGCGATGACCGTCCCGTCCGTCAGCCGTCCGCCGTCGACCAGGTCGCCGAGCAGTGGGTCACCACGCTCGTGGACCTCGACCCGACCGTCGCCACCTACATCGGCGTCCCGGGGCGGACCGACGGGTACGGCGACACCTCGCCGGCGGGAGCCGCAGCCCTGGCCGACGCCGCTCGCGCCGCACGCCGCGCGCTCGACGCCGCTGATGCGCAGGACGACGTCGACCGGGTGACGAAGACGGACCTGGGTGCCGAGCTCGACCTGACCGTCGAGTCGTACGAGCGGCAGCTGCACCTCCGCGACCTGAACGTCATCCAGAGCCCGGCGCAGTCCCTCCGTGACGTGTTCGACCTGATGCCGACCGCCACCGCGGAGGACTGGCAGGACGTCGCCGGTCGTCTGCAGGCGCTGCCGGACGCGCTGGAGGGCTACCGCGAGACGCTGCTCGAGGGCACGCGCGAGGGGGTCACCGCGGCGAAGCGCCAGGTCGAGCTCATCGCCGAGCAGGCCGCCCGGAACGGCGCGCCGGACGGCTTCTTCCGCCACCTCGCCGACGGTGCCGCACTCGAGGGTGGTGCTCCGGTCCCCGAGCAGCTGCGGGCCGAACTGACGCGCGGGGCGGAGCTCGCCGCAGCCGCCTACCGGTCCTTCGGCGCCTTCCTGGAGCACGACGTGCTGCCGCTCTCGACCCCGGTGGACGCCGTCGGCCGTGACGACTACGCGCTGCACTCCCGTCGGTTCCTCGGCGCCGTCGTCGACCTGGACGAGACGTACGAGTGGGGCCTCGAGGAGCTCGCCCGGATGCGCGACGAGCAGGAGCGCATCGCCGACCGCATCGAGTCCGGCGCGGGTGTCGCCCGGGCGATCGAGGTGCTGGACGCGGACCCCGCACGGGTGCTGCACGGCACCGACGCGCTCCGTGCGTGGATGCAGGAGACCAGCGACGAGTCGATCCGGGCGATGGACGGTCGCTACTTCGACATCGCGGACCCGATCAAGCGCCTGGAGTGCCGGATCGCCCCGACGCAGGAGGGCGGGATCTACTACACGGGTCCGTCCGACGACTTCTCGCGGGCCGGCCGCATGTGGTGGTCGGTCCCGCAGGGCGTCACCGAGTTCGGCACCTGGCGCGAGAAGACGACCGTCTACCACGAGGGCGTCCCGGGCCACCACCTGCAGATCAGCCAGGCCGTCTACAACCGCGGCGAGCTGAACACCTGGCGCCGTCAGCTGGCCGGGCCGTCCGGGCACGTCGAGGGCTGGGCGCTGTACGCCGAGCGGTTGATGGAGCAGCTCGGGTTCCTGGACGACGACGGTGACCGTCTGGGCATGCTCGACGGACAGCGGATGCGGGCCGCCCGCGTGGTGCTCGACATCGGCGTGCACCTGCAGAAGACCAACCCCGACGGCGGCGGCTGGACGTGGGAGTACGCCCTCGACTTCATGGGGCAGAACGTCAACATGGACCCCGCGTTCGTGCAGTTCGAGGTCGCTCGCTACTTCGGGTGGCCGGGACAGGCGCCGTCGTACAAGGTCGGGCAGCGCGTCTGGGAGTCGATCCGCGACGACGTGGCGGCACGCGAGGGGTCGGCGTTCGACCTCAAGGCCTTCCACCACCGGGCCCTCGCGCTCGGCGGTGTCGGCCTCGGCACGCTGCGGAGTGCGCTCGTCGGCTGAGCCCACGTGCCCGGTTGTGGGCATCCCTCCAGCTGGATAGACTTGTGCGGCGCAATCCGCGCCAACAACACTCATCGCCATGGTGGCTCGCACCGGTCGCTCGACCGGCTCGCGGACCGGGGGTCGCTCCCTCGCCGCCACGGCCCGACTCATGTCCGTTCGGAGCAATCTCTACATGACAACCACCACGACCAAGGCTCCCAAGCAGGTCGCCATCAACGACATCGGCTCGGCTGATGACTTCCTGGCCGAGGTCGAGAAGACCCTGAAGTTCTTCAACGACGGAGACCTCATCTCCGGCACCGTCGTGAAGATCGACCGCGACGAGGTCCTCCTCGACGTCGGGTACAAGACCGAGGGTGTCATCCCCTCGCGCGAGCTCTCGATCAAGCACGACGTCGACCCCAACGAGGTCGTCAACGTCGGTGACGAGGTCGAGGCCCTGGTCCTCCAGAAGGAGGACAAGGAAGGCCGCCTGATCCTGTCGAAGAAGCGTGCACAGTACGAGCGTGCATGGGGCGACGTCGAGAAGATCAAGGAGTCCGACGGCGTCGTGACCGGTACGGTCATCGAGGTCGTCAAGGGTGGCCTGATCGTCGACATCGGCCTCCGCGGCTTCCTCCCGGCATCGCTCATCGAGCTGCGCCGCGTCCGCGACCTGACCCCGTACCTCGGTCAGGAGCTCGAGGCGAAGATCCTCGAACTCGACAAGAACCGCAACAACGTGGTCCTCTCGCGCCGCGCCCTGCTCGAGCAGACGCAGTCCGAGTCGCGCACCACCTTCCTGAACAACCTCCACAAGGGCCAGGTCCGCAAGGGCGTCGTCTCGTCGATCGTCAACTTCGGTGCGTTCGTCGACCTCGGCGGCGTCGACGGTCTCGTCCACGTCTCCGAGCTCAGCTGGAAGCACATCGAGCACGCCAGCGAGGTCGTGGAGGTCGGTCAGGAAGTCACCGTCGAGATCCTCGAGGTGGACCTGGACCGCGAGCGCGTGTCGCTCTCGCTCAAGGCCACCCAGGAAGACCCGTGGCAGGTCTTCGCCCGCACCCACGCGATCGGTCAGATCGCGCCGGGCAAGGTCACGAAGCTCGTGCCGTTCGGTGCCTTCGTCCGCGTCGCGGACGGCATCGAGGGTCTGGTGCACATCTCGGAGCTCTCGAACAAGCACGTCGAGCTCGCCGAGCAGGTCGTGTCCGTGGGCGACGAGGTCTTCGTCAAGATCATCGACATCGACCTCGACCGTCGCCGCATCTCGCTCAGCCTCAAGCAGGCCAACGAGGGCGTCGACCCGGAGAGCACCGAGTTCGACCCGGCGCTCTACGGCATGCCGACCGAGTACGACGACAAGGGTGACTACAAGTACCCCGACGGCTTCGACCCGGAGACCAACGAGTGGCTCGAGGGCTACGACACCCAGCGCACCGAGTGGGAGGGCCAGTACGCGGCCGCCCAGGCGCGTTGGGAGGCCCACAAGGCCCAGGTCGCCAAGTCCCTCACCGAGGAGGCGCAGGGTGGCTTCGACCTCCCGGCCGCCGCTTCGACGTTCACGAGCGAGGCGACCGGAGCCGGCACCCTCGCCGACGACGCGTCCCTCGCCGCGCTGCGCGAGAAGCTCAGCAACAGCTGAACGGATGTGACCGGGTGAGCTGATCACCCGTCGCATCGACCGGAAGCCCGGTCCTGATCGTCCCCCGGGACGACCAGGACCGGGCTTCTTCCTCGTCGTGGCGGCTGCGGGCATTCGTGGAGCAGTCCGTGACACCCTGTCGGTGTGCGCATCATCGGACTCACGGGCGGCATCGCCGCGGGCAAGTCGACGGTCTCGGAGCGGTTCTCGGACCACGGCGCGGTCGTCGTCGACGCGGATCGACTGGCGCGGGACGCCGTCGCGCCGGGCAGCCCGGGGTTGCAGGCGGTGCGCGAGCGCTTCGGCGACGCGGTGATCGCCCCGGACGGCAGTCTCGACCGCCCGGCGCTCGGTGCCGTCGTCTTCGCCGACCCGGAGGCGCGCAAGGCATTGGAAGGCATCACCCACCCGGAGGTCTGGCGCCTCGCACAGCAGCGCTTCGACGCAGCCGAGGCGGCCGACCCGGACGCCGTGGTCGTCTACGACGTCCCGCTCCTCGCCGAGGCCCGGGGCTCGCGTCCGCTGCGCTTCGACGCCGTCGTGGTCGTCGACGCCCCCGCCGCCGTCCGGATCGACCGGCTCGTCGAGCACCGGGGGATGCGCCGCGAGGACGCCGAGCGTCGGGTGGCCGCGCAGGCGTCCGACGCCGAGCGACTGGCCCTGGCGGACCACGTGGTGGACGCGACCGGCACGCTCGAGCAGACGCTCCGCTCGGCCGACGAGGTCTGGGCGCGACTCGTCCGATGAGGACGCACCACCGACTGCTCGTCGTCGCGGTCCTCGTCATGGTCGCGATGGGCCTCGCCGCGCTGGTCGGGGCGAACGTCCTGGGCGGCCAGCGCGTCGCGGAGGGCGGCCGGCCCGCGCAGCCGCACCGGACGCTCGAGCCCGGCGACGCACCGCACGGCGACTTCCACCGCTTCCGACTCGGCGCGATCGACGGGGAGCGACTGGCCCCGAACCGGGACGACTTCGCTGCCCGGACCTCGCCGAGCGGTCCGCTGCTGCTCTTCCTGCCGGCGACCCGGGCGAAGCCGGCCGACTACCAGCGGTTCCTCACCACGGCGCTCGACGACGGCTACCACGTGCTGGGCCTCGACTACTGGAACCTCGGCAAGACCCTGTCCGGCACGTGCGAGGCGGACGCCCGCTGCTACGGCCAGGTGCAGCGGAACCGGTTCGACGGCACCCGGGGTTCCGCGGTGAGCGACGTCAGTCCGGCCGGGTCGATCGTGTCCCGCTTCCGGGACGCGGTCGCGCACCTGGACGACGTCGACCCCGACGGCGGGTGGGGGCGGTTCGTGCACGCCGACGAGGACATCCGGTGGCAGGACATCGTCGTCGCCGGGCACTCGCAGGGCGGGGGTGAAGCCGCGTACATCGCGCACATCCGGCCGGTGCTCGGGGCGCTGATGTTCTCGTCACCCGTGGAGTCCGTCGGCCCGGTGCACGCGGCCTGGATGGACCACCCCGGGCAGACCCCGGTGAGCCGGATGTACGCGCTGGACGACGTCCGCGACGAGTTCGGGCCGCGGATCACCGGCTCGTGGTCGGCGATGGGCCTCGACGGCGACCGCTCCACCGAAGGGTCAGGCGGCACCGCGGGGCCGTGGCGGACCGACACCGCGCCCCCGCCACCGGGAGCCGATCCGCACGCGATCCTCACCGAGCTGCCGG
Organism: Curtobacterium herbarum; assembly: GCF_016907335.1. Taxonomy (NCBI): domain Bacteria; kingdom Bacillati; phylum Actinomycetota; class Actinomycetes; order Micrococcales; family Microbacteriaceae; genus Curtobacterium; species Curtobacterium herbarum. Next base: position 1,652,360 of record NZ_JAFBBT010000001.1, read on the forward strand.
TGGGCGAGCCGCACCGGGCGCACTCGCGGATCATCAAGGACTCGACCCCGCTCGACGAGCACGGCGACCCGCGGATGCTCCGGATCTGGCAGTGGATGCTGCACCGGTTCCCGACCCCTGCCGTTCCCTCCGGACGGTCGTAGCCGGCGGAAATACGATGGGGCGGTGCAGCACGACGGCGAACGCCCCACCCCCGACCGGACGCCGGTCACCAGCGACGGCGTCACCCTGGCCGCGCTCATCCGGCAGCGGGCCGAGCAGACCCCGGACCACGTCTACCTCGAGGACGCACGCTCCGACCGGACCCTGACCTACCGTGGTCTCGACACCGCGGTGACCGCGTGGTCGCGGACGTTCGACGCGATCGGTGTCCCGGCCTCCGGCGGCGTCCTGGTCGACGTCGGTGACCCGATCGCCTTCGCCGTCGTGCACCTCGCCGCGATCGCCACCGGCCGTCGGTCCGTGCCGGTCGACACCGGGCAGCCGGCCTCCGAGCCCGCCCGACTGGCGGCCCTCCTCGGCGTTGCGGCGATGGTCGTGTCGGACCGGAACGGGGACGCGCCCGCCGGAGCCGCGGCCGCCGGAGCCGCGGCCGCCGGAGCCGCGGCCGCCGGCATCGACCCGGCCACGGGCCTCCCGGTCGGGGTCCACGACGGCGACGTCCCGGGCACACCCACCGGCGCGCCCACCGACGGCCCCACCGGCACACCCACCGACGCACCCACCGGCGCACCCACCGACGGCCCCGGCGAGGGCTCCGTCGTGCTCTTCACCTCCGGGTCCACCGGGACACCGAAGGGCGTCGAGCTGCCGGAGTCACAGCTCCGGTTCGTGGCGCACGCGATCGCCCGGCACAACGGGCTGACCGCCGACGACCGGGGCTTCAACTCGCTGCCGCTGTTCCACGTCAACGCCGAGGTGGTGGGTCTGCTCGCCACCCTCGTCGCCGGGGCCACCCTGGTGCTCGACCGTCGGTTCCGCCGCACCGGGTTCTGGGAGCTGCTCGCCGACCGCCGCGTGACGTGGTTGAACGCCGTGCCCGCGGTCCTGGCGGTCCTCGCCAAGACCGGGCCGCTGCAGCCGCCCGCGACCCTGCGGTTCGTGCGGAGCGCCTCCGCACCGCTGCCCGACCCGGTGCGCGCCGCCCTCGGGGACCTGCCGCTCGTGGTGAGCTGGGGGATGACCGAGGGCGCCAGCCAGATCACCGCCACACCGCTCGACGCACCGTCCCGACCCGGCACCGTCGGGCTGCCCGTCGGCTCCGAGGTCCAGGTCCGTGGCGAGGACGGCTCGCTCCTGCCCGCCGGTGCGATCGGCGCCCTGTGGGTGCGTGGGCCCGGCATCGTGCGCTCGTACCTGGGCGGTCGGGCGGCCGACCGCTTCGACGCGGACGGCTGGCTCGCGACCGGCGACCTCGGGTCCGTCGCGGACGACGGCTGGGTGTCGCTCGCCGGCCGGTCCGACGACGTCATCAACCGCGGCGGCGAGAAGGTCTACCCGTCCGAGGTGGAGGACGTCCTGCTCCGCGACCCGCGCGTGCTCGAAGCGGTCGTCGTCGGCCGTCCGGACGAGGTGCTCGGCGCCGTCCCGGTGGCGTACGTGATCCCGCAGCCCGACGTCGACACGGACGGGCTCGTCGCCGACCTGACCGCCCTGGCCGAGTCCGCCCTGACCCGGTTCCGCCGTCCGGCCGAGATCTCCGTCGTGCCCGACCTGCCGCGTGCACCGACGGGCAAGGTGCAGCGCGCCCGGGTCCGAGCGATGGCCGAGTCCCGGTGAGCGCCGCGACGACCACGCCCGGCGTGCAGACCCCGACCCGGACGGCCTCCGGCAAGCCGCGGCACCTGTACGAGGTCGACGTCCTCCGCATCCTCACGTTCGCGTGCGTGATCGGCGTGCACACCACGAGCCACACCATCGCCAGCGACGACGTCCCGCTGAACGCCCTGCTCGGCCTGCTGCACTTCACACGCCTGGTGTTCTTCTCGCTCACCGCGTTCGTGCTCGTCTACAGCTGGTCGCTGCGCCCGCGTCCGCTGGCGCAGTTCTGGCCGCGCCGCTTCCTGCTCGTCGGCGTGCCGTACCTGGCGTGGTCGTCCGTGTACGTCGGGGCGTCCTGGCTGGTCAGCCCGTCGACCCGCGGCGACGTGCCGGCCCTGGTCACGACGTCCGCCGAGGGGATCGTCACCGGGACGTCCTGGTACCACCTGTACTTCCTGCTCGTGACGATGCAGGTCTACCTGCTGCTGCCGGTGATCGTCTGGCTGGTCCGGGTCACCCGCCGCCACCACGTGACGCTGCTCGTCGTCGCGTTCCTCCTGCAGCTCGCCGTGTTCGCCGCGTACAAGTACTGGCCGCACTCGATCGACTGGCTGCACGGGTACCAAAAGCAGTTCTTCTTCTCGTACGTGTTCTTCATCGTCTCCGGGGCGGTGGCGGCGGACCACGCCGACCCGTTCCTCCGGTTCATCCGCGAGCACCGCCGCGCCGTCCTCTGGGCCTTCGCGGGCACCGGCGCGTTGACGCTCGGCGTGTGGTGGCTGCAGGTGGGCCTCGGCCAGTCCCTCTACGCGGCCGGCACCCCCTTGCAGCCCGTCCAGGTGCTCTGGAGCACGGCGGTCTTCGTCGGGTTCCTGGCGATCGGCGCGGCCTGGGCGGACCGTCGGCGGCCCGGTTCGGTCCTGGCGCGCGTCGTCGACTACGGCTCGGACCGGTCGTTCGGCATCTTCCTCAGCCACCCCTTCATGATCTGGGTGCTGCTGTACGGCGACAGCTGGCTCGAGGGCGCGGTGCCGAAGCCGTGGCTGACGCCCGTCACGTACGTGCTCGTGCTGGTGCTGTCGGTCGCGGTGACCGAGGTGTTCCGGTGGACACCGCTCAGCGTGCCGCTCACGGGTCGGCCGTCACGCGCGCGGCGAGCGCGCACCTGACGACGTGCCGTGGGGCCCTGCCGACGTTCCGGACGGACCGTCGTGTGGCGGGCCTCCCGGCCTGGAGGCCCGCCACACGTCCGACGGGACCGTCACCGGTCGGCGGATGGCAGGGCGGGCCGTCGACGACCGTGGCTAGCGCGTGGCGTCGCGCTCGGCGGCGGGGACGCCCACCTCGAGCACACCGTCCGTCACGGTGATGCGCTGCGGCTTCATCACCCACGCGACGACCGCCGCGCCGGCGAGGAGTGCGCACGAGATCCCGAAGGGCAGCTGCCAGCCCGTCCGGTCGATGAGGAAGCCGAACACGATGGGAGAGACCACGCCGGCGACCCCGAAGCCGGTGTTCATGAAGCCGGAGGCGGTGCCGGACCACTGCGGTGCGACGTCCATCGGGATCGCCCACAGGTTGGCGTTGCAGAGCTCGAGGAAGAAGAACGACAGCGCGAGCGACACCGTCGCCACGGTCAGGCTCTGCCCGACCACGACGAGGGGGAGCAGGCAGACCAGCGAGCCGCCGAGACCGATCACCAGGACGAGACGTCGGGCGTGCCGGGCGTCACCGCCCCGGTGGATGATCCGGTCGCTGAGCAACCCGCCGACGGTGTCGCCGACGACCCCGGCCAGCAGGACCGCGGTCGTGAACCAGGCGAAGGCGCTGATCTCGAGGTCGTACTGGTCGCTGAGGAACGTCGGGATCCAGGTGAGGAACACCCAGAGCGTCCACCCGTAGCCGAAGTCGACGAACGACACCGGCAGGATCTGCTTCGCCAGGGCGCGCCAGGGCACCGGCGGTCGGGTGGCCCGGGTCGCGACCGGCGGCAGTTCGGCCAGCTCGACCTTCGTGATCCCGCGGGCGTCCTCGGGCCGGTCGCGGAACAGGACGAACCAGACGATTCCCCACGTGACCGAGAGCACGGCGGTCGCGAAGAACGCCAGCCGCCAGCCGCTGATCGCGATGCAGTACGCCACGAGCAGCGGCGCCAGCGCGTTGCCGAGTCGGGCGGCGGAGTGCACGATGCCCTGCGCGAAGCCGTTCCGGTCGCGGGGGATCCACCGGCTCATCGCCTGGGTGGCGGACGGGAACGCCGCGGCCTCGCTGAGGCCGAGCAGCAGCCGGGCCGCGAAGAGCGTCCAGAAGCCCGTGGACAGGCCGGTCCAGAGCGTCGCCACGCCCCAGACGACGGTGATGACGAACAGCGCACGGCGCGGGCCGAAGCGTTCGCTGATGGTCCCGCCGAACACCTGCAGCAGGGCGTAGGGCAGCGCGAACGCCGAGATGACGAACCCGGCGTCGGTGTCGCTGAGGCCGAACTCGTCGGTGATGTGCGGGAGCGCGGTCGAGATGTTCGTGCGGTCGATGTACGAGATCGCGTACATGCAGCAGAGGAGCAGGAGCACCCGCCCGCGGATGCGTCCGCGGAACGGTGTGCCCGTCGCTGGTGCTGCAGCGGCGGCCGTGGTCATGGGGCCTCTTCGGTCGGGTCGTCGAACAGCTCGGAGGCTACGACCGGTTCCGATCAGCGACCTCTGACTGCGCTATCCGGCGACAGTACGCCGAGGGCGAGCAGCGCACTCCGATGTCGGTCGCCGCGCCTACTGTTGGGTCCATGGGAGTTGCCGTAGAGCCCACGCGTGCCATCCGACCGTTCGAGGTCATCAGCGAGTACTCACCGAGCGGTGACCAGCCCGCGGCGATCGCCGAACTCGCCGGGCGCATCAACGCGGGTGAGACCGACGTCGTGCTGCTCGGTGCGACCGGTACCGGCAAGTCGGCGACGACCGCCTGGTTGATCGAGCAGGTGCAGCGGCCGACGCTCGTGCTCGCGCACAACAAGACCCTCGCAGCGCAGCTGGCGAACGAGTTCCGCGGGCTGATGCCGAACAACGCGATCGAGTACTTCGTCTCGTACTACGACTACTACCAGCCCGAGGCCTACGTGCCGCAGACGGACACGTTCATCGAGAAGGACTCCTCCGTCAACGCCGAGGTCGAGCGGCTCCGGCACTCCACGACCAACTCGCTCCTCAGCCGTCGGGACACCGTCGTGGTGTCGACCGTGTCCTGCATCTACGGCCTGGGCACGCCCGAGCAGTACATGAACGCCTCGGTCGCGCTGCACATCGGACAGAACATCTCCCGCGACCAGCTCGTGCGGAAGTTCGTCAGCATGCAGTACCAGCGCAACGACGTCGACTTCGCCCGCGGTACCTTCCGGGTCCGCGGCGACACGCTCGAGATCATCCCGATGTACGAAGAGCACGCGATCCGCATCGAGATGTTCGGCGACGAGATCGAAGCGCTCTCCTCGCTGCACCCGCTGACCGGCAACGTCATCGACGACCTGCCCGCGGTGTCGATCTTCCCGGCGTCCCACTACGTGGCCGACACCGACGTGATGCACCGTGCGATCAGCTCGATCAAGGACGAACTGGCCGAGCGGCTCGCCGAGCTCGAAGGCCAGGGCAAGCTGCTCGAGGCCCAGCGGCTCCGGATGCGCACCACCTTCGACATCGAGATGATGGAGCAGATCGGGTTCTGCTCCGGCATCGAGAACTACTCCCGCCACATGGAGGGCCGGGGCCCCGGCGAGGCCCCGCACTGCCTCATCGACTACTTCCCGGACGACTTCCTGGTCGTCATCGACGAGTCGCACGTCACCGTGCCGCAGATCGGTGCGATGTACGAAGGGGACGCCTCCCGCAAGCGCACCCTGGTGGAGCACGGCTTCCGGCTGCCCAGCGCGATGGACAACCGCCCGCTGAAGTGGGAGGAGTTCCTCGACCGTGTCGGCCAGAAGGTCTTCCTGTCGGCGACGCCCGGCAAGTACGAGCTCGGCATCACGGACAGCGTCGTCGAGCAGATCATCCGCCCGACGGGCCTCATCGACCCCGAGATCATCATCAAGCCGAGCGACGGCCAGATCGACGACCTGCTCGAGGAGATCAAGCAGCGCTCCGACAAGAACGAGCGCGTCCTCGTCACCACGCTGACCAAGCGCATGGCCGAGGAGCTCACCGACTTCCTCGGCAACGCCGGGGTCCGGGTGCGCTACCTGCACTCGGACGTCGACACCCTGAAGCGTGTCGAGCTCCTCACCGAGCTGCGCCAGGGCGTCTACGACGTGCTCATCGGCATCAACCTGCTGCGTGAGGGCCTCGACCTGCCGGAGGTCTCCCTCGTCGCGATCCTCGACGCCGACAAGGAAGGCTTCCTGCGGTCGTCGACCTCGCTCATCCAGACCATCGGTCGCGCGGCCCGCAACGTGTCCGGCCAGGTCCTGATGTACGCCGACAAGATGACCGACTCGATGAAGCAGGCCATCGAGGAGACCGACCGCCGGCGCGAGAAGCAGGTCGCCTACAACCTCGAGCACGGCATCGACCCGCAGCCGCTGCGCAAGAAGATCGCCGACATCACCGAGGTCCTGAACCGCGAGAGCGACGACACCCGTGAGCTCCTCGAGCGCCGCGGTGGTGGCGTACGTGACGGTCGCCGGGCACCGACGCCGTCCCTCCGTCGCGAGGGCATCGCCGGCGAGGGCGCGACGCAGCTCGAGGCCACGATCGCCGACCTCAACGACCAGATGCTGCAGGCCGCGGCGGAGCTGAAGTTCGAGCTGGCGGCACGACTGCGCGACGAGGTCCAGGACCTGAAGAAGGCCCTGCGGCAGATGGAGTCGGCCGGCCATGTCGTCTGACCACGTCGCCCCGGGCGGCCCGGATGCCCAGGGCGGGCCGGACGCCCGTCCCGGCCTGCGGACGGTCGTCGTCACCGGCGCCAGTGCCGGGCTCGGGTACCAGGCCGCGGAGCAGCTCGCCGTCGCCGGGCACCGGGTGGTCCTCGCGACCCGCAACCCGGAGAAGGCGGCGGCCGCCGAGCGCAGCATCCGTTCGGTCGTGCCGGACGCCTCGCTCGAGCACGTCCACCTGGACCTGGCGGACCTCGACTCCGTCCGTGCCGCGGCCGACTCCCTGTCCACGATGGGTCCGGTGCACGCGGTCCTCAACAACGCCGGTGTGGTCGGGTCGCGCGAGCTTCGATCGACGGCGCAGGGGTACGAACTGCAGATCGGCACGAACCACCTCGGACACTTCGCCTGGACCGGGTTGGTGCTGCCGATGCTGCAGGCCACCGGTGGCCGGGTCGTCCACCTCGGCTCGATCTCGCACCGTTGGGCGACGCTCGACCGCAACGACCCGCTCGGTGCGGGGTACTACAACGGCTACCGGCAGTACGCCCGGAGCAAGCTCGCGGTGATGCTGTTCGGGTTCGAGCTGGCCCAGCGCCTGGCGGACGCCGGGTCGGCCGTCTCGAGCGTCGTGGCGCACCCGGGGCTCGCCCTCGAGTCGCTGACGGGGACGCCCGCGACGGTCAGCCCGTCGCGGCCGGGTCCGTCACGGCCGCGCCCGTCCCGGTCCGAACCGTCGTGGATCGGCCCGGGCCAGCGGTTCGTCGCGCAGGGGAAGGACGCGGGTGCGGTCCCGCTCGTGCACGCCTCGGTCGGCGACGACGTGCGGTCCGGCGAGTACTGGGGTCCGGACGGCTGGTTCCAGCTCCGCGGCCGCGCGAGCGTCGTCCCCGCGGAGCCGCGGGCGCACGACCGGCACGAGGCGGCGCGGCTCTGGACGGCGAGCGAGACCGCTTCCGGCGTCACGTTCGCTCTGGACGCACTCGGCTGAGCCGACTCGGCGAGCGTTTGTCGGACCGGCTTCGTAGAATCGTCTGCAATGACCATCACCTCTGACCGCGGAACCGCCACGTCCGGCCCGGACGACTTCGACGAGCCGTCGGACCTGCACCTGCCCGGCGGGACGGCCCCGCACGACACGTCGACGCTCAGCGTCCGTGGCGCGCGCGTCCACAACCTCCGGGACGTCGACCTCGAGATCCCGCGCGACTCCCTCGTCGTGTTCACGGGGCTGTCCGGTTCGGGCAAGTCCTCGCTGGCGTTCGACACGATCTTCGCCGAGGGACAGCGACGCTACGTCGAGTCCCTGTCGGCGTACGCCCGCCAGTTCCTCGGCCAGGTGGACCGTCCGGACGTCGACTTCATCGAGGGCCTGTCGCCCGCGGTGTCGATCGACCAGAAGTCGACGAACCGCAACCCGCGGTCAACGGTGGGCACCATCACCGAGGTCTACGACTACATGCGTCTGCTCTGGGCGCGCATCGGCATCCCGCACTGCCCAGTCTGCGGCGAAGTGATCAGCAAGCAGAGCGTGCAGCAGATCGCCGACCAGCTGATGACGCAGGAGTCCGGCACGCGGTTCCAGGTGCTCGCGCCGATCGTGTCGAAGAAGAAGGGCGAGTTCGTCGACCTCTTCCAGGAGCTCGCGGCGTCCGGCTACTCGCGCGCCATCGTCGACGGTGAGCGCATCCAGCTGAGCAGCCCGCCGACGCTGAAGAAGCAGGTCAAGCACGACATCTCGGTCATCGTCGACCGCCTCGTCGCCAGCGACGACATCCTCGGGCGGCTGACGGACTCGCTCGAGACCGCCCTGCGCCTGACGAACGGCACCGTGGCGATCGACCTCGTCGACCACGAGGGCCCCGGCGCCGTGCGGACGTACTCCGAGAACCTGTCGTGCCCGAACAACCACCCGCTGGCCCTCACCGAGATCGAGCCGCGGACGTTCTCGTTCAACGCCCCGTTCGGCGCCTGCCCGGAGTGCTCGGGCCTCGGCACCCGGATGTCGGTCGACCCGGACCTGGTGCTCGGCGACCCCGACGCCTCGCTCAAGGACGGCGTGCTGCTGCCGTGGACCGGTGCCAGCGGCCTGTACTCGTACTTCGAGAAGCTGCTCGCCGGACTCGGCAAGGAGCTCGGCTTCCGGATGGACACGCCGTGGAGCCAGCTCCCCACGTCCGTGCAGGCGGCGATCCTGACCGGCAAGGACTTCGAGGTGTCGGTGTCGTGGCGGAACCGATTCGGCCGTGAGATGCGCTACACCAGCGGGTTCGAGGGCGTCATGCCCTACATCGAGCGGAAGTTCGCCGAGGCCGAGACCGACTCGCAGCGCCAGCGCTTCCAGGGCTACCTGCGCGAGGTCCCCTGCCCGGTCTGCGACGGCACCCGTCTGAAGCCCGAGGTGCTCGGCGTGACCGTCGACGGCCGGAGCATCGCCGACGTCACGAGCATGGCCCTCGACGAGGCCTACGCGTTCATGGCGGACATCGCCCTCACCAAGCGCGAGGCGCACATCGCCGCCGCCGTCCTCCGCGAGATCCGGGCACGGCTCGAGTTCCTGCTCGAGGTCGGACTCAACTACCTGACCCTGGCGCGCGGTGCCGGCGGGCTCTCCGGCGGTGAGGCGCAGCGCATCCGTCTCGCCACGCAGATCGGTTCGGGTCTGACCGGTGTGCTCTACGTCCTCGACGAGCCGAGCATCGGTCTGCACCAGCGGGACAACCGCCGCCTGATCGACACCCTGGTCAAGCTCAAGGACCTCGGCAACACGCTGATCGTCGTCGAGCACGACGAGGACACCATCCGGACCGCCGACTGGGTCGTCGACATCGGACCCGGTGCCGGTGTCAACGGCGGCAAGGTCGTGCACTCCGGTTCGTACGCAGACATGATCGAGAACCGCGAGTCGATCACCGGCGACTACCTGGCCGGCCGCCGCTCGATCGAGATGCCGTCCGAGCGCCGGACGGTGAACCGCAAGCGCGTGATCACCGTGCAGGGTGCCCGGGCGAACAACCTCAAGGACGTGGACGTCGACTTCCCGCTCGGCGTCTTCACGGCGGTCACCGGCGTCAGCGGCTCGGGCAAGTCGACCCTGGTGAACGACATCCTCTACAAGGTGCTCGCCAACCAGCTGAACGGCGCCCGACACATCGCCGGCAAGCACACGCGGGTGAAGGGCCTCGACCAGCTCGACAAGGTCGTGCACGTCGACCAGGCGCCGATCGGCCGCACCCCGCGCTCGAACCCGGCGACCTACACCGGCGTGTTCGACCGCATCCGGCAGCTCTTCGCCGAGACGCAGGAGGCCAAGACCCGCGGCTACCAGCCCGGTCGCTTCAGCTTCAACGTCAAGGGCGGGCGCTGCGAGAACTGCTCCGGTGACGGCACGATCAAGATCGAGATGAACTTCCTGCCCGACGTCTACGTCGCGTGCGAGGTCTGCGGCGGTGCCCGGTACAACCGCGAGACGCTGCAGGTCCACTACAAGGGCAAGAGCATCTCCGAGGTCCTGGACATGCCGATCAGCGAGGCAGCCGAGTTCTTCGAGCCGATCTCCGCGATCCACCGGTACATGGCGACGCTCGTCGACGTCGGGCTCGGCTACGTCCGACTCGGGCAGAGCGCGACGACCCTGTCGGGTGGCGAGGCGCAGCGCGTCAAGCTCGCGACCGAGCTGCAGCGCCGCTCGAACGGTCGCACGGTCTACGTGCTCGACGAACCGACCACGGGTCTGCACTTCGAGGACGTCCGGAAGCTCCTCCTCGTGCTGCAGTCGCTGGTCGAGAAGGGCAACACCGTCATCACGATCGAGCACAACCTCGACGTGATCAAGTCCGCCGACTGGGTCATCGACATGGGCCCCGAGGGCGGCTCCGGCGGTGGCACGGTCCTCGCGACGGGCACGCCGGAGCACGTCGCCGACGTCCCGGAGAGCCACACCGGTGTCTTCCTCCGCGAGATCCTCGAGGCGCAGGACGCCCGCGTGGGCAAGGAGCGGTCGGTCGGCGCACGTCGAGCAGGTGCACAGAAGGCAGGTGCTCGCTAGGTGGCCGACACCGTCTCCTGGCGGCCGAAGGCGGGGGAGATCCCGACCGACCCGGGCGTCTACCGATGGCGTGACGGCAACGGCCGGGTGCTCTACGTCGGCAAGGCGAAGAACCTCCGTGCCCGCCTGAGCAACTACTTCGCCCCGCTGCCGACCCTGCACGAGCGCACCCGGCGGATGGTCCTGACGGCCAAGAGCGTCGAGTGGACGACCGTCGGCTCCGAGATCGAGGCACTGCAGCTCGAGTACACGTGGATCAAGGAGTTCGATCCGCCGTTCAACGTCAAGTTCCGGGACGACAAGTCGTACCCGTACATGGCGATCACGATGGCGGACGAAGCGCCGCGCGTGATGGTGACGCGGAACCGCAAGATCAAGGGCGCCAAGTACTTCGGGCCGTACCCGAAGATCTGGGCGGTGCACGACACGATCGACCTGATGATCAAGGTGTTCCCGATCCGGACCTGCTCCGAGTCCTCGTACAAGCGGGCCATGCAGACCGGCAAGCCCTGCTTCCCGGGGCAGATCGGCAAGTGCGGCGGCCCGTGCTCGCAGCGCGTCACGATCGAGGAGCACCGCGCCCTCGTCGAGGAGTTCGTCCGCTTCATGGGCAGCTACGACCGTCGGGTCATCACGCAGCTCCGGCAGCGGATGGCCGCCTCGGCCGACGCCATGCAGTACGAGCAGGCCGCACGCTTCCGCGACCAGGTCGAGGCGCTCGAGGCGGTCCTCGAGAAGTCCGCCGTGGTGCTCAAGGACTCGGTCGACCTCGACCTGTTCGGCATCGCCGAGGACGAGCTCGCCGCCGCCGTGCAGCTGTTCTCGGTCCGTGGTGGCCGCATCCGCGGTGTCCGCGGGTGGGTCGTCGACAAGGAGCTCGACATCAGCACGGGCGACCTCGTCGAGCAGATCGTCCAGGGCGTCTACGCCGAGGACGGTCTGTCGACCGGTGCCGACGGCGCACTGCTCACCCAGGCCAGCGCGGACCCCACCCCCGGGGTCGCGAACGACGGGCCGCCCCGCGAGATCGTGGTGCCGGTGCTGCCGGACGACGCCGACGCGCTCCAGCAGTGGCTCAGCGACCGCCGCGGGGGTCGTGGCACGAAGCTCAGCACGGCGCAGCGGGGTGACCGCGCCGGCCTGGCCCGCACGGCGTCCCAGAACGCCCAGCAGGCGCTGATGCTCTACAAGACCAAGCGCTCGGCCGACTACACCACGCGTGCCGCGGCCCTGGCGGACATCCAGGAGGCCCTGGGCATGACCGAGGCGCCGCTGCGGATGGAGTGCTACGACATCTCGCACCTGCAGGGCACGAACGTCGTCGCGTCGATGGTCGTGTTCGAGGACGGGCTGCCCCGCAAGGACCAGTACCGCCGCTACACGATCGCCGAGACCACCGACGACACCGACAGCATGTACCAGGTCCTCAGCCGGCGCGTGGCCCGGCTCGACGAGGACGCAGCCGTGCCCGACGTGCCGGACGTCACGGCGGACGGCGTGGTCGAGGGGTCGAAGCCGTCGAAACGGTTCGCGTACCGCCCGCAGCTGCTCGTGGTCGACGGCGGGCAACCGCAGGTCGCGGCGGCGAAACGTGCGCTCGACGAGGCCGGCGTCAGGGACATCGCCCTGGTCGGCATCGCGAAGCGGCTCGAAGAGCTGTGGCTGCCGGACGACGACTTCCCGGTGATCCTGCCGCGCAACTCCGAGGCGCTCTTCCTCATCCAGCGCCTCCGCGACGAGGCGCACCGGTTCGCGATCACGCACCAGCGGACCCGTCGGAAGCGTGACGTCCGCTCGCAGCTCTCCGAGATCCCCGGGCTCGGACCGAACCGGGTCTCGGCGCTGCTCAAGCACTTCGGGTCCGTCGCCCGCCTCCGGCAGGCGACGGCAGAGGAGGTCGCCGAGGTCCCGGGCGTCGGACCGGCGACCGCTGCCGCGGTGGTCCGGAAGCTCACGACCGTGCCGGTCAGTGCCCCGGAATCGTCCAGCGCTCCGGAACCGGCCAGTGCCCCGGAACCGACCAGTGCCCCGGAACCGACCAGTGCACCCGAGGCGGCCAGTGCGGTTCCGACAGGCGCGCCGCCCGCCGGTCCGTCTGGGCCGGGAGGCCCGGTGCGCGTCCCCGAGACGACCCCGGACGGTCCGCACCGACCTGCATGACCCCGGCACGGGCCTCCCGGCCGGACGGTAGCCTGGTCGCGGACCCGGGGCGGACAGCCCCTGGGTCCGTGGGCCGACCCCGCCGAGCGTGCCGCGCCCGGTGACGACGGGTGACCCGCCCGGCCACACCACGATGGAGCCCCTTCGCAGATGACCGACACCACCTCGCAGCAACAGCACGACGTCCTCATCGTGACGGGCATGTCCGGGGCGGGGCGGTCGACGGTCGGCAAGGCGCTCGAGGACCTCGGCTGGTACGTCGTCGACAACCTGCCGACGCAGATGCTCGGACCGCTCACCGACCTGGCGGACCGTGCGGGGGAGTCGATCCCGAAGATCGCGACCGTCGTCGACGTCCGCGGTGGTCGGTTCTTCACGGACCCCGAGCGTGCGGTGCAGTCCTTGCGCGAGAGCACGAGTGCCCGGGTGAGGGTGCTGTTCCTCGAGGCGACCGACCAGGTCCTGGTGCGCCGGTTCGAGCAGGTCCGCCGACCGCACCCGCTGCAGGGCGAGGACACGCTGCTCGACGGCATCGCCCGGGAGCGCACCCGGTTGCTCGGGCTGCGCGAGGCATCCGACCTGATCATCGACACGTCCGACCTGAACATCCACCAGCTCGCGAACGCCGTCACCGAGCGGTTCGCCGAGGACCGGTTCGTCGGGGTCCAGGTGACGCTGATGAGCTTCGGGTTCAAGTACGGGCTGCCCACCGACGCCGACATGGTGGCCGACGTGCGGTTCATCCCGAACCCCTACTGGGTGCCGGAACTCCGGGCGCACACGGGGCTCGACAAGCCGGTCTCGGACTACGTCATGGAGCAGTCCGGGGCCCGTCCGTTCGTCGACCGCTACGCCTCCGTCCTGGAGCCGGTCTTCGAGGGGTACCAGCGCGAGAACAAAAGACACGCTACGATCGCCATCGGCTGTACCGGCGGCAAGCACCGTTCGGTCGCCATCGTCGCCGAGTTGGCGAACCTGCTCCGCGGGATGCCCAACGTCGCCGTGCGTGTGAAGAACCGAGATCTCGGCCGGGAGTGACCGTCCCACCGGCTGCCTCCACACGTGTGCGCCCCGGGACCGCAGAGCCCCACCCCGAAGAACGTAAGGAATGATGCCGTGCCGTTGACTGCCGAGGTGAAGGACGAGCTGGCCAGGGTCGTCGTCAACCGGAACACGGTCCGCGCCGCCGAACTCGCGACCGTCCTGCGTTTCGCCGGGGGCCTGCACGTCATCTCCGGCCGCATCGCGGTCGAGGTCGAGCTCGACACCCGGATCATCGTGCACCGCGTCCGCAAGGACCTCGCCGAGCTCTACGGCGTCCGCAGCGAGGCCTCCGTCGGGTCCACCGCGTCCTCGCGTCGCGGCACCCGCTACCTCGTGCGTGTGCTCGAGGCCGGCGAGACGCTCGCCCGGCAGACCGGTCTGATGGACGCCCGTCGCCGTCCGGTGCGTGGCCTCCCGAACCGCCTGACCACCGGCAACCGCGAGGACCTGGCCGCCATCTGGCGCGGTGCGTTCTTGGCCTCCGGCACCCTGACCGACCCGGGCCGTGCCGCGGCGCTCGAGGTCACCTGCCCGGGCAACGAGGCCGCCATGGCGCTCGTCGGGGCAGCGTCCCGGCTCGGCATCGCCGCGAAGGGTCGTGAGGTCCGCGGGGTGCACCGCGTCGTGATCCGCGACGGTGAGGCGATCGGCCAGATGCTCACCGCGATGGGCGCCGCCCGCACCACCGCCGACTGGGAGGAGATGCGTCAGCGCCGCGAGGTCCGCGCCACCGCCAACCGCCTGGTGAACTTCGACGACGCGAACCTCCGCCGTTCCGCACAGGCCGCCGTCGCCGCGTGCGCCCGGGTCGAGCGTGCACTGGAGATCCTCGGCGACGAGGTCCCCGACCACCTGCAGTACGCCGGGGCCCTGCGCCTCGAGCACCGTGACGCCTCGCTCGACGAGCTCGGGCAGCACGCGGACCCGCCCATGACGAAGGACGCGATCGCCGGACGCATCCGTCGCCTGCTCGCGATGGCCGACAAACGCGCCAGCGACCTCGGCATCCCGGGCACCGAGGCCAGCGTGCCGGAAGAGCTCGAAGGCGCCTGAGCGCAGCGCCGGGAGCAGCCCACCGGGCGGCTCCTGCACCGGCCGACGGACCCCCGTGGTCGCCGCACCGACCCCGTCCCCGCGACGGCGTCATGCAGGCGGTCCGCGGGGGTCCGACTGCTAGGGTCGGTACGGCGACGTCACGGGGCGTATCGTCCACGTGCGTGGGTCGGCCGTCGTCGATGACGACGCCTCCACACTCCGAAAAAGCAGCGTCTCCCGAGGCGCTCCACACCCAACAGGAGATCCATTGACCGTCAAGATCGGCATCAACGGCTTCGGCCGGATCGGCCGTAACTTCTTCCGCGCCGCTCTGGCCAAGGGCAGCGACCTCGAGATCGTGGCGGTGAACGACCTCACCGACAACGCGTCCCTCGCGAACCTGCTCAAGTACGACTCGATCACCGGCAAGCTCGGCGTCTCCGTCGAGCTGGACGGCGACAACATCGTCGTCGACGGCAAGGCCATCAAGGTCCTCGCCGAGCGCGACCCCGCCAACCTGCCCTGGGGCGAGCTGGGCGTCGACATCGTCATCGAGTCGACCGGCTTCTTCACCAAGGCCGCCGACGCGCAGAAGCACATCGACGCCGGTGCCAAGAAGGTCATCATCTCCGCCCCGGCGACCGGTGACGACGTCACGATCGTCCTCGGCGTGAACGAGGACACCTATGACGCCGCGAACCACCACATCATCTCGAACGCCTCGTGCACCACGAACAGCCTCGCGCCGCTCGCCAAGGTGTTCCACGACGCGTTCGGCATCGAGCGTGGCCTCATGACGACGGTGCACGCCTACACCGCGGACCAGAACCTGCAGGACGGCCCGCACAAGGACCCGCGTCGTGCCCGTGCCGCCGCGCTGAACATCGTCCCGACCTCCACCGGTGCGGCCAAGGCCATCGGTCTGGTCCTGCCGGAGCTCGCCGGCAAGCTCGACGGCTTCGCGCTCCGCGTCCCGGTCCCGACCGGTTCGATCACCGACCTGACGCTCGAGACCAAGTCCGACGTCACCGTCGACGAGATCAACGCCGTCTACAAGGCCGCCGCCGAGGGCCCGCTGAAGGGCATCCTGCTCTACAGCGAGGACCCGCTGGTGTCGACCGACATCACGACGGACCCGCACTCCTCGATCTACGACTCCGGCCTGACCAAGGTCATGGGCAACCTCGTGAAGATCACCTCGTGGTACGACAACGAGTGGGGCTACTCGAACCGCCTGGTCGACCTGACCGAGTTCGTGGGCGAGAAGCTCTGAACTGATGGCTCTCCGCACCCTCGAGGACCTCGGCGACCTCGCCGGCAAGCGTGTCGTCGTCCGCTGTGACCTGAACGTCCCGCTCAAGGACGGCACGATCACGGACGACGGCCGCGTGCGGGCGTCGCTCACCACCCTGAACACCTTGATCACCGCCGGCGCGCGCGTGGTCGTGGTGTCCCACCTCGGCCGACCCGACGGCGAACGGAAGCCCGAGTACTCGCTCGCGCCCGTCGCCCAGCGGCTGTCCGAGCTGCTCGGCAAGCCGGTCGCCTTCGTCGACGAGACCGTCGGCGACGGGGCGACCGCGGCTGCCGAGGCCCTCGAGGACGGTGACGTCCTGCTGCTCGAGAACCTCCGCTTCAACCCGGAGGAGACCTCGAAGGACGCCGCCGAGCGCACCGCCTTCGCGGAGCGCATCGCCACCCTGGGGGACGCGTTCGTCTCCGACGGGTTCGGCGTCGTGCACCGCAAGCAGGCCTCCGTGTACGAGCTGGCATCGGCGCTCCCGAGCGCTGCCGGTCAGCTCATCGAGCAGGAGCTGACCGTGCTCGAGCGGCTGACCAAGGACCCGGAGCGCCCGTACACGGTCGTGCTCGGCGGGTCGAAGGTCAGCGACAAGCTCGGTGTCATCGACCACCTCCTGCCGCGGGTCGACACGATCTGCATCGGCGGCGGCATGCTCTTCACCTTCCTCGCGGCCCAGGGCCACGGGGTGGCGAAGTCGCTGCTCGAGCAGGACCAGCTCGACGTCGTCCGTGAGTACCTGTCGCGGGCGACGGAGCTCGGTGTGACCATCGACCTGCCGACCGACGTCGTGGTGGCCTCCGGGTTCGCCGCGGACGCCGAGCACGAGACGGTCGCCGCGGACGCCATCGAGTCGTCCTCGTTCGGCACCGACGGCATCGGCCTGGACATCGGACCGGAGACGGCGGAGCGGTTCGCCCGCGCGGTCGCTGCATCGAAGACGGTGTTCTGGAACGGGCCGATGGGCGTGTTCGAGTTCCCCGCCTTCGCCGCCGGTACGAAGACCGTCGCCCAGGCGCTGACCGAGGTCGACGGCCTCGGTGTTGTCGGCGGTGGCGACTCCGCCGCCGCGGTCCGGTCGCTCGGCTTCACCGACGACCAGTTCGGCCACATCTCCACCGGTGGTGGGGCGAGCCTCGAGTTCCTCGAGGGCAAGTCGCTCCCCGGCCTCGAAGCCCTCGGGTGGTCCGCATGACCCGCACGCCGCTCATCGCCGGGAACTGGAAGATGAATCTGGATCACCTCCAGGCCATCGCCACCGTCCAGAAGCTCGCCTGGACCCTCAAGGACGCCCGGCACGACCACGCGGACGTCGAGGTCGCGGTCTTCCCGCCGTTCACCGACCTGCGCAGCGTCCAGACGCTGATCTCGGCGGACAAGCTGCCGCTGGCGTTCGGCGCCCAGGACCTGTCGCAGTACGACTCCGGTGCCTACACCGGTGACGTCTCCGGCGCGTTCCTGGCCGCGCTCGACGCGAAGTACGTCATCGTCGGCCACTCCGAGCGTCGCACCATGCACGGCGAGACCGACGAGATCGTCGCCGCGAAGACCGCCGCCGCCGTCAAGCACGGCCTGGTGCCGGTCGTCTGCGTCGGCGAGACCGGCGAACAGCGTGAGCAGCGCGGGGCCGGCGTCGTGCCGGTCGAGCAGCTGCAGGTCGTCCTCGGCGCGGTGCAGCCGTCCGAGATCGTCGTCGCGTACGAGCCGGTCTGGGCGATCGGCTCCGGCCAGGCCGCCACGGCCGAGCAGGCGCAGGACGAATGTGCGGCGCTCCGTCGTGGGATCGCCGCCGCCTGGGGTGACCAGGCGGCCGCCGACACGCGCGTGCTGTACGGCGGTTCGGTGAAGTCGGGCAACATCGCCGGCTTCCTCCGCGAGCCCGACGTCGACGGCGCGCTGGTGGGTGGCGCGTCCCTCGACGTGCAGGAGTTCGCCGCCATCGCGCGGTTCCAGCAGCACGTCGGTCTCTAGTCCACCACCGCCGGGGCGCGACGGGCACCGCCCGTCGCGCCCCGTGCCGTGTCCCTCCCGCACCGCCCAACCCGCCCGGGTCCCGAGCGCGCTCCGCGCGACCGGTATACTCGGATGGCTGACTGACACGAAAGGTACGTCGTGGCGATACTCTCCGTCGTGCTGCAGGTCCTGCTCGCGATCACGAGCCTCCTGCTCACGCTCCTCATCCTCCTGCACAAGGGCCGCGGTGGCGGCCTCTCCGACATGTTCGGCGGTGGTGTGACGAGCAACCTCGGGGCATCCGGCGTCGCCGAGCGCAACCTGAACCGCATCACGGTGATCCTCGGGCTCCTCTGGATCTCCAGCATCATCGTGCTCGGTCTCATCAACAAGTTCACGGCAGGGAGCTGACATGGCATCCGGAGGAAGCGCAATCCGCGGTTCGCGCGTCGGCGCGGGCCCGATGGGCGAACAGGACCGCGGGGTCCAGGCCGAGCGCGTCGCGATCTCCTACTGGGACGCGATGGGCAACGAGGTCGTGCGGTACTTCGCCGCGAACCTGCCCGACGAAGAGATCCCGGAGACGGTCGATTCCCCGTCCACGGGTCTGCCGGCCGGTCGCGACAAGGAGAACCCGCCGCAGGTCGCGAAGACCGAGCCCTACAAGACGCACCTCGCGTACGTGAAGGAACGGCGCACCGAGGAAGAGGCAGCGCAACTCCTCGAGGACGCGCTCCAGCAGCTGCGGCTGCGTCGCGGGACCGCGGCCAAGTAGCCACGGCAACAGACCGAGCACACGGAGCAGGCCCCCACACCGGATGGTGTGGGGGCCTGCTCCGTTCGCGCTCGACCGGCGACGCGCGGCAGCGGCGGGCGACCAAACGCCGGGTGACCAGACGACGGACGGGAGGCCCGGTACCAGCTGGTACCGGGCCTCCCGTCCGTCCGCAGGCGCGTCACGCGCCCCGTGCGTCAGTACGTCGACGCGATGAGGTTCTCCGGGACGTCGCGTGCGGCGTCCTGGTCGACGAAGAAGACCGTGCGCTTCCGGCCCTGCACGCCGCCCACGGGGACCTCGTCCACCGCAGCGCCGGCGAGGGCGAGTCCGAGGACCGACGCCTTCTCGGCACCCGAGAGGATGACCCAGACACGCTGCGACGCGTTGATCACCGGGTAGGTCAGCGTCAGACGCTGGGCCGGCGGCTTGGGGGAGTCGTCGACGGGCACGACCTTGCGGTCGGTGATGCGCAGCTGCGGGAACTCCGGGAACAGTGACGCGGTGTGGCCGTCCGGGCCGACGCCGAGCAGCGTGATGTCGAAGCGGGGCGTCTCCGCGGAGTCGGGGGCGGCGGCGAGGAGCTCGCGCTCGTACTGCGTCGCGGCCTCGTCGATGCTGATGCCGGCGTCCGACGGAGCCATCGGGTGGATGTTCTCCGCCGGGATGTTCACGTGGTCCAGGAAGTCGGTCTGCGTCCCGGTGATGTTCCGGTCGGCGTCGCCCTCCGGCACCCAGCGCTCGTCGACCCACCAGACGTGGACCTTCGACCAGTCGACGCTCTGCTTCGCCTGCGACTGACCGATCGCTGCCAGGACGAGGGTGGAGACGGAACCGCCGCTGATCGCGATGTCGGCCCGTCCCTGCTCGTCGAGGACGTCGATGATCTTCGTGATGAAGCGTGCGGCGACGGAGGCGCCGAGGGCCTGCTTGTCGGGGTGCACGAGCACCCGCCGTTCGTTGGTCACGTGACTCCTGTGTTCGTGGTGCGGCCGGTGCGACCGCGGTCGGTCCGGCCGGCCGCCCGACCATCCCGCCGCGGACGGCAGCGGGGGAGGACGGACGACCGGACCGTGGGGGTTCAGCCCGCGATGCGTTCGCGGAGCTTGGCCACCCCGTGCTTGACGACGTCTCCGAAGAGGACGTCCGGGTCGAGTCTACGGAGTTCCTCGGCCAGGCAGTCGCGCAGGTTGCGGCGCGGCAGGGAGAGGTCGTGCGTCGGCTGACCGGGCATCGACAGCGTCGCCACGTCGACCAGGGAGCGCTCGAGCTCGATCGTCCCGGACTCGCGGACCAGGGTCACACCGTGGATGCCGGACGAGCCCGTGGCACGGGGTGAGGTGGTGACCTCGACCGGGACCTTGAGCTGCAGGCCGAGCCAGGCGGCGAGCAGCACGGTCGACGGGCTGTCGGACGCGCCGGAGACCTCGACGGCGGTGATCGGCTCGAACGGCGGCTGGTCGAGCGCCGCGGCGAGCTGGTTCCGCCAGAGGGTCAGGCGGGTCCAGGCGAAGTCGGTGTCGCCCGGCGCGTAGGAGTCCGCCAGCGCCATGATGGCCGCGTTCGGGTCCTTCTGCGCCGCCGCGTCGGTGATCCGGCGCTGCGCGATCCGGCCGAGCGGGGACGCCGAGGGCTTCTCCGGCGCGGCTTCCGGCCACCATGCGACGACGGGCGCGTCGGGCAGGAGCAGCCCGGTGACCAGGCTCTCCTCGTCCGCCGCGGTCTCGCCGTAGGCACGGAGGACGATGACCTCGCTGGCGCCCGCGTCGCTGCCGACGCGGATCTGCGCGTCGAGACGACCGGGGGAGGCGATGTCGCCCTCGTTCTTCGACACGATGACGACGCGCATCGGGTGTTCGCGGGACGCCTGGTTCGCGGCTTCGATCGCCTCTTCCTCCCGACCGAGCGCGGTCGAGACGACGAGGGTGAGCACGCGGCCCAGGGCGACGGCGCCGCCCTCTTCGCGGATGTGCACCAGGGTCTTCTGGATCTTCGAGACCGTGGTGTTCGGCAGGTCGATCTTCATGGACGCCTCCAGGTCCGACCGTCGCGGGCCAGGAGCTCGTCGGCCGAAGCCGGGCCCCAGGTGCCGGGACGGTACTGTTCGGGCTGGCCCTGTGTCCGCCAGAACTCCTCGATCGGGTCGAGGATCTTCCAGGACAACTCGACCTCCTGGTGCCGCGGGAACAGCGGCGGGTCACCGAGGAGCACGTCGAGGATGAGCCGTTCGTAGGCCTCGGGGGAGGCCTCGGTGAACGCGTGACCGTAGCCGAAGTCCATCGTGACGTCGCGGACCTGGGTCCCGACGCCGGGGACCTTCGAGCCGAAGCGGAGCGTGACGCCCTCGTCCGGCTGGACGCGGATCACGAGGGCGTTCTGCCCGAGCGGGGACTGCTCGATGCCGAACACGTCCTCGGGGACGCGCTTGAACACGATCGCGATCTCGGTCACCCGACGACCGAGTCGCTTGCCGGCGCGCAGGTAGAAGGGCACGCCCTGCCACCGTCGGGTCGCGATGTCGAGCCGGATCGCCGCGAAGGTCTCGGTCGTGGACTCGGGGTTCATGCCCGCTTCCTCGAGGAACCCGAGCACCTTCTCGCCGCCCTGCCACCCGCCGGCGTACTGTCCGCGGCTGGTCGCCGTGGACAGGTCCTCGGGGAGCCGCACGGCGGAGAGCACCTTCTCCTTCTCGGCGCGGAGGTGTCCGGCCTTGAACGAGACCGGCTCCTCCATCGCGGTGAGGGCGAGGAGCTGCAGCAGGTGGTTCTGGATGACGTCGCGGGCCGCGCCGATGCCGTCGTAGTAGGCGGCACGTCCGGCGACGCCGATGTCCTCGGCCATCGTGATCTGCACGTGGTCGACGTAGTTCGAGTTCCAGATGGGTTCGTACATCTGGTTCGCGAACCGGAGCGTCAGGAGGTTCTGGACGGTCTCCTTGCCGAGGTAGTGGTCGATGCGGAACACGTCGTCGGGCGCGAAGACGCTCTCGACGATGGCGTTCAGTTCGCGCGCGGTGCGGAGGTCCGAGCCGAACGGCTTCTCGACCACGACACGACTCCAGGAGCCGTCGCGCTTCTCGGTGAGCCCGGAGACCTTGAGCTGCTCCGTGACCACCGGGAACATCTTCGGCGGGATGGAGAGGTAGAAGGCGTGGTTGCCGAGCGTGCCTCGCTCGTCGTCCAGCGTGTCGACCGTCTCCTTGAGCAGCCGGAACGCCTCGGGGTCGTCGAACGATCCCTGGACGAAGCGGATGCCCTGTTCGAGCTGACGCCAGACGTCCTCGTCGAACGGGGTCCGCGAGTGCTCCTTGACGGCGTCGTGGACGAGCTGGGAGAAGTCCTGGTCCTCCCAGTCGCGTCGAGCGAACCCGACCAGCGCGAACCCCGGGGGCAGGAGCCCTCGGTTCGCGAGGTCGTAGACCGCGGGCATCAGCTTCTTGCGGGAGAGGTCTCCCGTCACCCCGAAGATGATGAGGGTGCTGGGACCCGCGATCCGGTTCAGTCGACGGTCCGTGGGCAGCCGGAGCGGGTTGTGCTCCGGGGTGATCGCCACCGGTGACATGTCGGTGAACTCCTTTGAATCAGGTGGTGAGTGCAGCCGCGATGACCGCCACCGCCGCGGGGACGTCCCGCGTCGACAGGGTCAGCACCGGACGGCCGTGCGCCGCGAGGACACTCGCGTCGCCGGCGGCCTGGGCTCGGATGAGCCGGCCGAACGTGAACGGGCGGCCGGGGACGGCGAGGTCGTCCTGCTCGTCGGAGACGATCTGCAGGAACACGCCGTTCGCGGGGCCGCCCTTGTGGTACTGGCCGGTGGAGTGCAGGAACCGGGGACCGTACCCGGAGGTGACGGGACGGCCGGTGCGTGCTGCCAGCAGGTCGCGGAGCGCCCCGAGGTCGGCACCGGCGGTGCGGTCCGCGTAGACCTGGAGCGCCACGTAGCCGTCCGGACCGAGACCGGCCAGGAGGCCCGACACGGCCTGGGTGAGTGTCGTCCCGGCGTCGAGCCCACCCGTCGCGGACACGGCGATGCCGTGCTCCTCGAAGGCGGGCGTGGTGGCGACGTCGTCGGTGGCAGGGCCGTCGAGCAGCGCGCGGGCGGCGACCTTGGCGGCCTCCACGTCGGGCTGGTCGAAGGGGTTGATGCCGAGCAGCCGGCCGGCGACCGCGACCGCGTACTCCCAGACCAGGAACTGCCCACCGAGCGTACCGGTGATCTCGAGCTCGCCGTCGGCGACGTGGCGTTCGTCGTCGCGGGACCCGACGAGTCGGACGACCTGCAGGTCGGGCAGGTCGGCACCGAGTTCGGGGGCGTCGACCTCGAGCACGACCGGCAGGAGACCGCGACCGTCCTTGCCCGTCGACTCGGCGATGAGCTGTTCGACCCAGTCACCGAAGCCGAGGATGTGCGTGCCGTCCGCGACGATGCCGATCTTGTCGCGCAGGGGAGCGGTGCCGCCGAGGACGGCCCCGAGCACCAGGCCGGGGTTCTCGTCGGTGTCGACGGCGAGCAGCACGCTGATGGCGTCGGCTTCGTCGAGGAGCTCGGCGATGTCCGCACCCGCGAGTCCGGCCGGGACCAGCCCGAAGGCGGTCAGCGCGGAGTAGCGGCCGCCGACCGTGGGGTCGGCGGTGAAGACGCGGTAGCCGGCCTGCTGTGCGTCGGACTCGAGCGCCGAGCCCGGGTCCGTGACGACGACGATGCGACCAGCGGGGTCGATGCCGGCGTCCTCGAACGCCTGCGCGAACACCCGGCGCTGCGAGTCGGTCTCGACGGTGGAGCCGGACTTCGACGACACGACGAGCACGGTGCGCTCGAGGTCGGTCAGTGCGGCGCGGACCTGCGCAGGGTCGGTCGAGTCGAGGACCACGAGCGGGACCCCGGCGGTGCGGGTGATGACCTCGGGCGCGAGCGACGAGCCGCCCATGCCGGCGAGGACCACGCGGTCGACGCCCTGTTCGTGCAGCTGGTCGCGGAGTGCCGCGACCTCGGCGACGAGCGGACGCGAGACCGAGACGGCCTCGACCCAACCCAGGCGGTTCGACGCCTCGGCTTCGGCCTCGGGGCCCCAGAGGGCGGCGTCCTGGGCCGTGATCCCGGACGCCACCAGGTCGGTGACGAGGCGCGGGACCACCGTGTCGATGGCCCGCGCCGCGTCACCGCTGGCGGCGATGGAGACGGTCACTCTTACTTGGCGTTCTCGAGTGCCGTCTTGACGGTGTCGACGAGCTCGCCCCACGAGACGTTGAACTTCTCGACGGCCTCCTTCTCGAGGAGGTCGACGACGTCGTCGTAGTCGATGCCGACGGCGGCGAGCTGGTCCATGACCTGGTTCGCGTCGTCGAACGTGCCGGCGATGGCGTCGCCGTGGACCTCACCGTGGTCGAACGTGGCCTCGAGCGTCTTGCCCGGCATCGTGTTGACGGTGTTCGGGGCGGCGAGCTCGGTCACGTAGAGCGTGTCGGGCAGCGACGGGTCCTTGACACCGGTCGAGGCCCAGAGCGGACGCTGCGTGTTCGCACCCGACTCGAGCAGGCCCAGGGCGCGCTCGGTCGAGAACGCCTCGGTCCAGACCTGGTAGGCGAGCTGCGCGTTGGCGATGCCGGCCTTCGACTTCAGGGCGGTGGCCTCGTCCGAACCGACGGCGTCGAGGCGCTTGTCGATCTCGGAGTCGACGCGCGAGACGAAGAACGACGCGACGGAGTGGATCTTCGAGAGGTCGTGGCCGGCGGCCTTGGCCTTCTCGAGACCACCGAGGTAGGCGTCGATGACGGCGCGGTAGCGCTCGAGCGAGAAGATCAGGGTGACGTTGACCGAGATGCCGGCGCCGATGACCTCGGTGATCGCCTCGAGACCGTCGACGGTCGCCGGGATCTTGATGAGGACGTTCTCCTTGCCGACCTTGTCGAACAGGAACTTGGCCTGCTCGATGGTCTTCGCGGTGTCGTGCGCGAGACCCGGCTCGACCTCGATCGACACGCGGCCGTCGAAGCCCTTGGTCGATGCGTAGAGCGGCGTGAAGATGTCGCAGGCGTCGGAGACGTCGCGCGTCGTGATCTCGAAGATCGCGTTGGTCACGTCGGTGCCCGCGGCGGCGAGCTCCTTGACCTGGTCGTCGTAGCGCTCGCCCTTGGCGAGGGCCGACGCGAAGATCGTCGGGTTGGTGGTGACACCGACGACGTTGCGGTCGGCGATCAGGTTCTCGAGACGGCCGGTCTCGAGGAGCTCGCGGGACAGGTCGTCGAGCCAGATGCTCACGCCGACGGCGGAGAGGTCTTCGGTGGGTGTGGTGTCAGTCATTCGCTTCTTCTCTGCTTCGTTTCGTTCGTCGGCTCCGGGGAGCCGTGGTCTGTGTCGGGGGTCGAACCCCCGGGACGGGAGGCGCGTGGCGGGGCCGCCACGGGCCTCCCGTGCCGACGGGCCGGGTCCGACGTTCCGGACCCGGCCCGTTCGGGTCAGGATGCTGCTGCTGCGATCGATTCCTTGGCTGCCGAGATGACGTGCTCGGTGGTGAACCCGAACTCCTCGAACAGCTTCTGGTAGTCGGCCGAGGCACCGAAGTGCTCGATCGACACGCTGCGGCCGGCGTCGCCGACGATGTCGCGCCAGCTCATCGCGATCCCGGCCTCGACCGAGACGCGGGCCTTGACGGCCTTCGGCAGGACCGACTCGCGGTACGCCTCGTCCTGCTCGTGGAACCACTCGAGCGACGGAGCGGACACGACCCGGGCGTTGATGCCCTCGGCCTTGAGCTGCTCACGGGCGTCGACCGCGATCTGGACCTCGGAACCGGTGCCGATCAGGATGACGTCCGGAGTGCCGTTCGGCGCCTCGGCCAGGACGTACGCGCCCTTGCTGACGTTCTTCGCCGAGGCGAAGACCTCGCCGGACGCGTCGCCGTCGCCACGCTCGAACACGGGCAGGTTCTGGCGGCTCAGCGCGATGCCGGCCGGGCGGTCCTGGTGCTTGAGCATCTCGAGCCAGGCGTACGCGACCTCGTTGGCGTCCGCGGGGCGGACGACGTCGAGACCCGGGATCGCACGGAGGGCGGTGATCTGCTCGATCGGCTGGTGCGTCGGGCCGTCCTCGCCGAGGGCGATGGAGTCGTGCGTCCAGACGTAGATCGCCGGCGCCTTCATGAGCGCGGCGAGA
The DNA here is from genome assembly GCF_016907335.1 of Curtobacterium herbarum. Classification (NCBI taxonomy): domain Bacteria; kingdom Bacillati; phylum Actinomycetota; class Actinomycetes; order Micrococcales; family Microbacteriaceae; genus Curtobacterium; species Curtobacterium herbarum. The sequence continues at coordinate 1,678,449 of NZ_JAFBBT010000001.1, forward strand.
CGGACCGCCGGGCGCATGTAGTCGCTGAAGATCAGGAAGGTGCCACCGAAGGGGCGGGTGTTCCCGTGCAGGACGATGCCGTTGAGGATCGAGCCCATCGCGTGCTCGCGGATTCCGAAGTGCAGCACGCGGCCGAACGGGTCGGTCGTCCAGGTCTTCGTGGAGGCCTCGGCCGGACCGAAGGACTTGCCGTCCTCGATCGTGGTGAGGTTCGACTCGGCGAGGTCGGCGGAGCCACCCCAGAACTCGGGCATCAGCGGCGCGATGGCGTTGATGACCTTGCCGGAGGCGGCACGGGTCGAGACGGCCTTCTCGGTGCTGAACACCGGGAGTGCGGCTTCGAGGCCCTCGGGGAGCTGCTTGGCCTGGACGCGGTCGAACAGCGCCTTCTTGTCGGCGTTGGCCGCGGCCCACGCGTCGAAGGTCTTCTGCCACTCGGCGTGCTCGGCCTGGCCCTTGGCGATCGCGCCGCGGGTGTAGTCGAGGACCTCGGGGTCGACGTCGAAGGTCTTCTCGGCGTCGAAGCCGAGGACCTCCTTCAGGCCCTTGAGCTCGTCGGCGCCGAGCGCGGAGCCGTGGATCTTGCCGGAGTTCTGCTTGGTCGGCGACGGCCAGCCGATGATCGTCTTGATGACGATGAGCGACGGCTTGTCGTGGACCTGCTTGGCGGCCTCGACGGCGGCGAAGAGTGCTTCGGCGTCCTCGTGGTACTCGCCGGTCTTCTTCCAGTCGACGACCTGCACGTGCCAGCCGAGCGCCTCGTAGCGGGCGTGGACGTCCTCGGAGAACGCGATGTCGGTGTCGTCCTCGATCGAGATCTGGTTCGAGTCGTAGAACGCGATGAGGTTGCCGAGCTGCTGGCGGCCCGCGAGCGAACCGGACTCGTTCGTGACGCCCTCCTGCATGTCACCGTCGCCGGCGATCACGTAGGTGTAGTGGTCGAACGGCGACTGGCCGGCCGGGGTCTCCGGGTCGAACAGGCCGCGCTCGAAGCGCTGCGCGTAGGCGAAGCCCACGGCGGAGGCGAGGCCCTGGCCCAGCGGGCCGGTGGTGATCTCGACGCCGTCGGTGTGGCCGTACTCCGGGTGACCCGGGGTCTTGGAGCCCCACTTGCGGAGGTGCTGGAGGTCGTCGAGCTCGAGACCGTAGCCGTGCAGGTAGAACTGCACGTACTGCAGGATCGATGCGTGACCCGCCGACAGGATGAAGCGGTCGCGACCGATCCACGTGGAGTCGCTCGGGTCGCGACGCATCACCTTCTGGAAGAGGAGGTGAGCCAGCGGCGCGAGGCTCATCGCGGTGCCGGGGTGACCGTTGCCGGCCGCCTCGACAGAGTCGGCGGCGAGGACGCGGGCCGTGTCGACGGCCTTCCGGTCGATGGCGTCCCAGGTGAATTCAGCCACTTGGATGTTGACCCTTCATTGATGCGACATGTGCGAGGGCTCGTGCCATCGCACGGACATGGTGCCCACCCGGGGCTCCGTCGCGGCGCCGTTGCCGGCGGCCGACCGGCTCGATCGCGGCCGACGTCTTCGGGGCACGCTGCGGGAGGGCCTCTCCAGCATAGTGAACCGGCACTCAGAAGGTGCTCAGGCCACCGGCTGGTCTCGGTGACCGGTCGGTGACCGCTCGTCGTCCGGGCGTGTCCCGGAGCCGCTGGAGAGCGGCGGGACATCGTCGTGGCGCCGTCCATCGCGTAAACTGGTCGTGACCCGCGATCATTCCGCGGTCACGCACGCCCAGACGCCGACGGTGACGTCCTCCCGAGCGTGCGAGCTGCAGCGAAACAGACTGAGGTTCCCTTGCCGACTGCCACCGTGACCAGGCCAGACACCGTTCGTCGGTCGATGCTGTCCCGCAAGGTCCGGGCGTACGTCTCGCTCACCAAGCCGCGCGTGATGGAGCTGCTGCTCGTCACCACGGCGCCGACGATGTTCCTCGCCGAGCGCGGCGTGCCGGACCTGTGGCTCGTGTTCTGGACGATGCTCGGCGGCGCGATGTCGGCCGGGTCGGCGTCGGCGTTCAACTGCTACATCGACCGCGACATCGACCGCCTGATGAAGCGCACGAGCACCCGGCCGCTGGTCACCGGCGAGCTGTCGGACCGCGAAGCACTCGTGTTCTCGTGGCTCCTCGGCATCGCGTCGACCGTCGTGCTCGTCGTGTTCGTGAACTGGCTGGCCGCCGCACTGAGCGTCGCCGCGATACTCATCTACGTGTTCGTGTACACGCTCTGGCTCAAGCGTCGGACGCCGCAGAACATCGTCTGGGGCGGTTCGGCGGGCTGCATGCCGGTGTTGATCGGGTGGGCGGCCGTGACCGGTTCGCTGACCTGGACCCCCGTCATCCTGTTCATGGTGATCTTCCTCTGGACGCCGCCGCACTACTGGCCGCTGTCGATGAAGTACCGCGACGACTACGACGCCGCCGACGTCCCGATGCTCGCCGTCGTGCGCGGACGCACCGTCGTCGGGCTGCAGGTCGTGCTCTACGCCTGGGCCACCCTGGTCTGCTCGCTGCTGCTGATCCCGGTCGCGAACATGGGGCCGCTCTACACGGTCGTCGCCCTCGCCGCGGGCATCTGGTTCGTCGTCGAGTCGCACCTGCTCTACGACCGGGCGATCCAGCACATGGAGCAGGTGCACCCGATGCGCGTCTTCCGCAGCTCGATCACCTACCTGACGCTGCTGTTCATCGCGGTCGGCATCGACCCGCTGCTGCCGCAGGTCTTCACCTTCTCGATCTGACAAGCACGGGGTGACGACGGGCCCGGCCTCCTCGGAGGCCGGGCCCGTCGTCGTTCCCTGTCGGCGTTCGGAGTGCTGGACGGGCGGAGCCGGCGAGGAGTGCGCGGCGCGGGCCGGTGTCGGCAGGGCCGGGTCGGGGTGGGCGGTGCCGGGCCGGCCACGTCGGGGGCGTGACCCGCGGCTCGGGCGTCGGGCGCGCCTCCAGGCCGGTACCGCAGCGCGGGGCTCCTGCGCTGCAGCGTCGCTCCTGCGCGGAAGCGTCGATCCTGCGCGGAAGCGTCGCTCCTGGGGGCACCTGGAGCCCTGGCTGTCCGGGAGGCGCGGATCGCCTCGCCCAGGCCGGCCGCGGTACCGACGTGGTCGGCGCCGCGCCCGCGGGCGACCGAGCCGGATCAGGCCCGGACGGCGTCCCGACCGGCGCTCGACCGGGTGGAGAGCACCACCGCGGTCATCGCCGCGACGAGCAGACCGGCGAGCACCATGTGGGTGCCGACGAGTCCGACGGGCAGACCCGTGCGCGCCTGGGTGAGCCCGACCGCGATCTGGACGAACTCGACGACGAGGAGCAGCAGCGCGATCCTGCTCGAGAGCCGGAGGCGGACCGCACCGATGACGAGCACGAGCGTCAGGGCGAAGGTCGCGTAGGCGGGGACGGCATGCAGGTGCTCCATGAGCTGCGTGTCGAAGCCGGTCCGGTGCACGGCGCCGCCGTCGACGCGCTCGCTGGCGCCCGCGTGCGGGCCGCTGCCGGTCGTGAGGATGCCGATGAGCACGGTCACGGCGACGGCGGCCACGGTGCCGCGGACGACGCCGAAGTACCATCCGGGCACGATGCGGTCTCGGACACGGGGGCCGTTCACCGAGCGGTAGACGAGTGCGGCCGTGATGCTCGTCAGGACGGCGGAGACGACGAAGTGCAGGCCGACGACGAACGGGTTCAGGCCGGAGATGACCGACACGCCGCCGATGACCGCCTGCACGGGGATGGCTGCGCCCTGGGCGAACGCCAGCCAGAACAACTCCGGGCGGGTCTTCCGCATCCGGACGACCGCCAGGAACATCGCGATCGCGACGACGACCAGCACGAAGGTGAGCAGACGGTTGCCGAACTCGATGATCCCGTGGATGCCCATCTCGGGGGTCGACACGAGCGAGTCCGTGGTGCACTTCGGCCACGTGGGGCAGCCGAGGCCCGAGGCCGTCAGGCGCACGAGGCCACCGGTCCCGATGAGGACGACCTCGACGACGAACGAGGCCCAGGCGAGGACGACGACACGCGGGTCCACGGTGCGGGGGAGCGACCACCAGGTGGTCCGAGTCCGGACGTCCTGCTCGACGGTGGGACCGACGCGAGTCACGAGGGTGGTGCCTTCCTGTTGTTCCGGGCCCTGGACCTGTAGGATTCGAGGGTTCAGCAGCAGTCAAGTCTAGGCAGGCGCCGGCTCCGAATGAGCCGTGATCGCCGATCGGTCCCGCGACTGCGTGGAAGCATCGACGTTGCGAGGCAGCAACACCGTGGGACGCCGTGTCGGCGGCCTGCGGTGGAATGGTGTCCGACACCACCGGGTTGTCCCGGAGACGCTGTTGCGAGAAGGAAACGAGGAGACCATGTCCGACGTGCTCATCGACCGTCCAGAACTCGAAGGGCTCGGCCAGTACGAATTCGGCTGGGCCGACTCCGACGCGGCCGGCGCCTCTGCGCGCCGTGGCCTGTCGGAAGAGGTCGTCACCGACATCTCCGGCCGCAAGGGTGAACCCGAGTGGATGCGTGCGAACCGGTTGAAGGCGCTGAAGCTCTTCGACCGCAAGCCGATGCCCTCGTGGGGTGCCGACCTGTCGGACATCGACTTCGACAACATCAAGTACTTCGTGAAGTCGACGGAGAAGCAGGCCGAGTCGTGGGAGGACCTCCCCGAGGACATCCGCACGACGTACGAACGCCTGGGCATCCCGGAGGCCGAGCGCCAGCGCCTCGTCGCCGGCGTCGCCGCGCAGTACGAGTCCGAGGTCGTCTACCACCAGATCCGCGAGGACCTGGAGCAGCAGGGCGTCATCTTCATGGACACCGACACGGCGCTCCGCGAGCACCCCGAGCTGTTCGAGGAGTACTTCGGCACCGTGATCCCCGCCGGCGACAACAAGTTCGCCGCGCTGAACACGGCCGTGTGGTCCGGCGGCTCGTTCGTCTACGTCCCGAAGGGCGTCCACGTCGAGATCCCGCTGCAGGCCTACTTCCGCATCAACACGGAGAACATGGGCCAGTTCGAGCGGACGCTGATCATCGCGGACGAGGACTCGTACATCCACTACATCGAGGGCTGCACCGCCCCGATCTACAAGTCGGACTCCCTGCACTCGGCCGTCGTCGAGATCATCGTCAAGAAGAACGCCCGCGTTCGGTACACGACGATCCAGAACTGGTCGAACAACGTCTACAACCTCGTCACCAAGCGTGCGATCGCCCACGAGGGTGCGACCATGGAGTGGATCGACGGCAACATCGGGTCCAAGGTCACGATGAAGTACCCGTCCATCTACCTCGCCGGTGAGCACGCCAAGGGCGAGACCCTGTCCGTCGCCTTCGCCGGCCCCGGCCAGCACCAGGACGCCGGCGCGAAGATGATCCACATGGCGCCGTACACGACGTCGTCGATCGTCTCGAAGTCGATCGCCCGCGGTGGCGGTCGTGCCGGGTACCGCGGCGAGGTCCGGGTCGACCCGGGCGCACACCACTCGGCCAACACGGTCCGCTGTGACGCGCTGCTCGTCGACACCGTCTCGCGGAGCGACACCTACCCGGCGATCGACATCCGCGTCGACGACGTGCAGCTCGGCCACGAGGCGACCGTCTCCCGCGTCAGCGAGGAGCAGCTGTTCTACCTCATGTCCCGCGGCATGGCCGAGGACGAGGCCATGGCGATGATCGTGCGCGGATTCATCGAACCCATCGCCCGCGAGCTCCCGATGGAGTACGCACTCGAACTCAACAAGCTCATCGAGATGAGCATGGAAGGATCCGTCGGCTAGATGTCCAGCACCACCCCTCCTCCCCACATCGACCAGCCGACGGAGCCCGCGAGCACGCTCTCGTCGGGCGGTACGGACCAGCACGGCGCCCGGGCGCACTCCGACGGCGGCTGGGACACCAAGGTGCCGGTGCAGACGCGTTCCCAGCGGTTCCGCTCGGGCGACGTCGGCGCCTTCCCCACCGTCACCGGCCGAGAGGTCAACTGGAAGTTCGCGCCGCTCGCCAAGATCCAGCCGCTGCTCGACAGCACGTTGGACGGCTCGGCGTACCCCTTCCTCGCGACCCAGTCCGCGGGCGCCGACGTCGAGTGGGGTCGCAGCGACGACCCCCGCGTCGGTGGCGCCGGGTTGCCGGAGGACCGGGCGGCCGCCGCTGCCTGGAGCGCGCGTGACGCCGTCCTGGCGATCACCGTGCAGGGCACGGACGAGCACGAGTTCATCACCGTGACCCGCTCCGACTTCGGCACGCAGCCGCGGGCGGCACACACGGTCATCACCGCCGAGCCGCACGCGCAGGGCATCGTCGTGATCGACAACCGCGGGTCGGCGCTCCTCAGCGAGAACGTCGAGGTCGTCGTCCGCGACGGCGCCCGCCTCACCCTCGTCACGGTCCAGGACTGGGACGACGACGCGGTGCACGTCTCGACGCACTTCGCCGAGGTCGGCCGCGACGCCTTCCTCAAGCACGTCGTGGTCTCGCTCGGCGGTGACGTCATCCGCGTCAACCCGTCCACGCACCTCGGTGCGCAGGGCGGCGACGTCGAGATGTACGGCGTCTACTTCGCGGACGCCGGCCAGTACATCGAGCAGCAGGTCTACGTCGACCACGACGCACCTAACACCCGCAGCCGTGTCAACTACAAGGGCGCGCTGCAGGGCCAGGGTGCGCACACGGTCTGGATCGGCGACGTCCTCATCGGACGCTCCGCTCCGGGCACCGACTCGTACGAGCAGAACCGCAACCTGGTCCTGACCGAGGGGACGCGCGCCGACAGCATCCCGAACCTCGAGATCGAGACCGGCGACATCACCGGTGCCGGCCACGCCAGCGCCACCGGTCGCTTCGACGACGAGCAGCTCTTCTACCTGCAGGCCCGTGGCATCCCGGAGGAAGAGGCCCGGCGTCTCGTCGTCCTGGGCTTCCTGGTCGAGGTCATCCAGAAGATCGGCGCACCCGAGCTCGAGGAACGGCTCATCGCCGCCGTCGAGCAGGAGCTCATGGAGGGCCGGACGGTCCTCGCCGCGCCCGCCGCCGAGGCTGCTGCTGCCGGGGTCGACGCCTGATGGCCGAGAAGGTCTGCGCCGAGAGCGACATCGCGGTGGACAGCCCGATGCGCGCGGTCGTCGACGGCACCGCCATCGCGATCGTGAAGGACTCGGCCGGCACCGTGCACGCCATCGGCGACACCTGCACGCACGGCGACATCTCGCTGTCGGAAGGCTTCGTCGAGGGCGACTCGCTCGAGTGCTGGGCACACGGGTCGCAGTTCTCGCTGACGACCGGCAAGCCGAAGAACTTCCCGGCGTACGAGCCGGTGCCGGTCTTCCGGGTCGAGGTCCGTGACGGCGACGTCTACGTCGACGTGCACGAGCCCGTCCCGGTCGACTGAGCGCGACCCCACACTCTTCCCGCGGCTGACGCCGCACCACAGCTGCAACCGAAGGAACGCAATGTCCACTCTCGAAATCCGTGACCTGCAGGTCGCCATCGACACCGACCAGGGCGTCAAGGAGATCCTCAAGGGCGTCGACCTGACGATCAACGAGGGCGAGATCCACGCGATCATGGGCCCGAACGGGTCCGGCAAGTCGACCCTGGCGTACACGATCGCCGGGCACCCGCGCTACCACGTCACCGGCGGCTCGATCACCCTCGACGGCAAGGACGTCCTGGCGATGAGCGTCGACGAGCGTGCGCGCGCCGGCATGTTCCTCGCGATGCAGTACCCGGTCGAGATCCCCGGCGTGACGGTGTCGAACTTCCTCCGTACCGCCAAGACCGCGATCGACGGCGAGGCCCCGGCCCTCCGTGGCTGGATCAAGGACCTCCGCACGTCGATGGCGGACCTCAAGATGGACCCGGCCTTCGCCGAGCGCAACGTCAACGAGGGCTTCTCCGGTGGCGAGAAGAAGCGCCACGAGATCATGCAGCTCGAGCTCCTGAAGCCGAAGTTCGCCGTCCTCGACGAGACCGACTCCGGCCTGGACGTCGACGCGCTGAAGATCGTGTCCGAGGGCGTCAACCGCGCCAAGGCCGCGACCGGCCTCGGCGTGCTGCTCATCACGCACTACACGCGCATCCTCCGCTACATCACGCCGGACTTCGTCCACGTGTTCGTCGCCGGCAAGATCGCCGAGCAGGGCGGCCCGGAGCTGGCCGAGCGCCTCGAGAACGAGGGCTACGACCGCTACGTGCAGGCCGCTGCCGCCGCGCCGGTGGAGTGACGATGATCACCACACTGGCACCGGACAAGTTCGACGAGGTCGTCGAGGGCCTGAAAGAGGTCCAGGACCCGGAGCTCGGCGTCAACATCGTCGACCTCGGGCTCATCTACGACCTGGCCTGGGACGACGAGGCGACCGCGCTCATCATCAGCATGACGCTGACGAGCGCGGGCTGCCCGCTGACCGATGTCATCGAGAACGACACCGCGAACGCCCTCGACGGCATCGTCGACGCGTTCCGCATCAACTGGGTCTGGATGCCGCCGTGGGGTCCGGAGCGGATCACCGACGACGGCCGCGAGATGATGCGCGCGCTCGGCTTCTCGATCTAGCCACGCGACCATCCGCAGACGGGAGGCCCGGTACCAGCTGGTACCGGGCCTCCCGTCCGTCGTCGTGCCCACCCGCGCCGTCGTCCGGGGCGCCGGCCGTCCGACGCGCCGGCCGTCCGACGCGCCCGCCTTCCGACGCGCCAGCCGTCCCCCGCCGAGCGGTCACGGAACGTCGTTCTCGGCGTCCCGAACCGACGGATCGTGACCGCTCGGCGGAGGGCAGGCGGGGTGTTGTGACCGGTCGGCGGAGGGCAGCCGGGGTGTCGTGTGAGCGCCGGACGCACTGCGGACGACGAGAGGCCCCGCACCGGATCGGTGCGGGGCCTCTCGGCAGGGTGCGGAGTGCGCTCAGCGGCGGCCGAGCGCCTTCCAAGCCAGGGGCAGCACGCCGGCCGCGATGAGGGCCTTCGCGATGCCGCCGATGACGAACGGGTAGAGGCCGGCCGCCAGGACCGACTGCAGGTCGTTCGGCGCACCGAGCGCGCCGAGGGCGACCGCCAGGTACGGCAGACCGGTGACGAAGGGGATCGCACTGGCGAGCAGCATCGCCACCGCGGCGCGGCCGACCTTACGGTCCCAGTTCCGACGCGCGAGCCAGCCGATGAGGCCGGCGGCCGGGATGAAGCCGATGACGTACCCGAAGCTCGGCAGGGTGAGCGCGTGCAGGCCGCCCTGCGCGTCGGCGAAGAACGGTGCACCGGCGAGCCCGACGATCGCGTAGACGAGCATCGAGAGGACACCGCGGCGGGCGCCGAGGGTCGCGCCGACGAGGACGACGGCCAGCGTCTGACCGGTCACGGGGACCGGCCACATCGGCACCTCGACCTGCGCGAGCGCGGCGGTGAACAGCGCCCCACCGGCGATCAGGGCGGCGTCGGTGGCCAGGCCGTGGGTGCGCAGACGGTCGGCGAGGACTGCGCGGGGAGCGAACCCGGTGGCGTTCGTCATGGATTCTCCTAGAATGGACTGCTGGTCCTGTTCTGGACCATCGGTTCCCGTCAGCGTAGCGGTGCACCTCCCGCACACACCGTTGTGCAAACCCACCAACTGATTGGACGTCCACTGTGCTTGCCGTGCACGAACTCGAGATCCGCGTCGGGGCTCGCCTCCTGATGGAGAACGTGTCCTTCCGCGTCGAGCGGGGTGACAAGATCGGCCTCGTCGGCCGGAACGGCGCGGGGAAGACCACCATGACCAAGGCCCTGGCGGGTGAGGCTGCTCCGACCGACGGGACGATCCAGCGGTCCGGTGAGATCGGCTACCTGCCGCAGGACCCTCGCTCCGGGAACCCCGAGGACACCGCTCGCAAGCGGATCCTCGACGCCCGCGGCCTCGGTGAGCTCGTGGACGGCATCCGGAAGGCCACGCTCGACATGGCCAGCACCGACCCGGCCGTCGCCGAGAAGGCGATGAAGCGGTACTCCCGTCTGGACGACGAGTTCAACGCGCTGGGTGGTTACGCGGCCGAGGCCGAGGCGGCGTCGATCGCGTCGAACCTCAAGCTGCCGGACCGGATCCTCGACCAGCAGCTCAAGACCCTCTCCGGTGGGCAGCGTCGCCGCATCGAGCTGGCACGCATCCTGTTCTCCGAGGCGGACACGATGATCCTCGACGAGCCGACGAACCACCTCGACGCGGACTCGGTGCTCTGGCTGCGCGAGCACCTCAAGACCTACCCGGGCGGTGTGATCGTCATCTCCCACGACGTGGAGCTGGTGGACGAGGTCGTGAACCGCGTGTTCTACCTCGACGCGAACCGCCAGACCATCGACATCTACAACATGGGCTGGAAGCTCTACCAGCGGCAGCGTGTGGCCGACGAGGAGCGCCGCCGCAAGGAACGGGCCGGCGCCGAGAAGAAGGCCGCGACGCTCAAGGACCAGGCCGCCCGCTTCGGTGCGAAGGCGTCGAAGGCGGCTGCGGCCCACCAGATGGTCGCGCGTGCCGACAAGCTGCTCGCGGGCCTCGAGGACGAGCGCGTCGCCGACCGGGTCGCGAAGATCCGCTTCCCCACGCCCGCTCCGTGCGGCCGGACGCCGCTGATGGCCGAGGGGCTGTCGAAGTCCTACGGGTCGCTCGAGATCTTCGCGGGCGTCGACCTGGCGATCGACCGAGGTTCCCGTGTCGTCATCCTCGGGTTCAACGGTGCCGGCAAGACGACGCTGCTGCGCATCCTCGCGGGTGCGGACGCGCCGGACACCGGGGCGATCCTGCCCGGGCACGGCCTGCGCATCGGGTACTACGCGCAGGAGCACGAGAACATCGACGTCAACCGCACGGTGATCGAGAACATGGTCTCCGCGTCGACCGACCTCAACGAGACCGAGGCCCGTCGCGTCCTCGGCTCGTTCCTGTTCACGGGTGACGACGGCTACAAGAAGGCCGGGGTGCTCTCCGGTGGTGAGAAGACCCGTCTGTCGCTCGCGATGATCGTCGTCTCGGGCGCGAACGTGCTGCTGCTCGACGAGCCCACGAACAACCTCGACCCGGCGTCGCGCGAAGAGATCCTCAACGCCTTGGCCGGCTTCGAGGGTGCCGTCGTCCTCGTCTCCCACGACGCGGGTGCGGTCGAGGCGCTGAACCCCGAGCGGGTGCTGCTCCTGCCGGACGGCACCGAGGACCACTGGAACAAGGACTACGCGGAGCTCATCGAGCTCGCCTGACGCGAGCGCGGGCCCGCGCGTGCGGTCCCGCGCGTGCGGGACCGCGGGTGCGCGACCGCGGGTGCGTGGCCGTGCCACAGACGGACGGGAGGCCCGTGGCGACACCGCCACGGGCCTCCCGTCCGTCTGTGCGGTCCGTCAGCGACCGGTCGTCAGGAGCTCGTCCTCGATCTCCGCGTCGGACTTCGGCTTCGCATCCTTGCGGCGCTGCCGGTCGAGGGCGCGCTCGCGCTCCTCCGGGTCGTCCTGGTTGAGGTTCCGGTACTCCTGCACCATCACGTAGGCCAGGAAGCCGAAGCCTCCGACGGCGAACAGGAACCACTGGATGAAGTAGCTGAGGTGCAGGCCGGTGTCGGCGCTCGGCCGGTCCCAGCCGAGTGGTGCGCGCTCGGCCGGGGCCGGCGTCTCGCTGTCGAGCTGGCCGTACGCGCCGGTCCAGATCGGGTGCCCGGCCTTGTCGGCGACGTCGGGCAGCGTGACGGACTGCACCTGGTCGGTGTTCGCGGGGTCGGTGCGCCCGGGGATGCGCGGCTCGGACTGCTGCAGCCGCACGACGACGGTGACGGTGCCGGTCGGAGGGGCCGGCACGCTGTCCGGGGCGTCCTGCTTGTTGCCCGTCGGCACCCAACCGCGGTCGACGACGAAGGCACGGCCATCGGTCGTGACCAGGGGAGTGAGGACCTCGAACCCGGGCTGGCCGTTGTGCACGCGGTTGCGGACGAGGAGCTGGTGGTCGGTGTCGTACCGTCCGGTGACGCTCGCGCGCAGCCAGGTCAGGTCGTTGCTCCACGTGCCGGCACGGGGGAGGACCTGGTCGATCGGGACCGGGGCGTGGTCGTAGTTCGCGGCGATCTGGTCGTTCTGTCGGACGGCCTCGTTCCGACGGTCCCACTGCCACATGCCGAAGAGCGTGCAGATGATCGCGAACGCGACGGCGATGGCGAAGTAGCCGAGCCAGCGGCGGCTGCGGACGAAGTGCCACCCGACGAACGGTTCGGCGGGTCCGTCGTCGCGGACCGGTGCGGTCGCGCCGTCCGCCGGCGATGTCGTCGCGCCGTCGTTCGCCTGACGGATCCGTGCCGCGTGGCGCCGGCCGTACCGGGAGCCGGGGTCGAAGCCCTCGGTCATCGCCCGTCACCCGCGACACGCGCGGAGGTGTCGTCGAGGTTCTCCACGTCGTCGTCGATGCCGGTGACCCGCACCGGGAACGACCGGGAGCGCAGGTAGTCGGCGAGGAAGTCGCGGTGCTCGTCGCAGGCGGCCCAGATCTTCACGCGGTCCTCGGCGTGGATCCGGGGGTTCCGCCAGTTCACCCGCCACGAGGCCGTCGACGAACAACCGGCCCGCGAACACACCGGCGTCGCGCCGGGTTCGGTGAACAGGTCGAAGGTCGCTCCCATCAGCGGCGGCCGCCGTTCCGCGCGGTCCAGACGCGGGACCGGTCACCGTTGCGCTGCCAGTCCTCCTGCGCACGCTGGGCCTGGTCGCGCAGTCGCTCCTGCTCGGCACGGTAGGCCTGGGCCCGCGCGTCTTCCTGCTCGTCACGGAGGTGTGGGTCGACCGCGTCGTACAGCTCGACCGCGCCGCCGGGTCGGACGACGTCGCCGCCGGTGCGGTTGCCCGCGTTCGCCAGCACCACCGCGACCCAGGGGACGACGGCCGCGGCGACGATCGGCAGCACGGCGATCCACGAGTGCCAGGCGCTCCAGATCAGGACGGCCCCGACGAAGCAGACGACGCGGAAGGCCATCTGCCACACGTAGCGGGACAGCCGGTGCGCGCGGTCGATCTCGGGGTTGTCGGGGAGCGTCGTGATGTTCTGCGAGGCCATCGGCTCCGCGATCACGTGTTCCGGCGCTGCACGCTGGAGCTGGATGCGCGGGCCGCTCGGGTTCTGCTGGTTCTTGCGGTTCATGCGGTGGGGTCTCCGTCTGCCGACCTCCAGTTTACGCCCGGGGGCCGACATCCGACCGGTGGTGCGGAGACCGGCCGTCGGGGGAGTGCACCGCTAGGCTCGTCCGGGCGTGTCCGGACCCGTGGGGCCCGACGTGCCAGCGACCACCAGCGAACGGAGCGACCATGACCACCCCCCGTACCGTCCTCATCACCGGCGGCAACCGCGGCATCGGCCACGCACTGGCCGCCCGCTTCGTCGACGCCGGACACCGGGTCGCCGTGACGTCGCGCACCGGGCAGGGCGGCCCCGAGGGTGCGCTCACCGTGCAGGCCGACATCACCGACACCGCGTCGGTGGACCGTGCGTTCACCGAGGTCGAGGCCGCGCTCGGCCCGATCGAGGTCCTGGTCGCCAACGCCGGGATCACGAACGACCAGCTGCTGCTCCGGATGTCCGAGGAGGACTTCACGAGCGTCATCGACACGAACCTGACCGGCACGTTCCGCGTCGTCAAGCGTGCGACCAAGGGGATGATGAAGGCGAAGTTCGGCCGCATCGTCCTGATGTCGAGCGTCGTCGGGGCGTACGGGCAGATCGGGCAGGTCAACTACGCCTCGTCCAAGGCCGCACTGGTCGGCATGGCCCGGTCCATCACGCGCGAGCTCGGCTCCCGTGGCATCACCGCCAACGTCGTCGCCCCGGGCTTCATCCAGACCGACATGACGGCGGCACTGTCGGACGAGCTGCAGGCCGAGTTCAAGAAGGCGATCCCGGCGGCGCGCTACGGCAGCGTCGACGACGTCGCGGACGCCACGCTGTTCCTGGCCGGCGACGGCGCGGGCTACATCTCGGGCGCGGTCATCCCGGTCGACGGCGGCCTGGGCATGGGCCACTGACCCGCTGACGCCGGCGCCGGCGCTGCCGCGCGGCGCTGCCGCGAGGGCCGAGCCTCGGCTGGGCGGACACTTCGCGGCCGTTCGGCGGCGCGAACTGTCCGCGGGGCCGAGGCTCGGCCACGCCACGCCACGCCACGCCCGCCGCGCGCGGCGCAGCCGCCGCCCGGCGCAGCGGCGCGTCAGCCGCGCAGGCCGAGCGCGGCCAGCACGACCGACAGGTCGCGGTCGACGACCGCGACGTCCGCCTCCGCACGGACCCGCGGTTTCGCGTCGAAGGCGACGGCGAGCCCCGCGACCGCCATCATCGCGAGGTCGTTCGCCCCGTCCCCGACGGCGACCGTCCGGGCCAGCGGTACCCCGTCCGCGTCGGCCCAGGTCCGGAGGGCCTCCGCCTTCGCCGACGCGTCGACGACGGCGCCGGCGACACGCCCGGTCAGCACGCCGTCCCGCGTCTCGAGTCGGTTCGCCCGGCAGTGGTCGAGACCGAGTCCGGTGGCGAAGGGGTCGAGCACCTCGTGGAAGCCGCCGGAGACGACGGCGACGGTCCCGCCGGCGGCGTGCACGCCGCGGACGAGTTCATCGGCGCCGCGGGTGACGCGGACCGCCTGCTGGGCGCGGACGAACGTGTCGACCGGGAGGCCCGCCAACGTCGCGACCCGCTCCCGGAGACTCTCGGCGAAGTCGATCTCGCCGCGCATGGCGCGCTCCGTGATCGCCTGCACCTGTGGCCGGGTCCCCGCCGCGTCGGCGAGGAGCTCGATGACCTCGTCCTCGAGCAGGGTCGAATCGGCATCGAGGACGACGAGGAAACGGGGCACCCGACCACGGTAGCGGGGTCGGGTGCCCCGTGACGTCATGGGGTCACGACGCGGAGCGGACGGGGTCAGGCTTCGACGCGGACGCCCTTGCCGACGACGGTGATGCCGGAGTCGGTGACGGTGAAGCCACGGGCCTCGTCTGCCTCACGGTCCACGCCGACGTGGGCGCCCGCGGCGAGGACGACGTCCTTGTCCAGGATCGCCCGGTTCACGATCGCGCCGGCTCCGATGGTCGCGCGCTCGAAGACGATCGAGTCGAGCACCTTCGCCTGCGAGTCGATCGTCGCCCACGGGCCGATGACGCTGCGCTCGACGTGGGCCCCGGAGAGCAGGCAGCCGAGCGACACGATGGAGTCCACCGTCGACCCGGTGTTGCCGTTGGCGTCGCGGACGAACTTCGCGGGCGGCAGGTTCGTCTGCTGGTTGAAGATCGGCCAGTCCTGGTTGTACAGGTTGAAGACCGGGACCGGGGCGATCAGGTCCATGTGGGCGTCGAAGAACGAGTCGATCGTGCCCACGTCGCGCCAGTAGTACTTGTCACGGTCGTTCGACCCGGGGACCTCGTTGCGCTGCAGGTCGTACACGCCGGCGTCGCCACGTGCGACGAAGTCCGGGATGATGTCGCCGCCCATGTCGTGGTCGGACGACTCGATCTGGCCGTCGCGGAGGACCGCGTCCACCAGGGCGTCGGCGTCGAAGACGTAGTTGCCCATCGACGCCAGGACCTCGTGCGGGGAGTCGGGCAGGCCGGTGGCGTCCTTGGGCTTCTCGAGGAACGCCTCGATCCGGGTGGGGTCCGCGTCGTCGACCTTGATGACGCCGAACTGGTCCGCGAGCTCGATCGGCTGCCGGATCGCCGCGACGGTGGCGCTGCGGCCCGAGGCGATGTGCGCCTCCACCATCTGGGAGAAGTCCATCCGGTACACGTGGTCCGCGCCGACCACGACGACGATGTCGGGCCGCTCGTCGCGCATCAGGTTCAGCGACTGCAGGATCGCGTCGGCGGAGCCGGCGAACCAGCGCTTGCCGAGCCGCTGCTGTGCGGGGACGGAGGCGACGTAGGAGCCGAGCAGCCCCTCCATGCGCCAGGTCTGGGAGACGTGCCGGTCGAGTGAGTGCGACTTGTACTGCGTCAGGACGACGATGCGCTTGAGCCCGGAGTTGACCAGGTTCGACAGCGCGAAGTCCACGAGGCGGAAGTTCCCACCGAACGGCACGGCCGGCTTCGCACGGTCTGCGGTGAGCGGCATGAGCCGTTTGCCCTCGCCGCCGGCCAGGACGATGCCGAATACCTTCTTCGTTGCCATGTCGCTCACAGTAGGCGTCAGCACTGGGAAACCGTTACCTTGAACGCGTGCGAGTCGATCTACTGACCAGGGAGTATCCGCCGGAGGTCTACGGCGGTGCCGGTGTCCATGTTGCCCAGCTGACCGCGGCGCTGCGGTCCGGGACGGACACCGACGTCCGTGTCCGGGCCTTCGGTGGCTTCCGCGATGAACAGGGTGTGTGGGCCTACCGCACCCCGGCGGGCCTCGAGCAGGCGAACGGTGCGCTGCAGGCGCTCGGCACCGACGTGCAGATCGCTGCCGACGTCGAGGGCGCCGACCTCGTGCACTCGCACACCTGGTACGCGAACTCCGCCGGGCGTCTCGCGCAGCTCACCCACGGCATCCCGCACGTCGTCACGGCCCACAGCCTGGAGCCGCTCCGTCCGTGGAAGGCCGAGCAGCTCGGTGGCGGCTACCGCCTGTCCAGCTGGATGGAGCGCGAGGCGTTCACCAACGCCGACGGCGTCGTCGCGGTGTCGAAGGCGATGCGCGCGGACATCCTGCGCTCGTACCCCTCGATCGACCCGTCCCGCGTGAAGGTCGTCTACAACGGCATCGACATCGACGACTGGAAGCCCCAGCGCGACGACGACGCCGTCCGGGCGCTCGGCATCGACCCGGACCGCCCCAGCGTGGTCTTCGTCGGCCGGATCACCCGCCAGAAGGGGCTGCCCTACCTGCTCCGTGCGGTGGCGTCCCTGCCCGAGGACGTCCAGGTCGTGCTCTGCGCCGGCGCTCCCGACACACCCGAGATCCTCGCCGAGGTCACCGGACTGGTCGAGGACCTGCGGACCCGCCGCAACGGCGTCGTCTGGATCGACCGGATGCTGGAGCACCGCGAGATCGTCAACGTCCTCTCGAGCGCGACCGTGTTCGTCTGCCCGTCGATCTACGAGCCGCTCGGCATCGTGAACCTCGAGGCCATGGCGTGCGGCATCCCCGTCGTCGGCACGAAGACCGGCGGCATCCCCGAGGTCGTCGCCGACGGTCTGACCGGCCGCATCGTGCCGATCGACCAGGCGACCGACGGCACCGGCACGCCGACCGACCCGGACCGGTACGTCGCCGACCTCGCCGCGACCCTGAACGAGGTGCTGGCCGACCTCGGGCTCGCGAAGCTCATGGGGCGCGCCGGTCGACTCCGCGTCGAGAGCGAGTTCACCTGGGGCGCGATCGCCACGAAGACACGTGCCGTCTACGACGAGGTGCTCGCGGGTCGCTGACCGCGTCCCACGCGCCGACGGCCTGGAGGCCCGGTGCCGGTCCTCGAGACCGGCACCGGGCCTCCCGTCTGCCGCCCGTCGACCGCCGCACGCGCGGCGCTGACGGGGGAGCGCACCGCGCTCGCGTAGGCTGGCGGCATGCCCTCGGTCGTGCGCTTGTCAGACGTCTCCGTGGTCCGTGACGGGTCCACCATCCTCGACGGGATCTCGTGGGAGGTGCAGGACGACGAGCGCTGGGTGGTGCTCGGTGCGAACGGTGCCGGCAAGACCACGCTGCTCCAGATCGCGGGTGCGCAGACGTTCCCGACGTCCGGCGACGTCGAGGTCCTCGGGACCGAACTGGGCGGCGCCGACCTGTTCGAGCTCCGCCCCCGGATCGGCTTCGCGTCGACCGCGCTGGCGCGTCGGATCCCGATGACCGAGAAGGTCATCGACGTGGTCCTCACCGCCGCGTACTCGGTCACCGGCCGCTGGAACGAGGAGTACGAGGAACTCGACGTCCGCCGTGCCCAGCGCGTGCTCGAGGAGTGGGGCCTCGGCGCCTTCACCGAGCGCAGCTTCGGGGAGCTGAGCGACGGCGAGCAGAAGCGCGTGCAGATCGCCCGTGCGGTGATGACCGACCCCGAGGTGCTCTTCCTCGACGAGCCGGCCGCGTCGCTCGACCTCGGTGCCCGCGAGAGCCTGGTGCGGACGCTCGGCGGCTACGCGCAGAGCTCGGACTCGCCGGCGATCGTCATCGTGACCCACCACGTCGAGGAGATCCCCGCGGGCTTCACGCACGCGCTCGTCCTGGCCGACGGGCACGTGCAGTCCGCCGGTCCGATCGCGGAGGTCCTGACCGCCGAGGTCCTCTCCACCGCGTTCGGTGTCGAGCTGACGGTGTCCCACGACGCCGGACGCTGGACCGCCCGCGCCGTCTGACCGGGCGCGACACAGCCCTGACCCACCACGACACAGCGCCTCGCGCTCCCGATCGGGGCCGTCGTCTGGTAACGTGGTCCGCTGGCGTAGGCCACACGACTTCCCATCTTCCGTCATCGCGATCCACCGAGGAATCCCCATGAAGACCGAAACCCACCCCGAGTACCGCGCCATCGTCTTCCGCGACCTGGCTTCCGGTGAGACGTTCCTGACGCGTTCGACCGCGAACAGCGACAAGACCATCGAGCTCGACGGTGCGACCTACCCGGTCATCGACGTCGAGATCTCGTCCGCCTCGCACCCGTTCTACACGGGCAAGCAGCGCATCCTCGACTCGGCCGGCCGCGTCGAGAAGTTCAACCAGCGCTTCAAGGGCTTCAGCAAGTAAGCAGCCTCGCTCCCGCTGGGAGTGCGAACGGGCGGTCCTCCTCCGGGAGGGCTGCCCGTTCCGCGTTCCGATCGGATCGCCTGCCGATCAGGCGCGGGACGTCGCCTCGGCAGCGGCAGCAGCGGCGAGCTGGACGAGCTCCTCGCCGGCCAGGACACCCTGCGCATGCGTCACGATGAGGTTCGGCGCGGTCCACCCGACGGCGTGCAGCTCACCGTGCGCCGGCCGGATCGCCACGTCCGCCCAGGCGAGCATCTCCCGGTCGAGCAGCGAGTCACCCGCGGCGATCGTGCGGGTCGCGCCGGTGCGTTCGGCGACGGCGGCCAGGGCACGTTCCTTCCGGATCGGCGTCGGGACCGCGTAGAGCTTCCGGCCCTGCACGGACACCCGCCACCCGAGCTCGGCGAGTTCGGCGGCGAAGGCCTCGACGGCGGTGTCCGGCAACTCGGAGCGCTCGACGATCGCGTACACGAACACGTCCTCGGCGCGGCGGGTGCGGAGGACCGACCCCTCGGGCAGCGCAGTGGCCAGCCGGTGCTCGACCTCGGGCAGCGGCGCCGACGTCGCCGCCACCTCGTCGCGCAGGGTGGCGGTCCAGGACTCGTCCGGCACGCCGTCGTGCAGCACGACGGCGCCGTTCGTCGTCACGGCCCAGCCGGTGGACGGCAGCGGCAGGCGGATGCGCTGGAACTGGGCGACGGTCCGGGTGGTCACCGGGACCACGACGGACGTCTCGGCCAGGGCCTCCAGGGCACGCTCCGCACGACGGGTCATGAACGACAGCGGCAGGCCCTGGTACACCTCGGTGACGACGAGCGCGGGGGCGTCCTCGTCCGGGCCGTCGAGCATGAGTGCGGCGGCGGAGTAGACGACGGTGCGGTCGAGGTCGAACCCGACGAGGGCGCTCATGCGGCGGGCCCCGTGCCGGTGGGGTCGATGGCGTCCGCGGCGGTGTCCGTACCCGTGTCCGACACCCGGCTGCCGAGCGGGTGGATGAGTCCGACGCAGCTGTAGGACAGGTCGGGCCGGGTCACGACCGGCACGCCGCGCTCCCGGGCCAGGGCGACGACGTGCGCGATGTCGACGTCGTCCGGGTCGCGGACGAGCACCTGCCACGGGACACGACGGAGCAGCACCCGGGTGGTCTCGCCGACACCCGGCTTCACCAGGTGCAGGTCGGTGATGCCGTACTCGGCACCGATCGCCTCGACGGTCCGCATGCCGCGCCAGTCGACCGCGCGCGACGCCGGGCCACCGTCGGCAGCCACGGCCGCGTCGACCCGGGGACAGACGGCGGCGAACCGCTCGGCGACGGTCGCGACGAACGAGCGGGAGTGGTCGCGGGCACCGAGCTCGCGGTACTGCTTCGCGCCGTGCAGCGTGCCCTCCGGGGTCCAGGCGCGGTTGAACACCGTGCGGGACACCAGCCCCGACACGGTCGAGTTGAGGCACGCCGACGGCACGAGGTAGTCGTCACGGGTGCCGTGCAGCGGCGTGCAGCCGGCCGGGTCGGCGAGGACCGCGAGCTCGTCGCCGAAGCGCACGCCGTCGGTCGCCGCGAACCGGTCGAGCGCGTCGGTCAGCTCGCGGGTGATGGCGCCCTTGCCGGTCCAGCCGTCGACGAAGACGACCTGGGACGCGTCGTGGTGCGCCGCGAGCCAGCGGAGCGCCGTCTCGTCGATGCCGACCCCGCGGACGATGCTCGCCGTGTAGTGCTGCAGGCGGACGCCGCGCTGCTGCTCGGCCCACCGGCGCATCAGGATCCCGACGGGCGTGCCGGCACGGGCGAGGGAGACGAGCACGGCGTTCGGGCGGTCGCGGAGGACCAGGTCGGTGACGATGCCGACCGCCTCGGCGATGCGGTCCGCCGATCGGCCGAGGGCGTCACGGTAGAGCTCCTCGTACGACTCCGACGGCACGTACTCGACGGGCAGCGACTCGGCGTAGTTCGCTCCCTCGAGCTGGATGGCCCGTTCGCGGTCGGCGGTGTCGGCCTCGAGCGCCGCGTCGGCCAGGTCCTGCAGCAGCCAGGTCACCTCGTCCGGCTCGTACGACCCGAAGGACGGCCCCGTCAGCGGCCGAGGAGACGACGGCGCAGCACCGGCCGGTTCGAGTGCGCTGTCCACGACCACCACACGGGGTGTCACGGCGGCCAGGACGTCGAGCAGGCCGTCGGGACCCTCGAGTGATCCGCGGTCGGTGCCCGGCTCGGGCACGACGACGACCGCGTCGAACCCGTGCACGTTGTACGCGTACCGCTCGCCCGGGCCGTCGACCGTCACGTCGTGGGAGCGGTGCCGGATACCGGATCGGATCGGCCAGGCCGGGTCGTCGAACACCGCGACGGGGGAGCGGGTGCTCGTCGACGAGCGGACGTCCGCGGTCGTCCGACGGCGGAGTGCGTCCGCGATCGCGAGCGGTGTGGCCATGTGCTCCTCGGTGCCGAGGACCAGGACCCGGTCCGGCACCCGGCCCGATGCGTCGGTGAGCACCCGGGCCAGGTCCGCGGCGATGCCCTCGACGTCGGTCCGCGGAGTGCGGACGCGCGCGGCGGGGGTGCCGGTGCGGTCGACCGCGGTGGGCGGTGCGGTGACCGTCTCGGGACTGGAGGCGCGTGCCGGGCCCGGCGTGGGCCTCCCGTCCGACGTCGGGACACCATTGGACGATGCTGCGTTGTCGAGCGGGCCCGTGGTGAGCGGTGCGGCGGCCGCGGCGACGAGGTCCGCAGCGGTGTCGGTGAGTCCGTCCGGCAGGGACACCCGGCCCCGCCCGAGGGCGACGACCGCGACGGGCGCGCCGAGCTCGGTCGCGAGGGCGTCGGTCGCCGCGACGTCCGCGTCGGAGCGCAGGTCGACGAGCGCCGCGACGACCCACTGCCGCTGCGGTGCGACGGCGTGCAGGGCGCGGATCGTGGCGCGGGCCGTCGCGCCGGTGCTCAGCTCGTCGTCGACCAGGACCACGGTGCCGTCGGTCGGCAGCCAGTCGTCCTCGGTCGGGAGCAGGCGGTGCGCGGTGGCGTGCGAGTGCGCCTCGTCGAAGCCGGCGGCGGGTGTCGCCCCGGGCGGGTCGTGGCGGGTCGAGTGCAGGTACCCGGCGCCGAGGGCCTCGGCGACGGTCGCGCCGAGGGCGGTCGCGGTCTCGGCGAACCCGAGGACGAGGACGTCCGGCAGGGTCGGCCGGACCGCGGCGAGGTCGGTGCGGAGCGTCGTGGCGGCACGGTGCAGGGCGTCGGACCCGTGGCCCGAGTCCGGCGCCGCACCCGTCGCTGGGTCGGTCTCCCGCTGCTGGCCCGGAACGACCGGCTGGCCCGTGTCGAACTGCTGGCCCGTGTCGAACCGCTGATCGAGGACGGCCTGCAGGTCCAGGACCTCCCGGAGGCGCGTGGCGGCCCCGGCGTCGAGGCGTGCGCCGCCGTCCAGGACGTCGGCGACGCGGGCTCCGAGGGCCTCACCGGCGAGCAGCGCGACCGCGGGCACGGTCGGCACGTGCTTCGCGAGCACCGTCGACACCAGCAGGTGCGCGCGGCGCGGGTTCCGCCGGAGTGCGAGCCGGACGAGCGACGCCAGTGGGACGCCGGGGGAGGTGGACGCGGTACCGGCGGTGGGCTCGTCCGTCAGGACCACGCCGAGCTCGTCGGGCGTCGGCAGGACGGACCCCGTCGGGGCTGCGGTGGGGGTGGGCGTGGTCACGGCTGGCTCCGCTCGAGCAGGTCGACGTAGGTCACGTCCGGGGTGGCCACACCGAACGCCCGGGCCCGGAGCATGGTGCGCTCCGCCCACGCGTGGTGCGGTTTCATCTCGTTCATCTTGTTGCCGTACCGGGAGGCGGCGACCCCGCCCGTCGCGTTCGCGAGCACGTCGGAGGCGTCCGAGAACTCCTCGTCGCTGACGACCGACATCGCGTGCACGAGCGGCACGTGGCGCGGGTGGATGACCGTCTTGCCGGTGAGGCCGTTCGCGCGGTCGAGGGTGACCTCGCGGAGCAGTCCGTCGAAGCCCTCCAGGAGGAGCTGCCGGCGGAGCTTCAGGTCCCCGGCCTCCTGGAACGGCGTGGTGCGCAGCTGCGTGCGGAACACCCGGTCGGAGTCCGGGTAGTGCTCCCACACCGGCCCCGCGACGACGAAGCCGTCGCGGGCACGACCGAGGACGTTCACCACGTCGCCGATCACCGAGGCCAGCACCTGCACGTCGTAGACGGTCAGGTGCGATGGTCGACGGAGGCCGTAGACGCTCGACAGGTCGGTCGCGCCGATCCGGACCGCCAGGACGTCGTCCCGCCGTTCCAGCAGCAGGTCGTGGACGTCGGCGAGGGCCTCGGTGCGGGACTCGCGGTGCATGATCCCGGGGGACTCGAGGATCGGCATCACGAGCAGTCGGGACCCGGGTGCGCGGCCCGCGTTCGCGGCGTCGAGCACCTCGAACCACCGGGCACCGGCACCGTCCGGGTTCTCGAACTTCGGCAGGACGATGCCGGCCAGGACGTCGAGTGCCCGGCTGCCGAAGCGGTCGAGCAGGCGTGCGAAGTGCTCGGGAGTCCGGACGCGGAGGAACAGCTGCGGCAGCGTCGCCAGGTCCAGTTCCTCGGTGAGGGTGCGGAGCGCGGTCTCGACGTTCGCCTCGGCCGTGGGCAGGTCGTCGTCGGCGACGGAGTCCTCCAGGCAGAGCACGATCGAACCGGCACCGAGCTCGGTCTGGCGACGGACGTCACGGACCAGGTCGGGCCGGATCCCGGGCGTGTACAGCGTGGCACCGAGGGCCACGGCGCGGAGGTCCTGCGGACTGTCCCGCGTCACGTCCTCGGGTGGTCGGAGGAACAGTGGTTCCTGGTCGGCGATGTTGGCGAAGTGGCGCACGGATCAGACTCCGACGGTCGGGGCGGACAGGAGGAACCCGAACGCGGCGAACACGTCGCCGTCGTGGGTCGCCCTGGGGAACGGCTCGGCGCGGAGCTCGAGTTCGCCGTCGATGACGGAGAGCGCCAGGATCGTGGTGGTGTCGGCGTCACCGGGGTCCACCGCCAGGGTGGTGCCGTCGTGCAGCCCGATGACGAGCCGGTCCGACCCGCGGCCCATCACGAGTGCCCGGCGGAGTTCGCGGACGTGGCGGAGGGCGACCAGCACGTCGGCGCCGTCGTAGCCGACCAGCGGACGGTTGCCCCGCGTGGTGACGGTGCGCCCGGCGCTCGCGCCGTCGGCGGTCGCCGCGCCCACGACGTGGTCGACCGACTCCCACGCGGCACTCGTCGAACCGGTCACGCGGAGTGCGCCGACGGCTGCACGGCGGCGGTCGATGCGGACCACCGGGTCCTCGGGACCGAGGACGCGGACGTCACGCGGGTCCGGTGCCGGGAAGGGACGGATCCGGGAGGCCCGTTCCGCCAGCCGACGCGCGATGCGGTCGGGACGGGGCTGGGCGGGCGCGGTCGCGCCGGGTGCGGGCACGCGGGCTGCGCCCGACGTCGGCGCGGCGGAGGTACGGGGTGCCGGGGTCCGGTCCGCGGAGGGCGCGGGCTGGCGGCCGAAGGACAGGCTCAGCCCACCACTGGAGCTCGCCGGCGCGGAGCTCGTCGGTGCGGCGGGTGCCGGCGCTGCCGGCGCTGCCGGGCGGGAGATCGGCCCGCCGTGGGCGGCGGTGGTGCTCGACGAGGCGCCGGGGCTCGACGAGGCGCCGGGGCTCGACGAGGCGGCGGTGCCGTGCGAGGCGGCGGTCGGGCGGGCCTCCTGGCCGGGCGGGGTCGGACGGACGCGACGGCGGAGGAACGGGTGCCCCGACGTCATCGCGCGCGGCCGATGCCGTGGTCGGCGCGCAGGCCGGTCAGACCCGTCGTGTAGCCCTGGCCCACGGCGCGGAACTTCCACTCCGAGCGGTGGCGGTAGAGCTCACCGAGGATCACCGCGTCGATCAGGTGGTTCCGCTCCGACGGCAGCGGGAACGCGACGAGCTCGCGGCCGTCCGGGGCGCAGACGCGGACCGACATCGACCGGACCGATCCGAGGTCCTTCGGGGAGCGCGGATCCGGGTCGAGGTAGACCGCGAAGACGATCTTGTCGACGGTCTCCGGGATCGACGCGAAGTCGACGTCGATCTCCTCCTGGTCGGACTCGTCCAGGTACCGGACGGACGCGTCGGCACTCTCGATCTGGTTGAAGAAGACGAGGTCCTCGTCCGAGAGCACGTGGCCGTCCGGACCACAGACGATCGCCATCGGGACGAGTTCGGCGGACGGGCCCCGGCTGGCGATCTGGTCCCAGTGGATGCCGACGACCACCGACGTGAGGCCGGGGTTCTCTGCGGTCAGCGCAGCGTTCGCGCCCGGGACGAGCTGCCCGGTCACGAGTCGGCTCCGCGGAGACGCAGGCCCTCGTCGCCGTCACCCAGGCGGTCCCGCAGGAACCGGCCGTGCGAGGAGAGTTCGGCGATTGCACCGCTCCTGATCTGTTCGTGCATGTCCTCCACCGTCTCCGCGACGACGTCGAGTTGGCCGGCGAGGGTCGCCGTGGCGGCGCTCTCCGGGGTCCGGTCCGCTGCGGGCAGGGACCGGTAGGTCCGAACGGGCGTGGGCAGGTAGTCGTTGACGATCGCCTGGAACAGGTACCGCTGCTCGGTCGAGGCGCCCCGGGCGATCACCGTGCCGGCGGCCTCGCGCAGGAGGTCCTCGACGTGTCGGACGCGCGAGGACACGACCGTCGGCAGGTCGGCCCCGGCTGCGCGCACGATCGTCCGGAGGTCGTCGAGGCCGGCTGCGGCCGCGGCGTCGTCGGCCGCGCCGCCCGAGCCGCGGACGTCGATGCGGGCCGCCGCAGCGGCCGCTGCGGACGCCGGGGTCTCGGCGTCCGGGTCGGCGACCCGGCGGTCCTGGTCGTCGTCGTCGCGGCCGAACAGTGCGCGCAGACGATCACGCACGGCAGTCGACCGCAGGCGTCATCGCGTGACCGATCGGGGGTCGTCGTCGGTCTGACGTGCGCGCTCGAGGTACGGCTTCGCGCGCTGGATGCCGGACTCGAGCGCCGCGACCGTCGAGGACATGTTCTGCGCGGCCTGGGAGCGGAACGAGTCGATCGCGTCCATCGTCTGGAACACGTTGTCGAAGGCCTTCTGCAGGGTCTCGACGCTGACGCCGGAGTTCGTGGCCTGCTCGTGGATCCGCGTGGTCTGGTCGCGGAGCATCTCGCTGGTCTGCAGGATCATCGCGTTCGTGGTGTTGTTCACGGCGTCGATCTGGTCGAGGACCATCTTCTGGTTGGCCAGGGCCTGCGCCACGACGACGGCCGTGCGGAGGGCCGCGATGGTCGTCGTGCGGGCACGCTCGACACCCTTGATGAGCTCGGTGTTGTTCTTCCGGACCAGGTCCATCGCCAGGTAGCCCTGCACCGACACCGCGAGCTGGGTCAGGATGTCCTGGTGGCGCTGGCGCACCGGGAACAGCACGTCGGCCTCGAGCTTCTGCGCCTCCTCGACCCGGCCGCCGTTCCGCAGGCTCTCGATCTTCGCGACCGTCGCCGCGTCGAGCGCCTTCGCGAACACCGCGTACTCGCTCAGCTGCTGCATGGTCTCCCACAGCTGGACCTTCTCGTCCGCGAGCGTCGCGTTGTCCTTGCGGAGCTCGTCCTGCCCGGCCATCAGCGACTTGATGATCTTGTCGAGCTGGGTCTGTGCCGACTCGTAGCGCTGGAAGTACTTCGCCAGCTTGTTGCCGCCGGGGATCATGCCGAGGATCTTGCGACCGGTGCTGAGGTCGGCCTGGTTCGGCGTGAGGTCCTCGACCGTGGAGCGGAGGTCGCCGAGGGTCGTGGCGACCTTCACCTGTGCGTCGTCACCTGAGCGCTTGGCGCCGGCGACCGACGACTGCGACCGCTCGAGCATCCGCGACGAGAACCCACCGGAGCGGGCGATCTCCGAGCCGGCGATGGCGTTGATGCCGTCGACCTTCTCGGTGAACGCGGGGGAGCGCGGGTCGAGGCTCGCGACCTCGTCGACGAACTCCCGCGCCTGGGCCGCGATCTGCGCCTGTCGGTCAGCATCCACCGGCACCATGCCCGGAGCGTCGTCCGGGGTGACGACGTCGGCGGCGTCGGCAGCGCGCAGGACGAGGGCGTCCTGCGACGGGTCGGTGGGCTCCGGCGGAGCGAGCGGTCCGGGCATCGGTGGTCTCCTGTGACGAGGTGGAACTGCTGGATGCTGCTGGGTGGTGCTGGGTGGTGCTGCTGCTGCTGGTCGTTCTGGTCGTTCTGGTCGTTCTGGTCGGGCTGGGGTCAGCCGAGGTTGACGCCGAAGTCGGTGGCCACGCCAGCGAGACCGGACTGGTAGCCCTGCCCGACCGCGCGGAACTTCCACTCGGCACCGCTGCGGTAGATCTCCGAGAAGATCATCGCGGTCTCGGGGGCGGCGTCCTCAGAGAGGTCGAAGCGGACGATCTCGGCGCCGTCCTGGTCGAGCACGCGCGAGTACGCGCTGCGGACCTGGCCGAAGTTCTGCCGGCGCGCCTCGCCCTGGTCGATCGACACCACCACGACGACGCGGTCCACGTCGGCCGGCAGGGCCTGCAGGTCGATGGCGATCTGCTCGTCGTCGCCCTCGCCCTGGCCGGTGCGGTTGTCGCCCTTGTGCTCGACGGAGCCGTCGGCGCTCTTGGGCTGGTTGTAGAAGATGAAGTCGGCGTCCGAGCGGACCTTGCCGTCCGGGCCGACGAGCAGCGCCGAGGCGTCGAGGTCGAAGGCCTCGCCGGCCGTCGTACGCGGGTCCCAGCCGAGGCCGACGGTGGCGACGGTGAGCCCGGGGCTCGTCTTCGTGAGGGAGAGGTTGCCGCCCTTGCTGAGGGAGAGTCCGGCCATGATCGGGTCCTTTCGTGGTGGGGGAGCGTCGTCGGTGACGCGGGGTGCGTCGCGTGCCTCGGGTGTGTCGGGTGACCGTCAGTCGAGGACGACGCCGTAGTCGGTGGCGACGCCGCGGAGGCCGGTCGCGTAGCCCTGGCCGACGGCGCGGAACTTCCACTCGTTGTCGTACCGGTAGATCTCCGCGAAGATCATGCCGGTCTCGGACGCCGCGTCCTCGGTGAGGTCGAAGCGGACGACCTCGTTGCCGGTCTCGTCGTTGACCACACGGCAGAAGGCACCGCGGACCTGACCGAAGTTCTGGTGGCGGGCGTCGGCCTGGTCGATCGTGACGACGATGACGACCCGCGAGACGTCGGGCGAGACGAGGCCCAGGTCGATGAGGATCTGCTCGTCGTCGCCGTCACCCTCGCCGGTGCGGTTGTCGCCCTGGTGCACGACCGAACCGTCGACCGACTGCAGCTGGTTGTAGAAGATGAAGTCGTCGTTCGAGCGGACCTTGCCGTTCGCCCCGACCAGCAGCGCCGAGGCGTCGAGGTCGAACTGCTCGCCCGCCGTCGTGCGCGGGTCCCAGCCCAGACCGATCATGGCCCGCTGCAGGCCCGGGTCGGTCTTCGTCAGGGAGAGGTTGTTGCCCTTCGAGAGCGAGAGGGTCGCCATCGATCGTCCTTCCGTCTGGGATGTGCCGTCAGAGCGCGGCGGCTGCGGGGCCGACCAGGTCCTGCACGGTGCGGCCGTCGGCACGCTCGCCGATCGCCGTGAAGGTCCATCCTGCTCCGGTGCGGGACACCTTCGCCATGACCATCGCGGTGTGCTGGCCGGCATCGGTCAGCTGGTAGCGGGCGACCTCGGGGGCACCGGCGGTGGAGTCGTCGACGACCCGACAGAAGGCGTTCTGCACGTTGTCGAACGTCTGGCGGCTGTAGCTGCTGATCACGAAGACGATCTGCTGCACGGCGCCGTGCACCGCGCTGAGGTCGATGCGGATGACCTCGTCGTCGCCGTCGCCGTCCCCGGTGAGGTTGTCACCGGTGTGCTGCGCGGAGCCGTCCTTGCTGCGGAGCTGGTTGAACCAGACGTAGTCGACGGGCTGGCCGTCGGCACCGAAGAAGATCGCGGAGGCGTCGAGGTCGACGTCCGCGGACTTCTTGCCGCCGAACAGTCCGCGCTTCGTCGCCACGGCGTCCCACCCGAGACCGAGACGGACGCGCGACAGTGCGCTGCCGTCGGTCTTCGTGAGCGAGAGCGCCTGGCCCTTCTGGAGGCTGAGACCCATTGCGGTGAACCCTTCGTCGTGGTGCAGTCCTGGTCGCGACCGTCAGGAGGCGACGGCTGCGTGGTCGTCGGCCGACTCGTGGTCGTCGGCCTTGTTCTTGTTGCGCACCACCGACGAGATGAACGCGGCGAGGATGAAGACGACGCCGATGAGGCCGGTGACGACCTCGTTCACCTCGGTGGTGATCGTGACGAGCAGGATGGCCGCGAGTGCACCGATTGCCCAGTGCGCACCGTGGTCGAGGTACTCGAACTCGTCCAGCGTGCCCTGTCGGACCAGGAAGACGGTGAGAGACCGGACGAAGAGGGCACCGATGAGGCCCAGTCCGAGGGCGATGATGATCGGGTCGGCGGTGATCGCGAAGGCCCCGATGACCCCGTCGAACGAGAACGACGCGTCGATGACCTCGAGGTACAGGAACAGCAGGAACGCGGCCTTGCCGGCGACGTTGCCGACGCGGCGCTTGTTGCTGATGCGGTTCGCCTCGGCCACCATCTCGCCGGTGCTCTCGAACGAGTTGCCGTCGTCCTCCGGGTCGTCGACGTCGAACAGCCCGCCGAGCCCGGTGACCAGGAAGTACGTCACCAGTCCGGCGATGCCGGCGATCAGGACCGTCGACTGGTGGTCGCCGGCGGTGGTGCCCGCGACGGCCAGCAGGACGAGGGCGACGATGACGTTGACCATCGGGAGCTTGCCGATGAAGAGCAGCGGGCGTTCGAGCCAGCGCAGCCAGAGGATGTCGCGCTCCTCGAACATGAAGTCGAGGAAGATCATCAGCAGGAACATGCCACCGAAGGCAGCGATCTGCGGGTGCGCTTCGTGGAGCAGGTACGCGTAGGTGCCGGGCTCGTCGATCGGGCCCTTCTCGAGCGCGAGCTGCACGGCCTCGACCGGGTTCAGCGACGCCGTGACGCCGACGATCAGCAGCGGGAAGAGCACGCGCATGCCGAAGACCGCGATGACGATGCCCACGGTGAGGAACATCTTCTGCCAGAACGGGTTCATCCGCTCGAGGATGCGGGCGTTGACGACCGCGTTGTCGAAGCTGAGGCTGATCTCGAGCACGCCGAGGATCGCGGTGATGATGACCGCGCTCCATCCGCCGTAGACCAGCGCGATGGCCAGTGCGAGCACGGTGATGGCCAGGGACCACCCGAAGGTCTTCAGGAACACGTGCGCGGATCTCCCCTTGAGCGTGCGGTGCAGACGGTGCCTGCAGTGCGGTCGTCGAGGGGACGGCGCTGTCCGGCCCTCCCCCTCTCGGAATGCTACATGCTCGGGGCCGAGTGCCGACGGGGCCAACGGCCGTCGGCGGTGAACGTCGGGTCGCGCTTGCTCCGCATGTACTCCTGGAACGAGGCGGCCTGCTCGGCGCACCACGCGACCTGCTTGCGGTGCAGCTCCTCGGCGCTGACGTCGAGCTCGTCGGCGTACTTCACGGCGATGGCCTGGGCGACCCGGCCGGCGGCGATCGCGTCGGCGCCGGCGTCGTGCGCGTCGTCGAGCTGCACGCCGTAGAGCTGCGAGGCGACCTCGAGCGTCCGCTTGCCCTTCCGGTAGGTGTCGAGCGCCTTGTCCATCACCAGCGGGTCGACCACGTTGCCGATCACGGGGGACGCGATGCCGTGGCGCTTGGCCTCCCGGTCGAGCAGCGTCAGGTCGTACGGGGCGTTGTAGATCACCAGCGGGATCCCGCGGGCGAACACGGCCTCCACCGCGGCGACGATCTCGGCCACGACCTCACCGGCGGGTCGTCCCTCGGCCCGGGCGCGTTCGGTCGTGATGCCGTGCACGGCCGCGGCCTGCTCGGGGATCTCGATGCCCGGGTCGGCGAGCCAGGTGCCCTCGACGATCGAGCGCCCGGTCATGTCGATCAGGCCGACGTGCGCACTGACGATGCGTGCCGTCTCGACGTCGATGCCGGTCGTCTCGAGGTCGAACACCCCGAGTGCGTGCCACCAGGGTCGGGTGGTCAGGTCCTGCGGGGGCCGGGTCGCCGTGTCGAGCTCGGCAGCGGGGGAGGTCACGCGGTCAGGCTAGCCAACGGCACCGACAGCCCCGCGAGGCGCGCTCGCGTTCTCTGCACCCTGTCCGACGTGCAGCCAGTAGAACGCCTGCGTGCCGAGGGTCAGGGTGACGGTGCCGTCCGCGTCGAAGGACGGGAAGGCACCGCCGCCGAACAGGTCGACGAGCGGCCGGCCCGCGTACTCGGGAGCGGTGATCGTCACCGAGGTCGGGTTGTGGGCGAACGAGAACACGCACAGCACGTCCTCGGCGCTCGGGCCGAACTGCTGGTCCGAGCCGGAGCCCGCCCAGGACCGGACGAACGCCAGCACGCTGTCGTTCGACGTCTGCTGCACCGCGAGCGACCCCATCCCGAACACCGGGTGGGCCTTCCGCACGTGGATGACGTTGCGGATCCAGTGCAGCAGGGACCGCGACTGTGCCAGCTGGGCCTCGACGTTCACCTGGGCGTAGTTGAACACCAGGGACTGGACGACCGGCAGGAACAGCTTGCCCGGGTCGGCGGACGAGAACCCGGCGTTCCGGTCCGGGGTCCACTGCATCGGGGTGCGGGACGAGTCACGGTCCGGCAGCCAGATGTTGTCGCCCATCCCGATCTCGTCGCCGTAGTACAGGAACGGGGAACCGGGCAGCGAGAACAGCAGGGCGTGCACGAGTTCGAGTTCGGCACGGGAGTTGTCGAGCAGCGGTGCCAGGCGACGACGGATGCCGATGTTCGAGCGCATCCGGGGGTCGTACCCGTACCAGCCGTACATCGCCTGCCGGTACTCCTCGCTGACCATCTCGAGCGTGAGCTCGTCGTGGTTGCGGAGGAAGACGCCCCAGGCGGCGGTCTCGGGCACGTCGAGCGTCTCGGAGAGGATCGCCTGCAACTCCTTGGCGTGCTGGGCCCG
The DNA here is from genome assembly GCF_016907335.1 of Curtobacterium herbarum. NCBI lineage: Bacteria > Bacillati > Actinomycetota > Actinomycetes > Micrococcales > Microbacteriaceae > Curtobacterium > Curtobacterium herbarum. Next base: position 1,710,158 of record NZ_JAFBBT010000001.1, read on the forward strand.
GAGCGAGTAGAAGATGCGCGGCATCACCGGGAAGTCGAACGCCATGTGGCACTCGGGCTCCTCGTCGGTGCCCAGGAACGCCGCGGTCTCGCGGGGCCACTGGTTCGCCTCGGCGATGAGCACGCGGCCCGGGTACTCGTCGTCGATCATCGTGCGGAGCTTCTTGATGAACTCGTGGGTCTCCGGCTCACCCTCGCCGTTGCCCTCCTCCGACTGGAACAGGTAGGGGATGGCGTCGAGCCGCAGCCCGTCCACACCGAGGTCGAGCCAGTGTCGGACGACGTCGTAGACGGCCTCGACCACGGCCGGGTTCTCGTAGTTGAGGTCCGGCTGGTGCGAGAAGAACCGGTGGAAGAAGAACTGCCGACGGACCGGGTCGAAGGTCCAGTTCGACTCCTCGGTGTCGACGAAGATGACGCGGATGTTGGAGTACTCCTCGTCGGTGTCCCGCCAGACGTAGAAGTCGCCGTAGGGGCCGTCCGGGTCCTCGCGCGACTGCTGGAACCACTCGTGCTGGTCGCTCGTGTGGTTGATCACCATGTCGATGACGATGCGCATGTTCCGCTCGTGCGCCTTCGTGACGAGTTCGCGGAACTCGTCGAGGGTGCCGAACTCGGGCAGGATCGCCCGGTAGTCGGAGATGTCGTAGCCGCCGTCGCGCAGCGGGGAGCGGAAGAACGGCGGCAGCCAGAGCGCGTCGACGCCGAGCCACTGCAGGTAGTCGAGGCGGCTGATCAGGCCCTGCAGGTCGCCGGTGCCGTCGCCGTTCGAGTCGACGAACGAGCGGATCATGCACTCGTAGAACACCGAGCGCTTGTACCAGAGCGGGTCGAGGGTCAGTCCGGGCTGCTGGATCGGGGCTGTGAAGGACACCGTGCTCCTCGAAGGTCGTCGACGGCCCGCCAGAGCAGGAAGGCCGCCCCGGACACGCTAGCGGCGGCACCCCCGACGTGCACACCTCGGCGGCGGAGAGGTTCCCTAGACTGACGCGGATGCAACCGCCCGTGCTGTCCCCGTACCAGTCGCTGATGGCGGCCACCCCCGTCGTGCACCGCACGGTCCAGGTCCAGGACCGGACCACGCACTTCTGGGAGTACGGCCCCGCCACGGCAGCAGCCGGCAGCCGAGCCGCACCAGGCTCCCCGGCGACCGTGTTGGCGGTGCACGGGTTCCGCGGCGACCACCACGGGCTCGAGTCGATCGCCGCACACCTGGTCGCCGGACACCCGACCGGCGTCCGCGTGATCGTGCCCGACCTGCCCGGCTTCGGCGTGTCCGACCCGCTCCCGACGTCCGACCTCGACGGCTACGTGCACTGGCTCGAGGGCTTCCGCGACGCACTCGGGCTCGATCGTGACACCGTCGTCCTGGGCCACTCGTTCGGGTCGATCGTCGTGTCGGCCGCGGTCGCCGCCGGACTCGACACCCGACTGCTGGTCCTGGTGAACCCGATCGCCGCACCCGCGCTGCAGGGGCCGCGAGCGGTCGGCACCGGCATCGCCATCGCGTACTACCGTCTCGGCGCCTGGTTGCCCCGGCCACTCGGACTCGGTCTGCTGCGCAACCGGGCGATCGTCCGGGCGATGAGCATCGCGATGCTGAAGTCGCGTCGGCCGTCGCTCCGGCGGTGGGTGCACGACCAGCACGACCGGTACTTCTCGGCCTTCGCGGACCGCACCAGCGTGCTGGAGGCGTTCCGGACCTCCGTCACGCACGACGTCGCCCAGTTCGCCGACCGGATCAGCGTGCCGACCCTGCTGGTGGCGGCCGAGCACGACGACATCACCGCCGTCCCGGAGCAGCGCGCCCTGGCCGAGCGTCTCGCCGACGCGGAACTCGTCGTCGTCCCCGGCGTCGGCCACCTGGTGCACTACGAGACCCCGGCCGCCGCCGCGAGCGCGGTCCTCCGACGGATGCAGACCTCGTGACCCGGCTCCGGATCGGCATCGACTGCCGCTACGTCCGCATCGGCCGGCACGACGGGATCAGCCGTTTCACGGCGGGCGTCGCCGCCCACCTGCCCGACCGACACGACGCCGTGCTGCTCGTCTCCGACGAACGCCAGCTCGACTCCCTGCCCGCCGGGATGCCGTGGGAGCTCGTGCCGGCGCCGACCGACGCGGGGGAGCCCCTGGTCGCCCGGCACGTCAACCGCCTGGGCCTGGACGCCGTGTTCTCGCCGATGCAGACGATGGGCTCCCGTGGGCGCCGGTACGCCCTCGTGCTCACGCTGCACGACCTCATCTACTACCGGAACCGCACACCTCCGCGCGAGTTCTCGTGGCCGCTCCGGCTGGGGTGGCGGGCGTTCCACCTGGCCTGGTGGCCGCAGCGGTTCCTGCTCAACGGTGCCGACGGTGTGGTCACGGTCTCCGAGACGACCGCCGGGCTGATCGCCGAGCACCGTCTGACGGACCGTCCCGTCACGGTGGCGTACAACGCCGCCGACCCGGCCGAGCCCCGCGACGCCGACGCCCCCCGGCAGAAGTCGCTCGTCTACATGGGCTCGTTCATGCCGTACAAGAACGTCGAGACGCTGGCGGCCGCCCTGCCTCTGCTCGGCCCGGACTGGACGCTGCACTGCATGTCGCGCGTGTCCGACGCCGACCGGGCGCGTCTCAGCGGGCTCGCCCCGGCCGGTGCGGTCGTCTTCCACGACGGCGCGAGCGACGAGGAGTACCGCGCGGTGCTCCGGTCGGCGACCGCCCTGGCGACGGCCTCGTACGACGAGGGCTTCGGCATCCCGCTGGTCGAGTCGATGGGCGTCGGCACGCCGGTCGTCGTCAGCGACATCCCGATCTTCCGCGAGATCGGCGGCGACGTCGCCGAGTACTTCGACCCGTCGTCACCGTCCGCCGTCGCAGCCGCGGTCCGCCGACTGGAGGCCCGGTGGGACGCCGCCTCGCAGGCGTCGGTCGCGCAGGCGGCCCGGTTCCGATGGCAGGACTCCGCCGAACAGGTCGTCCGTGCCGTCGAGCGCGCGGTCGCGGACCGGGAGGCGCGTCACCGCTGAGCGCGGTGTCCGCGCCCTGGTCGGTCGGTCTCGGGGACGCTACGGTGGAGGGGACGGGGGCACGGGCCTCCCGTCGGACGGGGGAACCATGTTCATCACGCTCATCACCGTGGGTGTCGTCATCGTGGCCGTCGCCGGCGGCATGGCGGTCGCCGACCGCCGCCGAGCACGTCTGCTGCGCGACCTGCCGGACGCGGGCGTCCCGCACGGCAGCGGCGCGACCGACCACGACCTGCGCGTCGCCGAGGCGCAGGCCGCCCGCACCGCGGGTGGGACCGGCTACACGGGCGGCTCCGGCGTCTGACGCGGCTCAGCTGCGGCGTTCGAGCGGGTTCTGGTACTCGAACGCGTAGCGGCCGGGCGCGTCCGAGACGTCCTCGATCGGGTCGTCGGAGCGGACGAGCTCGGCGCGGAAGCGCTCCGGGTCCCAGCGGAACGAGTGCACCGAACCGTTCCGGATCGGCACGGTCGAGCGCTCGATGGTGCCCGGCGCCGCGGCGTCGACCACGGTCCGGATGACCGCGCCGTGGGTCGCGACGACGACCGCACCGGCATCGAACCGGACCGCGATCTCGGCCAGGGTCTCGGTGACCCGGTCGAGCAGCGCCGCCCGTGACTCGCGCCCCGGCACCGCGTCGTGCGGCCACCGGGACTCGATCTCCGGGTGCGTGAGCCCCTCGGCGTCGCCGTAGGAGCGTTCGCGGAGTCCGTCGTACGTCGACGGCTCGGGCAGGTCGAGCCGCGTCGCGATGATCGTGCCGGTCTCGAGCGCCCGGGACAGCGGCGACGACACGACGGCGTCGAACCGGCGGCGCGTCAGCAGCTCGGCGGTCTCGGCGGCCTGCCGGCGACCGGTGTCGTTCAGCGGCACGTCCGTCGACCCCTGGATGCGTCGTTGCCGGTTCCAGTCGGTCTCGCCGTGGCGGACCAGGTAGAGGAGCGTCGTCACCCGTCGATCATCGCAGACGCGGTCAGACGCGCCGCGAGCTCCACCAGGGTCTCGGTCGTGCCCGCGTCGATCTTCACCGCGGCCCGGCGGTCACTCCGGGTCGCGCCGCGGTTGACGATGACGACCGGGTGCTTCCGACGGGTGGCGTGGTCGAGCAGCCGGACGCCGGAGTTCACGGTGAGCGACGAACCGACGACGAGCAGGGCGTCGGCCTCGGCGACGATCGAGACGGCCTCGCGGAACTTCTCGGCGGGCACGAACTCGCCGAAGAACACCACGTCGGGCTTCAGCACCCCGCCGCACACCGTGCAGTCGGGCACCCGGAACCGTTCGACGTCGGTGATCTCGACGTCCCCGTCCGGCTGCAGCTGGACCGAACCGGGCTCGTCGATCCACGGGTTCTCGCGGTCCAGCACGGCGGCCAGGTCGGCGCGCGAGAAGACCTGCCCGCAGGTCAGGCAGAGGGCACGGTCCATCGAGCCGTGGACCTCGACCACCCGACGGGAACCGGCGCGCAGGTGCAGGCCGTCGACGTTCTGGGTGACGATGCCGCCGACGACCCCGGCGGACTCGAGTGCGGCCAGCGCCCGGTGGCCGTCGTTCGGCCGCGCCGCTGCGAAGGTCCGCCACCCCAGGTGCGAGCCGGCCCAGTAGCGCTGGCGCTTCGCGGGGTCGGCCAGGAACTCCTGGAACGTCATCGGCTTCCGGACCACACGGCCCTCGCCGCGGTAGTCGGGGATGCCGGAGTCGGTGCTGACGCCGGCGCCGGTCAGGACGGCGATGCGCTTGCCGCGGAGGACCGCGACCGCCCGGTCGACGTCGGAGGCGGTCGCGTCCGTCACGGTCCCGTCGGTCCCCACGGTCGTCCCTGTGCCGTCGCTCGTCGCCATCGTGTCCACGGTACCCTCAACCGCCGAGCGTCCCCGGTCCTTCCCCGGGCCGACGTCGGCGACCCGACCACGATCCTCCCGACCGGAACGAGCACCGTGCACCCCGTCCGCATCGACTCCCTCGACGACCCGCGCCTGGACGACTTCGCCCGGCTCACCGACGTGGCGCTCCGCCGCGTGACGGAGCCCGAGGGCGGGCTCTACATCGCCGAGTCGAACACCGTCATCGAGCGCGCCGTCCGTGCCGGGCACGCGCCGCGGAGCGTGCTGGTGCAGGAGAAGTGGCTGGACAGCGTGCTGCCCCTGGTCGCCGAGCACGACGGCCCGGTCTTCGTCGGCTCCGACGCGCTGCTCGAGCAGCTCACCGGGTTCCGGATGCACCGCGGGGCCATCGCGGCGATGCACCGGCCGGAGCTGCCCTCGGTCGCCGACGTCGTGCGCGACGCCCGGCTCGTCGTCGTCCTCGAGGACATCGTCGACCACACGAACGTCGGAGCCGTCTTCCGCAGCGTTGCCGGTCTCGGGGCGGACGCCGTCCTGGTCAGCCCGCGCTGCGCCGACCCGCTCTACCGACGGAGCGTCCGCGTGAGCATGGGCACCGTGCTGCAGGTCCCGTGGACGCGGATCGGGGAGTGGCCGGCCGCGGGGGAGGACCTCCGCGCGCAGGGCTTCCACGTCGCCGCGATGGCGCTCACCGACCGCTCCGTCGACCTGGAGGCGTTCGTCGCCGACGTGCCGGAACGCGTCGCCCTGGTCATGGGCACGGAAGGACAGGGCCTGACCCCGGCCGCGGTCGCCGCTGCCGACACCACGGTGCGGATCCCGATGCACCACGGCGTCGACTCGCTCAACGTGGCCGCGGCGAGCGCCGTCGGCCTGTGGGCGGTCGCGCACGCGCAGCGGGCACGCTGACCTGCTGCCCGGTCCGCGCGGCCGGGATTAGGCTGGTCGGATGCTCTCCCGCCGCGACGCCGCCGTCCGTCTCGACATCACGCTCGAGATGGCGACCCACCACGGGATCCCCACGCGCCTCAGCGAGGCCGAGCTGACGGCGATCGAGCAGGACCCGCCCGCGTGGCTGGTGCAGTCCCGCGCGAACCGCACCGGGGCGAAGAAGGTCTGGGTGCGCCTGGACTGCGTGGTCTGCGGGTACTCGGAAGAGGCGCGGCCGAAGAAGTGGTGGCCGGACTGGGACCACCTGATGTGCGACTACCACGCGCCGTACCAGGCACCCGAGCCGACCGCGGGCTTCGTCCGGCACGAGGTCGAGGGCGTCGGCAGCCGGTTCGTGGCGCTCGTGGACGAGAAGGCGTAGCGCGCGGGCGGAACGTTCGGCACCGGCACCCGGCCCCGAGCCCTGACGGGCGGGCGGCCGGGTGCGCCGATGGCGCGTCAGGTCAGGTCGGCGGCCATCTGCACGCGCCGTCCGTACCGGTCGAGGCCGAGACGGTGCTCGGTCTCGACGAGCGAGCGGTGGAACGCCGTGACGGGCTGCTCCTCGACGAAGCCGGCCGATCGGTAGAAGGGGGCGTTCCAGGGGACGTCCGCGTACGTCCGCAGGGTGATGCGCTCGTGCCCGAGCCGCCGGGCACGGTCCGCCGCGGCCGTGACGAGCCTCCGTCCCAGCCCCCGGCGGGAGTGCTCCGGGCGCACCGAGAGCTGCTCGAGGTGGCACAGGCCGTCCACCTCGACCACGTGGGCGAACCCGACGACGTCACCGTCGTCGAGGGCGACGACGAGCAGGAAGCCGGGCTGGGCCAGACGGTCGGCACCGGATGCGGCGGGCGGCCAGGACCCGGGGCGGAGCCGTTCGACGAGCAGCTGGTCGGCGTCGTCCTCGATGGCCTCGATCGTGGCGGTGTCCGTGGGGCGGGCGGAGCGGATCGACGGCACACGTCGATCGTACGGAGCCGGAACCCGGTCGTCCTCGCCGACGCCGTACATTCGGTGGCATGAACGACATCGACTGGAACGCGGGCAGCTGGACGACCGCCCCCGCACACGTGCAGGTGTCCGGCGACGGGATGCGCGTCACCGCGGTCGAGGAGAGCGACGCCTGGCGGATCACCTCGTACGGCTTCGTGCACGACACCGAGCACGCCCTCCTCGCCCCGTTCGCCCAGGACACCGCGATGGAGGTGTCGTTCCACCTGGACTTCTCCGCCCAGTTCGACCAGGCCGGCATCTTCGTCAAGGTCGACGACAGCACCTGGACCAAGGCCGGCGTCGAACGCAGTGACGACCAGGACAGCCTCGGCGCCGTCGTCACCCGCGGCGTCTCCGACTGGTCGCTCGCGCCCGTCCCCGAGTGGCACGGCCGCCTCGTCACGATCCGCGCCAGCCGCTCCGGCGATGCCCTGACCGTCCGAGCCCGGGTCGACGACGAACCGTGGCGTCTGGTCCGCGTGGCACCCCTGGACCCGGACGCCGAGGTCGGCGCCGGGCCGATGTGCTGCGCGCCGTCGCGGGACGACCTCACCGTGCACTTCACCGCCTGGCGGACCGGGGCCGCCGACACGAGCCTGCACCCGGGGGAGTGACCTGGTGCCGCTGCGCTGACGGTCGAACCGGTCGCGCGAGCGGTCCGGCCTGTCTCCGGTACTCGGTACCGTGACCGCGTGGGTCTGAGCTGGGGTCGGGCGGTGCCGTCACGGTGGCGAGCGCTGCCGCCTGCGGTCTGGCTGCTCGTCGCCGCCCGGACCGTGAACCGCCTCGGAGCCTTCACGCTGCCCTTCCTCGCCGTCGTGTTGGTCGACGACTTCTCCGTCCCGGTGCAGACCGCCGGGGCGATCGTCGCCCTCTTCGGGGTGGCGACGATCCCCTCGCGACTGATCGGCGGCCTCCTCAGCGACCGGATCGGCCACCGCGCCACCATCGTCTGGGGCCTCACCCTCACCGCGGTGTTCCAACTCCTGCTCGCGGCGGCGCCCGGCGTCGTGACCGCGGCGGCGGCAGCGGTGCTCATCGGCCTGTCGTTCGAGATCTACGAACCGCCGTCCCAGGCACTCGTCGCCGACGTCGTCGAGGGCGACCGCGAGCGGGTCGCCGCGTACGGGCTGTACTCGGCTGCACTCGCCGTCGCCGGGGTGCTCGCCGGCGTCCTCGCGGCGACCGTCGGTGGCGTCGACCTCCGACTGCTGTTCGTGGCCGACGCGGTGACGTGCCTGGGGTGCGCGACCCTCGTCCTCGTCGGGTTGCGGCCGCGTCGCGGGGGACACGAGCCGGAGGATCGTGCGTCGGCTCCGCCCGCAGTGGTGCGGAGTCCGTGGCTGGACCCGATACTCATCGGCCTGCTGGTCACCGGCACGGGCTTCGCCGTGCTGTACCTGCAGCTCGAGGTCGCGCTTCCCCTGACACTGCGCGCGGACGGGATCCAGCCGTCCCTGGTCGGTGTGCTCTTCGCCGTCTCGGCCCTGGTCATCGTCCTCGGGCAGCCGCTGGTCGTGCGGGGCCCGCTCACCCGCTTGAGCCACTTCGCCGCGCTGGCGATCGGTTTCCTGGTGCTCGGCGTCGGCTTCGTCCTCAACGGCGTCGCCGCCGACCTGCCCGGGCTGATCGCCGCGACGGCCGTGTGGAGCCTCGGCGACCTCGTGCTCCTCGGACACGCCTCCGCACTCGTCGCGGCGATCGCTCCGGCAGCGTCGCGCGTTCGGTACATGTCCGTCTTCGGCATCAGCTGGGGCATCGCCGCCACGATCGGACCACTCGTCGGGACGCAGCTGATCGCACACCTGCACGTCGCCTGCACCTGGTGGGTCCTCGGCCTGCTCTGCGTCCCGCTCGCCACTGCGCAACCCGTCCTCGCGGCGGTTGCGCGACGATCCGGTCGGGTCATCGCACGCTCCTGACGGTCCGCTTCGGAACCGCGACCGTCGGCCTTCCCGGTCTCCTCGCCCCACCGCTGGACACCCCACTCCGGCTGTCGTCCGATCCGCTAGCGTGCAACTCGTGCGCCTGCCGCTGGAGGAACTCGACGACGACGAGCCGGTCCTGCGGCCGTCTCCGGTCCACGTGGACGGGCGGTTCCCGTCCGCCGCGGTCCTCTGCTTCTTCCCCGAAGCGATCGACACCATGGAGCGTGACGGGGAGCTCGAACGGATCGGGGCCTTCAGTACTCAGCTCGGTGGGATGGCGATCCGTGCAACGCCGGACCGGGACGTCGCGGTGTTCCATCCAGGTGTCGGTGGTCCGTTGAGCGCCCACTGCTTCGAACAGGCCATCGCGTCGGGCGTGCGTGCGGCGATCGCCGTCGGCGGTGCGGGCGCGATCGCTCCGTCGTTCGGGAAGGACGACGTGCTGGTGGTCTCGGCTGCCCTCCGGGACGAGGGGACGTCCTTCCACTACGTCCCGGCCAGCCGGATGCTGCAGTTCGACGAGGACGAGGTCCGACGCCTCGTCGATGGGCACGTCGACGCTGGTCTACCAGCGGCGGCCGGTGTGACCTGGACCACCGACGCGGACTTCCGTGAGACCCGAGGACGAACCGCGCGCCGGCGGGCGGAAGGGTGTGTCGCTGTCGAGATGGAAGCCGCCTCCCTCGCTGCCGTCGCGCGGTTCCGGGGTGTCCGGTACGGCCACGTTCTGTACAGCGGGGACGACCTGACCGGCGAGGTGTGGGCGGAGCGTGCGTGGACGAGATCCGGCCGTCGAGCCTCACTGCTGCGGACAGCGATCGACCTGAGCGTCCGGTAGTCGACCAGCCAGCCATCGACACTGCGCCGGGTTCCGCGTCCGTCAGTGCAGACCCACGCGCTCGTCGAACCCTTTGCTAGCGTCGCCACATGGGACCGACGGATTCGATGGTGATCCGACCCGCGCGTCTCGAGGACGCCGTGAGCATCGCCCACGTGCATGCGACCTCCTGGCGCGAGACGTACGGCAGGCTGATCGACGATCCGGACACGAACCCCTGGTTCGACGTCGACCCGCGGATCGGCATGTGGCGGACGTACCTGGAAGACGGGGTCTTCTCCACAGCCGTGGCCGAGGATCCGACCGGCGTGGTCGGGTTCGCGGCCGCCCGACGCACCGTCGAGCCCGAGGCGGTCCGCCCCGAGGAACTCGCCATGCTCTACCTGCTCGAACGCGCACAGGGAACGGGAGCCGGTCGAGCGCTCCTGGACCGGGTGCTCGGCGGACGTCCTGCGTCGCTCTGGGTGGCAGCGGACAATCCTCGAGCCCATTCCTTCTACCGCCGGAACGGGTTCACCGCCGACGGCGCGACCTCGAGCTTCGGGCCGCTCGGAACGACGGTGCGACTCGTCCGGTGAGCCGACGGTCCGGGAGATCAGGGCCGCAGGCGCGCACCGGCTGTGCCACTCTGCTGACTGATGACCATCACGAACGCACCGTGGCACCATCCGCAACCCGGACAGTCCGCCGTCCACCTCGACGTCGTGCCGGAGGCCGTGCTGCACGTGCTCGCCGCGGGTTGGACCGACGCCACCACTCGTCGGACCATTCGTCGGGCCGTGTCGCCGTGGCTCGCCGGCCCCGAGTGCGCCTCGCTGTGGCGCATGAGGAGCGAGCAGATCCGCGAGAGCCCGGGCGACGCGCCCTGGGTCACGCGGTTCATCGTCGATCCGGCGGTCACCGTGCCCGTGGGTGCCGCCGGTTTCCACGGGCCTCCGGACGCGGACGGCATGGTCGAGGTCGGGTACCGCGTGGACCCTGCCCATCGACGCGAGGGGTACGCCAGGCGGGCGCTCGAGATCCTCCTGGCGGTCGCCCGAGACCATCCCGACGTGCAGACGGTGCGCGCCACCGTCAGCCCGGACAACGCCGCCTCACTCGCCCTGATCGCCGCGTACGGCTTCGTCGAGAACGGCGAGCAGTGGGACGAGGAAGACGGCCGAGAGATCGTCTTCGAGGTCGCAGCCGACGGTCAGCGCCGCCCGAGCGAGGACTGGAACCGCACCAGGTAACCGTCGGGGTCCTGCACGAGGAACTGCTCGACTCCGGCTTCTCCGTCGCCGACCGGGTACCACTTCGTCTCCGGCTCCATGAAGAGCGGCCAGTCGGCGTCGCGCAGCACCGCGGCGAGCGCCCCGCTGTCGGACACGCTGATCTGGAGGTTCACGCCACGGCCGAGCGGAGGGTCGAGGGGCCCCGTCACCCAGTTGCGGCCGACCCCGGCCTGCTCGAGCATCAGGTGCGCCGAGCCGAGCACGATGTACGCGAAGCGCTCGTGGGGCCTGGCGTAGCTGACGGTGAAGCCACAGAGGCCGCACCAGAACGCCAGGCTGTGGTCCAGATCGGCGACGAGGAGCTCCGGGACGAGTGCGGGTTCGAGGACGTCGGTCACGGCACCATCGTGGCATCCGGCGAGGCAGCACAGCGTTGCCCTAGCGTCGGGGTGTGACCAACCACGACGCCGTCGACCGCGGCCGAGCACTCGTCCTCGAGCACTTCCGCTGGATCGACGGTGCGGCCGACACCTGGTCGATGTTCCGGTCGTCCGAGGCGCTGGCCGGGATCGTCGCGGGGCTCGCCGCACTGGTCGAGGATGATCGGCCGGACCTCGTCATCGGCATCGAGTCCCGCGGTTTCGTCCTCGCTCCGGCCGTCGCGCTGACGCTCGGAGTGGGCTTCGCCCCGGTCCGGAAGGACGGCGCGCTGTTCCCCGGACCGCTGGTCGAGCGGACGACGGACCGTGACTACCGCGGGAACCGGCGGACCCTGTCGGCGCGCCGCGACCTGTTCGCTCTCGGGCAGCGGGTCGTCCTGGTCGACGACTGGATCGAGACCGGCAGCCAGGCCCTCGCGGTCGCGGACCTGGTCGCCGATGCCGGAGCGGACCTGGTCGGCGTCGCGGTGGTCGTCGACGAGGCGAGCCGGGCGGCGCGCGCACGACTCCCGATGCTGCGAGGGCTCGTCACGATGGACGAGTTGTCGCCCTTGGACGGGCGCGACGACTGACCTCGCGCATCGGCCGGGAGGACGAATCCCCTTTCGGTCTCGGGACCCATCGCCTTCGGTCCTGAGCCGATCCGGGGCGGTACAGGTGCGCCATAGCGTCGAAACATGACCACCGACACCTTCCCTGTCAGCACGATCGTGCCTCCCGATAGGCGGTGGTGGACTCGACGCGCAACCGTCGCGTTCGTCGCTGTGGCCGCCGTGGTGACGGTGGTGTTCTCGGTGCTCTCGGCCCTGCCACACATGTTGCCGGTCGACTTCCTGGTGTACAGATCGAGCGTGCCGGTCCTCCTCCACGGGGGCGATCTGTACGCGGGCAACGTGCTGGACCCGAAGCTGGGCCCCGGCGGGATGCCGTTCACGTACACACCCTTCGCCGCCATCGCACTCCTCCCCACGGCGTTGCTGAACTGGCAGGGGGCGTACCTCGGGTGGACCGTGCTGAGCGTGGCCCTGATCGCGATGGTCGTCCTGTTCTTCGACGGGTCTTCCGAGCGGGGAACCGTCCGGCCTCGCCAGGTCGTCATGCTCGTCCTCGCCTGCGGCACGACGATCGTGATCCAGCACCTCGTCTACGGCCAGGTCAACCTGATGCTGATGGCACTCGTCCTGGTCGATGTCCTCGGACCTCGACGGATCGCCGGACGGAACCGACCGGTCGGAGTCCTGATCGGTCTCGCTGCCGCGATCAAGCTGACCCCGGCGTTGTTCATCGTCTTCTTCGCCGTCACCGGGCAGTGGCGACGGTGCGCCTGGTCCGCCGGCGGTTTCACCGCGGCGACGGCGCTCGGCTTCCTCGTCCTGCCGCACATGAGCATGCACTTCTGGACCGACACCGTCTTCCACCTGTCCGACCGCGTCGACCTCACGGGGCATGCCATCGCATCGTCCGGCAACAACTCCGTCACCGGCGCGATCGCCGGGCTCGCTCCGGGTCTCGTCCCCTGGACATCGGTCGTCATCGCGATCGTCGCGGTGATCGGCCTGATGGCGGCGAGGGTCCTGCACCGACGGGGCCGTGGCACCGAGGCCGTCATCGCCATCGGACTCGTCGCGCCCATGCTGTCGCCGATCAGCTGGATCCACCACTGGGTGTGGATCCTCCCCGGCGCCGTCCTCGTCTTCGGACAGCTGCAGCGTCGGGCACACCGCGCGTGGTTCGCCGTCGTGGTCCTCGGCCTGACCATCCCGGGGCCGAGCTTCGCGGACTTCATCAGCAGTGATGCTCCGGCCCTGCTCGCCGTCGCTCCGCTGTGGCGCGAATCCCTGCTGATCTCCGCGGCGGTCATCATCGTCACCATGCTGGCGCTCTCACGGGACGGCGCCCGACGACTGCCGCTGCCGGCATGACCCGTCCACACGCGCAGCCCGGCGCGGTGCTGCTGGCGGGCACCGCGCTCAGCCTCACCCTGTCGATCGCCGTCGCGATCGCGGTCTGGCTCGCCGGAGTCGCACTGCTGCCGCCCCAGACGATGCGGCAGGGCGCGGCGACGGCGCCACGGTCCGGACCGGTCGTCGTCACGTCGCCGACGCAGCGGGACCTCGACGGGTGGACCGCGACCCCGACCCCGACCGCGACCCCGACCTCCGGCGCGCCGAGCGACCAGGCACGACGTCGGTGCGCGGCGGGTGACGACGACGGCACCGGAGACCTGACGTCGGCGTCGACCGAGCTGGCAGAGACCCGTGGAGACATCACGTCCGTCGTCATGGCCACGCGGTCCGGGCCGCGCCTGTGCCTGCTCGTGCGGGACCGTCTGCTGCTCTTCCGCGGGTTGTCCCAGCCGGACGGAACCGCTCGGGGCGCAGCACGGAGCGCTGTCGGCGGCGGGCTCGTCGACGACGTGCACCACGTCGCGCTGACCTTCATCGCGGGACGGGTCCTGCCCGGGACGACGACGCTGACCGCCGACGTCCCGCACCTGCCGACAGTGGTGGCGACGGTCGCCGCGGGCTGGTTCGTCGCGTGGTGGCCGGGCGACGTCGCCGCCGACCGTGTCGTCCTCCACCCGGAACCACGGGCCGCACCCGTGCCGGCCCCCATCGAACACGCTGCCCGGAGCGGGCGGCAGCCGCGTACGCTACGGCCGTGCTGTTGACCACCGCGACGCGACGACGGCTGGCGTCGACCCAGATGCCGTTCCGGCGGTCCGAGTCGCGTCGGCACCTGCTGCAGGACGCCCTGCTCGCCGCGGTCGTCGTCGCCGCCGCGCTGGCGCAACTCGTGGTCCCGGTGCACGTCTTCGTCACGCCGGGCACCGGGGCACTCGTCGTCGCGTTCGTCGCGATCACGCTCCGGCGCACCTGGGTTGCCGGTTCCCTCGGGCTGCTCGTCGTCCTCGGGGGCCTCGAGTCGTACGTGTACGCAGACCGCCTGAGCCCACTCGCTCTGGCGTACATGATCGTCCTCGCCACAGCGGCGGCGCGCGGGTCCCGCCCGGTGGTCGTCCTCGCCGGGCTCGGTGCCGCGTTCGGTGGCTTCTACGCCGCCTGGGACCTGTCGTTCGGCGGAGGGCGCTACGCGCAACTGCTCAACGAACCCACCGAGCTCCAGGCGGTGGCACTCTTCGCACCCGCGCTGGTCCTCGTGTCGGCGTGGCTCGTCGGTCTGCTCGTCCGGCTCCGTCGGACGACCCGGATCGAGACGGCGCTGCGCGAGGGAGCGCAGGTCAGCGCGGAACGATCCGGCGAAGCCGCGAGATCCGAGCGGCTCCGCGCGGAGATGGCGCGAGACGTGCACGACGTCGTCGGGCACGCGCTGACGGTGGTCATCGCCCAGGCGGACGCGGCGGCGTTCGTCGACGACGTCGATCGGTTGCACGCGATGGCGGCCACCATCGGAGCGGCGGCACGGTCGTCGATGGCGGAGATCCGCGACGTCCTCGACGACACCGACGACACCGTGCGATCGACCAACGACCACGGGGCGGTCGAAGCGCTCGTGGACGAAGCCCGGGCTGCCGGCATCGACGTCCGTCGGACGGCCGAGGGCTCCCCGGTCCCGGTGCCGGCCCGCAGCGCACTCGTGATCCGCCGCGTCGTGCAGGAGATGCTGACGAACGCCGTCCGCCACGGGGCTCCGGAGACCCCGGTCCTGCTCCGCGAGCACTGGAGTGCCACGACCCTGTCCATCGAGACCGAGAACCAGATCGCGGCCGCACCGAGCGATGGGGGTGGTGGTCGCGGGATCGTCGGGATGCAGAACCGGCTCGCCGCGATCAGCGGCGACCTGGCGGTCGACCGAGGCGACGACGTCTTCCGCGTCCGGGCGCAGATCCCCCTCGTCCAGGCGCAGAACCCCCTCGCGACGACCCCGGGCGGACCGGAGTGATCCGGGTCGCCCTGGTCGACGACCAGGAGCTCTTCCGGTCCGGACTCCGGGTGGTCCTCGACGCGCAGGAGGACATGGTCGTCGTCGGGGAAGCCGCGAACGGCGCCGACGGTCTCGTGCTCATCCACGCGGAGGACCCGGACGTCGTCCTGCTCGACATGCGGATGCCGGTGATGGACGGACTCGCGACCATGCGCGCACTGGCCGCCGACCGCCGGGCCGACGACGTCCGCCCGCGGGTGATCGTGCTGACCACCTTCGCCCTCGACCGTGCAGCCATGGACGCGATCCGGAGCGGAGCGCAGGGGTTCCTGCTCAAGGACACGACGCCGGCGTTCCTCACCGCCGCGATCCGCACCGTGCACGACGGGAACGCGGTCCTCGCACCGGGCGAACTCTCGCGGCTCCTCGACCGGCACGAACCGGGAGGCACGCCCACCGTCGAGCCACCGGCGGAGTTCGGCCGTCTCTCCCCTCGCGAAGTCGTCGTCTTCGCCCGCGTCGCGCGTGGTGAGACGAACGCCGAGATCGCCGCGGCCGAGTACGTCAGCGAGTCGACCGTCAAGACGCAGGTGAGCAGCATCCTCCAGAAACTCGACCTGCGCGACCGCGTCCACCTGGTCGTGTGGGCGCACGACCACGGCCTGCCGGGGGACACGGTGCCGTCGGCGCCGAACGGCGGCCGGTGACACGCCCGCGCCCGGCACGCGGACCGCGACGCCGGGTCCGCGACGAGGCCGCGGCACCGCCCGGGAGGCCCGCCCCGGCCCCGCGACGAGCCGCGCCGGTCCCAGGGACCCAGCCCGGGCCTCCAGTACGATCCGGTCTCGTGCCGAACGTCGTCCGCCGCCCCCGCTCCGCGATCCGGAGACCCGTGACGGTCGCCGTCATCGCGGTGCTCCTGCTCGTCGTCGCTTTCCTGGTGGCCGCCGCGGTCGTGCCGTTCGCCCCGGCGACGGCCAGCACGGCGACGTACCGTCCGCCGACCGCGAGCGCCGCGGACGTCCGGTTCCCCGACTACGGCGCCACGGCGGTGGAGGCCGACGGCTTCCCGGAGAGCCTGACGACGAGCGGCGACCGGAAGCCCCGTTCGATCGCGAGCATCTCGAAGGTCGTCACGGCCCTGGTCGTGCTCGAGCGGAAGCCGCTGCGGCCGGGCGAACAGGGGCCGGACATCCGGTTCACCCCTGAGATGGCGGCACTGTACGGCCAGTACGCGGCGCAGAACGGCGAGGTCGCGCCGCTGCCCACGGACCTGCGGCTGTCGGAGTACCGGGCGTTCCAGGTGATGCTGATGAAGTCGGCGAACAACTACGCCGGCTCGCTGGCGCTCTGGGCGTTCGGCTCGATGGACGGCTACCGCAAGGCCGCGGCGACGTGGCTCGACGCGCACGGGCTCGACGACACCACGATCATGGAGCCGACGGGCCTGGACCCGCGGAACACGAGCACCGCGACGGACCTGGTGGACCTCGGCAAGCTGGCGCTGGCGGACCCGCTGGTGAAGCAGGTCGTGGGGACGGCAAAGGCGACGGTGCCGGGTGTCGGCGACATCGAGAACTCGAACAAGCTGCTCGGCATGGACGGTGTCGAGGGCATCAAGACCGGCACCCTCGACGAGGCCGGCGCCTGCCTGCTCTTCGCGGCGACCTACCAGCGCGGTGGCCGCACGGTGACGGTGATCGGGGCGATGCTCGGCGGGGTCGACCACGACTCGCTCGACGGTGACGTGCGGAAGCTGCTGCACTCGGTCGCGGACGACTTCCACACCATCACGCTGACGAACGCCGGGCAGACCTTCGGCACCTACCAGGCGCCGTGGCAGGACGAGGTCGACGCGACCGCCAGCCGCGCGGCCTCGCTGCTGGTCTGGGGTCCCACGGACGTGACCGCGAAGACATCGCTCGAGCCGCTGACGTTCGGCTCAGCGGGGGAGCGCGTCGGGTCGGTGCGGTTCACGGTGTCGCACCACGACCCGGTGACGGTGCCGCTGGAGCTCGACCGGTCCATCGAGGACCCGGGCGTCTGGTGGCGGTGGTCGAACCCGTTCCGTGGCGTGGAGCTCGACCGGGCGCTCGTCGGCTGACCCGCCGGGAGCTGAGCGACCCGCCCGGACGCTCGTGCGACCGGGCGGGGCGCTCAGCTCCGCGGTGCGATCGGCTGCAGCGACGTCCGCTTCGCCGTGATGCCGTCCCCGGACGACGTCCCCCGGACACGCCGGACGACCCACGGCACGAGGTACTCCCGCGCCCAGCCGAGGTCCTCGACCCGGGCCTCCCGCCAGGGCCGCGCCGCGAGGGGCTCGGGCACCGCCGCGCCGAGCTCGTGGTCGACCCCGAGGGTGTCGAGCACGGCCGCCCCGACCGTGGCGTGACCGAGCGGGGAGTGGTGCAGCCGGTCGGCAGCCCACATCCGCGGGTCCCGGAGCACCCGGAGCGCCCAGAGGTTCGTGACGAGCGCCCCGTGCTTCAGCGCGATCGCCTGCAGGTGCTCGTTGTAGATCGCCGTCTTGCCACGCACCATGCCGAGGACCGGGGTCATGCCGACGTCGGGGCCGGTGAACAGCACGACGGTCGCGCCGTCACGGCGGAGCGTCTCGATCATCCGGTCGTAGCGTTCGGCCAGGGCATCCGGATCGGAGCCCGGTCGGATGATGTCGTTGCCGCCGGCCGACACCGTGATCAGGTCCGGTCCGAGGGCGACGGCGGCCTCGGCCTGCTCGTCGATGATCTGCCCGAGCAGACGCCCGCGGACGGCGAGGTTGGCGTAGCCGAAGTCCTCGTCGGTCCGGCCGGCCAGCGTCTCGGCCACACGGTCGGCCCACCCGCGGTGGCCGCCGACCGACTGCGGGTCCGGGTCACCGATCCCCTCGGTGAACGAGTCACCGATCGCGACGTACCGGGTCCAGGGATGCTCGTCTGACACGACACGCGACCGTACTCTCGTCCCATGACCGAGTCCACTCCCGGCACGCGACGTCCCTGGACCGTCCCGGACGACCTCCTGGCGCGCATCGCCGCGCGCGCTCCCGGCTACGACGCCGACAACGCCTTCCTCGCCGAGGACCTCGACGAACTCCGGCAGGCCGGGTACCTCCGCATCGGGGTGCCGGTCCGGGACGGAGGCTCGGGGCTGGGTCTCCGCGCGACCGCTGCGGTCCAGCGGACCCTCGCCACCGCGGCGCCGGCGACGGCGCTCGGGCTCGGCATGCACCAGGTGTGGGTGCAGGCGGCCCGCAGCGTCGCCGCGCGGGGTGGGACGTTCCTCCAGACCGTCACCGACGCCGCCGCGGCGGACCGGCTGCTGGCCTTCGGGGTGAGCGAGCCGGGCAACGACGCCGTGCTGTTCGACTCGCTGACGACGGCCGAGCCGGACGGTGCGGGCGGGTACCGGTTCACCGGCACGAAGGTGTCGACCTCGCTCGCTCCCGCGTGGGACCTGCTCAGCGTCTTCGGCAAGGACACCTCGGGGCCGGAGCCACGGCTCGTGCACGGGTTCGCGGTGCGTGCCGACGGCGGGGTGCGGCACCTGGACGACTGGGACACGCTCGGCATGCGGGCGAGCCAGAGCCGGACGACGATCCTCGAGGGGCTGCACGTGCCGGCGGAGCGGATCGTCCGGGTGCTGCCGGTCGGCCCCGTGGCGGACCCGTTCGTGTTCGGCATCTTCGCGGCGTTCGAGCTGCTCGTGGCGTCGGTGTACGTGGGGATCGCCTCGCGGGCCGTGACCCTGGCCGTCGAGCGGGTCTCCGGCCGCGTCGCGATGGACGGCACGCCGCGCTCGGCCGACCCGGACGTCCGGCGGGCGGTCGCCGCGATGCGGAGCGCGACCGACGCGATCGCGCTGCAGGTCGACGCGCTGGCCCGGGACGTCGACGAACTCGTCGACCACGACCGGTGGTTCCCACTGCTCGTCGGCACGAAGACGCGGGCGGTGGACACGGCGCAGCACGTCGTGGACGAGGCGCTGCGGGTCGTGGGCGGATCGGCCTTCCGGGCGTCCGATGAGCTCGCCCGCCTGGCCCGGGACGTCCGCGCCGGCCAGTACCACCCGTCGACACGGGACTCGGCGATGCGGACCATCGCGGCGGCGGAGTTCGGACCCCTGCCGCGCTGACCGCGGTGGGGTCCGGTGTCGCCCGGCTCTGCGTCGCCCGGCCCGGTGCCGCTGGGCTCGGTGTCGTCGGGCCCGGTGTCGCTGGTCCGTGCGAGCATGACCCGGTGAGCAAGCAGGACGGACGGAACCGACTCGTCACCGACGCGCCGGTCGACGACGCCACGGCGACGGTCCTGCACGTCGACATGGACGCCTTCTTCGCCTCCGTCGAACTGCTCGACCGCCCGGACCTGGTCGGACTGCCGGTCATCGTGGGCCACGACTCGGACCGATCGGTCGTCACCGCCGCCACGTACGAGGCGCGCAAGTACGGCATCAACTCCGCGATGCCGATGGCCGTCGCGAAACGCCGCTGCCCCGCGGCCGTGATCGTCGAGCCGCACTTCGAGAAGTACAGCGCCCGCTCGGCCCAGGTCATGCGGATCTTCGACCGGTTCACCCCGCGCGTCGAACGACTCGGCATCGACGAGGCGTTCCTCGACGTCGCCGGCGCCCTCCGGCTGTACGGCACGCCGTGGCAGATCGGCACCGAGATCCGCCGGACCGTGTTCGCCGAGACCGGCCTGCACTGCTCGGTCGGTGCCGCGTCGACGAAGTTCGTGGCGAAGCTCGCGTCCAGCCGTGCCAAGCCCGACGGCCTGCTCGTCGTCCCGCACGCGTACACCATCGAGTTCCTGCACCCGCAGCCCGTCTCCGCGCTCTGGGGCGTCGGCGGCAAGACGCAGGAGACGCTCGAACACCGGGGGATCCACACCGTCCGCGACCTGGCCACCACGCCACTGCCGTCCCTCGTCGCGCTGCTCGGCCCCGCCGGTGGCCAGCGACTGCACGACCTCGCCTGGGGCCGCGACCCGCGCAGCGTCGAGGCCGGCGTCGGCGAGAAGTCGATCGGGCACGAGGTCACGTTCGGCCGCGACCTCACCGAACGCGACGACGTCGCCCGCGAGCTCCTGCGCCTGGCCGAGAAGGTCGCCGTCCGTCTCCGCCGCGCCGAGGTGCAGGCCCGCACGGTCGCGCTCAAGGTCCGGTACACCGACTTCACCACCCTGACCCGGTCCCGCACCCTCGCCGAACCCAGCGACGTCGCCAAGCGGATCCACCGCGAAGCCGTCGAGCTCTACGACGTCCTGCACCGGCCGGGCAACCGCATCCGGTTGATCGGCGTCCGCGGCGAGAACCTCGTGCCCGCGGCCGCCAGCAACGCGCTGTGGGACGACGACGCGCCGTGGCGGGAGACCGAGACCACCGTCGACGCCGTCACCGCACGCTTCGGCGCCGGCGTGCTGCGACCCGCATCGCTCGTCCGTGCGACGCCCGAGCAGCGTGCCCCGCACGCCCGGCAGGACTGAGCGTGCCGGTACACTCGGGTGGAGTGAGCGCAGCGGAGAACATCGAGCACCAGGAACCCGCCGAACTCCCGATCGACGGGCTGTCCGACGCACCGATCGAACCGGCGGCGATCGCCGAGGTCGCGGGCAACGCCGCAGCCGAACACCTGTCCCCGGCCTTCCCGGAACGCGCCGCGTGGGGTACCGCGTCGAAGCTCCGCGCCTGGCAGGTCGAAGCGCTGACGAAGTACTTCGAGAAGGAGCCGCGCGACTTCCTCGCAGCGGCCACCCCGGGCGCCGGCAAGACCACGTTCGCGCTGCGCCTGGCGACCGAGCTGCTCGCCCGTGGCACGGTCGACCGGCTGGTCGTCGTCGCCCCGACCGAGCACCTCAAGCGGCAGTGGGCCGACGCCGCCGACCGCGTGAACATCCGGCTCGACCCGATGTTCAAGAACGGTGACGGCATGTTCGGCCGGCACTACCAGGGCGTCGCGATCACGTACGCCCAGGTCGGCATGAACCCCGAGGTGCACGAGCGCATCACCGCCGGCGGCAAGACCCTGGTCGTCCTCGACGAGGTGCACCACGGCGGTGACGCCCTGACCTGGGGCGAGGGCATCCGCCTGGCCTTCTCGAAGGCCACCCGGCGGCTCTCGCTCTCCGGCACCCCGTTCCGCTCCGACACCGCACCGATCCCGTTCGTGCAGTACGCCCCGGACGAGCAGGGCATCCGCACCTCGATCTCCGACTACAACTACGGCTACGGCCGCGCGCTGAAGGACGGCGTCGTCCGGCCCGTGCTGTTCATGGCGTACGCCGGGCAGATGCGCTGGAAGACCCGGATGGGTGACGAGATGTCGGCGTCCCTCGGCGACCCGGTCACGAAGGACATCACCGCGCAGGCCTGGCGTACCGCGCTGTCGCCCGAGGGTGAGTGGATGCCCGCCGTGCTGTCGGCGGCCGACAAGCGCCTCACCGAGGTCCGCCGTGGTGTGCCCGACGCCGGCGGCCTGGTGATCGCGACCGACACCACGACCGCCCGGGCGTACGCGCGCATCCTGCAGCGGATCACGGGGGAGCGGCCGACCGTCGTGCTCTCCGACGAGGCCGCCGGCTCCAGCCGCATCCAGTCCTTCGCCGAGGACACCTCGCGCTGGATGGTCGCCGTCCGGATGGTGTCCGAAGGCGTCGACGTGCCCCGGCTCTGTGTCGGGGTGTACGCGACGAGCGCCAGCACGCCGCTGTTCTTCGCCCAGGTGATCGGCCGCTTCGTCCGGGCCCGCCGCCGTGGGGAGACCGCGTCGGTGTTCCTGCCGAGCGTCCCCGGCCTGATGGCCCTCGCCGCCACCCTCGAGCTGGAGCGCGACCACGCCCTCGACCGTCCGAAGGACGCCGAGGACGGCATGTACAACCCCGAAGACGCCATGGTCGCCGAGGCCAACAAGGAGGACCGGGCGTCCGAGAGCCTGCTCGACGTGCAGCCGTTCGAGGCGCTCGACTCGCAGGCGTCCTTCGACCGGGTGCTCTACGACGGCGGCGAGTTCGGTACCGGGGGAGAGGTCGGATCCCTCGAGGAGCTCGACTTCATCGGCATCCCGGGCCTGCTCGACCCCGACCAGGTGCGGGACCTGCTCCGTGCCCGGCAGGCGACCCAGGCGAAGCGGTCGAAGGGCCGCGTGCTCAAGGACGGCATGCCGAAAGCCCCGGAGCCCGAGAACCGCCCGATGTACCAGACCATCAAGGAGCAGCGGTCCGAACTGCAGCGCCTGGTGTCGATCTGGTCCCGGCACGCCAACGAACCGCACGGCTCGATCCACGCCGAACTCCGACGGATGAGCGGTGGCCCGGCCGTGGCGCAGGCGAGCATCGAGCAGATCCAGAAGCGCATCGACATCCTGCGCGGCCGGATCGGCAACCGCCGGTGAGCACGGCCCGCGCGTGATCGAGCCCGTGGACGAGGACCGAACCTGGTACGTCAAACGCGACGCGGACTCCTCGCCCGAGGCGATCATCGACCGGTTCGGCGGCGGGTACCGGCTGCGGCGGTTCTCGCTGCACGAGTCCCGGCGGACCCAGTACGGCGTCTACACCGGACGCGAGATCGCCGAGACCGCGTGGTGGCGCCTCCGCGACGGCAGGTGACGGTCGACGGCGGGAAGTGACCAGGTTCCGCGACGGATCGCCCGGACAGGTGCGGCGCTGATGACGGGGACGGGCAGGATCGGGTAGACCGGAGGAATGGCAGACTCCATCCCTCACGTCCTCGTCCTCGGCGGCGGCTCGGCCGGCTACACCGCCGTCAAGCAGCTGCAGAAGCACGCCGCAACGGTGCCGATGCGCATCACCCTCGTGGACCAGAACACGTACTACACGTACCTGCCGTTCCTGCCCGAGGTCGCCGGCGGTCACATCGCCCCCAAGGACGTCACCGTCGAACTCCGACGCGCGCTCCGCAAGACCCGGGTCATCCAGGGCAAGGTGACCGGGATCTCCTCGGCCGACAAGACCGTCGAGATCGCCACGGCCGGCGGTGACGACCGCACCCTCGCGTACGACCACGTCATCGTCGCCCTCGGTTCGGTCACCCGCACGTTCCCGACCCCCGGCCTCGACGAGGTCGGCATCGGCTTCAAGACGGTGGAGGAAGCGGCGTACGTCCGCGCGAAGCTCCTCGACAACATCGCGAAGGCCGCTGCCACCCGTGACGAGGACGAGCGTCGTCGTCTCCTGACCAGCATCTTCATCGGCGGTGGCTACACCGGCGTCGAGGCGATCGGTGAGCTGTTCGACGTCTCCCAGGCCGCGATCGCCACCTACCCGTCGCTCGCCGGCGAGCAGCCCCGCTGGGTGCTCATCGACGCGCTGGACCGGGTCGCGCCCGAGGTCGGCCCCGAGCTGTCGAAGTGGACCCTCGAGTCCCTCCGCGCCCGCGGCATCGACGTCCGCCTGAAGACGACCATGCCGAGCTGCGAGGGCGGCGTCGTCAAGCTCTCCGACGGCGACGAGTTCGCGACCGGTCTGCTCGTCTGGACCGCCGGCGTCAAGCCGAACCCGCTGCTCGACGCCACCGACCTGCCGCGCGGGCCGAAGGGGCACCTCGCCGCGAACGCCAAGCTCCAGGTCGAGGCCGAGGACACCCACGAGGTCGTCGCCGGCGTCTGGGGCCTCGGTGACGTCGCGCAGGTCCCCGACCTGACCGCCGAGAAGCAGCCGGCGTACTACCCGCCGAACGCCCAGAACGCCGTCCGCCAGGCCGTCGTCGTCGCCGACAACATCGTGGCGACGATCACCGGCAAGCCGCTCACGGAGTACCGCCACCCGTCCATCGGCACGGTCGCCTCGTACGGTGTCGCCAAGGGCGCGGCGAACATCAAGGGCATCAAGATGACGAACCTGCTGGCCTGGCTCGCACACCGTGCGTACCACGTCTACGCGATGCCGACGCTGAACCGCAAGGCGCGGATCGTCATCGGCTGGGTCACCGGTGCGGTGTCCGGCCGCGACGCCACCTCCCTCATCAAGGAGACCGACCCGCGTCGCACCTTCGTCGACGCGGCGAAGAGCTAGCGCGCGCGTCCCGACGCGACTGCCTGCAGACGGGAGGCCCGGTACCAGCTGGTACCGGGCCTCCCGTCCGTCGTGGCGCCGGTCCGGTTGGTCCGGCGCGCGGCCGCGGAGCGTTTCGCGGCTGGCGACACCGTTCGGCTTGCGGACTGCGAGCCGTGTCGCTGGGCGCGACCCGACGGGAGGCACGTGGCGGCCGAGTGCGGCAGTCGCGTGAGCGGGCGCGCAAAAACGAACGGCCCTCCCGAAGGAGGGCCGTTCGCCGCTTGTCTCAACACAAGTCTTCGAGCACGTGCTCCGAAGAGCAGGTACTGCGTGTCCGAGAGGGGACTTGAACCCCTACGCCCTAATACGGGCACTAGCACCTCAAGCTAGCGCGTCTACCAATTCCGCCACCCGGACTGGGTGTGATGCCGTGCACCTGGTGCTGACATCGGGCCGTTCGACCGGGTTTCCCCTGCGTTGCTGCCGAGAGAAGACACTAGCACGGCCGTGAACGCCCGCTGAACACCGATGCGCATCCCGGGCGCGGCGCAGGCGCGGGACCATCGCCGGTAGCGTTGGCGCATGACGTCCGAGCTCGAACGCACCGCGGCGATCGCGCGGGACCTCATCCGGATCGACACCACGAACTGGGGTGAGGGCAAGTCCCGCGGCGAGACCGAGGCGGCGCACTACGTCGAGTCGGCACTGCAGGACCTCGGGCTCACGCCGCAGCTGTTCGAGTCCGAACCGGACCGGGTCAGCGTCGTCGCCCGGGTGCCCGGTCGGGACCGCAGCAAGCCGGCCCTCGTCGTGCACGGGCACCTGGACGTCGTGCCGGCGGACCCGGAGAACTGGTCCGTCGACCCGTTCGGCGGTGAGGTGCGCGACGGGTCCCTCTGGGGTCGCGGCGCCGTCGACATGAAGAACATGGACGCGATGATGCTCACCGCGCTCTCCGACGTCGTGGACCAGCAGGGCGCCCCGGAGCGGGACCTGGTGATCGCGTACTTCGCCGACGAAGAAGCGGGTGGCGTCCTCGGTGCCCACCACGTCGTCGACACCCACCCCGAGGTCTTCGACGGCGCCACCGCGGCGATCAGCGAGGTCGGCGGCTACTCGATCACCCTCGGGGACCGGCGCGCGTACCTGCTGCAGACCGGCGAGAAGGCCCTGATGTGGGTGAAGCTCACGGCGCGGGGGACGGCGGCGCACGGCTCGCACGTCATGAAGGACAACGCGGTCACGAAGATCGCCGCCGCCGTCGCGCGGATCGGCAGCGAGGACTGGCCCGTCCGGCTCTCCGACACGACGACCGCGATGGTCGCCGAGGTCGCCCGGTTCCTCGGCGTCGACCCGGTCGTCACCGGTCCGGACGAGGTCGCCCTCGCCACCGGGTCTGCCGCCCGGTTCATCCACGCGGCCCTGCACACGACGACGAACCCGACCGTGCTGACCGCCGGGTACAAGCACAACGTGATCCCGGACCAGGCGACGGCCCTCGTCGACATCCGCTGCCTGCCCGGCGACGAGGCCGAGGTCCTGGCCCGGGTGCGTGCACTCGCCGGCGACGACGTCGAGTTGACGATGACCCACCAGGACGTCGGGCTCGAGCAGGACTTCGGCGGCCCGCTCGTCGACGCCGTGCGGGACGTCCTCGAGCGCCACGACCCGGGTGCTCCGGTGCTGCCCTACCTGCTGTCCGGCGGCACCGACAACAAGGCGCTCTCGCGGCTCGGCATCGCCGGGTACGGCTTCGTGCCGCTGCAGCTGCCGGCCGGCGTGGACTTCCCGGCCATGTTCCACGGCGTCGACGAGCGCGTCCCGCTCGAGTCGTTGGCGTTCGGCCGCCGCGTCCTCGGGGACCTGTTCGCGACCTACTGATACCGTGCATAGTCGTCGTCGGTGACGGCACAACCGAGTCCAGCACCGGCGAAAGGCCGCACACGTGCACATCTTCGAGGCGATCTTCCTCGGCTTCGTCCAGGGGCTGACGGAGTTCCTGCCGGTCTCCTCCAGCGCCCACCTGCGCATCGTCGGACTGTTCCTGCCCGACGCGCAGGACCCCGGCGCGGCCTTCACGGCGGTGACGCAGCTCGGCACCGAGACCGCCGTGCTCATCTACTTCTGGAAGGACATCGTCCGGATCGTCCGGAAGTGGTTCGGCGCGCTGGCCGGCAAGGTCCCGCGCAACGACCCGGACGTCCGGGTCGGCTGGCTGGTGATCATCGGCACGATCCCGATCGGGGTCGTCGGACTGCTGCTGCAGGACACCATCGAGACCACGTTCCGGTCGCTGTGGATCGTCGCGATCGTCCTCATCGTCTTCGGTGTCGTCCTCGGCGTGCTGGACCGGGTCGGCCGTAAGGTCCGTCCGATCGAGCAGATGACGTTCGGCGGGGGCATCCTCATCGGCCTGGCGCAGGTCCTGGCGCTCGTGCCGGGTGTCTCCCGCTCCGGGGCCACCGTGTCGATGGGCCTCGCCCTCGGGTACACCCGCCCCGCCGCGGCGCGGTTCGCGTTCCTCCTGGCCATCCCCGCCGTGTTCCTGTCGGGCCTGTACGAGGCCGCGACGAGCCTCGGGGACACCGGCGCACCGTTCGGCCTCGCCGACACCCTCATCGCGACCGTGGTGGCGTTCGTCGTCGGCTTCGTCGTCATCGCCGCGTTCATGAACTACATCAGCAAGCGGAGCTTCATGCCGTTCGTCGTCTACCGGATCCTGCTCGGGATCGTCCTCATCGTGCTGCTCTCGCTCGGGGTGGTGCAGGCATGAGGGCCTGGTCGACACCGTCCGTCCCGGAGGTCCCCGGCACCGGCCCCCGCCCGGTCGTCCACGACACCGCCACCGGCAAGCCCGTCGACCCGACCCAGGGCGCCGACCGCGCGGCGCTGTACGTCTGCGGCATCACCCCGTACGACGCCACGCACCTGGGCCACGCCGCCACCTACCTGGCGTTCGACACGCTCGGCCGGGTCTGGCGCGACGCCGGCCTGCAGGTGCAGTACGCCCAGAACACCACCGACGTCGACGACCCGCTGCTCGAGCGCGCCACCCGCGACGGCGTCGACTGGCAGGAGCTCGCCGCCTCGCAGATCGACCTGTTCCGCCGCGACATGGAGGCCCTGCGCGTCCTGCCGCCGGACGACTACGTGGCCGTCACGGACGAGGTCGACCGCGTCGCCGAGGCCGTCGCGTACCTGGAGGAGACCGGCTACGCCTACACCGTGCCGACGCCGGACTCCGACGGCGAGGACCTGTACTTCGACGTGCTGCGGGCGAACGACGTCTGGACGCTCGGCGACGAGAGCCGCCTGGACCGCGACACGATGCTCGCCCTCTCCGCCGAGCGCGGCGGCGACCCCGACCGACCCGGTAAGCGCGACCCCCTCGACCCGCTGCTGTGGCGCGCCGAGCGGCAGGGCGAGCCGAGCTGGGACACCGAGATCGGACCGGGTCGTCCCGGCTGGCACATCGAGTGCAGCGTCATCGCCGGCGACCGCCTGGGGCTGCCGATCAGCGTGCAGGGTGGCGGCAGCGACCTGGTGTTCCCGCACCACGAGATGAGCGCCGGGCACGCTGCGGCCCTGGCCCAGCAGCCGCTCGCGAACGCCTACGTGCACACCGGCATGGTCGCGTACCAGGGCACGAAGATCTCGAAGTCGCTCGGCAACCTGGTCACCGTCCGCGGCCTCCTCGACGACGGCGCCGACCCGCGCGCCATCCGCCTGGCGCTGCTGTCGCACCGGTACTCGGACGACTGGGAGTGGTTCGACGGCGACCTCGAGGACGCCGAGCGCCGCCTGGCGTCGTGGGACGCCTGGGCCGCCGCCCGGAGCGACGCCGAGCAGCCCGAGGGGGAGCAGCCCGCCGCCGACGTGGTTGCACGCCTCCGGGCCCGCGTCGCGGACGACCTCGACACGCCCGGTGCAGTCGCGGTCGTCGACACCGCGATCGCCGCCGGCACGACGGCGACGCCGGAGCTCGTCGACCTGGTCGACGCGCTCCTCGGCATCCGCATCGGCTGACGCAGAACCGTCACCGGCACGCCGCTGACGGACGGGAGGCCCGGGACCAGCTGGTCCCGGGCCTCCCGTCCGTCAGGTGCTCGCGTCCCCGACGCGGCTCGCGCCTACTGGGGCGGCTGCGGCGGACGCCACGGCCCTTCACCGGCCGCGCCGTTGCCGTCCTTGCCGTCCTTGTGCTCGCGGCGCCGGAGGTACTGCTCGAACTCCTGCGCGATGGCGTCGCCGGAGGCCTCGGGGGAGTCGACGGTGTCGCGTGCCTGCTCGAGCTGCCCGATGTACGAGGCCATGTCCTCGTCGTCCGAGGCGAGGGCGTCGATGCCCTCCTCCCACTGCGCGGCGTCGTCGAGCAGGGTGCCGCGTGGCACGGTGACGTCGGTGAGCTCCTCCATCTTGTCGAGGAGCGAGAGCGTGGCCTTCGGCGACGGGGCGTTGTGGACGTAGTGCGGCACCGACGCCCAGAGCGACAGGGTCGTCAGGCCGGCCTTGTCCATCGAGTCGGCCAGGACCCCGAGGATGCCGGTCGGCCCCTCGTACGTCGACTTGTCCACGTCGAACGCGGCGCGGACGGTCGCGTTCTCGCTCGAGACGAACACCGAGATCGGGCGGGTGTGCGGCACGTCGGCGAGCATCGCGCCGACGAAGACCACCGCGTCGATCGAGTAGACGTCGGCCAGGTCGATGATCTCGGCGCAGAACGCACGCCAGGTGCGCGAGGGCTCCGGTCCGACGAGGACGAAGACGTCACGCTCGGTCGGAGCGCCGGTCGCACCGATCACCGGGCGACCCTCGGCGCTGGGGCCGTGCAGGACGATCCGCGGCCACTGCACGCCGCGTTCGCCCTCGTCGTCGAAACCGACCTCGGGCCGGTTGAACTGGTAGTCGACGTAGCGTTCCCCGTCGATCTCACGGAGCTCGGACAGCTCGAGAGCGTCGACGATGCGCCGGGCGAGACCGCTCGCGGCCTCTCCCGCGTCGTTCCAGCCCTCGAACGCGACGACGAGCAGCCGTCCGTCGTTGAAGGGGGAGTGCTGTGGCACGGCAGGGCCTCCTGGTGGTGGAGTGGTCCGCCGCGCTCGCGCGCGCGCCGACCGGACACGATCAGGCATCCACGATAGTCCCGCCGTCGACCCGCCGCCCTCCACGGGGCTGGCGGCGGCGGGCCTCCGACGCGCCCGCCCGGCGGCGGCGACCGGTCACGTCCTGTCGGGTACGGGCCTCCAGACCGACAGTCCGTGACCGGTCGGCGGGAGTGAGCGGGGTGTCCTGACCGCTCGACGGGCAAGCCTGCGGGGCCGGAGCGCCGCGGACGGTGCCGCCGGTAGACTCGTCGCCCGTGACCGAGCAACCTCCTGCCCCCGCCCAGCCCACGAGCGTGCTGCCCGATGCCGTGCTGTGGGACATGGACGGCACGATCATCGACACCGAGCCGATCTGGCAGGAGTCGCAGGTCGTCCTCACCGCCCGCTACGGCGCCGAGTGGACCCACCAGGACGGTCTGTCGCTCGTCGGCAGCGGGCTCGAGCGCTCGGGCGAGATCCTCCGCGACAAGGGCGTCGACATGGGGGTCGAGGAGATCGTCCAGTGGATGACCGACTACGTGGTCGAGCGGCTGCACGGCGACGACCTGCCCTGGCGTCCCGGCGCCCGTGAACTCGTCGAGGAACTGCACGACCGCGGCATCCCGACCGCGCTCGTGACGATGTCCCGGCGGGCGATGGCGCTCGTGACCGCCGAGGCGTTCGGCGCCCGCGGCTTCCGGGTCGTCGTGGCCGGGGACGACGTCGATCGTCCGAAGCCGCACCCCGACGCGTACCTGGCCGCCGCCGCACAGCTCGGCGTCGAGCCCACCGCCTGCATCGCGATCGAGGACTCCGCCACCGGCGTCGCCTCGGCTCGCGCCTCGGGCGCCGTCACCGTCGCGGTCGAGCACATCGTGCCGATCGCCGAGGGCGCGGGTGACGTGCACCTCACCACCCTCGGTGGCGTCGACGTCGACCGCCTGCTCGAACTCACCGGTCCGGCGCTCAGCGCGCGTGCCGCCGAACGCCAGGGAGGCCCGGCCTCCGTCCCGACGTCGGCCCCCGTCACCGAAGGGGACGCGCGATGAGCGACGACACCACCACGACGCCCGACAGCGGCGCGCACGACGACACCGTCTCCCTTGCGGAGGTCGAGCTGCCGCACACCGCCGGCGGCGCACCGCACACGCCGCCGCGCGGACCGTTCCGCGCCGGCGACCGGGTGCAGCTGACCGGGCCGAAGGGCAAGCTCACGACGCTCTCGCTCGAGCCCGGCGTGGTCTACCACACGCACCGCGGCATGCTCGCGCACGACGACGTCATCGGGCAGCCCGACGGCTCGGTCATCCGGGCCAGCACCGGCGACGAGTACCTGGCGCTCCGCCCGCTGCTGAACGACTACGTCATGTCGATGCCGCGCGGTGCCGCGATCGTCTACCCGAAGGACGCGGCCCAGATCGTCGCCTTCGCGGACGTCTTCCCCGGAGCCCGTGTCGTCGAGGCCGGCGTCGGCTCGGGCGCGCTGTCGCTCTGGCTGCTCCGCGCGATCGGCCCGACCGGCAGCCTGCAGTCCTTCGAGCGTCGCGAGGAGTTCGCGGCGATCGCCCGGGGCAACGTCGGCACCTTCCTCGGCGCGGTCCCCGACAACTGGTCCGTCACCGTCGGCGACCTGGTGGAGGAACTGCCCGACGCCGTCGAGCCGCAGAGCATCGACCGCGTCGTGCTCGACATGCTCGCGCCCTGGGAGTGCGTCGACGAGGCGGCCGACGCCCTCGCACCCGGTGGCCTCATCGTCTGCTACGTCGCCACGGTGACGCAGCTCTCCCGCACCGCCGAGGCGCTCCGCGACACCGGACGCTTCACCGATCCGCAGTCGAGCGAGACCCTGGTGCGGACCTGGCACGTCGAGGGACTCGCGGTCCGCCCGGACCACCGCATGGTGGCGCACACCGGCTTCCTGATCACCGCCCGTCGTCTGGCGGACGGGGTCGTGCTGCCGAACCTCAAGCGTCGTGCCGGCAAGGCCGAGTTCTCCGACGAGGACGTCGAGGCCTGGACGCCCGGTGCGGTCGGCGAACGCGGCGCCAGCGACAAGAAGCTCCGCAAGGTCGCCCGTCAGGCGGCTGCCCAGGCCCGCAAGGTCGCCGCTGCCGAAGCGTCGTCGGCAGCGTCCGACCCCGCCGACGACGACCGGTAGGCTTCCCACCGTGCCCGCCCTGCATCGACCGGAAAGAGGATCCGTGCGCGCCATCCCCGCACTCGTCGTCACCATCGGACTCCTCGCGTCGCTGACCGCGTGCGCCACGCCCGGAGCGGGATCGGCCAGCACGTGCGCCACCTCCGGTGCCGCGTCCGGGTCCGTGTCGGCGACGGGCGCCTTCGGTTCGGAGCCGAAGGTCAGCGTGCCCGCCGGCCTCACCGTCCGCGGCACGCAGGTGTCGGTCCTCCGCCAGGGCGACGGTCGCACGATCGGCGACGGCACCCCGGTGCTGATCGAGTACACGCTCGTCGACGGCGCCACCGGTGCGGTCGCGCAGACCACCGGGTACACCGGCAGCACCGCCCCGGTGACGGTCGGGTCGACCAACGCCGGCGCGCTCGGCAAGGCGCTCGAGTGCGCCCGGGTCGGCGACCGCCTGGCCGTGGCCCTGCCGAAGTCCGCGCTCTCCGGCACGGCCGCCACCGCCGACTCGGGGTCGTCAAAGTCCAAGGCCGAGGACGCCGCCGTCTTCGTCATCGACGTCAAGCGGGCCTTCGACTCCCGCGCCACCGGCACGCCGCAGCTCGCGGGCGACGGCATGCCCGCCGTCGTGCTCGCACCGAACGGCGCGCCCGGCATCACGATCCCGTCCTGGTCGGCCCCGAAGGACGACGAGCAGCACCTGCTCCGCAAGGGCGACGGCGTGACACTCACGGCGAAGGACACCGTCGTCGTGAAGTACACCGCCGTCTCGTGGGGCAGCACCACGGCCGACTCGGCCGTCGTGGGCTCCAGCTGGACCGACGGCTCCGGCGCACAGCCGCTGCCGCTGGCGAAGGGCCAGATCGCCGAGGGCATCCGGAAGGCCCTCCTCGGGCGCCACGTCGGCGACCAGGTCCTGGCCATCGACCACCAGCAGGGTGCCGCGTCGGCGTACGTCATCGACGTGCTCGGCGTGATGCCGCGCTGACGCGCACCCCAGGCTGCGTAGGATCGGCACGTGCCCACCACTCGTGCTCCCCGTGTGCCCGCTGAGGAACGGCTGTTCAGCCTGGTCCTGGCGCTCCTGTCGACGGAGTCCGGGCTGACGAAGTCCGAGATCCTGGCGAACGTCCAGGGCTACCGGCAGCGCTACAGCTCCGGCGGCGACAACGCCTCGCTCGAGCGACAGTTCGAGCGCGACAAGGACGACGTCCGCGAACTCGGCATCCCGCTCGAGACGATCGAGACCCCGGGCGCGGCCGGCAACAACCAGACGCTGCGTTACCGGATCCCGAAGGGCGAGTACGACCTGCCCCTGGACGTCCGGTTCACCCCGGACGAGTCCGCGCTGCTCTCCCTCGCCGCGATGGCCTGGCGTGAGGGCGCGCTCTCCGCCGACTCCCGCCGCGGGCTGCTGAAGGTCCGCTCCGCCGGGTCCGACGACGACGGGTCGGAGCACGACGCCGGCGACGGGGCCTCCGCCATCGGCGCGTACGCCCCGCGGCTGCGCACCCGTGACGCCGCCTTCGAGCCGCTGCGTTCGGCGCTCGACCGGGCGGCCGCCGTCCGGTTCTCGTACATCACGCCCGGGCACCACGAGGCCCGCGTCCGCGAACTCGCACCGCTCGCGCTCGTGCAGCACGGCGGTCGGTGGATGCTCGCCGCGCACGAGTTCGCGACCGACTCCGACAAGAACTACCTGCTCGCCCGGATCGTCGGGCCGGTGACGCAGTACGAGGTCGGACAGCACCCGGCGCCCCCGGAAGCGGGGGACCGGGCATTGGCGGGACTCGACCGGGTCTGGGCCGAGCGCACCGCGACCGTGCACGTCGTCCCGGGCTCCGACGCCGAGCGACGGCTCACGCGGCGACGGGACACGACCTCGACGACCGAGGGCGAACTGGTGATCCACCACGTCGACCCGCAGATCCTGGCCGAGGAACTGGCCGCCTTCGGGCCCGAGCTCCGGGTCGTCGAGCCCGAGGACCTGCGGCAGCGCGTGGTCGACCGCCTCCGGGTGCTGGTCGAGGACCACACCGGCGCCGCGGACCGCGGTGCCGTGCACGACACCACGGGGAACGACGGAGCGACACATGGCTGACGCGCAACCCTTGCAGGCACAGGACAAGCTCGCGTTCCTGCTGGCCCTGGTGCCGTACCTGATCGACCGCGAGCGCGTCTCGGTGTCCGAGGCCGCCCGGCACTTCGGCGTGCCGGAGGCCCGTATCCGCCGAGCCGTCGAGCTGATCGCGGTCTCCGGCGTCCCGGGCGAGACCATGCAGTACCAGCACGGTGACCTGTTCGACATCGCCTGGGACGACTTCGACCAGAACGACATGATCGTCCTGACGAACCTCGTGGCGATCGACGACGCCCCGCGGCTGTCGGCCCGCGAGGCCTCGGCGCTCATCGCCGGGCTGCAGTACCTCTCGGCGCTGCCCGAGGCGGCCGACAAGGACGCCATCCGTGCCCTGATGGCGAAGCTGTCCCGCGGCGCCGGGGGCGCATCCGGCAACGTCGCGGTCGGGCAGGACCTGCACGATGCCACCCTGACCGTGATCCGGCAGGCCATGTCCGGCCGCCGCGGGCTGCAGTTCGAGTACGTCGGACCGCGGACCCAGGGCAGCACCCGCCGGGTCGATCCGCTCCGGGTGGAGTCGATCGACGCCGACTGGTACCTCCGTGCCTGGGACCTCGACCGCGCCGCCGTCCGGACGTTCCGCCTGGACCGGATGTCCGGCGTCCGCGTCGACGACCGGCCCGCGGAACGGACCCTCGACGACGTCGTGCTGCCGGACACGCTGTTCCAGCAGAGTGCCCAGGACGTCATCGTCACCGTCGAGCTCGACGGGTCGTCACTGCCGTTGGTCGCCGACTTCCTGGCCGACACCGCGGACGCGCCGGACGAGGGCGGCCGGGTGCGCATCCGGCTCGCCGCGTCGGCCGGGTTCGACGGGGTCGTCCGCCTGGTCGCCGGGTTGCCGGGCCGGGCCGTGGTGCTCGACCCGCCGGCGGCCCGCCAGGCCGTGCACGACTTCGCCGCGGCCGCGCTCGACATCCACTGACGGAGCGCTGCCGTAGGATCGCACCATGGCTTCGACGACCGCGAGCGGGCGAGAGAAGCGGCAAGGGCGCCGTCCCAAGGAGCCCGAAGGCCGCATGTCACTCGGTCAGCACCTGATCGAGCTGCGCAACCGCCTGTTCAAGGCCGTCGTCGCGGTCCTGATCGGTGCGGTCGGCGGCTGGTTCCTGACGCCCTTCGTGCTCGACTCGCTCCGTGCTCCGGTCACCCAGCTGGCCCGGGTCGGCGGACACACCGCCGAGCTGAACTTCCCGATGATCACCGGGGCGTTCGACCTCCGGCTGCAGATCGCGATCACGATTGGCGTCGTCCTGGCCAGCCCGGTGTGGCTCTACCAGATCTGGGCCTTCATCGTCCCGGCCCTGGTCCGCCGTGAGAAGCAGTACGTGTGGGGCTTCCTCGGCACTGCGATCCCGCTGTTCTTCGCCGGGTGTGCGTTCGGCTGGTACGTCCTGCCGCACGTGGTCGGGATCCTCGGCAGCTTCGTCTCCGCGCAGGACACCTCGATCGTCGACGCGAAGGCGTACTACGACTTCGTCATCAAGCTCATCGTCGCGGTCGGCATCGCCTTCGTCCTGCCGGTGTTCCTGGTGCTGCTGAACTTCGTCGGGGTCCTGACGGCCGCGGCGATCATCCGCTCCTGGCGGGTGGCGATCGTCCTCATCCTGATCTTCACCGCCGTGGTGACCCCGTCGGCGGACATCCTGTCGATGTTCATCCTGGCGATCCCGATGGTCGTGCTGTACTTCGCGGCCTGCCTGGTCACGTGGATCCACGACCGCCGTGCGGCGAAGCGCCAGGCGAAGCTCGACGAGGAGTACGGCCTGTGACCGAGACGAGCTTGAGCCCCGCCGAGCGGTTCGCCGCCGCGAAGGTCCGGTCCCGCTCGCGCAACCTCGAGCTGTTCCGGACCGACCTGCGCTTCGACCTCGACCCGTTCCAGCTGGCGGCGTGCGACTCCGTCGACCAGGGCCGGAGCGTCCTGGTGGCCGCGCCGACCGGCGCCGGCAAGACGATCATCGCCGAGTTCGCGATCTGGCTGGCGATGCGACAGCCGACCGCGAAGGTGTTCTACACGACGCCGATGAAGGCGCTGAGCAACCAGAAGTACGCCGAGCTCGTGCAGGCCTACGGTGAGACCGAGGTCGGTCTGCTCACCGGCGACACGAACGTCAACCCGCGGGCCCGCGTCGTCGTGATGACGACCGAGGTGCTGCGGAACATGATCTACGCCGACTCCGACCTGCTCGACGACCTGGCCTGGGTCGTCCTCGACGAGGTGCACTACCTGGCGGACCGGTTCCGCGGTGCCGTGTGGGAAGAGGTCATCCTGCACCTGCCGACCGAGGTCCGGCTGGTCTCGCTCTCCGCCACGGTGTCGAACGCCGAGGAGTTCGGCGACTGGCTGCAGACGGTCCGGGGCGACACCGACGTCATCGTGTCGGAGGACCGGCCGGTGCCGCTCGACCAGCACGTCCTCGTCGGCAACAAGATGGTCGACCTGTTCGACTCGTCGGGTGCGGCGGCGACCAACCGCGTCAACCCGGAGCTGCTCCGTCTGGTGGGTAGCGCCTCCCGGGGGTCCGGCGGTCCGCGCGGCCGACGCGGTCGTGGTGGGTTCCCGGAACGTCGGGGCCCGCGCACCGAGAAGGCGCACCGTGAGCAGATCGCGAAGATGCTCGACGAACGGATGCTGCTGCCCGCGATCTTCTTCGTCTTCAGTCGCAACGGCTGCGACCAGGGTGTCCGCCACGTCGTCCGCTCCGGGCTCTCCCTGACGACGTCCGACGAGCGTCGTGAGATCCGCGAGACGGCCGAGTACCACTGCCGGACGCTCCTCGACGAGGACCTGGCCGTGCTCGGCTACTGGGAGTGGCTCGAGGGCCTGGAGCGCGGTGTCGCCGCGCACCACGCCGGCCTGCTGCCCGCCTTCAAGGAGGTGGTCGAGGACCTGTTCCAGCGCAAGCTCGTCAAGGTCGTCTTCGCCACCGAGACCCTGGCGCTCGGCGTGAACATGCCCGCGCGCACGGTCGTGCTCGAGAAGCTCGAGAAGTTCAACGGCGAGGCCCGGGTGCCGATCACGCCGGGGGAGTACACGCAGCTCACCGGTCGCGCCGGCCGCCGTGGCATCGACGTCGAGGGCCACTCGGTCGTGCAGTGGACGGACGGACTCGAGCCGCAGGCGGTGGCCTCGCTCGCGAGCCGTCGGACGTACCCGCTCAACTCGTCGTTCAAGCCGACGTACAACATGGCCGTCAACCTCATCGAGCAGTTCGGTCGGGACCGGACGCGCGAGGTCCTCGAGACCTCGTTCGCGCAGTTCCAGGCGGACCGGTCGGTCGTCGACCTGGCGCGCAAGGTCCGCTCGCAGCAGGAGTCGCTCGACGGCTACCAGAACGCCATGCAGTGCCACCTCGGCGACTTCACCGAGTACGCGGCGCTCCGTCGGCAGCTCTCGGACCTCGAGCGCACGAACGTCCCCGGCGGTCGTGAGGCGTCGCACGGTGCCCGGCAGGAGCGCCAGGCCGCGATCAGCGAGGTCCGCCGTCAGCTCCAGCGGCACCCCTGCCACGCCTGCCCGGACCGCGAGGCACACGCCCGCTGGGCCGAGCGCTGGTACAAGCTCAAGCGCACCAACGACAAGCTCGTGCAGCAGATCCGCTCCCGGACGGGTGCGGTCGCGACGACGTTCGACCGTGTGACCGACGTGCTGCTGGCACTCGGCTACCTGGTGCAGGACGCGCAGGGCGACGTCACGGTGGCAGCCGGTGGCCGCCGGCTGCAACGCATCTACGGCGACCGGGACCTGCTGGTCGCCGAGTGCCTGGAGGCCGGGGTCTGGAAGGAGCTCACGCCCGCACAGCTCGCCGGCATGGCCGCCACGATCGTCTACCAGCCGCGTCGTGAGGACGCCCCGGGCACCGAGCACGCCGTCCCGCGCGGGGCCTTCCGTCCGGCGCTCGACGAGACGCTGACGATCTGGTCGCGCCTGGACGACGTCGAGCGCGACGCCCGGCTCGCCGGGTCCGAGCCGCCGACCCCGGCCATCGCACTCGGCATGTTCCGCTGGGCGTCCGGCTCGCCGCTCGACGACGTGCTGCGCTCGCTCGACCTGGCCGCCGGCGACTTCGTCCGCTGGTCGAAGCAGGTCATCGACCTCCTCGACCAGATCCGGAACGCCGGCGACCCGGACCTGGCGCAGGTCGCCCGACGTGCCACCGACGCGGTCCGGCGCGGCATCGTCGCGTACGCGACGGTCTGACGGGAGGCCCGGTGTCGGTCCTCGGGACAGCCGTGCGCCCGACACGGGCGGCCGTCCCGCGCGCGCACGGGCCGTCGGTGCCGGACGTCCCGGCGTCGGCGTCCGTCTTCGCCGCGCTCCCGCTCGGCCAGGCGATCCCGCTGTCGGTGATCGGCGGACTGCTCTTCGCCCTGTCGTTCCCGTCGCCCGGCTGGTGGTTCCTGGCCTACCCGGCCGTGGCCTGCCTGCTGCTGGCCGCGATGGGGCAGCGCGCCCGTCGCGCGTCCTGGCTCGGGCTGCTCGCCGGTGCCGTGTTCTGGGTGCCCGCGATCTCGTGGGCCGGGCGGTACCTCGGACCGGTGCCGTGGTTCGCGCTGGCGCTCCTCGAGGCGGCGCTCTTCGCCCTCGGCACGGTCGCGATCGCCCTGGCCTACCGCTGGGTGCCGCGTGTGGTGACCTCGACCGCCGGGCGGGTGTGGGGCCTCCCGTCCGTGGTGGCCGCACTGTGGACCGGACGCGAGTGGTTCTCCGGCAGCTGGCCGTACGGCGGGTTCGCCTGGGGGCGCGTCGGCCTGTCGCAGTCGCAGGGACCCTTCACCCACCTGGTCGCGTACGTCGGTGTGCTCGGGCTGAGCTTCGTCGTCGTGTACTGCGTCGCCGTGGTGGTCTCGCTCGGGTTGGTCGCCGGCGTCCGGCTGCCGATGCGCATCGCGACCGCCGGACTGCTGGTGTCCGCGGTGCTCGCCGTGCCGGCCTGGCCGACCGCGGTCCACGGCACCGTCCGCATCGAGTCGGTGCAGGGCAACGGTCCGGCGGGGTACTTCGACCGCGCGCAGCCCGGCGACGTGCTGCGGTCCCAGGTCGCCGCGACCGACGTCGACGCCCGCGGGGTGGACCTGGTCGTCTGGCCCGAGGCCAGCGCCGAGTACGACCCGCGCCGTCAGCCGGTCATCGCCGGGGCCCTCGACGCGGTCGTGCAGAGCG
Source organism: Curtobacterium herbarum (assembly GCF_016907335.1). Taxonomy (NCBI): domain Bacteria; kingdom Bacillati; phylum Actinomycetota; class Actinomycetes; order Micrococcales; family Microbacteriaceae; genus Curtobacterium; species Curtobacterium herbarum. The sequence goes on from NZ_JAFBBT010000001.1 coordinate 1,748,786, forward strand.
TCGGCGCCCCGATCGTCGCCGGCGCCGTGACGCAGACCTCGTCGGGCGTGCTCCACAACACCTCGTTCGTCTGGGGCGCGGACGGCTGGCAGGCCTCCTACGACAAGAAGCGACCGGTGCCGTTCGGCGAGTACGTGCCGGACCGCTGGCTCTACTCGAAGCTCGCGCCCTCGCTGATCGGCCTGCTGCAGCGCGACTACACGCCGGGGACCAAGCCGAACGTCCTGCCGGTCGCGGGCATCCGGGCGGGCGTGATGATCTGCTTCGACGTCGTCGACGACGGCCTGACCGCCGACCTGGCACGCGGGGGAGCGCAGGTGATCCTGGCGCAGACGAACAACGCGGACTTCGACGGCACCGATGAGAACCTGCAGCAGCTCGAGATCGCGCGGATGCGGGCCGTCGAGACCGGCCGGTCGCTCGTCAACGTCTCGACCGTCGGCGCGTCGCAGGTCATCGACCCGGACGGACGCACCATCGACCGGGTGCCCGCGTACACGGCGACCTCGATGGTGACCGACGTCCCGCTCGGCACCTCGACGACCCCCGCCACGGTGGCCTCCGGCGGCGTCACGCTGGTGCTGTCGCTCGGTGGGCTGCTCGTGCTGCTGGCCTGCGCTCCGGGGCGTCGACGCCGCAGTTGAGCCCGTTCGGAGCCCGCCCGTCGGACGCTGCGCACTGGGAAGGGACTGTGAATGCAACCCCACCGGAACGAAACCCGGGTGGTGTGGGTTGGACCGGGGGAACGAGCGAGAGGAGTCGGACATGGCTGATCGGAGTCTCCGAGGCATGCGGCTCGGGAGCCAGAGCCTCCAGAGCGAGGACGGTGTCGAGCTCTCCGAGCGGAAGCGCGCCGTCTACCAGGCGGCATCGGGCGAGACCTTCGACGTGGTGTTCTCCGCCGACGCCGAGGTCCCGCAGATGTGGTCGGACCCACGCAGCGGGTGGGAAGGGCGTCTCCTCGGTGAGGACGGCAAGCCCGTCGAGATCGCTGCGGAGGACGTGAAGGCACCGCGTACCCACTGGGACATGCTGCTCGAACGGCGGTCCCGCGAAGAGCTCGAGGAACTGCTGGAGGAACGTCTGCAGGTCCTCCGCGCCCGTCGCGGCGCGTAGCAACACCGGTACGGACGAGAGCGGCCCGCTCCCCAGCAGGGGAGCGGGCCGTCGTCGTGTTCGGCGCAGGACGGCTCAGTCGCGCGTCGGGTCCGTCCCGAACGCTGCGTCGGCCTCACGGTCCGCCGCGGACATGCGCTCGTCCATGCTGCGGTCCGACTGCGCCAGGCGGTCGTCGAGCTCCGACGGCGGCACGATGTCCGCGACCGAGGCGTCGGCCGCGGGGGAGCCGGAGCGTCCGGCACCGTCCCGTGCCTGGGTGTTCGCGAGGCTCTCGTCGGCGAGCTTCGAGATGCGGGACAGGAAGTCCGATCCCGCAGCGCCGCCGGCCGCCGAGCCACCGGACCCGGTCCGCTGGGCGCTGAAGCCCTTCGCGATGCCGGACAGTGCCTCGGTGAACTCGCTCGGGATCATCCAGAGCTTGTTCGAGTTGCCCTCGGCGATCTTCGGGAGCATCTGCAGGTACTGGTAGGACAGCAGCTTCTCGTCGGGGTCGCCCTGGTGGATGGCGTCGAAGACGGTGGCGATGGCCTGTGCCTCACCCTCGGCCCGGAGGACCTGGGCCTTCGCGTCACCCTCGGCACCGAGGATCGCGGCCTGCCGCTGGCCCTCGGCCTCGAGGATCTGCGACTGCTTCGTGCCCTCGGCCTGCAGGATCGCCGCACGACGGTTCCGCTCCGCGCGCAGCTGCTGCTCCATCGCGTCGACGATCGACACGGGCGGCTCGATGGCCTTGAGCTCGACGCGGCCGACGCGGATGCCCCACTTGCCGGTCGCCTCGTCGAGGACGACACGGAGCTGGCCGTTGATGTTGTCGCGGCTGGTCAGCGCCTCTTCGAGGTTCAGACCACCGACGACGTTGCGGAGCGTGGTCGTCGTGAGCTGCTCGACGGCGCCGAGGTAGTTCGCGATCTCGTAGGTCGCCGCGCGGGCGTCGGTGACCTGGAAGTAGACGACCGTGTCGATCGAGACGACCAGGTTGTCCTCGGTGATGACGGGCTGGGGCGGGAACGAGACGACCTGCTCACGCATGTCGATGAGCGGCCGGAGCCGGTCGATGAACGGCACCAGCAGGTTCAACCCCGGGTTGAGGGTCTTGTGGTACTTGCCGAGCCGTTCGACCACACCGGCCGTGGCCTGGGGGACGATCCGGATGGCCTTCGCGAGGACCGTGATCACGAAGATCACGATGACCACGATCAGGACGATGAGCACGACCGTCCCGGTGGAGAGCGTCATTGGGCTGCCTTCTGTTCGATGCGGACGACGGCGGTGGAACCTTCGATGGACTCGACGACGACACGCGTGCCGAGCGGCGGCGTGCGGTCGACGGCGCCGGGCGCGAACCGGGCGCTCCAGGTCTCACCGTTGGCCAGGCGGACCTGGCCGGGGGCGGACGGCGTGAACGCGAGGGCGACCGTGCCGGCCATGCCGACCAGTCCCTCGACGCCGGTGCGGTGCGGGTCGGCACCGCGGTTCAGCGCCTGCAGCACCCGGGGACGGACGACGGCGAGCAGCAGCAGAGCGAGCACCGCTGCGATGATCGCGCTGAGCCACCACGGGGCGCCGATCAGCGCGGCGATCAGCCCGCCGGCGGCACCGGCCGCGAGCATCAGGAAGATGAAGTCGAGCGTGAAGACCTCGACCACCCCCAGCACGAGCACCAGGGCGATCCACACGATCACCTGGGTCCAATCCGAGACGTTCACGCGATCTCCCTCCCCTTGCACCGCGCACGGCCTTCGCAGCATCGCGATGTCCGGTCCTGTTGCGTCCAACGTATCAGCGACCACTGAGCGGGACACGGCAGGCGGCGCGCGGGACACGGCAGGCGGCAGGCCGTCCTGCCCGGCACGTGGCACCGCCCCGCCGCGGGCGGGCGCGCTTGCTAGGCTCGATGCCGCCCGGGACGACCAGGACCGGCGCCGCCCCATGACAGGAGACAGCACTGTGAGCAGCCCCCTCGCCCCCGGATCCCTCGACGGCACGCGCGCCCTCGTCACCGGCTCCTCCCGCGGCATCGGTGCGGACACGGTCGGGTACCTTGCCGAGGCCGGCGCGAAGGTCGTCGTCAACTACCGCAACAAGGCCCGTCGCGCCGAGCAGATCGTCGAGAAGGTCGTCGCCGCCGGGGGAGCGGCCCTGGCACTGCAGGCCGACCTCACCGACCACGACTCGGTGCAGGCCATGGTCGACGCGGTCGTCGCCGAGTGGGGCGGCATCGACCTGCTCGTCCTCAACGCGTCCGGCGGCATGGAGTCCGGCATGGGCGAGGACTACGCGCTCCGCCTGAACCGCGACGCCCAGGTCGACATGCTGCAGACCGCGGTGCCGCACATGCCGTCGGGCTCGCGCGTCGTCTTCGTCACGAGCCACCAGGCCCACTTCGTCGAGACCGCCGAGACCATGCCTGAGTACGTCCCGGTCGCGAAGAGCAAGCGCGCCGGTGAACTCGCACTGCGCGAGCTCCTGCCCCAGCTCGAGGCGGCGGGCATCGAGTTCGTCACCGTCTCCGGCGACATGATCGAGGGCACCATCACCGCGACCCTGCTGAACCGGCTGAACCCCGGCGCGATCGAGGGTCGTCGGGACGCCGTCGGCAAGCTCTACAGCGTCTCCGAGTTCGCGGCCGAGATCGCCCTCGCCGCCGTCGAGCCGATCCCCGCCGACCACACCAAGCTCGTCGGCGACGTCAGCTCCTTCACGGCCTGACGGACGTGACCGCCGCACCCGGCCTGCGCCGGACCTCCCGGATCCTGCTGCTCGACCCCGACGGCCGCGTGTTCCTGATGGACACGAAGGCCCCGTCGTCCGACGGTGCCCACCGCTGGATCACGCCCGGCGGCGGTGTCGACCCGGGGGAGTCGCACCGTGACGCCGCGATCCGGGAGCTCCGCGAGGAGACCGGCATCGTCATCGACGAACCCGGCGAGCCGGTCTGGTCGTGGGACTTCGCCGTCGACTGGGACCAGGCCGACCACGACCGCGGTCACGCCGAGTTCTACGTCGTCCGGACGCCCGGCTTCGCGCTGTCCGACGCCGGGTGGACCGACGACGAGCGGGTCGACATCCTCGCCTCCCGCTGGTGGACGGCCGACGAGCTCGACGCCACCGACGAGCCCTTCGAACCGGCGGAACTGCCGGAGCTGGTGCGTCGCCACCGCGACTGACCACGGGCCGGGAGGCACGGTGCCGGGCCGCCACGGGCCTCCCGTCCGACGGCTGGCAGCGTCCCTGCGAGCGGCGACCCGCCGCGGGCGTAGCGTCCCGGCCATGACCTACAGCCAGCCGGATCCGGCAGAAGAGACCACGCAGGCAGCGCCCGAGCAGCCCGACACGGAGCAGTCCACCGTCGGCGAGCAGGGCGGGGAGCACGCAGCCCTCGAGATCGACAGCTCGGACGTCCCGACGACGTCCGACGACTCGTCGAACTGACGCGAGCGCGCTCGCACACCACGCCGGACGCCTGGTGACGGCACTCAGACGAGTGTCGACACCAGGCGTTCGACGCGTCCGCGGACGTCGTCGCGGATCGGGCGCACGGCCTCGAGCGGCAGTCCCGCGGGGTCGGTGAGCTCCCAGTCCTCGTAGCGCTTGCCGGGGAACACCGGGCAGGCGTCACCGCACCCCATCGTCACGACGACGTCGGCGTGCCGGACGGCATCCGTGGTGAGGATCGCGGGGGTCTGGCCCACGATGTCGATGCCGACCTCCTGCATGGCGGCCACCGCGACCTGGTTCACCTGGTCAGCGGGCTCGGACCCGGCGGAGAACACGTCGACGCGGTCACCGGCGATCGCGCGGAGGAACCCGGCTGCCATCTGCGAGCGGCCGGCGTTGTGCACGCAGACGAAGAGGACGGACGGCCGGCGCTCGTGCGTGGCGGCGGTGTCGGCTGTGTCGGCGGGCGCGTGCGGATCCGGTGCGTCGGTCATGCGTCCATCGTGCCGCACGCGCCCGGCGTCCGGCCGTGGTGTGGGCCGAGGCTCCGTCCGCCGCCGCTCGGCCTCCCGTGGTTCCGGCCGCCGCCGCACAACAGGAACCCGCTCGAACCACGGGATGCCACGGTTCGGACGGGTTGCTGTTGGGCGCAGGCATCTCGTGCTGGCCGGCGGGCGGCTCGTGGGCCCGGTCGGCACCAGCCAAACCAGCGCGCCGATAATGCATATTATGTCAGCTCGGACGGATCCGAGAGGTGGTGATCCACCACCTCGACGGGCCCCGCGCTCCCCTCGTCGTCGCTGTGGCACGATCGGGCCGACGACAGCAGAACGGATCTGTCACACGGGGGCGGTCGACGACACCTCATGATCGGAGGTGGTCGTGAACAGACCGAGGGGGCCGGGCGAGATCCCGGACACAGAACTCATCACGTCGATCGGGCGCGGTGACGCCGAGGCGTACACCGAGATGCTCGACCGACACAGCCGCGCGGTGTTCCGGTACGCCTGGGGGCTCGCCGATCAACGGTCGGACGTCGACGACATCGTGCAGGAGACGTTCCTCGTCGCCTGGCGCCGTCGGAAGGACATCCGGATCGTCGGGTCGAGCGCACTCCCCTGGCTGCTCACCAGCGCCCGGAACATCGCGATGAACACGAACCGTCAACGCCGGTCGCACCGCATCGACGATATCGACGAACACACGGGTGCATCGGACGCGTGGTACCGGCAGGTCGAGCACGACGAGGCCGCACAGCAGCTGCGGTGGGTGCAGAACGAGATCGCCGCGCTCGACTCCCCCGACCGGGAACTCTGCGAGCTCTGCCTCCTGCAGGACCGGACCTACGACGAGGCCGCCGCCGTGCTCGGCCTCTCCCCCGTCAACGCGCGCAAGCGCATCCAACGATCCCGCGCCCGGCTCCGGACGAACCGCGCAGCGCAGGGGATGGAGAACATCTCATGATCACCATGCCGCCGCCCGAGGGTGCTGCCCTCGACGCCGCCATCACGCCGATCCGCCGAGCGGTCCTGGAGCAGACCGTCGCCCGCCGCCGGACCCGTTCGCGCTGGACCTTCGGCGCGCTGGGCACCGTCGCCGCCGTGACGGTCACGGCCACCGTGCTCGTCGTCGGGAACGTCACCGGGGCCTCGGACTCGGTGCCGATCGTGGGCTCGGGACCGCAGGCCGCGACCGCCGCCGAGGTGCTCCAGCGTGCCGCCGACGTCACGGTCCGGACGAGCGACCCCGTCGTCGTCCCCGGCCAGTTCCGCAAGGTGGAGGTGCAGGAGGCCAGCCAGGCCTTCTTCACCGAGGACATGTCCGCGCTCGTGCCCTACTCGATCACCGTGTACCAGCCGGCTGACCCGTCGGCCCAGTGGACCCTCGTCCGCGACTCCGGACAGCCGACCCAGTACTTCCCGGCAGCGAAAGCGGCCGAGGCGGAGTCGGTCTGGAACCGTGACCCGCAGGGGTACCCGGTGGAGACCCTGCACGCGGCCGGCGGCGCCTTCTACGGCACGCCGTGGACCCCGGCCGAGCTCGCCGAGATGCCCCGCGACCCGGCGGCGCTCTACGGGTGGGTGTCCGACCACGCGACCGGTTCGGCCAGCCACGAGGAGGCGATGACCACCCTGATCACCGACGACCTGGGCACCGGGATGGTCCCGGCCGACCTCCGGAGCGCGATGTACCAGGTACTCGCGAAGATCCCGGGCACGACGATCACCCACGACGCGGTGACCCTCGACGGGCGCACGGGCATCGGCATCGGCCGTGACGAGGCGGCGCGACAGGGCGAGCACTCGGAGATCGTCATCGACCCGCAGTCCGGGGACTTCATCGGCACCCGCACGCTCGTCGGGGCCGGCAACCCGACGCTGCCCGAGGGCACGGTGTTCGACTCGACCGCCGTGACGACGACGGTGGTCGACAGTGCCCCCTGAGGGCACGCCGGAACGCGACCAGTGAACCGGCCGGGAGGCCCGTGGCGACCCCGCCACGGGCCTCCCGGCCGTTCCGCGTCCCGACGTGTTAGGTTGTGCGCAACATGATTGCACGCAGCAGGATCACCCGCGCGGTCGGTACCGCCCTCACCGCGCACGGCACGGCGACGTTCGTCGCCGACCCGCTCCGCCAGCGCGCCGGCCGGATGGCCGACCGCGGCTTCGCCCCCGGCGTCCCGCACGCGGTCCTCGTCCCGCTGCTCGAGGTCGCGTCCGGCACGCTGCTCCCCCGCACCGGACTGGTCGGCGCTGCCGCAGCCGGGGCGGCCACCGCGCTCGGTGCAGTCCGCGTCGGTGCGGACGTCGAGGACCGCACGGTGACCACCGCCACCGCTGCTGCAGCCGGCCTGACCGTCGCCGGGCTGAGCGCTGCCGTCCGCGCCACCCGAGGCCGTCTGCGCGTCGGACTCCTCGCCGTGATCGGCACCGTCGTCGTGTTCGAACTCGTCCGCCGACGTCGCGTGCTCCGGGCCCGCTGACCCGATCGACCTCCTTCCCCTCCCGCTCCCCTCCAATGAAAGGCACCCGAACCGATGTCCCGTCGCCGTTCCGCCCGACCCTCCGTCCCCCGCACCGTCGTCCGCATCCTGCTCGGCGCGACGATGACCTGGGCCGGCATCAGCCACCTCACCGTCGCCCGTGAGGAGTTCCGCGCCCAGGTGCCGAAGTTCGTGCCGCTCGACCCCGACGTGACGGTCCTGGCCTCCGGCATCGCCGAGATCTCCCTCGGCGCCGCACTCATGCTGCTCGTGCGTCGCCAGGCGACGGTCGGCTGGGTCGCCGCGGTGTTCTTCACGGCGATCTTCCCGGGCAACATCGCGCAGTGGATGCACCACCGCGACGGTTTCGGGCTGGACACCGACACCAAGCGCTTCGTCCGTCTGCTGTTCCAGCCGGTGCTCATCGCCGTCGCCCTCTGGGCCACCAACGCACTCCGCAAGCGCCGCTGAGCCACGTCTCGCGGTGGGCTAGCCTCGACCGCGATGACGACACGAACCCGGGTCACCCTCGGCCGCCGCGAGGACCTCGGGGCCGACTGCGCCAACTGCTTCGGTCTGTGCTGCGTCGCACTGGCGTTCACCCGTTCGGTGGACTTCCCGGTGGACAAGGACGCCGGCGACCCGTGCGCGAACCTCGACCCTACCGACGGCTGCACGATCCACCCACGCCTGCGGTCCGAGGGGTTCCGCGGCTGCACGGTCTTCGACTGCTCGGGCGCCGGGCAGAAGGTGTCCCGGCACACCTTCGCCGGCCGGTCCTGGCGTGACGACACGGCGACCCGCGACGCGATGTTCGCGGTCTTCCCCGTCGTCCGCCGGCTGCACGAGCTGCTCCGCTACCTGGACGAGGCGATCACCCTCGCCCACGACGCCCACGACGCCCACGCAGCCGCACCGCTGACGGAGCGGTTCGACCGGGTGCGCGCCCTCAGCGACGCCGATCCGGACACCCTGCTGGCTGCCGACGTGGACGCGGAGTACGACGCCGCCCGGCCGCTCCTGCTCGGCGCGAGCCGGGATGCCCGCGCCCGCGACGGCAGCGTTCATGACGGCAGCGGCGACGACCGGCGCATCGGCCGCCTGCGCGTCGGCCCCGGCGCGGACCTGCTCGGAGCCGACCTGCGGCGCGCGGACCTGCAGGGTGCGAGCCTCCGCGGTGCGCTCCTCATCGATGCCGACCTGATGGGTGCCGACCTCCGCCGGTGCGAGTGCATCGGTGCCGACCTCCGCGACGCCGACCTTTCCGGAGCCGACCTCCGCGGCGCGGTCTACCTGACACAGATGCAGGTGAACGCGGCTCGAGGGGATGCACGGACCCGCCTCGACGACGGCTTCCAGCGGCCGTCCCACTGGGCGGGCTGACCCGCACGATCGCGCTCCGCACCGCGCCGCAGCCCGTCGACGACACGGCCGGACGACGGCACGGCCGCGTGACGAAACGGCCGGAGGACCACTCGGTGCGTCGACGACGCAGCGCGACGCACCCCGACCCGACGCACCGGAACCCGACGCACCGGAACCCGACGCGACCCGCTGACGGACGGGAGGCCCATGGCGGATCCGCCACGGGCCTCCCGTCCGTCAGCCGGCGACGTCCGCCGGCCGGCGACGTCAGTAGTCGACGCGCCCGTGCCGGTTGTGGAACTCCCCGGTCGGCCCGTCCGGTCCGAGGAGCGCGAGCGCAACTGTGGCGTCGGTCCCCTCGGTCACCGTCTGGTGGCCGGAGTGCCCGTTGAAGTCCGTCGCGGTGTAGCCCGGGTCGCTGACGTTCACGCGGAACCCGGGCAGGTTCTTGGCGTACTGCACGGTGAGGGTGATGACGGCGGCCTTCGACGCGGCGTACGGGATGCTCGGCACGGGGAACTCGTCGTGTCCCGGGGTGCTGAGGAACCGCGGCCAACCGACGCCGGAGGCGACGTTCACGATGACGGGGTTCCCGGAGGCGCGGAGCAGCGGCAGGGCGGCCTGCGTGACGCGGACGATGCCGGTGACGTTGGCATCGAGGACGGATGCCATCGCGTCCGCCGTCAGGTCGTCGACACCGTGTGAGGTGCCGAGCACGCCGGCGTTGTTGACGAGGACGTCGAGAGCGGGGATCGACGCGAACGCCTCGTCGATGCTCGACTGGTCGGTGACGTCGATCCGGACGACGGTGGCGCCGAGGGCACGCACCTCGGCCGCGTCGTCCGGGTTGCGGACGCCGGCGTACACGGTGTGGCCGGCCTCGATGAGTCGGCGGGCGGTCTCGAGTCCCAGGCTGCGGTTCGCCCCGGTGATGAGTGTGGTGGTCATGGGGACCATCGTGCTCGCTCCGCCCGGACTCCCCCAGGCCTCGTTCGACGTGCTGTCCGACGGACCCTGGGACTGCGAGTACCAGCCTCCGGTTGCAGATCCGCGCGAGGATGGGCCCATGAGCGAGTTCGCGGACGTCCTGCGGTCCTGGCGTGACCGGGTCAGTCCCGCCGAGGTCGGCCTGCCCGCCGGTGCCGGGCGACGGACCGCGGGCCTCCGGCGTGAGGAGCTGGCGGCCCTCGCGGGGGTCAGCGTCGACTACGTCGTGCGGCTCGAGCAGGGCCGCGCGACGAACCCGTCACCGCAGCTGCTCGCCGCCCTGGCCACCGCGCTCCGTCTGACCGAGCAGGAGCGGGACCACCTGTTCCGCGTCGCCGGTGCCGCTCCCCCGTCCCGCGGGCTCGTCCCCCGGCACATCACGCCCGGTGTGCAGCGCATCATCGACCGGTTGACCGACGTGCCGCTGGCCGTGTTCACCGCCAGTCACGACCTGCTGCACCGCAACGAGCTGTGGGCCGCGGCGACGGGTGACGGCGACCGGTGGCAGGGGCGCTCCGCGAACCTCGTCTGGCAGTTCTTCACCGAGGGCCACGCCGGGGTGGAGTTCGACGACGAGCACGCCGAGGCGTTCGCGTCCGACCTGGCCGCGGACCTCCGCAGTGCCCTCGGCCGCTACCCCGACGACCGGCACCTCGTCGAGCTCGTGCGGGACCTCCGGGCGACGAGCCCGGAGTTCGAGCGGCGCTGGGGCGAGGCCCGGATCGCCGAGCACCGGACCAGCCGGAAGACCCTGCGGACGCCGGTCGGCTCGATCGAGGTCGACTGCGACACCCTCTCGGTGCCCGGCAGTGACCTGCGCATCGTCGTCTACACGGTGGTGCCCGGCAGCGAGGACGCGTCGCGACTCGACCTGCTGCGCGTCACGGGCCTCCAGCGCGTCTGACCCTCCGCGAAACGCAACGTGGGCGGCACGGCGCAACGGAGTACCGCCGCGAGGAACCGCCCACGTTGCGTCTTGCGGGAGGACTACTCGCCGAAGCCGGAACGGACCAGGTCCGCCAGGTCGTCGACCGCGTCGCGGGCGTCCGGGCCGGAGGCCTCGATCGTCACGGTCGCACCCTGCGGCAGCGCGAGGGCCATGATCGCCAGCAGGCTCTTCGCGTCGACCCCGTTGACCCGCACCGACGCGTCGTGCTTCGCGGCGGTCTTCACGAACTCCGCGGCGGGACGTGCGTGCAGGCCGGACGCGTTGACCAGCTCGACGGTGGCGGAGGCGTGGGTCCCGTCGGCCGCAGCGGCGTCGGTGACGTCGGTCGCGCCTCCCGGGAGGCCCGTGGTCGCGTCGTCGGGACCGGTGTCGGTCCCGGCACCGGCAGCGCTCGCGGCCGCAGCGAGGACCGCGTCGACGTCACCGCCGGTCTGGGCGGCGACCGCCGCGGCGACCGTGCCCTCGACCACCGGCGCGTCCGAGACGTGCACGCGGGCACGGAGCTCGTCGTCCAGGAAGTCGAGCGCGGTGTCCGTCGTCAGGTAGGCGGATCCGAGGTCGCAGAGCACGACGATGCCGTCTGCGGCGGCCAGCTCCTCGATGCCGGCGGTGATCGCCGCGAAGGACGTGCCGATGCCGCCCTCGTCGGTGCCGCCCGCTGCGACGAGCTGCACGTCGCCGGCCATCTGCCGGGCGATGTCGACCGTGCCCTGGGCGACGGCGGCGCTGTGCGAGACGACCAGGATGCCGACGCTCATGCCGCGTCCACGGCCGCGCGCAGGACGTAGGCGCTCGACTGTGCGCCCGGGTCGCGGTGCCCGACGGCGCGGTCGCCGAGGTAGCTCGCACGACCCTTGCGGGCGACGAGCGCGTCGGTCGACTCCGCACCGGTGGCGGCGGCGTCGGCGGCGGCGGCGAGCACGCGCTCCGGGGTCTCCCCCGCGGCGGCGGCCGCTGCTGCCGCGTCGACGGCCGGAGTCCATGCGTCGATCATCGTCTTGTCGCCGACCTCGGCCTTGCCACGCGACACGACTCCGTCGCGCGCCGCGGTGAGGACCGCGACCAGCGTGTCGGCGTCGAGCTCGGTGGCGTCACCCGCGGCCTGGGCCGCCTTGAGGTACGCGGTGCCGAAGAGCGGGCCGGCCGCACCGCCCACGGTGGAGATGAGCTTCGTCGCGACGAGCTTGAACACCGCACCCGGGGACTCGAGGTCCGCGTCGTCGAGCGCGACGAGCACCGCCCGGAACCCGCGGTCGAGGTTCTCACCGTGGTCGCCGTCGCCGATCTCACGGTCCAGCGTGATCAGCTCCGCCCGGTGCTCGTCGATGGTGGCGGCGGTCCGGCGGACCCAGTCGATGGCCCAGGCGGTGTCGAGCGACAAGGTGTGTCCCTTCGTGCGGCCGACCGGTGGGTCGGCGTCGTGAGCGGAGTCGTCGTGCGGTGTCAGCGTCCCCAGCGGAGCGACGGCGTCTCCACCGGCGCGTCCCAGAGTGCCGTGAGGTCCTCGTCGAGCACCGTGACGGTGAGCGAGAACCCCTGCATCTCGAGGGAGGTGACGTAGTTGCCGACCAGGCTACGCGCGACCGTGTGGCCGCGATCCGACAGGACCTCGGCGGCGCGTCGGTAGGCGATGTAGAGCTCAGACTGCGGCGTGCCGCCCATGCCGTTGACGAGCAGGAGCAGCTGCGAGCCGGCGGGTGCCTGCAGGTCGGTCAGGATCGGCTCGAGCACGCGGTCGACCAGTTCGTCGGCCGGTGCCATCGGGATCCGCTCACGGCCCGGCTCGCCGTGGATGCCGATGCCGAGCTCGACCTCATCGTCGGCCAGCGTGAACGAGGGCTCCCCGGCGTGCGGCACGGTGCCGGAGGCCAGCGCGAGTCCCATGGACCGGGTCACGTCGTTCACGTGCCGGGCCACGGCCGCGACGGCGTCCAGGTCGTCGCCCCGCTCGGCGGCGGCGCCCGCGCACTTCTCGACGACGACGGTGCCGGCGACACCACGACGGCCGGCGGTGAAGAGCGAGTCCTGCACGGCGACGTCGTCGTCCACCACGACGCTCTCGACCCGGACGTCGTCCATCGCGGCGAGCTCGGCGGCGGTCTCGAAGTTCAGGACGTCGCCGGTGTAGTTCTTCACGATGTGCAGGACACCGGCTCCCCCGTCGACGGCCTTCGTGGCGGCGACGATCGGGTCGGGTGTCGGGCTGGTGAACACCGGGCCGGGGACCGCGGCGTCGAGCATGCCGAACCCGACGAAGCCGGCGTGCAGGGGCTCGTGTCCGCTGCCGCCACCGCTGACGATGCCGACCTTGCCGCGGACGGGGGCGTCTCGGCGGTGCAGGTGCACGGGGTCCTCGACGAGCACCACGTGGTCGGCATGGGCGAGGGCGAACCCCCGGACGGTCTCGATGACGACGTCGTGCGGGTCGTTGATGAGCTTCTTCATGCTGCGCCTCCGGCAGAGCGACGTGGGGGTGACGCGGGTACGACACCGTTGTCCGGCACCGGTCCACCGTCTGCACACCGCCGACGTCGTCCGGAGTCGGCTCACTGTACCGCCGGGACCCGTCCGCGCCAGGGCAGCTCCGGGTGCCTGTGCCACCGTTCTGCACGTTCGTGCAACGGCCGGGTGGCTCGGCCCGGCCCCCGCGTCCTCGCGCATCCACGACCGGTGCACGTCCGTTCACTTTCGCGCGATTGCGGTTCGTGACCAGCACCCACCGGAAATCCCCAGCACTATGCTCGGGCTCAATCACTCGACGGGGAGTGCCGGTGCTCAGCCGGGTCCCCGACCACAGCAAATCGGAGGTACCGGTGGACGACATCGGCGTCAAATTCCTGTCTGAGCTCGTCGGCACGGCGATGCTCATCATCCTGGGTGGCGGCGTGGTCGCCGCCGTCTCGCTCACGAAGTCCAAGGGCTTCGGCGCAGGCTTCCTCATGGTCACCATCGGTTGGGGCTTCGCGGTCTTCGCCGGCGTCACCGTCTCGTACAAGTCCGGCGGCCAGCTGAACCCGGCCGTGACCATCGCGCAGGCCATCCTCGGCAAGATCACCGTCGGCGAGATGTTCCTCTTCTGGCTCGCGCAGCTCATCGGCGCGATCATCGGTGCCGTCATCGTCTGGCTCGCCTACAAGCAGCACTTCGACGAGGAGCCCGACCCGGCCGCCAAGCTCGGCGTCTTCTCGACCGGGCCCGCGATCCGCAACTACGCGTGGAACCTGGTCACCGAGATCATCGGCACGTTCGTCCTCGTGTTCGTGGTCCTCGCCTTCACGAACGGCAAGACCCCGTCCGAGCTCGGTGCCATCCCGGTCGCCTTCCTGGTGATCGCGATCGGTGTCTCGCTCGGTGGCCCGACCGGCTACGCGATCAACCCGGCCCGTGACCTCGGCCCGCGCATCGCGCACGCCTTCCTGCCGATCAAGGGCAAGGGCACCAGCGACTGGTCCTACGCCTGGGTCCCGGTCGTCGGCCCGCTCGTCGGTGGTGCGCTCGCCGCGCTGCTCTCCGGCCCGCTGCTCCCGCTGGCGTAGGCCGCGCAGCACCAGCACCAGCACCAGCACCAGCACCACGCACGACCAGCACCGCCCGCGCGGCCGCCGCACTGCACCTCCCACGTGGCGGCCGCGTCCCACCCAGCGCGTCCAGGCGCGCACCGCACCACCCGAACACCGCACCACCCGAACCACCTGAGCGACCGGGTCGACCCGTCCCGGTCGCAGCACCGAACACCGTCGTAAGGAGCACCAATGGCCGACTACATCGTCGCCATCGACCAGGGCACGACCAGCACGCGAGCGATCGTCTTCGACCACTCCGGGTCGATCGTCTCCGTCGGTCAGAAGGAACACGAGCAGATCTTCCCGCGCGCCGGTTGGGTCGAGCACGACCCCGCGGAGATCTGGGACAACACCCGTGAGGTCATCGGCCAGGCACTCTCCCGCGCCGACATCACCCGTCACGACGTCGCCGCCGTCGGCATCACGAACCAGCGCGAGACCGCCGTCGTCTGGGACCGCACCACCGGCAAGGCCGTCTACAACGCCATCGTCTGGCAGGACACCCGCACCCAGGCGCTCGTCGACAAGCTCGCCGACGGCGACACCGACCGCTACAAGGCCATCGTGGGCCTGCCCCTGGCGACGTACTTCGCCGGCACCAAGATCATGTGGATCCTCGAGAACGTCGAGGGTGCCCGTGAGAAGGCCGAGGCGGGCGACCTGCTCTTCGGCACCACCGACACCTGGGTCCTCTGGAACCTGACCGGTGGCACCGACGGCGGCGTCCACAAGACCGACGTCACCAACGCCTCGCGCACCCTGTTCATGGACCTCGAGACGCTGCAGTGGCGCGACGACATCCTGGCCGACTTCGGGGTGCCGAAGTCGATGCTCCCCGAGATCGTCAGCTCCTCCGAGGTCTACGGCCACGTCGAGTCCTCGAGCCTCCTCCGCGAGGTCCCGATCGCCGGCATCCTGGGCGACCAGCAGGCAGCGACGTTCGGCCAGGCGGCCTTCGACCAGGGCGAGTCGAAGAACACCTACGGCACCGGTAACTTCCTCATCTTCAACACGGGCACCGACATCGTCCGCTCGGAGAACGGGCTGCTCACCACCGTCGGCTACAAGCTCGGCGACCAGGAGACGCACTACGCACTCGAGGGGTCGATCGCCGTCACCGGGTCGCTCATCCAGTGGCTCCGCGACAACCTCGGCATCATCGGCAGCGCGCCCGAGGTCGAGACCCTCGCCAAGTCGGTCGAGGACAACGGTGGCGTCTACTTCGTCCCCGCCTTCTCGGGCCTCTTCGCCCCCTACTGGCGTCCGGACGCCCGTGGCGCGCTCGTCGGCCTCACCCGCTACGTCAACAAGGGCCACATCGCGCGTGCCGCCCTCGAGGCGACGGCCCTCCAGACCCGTGAGGTCCTGGACGCCGTCAACGCGGACTCCGGCGTCGAGCTCACCGAGCTCAAGGTCGACGGCGGCATGACCGCCAACGACGCGCTCATGCAGTTCCAGGCCGACATCCTCGACGTCCCCGTGGTCCGCCCGGTCGTCGCCGAGACGACGGCCCTCGGCGCCGCCTACGCCGCCGGCCTGGCCGTCGGGTTCTGGGCGAACCTCGACGAGCTCCGCGCCAACTGGCAGGAGGACAAGCGGTGGACGCCGTCCATGGACGCCGAGGAGCGCGAGCGCACGCTGCGCCTCTGGAAGAAGGCCGTCACGAAGACCTTCGACTGGGTCGACGAGGACGTCCGCTGACCCAGGTCGCCTGACCGACCACGCGACAGACGGGAGGCCCGTACCGGTTCTGCGGAACCGGTACGGGCCTCCCGTCGTCGCGTGGTGGGAACGTCCGGAGCGGACGCCGAGGCTCAGGCCGGGACGGCGGACGGGGTGGAGGCCGGCGGCACGCCGACCCACTCGTCCAGTTTGCGCATGGCCGCCCCGGAATCGATCGAGTCCGACGCGACGACGAGCTGCTCGCGGAACCGCTGCAGGATCGGACGGTCGGCCTCGGTCGGGTCCTGCGCGAGCCGGAAGGACACCAGGCCGGCCGCGGCGTTGAGCAGGACGATGTCGCGCACCGGGCCGGTCTCCCCCGCCAGGACCCGGCGGACGATCGCGGCGTTCTCCGCTGGCTCGCCGCCGAGCAGGTCCTCGGTCCGGGCACGGGCGATGCCGAGGTCGCGCGGGTCGAGGTCGTGCTCGGTGATGCGCCCGCCGGACACCTCCCAGATGTGGCTGTGGCCGGTCGTGGTGAGTTCGTCGAGCCCGTCGTCGCCGCGGAACACGAGCGCGGTCGCCCCACGGGTCTGGAACACGCCCGTGATGATCGGCACGAGTTCGAGCTGCGCCACGCCGACCGCGTTCGCCTCGCACCGTGCCGGGTTCACCAGCGGGCCGAGGAAGTTGAACACCGTGGGGACGCCGATCTCGCGCCGGACCGGGGCTGCGTGGGCGAATCCGGGGTGGAACGCGCTGGCGAACGCGAAGGTCAGACCGACACGCCGGAACGTCTCGGCGACACGCGCGGCGTCCATCGTGAGGTCGAGGCCGAGCGCGGCCAGCACGTCGCTGGAGCCGGACTTCGAGGAGCTCGCGCGGTTGCCGTGCTTGACGACGGGGACGCCCGCGGCGGCGATGACGATCGCGGCCATGGTCGAGACGTTGACCGTGCCGACCACGTCACCACCGGTGCCGACGATGTCGAGGGCCATCGGGTCGACGTCGAGCGGGACCGCGGCGTCGAGGATCGCGTCGCGGAACCCGACCACCTCGTCGACGGTCTCGCCTTTCGCGCGGAGGGCCACGGCGAAGGCGGCGATCTGTGCGGAGGTGGCCTTCCCCTGCACGATCTGCTCCATGGCCCATGTGGACTGCCTGATCGAGAGGTCCTCGCGCGCCATGAGCGCGCTGATCACGGCCGGCCAGGAGAGTGCGTCAGACATGGCTCGATCGTACTGATTCTGGAGGACCCGCCAGTTGCCTGCGAAAACACTGTCGGGGGTTTCCGCCATAATGGAAGACGTGACAAGCACCCCTCTCTCCAGATCCGTCAGCGGTCCGGTCCTGAACAGGCCGAACCCCGTTGCCGTGGGGACGATCGTGTGGCTGGGCAGCGAGGTCATGTTCTTCGCCGGCCTGTTCGCGATCTACTTCACGCTGCGAAGCACCTCCCCCGAGCTCTGGGCAACCGAGAGCGCCAAGCTCGAGGTGCCGTTCGCGTCGGTGAACACCATCGTCCTGGTGCTGTCGAGCTTCGCCTGCCAGTTCGCGGTCTTCGCCGCCGAGCGGTTCCAGGTGCACCGCACCAGCTGGAACCCCCGGGACTGGGGCATGACGGAGTGGTTCTTCGTCACCTACTGCATGGGCGCGATCTTCGTCTGTGGGCAGATCTTCGAGTACGCCAACCTCTGGCACGAGGGCATGACGCTCTCCTCGAGCGCCTACGGCTCCGCGTTCTACATGACCACCGGCTTCCACGGTCTGCACGTGACCGGCGGTCTCATCGCCTTCCTCCTCACGCTCGGGCGTGGGTTCGCCGCGAAGAACTTCGGCCACAAGGAAGCCACCACGGCGATCGTCGTGTCCTACTACTGGCACTTCGTCGACGTCGTGTGGATCGGTCTCTTCGCCGTCATCTACCTCCTCAAGTGAGAATCAGGCACCCCCACAGCATGTTCAACACATCGAAGAAGAACAAGAAGGGCCGTCGCTCCCCCCTGGCGACCGTGTCCCTCCTCGCCGTCGCCCTCATGACGACGGGTGGTGCCTACGCACTGTTCAGCACCTCGGCCAACGCCGACGACAGCACCAACACGACCCTGGCCGCATCCAGCCAGTCGCAGGTCAACGAGGGCCAGAAGCTCTTCGCGTCGAACTGCGCCACCTGCCACGGACTGTCGGCCCAGGGGACCAGCGAGGGCCCGTCCCTCATCGGTGTCGGCGCCGCCTCGGTCGACTTCCAGGTCGGCACCGGCCGCATGCCGCTCGCCGCCCAGGGTCCCCAGGGTGAAGAGAAGCCCGCGCAGTTCACGGACCAGCAAGTCGACGCGATGGCCTCCTACGTCGCCTCGCTCGGCCCCGGCCCGTCGATCCCCTCGTCGAAGCTCACCGACGGTGCCGAGGGTGACGCAGCCGAAGGCGCCGAGCTCTTCCGCATCAACTGCGCGATGTGCCACAACGTCGCCGGCGCCGGTGGCGCACTGACCGAGGGCAAGTACGCGCCGAACCTGCGCGACGTCTCCGGCAAGCACATCTACGAGGCCATGCTCACCGGCCCGCAGAACATGCCGGTCTTCAACGACCTGAACCTGACCCCCGACCAGAAGGCCGACGTCATCACGTACCTCAAGTACGTGCAGGACAACAAGTCACCCGGTGGCTTCGGCCTGGGTGACCTCGGCCCGGTCGCCGAGGGTCTGTTCATCTGGATCTTCGGTCTCGGAGCGGTCGTCGCGATGACCGTCTGGCTGACCGCGAAGACCAACTGATCGTCCGTGTCGCACGACACTGAAGGGAACACCATGGCAGAGCACGACGACGACGCGCTGAGCTCGTCCTCGGCTGTCGAGAAGCACGGCGCCACGGAGCCGGTCGGGACCGCTGTCCTGCCGCACGAGCCGTTCGAGAACCCGGGCGAGCCGCCGCACCGTGCCCGCCGCACCGACGTCGACCCGAAGAAGCAGCGTCTGGCCGAGCGCCAGGTCGCCACGTTCTTCTACGTGTCGATCGTCGCGAGCGTCCTGTCGATCGCCGCGTACATCGCCTTCCCGATCGACCCGAACGACTTCGGGACGGTCCGTACCGCGAACCTCTTCCTCGGTCTCTCCATCACCCTCGCGCTCCTGGCCCTGGGCATCGGTGCCGTCTACTGGTCGAAGACGCTCGTCTCCGACCGCGAGATCACCGAGATGCGCCACACCACACGTGGCACGGACGCGACCCGCGCCAAGGCGGTCGAAGCGTTCCAGCTCGCCGACAAGGAGTCCGGCTTCAGCCGTCGCAAGCTGATCCGCAACTCCCTCATCGGCGCCCTGGTCGCCTTCCCCCTCCCCGGCATCGTCCTGGTGCGCGACCTCGCGCCGAAGGACGACCCGAACGAGCTGCTCCGTCACACCTTCTGGAAGTCGGGCCTCCGCCTGACCAAGGACCCGACGGGTCTGCCGATCAAGGCCTCCGACGTCACCATCGGCTCGGTCTTCCACGTCATCCCCGAGGGCATGCTCGACTCCGAGGACATGCTCGAGGAGAAGGCCAAGGCCGCAGTCCTGCTGATGCGCCTCGACCCGAAGGACCTCAACCCCGCCAAGGGCCACGAGAACTGGGGCTACGACGGCATCGTCGCGTACTCCAAGATCTGCACCCACGTCGGATGCCCGGTCGCGCTCTACGAGCAGCAGACGCACCACCTGCTGTGCCCGTGCCACCAGTCCACCTTCGATGTCTCGAACAACTGCGAGGTCATCTTCGGACCGGCGGCCCGCCCCCTTCCCCAACTTCCGATCTCGGTCGATGACGACGGCTACCTGGTCGCACAGAGCGACTTCCACGAGCCGGTCGGCCCGTCCTTCTGGGAGCGTGCCCGCTCATGAGCAGCACAACGACCACATCCCCCACCACCGAGTCGACGAACAAGCCGACTCCTGACCGTGGTTCGCGCCTGATCAACTACACCGCGAACTACATCGACGAGCGCACCAGCATCTCCGGCCTGGTGAAGGAGGTCGGTCGCAAGATCTTCCCCGACCACTGGAGCTTCATGCTCGGTGAAGTCGCGCTCTACAGCTTCGTCGTCGTCCTGCTCTCGGGGACCTTCCTGACGTTCTTCTACCAGGCGTCCATGGCCGAGGTCGTCTACAACGGCACCTACGTCCCGCTCAAGGGCGTCGACATGTCGGTGGCGCTGCAGTCGACGCTGAACATCTCGTTCGAGATCCGCGGCGGTCTGTTCGTCCGACAGATCCACCACTGGGCAGCCCTGCTGTTCGTGGCCTCCGTCATGCTGCACATGGCCCGCGTCTTCTTCACCGGCGCGTTCCGCAAGCCGCGTGAGCTCAACTGGGTCTTCGGCTTCGTGCTCTGGGTCCTCGCGATGGCCGAGGGCTTCACCGGCTACTCGCTCCCCGACGACCTGCTCTCCGGCAACGGTCTGCGCATCATCGTCGGTATGATCGAGGGTGTCCCGGTCATCGGCGTGTGGATCGCCTACCTGCTCTTCGGCGGCGAGTTCCCCGGGACCGACATCGTCGGCCGCCTGTACACGCTGCACATCCTGCTGCTGCCGGCGATCCTCGTCGCGGTGCTCGGTGTCCACCTCGTGCTCGTCGTCATCAACAAGCACACCCAGTACGCAGGTCCGGGCAAGACCAACGACAACGTCGTGGGTGTCCCGATCCTCCCGGCGTTCGCCGCGAAGGCCGGTGGCTTCTTCTTCATCGTCGCCGGCATCCTGGCCGCCATCGCGTCGTTCTTCACGATCAACCCGATCTGGAACTACGGCCCGTACGACCCCTCCCCCGTGTCCGCCGGTACCCAGCCCGACTGGTACATCGGCTTCGCGGACGGCGCGCTCCGTCTGGTGCCGCCGCACTGGGAGGTCAACTGGTTCGGCTACACGGTCTCGTTCAACATCCTCGTGCCGATCGCGATCCTCATGGGTCTCATCGTGACGATCTTCGTGTACCCGTTCATCGAGGCCTGGGTCACCGGCGACAAGCGTGAGCACCACATCGCCGACCGCCCGCGCAACGCCCCGACCCGCACCGCGATCGGTGTCGCCGGCATCACGCTCTACGGCGCACTGTTCACCGCGGCCTCGTCGGACCTCATCGCGACCCACTTCATGGTGTCGATCAACCACGTGATCCACGTGCTCCAGGCGACGACGGTCCTCGGTCCGTTCGTGGCGTTCTGGATCACGAAGCGTGTCTGCCTGGCGCTGCAGAAGAAGGACCGCGAGATCGTCCTCCACGGGTACGAGTCGGGCCGCATCGTCCGACTGCCGCACGGTGAGTACATCGAGGTCCACGAGCAGCTCGACGAGTACGAGCGCTGGCGTCTGCTGGAGTTCAACGACTACAAGCCGCTGATGATCCGCCCGGACTCCCGCGGCCGCATCACCTCGCTGCAGAAGGCCCGTGCACGCGCCTCCCGCTTCTTCTTCGAAGACCGCATCGAACCGGTGTCGAAGAACGAGCTCGAAGCGGCACACGCCGCCCACCACGGTCCGGACCTCGAGGGGACCCACCAGGCCCCGCAGGTCGGTGCCGGTACGCGGTAACACTTCTCGGCAAGAACACACGAGCCCCCGTTCGCTTCGCGAACGGGGGCTCGTGTGTTCGCCTCATGTCGTTTCGCCTCAGGACACCGGACACGCCGCCCCAGTTCACGGGGCGTTCAGACACCGGTGCTGGAATCGTCGAGGACGGTGTGGCACTGTGTTGCACCACGCACCCGCTGCCAACGGAAGAAGAGACCCGATGGACGCCCGGACGGCTGAACACCCCAGGCCGAACCACTTCCTGCTCCACCTCAGCGACACCCACCTCGTCGCCGGGGACGGCGCGCTCTACGGAGCCGTCGACTCCGCCGCACGTCTCGGCCAGATCATCGCCGAGATCGAAGCCTCCGGATCCCGCCCGGAAGCGATCATCATCACCGGTGACGTCGCCGACAAGGGCGAAGCCGGTGCGTACGTCAAGGTGCGCGACATCATCGAACCGGCTGCGGAACGCCTCGGCGCGCAGGTCATCTGGGCGATGGGCAACCACGACGAGCGCGGCGCCTTCCGACAGCAGCTCTTCGGCCTGCAGCCCACCGACCGTCCGGTCGACTTCGTCTACGACGTCAACGGGCTCCGGGTCATCACGCTCGACACCAGCGTCCCCGGACACCACCACGGTGAGGTCTCCCCCGAACAGCTCGACTGGCTCGCCGAGGTCCTCTCCGAAGCGGCCCCGCACGGCACCATCCTGGCGATGCACCACCCGCCTGTGCCGAGCGTGCAGGACCTCACCGTCCTCGTCGAACTCCGCGACCAGCCGGCCCTCGCCGAGGTGGTGGAGGGCAGCGACATCCTCACCATCATCGCCGGCCACCTGCACTACTCGACCAGTGCCGTGTTCGCCGGCATCCCGGTCTCGGTCGCCAGCGCCACGTGCTACACGCAGGACCTCAACGAGTTCCAGGGCGGCACCCGCGGCCGCGACGGTGCACAGTCGTTCAACCTGATGCACGTGTACGGCCACCAGGTCGTGCACTCGGTCGTCCCGATCGGCACCTACCCGACCGTCGGCGAACCCGTCTCGTCGATCGAGACCGAGGCCCGTCTGGCCGCCGCCGGGGTCGTCATCCCGGCAGCCGTCGAGCCGGCGCCCGTCACGGCCTCGATGCCGGTGTTCACCCTCGACTCGGTGCCGGTGTCCCCGATCCACCGGTGACGACCCAGGAGGGCCTCCAGGGGCCCTCCTGAGCGCGTCCTAGGCGCCCGGTCGCTCCCAGGGCGCAGGGAACGGGAAGTACCGCTCCAGGAAGTCCGTGACGCGCTCGGTCCGCTCCTCGTCACTGACCTCCGGGAAGCTGCCGTCGTTCAGGCAGAACATGTCGACGTTCCGCTTCTTCAGCAGCTCGTCGAGTTCGCGGAGCCCGGCCTCCATCGTGGTGTCGACGTAGCCGACGGTGGCGTTCTCCTGGATGATCGCCCGACCGGTGAGCAGCGCGTAGTAGTGGTACAGCGAGTTCGTCACCGAGATGTTGTCCGCCGCACGGAACCGGGAGCCGGCGGTGGCCGCGAACTCCGCCGCGAACTCGTGCTCCATCTCGGTCATGATGCTCTTCCGCAGCGGGGTCGCGGAGTGCTCGAGGTGCCGCGTCGTGACCGCTCCGAACCGCTGCTGCAGGAGCTTCCGGTTCACGCGTGCCGAGTTCTCGAACCCACTGCGTGCCGGGTTGTTCGAGCCGAGGCCGATGCGCGTGATCGCGAGGATGAACTTCGTCACCGAGCCCGGGCTGAAGAACATCGACGGATCGACCGGACGCCCGAAGAACATGTCGTCGTTCGAGTAGATGAAGTGCTCGCTGAGGTCCGGGATGTGGTGCAGCTGCGCCTCGACGGCCTGCGAGTTGTGCGTCGGCAGGACCGAGGGGTCGGCGAAGAACTCCTCGCTGCGGACGATCCGCACCTTCGGGTGGTCCGCCAGCCACTCCGGCGCCGGTGAATCGGTGGCGATGAAGATGCGACGGATCCACGGGGCGAAGATGTGGACCGACCGGAGCGCGTACTTCAGCTCGTTGATCTGGCGGAAGCGGGCGGGGGCGTCGTCGCCCTCCCCCAGCACGGCCGTCGCCTGCGCGGCCTGGCGGGCACGCTGGTACTCGACCGCGTTGCCGTCCACCCACGAGAACACGATGTCGATCGGGAAGCGGATGTCGGACACGTGGTCGTCGAACATGTGCTCGACGGTGGACCAGCCGCGACCGTAGCGTTCGATGTCGACGAGGACGAACTCCTCGATCGGCAGGCTGCGGCGCATCAGGGCGTTCTCGACGGGCGCCAGGACCTCGGTCTCGGTGACGCGCCAGAACTCGAGCTGCACGCTCGTCTCGGCGCCGTAGCGCAGGCGCCCCATCGGCTCGAGGCGCGGACGGAACAGCCGGAGCACGGGCTCGTCGGCCGAACCGAAGCCGTCGTCGACGACGAGCAGGGCAGCCTTGCCCGGCGGCTTCGCGTAGAACGGCTCCCCCGCGGCGGCGTCCATCACGGCGCTCTCGGCACGCTGACGGTCGCGCTCGTCGACGGCGACGACCGGCCGCTGGTCGTTCCCGCGGATGAGCAGGTGGTCGACGTCCGCCGCGGTGAGGGCGTCGTCGAGGAACAGCAGGTCCTCGATCATCGACTGCTGGGGCGTGAGGTGCCCGTTGATGAGGGTGAGCCGTCCCTTGCGGAGGACGACGTCAGGACGGTCGAGACCGCCGGAGGACGGTCGAGGGGTCAGCAGAGGACTCTCGGTCACCGGCTCGGTCTCGTTGCTCATCCATGCCTTCCAGGTCACGCTGCCGTGCGCGATGCACAGCATGTGCGATCTTACCGGGAGGCGCGGTGTCAGTCCGCCGCGCGCGGCACCTTCACCGCGATGCCGACGACGATGAAGAGCGCCGCCGCCACGAGCTGCAGTGCTGCCCAGAGCTGGCCCGGGATCGGGAGGACCACGACCGGGTTCCAGCAGACCGCGACGGCTGCGGTGAGGACCGCCGCCCACCAGGCGCGCCCCCGGATCGCGAAGACCAGCACGATGAGCGCCAGCACCGTGACGCCCCAGCGTGCGAAGACGAAGGCCGACGAGTCGAGGAACGCCACGCAGGCCAGGAGGACCACGGCGGCCAGCAGGGACGGTGCCAGTGCCGGTCGGGTGAAGTCCGGCAGCGCCGGACGAGCGGCCCCGGCGCGGGACGACGGTCGCGGGGACGACGCCGGCGCGCCCGACGACGCCTGCTGTGACGACCCGATCGCGGGCCGCCCCTTCCGTGCCGTCATCGGTCCTGCGCGTCGCGGAGGTCGGCCAGGGAGATCGGCCGCGACATCGGCGGCAGCTCCCGGACCCGCTCGAGCGCGGGGACGAGCTCGCCCACGTAGGCGCGGTACCCGTCCTCGTTGAGGTGCAGGCCGTCGTTCGTGAACTGCTCGGCCAGGTGGTCGCCGTCCGCCAGGGCCGGCCACACGTCGAGGTACTGGGCGTGGCACGTCGCGACGAACTGGCGGAGGTGCCGGTTCGCCTGCTCGGTCTTCGACGCGTACTCCGCTTGGCGCGGCAGGATCGAGACCAGCAGCAGCCGGACGCCCGGCAGCGCCCGACGCAGCTGCACGAGGGTCGACTCGACGTTCCGGACGACGTGCTCGGCGCTCGCCCGGTGGTGGCCGAAGTCGTTCGTGCCGATCAGCAGGACGATGACCTCGGGTGCCGCTTGCACGACCTCGTCCAGGCGTGCCAGGACGCCGTCGGTGGTGTCGCCGTCGATGCCGAGGTTGATCGTGTGCTCGCCGGGGAGCCACTGTCCCCAGTCGCCGCCGGCCGTGATGCTGTCACCGAGGAACAGGACACCGCCGTCACCGGCGCCGCCGGTCTTCGTGTCGTCGTCGCTCATGCGGCCTCCTCGTGCGCTGGCTGCGCGTCGTCATTCTGGTACGTGGAGTTGCGCTGCGTCGAGTCGGTGTGGTGCGCCTCCCGCTCGGCACGGGCGGTGATCCGCTCGACCATGCCGGGGAAGATCACCCCGTGGAACGGCAGGATGCCGTACCAGTAGAGCCGTCCGGCCAGTCCCTGCGGGAAGTAGATCGCCCGCTGGTGGTAGTCGCTGCCACCGTCGTCGGCCGGCGTGACGGTCATCTCGAGCCAGGCGCGGCCCGGCGACTTGAACTCGGCACGGAGGCGCAGGTACCGGCCGCGGACCAGCCGCTCGACCCGCCACCAGTCGAGCGCGTCGCCCTGTTCCAACCGCTTCGGGTCACGACGACCACGGCTGAGGCCGACACCACCGGCGATCTTGTCGAGCCACCCGCGGGCAACCCACGCGAGCGGGAACGAGTACCAGCCGTTCTCGCCGCCGATCGACTCGACGACGCTCCACACGGCCTCCGGCGGGGCGGACGAGTGCCGCTTCCGGTCGTCGACGTAGACCGTGTGGCCGGCCCAGTCCGGGTCGCTCGGCAGCGGGTCGGCCGAACCGCTCGAGAGTGTCGCGTTCCGCCAGCTGGTCAGGACCTCGCCCGTGCGCATCTTCGCCAGGGCGAGCCGGACAGCTCGGCGGTACGAGGTCAGTCCACCCTCGGGCTGCGGGACGACGTCGTCGATGTCGTGCTCGCGCTGCACGCACTCGAACTGCAGCGACTCGATGATCGGTGTCGCGAGCTTGCGCGGGATCGGCGTCACGACGTTGAACCAGTGCGCGGCGAGCCGCGGGGTCAGGACCGGGAGGACCGTGATCGGTCGCTGGGGCAGCTTCGCCTCGACCGCGTACCCGTTGAGCATCTGCCCGTACCGCAGGACGTCGGGGCCGCCGATGTCGAAGGTACGGTTGACGTCGGCCGGGATCGTGAGTGCCTCGACGAGGTAGTACAGGACGTCGCGGACCGCGATCGGCTGGATGCGGTTCCGGACCCAGCGGGGTGCCGGCATCCAGGGCAGGACGTCGGTGACGTGGCGGATCATCTCGAACGAGGTGCTGCCCGACCCGATGACGACGCCGGCCTGCAGTGCGATCGTCGGGACGCCGGAGCCGAGGAGGATCTCCCCGACCTCTTTCCGGCTGCGCAGGTGCTTGCTGAGTTCGCCGTCCGGGTGCAGACCGCCGAGGTAGACGAACCGCCGGACCCCGGCGTCGTGGGCGACTCGGGCCATCGTCTGCGCGGCGTCCCGTTCGGCCTGCTCGAAGTCACCGTCCGCGCCCATCGCGTGCGCCAGGTAGTAGACCGCCTCGGTGCCGTCGACGGCGGTGGCGACCGCGTCGGCGTCCTGCAGGTCACCCTCGGCGACGGTGACACGGTCGCTCCAGGGGACGTCCTGCAGCTTGCGGGGGTTGCGGACGAGGACCCGGACGTCGTGACCGGCATCGAGGAGTCTGGGGACCAGTCGACCACCGATGTAGCCGGTGGCCCCGGTGACGAGGACGCGCATGCTCCGAACGGTACGCCCCACGCCTGCTTGTAGGCTTGCACGGTGGACAACGCAGCGAACTCCGACACCTCAGCCGCCGTCGATGCGGACGCGGTGCGTCGACTCATCGACCACGCGATCCTCAAGCCCGAGCTGAGTCGGACCCAGGTCGACGCGCAGCTCGACGAGGCCGCCGCGCACCGGGTGTTCAGCGTCTGCGTCCGTCCGGGCGACGTGCTGCACGCCGTCGAGCGCCTCCAGGGCACCGGCGTCGGCGTCGGTACCGTGATCGGCTTCCCGCACGGCACCACCTCCACGGCGGCCAAGGTCGCCGAGTCGCTGCAGGCCCTCGCCGACGGCGCCTTCGAGCTCGACATGGTGCAGGACATCGGTGCCGCGAAGTCCGGCGACTGGCAGCGGGTCGAGCGCGACGTCCGTGCCGTGGTCGACGCCGCCGGCGACACGATCGTCAAGGTGATCCTCGAGACCGCGTACCTGACCGACGACGAGGTCGTCGCCGCCAGCCGTGCAGCCGTCGCCGGGGGTGCCGCGTTCGTGAAGACCTCGACCGGGTTCGCCGGTGGTGGTGCGACCGCCGAGCACATCCGCCTGATGCGCGAGACCGTCGGCCCCGACACCGGCGTGAAGGCCTCGGGCGGCGTCCGCGGGCTCGACACGCTGCTCGAGATGGTCCAGGCCGGCGCGACCCGCATCGGCACCAGCGCCTCCGCGCGCATCCTCGACGAGGTCGCGCACCGCGTCGCCACGGGTGCGTCCTCGGACCGCGGCGACGACACCTCGTCCTACTGACGTCCCTCCCCCGCCCGACCTGAACCAGGCCGGCCGCGTCCGGACGTGACGTCACGTCCGGGACCGCTGCCGGGCCTCCCGACCGCCACACCGGAGTGCGCATGTCCAGCCCCACCACCCCGTCCGCGCCCGCGGACCTGGCCCTCGCCGTCGACCTCGGTGGCACGAAGGTCGAAGCGGCCCTCGTCACCGACCAGGGCGTCGTCCTGCCGGCCACCCGGCACCGCAGCCCGACCGGTGCGGGGCGCACGTCCGAGGAACTGCAGGCCGCGGTCGACGAGGTCGTCGTCGCCACCCTCGCCACCCTGCCGTCGGACGCGACCCTGGTCGGCGTCGGCATCGGCTCCGCCGGCCCGGTCGACGAGGAGCACGGCCTGGTCTCGCCGCTGAACATGCCGGTCTGGCGCGACTACCCGCTGCGTGACCGTGTCGCGGCCCACGTCCCCGACGGGGTGCCGGTCACGCTGCGCATGGACGGCCTGGCGATCACCCTCGCCGAACACTGGGTCGGTGCCGCGCAGGGCTCCGATCACGTGATGGGCATGATCGTGTCCACGGGCGTCGGCGGCGGGCTCATCCTGCACGGCCGCACCGTCAGCGGGCCGACCGGCAACGCCGGTCACATCGGCCACGTCGAGTGCGGCGGGTACGACGACCCGTGCGCCTGCGGCGGCACCGGCTGCCTGGAGGCCGTGGCCAGCGGTCCGAAGACCGTCGCCTGGGCGCGTCGTCAGGGGTTCGCCGGCAGCACCGGCGAGGACCTCGCGGCCGCCTACGCCGCCGGGGACGAGGTCGCCGTGGCTGCCGTCGAGCGGAGCGGGCGTGCGCTCGGTCAGGCCATCGCGGCGGCGACGAGCCTGGTCGACCTGGAGGTCGTGGCGATCGGCGGCGGGTTCTCGCACGTCTCCCCCGACCTGTTCGAGTACGCCCGGCAGGCCGTCGCGGAGCGGGTCGAGTTCCCGTTCGTGACGAAGGTGCGGATCGTGCCGACCGGGTTGTCGCAGGACGGGCCGCTCATCGGTGCGGCGGCGCTCGTGCACCGGGCCGACGTCCTGCGCTGACCCGCCCGGGAGGTGCACGGCTTGTCCACACCGGCGTGCTCGCTCACGCCGGGTGCGGGATCATGTGGTCGTGCACTCCTCCCGCCTCGTGACGACGGACGACTGGCCGGCGGCGGAACTGCACGCAGCCGTCCTCGCCGGTGACCTGGTCGCGGTCGGTGCCTGCTGGGCGTCGATCGCGGAGCCGCAGGACGCCGGCCTTCGAGCTGCGTCCTTCGCCTGGAGCGTCGGGGACACCCGGATCGTCGCCGGCGGGTTGAGCGCGGCGTGGATCTGGGGGGCGTGTTCGCGCCCGCCGGTCCCCCACGACGGTTGTGTCCCGGCGGACGAGCGTTTCCGGAGCCGTGGAGCGTGGACGGCGGTGCGCGAGATCGCCCTCGAGGACGACGACGTCACCACCAGTGTCGGGGCGCGCGTGCTGACACCGGGCGCGACGGCACTCGATCTGCTCCGCGTGCGTCGGCGCTTCGGTCCGCGGGACGCCGATGCGCTCCGTGGGCTCGTGGTCACCGCCGGGGTCGACCCGGCAGAGCTGGCACGCTGCCTGGAGCAGAGCGAGCGGGTGCCGATGGGGCGGCAGGCGCAGCGTCGGTTCCGCGACGCCGGGTTCGCCACGCCCTGAGCCGCCCCTGACGAGCTTCCTGCCGGCGGTTGCCCCAGAGCTCAGCCCGCCGACCCGGGCTCAGCCCGCGCTCACCCGGTAGACGTCGTAGACGGCGTCGATGCGGCGGACCGCGTTGAGCACGCGGTCGAGGTGCGTGGTGTCACCCATCTCGAACACGAACCGTGACAGCGCCAGCCGGTCGGACGAGGTCGAGACCGTGGCGGACAGGATGTTCACGTGGTGGTCGGTGAGGACGCGCGTCACGTCGCTGAGCAGCCCCGACCGATCGAGCGCCTCGATCTGGATCTGCACGAGGAACACCGACTTCGACGACGGCGCCCACTCGACCTCGATCATCCGGTCGGGCTCGTTCATCAGCGACTTGACGTTCGTGCAGGCCGCCTGGTGCACGGAGACGCCCTGACCGCGGGTGATGAAGCCCACGATCTGGTCCCCCGGCACCGGGGTGCAGCACTTCGCCAGCTTCACGAGGATGTCGGGCGCACCACGGACCAGCACACCGCTGTCGCTGTTGCGCAGCTGGCGGCTCGTGACGTGCCGGGGGAACGACAGTTCCGGCTCGTCCGTCTCGGTCTCGGTCTGGATGCTGCCGAGGGCCTTCTCGATGACGGACTGGCTCGACACGTGGCCTTCGCCGACCGCCGCGTACAGCGCGGCGACGTCGTCGTACCGCATCGCCGAGGCCACCTCGGAGATGGTGTCCTGGCTCATGATCCGCTGGAGCGGCAGGTTCTGCTTCCGCATCGCCCGGGCGATGGCGTCGCGGCCCTGCTCGATCGCCTCTTCGCGCCGTTCCTTCGTGAACCACTGCTTGATCTTGTTCCGCGCGCGCGGGCTGCGGACGAAGGTCAACCAGTCCTGGCTCGGCCCGGAGTCGGGGTTCTTCGACGTGAAGATCTCGACGACGTCACCACTCGACAGCGCACTCTCGAGGGGCACCAGGCGCCCGTTGACCTTGGCGCCCATCGTCCGGTGCCCGATCTCGGTGTGCACGGCGTAGGCGAAGTCGACCGGGGTCGCGCCGGCGGGCAGACCGATGACCTTGCCCTGCGGGGTGAAGACGTAGGTCTCCTTGGCGCCGATCTCGTACCGCAGCGAGTCGAGGAACTCCGCCGGGTCGCTGGTCTCCGCCTGCCAGTCGGTGATGTGCGCCAGCCACGCCATGTCCTGGTCGGACTGCGTGGAGGTCTCGGCGTCCCGGCCGGTGATCCGCTGCTTGTACTTCCAGTGCGCGGCGACACCGAACTCGGCGCGCTGGTGCATCTCGTGCGTGCGGATCTGGATCTCGACCGCACGGCCCTGGGGTCCCAGCACCGAGGTGTGCAGCGACTGGTACAGGTTGAACTTCGGCGTCGCGATGTAGTCCTTGAAGCGGCCGGGGAGCGGTGTCCACCGGGCGTGCACGGCACCGAGCATGGCGTAGCAGTCACGGACCGTGGGGACCAGGACGCGGATGCCGACCAGGTCGTAGATCTCGTCGAACTCACGCCCGCGGACGATCATCTTCTGGTAGATCGAGTAGTACTGCTTCGGACGCCCCATGACGTCGCCGCGGATCTTGGCGGCCTTCAGGTCCTTCTTCAGGGTCCCGGTGACGTCCTGCACGAACTGCTCGCGCTTGGGCTGGCGTTCCTTGACCAGGCTGTCGATCTCGACGTAGAGCTTCGGGTGCAGCACCGCGAAGGACAGGTCCTCGAGCTCGAGCTTGATCATCTGGATGCCGAGGCGGTGCGCCAGGGGCGCGTAGATCTCGAGCGTCTCCTTCGCCTTGCGCGAGGCGGAGGCGGACTCCACGAAGCCCCACGTCCGGGCGTTGTGCAGCCGGTCCGCGAGCTTGATGACGAGCACACGGATGTCCTTCGACATCGCGATGACCATCTTGCGGACGGTCTCGGCCTGCGCGCTGTCGCCGTACTTGACCTTGTCGAGCTTGGTGACGCCGTCGACGAGCATGGCGATCTCGTCGCCGAAGTCCTCGCGCAGCTGGTCGAGCTGGTAGTCGGTGTCCTCCACCGTGTCGTGCAGCAGTGCGGCGGCGATGGTGATCGTGCCGATGCCCAGGTCGGCCAGGATCTGCGCCACGGCGACGGGGTGCGTGATGTACGGCTCCCCCGACTTCCGCTTCTGCCCGTCGTGCGCGCGCTCCGCGACGGAGTACGCACGCTCGATGAGGGTCGTGTCCGCCTTCGGGTGGTGCGAGCGGACCGTGCGGATCAGGGTGTCGACGGCCCCAGCGGGCTGCGCGCGCGAGAACAGCCGCGGCAGCAGGGACCGGAGCGACCCGAGGTTGCCCGTGGTGTTCGTCCCGAGCGGCGGGCTCGACGGCCGCGGCGACGATCCGGGCAGCGCACCGTCTCCGGGCCGGGAAGCTGCGCCGGCATCCGGCTGCGAGGACTCACGCGTGTCGGTCATGCTGCGCCTCCCGGGACTCGATCCGTCAACAGTACGCGCGTCGCGTCAGTGCTCGTGACCACGTTCGCCGTCAGCGGCGGCGTCCGCACCGGCACGGACGACGGGGGCGCCGGACTGCTCCCAGGCGACCATGCCGCCCGCCAGGCTGACCGCGGGGACGCCGGCCCGCTCGAGTGCCGCGACGACCTGCGCCGAGCGGTACCCGCTGTGGCAGACGACCACGGCGGGGTGCTCGTCGTCGGCCGGGACCTCGGCCCACCGAGCCTGCAGCTCGGACATCGGCAGCAGCGTGGCCTGCGGTGCGTGCACCTCGTCCCACTCCGACTGCTCGCGCACGTCGATCAGGGGCGCGCCGGCCTCGAGACGGGCGAGCGCCTCGGTGAGGTCGACCTCGGCGGCCCCCATCAGACGTCCGCCCCGGCTTCGACCGGACGCTTCTTCGCGGCGGCCTGCTGCTTCTTGGCGTCGGCGGCGATGATCTTCGGCTCCTTCTCGCGGAGGTGCGCGTACATCGGCGACGCCAGGAAGATCGTGGAGTACGTGCCGACGATGATGCCGATGAACAGGGCGAGCGAGATGTCGCGGAGCGTCCCGGCGCCGAGCACGTACGACCCGATGAACAGGATCGCCGCGACCGGCAGCAGCGCCACGATCGAGGTGTTGATCGACCGGACCAGCGTCTGGTTCACGGCGAGGTTCACCGACTGCTGGAACGTGCGGATCGACTCGATCGCGGTGTTCTCGCGCACCTTGTCGAACACCACCACGGTGTCGTAGAGCGAGTACCCGAGGATCGTGAGGAATCCGATCACCGCGGCCGGCGTGACCTCGAGCCCGACGATGCCGTAGACACCCGCCGTGATGAGCAGGTCGTGGATCAGAGCGACCATGGCGGCCAGCGACATCTTCCAGGTGCGGAAGTACAGCGCCATGAACACGGCCGCCAGCGCCAGGAAGATCACGAGACCCCGGATCGCCTGCGCCAGGACGTCGGCACCCCAGGTCGCGCCGATGAACGTCGCGGCGACCTTCTCGGCCGGCACCTTGTACGCCGTCGCGAGCTCGGACGCGATCTCGTCGGTCTGCTTGTTCGTCAGCTGCCCGGTCTGGACGCGGATGCCGTGCTGGCCGAGCTGCGAGACACGCGGGATGACGTCCGGGACGACCCGCTCCACCGTCTCGGTCGCGATGCCCTGGTCGGTCGACTTCGCGTCGGAGATCGTGAACTCGGAACCACCGGTGAACTCGATGCCGAGCTGGTACCCACCACGGAGCCACGGGATCGCCAGCGACAGCACGATGCAGACGATCGCGACGATGTACCAGGTCTTGCGGCGCCCGACGATGTCGTAGGACCGCTTGCCCGTGTAGAGGTCGCTGCCGAACTGGCTGAAGCTCGCCATCAGCTGTCCTTCCCGTTGCCGGTGCCGTTGCCCGTGCCGTTGTCGGAGCCGGCGGCCTTGCGCTCGGCGATGGTCTGGCGACGCGCGGCCTCACGCGCACTGCGCTGCCGCTTGCCGTCCACGATCGGGGCGCGGAACTGCGCACGACCGCGGTACACCGCACCGAGGGCGGCCGGGTCGAGTCCGCTGAAGCGGTGCCCTTCGCCGAAGAAGCGGGTGCGGGCGATGAGCTGCATCATCGGGTGCGTGAAGAGCGCGACCACGACGACGTCGATCAGGGTGGTGAGGAGCAGCGTGAACGCGAAGCCCTTCACGTCACTGACCGCGAGGACGTAGAGCGTCACGGCGGCGAGGAAGTTCACCGAGTCGGACGCCAGGATCGTGCGGAGTGCACGCTTCCACCCGGACTCGACCGCGCTCTCGAGGGCACGACCGTCACGGAGTTCGTCACGGATGCGCTCGAAGTACACGATGAACGAGTCCGCCGTGATGCCGATCGCCACGATCAGCCCCGCGACCCCCGCCAGCGAGAGCCGGTAGTCGACGCGCCACGACATGATCGCGATCACCAGGTACGTCAGCGCGGCGGCGACACCGAGGGACAGGACCGTGACGAACGCCAGGGACCGGTACTGGATGACCGAGTAGATGACGACCAGGATCAGACCGATCAGACCGGCGACGAGACCGCCGACGAGCTGCGCGGTCCCGAGCGTCGAGGAGATGACCTCGTTCGACTGCACCTGGAAGTTGATCGGCAGGGCGCCGTACTTCAGCTGGTCGGCGAGGGTCTTCGAGGAGTCGGCGGTGAAGTTGCCGGTGATCTGCGCCTTGCCGTTGGTGATCGCGGAGTTCGTCGTCGGCGCCGTGATGACGGTCCCGTCGAGGACGATCGCGAACTGGTTCTGCGGCTGCGTGAGCTTGACCAGGCGGTTGGTGACCGAACCGAAGTCCTTCGTGCCGGCACCGTTGAAGGACAGGTTGACCGCCCACTCACCGGTGGTCGTGCCCTGCGAGTTCGACGCGAGGCCGGAGGTGGCGTTGCTGATGTCGGCACCCGACACCTCGACCGGGCCGAGGATGTACTTCGCGGCACCGTCGTTGTCACACGTGACCAGGGGCTCGTCGTCCGGGGCCGACGTGACGTCGTCCGGGGCCGAGCACTTGTAGTTCGTGTACAGGTCCTGCAGCTTCGGCGTCACCCAGGCCAGGTCGCTGCCGTTCGTCGGCTTCGAGCTCGGCGTCGCCTGCAGCGATGCGGGCGGCGAGTACGGCGTCGGCGAGGCCGTGGACCCCTTGCCGGAGTCCCCCACGGCGCTGTCGGACGCGGCCTCGGTGTAGAGGACCGGGCGGAAGGTCAGCTTCGCCGCTGCCTCGATGCGCTGGATCGTCTGCTGGTCCGGCTTGCCCGGGATCGACACGACGATGTTGTTGGCGCCCTGGGTGTTGATCTCGGACTCCGAGACACCGGTGGCGTCGATGCGCTGGCGGATGATGTTCACCGCCTGCTGCAGCTGCTGCGAGGTGACTGCCGAGCCCTCGGTGCTCTGCGCCGCCAGGGTGATCTGCGTGCCGCCCTGCAGGTCGAGCGCCAGCTCGGGGACCCAGCTCGCGCCGGCGTACCACTTGTCGGAGGTGTCCTTGGTGCTGCCCGCGAGGACCGATGCGGCGGTGTTCAGCCCCGCGAGGACCGCGATGAGGATCACCAACCAGGTGAGCGAGCGGAGCGCCTTCTTGACGGGTGTCGATCGTGCCACCGGTCGTCTCGTCTTTCTGTCGTGAGCCCCGCACGTCGCAACGCACGGGGCTCATGGTGTCGCACCACCGGTCAGCCGGCGGCGTCGGAGGTCAGTCTTCGGTCTTGCGCTTCGTGCTGTCGACGTCCTCGACACGCTCGCCGTAGATCGGCTCGCCGTTGAGTTCGGTGACGTGGGAGTCCGACTCGGTCTCGGTCGTGACGGTGGTGTCGACGGCCTCCGTGGTCTCGTCCGGGACGACGCGGGACAGGGTCTGGCGGTGCACGGTGATGACGGTGCCGGGCGCGATCTCGACGTCCGCGGTGACCTTCTCGTCATCGACCGACACGAGCGTGCCGTACAGGCCGAACGAGAGCATGACGCGCGCGCCCGGGACCATCTGGCTGGCGGTCTCGGTCTGCTGCTTCTTGCGCTTGCGGCTGCTGTAGAACATGAAGGCCGCGAACGCCACGACGATGATGATGAGGAAGTACTGGTCCATGGGAGCCTTCGGTCGGTCGAGCGGTTTCGGGCGCGAGCAGTCTAGAGCACGCACATGTGCAGTACTTCACGCATCGTCGGCGGCGAAGAGTCCGGGCTGCGCGGCGGCCTGACCCGGGGTCAGACCGAAGTGGCGCCAGGCCTGGGGCGTCGCGATCCGGCCCCGCGGTGTCCGCGTCACCAGGCCGATCCGCACCAGGAACGGCTCCACGACGGACTCGATGGTCTCGGACTCCTCGCCCACCGACACCGCGAGGGTGTTCAGGCCGACGGGGCCGCCGTCGAAGCGGGTGAGCATCGTCTCGAGCACCGCGCGGTCGAGCCGGTCCAGGCCGTACTCGTCGACGTCGTACAGCTCGAGCGCCCCCTGGACCGCGGCCATGCCGTCCCGGGTGCCGTGCACGAGCGCGAAGTCCCGGACCCGGCGGAGCAGCCGGTTCGCGATGCGCGGGGTGCCGCGGGAACGCCCGGCGATCTCACGCAGCGCGTACCGGTCGAAGTCGAGCTCGAGCAGGTGTGCGGCCCGGATCAGGACCTGTTCGAGTTCGTCGCGCTCGTAGAACTCGAGGTGCGCGGTGAACCCGAAGCGGTCGCGGAGCGGGTTCGGCAGGAGCCCGGCACGGGTGGTCGCGCCGACGAGGGTGAACGGCGCCAGGTCGAGCGGGATGCTCGTCGCCCCGGCGCCCTTGCCCACCATCACGTCGATGCGGAAGTCCTCCATCGCCAGGTAGAGCATCTCCTCCGCCGAACGCGCCATGCGGTGGATCTCGTCGATGAACAGGACGTCACCGGGCATCAGCGACGACAGCACCGCGGCGAGGTCACCCGCGTGCTGGATCGCCGGCCCGCTCGACATCCGCAGGGGCCGCGCGGACTCGTGCGCGACGATCATCGCCAGCGTGGTCTTGCCGAGTCCGGGAGGCCCGGCCATCAGGATGTGGTCCGGCGTCCGGTCCTGCATCGCCGCGGCCTTGAGCAGCAGATCGAGCTGCCCGCGGACCTTGCGCTGCCCGACGAACTCGTCCAGCGACTTCGGGCGGAGCGCGCCCTCGAACGCCAGCTCTTCCGGCGACTGCGCGTCGGCGGCGGTGATCCCGCCGCTCACCGGCCGGCACCCGTGGGTCGGAGGGTCCCGAGCGCGGCGCGGAGCAGCGCCTGCGTCCCCATCTGCTCGACGCCGGGTTCGTTCGCGACGGCGTCGTCGACCGCGCTGCGGGCCGCGTCCTCGCGCCAGCCGAGGCCGACCAGCGCGATGACGACGTCCTCGGTGGCGGGGTGGGCGACCGCGGCGGCGGCGCCGGTGCTCGTGGGCGCCTCGAAGGCGGCGAGCTTGCCGGCGAGGGCCACGATGATGAGCTTGGCGGTCTTCGGGCCGATGCCGGAGACCTTGCGGAACGCCCCGTCGTCGTCGTGCGCGACGGCGTTCGCGACCTGTGCGGCGGTCATCTGCCCGAGCACGCCGAGCGCGGACTTCGGCCCGACGCCGGAGACGCTCCGCAGCAGGTCGAAGACGCGCAGGGCATCGGTCGACTCGAAGCCGAACAGCTCGAACGCGTCGTCGCGGACGATCAGTGCCGTCCGGACGAAGACCTCGGACCCGTGCCGCATCGTCAGGGCGTGTGCGGGCGTCACCGTGACGGCGTACCCGACCCCGCCGACCTCGATCACGGCGGTCGACCCGGCGACGTCGATGCAGGTGCCCCGGAGACTCGCGATCATGCCCCGAGCCTAGGGCGGGCCGGGGACGTCCTCGCGCCGCCGCTCCGCACGAGGGGCGACGCGGCGCTGCGTCCGGCCGCACCAGCCTGCGCGTCCCGCCACGCCCGCTGCGCCGGGGTGAGGGTCCCGGGGCCGGAGCTGACCGCGTCGGGTGAGCCGAGCCTCCAGGCATGGCAGACCGCCAGGGCCAGCGCGTCCGCGGCGTCCGCGGGCTTCGGCGCCTCGGCGAGTCCGAGCACCCGGGCGACCATCGCCTGGACCTGGCGCTTGTCGGCGTTGCCGTAGCCGGTGATCGCGGCCTTGACCTCGGACGGGGTGTGCAGCCCGACCGGCAGCCCGCGCGCGGCGGCGGCGTGCAGGGCGAGACCGGACGCCTGCGCCGTCCCCATCACGGTGCGGACGTTCGCCTGCGCGAACACCCGCTCCACCGCCACGGCGTCCGGCCGGTGCGCGTCGATCTGTTCGGCGATGCCCTCGGCGATCGCGAGGAGCCGCAGTTCCAGCGCCATGTCGGCGGGGGTGCGGACGACGGTCACGTGCACCAGGCGCGCGCGCCGGTCCGGCGTGACCTCGACCACGCCGACGCCGCAGCGGGTGAGCCCGGGGTCGACCCCGAGCACCCGCAGCGCGCCGGCCCTGGCCGTGATCAGTCCTCGTCTTCGTCGAGCTCGGCCTGCACGTCCGCCGGCACGTCGAAGTTGGCGTAGACGTTCTGGACGTCGTCGCTGTCCTCGAGCGCGTCGATCAGCTTGAACACCTTGCGGGCGGTGTCCGCGTCGACCTCGACCTTGAGGTTCGGCACGAACTCGGCGTCCGCGGCGTCGTAGTCGATGCCGGCTGCCTGCAGGGCGGTGCGCGCCTCGACCAGGTCACTCGCCTCGGTGATGACCTCGAAGCCACCGCCCTGGTCGATGACGTCCTCGACACCGGCGTCCAGGACGGCCGTCATGACGTCGTCCTCGGTCAGCGCGTCGGTCTTGGTGACCGAGATGACGCCCTTGCGGTTGAAGTTGTACGCGACGCTGCCCGGGTCGGCCATGGTGCCGCCGTTGCGGTTCATCGCCGTCCGGACCTCGGCCGCGGCACGGTTCTTGTTGTCGGTCAGGCACTCCACCAGGAGCGCGACGCCGTTCGGGCCGTACCCCTCGTACATGATGGTCGTGTACTCGATCGACTCACCGGTCAGGCCGGCACCGCGCTTGATGGCGCGGTCGATGTTGTCGTTCGGCACCGAGGTCTTCTTGGCCTTCTGGACCGCGTCGACGAGGGTCGGGTTGCCCGACATGTCGGCCCCGCCCATCTTGGCCGCGACTTCGATGTTCTTGATGAGCTTGGCGAACGACTTCGCACGGCGACCGTCGATGACGGCCTTCTTGTGCTTCGTCGTCGCCCACTTGGAATGCCCGGACACGGATCTCCTTGCGTCGTGCGGAAAGTCTCCGACAGTTTACCGGCCCGGGAGGCGCGGTGTGCGTCCGCCTCGCGCGCTCCCCCGCAAGACGCAAGGGCAGCGCCTGCTCGCAGCGGTACAACCCGGCGGGCAAGCGCCACGGTTGCGTTCTGCGGGAGGGTTGGTCAAGCGCGGCGGACGATGTCGAGGAAGCGGCGGTGGAACCGGTCCTCGCCCGCGACCTCGGGGTGGAACGCACTCGCGAGCACGTTGCCCTGCTGCACGGCGACGACCTGGCCGTCGGGCAGCGCCCCGATGACGTCGACGCCGGACCCGTGCTGCTCGACGACCGGTGCGCGGATGAACACCGCGTGCACCGGCTCGGCGCCGAGGTCGGGCATCGGGATGTCGATCTCGAACGAGTCGTTCTGGTTGCCGAACGCGTTCCGGCGCACCGTGGTGTCGAGGACGTCGAGGGTGTGCTGCCCGGCGATGCCGTCGGTGATCCGCGCACTGAGCATGATCATGCCAGCGCAGGTGCCGTAGGTCGGCAGCCCTGCTCGGATGGCAGCGCCCAGCGGCTCGGCGACCCCGAACGCACGGGACAGCTTGTCCATCACGCTCGACTCGCCGCCGGGGATCACGACACCGTCGAGGCTGTCGATCTCCTCCGGGCGGCGGAGCGGGACGACGTCCGCACCGAGTCCGGTGAGCGAGGCGATGTGCTCACGGAAGTCGCCCTGCAGGGCGAGGACGCCGATCCGGGGCGAGGGCCT
Organism: Curtobacterium herbarum; assembly: GCF_016907335.1. Taxonomy (NCBI): domain Bacteria; kingdom Bacillati; phylum Actinomycetota; class Actinomycetes; order Micrococcales; family Microbacteriaceae; genus Curtobacterium; species Curtobacterium herbarum. Next base: position 1,788,216 of record NZ_JAFBBT010000001.1, read on the forward strand.
ACCAGCCACGCTCGGCGAGGCGGTGCGGTGCGGGGACGTCGGCGACGTTGATGCCGACCATGGCCTCGCCCAGACCGCGGGAAACCTCGGCGATGACCTTGGGGTCGTCGTGGAAGGTCACGGCCTTGACGATGGCGGCGGCACGCTTGGCGGGGTCGCCCGACTTGAAGATGCCGGAGCCGACGAACACACCGTCGGCACCGAGCTGCATCATCATCGCGGCGTCGGCCGGGGTGGCGACACCACCGGCGGTGAAGAGCACGACGGGCAGCTTGCCGGTCTGGGCGACTTCCTTCACCACGTCGTACGGCGCCTGCAGCTCCTTGGCGGCGACGTAGAGCTCGTCTTCCTTGAGGTTGCGCAGTGCCGCGATCTCCTTCGAGATGGTGCGGATGTGGCGCGTCGCCTCGGACACGTCACCGGTTCCGGCTTCGCCCTTGGAACGGATCATGGCCGCGCCCTCGGTGATGCGACGGAGCGCTTCGCCGAGGTTGGTGGCACCGCAGACGAAGGGGGTCGTGAACTTCCACTTGTCGATGTGGTTCACGTAGTCGGCCGGCGAGAGGACCTCGGACTCGTCGATGTAGTCGACGCCGAGCTCCTGCAGCACCTGCGCCTCGACGAAGTGGCCGATGCGGGCCTTCGCCATGACGGGGATCGACACGGCGGCGATGATCTCCTCGATCATCGACGGGTCGGACATGCGGGCGACACCACCCTGGGCGCGGATGTCGGCGGGGACGCGCTCGAGGGCCATGACGGCGGTGGCGCCGGCTTCCTCGGCGATGCGTGCCTGGTCGGCGTCGATCACGTCCATGATGACGCCGCCCTTGAGCATCTCCGCGAGACCGCGCTTGACACGCGAGGACCCGGTGGTCGAAGTGGCGTTGACGGTGCTGGGGGTGCTGTCGCTCATGATCCCCTCAGTCTAGTCCGACGGCCACCCCTCGGCGACGAGTCGACGGGTGTCGCCGAGCATCTGGGAGAGCGACTTCGTCCGGGCGATGATCGGGAAGAAGTTCGCGTCCGACTGCCACCGCGGCACGATGTGCTGGTGCAGGTGGGCGGCGACGCCGGCTCCGGCGACCTCACCCTGGTTCATGCCGATGTTGAAGCCGTCGCAGTGCGAGACCTCCCGCAGGACCCGCATCGCCGTCTGGGTGAGTTCGCCGATCTCCTGCAGCTCCTCGGGCGTCGCTTCGTCGTAGAGCGGGACGTGCCGGTAGGGGCAGACCAGCAGGTGGCCGTTGTTGTACGGGTACAGGTTGAGCAGGACGTAGGCGTGCTCGCCCCGCGCGACGATGAGGGCGTCCTCGTCGGACTTCCGCGGTGCCTCGCAGAACGGGCAGTCGTCGCGGTGGCCGCGGCCCTCCCCCGCACGGCCGGCGTCGATGTACGCCATCCGGTGCGGGTTCCACAGGCGCTGGAAGGCGTCCGGGACCGCCGCCTGGGTGGCGGCGTCCCGGATCTCCAGCGGGTCGCCCTCGTCGTCGAGCGGGCCGGGCATCAGACCTGCACGCGGTCGCGGATGGCGGTGGTGATGCGCTCGACCGCTTCGTCCACGGGCACGCCGTTGTCCTGTCGGCCGTCACGGAAGCGGAAGCTCACGGCCCCGGCGTCGCGGTCGTCCCCGCCCGCGATGAGCTGGAACGGCACCTTGGCCTTGGTGTGCGTGCGGATCTTCTTCTGCATGCGGTCGTCCGAGTGGTCGACCTCGGCGCGGACGCCCTGGGCACGGAGCTTCGCGACGACCTGGTCGAGGTAGTCGCCGTACTCCTCGGCCACCGGGATGGCGACGACCTGCACGGGCGACAGCCACGCGGGGAACGCACCGGCGTAGTGCTCGGTGAGGACGCCGAAGAACCGCTCGATCGAGCCGAACAGGGCGCGGTGGATCATCACCGGGCGCTGGCGGGTGCCGTCGGCAGCGGCGTACTCGATACCGAAGCGCTCCGGCAGGTTGAAGTCGAGCTGCACGGTCGACATCTGCCAGGTGCGGCCGATGGCGTCACGGGCCTGCACCGAGATCTTCGGGCCGTAGAACGCCGCTCCGGCGGGGTCCGGCACGAGTTCGAGTCCGGTCTCCTCGGCGACCTCGCGCAGGGTGTTCGTCGCCTCGTCCCAGACGTCGTCGTCGCCGACGTACTTCTCCGGGTCCTTCGTGGAGAGCTCGAGGTAGAAGTCGTCGAGGCCGTAGTCACGGAGCAGCGACAGCACGAACTGCAGGGTCGTGGTGAGCTCCTCCTTCATCTTCTCCTTCGTGGTGAAGATGTGGGCGTCGTCCTGGGTCAGGCCGCGCACCCGGGTGAGGCCGTGGATGACGCCGGACTTCTCGTTGCGGTAGACCGTGCCGAACTCGAACATCCGCAGGGGCAGGTCGCGGTAGGAGCGGGCCTGCGACCGGTACGCCAGGATGTGCATCGGGCAGTTCATCGGCTTGAGGTAGTAGTCCGCGCCCTGGCGGGTGATGTTGCCGTCCTCGTCGCGTGCCTCGTCCATGTGCATGGGCGGGAACATGCCGTCCTTGTACCAGCCGAGGTGGCCGGACTGCTCGAACAGGTCGCCCTTGGTGATGTGCGGCGTGTAGACGAACGAGTAGCCCTCCTGCTCGTGCCGACGGCGCGAGTAGTCCTCCATCTCGCGGCGGATGATGCCGCCCTTGGGGTGGAAGATCGCCAGGCCCGAGCCGATCTCGTCCGGGAACGAGAACAGGTCGAGCTCGGCACCGAGCTTGCGGTGGTCGCGCTTGGCGGCTTCCTCGAGACGGACGAGGTACGCCTTGAGCTGGTCCTTGTCGGGCCAGGCGGTGCCGTAGACGCGCTGCAGCTGCGGGTTCTTCTCGGAGCCACGCCAGTAGGCCGCGGCGACGCGCATGAGCTTGGCGGCGTTGCCGATCCAGCGGGTGTGCGGGACGTGCGGGCCACGGCAGAGGTCCTGCCAGAGGACGTCGCCGGACTTCGGGTCGACGTTCTCGTAGACGGTCAGTTCACCGGCGCCGACCTCGACGCTCTCACCCGAGTCGCCCTCTGACGCGGCGCCCTTCAGGCCGATGAGCTCCTGCTTGTAGGGCTCCCCCGCCATCAGTTCGCGCGCCTCGTCGTCGGTCACGACCCTGCGGCGGAAGCGCTGGGCCTGCTTGACGATGCGGTCCATGCCCTTCTCGATCGCCTTGAGGTCCTCCGGCGTGAAGGGCTCGGCGACGTCGAAGTCGTAGTAGAAGCCGTCGGTGACGGGCGGCCCGATGCCGAGCTTGGCGTCCGGGTTGATCTGCTGCACGGCCTGCGCCAGCACGTGGGCCGCGCTGTGGCGGAGGATGTCCAGGCCGTCCTGCTCGTCGAGCGTCACCGGCTCGGCGGTCTCGCCCGCCTGCACGTCCGCGGCGAGGTCCTTCAGGACCCCGTCGACACGGATGGCGACGACGCCGCGGACGCCGTCGAACAGCTCGGTGCCCGTCGTGGTGGTCGTCGCGGTGCGCGGCTCGGGTGCCTGAGGCACGGCGTCGGGCTCGGCGGACTCGGCGGCGACTGACTCGGTCACGATGGTGGGGCTCCCTCGGTCTGGTGGTACGTCGATGGTAGTGGCGGGCCGGGTCAGGCGGGCACGCGGCCGAGCGTGGTGACGGGCAGGCGCGGCTCGATGCGTTCGCGGCCGGACAGCCCGTCGAGTTCGAGCAGCGCGGCGAAGCCGATGGCCTGGTACCCGGCGCGCTCGAGCAGCGTCACGGTGGCGGCCGCGGTGCCGCCGGTGGCCAGGACGTCGTCGACGACGAGCACCCGGGTGCCGGGCTCGAGCTGGCCCGGGCGGAGTTCGAGTTCGGCCTCACCGTACTCGAGCGCGTACTGCTCGCTGAGGACCTCGCCCGGCAGCTTGCCGGCCTTGCGGACGGTGAGCACGCCGACCTGGTGCTGCGCGGCGATCCCGCCGGCGAGGGCGAACCCGCGCGCCTCGATGCCGGCGACGGCGGCGAACCCGGCACCCACGGCGAACGGCGCGGCGAGGGCCTCGCACACGCGTCCGAAGGCGATCGGGTCGGCGAACACCGGCGTCACGTCGCGGAAGAGCACGCCCGGCTTCGGGAAGTCGGGGACGATCGTGGTGAGGCGCTCGACGAGGGCAGCGGCGGAGTCGGTCATGCCCTCAACCGTACGGGGCTGACCGGGTCCCGCCGTTCCGCGGGCGGGCGTGCGGGTGGTGCCGGACGGGAGGCGCGACACCGGTCGGTGCCGCGCCTGCCGTCCGGCGCTGCTCGCGAGCGCGGGCCCACGTCGGTCACCGCCACATGTGCATGGCGGCGCCGAGGATCACCCACTCGGCTTCGCGGGCGAGGCGGGCCTGCTCTTCGCGGTGCCGCCGGAGCTCGGCGGCGGGGTCGATCTCGTGCGGCTGGCGCCGGGTGCGGCGACTCCACACGATCAGGGCGAGTCCGATCCGGAGGGCGATCCGGTCCGGCAGCGACACCCGGGAGGGTCGTCCGGTCGGTGGCCGTACGGGGCGGAGGAGGGTCTTCGACGACATGGTGTCTTCCTGTTCGGAGAATGGCGTACAACACGGGAATCGGGGTCGACGGATCGACCCGGGACACGCCGTGGATCGATCGATGGCGCGACAGGATGATCCGCGACGAAGCGCAGGCGGAAATGCGTTCGGATGAATGCCCGAATGAATGCGTGCGCATTCGACGGAAATGATGAAAGGTGCGGAACCGTCGCGTGACGAACCGCCCGGTCAGCGCGGCCGAGGAGCCAGCGCGGCCGAGGAATCAGCGCGGCCGACCAGCCCGTGTGGACGACGAGCCGCACCAGCGACGAGCCCCGGCCGGACCGATGAGCGCCGATCCGGTCCATCCGAACGGACAGGCGGGTCGGACACGAGCGGCAGATCGGCAACCGGCTGCGGAACGCGGATGCCCGCGGCACGACGTCGACTGGGGCACGAGCCTGGCTGACGAGACGAGCCTGGCTGACCAGACGAGCTTGTCGGACCAGCCAGCCTGGCTCGCCAGGCGAACCGGTCAGCCCTGGTCGTGGTTCAGGACGGGGTGTTCATCAGCACGACCGGGCGAAGAGGCCGGCGGTCCCACGGACTGCTCGGAACGGCGTCTGCGTGGTGATCATTGTCGGCCCCCTTTCGGCACGGGTTGCTGGTTCTCGACGGCGGATCGGCGATCCGTTCGCGTCGAGAGAACACTATCCAGGTCGAGAACAGACGCGCAACCCTTTTCCCGCATTTCTCCGAGATTGCACTCGCGAACACACGAGAAGCCCCCGGTACCGCAGTACCGGGGGCTTCTCGAGGAACAGCTGACTAGACCACGACCGGTGCGTCGACCACCGCGACGAGCTCGTCGTCGGCGACGTCGATCCGGACGGTCTCACCCTCGTGCGCCGACCCGTCGACGACGAGTTCGGCGATCCGGTCGTCGACCTCGCGCTGGATCAGCCGACGGAGCGGACGGGCGCCGTACTCCGGCTCGTAGCCGTGCTGCGCGAGCCAGTCCGTCGCGGCCTCGGACACCGACAGGACCATGCCCTGCGCGGCGACCCGGAAGGCCGTGTCCTGCAGCAGCAGCGACACGATGGACCGCAGCTGCCCGCGCTCGAGCTTGCGGAAGAGCACGATCTCGTCGATGCGGTTGATGAACTCCGGCCGCATCGACTCGCGGAGCTTGCCCATCACCCGGTTGCGCAGGTCGTCCTCGGCGTACCCACCGTCCGCGGACACCGAGAACCCGAGCGCACCCGTCCGGGACGCCAGGAACTCCGAGCCGATGTTCGAGGTCATGATGACGACCGTGTTGCGGAAGTCGACCGTGCGCCCCTGCCCGTCGGTGAGTCGCCCGTCGTCGAGCACCTGCAGCAGCAGGTTGAACACGTCGGGGTGGGCCTTCTCGACCTCGTCGAGCAGGATCACCGAGTACGGGTTCCGACGGACGCGCTCGGTGAGCTGCCCGGCCTCGTCGTAGCCGACGTACCCCGGAGGGGCACCGACCAGCCGGGACACCGTGTGCCGTTCGCCGAACTCGCTCATGTCGAAGCGCAGCATCGCCGACTCGTCACCGAACAGCGACGCCGCCAGGGCCTTGGCGAGCTCGGTCTTGCCGACACCGGTCGGGCCGAGGAACAGGAAGCTGCCGACTGGGCGACGCGGGTCCCCCATGCCGGTGCGGCTGCGGCGGACCGCCTTCGCGACGGCGCGCACCGCGTCGTCCTGCCCGACCACACGGTCGTGCAGTTCGGGTTCCAGGGCGGCCAGGCGGGTCTTGTCGGCGGAGCCGAGGCGTGCCACCGGGATGCCGGTGGCCCGGGACACCACGGCGGCGATGTCCGCTTCCGTGATGACGTCGTCCGCGGCCGCCGGACGGGAGGCCCGCTCGGCGTCACCGGTGGAGGCGGCGGTGATCCGCGCCTCCAGTCCGGCGATCTCGTCGCGCAGGCCCGACGCCGCCTCGTACTGCTCCTCGGCGACCGCGTGGTCCTTCCGGGCGCTCAGCTCCGCGACCTGGGCCCGGAGCGCCTCGACGTCGACGTCACCGGAGCGGGCGAGACGGCGGCGGGCACCGGCCTGGTCGATCAGGTCGATCGCCTTGTCCGGCAGGTGCCGGTCGGTCACGTAGCGGTGCGACAGCTCGACGGACGCGCGGATGGCGTCGTCGGCGTAGGTCACGCCGTGGTGCTCGGCGTAGCGGGGGCTCAGTCCGGTGAGGATGGCGACCGCGTCCTCGACACCGGGCTCCCCCACCGTGACGGGCTGGAAGCGGCGCTCGAGGGCTGCGTCCTTCTCGATGCGGCGGTACTCGGTGAGCGTCGTCGCACCGACCAGGTGCAGGTCCCCGCGGGCCAGACGCGGCTTGAGGATGTTGCCCGCGTCCATCGAGCCGCCCTCGCCACCGCCACCGGCGCCGACGACGGTGTGGAGTTCGTCGACGAAGACGATGAGCTCGTCCGCGTGCGCGGCGATCTCGTCCATCGCGTTCGTCAGGCGCTCCTCGAAGTCCCCGCGGTAGCGGGTGCCGGCGAGCATGCCGGGCAGGTCGAGGGCGACGACCCGCTTGCCCTGCAGCAGGGTGGGGACGTCACCGTCGACGATGCGCTGGGCGAGGCCCTCGACGATCGCGGTCTTGCCGACACCGGGCTCGCCGATGAGGACGGGGTTGTTCTTGGTGCGCCGGAGCAGGATCTCGACGGCCTGCTCGATCTCGTCCGCGCGGCCGATGACCGGGTCGATGCGACCCTCGCGGGCGCGGGCGCTGAGGTCGGTGCCGTACTGGTCCAGCGTCGGGGTCTCCGACCGCTCTTCCTGCCGGTCGGTCGCGCCGGGCACGGGACGCCCCTCCCGTGCGGCCTCGGCCGCTTCCTGTGCGTACGACTGCATCACCTGCGGGGTGACGCCGGCACTCGCGAGCAGCTGACCGGCGACGGTATCCTGGTCCGTGACGAGCGCGAAGAAGACGTGCTCGGGGTCGGTGTACGTGCTGCCGAACCCGCGCGCGGCCTGGGTGGCCTCGAGCAGGATGCGCTGCGCGGACGGGGTCAGCGCGGGGCGGCCCTCGACGGTGTCGCCCGAGGGCATCGGCAGGCGCTGCTCGACCTCGGCGGCGAAGCGCTCCGGGTCGGCGCCCGCGGACCGCAGGACGGCCGCGAAGGGCTCGGTGCCGACGAGCACGTGCAGCACGTGCAGGGCGTCGATCTCGTGCTGCCCCTGCTCGACGGCGTACTCGGACGTCTGCTGGAGCAGTTCGTGGGTCCGCCGGCTGAGCAGCCGGGTGATGTCGACCGGTCGCCCGAACGGCACGGACCGCTGGGACTGGCCGGGGTTCTGTGAAGCCGCAAGCAGTCGAGCGAGGAACTCGTCGAACGAGTCGTTGCCGCCGGTCGGGCCGAACGTCTGTGGCAAAGGGACCTCCTGAGGAACTTGAGTGCCTTCGACTCAATGCAACGCAGGGGTGCCGTCCTCATTCCCGCTCGGCGGAAGAAGTTGCGGCGGGCCGACTCAACTCCGGGTGATGGCTGCCGTGCTCGCGTCGGTGACCCGGGCCAGGTCCGCCGGCGACAGCTCGATGTCGAACCCGCGGCGCCCGCCCGACACGAAGATCGTGGCGTGCTCGGCGGCCGACGCGTCGAGGACCGTGCGGATCCGGGTCTTCTGCCCGACCGGGCTGATGCCGCCGACGACGTACCCGGTGCGACGCTCCGCCAGGGTCGGATCCGCCAGCGAGGCCTTCTTGCCACCGACGGCGGCCGCGATCGCCTTGAGGTCGAGACGGTCGGCCACCGGCACGATCGCAACCGCGAGGTCGCCGTCCACCGACACCACCAGCGTCTTGAACACCTGCTCCTCGCGCAGTCCGAGCGCAGCAGCCGCCTCTTCGCCGAAGTTCGTGGCGCTCTCGTGGTGCTCGTACACGTGCGGGGTGAAGGGCACGCCGGCCCGCTCCAGTGCGAGCGTCGCCGGGGTGCTCGGGGATGCTGCGCTCATGCACCGATCCTCCCCCGGCCGACCGTCCCGCCCCGGGAGGCTCGCGGGCGCTACGCTGAGCCGCACCATGACCGTCATCGAGGTGCTGCTCCGCGGGGTCTCCGCCCTGCACGGCCTCGACCCGGCCGCCCTCGGCTCACTGCCCGGGCTGACCATCGCGGCCCTCGGGCTCGGCGCGCTCGGCATCACCGTCGCCGCGGTCGGGGCCGTCGCCGCCGCGCTGCTCGTGCTGCGACTCGTCGCCCTGCTGACCGGAGCCGACGCTGCGGACGCGGGACGGGCCTCCCGGACGGCACCGGACCTCGTGACCCGGATCGCCTGGAGCGACCCGGACGCCGATGGGCACCCGCGACCGCGGGCACCGGGAGCCGTCCCGGCGGTCTGACACCGATCGGTGTCGGGCCGCAGACGCTCCCGACCCGCGATCGAAGGACCTCCGTCATGGACATCACCACCCTGCCCGGCCTCAGCACGCTGCTGCACGCCGGCACCGCACTCGTCACCACCCTCACCGACCTGCTCACCCCGCTCGCTGGGACGGCCGCCGCGGCGCTCGCCGTGGTCCTGCTGACCCTGGCGGTCCGGGTGCTGCTCGTCCCGCTCGCCGTCCTGCAGGTGCGCGCGGAGCGGGACCGGCGCCGCCTCGCGCCCCGGATCGCCGAACTGCGGCGGCGGGCCGGGAAGGACACCGCCCGGTTCCAGCGGTCCCTGCAGGAGCTGTACACGAGCGAACGGGTGTCGCCACTCGCCGGGTGCCTGCCGGTGCTCGCGCAGGCACCGGTCGTGTCGCTGCTGTACACGCTGTTCACCCACGCGAGCATCGACGGGACGGTCAACACCCTGCTGCGGGCGACCCTGGCGGGCATACCGCTCGCGCAGTCCGCGGTGGTGGTCGTCACCTCGCCGCTGTGGGTGCACGGCTGGCTGGTGCTCCTGCTGCTCGCCACCATGGCCGTCGTCGTCGAGCTGACCCGGCGGGCGCAGCTGCACTGGAACCCGGTCCCCGCGGAGCCGACCGACCCGAGCCTGCCCGGCGCCGCGGCTGTGAGCGGCATCGCCCGGTGGGTGCCGTTCGTCTCGGTCGGGTTCGCCGCGATCGCACCGCTGGCCGCGGCGCTGTACGTCGTGACGAGTGCGGTGTGGACGCTCGGCGAACGGGCGGTGCTGCGGCGGGTGCTGCGGTAGCGCGGGGCGGTCGGGGTGCTCGTCCTCGGACTAGCCGCCCTGGCCCTCCTGCTGCGGCCCCTGGTCGACCGGGTCGTACTCGGTGCCGCGGCCCTGCTCCTCCTCCGGCAGCGGGACGTGCCGCTCGGTGCCGCTGCCGCCCGGGCTCGTCGCCACGTAGTCGGCCTCGCCGGACTGGGTGTCGTGGCTGAGCGGTTCGAGCGTCTCCTCGTCGACCTCGTGCGGGGTCGCGTCGGCGGCGTCGGCGGGGTCGGTCGGGTCGGCGGCCTGGTCGTTCTGCGCATCGGTCATCCCTCGGGCGTACTCCCCCCGGTCTGGGTGCGCGCCGTCGCCGCACCGGTGGCAGCATGAGGGCAGGCGTGACGACGAGGAGCGCGATGAGCCGGACCGACGACGACGCGGCAGCACGAGCCCGTCTCGAACGCATCGCCTGGGGCGCAGGGGCGTCCCCGGCCGAGGCGGCGCGCGCTCGCATCGCGCTGGCAGACCTCGACCGGGAGGCCCGCACGCGGCCCGCCACGGCCGTCACCGCCGCCGCGGGGTCGCGTCGCGGGCGCCGGGCAGGTGCGGCGTCGTCCGTTCCGGAGGTGGAGTCCGCGGCGCCAGTGCAGCCGGAGGAATCGGCGCAGCCGGTAGGGCCCGCTGTGCCGGTGGAGCGCGCCGAGCCGGTGCACGGCGCTCCGGACAGCCGACCCGACCCCGTACCGGGCGGTGGCGTCGAGGACGGCGACCAGACGCCCGAGGCGAGTGGTGCCGGCGGGGGTGGGGCGGGCCTCCTGGCCGGCAGCCGGCGGGTGCTGGGTCGGACGCGCGTGCTGCTGGGGCGCATCCGGCACACCGACCGGACCGTGCTCTGGGCGCTCGGGGGCGCCGCGGTCGTGATCGGCCTCGTGGCCGGCACCGGTGTCGGTCTGTCGATCGGCACCCGCACGACGGCCGAGCCGGCGTCCGCGGTGACGACGCCCGCTGCCGGGACCGTGACGCTCGAACAGATGCTCGACCTGCCGCAGACCTACGCCGACCAGCTGCCCGGCGGGATCGACGCGCCGGTGTCACTGCACACCACCCGGCTCGTGTTCACGAACCGGTCGCTGGCGGGCGACGACGCCGCGACGCCGTGGAACGTCTGGGCCGGGGTCGGCCGGGACACCTCGACGCTCTGCCTGGTGGCGACGGCCGACCGGCTGCAGGGCACGAGCGCCTGCTACCCCCGCGACGACGTCCTGCACGGCGTGGTGTCGTTGTCCGCGACCTCGCTGAGCGGCACGCTCTGGATCCGGGTCGTCGGCGGGGCCGTCCGCGGCACCGTGACCAGCTCGCCGCCGCCGCTGTACTGACCCGCGGTCGTCCGTTCGGGCCGCTCCCCGCCACGACGGCATTGGAGCGCTCCTGAGAGCATCGCGAGAACGGCCCGAGAGCCCTCGCGCGATCGCCGTGCGTCGTGCAACACTGGATGAAGCGCACTCGCCGTGGAGTGGCCAGAACCACATCTCCACATCCTTAGTCCACCACCCGAGCGCGCTCCGACCGGTCGAACAGTTCGTCGTTCCCGCGCGCTCCTCGTACGTCCTCGAGGAGGTCAGCCGCCGTGTCCACCACCAGCAACCGAACCGTGCACCCGCACACGACGCCGATCACCGTCACGACGTCGTCGGTGATCGGGATCGCCGTCCTCGGCCTCGCCACGTTCTTCGCCATCACGACCGAGCTCATGCCGGTCGGCCTGCTCGGCACCATGAGCCAGGACCTCGGCGTCACCGAGTCGACCATGGGCATCGTCATCACCGTGTACGCGGCAGCCGTCGCGCTGCTGGCCCTCCCCCTGACCTCCCTCACCGCGAAGCTGCCGCGGAAGACTGTGCTCGTCGCGACCCTCGTCGGCTACACGGTGTCGAACGCGCTGGTCGCACTCGCGCCGTCGTTCGCCGTCGTCTGTGTCGGCCGGGTCGTCGGCGGCATCGCACACGCCCTGTTCTTCTCGGTCGCGTCGGCCTACGCCACCCGGATCGTGCCGCCGCGCCTCGCCGGCCGGGCGATCGCGTTCGTCTACTCCGGCAGCTCGCTCGGCTTCGTGATCGGCGTCCCGCTCGCCACCGGAGTCGGCCAGTCCGTCGGGTGGCGTCCGGCCGTCGGCGGTGTCGCCGCCTGCGCCGCACTGCTCGCCGTCGTCGCCGCGGTCTGCCTGCCCGCCGTCCGTGGGGCTGCCTCGCCGCACGTCGGGTCGCCGAAGGCCTGGGCGCGCACCGGCCTGCTGTCGGTCGTCGTCGCCGACCTGCTGCTCTTCGCCGGGCACTACATCGTGTACACGTACATCGGCCCCTACGTCATCGACGCCGGGCTCGACGCCGGCATGGTGTCCGGCGCGCTGCTCGTCCTCGGCGGCACCGGCGTGATCGGCCTCTGGCTGGCCGGGATGTTCGTCGACCGGGCACCCCGACAGACGCTGCTCGTGGCGATCGCCGCGATGGCCGCCGCCTTCGTCGCGATGCCCTTCGCCCACGGCTCGCTCGTCGGCACCATGGTCGTCGCCGGCATCTGGATGGCCGCGAACGGCACGACCGGCACGCTGTTCATGGCCGCGGCGATCCGCACCGGTGGCGTCAGCCCGGAGATCGCGGGCGCCCTGGTAAACGGGGCGTCGAACATCGGGATCGCGGGCGGAGCAGCGATCGGCGGCCAGGTCCTCGGGCTGTCGGGACTGCAGACGCTGCCGTTCGCCGGCGCACTCGTCCTGGTCGCCGGGCTGTCCGTCGTCGCGTTCGCCAAGCGCGGGTTCCCGGTGCACGCCACCGCGCAGCCGCACCTCAGCACGTCGTCGATCGAGGTCTTCACCTCCTCGCTCGCCGTCGTCACGAGCTCGATCCCGACCGTCAGCCGGGCGATCCAGACCATCACCGGGTCCGTCGCCACGGTGCACCGGGCTGCGACCGGATCGATCCGGACCGCCACGGGTTCGGTGCGGACGGTCCGCGAGCGCTAGCCGGACGGCCGCGGGACCGCACAGTCGGACGGATGCGCAGTCGGACGGCTACTCAGTCGGGCAGCCGCGTCGTCAGTCCCGTGCCGCCAGGGCGTCGAGCGCCGCGACCTGTCCCGCGACGACGAGCCCTCTCGCCTCGTCGAGCCGGACCCAGCGGGCATCGTCGACCTCGGGCACCTCGACGAAGCGCCCCGACCCGCGCGGCAGTTCGAGCGACACGGTGTTGCTCCGGACGGCCTCGACCGTGAAGTCGGGTGCGGCGAGGGTCCAGACGGTAACGACCTTCCCGGACGCCTGCCGGAAGTCCCCGAGCAGGACGGTCGTCCCCGCGGGCGCCGGGGTGCCGATCTCCTCGCCGAACTCACGGAGCGCCGTGGTCAGCGGGTCCTCGCCCGCCTCGAGCTCGCCCTTCGGGATCGACCACGCACGCGGTCGGTGCCGCCAGAACGGTCCGCCCATGTGGACGATGAGGACCTCGAGCGACGGTCCGGTGCCGCGGTGCAGCAGGAGACCGGACGAACGAGGGGGCACGGCCGGAGACTACCCTCCGGCGCATGCAGACCATCGAGCTCCGCGACGGCCGCGTCGTCCTGGTCGACGACACCACAGCCGGCGGTGCTGACGCCGAGGACCGACCGACACTCGTCTGGCACCACGAGTCGCCGCACACCGGCGTCCTCGTCGAGCCACTCCGCACGATGGCCGCCGACCGCGGCCTGCGCCTGCTCGCCGTGACCCGACCCGGCTACGGCGGTGCCGACCCGCTGCCGGGACGCTCGGTCGCGGACGGCGCACAGGACCTCGACCAGGTGCTCGACGCGCTCGGCATCGGCCGCGTCGCCGTGTTCGGCGGCTCCGGCGGCGGCCCGCACGCCCTCGCCGCTGCGGCGTTGCTGCCCGACCGGGTCGCCGCGCTCGCGACCCTCGCCTCCCCTGCACCCTTCGTCGACACGCCGGCCTGGTGGGACGGCATGGCGGACGACGGCGGCCTCCGCGCGGCGACCGTCGGACGGGAGGCACGTCTCACCTGGGCAGCGACGGCGGACTTCGACCCGGCCCAGTTCGTCGACACGGACTGGGCCGCACTGGACGGGGACTGGGCCGCCCTGGGTCAGGACGCGGCGGCGGCGGGTGGGCCGGGCCTCCAGGGCGCAGCGGACGACGACGTGGCGTTCGTGACGGACTGGGGATTCGCGCTGTCCGCGGTGCGGGTCCCGACGTTCCTGGTGCACGGCACCCGCGACCGGGTCGTCCCGGTGGCGCACGGCCGGGCGCTGGCCGAGGCGATGCCGCGCGCGACCTACGAGGAGCGGCCGGACGACGGGCACATCGCGGTGCTGTCGACGGTGCCGTCGGTGCTGGACCGGTTGGCGGCGGTCCTGCGCGGCTGAGTCGACCCGCGAGCCGGGATCAGCCGAGCAGGTCCCGGAGCTCCGCGTCCAACTGCCTGGTCAGGTACCGGACCCCCGCCGGGTTCGGGTGCAGCGCGCCCGGTTCGAGGTCGATGCTGCTGAACCCGCCGAACGAGTCGAGGGACACCCCGGACACGTAGGCGCCGGACCGGGCGCACGCCGAGTGGGCCTGCGTCGTCGCGAAGACGTCGACGAACCGGACCCCGGCGGCTCGGGCGGCGTCCTGTGCGACCTCGTCGAGCTGCTCCTGGATGCCGTGCAGCCAGCGGACGTCGGTGTCCGTGAACGGGTAGGTGTCCGAGGGGAACTGTCCGGTGAGGGTGCCGAGGTCGACGGCGGGACGGAAGCACCCGCGGTCGGGCGTGTGCGCGGCGTCGGGGAAGATCGCCGGGTACCCGAGCAGCAGGACGGTCGCGTTCGGTGCCGCCTGCCGGATGTCCGCCAGGGTGTCCGCGATGCCGAGTGCGACCCGGCTCTCGATCTTCGCCCCGAGCGTGTCGACCCCGTCGACGTCGAGCGTGCTCCGGCACGACGGCGCGTTCTTGCCGGAGAACACCGGTCCGGACGACGACAGCGCCATGCACGAGGCGGCGGTGCCGAACAGGTCGGCGTCGTTGCCACCGATGGTGAGCGTCACGAGGCGGGTACGGTCCGAGAGCGCCTCGATCTGCGGCGGAGCGCCCCGCCACTGCGTACGGTCGCGGACGTCCTCGCTGGTCGCGCCGGCACAGGTGACGTCCTGCAGGTCCAGTCCGAAGCGTGCGGCGATCCGGTGCGGGTAGTCCCGGCCGGACTGCGCACACGCGGCGACGGGCAGGCCCGTCGGGTTCGCCAGGCCGTACCCGGCCGAGTACGAGTCACCGAGGGCCACGTACTCGCTGCCGGGCGGCAGGTCTGCGAGGCGCTCGGGCGGGTCGTCCGTGGCCGGGAAGGGCTGCGGCACCGGCCACTGCGGCGCAGCGACCGCGGCCTGCGGCGCGAACGGCGTCCCGCCCGGACCGCCGACCAGGGCGACGCCGACGACCACGACGGTCGCCACGATCGTGTGCAGCACGCGGCTGGCGCGCTGGCGAGCGCGGGAAGGACGGCGCAGGGTGGGCTCCGGGATGGTCGGGTCGGGGTACCGAGGTCAGGGTCGAGCGGACCAGGCTAGCCGGTCCCGCTCGACCCGTCCTCCGACCGGTTCAGCGACGACCGAGACGGCGCTCGCCGCCGGAGCCCGCCTGGTAGTCGAGGCCGTAGTGCTGGAAGAGCTCCGGCTCGGTGGCCGCGTCGAGCTCGCCGTCGGTCGCGATCGAGGGCGCGTCCTTGACGGTCTTCTTGTCGAACGCCACGAGCAGGTGCTTCGGCGCCACGGTCGAGCCGACGAGCGGCACGAACACGAGCTTCTTGCCGACGACACCCGTGGTCACGGACCCGAACGCCGGCTGCTGCGTCGCGGTGTCGTAGTAGATGCTCTCGAGGTTGCCGATCTTGTCCTCGTTGGCGTCGACGACCGGCAGGCCGATCCAGTCCCGGATGTTGGCTGCTTCGAACACGGCGGCTCCCTCCGACGGCCGGACCGTCCGTGCCGTCGGGACGACGCTACCCACTCGTGCTGTGGAGCGCGCTACCGGTCGCTGTCGTGGACCGGGACCGCGGGTGCCACACCGAGTCCGTCGACGGCCTCGAGCACGTCGTCGGCGCTGACCGCGAGGATCGCGGGGTCCGGGTCCTCCGCGAACACGTCGCCGCGGCGGACGGAGGTGTCGGTCAGCACCACGTGCGGACCGGACGCCGGCGGGCCCCACGCCTCGGGCGGCGCCGGGCCGAACAGGACCACCGACGGGATCCCGTAGGCGGAGGCCAGGTGCGCCGCACCCGTGTCGACGGTGACCAGGAGGCTCGCAGCGGCCACGACCGCGGCGAACGGCTGCAGGTCCAGCCGTCCGGCGAGGACCGCAGCGTCGTCGAGGCCGGCCAGCTCGGCGACGGCCAGGGCGCGCTCGACGTCGTCCGCGCCTCCCGTCAGGACCACGTGGTGCCCGCGGGCGACGAGTCCGCGCACCACGTCGGCGAAGCGGTCGACCGGCCAGTGCCGGGCTCCGTGGAAGGCACCGACGTGCACGACCGCGGCGCCCGCCACGACGGCGGGGACGGCCGGCACGGCGATCGACACGTCGTCCGGGTCGGCGGGCATGCCGTGGGCGGTCACCAGCCCGGCCCAGCGGACCCGCTCGTGGACGTCGTGCTGCCACTCGGGCCCGTCGGGGGCGCCGTGGCCGATCACCCGGCGTGCCTGCAGCGCGTCGATCAGGTCGCCCGACTCGGGGCCGGCACCGTGCAGGTTGACGGCGACGTCGACGACGCCGGTCGGCACCTGGATCGGGTGGTCCAGGCCGTGCTGGGCGAGGTGCACGTCGACGTCGGTGACGAGCTCGACGACCGGGGCGAGCCAGGCGGTCGTCGCGAGGGTGATGCGGTGCCCCGGGAAGGTCCGGCGGAGGGCGTGCAGCGCGGGGACGGCGACGAGCAGGTCGCCGAGCTTGATCGCCCGGAGCACGACGAGCTCGGGTCGGCCGTCGGACGGGGGCAGGGTGGGTACGGCGGTCACGTGGCCCGACGCTACCGGCGCGGCACCACGGCGTCCGCCGCAGGGCGGTTCCCTGTCCACGGCGCGCCACGGGCCGGGTGCCGACTGGTCGTGGACGCGGCCCGGCCGGTAGAGAGAGGTGTGGCCCTCTCCGATCGTCCGCTCCGCGGCGTCCTCTTCGACCGTGACGACACCCTGGTGGTCGACGTCCCCTACAACGCCGACCCGGACCTCGTGGTGCCGGTGGCGGGAGCGTCTGCCGCGGTCGCCGCTGCCCGCGCTGCCGGACTGGCCGTCGGCGTCGTCACGAACCAGTCCGCGATCGCGAAGGGCCTGGCGACCGGCGACCAGGTCGACGCGACGAACGCCCGCGTCGACGAGCTCGTCGGACCGTTCGACGTGTGGGAGGTCTGCCCGCACGACCGCGGCGACGGCTGCGCCTGCCGGAAGCCCCGGCCCGGCATGGTGTTCAGCGCGGCCGAACGACTCGGGCTGGACGCCGCGGACCTGGTCGTCATCGGGGACATCGGCGCCGACGTCGGTGCGGCCGTCGCCGCGGGAGCGCAGGGGATCCTCGTGCCGACCGCGCGGACGATGCCCGCCGAGGTCGCGGCGGCAGCCACCGTCGCGGGCTCGATCGAGGAGGCCGTGGCGCTCGTCCTCGCCCGGGCCGCGGGGTCTCCCGCATGACCGACGGCGCCGGCACCGGCAACGGCAGCCGCACCCGCTCCGACAAGGCCGTGCGCCCCGGCCGCCGGGTCCTCGTCGCCCGGCTCGACTCGTTCGGGGACGTCCTGGTCGCCGGCCCCGCCGTCCGGGCGGTCGCCGCCGGTGCGGACCACGTGACGCTGCTCTGCGGCCCGCAGGGGGCACCGGCCGGGGCGCTGCTGCCGGGCGTCGACACGCTCCGGACCTGGGCGGCACCGTGGGTCACCGAGACCGCCCGCCCGCTCGACGACGCCGTGCTCGCCGAGTTCCGCGCGCTGGTCGCCGAGGAACGACCAGACGAGGCCGTCGTCCTGACGTCCTTCCACCAGTCGCCGCTGCCCCTCGCGATGCTCCTGCGGCTCGCCGGGGTCCCCCGGGTCTCCGGCGCCTCGGTCGACCACCCCGGCTCGCTGCTCGACGTGCGGCTCCGGCCCGGTGAGGACCTGCCCGAGGACCTCCCCGAACCCGAACGGGCACTCCGCATCGCCACCGCCGCGGGCTTCGCGTTGCCCGAGGACGACGACGGCCGGCTCCGGGTGCGCCACGACGACACCGCGCTGCTGCCCGACGCGGTGGCCGCGCTCGACCGGTACGTCGTCGTGCACCCCGGCGCCAGCGTGGAGGCCCGCTCCTGGCCGCCCGCCGCCCACCGTGCCCTCGTGGCCGCGTACGACCGGCTCGGCGTCCCCGTCGTGGTGACCGGGTCGCCCGGCGAGCGGGACCTCACCGCCGACGTCGCGGGCACCACCGGCATCGACCTGGGCGGTCGGACGAGCCCCGCCGTGCTCGCGACCGTCCTGGCCGGCGCCGAGGTCGTGGTCGTCGGCAACACCGGACCCGCGCACCTGGCCGCGGCCGTCGGGGCCCGGATCGTCTCGCTGTTCTCCCCCGTCGTGCCCGCGGTGAAGTGGGCGCCCTACGCCGAGCACGTCGAACTGCTCGGCGACCAGGACGCCCCGTGCCGGCTCTCCCGGGCCCGCGAATGCCCCGTCCCGGGCCACCCGTGCCTGGCCGGCGTGCAGGTCGACGAGGTCCTCGCAGCCCACGAACGACTCACCGGATGCGCTCTGCGGACGAACGACGACTCCCTGCGAGGAGCGCCAGAAGCCCGTGCGTAGCGTGCGGCACTGCTTCTCCTTCTCCTTCTCCTCCTGATCGACAGCGACCGAAAGGCAGTGCATGCGGATCCTCGTGTGGCACGTGCACGGCGGCTGGATGGACGCCTTCGTCCGCGGCCCGCACGACTACCTCATCCCCTCGACCCCCGCCCGTGACGGCTGGGGCCTCGGTCGTGGTGGCCGGAGCTGGGGCACGAACGCCATCGAGATCGCACCCGAGGACGTCGCCGACGCCGACGTGGACCTGGTCGTCCTGCAGCGGCCCGAGGAACTCGACGTCGCCCGCGAGCTGCTCGGCGGTCGCGACGTGCCCGTCGTCTTCGTCGAGCACAACGCCCCGCGCATCGACGTGCCGGACAGCGTGCACCCCTTCCGGGACCGCGACGACGTGACCATCGCCCACGTCACGCACTGGAACGCCCTGATGTGGGACTGCGGCACCACCCGCACCACCGTCGTCGAACACGGTGTCGTCGACCCCGGCCCGCTCTACACCGGCGAGCTCGAGCGGTTCGGCGCCGTCATCAACGAACCCGTCCGACGGAACCGCGTCGTCGGGACCGACCTGCTCCCCCGCTTCGGCGCCGTAGCCCCGGTCGACGTCTTCGGCATGGGCACCGAGAAGCTCGACGGACTCGGCCACGGCGACCTGCTCGTCGGCCTGGGCGACGTCAAGCCCGACCCGATGCACGCGGCCCTCGCGCAGCGCCGGGCCTACGTGCACGCCAACCGGTGGACCTCGCTCGGTCTCTCGCTCATCGAGTCGATGCACATGGCGATGCCGGCGCTGGTCCTCGCGACCACCGACGCCGCCCGGACCGTGCCAGCGGAGGCCGGCGCGATCGGGACCGACGTCGAGGAGCTGGTGCGGGCCTCCCGGACGCTGCTGGACGACCCGGACGAGGCGCGCCGACGCGGCCTCGTCGCCCGGGAGGCCGTGCTCGCGCGGCACGCGCTGCCCCGGTTCCTCGCCGACTGGGACGAGCTGCTGGACGACGTCCGGTCCCGACACCGGTCGACGACCGGCACCGCGACCGTCGGTGCGGGTGCTGCGGCACCGCGGGAAAGGAGCGCCCGGTGAAGATCGCCATGGTCTCGGAACACGCCAGCCCGCTCGCGGCCCTCGGCGGCGTCGACGCCGGTGGTCAGAACGTCCACGTGGCCGCGCTGTCCGCCGCCCTGGCCGACCGCGGCCACACCGTCACCGTCTACACGCGTCGTGACGACGCCTCGCTGCCGGTCCGCGTGCCGCTCCGGCCGGGTGTCGACGTCGTGCACGTCGACGCCGGTCCCGCGCGGCACGTCCCGAAGGACGACCTGCTCCCCTACATGAGCACGTTCGCGCAGGTGCTGGCGTCGGAGTGGTTCGTCGACCGACCCGACGTCGTGCACGGGCACTTCTGGATGTCCGGCCACGCGACCGTCGACGCGGTGAACCAGGTGCAGGCGCGCACCGGTGGCACCCGCATCCCCGTCGTGCAGACCTTCCACGCACTCGGTGTCGTGAAGCGTCGCCACCAGGGCACGGCCGACACGAGCCCCGCCGAGCGCGAGTGGCTCGAGCCCGCCGTCGGGCGGAGCGCCGACCAGGTCGTGGCGACGTGCTCCGACGAGGCGTTCGAGCTGAAGAGCCTCGGCGTCCCCCTCCGCTCCATCTCCGTCGTCCCCTGCGGCGTCGACGTCGAGCTGTTCCGACCCGACGGCCCCGTCGAGGAACGCGGGCGGACCTTCCGCGTGCTCACCGCCTCCCGGCTCGTGCAGCGGAAGGGCGTCGGCACGACCATCGCCGCCGTCGCGCAGCTCGTCGCGGCCGGCCGCGACGTCGAACTCGTCGTCGTCGGCGGTGCCGGCACGGCCGGTGCCGACCTGCCGGACGACCCGGAGTACCAGCGCCTCGACGCGCTCGCCCGCGACCTCGGCATCCGCGACCACGTCTCGTTCCGCGGGCAGCTCGCCCAGGAGGCGATGGGTGCCGTGTACCGGAGCGCCGACGTCGTCGTGTGCGCACCCTGGTACGAGCCGTTCGGCATCGTCCCGCTCGAGGCGATGGCGTGCGGCGTGCCCGTGGTCGCCTCCCGCGTCGGCGGACTCATCGACACGGTCGTGGAGGACGCCACCGGGCTGCACGTCGAGCCCCGGGACGAGGACGGCCTGGCCGTGGCCCTCGCCGGCCTGCTCGACGACCCCGAGCGTCGGGCCGCCTACGGCCGCGCCGGACGCCGCCGGGCCGAGTCCCGCTACACGTGGCAGAAGGTCACCACCGACACCGAGCGCGTCTACGAGCGGCTCGTCGCCGGTGGCCGGGTCCGTCCCGTCCGCCCGGTCGGCGGCACCACCGTCACGCCGACCACCACCCGCATCCCGGACGCCGTCCGCCCCGCCGAGGACGCGCTGGCCGACGCCGCGGTCCCCACCACCGAGAGGAACGCCCGATGACCATCGAGCAGACCGGGATCGGCACGACCGAGACCCCGACGAGCACCCGCACGGTGCTCGACCACATCGCCGCCTCCGTGCCGGTCATCGCGTCCCTCGTCGACCACGGCGACCACATCGCCGCGTGGGCGGACGACATCGCCGCGCGCCTGGTCGCCGGACGCCGGCTGCTCGCCGCGGGCAACGGTGGTTCCGCGGCCGAGGCGCAGCACCTGACCTCCGAGCTGACCGGCCGCTTCGACGGGGACCGTCCGGCGTACTCGGCGATCTCGCTGCACGCCGAGACCTCGGCCGTCACCGCGATCGGCAACGACTACGGCTTCGAGGAGGTCTTCGCCCGTCAGGTGCGCGCCCACGCCCGCGCCGGCGACGTCGTCGTGCTCCTCAGCACCAGCGGCAGGAGCCCGAACCTGCTCGCCGCCGCAGCCGCCGCCCGTGACGCCGGAGCCCGGTCGATCGCGATGACCGGTGCGCTGCCGAACCCACTCGCGCACGCCGTCGACGACGTGATCGCCGTCGACGGCCCGTCCGCCAACGTGCAGGAGGCGCAGCTCGTCCTCGTGCACGCCCTCTGCCGGGCCATGGAGCCCGCACTCCGCCGTGGCGGCACCCGATGAGCGACCGGCAGCTCCGCATCGTCGTCGTCGGCGACACCCTGCTCGACGTCGACGTCAGCGGCACCAGCGACCGGCTCAGCCCGGACGCCCCGGTGCCCGTCGTCGACGTCCGCTCGGACCAGCGCCGTGCCGGTGGTGCCGGGCTCGTGGCGACCATGCTCGCGAAGGACGGCCACGACGTCACACTCGTCACCGTCCTCGGTGACGACGCCCCGGCCGACCAGCTCCGCTCGCTGCTGCCCGGCGTCCGCATCGTCGACGGGCCCTCCGGTGCACCGACCCCGGTGAAGACCCGGGTCCGCGTCGGCGAGCACGCCCTGGTCCGGATCGACGAGGGCTGCGACACCCCGCCCGTCCCCGCCGTGACGCCCGCGATGCGCCAGGCCCTCGACGGCGCCGACGCGGTGGTGGTCGCCGACTACGGCCGCGGGCTCACCGAGGCCGCCGAGATGCGGGCAGCGCTGAGCGCCGTCGCCGCACACACCCCGGTCGTCTGGGACCCGCACCCGAAGGGCGCCACCCCCGTCGCCGGCATCACCGTCGCCACACCGAACGCCAGCGAGGCACACCGCTTCACCGGCATCGCCGGCAGCGGGGTCGCCTTCGCCACCGACGCCGCCGCAGACCTCGTCGCCCGCTGGGACGTCCAGGCCGTCGCCGTCACGATGGGCGACCGCGGTGCCCTGGTCGGCAGCCGGACCCCGCGCGGTGCCGATTCCCGCTTCGTCCCCGCGCCGTCCGTCACCGCGGGCGACCCGTGCGGTGCCGGTGACCGGCTCGCCGCCGGTGTCGCCGTCGCCCTGGCCGCCGGCGCGGAGGTCGCCGACGCCGTCACCGCGGGGGTCGAGGCCGCGTCCGCGTACCTCGCCGCCGGCGGGGTCGCCTCGCTCGTCGAGGGTGCGCCGCCCGCACCGATCGCCGTCCCGGGCGCCGACCGCGACGCCCTGCGCGTGGTCCACGAGGTCCGGGCCGCCGGCGGGGTGGTCGTCGCCACCGGCGGATGCTTCGACCTGCTGCACGCCGGCCACGCCCGCACGCTCTCGGCAGCGCGGGCGCTCGGCGACTGCCTGGTCGTCTGCCTGAACTCCGACGAGTCCGTCCGGGGACTCAAGGGCCCCGACCGGCCGATCATGGGCCAGGACGACCGCGTCGAGCTCCTGCTCGCACTGGACTGCGTCGACGCCGTCGTGGTGTTCGACGAGTCCACCCCCGACGAGGCGCTCCGCCGCTTCCGTCCGGACGTCTGGGCGAAGGGCGGCGACTACACCGCCGACGAACTGCCCGAGTCCGTGACGCTCGCCGAGTGGGGTGGCCGGGTCGTCACCGTGCCGTTCCACCCGGGCCGCTCCACCACCCGGCTCGCCGCCGCCATCGAACGCGTCGGCTGAACCGCACCCCGTCTTCCCTCCTCTCCACAGCACCAGAACGCAAAGGACATCCATGCCCGTCCCCACCACCCCCATCGGCCGCGTCCTCGTCACCGGCGGCGCCTCCGGACTCGGCGCAGCCGTCGTGGACGCCGTCACCGAGGCCGGCGGCACCCCGATCGTCTTCGACCTGCGCATCGACGCCGTCCCCGAGGGCGTCGACGCCGTCGCGGTCGACGTCTCGGACACCGACGCCGTCGAGCAGGCAGTCCGTGAGGCGGCCGAGCGCCACGGCGGCCTCGACGCCGTCGTCACCGCCGCGGGTATCGACACCCCCGCCCCGATCGACGCCATCTCGTCCGGCAACTGGGAGAAGATCGTCGGCGTCAACCTCATCGGTACCGCGTCGACCGTCCGCGCCGCACTGCCCGCGCTCGAGGCCAGCCACGGCCGCGTCGTCACGATCTCGTCGTCGCTCGCCCTGCGCGGCGTCGGCCACGGCACCGCCTACTCGGCGTCGAAGTTCGGCGTCCGCGGGTTCTCGCAGGCCCTGGCCGCCGAGACCGCCGGCCGCGTCGGTGTCACCAACGTGATCCCGGCGGGCATGCGCACGAACTTCTTCGCCGACCGCACCGAGCAGTACAAGCCGGGCCCGGACGCGCAGCTCATCGAGCCGGAGTACGTCGCGAACTCGATCATCTTCGCCCTCTCGCAGCCGGCCGGGTGCGAGATCCGCGAGCTGTCGATCATGCCGGCGACGGAGCCCAGCTGGCCCTGATCGGGACACTCGCCCGGCGCGCATGCCCGGCGCACGCGCCTGACGGACGGGAGGCCCGGTACCAGCTGGTACCGGGCCTCCTGTCCGTCTGCGGTGACCGTCCACCGGGCCGCCGGCCGGCCCACCCGCCGCCGTCAGGTGGTGGCGAGCAGGTCCTCGACGTCCGCCAGCGCCTGGTCCGCGGTGATCTCGTCGACGAACGACGGGTCGTGCTCGCACCGCTCGGCGGTCCAGCCGACCTGGGTGACGTCGATCCCGCACACCGGGCACCGGGTGACGAAGCTCATGAGGACCCGGTGCCGACCGCGGTCGAGCGGTCCGGCGTTGATGACGTTGCCGAACCAGAACACGCCGACGGTGGGGGTGCCGACGGCGACGGCGAGGTGCCGCGGGCCGGAGTCGTCCCCGACCATCACGTCGGCCGCGCCGAGCACCGCGGGCAACTCCGGCAGCGGCAGGGTGCCGGTCAGGTCGTGGAGACGTGCGGCGGCCTCGGGTCCGACGGCCTCGGCGACCGATGCCCGGATCGCGACGGCGGCCGGACGGTCCGATTCGTCGCCGACCAGGACGACGTCGTCGCCGGCCGCGAGCCGTGCGACCGCGACCGCGGCGAACCGTTCCGGGCTCCAGCGGCGACGGGGGTCGGTCGCGCCGGGGTGCATCGCGACGAGACGGCCGGCGACGCCGAGCCGTTCCCGGACGGCCGCACGTTCGTCGTCGGTGACGGTGAGGCGTGGGTCGAGCGTGACCGGTTCCGCGCCGGCGAGCCCGACGACCTCCAGGGCACGGAGCACCTCGTGCTGGTAGTAGACGTAGCGGACCCAGCGCTCCGTGGTGGTGGCGTCCTCGGTCGCGGTACCGATCGAGTGCGCGGCACCGAGGCGGAGCAGGAACGGGTTCGAGTTCCGGCCGCCGCCGTGCAGCTGCACCGCCAGGTCGAACCGGCCGTGCAGGTGAGCGAAGAAGTCGTCGAGGTCGGGGGCGCCCTCGCCGCCGTCGCGGACCCCGGGCGAGACCGGCAGCTCCTCGACGGCGTGCACGGCATCGGTGCGGCCGGCGAGCAGCGCCCGGGCCATCGGCGTCCCGAGCAGGGTGACGCGGGCCTCCGGGTAGGCGGCGGCCAGGGCCTCGATCGCCGGCATGGCGAACATCAGGTCGCCGAGTCCCCCGCCCCGGAGCACCGCGATCTCACGGACCCCCTCGAACCGTTCGCCGCCACGTCCGATCTGCACCACGCCTGTCGTCCTCCTCGTGTCCGACGGCGCCCGCGAGTCCGTCGGTCCTTCCCCTCGTTCCTACCGACGGGCGCCCGTGCGGGTGCCGATCCGACGGTGCTGCTGCGCCCCGTGGACACCACGACGCGACCCGTGGGTGCGTCCAGCAGCAGGAGTGCAGCGTGGGGAGCCCCGGTGCACGCGACCGGCCCGCTCACGAGAAGGACACACATGACGCTCGATGCCCCCACCACCACCGCTCGCCCGTCGGACGAGTCGTCCGCGGACACGATCACGGTGCTCGACCCCGTGACCGGCGAGGTGGCCTCGGAGACCCGTCGCAGCACGGCGGACGAGGTGCGTGACGCGGTCGCGCGGGCGCGGGCAGCGGCGACCGGGTGGGCACGGACGGCGCCCGGCGAGCGTGGCGCGCTCCTCCGGGCCGCGGCAGAACGGCTGCGTGAGCACGCGGACGAGCTGGCCGCGATGAACACCCGCGAGACCGGCAAGGTCCCGGGCGACGCACGCGGCGGGGTCGCGGCGGGCATCGACACGCTCATCCAGTACGCCGAGCTCGGCCCGCTGCACCGCGGTGAGGCCCTGCGCGGCAACCACGGTGCCGCCGACTTCGCGGTGCCGCACCCCCGGGGCGTCGTCCTCGCCCTGACCCCGTGGAACGACCCGGTGGCCGTGGCGTGCGGGATCCTCGGCGCAGCCATCGCCGCCGGCAACACCGTCGTCCACAAGGGCAGCGAACGGAGTCCCGGCACGATCGCCCTGCTCAACCGCCTGCTCGCCGCCGAACTGCCCGAGGGCGTGCTCGTCGGGGTCGACGGCGACGCCACGACCGGGGAGCAGCTGCTGGCCGAGGACGGCATCGCCGTCTACGCACACGTCGGGTCGACCGCGACCGGTGACCGGCTCGCCGAGGCCGCACTCCGGACCCGCGCGCACGTCATCCGCGAGAACGGCGGCAACGACGCCGCCGTCGTGGACGCCGACGTCGACCCGGAGTGGGCCGCCGACCAGGTCGCGCTCGGCGCGTTCGCGAACACCGGCCAGATCTGCACGAGCGTCGAGCGGGTCTACGTGCACCGCGACGTCGCCGACGAGTTCACCGCCGCCCTGGTGCGCGCGGCCGAGCGGAAGACCGCGTCGGCGGCAGCCGACTTCGGACCGCTGGTGGACGAGCGGCTCCGGGCGACCGTGCAGCAGCACGTCGACCAGGCCGTCGCGGCCGGTGCCCGGGTCCTGACCGGCGGCACGGTGCCCGAGGGTGCCGGCACGTTCTACCCGGCGACCGTGATCACCGGCTGCACGGACGACATGCTCGTCCTGACCGAGGAGACCTTCGGCCCGATCGCCCCGATCCGCGTCGTCGAGGACATGGCCGAGGGGCTGCGCCTCGCCGCGGAGGACCGCTACGGCCTGGCCGCGACCGTCCTGACCGGCGACACCGCCACCGCGCTGCAGGCCGCGGCGGAGCTGCCGGTCGGCACCGTGAAGATCAACGCCGTGTTCGGTGGCGCGCCCGGCGGCAGCGCCGAACCGCGCGGCGCGTCGGGCTCCGGCTTCGGGTACGGCCCGCACCTGCTCGACGAGATGACGACGACCACCGTCGTGCACCTCGAGGCCGCCCCGCGTCGCACGACGGCGGCGGCCACCGGCACCGTGGTCGACCCGGCGACCGCCGGCAGCCACGGCACCGACACCGCGACCGCCGAGGACGTCCGATGACCGCCGACGTCCGCATGGTCCGCCGCGTCGTCGACGCCGTCGCCGCGGCCGAGCCGGTCGTCGTCGTGGTCGGCGACGTGATCCTGGACCGGTGGACGGTCGGTGCGGCCGAACGGGTGTCCCGCGAAGCACCCGCGCCCGTCGTCCGGGTCACCGAGACGATCGCCGTCCCGGGAGGCGCGGCCAACACCGCCGTCAACGCCCGGGCCCTGGGTGCGCACGTCCGCATGGTCGCACTGATCGGCGACGACGAGACCGGCCGGGTCCTCCGCGACCGCCTGGAGGCCGCCGGGGTCGACACCCGCTGGCTCGTGGCCGTCCCCGGCGCGACCACCACGAGCAAGGACCGGATCGTCGGCGGGGACCGCGTGGTCGTCCGGGTCGACGACCTGGCCGGGCCGCCGAGCGCCGCGGACACCGGGCTGCTCGCCCGGGCGACCGCCGCCGCGGTGCAGGGCCGCGTGCCCGGGTCAGCCGACTCGCACGACTCATCCGAATCCGCCGCAGCGCGGGCCGACGCCGTCGTGGTCTGCGACTACGACCTCGGGGTCGACGCGACCGCGATCGTCCCCGTGCTCGAGCGGGACCGCCCCACGACCGTGGTCGTCGACGCGCACGACCTCAGCCGCTGGCGTGCCCTGCGTCCCGACCTCGTCACCCCGAACGCCGGCGAGGCGGCTGCCCTGCTCGGCCGGGACCTCGGTCAGGGCGCCGCACGTGCCGGCACCGTGGTGGCAGCGCGTGACGAGGTCCTCACGGTCACCGGCGCCCGGAACGCGGTCGTCACGCTCGACCGGAACGGCACCGTCCTGCTCGAGGCGGTCGCCCCGGTCACGGACGCCCCGGTCCGGGAGGCACATCGCACCCGCGCCACGCCGGCGTCCGAGCAGCAGGCCTCCGGCGCCGGCGACACCTTCTGCGCCGCCGCGTCGGTCGCCCTGGCGGTCGGCACCCCGGTACGCGAGGCCGTGTCGTTCGCCCAGGCCGCGGCCGACGTCGTCGTCCGCGAGGCCGGCACGTCCGTCTGCACCGCCGAGGCCCTGGTGTCGTCGGTGTCCGCCCCCGCCGAGACGGTCGTCGACCACGACCAGCTGGCCGAGGCGGTCGACGAGGCCCGTCGTGCCGGTCGACGCATCGTCTTCACGAACGGCTGCTTCGACGTCGTCCACCGCGGACACACGACGTACCTGCGGCAGGCGAGCGAGCTCGGCGACCTGCTCGTCGTCGCGCTGAACGACGACGACTCGGTCCGTCGGCTGAAGGGACCCGAGCGTCCGATCAACACCGCCGAGGACCGCGCCGGCGTGCTCGCGGCGCTGGCCTGCGTCGACCTGGTGACGGTCTTCGCGACCGACACCCCGATCCCGCTCATCGAGCGCATCCGCCCCGACGTCTACGTCAAGGGCGGCGACTACTCCCCCGAGATGCTCAGCGAGACCGAGGTGGTCCGCGCCCACGGTGGCGAGGTCGTCATGGTCGACTACGTCGCCGAGCACTCCACGAGCGCCGTCGTCCGCCGGATCCGCGAGACCGCGGCCGGCAACGGCAGCAGCCCGACGACCAGCCCGGCGACGCCCGGCTCCGGGGACGCGTGAGGCGGAGCGCGCGGTGGTCCGGCGAGTGGGGTCGTCCCGCCGAACCGACGTCGGTCGACCGTCCGCCCGTCGACGTCGACGTGCTGATCCCGACCGTCGGACGGACCGCCGAGCTCGCCGCGACCCTCGCCGGCCTGGCCGCCCAGACCGACGTCGCCTTCCGCCTGGTCCTCAGCGACCAGTCCGAGACCGGTGACGTCGCGGAACGTCCGGCGGTCGCCGCGATGGTCCGCGTCCTGGAGGCGCAGGGCCGCCCCGTCACGCTCCTCACCCACCCGGAACGGCGGGGCCTCGCCGAACACCGGCAGTTCCTGCTCGACCACGCCGAGGCCGGTGCCGTCCTGTTCCTCGACGACGACGTGTGGCTGGAGTCCGGCTCGGTGCACCGGATGCTCGACGCGCTGCGGTCGCTCGACACCGGCTTCGTCGGCAGTGCCGTGCAGGGGCTGTCGTACCTGCAGGACCGCCGACCGCACGAGACCGAACCGTTCGCGCTCTGGGACGGCCCGGTCGTCCCCGAGGTGGTCCGCCGCGGCACGCCCGGCTTCGACCGCTGGTCCCTGCACAACGCCGCGAACCTGGTGCACGTCGCGGCCGGACTCGACGTCGAACCCGGCGGCTGGCTGCCCTACCGGGTCGCCTGGGTCGGCGCCTGCGCGCTGTACGACCGGGCTGCACTCGAGTCGGTCGGGGGCTTCCGGTTCTGGGAGTCGCTGCCGCCCGGGCACGCGGGCGAGGACGTCGTCGCGCAGTGGCTCGTCATGGAGCGGTTCGGCGGGGTCGGCATCGTCCCCTCGGGTGCCGTGCACCTCGAGGCGCCGACGACCGTCACGGACCGCTCGGTCGACGCCCCGGACGTCGTCTTCGCCCACGAGCACGGGATGCAGCAGGAGCAGCAGCACTGACCTCGGAGTCATACCGCGGTAGGGGGTGGGACACGACCCCAGCGGGATGGCAGGGAGTCCGCGGCTCCGTAGCGTCGAACCCGTCGGCGAGGTCCGCCGACGGGAGGAGCGACACCCGTGCTCGACCAGATCACCCCCTTCGTCGTCGACCTGGCGTCCTCGCCGCTCGTCTACCTCGTCCTGTTCGTCCTCTGCCTGGTCGACGGGTTCTTCCCGCCAGTGCCGAGCGAGACGGCCCTCGTCGCCGTCGCCGCGGTGGCCGCGACCTCCGGACAGCCGGTCCTGGCCGTGGTGCTCGGCGCCGCAGCACTCGGTGCGATCGCCGGTGACTCGATCGCCTACGCCATCGGCCGGCGGGTCGGCCTGCAGCGTCTGCGGAACGCCCGACGTCCCCGGATCGCGGCGGCGTTCGCGTTCGCCGAACGGCAGATGCAGCGTCGGTCCGCCAGCCTGATCCTGGTCGGGCGGTACATCCCGGTCGGCCGGGTCGCCGTCAACATGACCGCCGGCGCAACCGGACTGCCCTACCGCCGGTTCTTCGGCATCAGCGCGATCGCCGGCGTCGCGTGGAGCGCCACCTCGATCGGCATCGCGCTCGCGACGTCGTCGTTCCTGCACGAGCCGCTCGTCGCCGCCGCGGTCTCGATGGTCGTCGCCGGCGGACTCGGCCTGCTGGTGGACCGCGTCCTCGGTAGGCTCCAGCGCAGACGGGACGCACGCGCCGCCGCCACGGCCACGACCACCGACACGGTCGCCGGCCGGGAGGCACGCCGCACCCCCGCGACGGGACGTCCGGTCCGCGTCGCTCGGCCCACGACGACCCCGCGCACCGCCACCTGCCCCATCACCACCGGAGAGACCGCCCGACCGTGACCGACCGCACCAGCAGGAGCGCCCCGGCCCCGGCCCCGGCCGTGGGCCGGACCGTCCCCGGGACGTTCCGGATCCCGGGGACGCGGCTGCGGGCCTCCCGGTCGGTCGTCCTCACCCGCGGGTCGCTCGTCGTCGCCGCGGTCACGCTGCTCGCCGTCGGTGCGCCGGTCGCGGCCGTCGTGCACGGGGTGCCGGTCCCGCTGGCGCTGCTGGTCACCGCCGTGCTCAGCGGAACGCTCCTGGTCGCCCCGGCCCGGCCGCGGTCGGCGACGGCCGTCCACCTGCTCGCCCTCGCCGGACTCGGCGTGCTGACCGCCCCCGGCACGGTCGGACCGTGGCCGCTGCCCGTGACCGCCATGATCGGCCTGGCCGTCCTGCTCGTCGTCCTCGGGCTGCGGACCGGGTGGCGGACCACCGCGGTCGCGTGGGGCACGTCGACGGTCCTGACCCTGGTGCTCGTCGCCGCGACCCCGTGCCGGTGGGCCGAACCGGAGGTCTGGGTGAGCACGCTCGTCGTGTCGTCCGGCAGTGGGCTGCTCATCGGCGCCGCCGCGGTCCTGCTCGGGCAGCGCCGGAGCGTCGGCGCCGAGCTCGTCGCCGCACGGCAGGACGCCGAGCAGCAGGCCGGTGCCCGGCGCGCCGTCGAGGAACGCGCCCGCATCGCCCGTGAGCTGCACGACGTCGTCGCGCACAGCATGTCGGTCGTGCACATGCAGGCCGAGTCGGCGCCCTACCGGGTGTCGGACCTGCCGCCGGCGGCGCGGGCGGAGTTCCGGACGATCGCCGAGACCTCCCGGACCGCGCTGCGTGAGATGCGGCAGCTGCTCGGCACCCTCCGCGGTGAGGACGACGCCGAGCGGGCCCCGCAGCCAGGGCTGTCGGACCTGCCGGCGCTCGTCGCGTCGACCCGTGCCGCCGGACTGGCGGTCACGCTGGACGTCGGCGGCGACGGGGACAGCGGCGACACCGGGGCCGCCGAGGTGACCGGGGCCGCCGACACGGTCGGCCGGGTCACGCAGCTCACGGTGTACCGGGTCGTGCAGGAGGCGCTCGGCAACGTCGTGCGCCACGCCCCCGGTGCCGACACCATCGTCCTCGTCCGGGTGTCCACGTCCGCCGTCGCCGTGACGGTGACGAACGCGCCGGTGCCCCTCGCTCCCCCGCCACCGGCCGACGACGGCGGGTACGGCCTCGCCGGCATGCGTTCCCGTGTCGCCGCACTCGACGGCACGCTCGACGCCGACCCCACCGCGGACGGCGGCTTCCGCGTCGCCGCGACCCTGCCCCGCCAGCCGGACGGAGACCCCCGATGACCCGAGTGCTCGTCGTCGACGACCAGTCCGTGTTCCGCACGGGACTCGTCGCGATCCTCGGGTCCCAGCCCGACCTGGAGGTCGTCGGTGAGGCCGGCGACGGGGCACAGGCCGTGACGCTCGGCATCGACCTCGAGCCCGACGTGGTGCTCATGGACGTCCGGATGCCGGTCCTCGACGGGATCGAGGCGACACGGCGACTCACGGCGGCACCGACCTCGACGCCGGTCCGCGTCCTGATGCTCACCACGTTCGACATCGACGACTACGTCCTCGACGCGCTGCGGGCCGGCGCGAGCGGCTTCCTGCTCAAGGACGCGGGGGCCGAGGACCTCATCGCCGCGGTCCGGACCATCGCCGCCGGGGACGCCCTGCTCGCACCTCGGGTCACCCGACACCTGGTCGAGGCGTTCATCGCCGGTCCCCGACCCGCTGCGCCGACCGCGGACGTGCTCGCCGTCCTGACCGACCGCGAGCGGGACGTCTTCATGCTCATGGCCCGCGGACGCTCGAACGGGGAGATCGGTCGCGAGCTGTTCATCGCGGAGCAGACCGTGAAGACCCACGTCGGCCGGGTTCTGGCGAAGCTGCAGCTGCGGGACCGCGTGCACGCCGTGGTGCTGGCGTACGAGTCCGGCCTGGTGACGCCGGCCGGCTGAGCCCGACGGTCGGTTGCGTCAGTCCCGTCGGTTGCGTCGGTTGCGTCGGTCGTGCCGGTTGCGTCGGCGGACGGGACCGCCGCCGTGGCAGGATCGACAGGGCGGCGGTCTCGACGCCGGCGAGGACAGGGAACGAGGACACGATGGCCAGCTTCACCCGCGGGTTCGGCGGACGTCGCCGTGACGTCGACGACAGCAAGGTCCCGCCCGGGCAGACCCTCGTGCACGACTGGCCGGTGCTGTCCGCCGGTGCCACGCCGGAGATCGAGCCGTCCGAGTGGAGCTTCTCGATCCGCACCGAGTCCGGTCTGCACTCGTGGACGTGGGACGAGGTCCGGGCGCTCGGGCTCGAGGACATCACGGTCGACATCCACTGCGTCACGCACTGGACGAAGCTGGGCATGGGGTGGCGAGGGGTGCCGCTCGACAAGCTCTTCGCGGACATCGACACCTCGCTCGACTACTGCATGGTGCACAGCTTCGGCGGGTACACCACGAACGTGCCGCTCGACGAGCTGCTCGCGGGCCAGGCGTGGATCGCGTTCGAGGCGGACGGCGAACCCCTCACCCCGGAGCACGGCGGCCCCGCGCGGCTGCTCGTCCCGCACCTGTACTTCTGGAAGAGCGCGAAGTGGGTCCGCGGTATCGTGATGCACGCCGAGGACGAGCCCGGGTTCTGGGAGAACGCCGGCTACAACATGCACGGTGACCCGTGGAAGGAAGAGCGGTACTGGTGAGCCTGCCCTCCGCACCGGTCCGGCCGCTCCGCCGCCCGGCCTGGCACGACGCGACGGTCGCCGTGGTCTCACCCGAGACGCCGAACGCCGGCCGCCTGGTCCTGGAGGTCCCGACCTGGCCGGGCAACGACCCCGGACAGCACCTGGACCTGCGGCTGACCGCCGAGGACGGCTACCAGGCGACCCGCTCGTACTCGATCGCGTCCGCGGGCGACGGCACCCGGATCACGCTGGCGGTCGACCGCGTCGAGGACGGCGAGGTCTCCCCGTTCCTGGTCGACGCCGTCGAGGTCGGTGACACGCTCGAGGTGCACGGTCCACTCGGCGGGTGGTTCGTCTGGCGCCCGGACGTCTCGGCGGCCGATCCGCGTCCGGTGCAGCTGATCGCCGGCGGCTCGGGCATCGTGCCGCTGCTGCCGATGGTGACCGCGCACGCCGAGGCCGCCGACCCGTCCCCGTTCCGGATGCTGTACGCCGTCCGGACCCCCGAGGACGTCTTCTTCCGCGCCGAGCTCGACGCGGCGGTCGCGGCGTCGGACCGGGCGCCGTTCACCCTCGAGGTCGTCTACAGCCGACGGACACCGCCCGGGGCCGAGACGCCCGCCGGACGACTGACCCGCGATCGGCTCGCCGCGTCGGTCCTGCCGCCCGAGGCCGGAGCGCTCGTCTACGTCTGCGGCTCGACCCCGTTCGTGGAGCAGGTGCTCCGCTGGCTGGGCGAACTGGGTCACGACACCACCGACGTCCGTGCGGAGCGCTTCGGCGGCTGACCGGCTGCCGGGCTGAGCGGTCGACCGGGACGAGCCCGTAACCGGCGCGAGCGGGCGGTGCCGGTGCTGCACCGCCCGCTCACGGGACCGGGGTCAGCCCTGCGACGGCTGTTCCTGGACGAAGAACTTCAGCGCGTCGGACTTCCGCCCGGACGCGTCCTCGACCCACATCCGGAACTCGAGGAAGGACTCGCCCTCGGGGAGCGTGACGTCCACGTCGGTGTACTTCCCGAGCCCACCGCCGACCTGGTACGTGGCACGATCGGTGAAGGTGGACCCGTCCGAGGACTGCTGCACGTGCAGCGTGCCGTCGGTCGGCCGGGTGATCGTCGCGGTCCGTCGGCCGTGGCCGTCGGCCCGGAACAGTGACTCGTCGGCACCGGTGACCATGTCGTTGGTCACCTCGCTGGTCGCACCGGTGACGGCGACGACGTTCGGGGTCCCCGGCTGCTTCGCGCCGTGGTCCGGCGCCGGCAGCGGCTCGGGCGCCGGGTCCGGGTCCGGCGGCACGGGCAGCGGCGTGAGCGTCGGCAGCGGGGTGGGGGTCGGTGCGGGCGTGCCGGGCGCGACGGCGTACCAGTTCACCGCTTCGACCGTGCGGAAGTACTCGGTGTTCACCTTCTGCCCGAACCGGAGCCCGAAGTCGTCGGACGAGGACGCGATGCTCGCCGAGAACCGACCGTCGGCGCCGATGGTGCCGGCCGGCTCGAACCCGTCGCCGACGGCGATCTGGACGTCGCGCGCCGGCTTGCGGAACACACCGTGGACGGTGATGCGACCGTGGTCGTACACGGCGGACGTCAGGACGAGCCCGCTGTCGCCGGTGAACACGTGACCGCCCGTGCCGAGTTCGGGTGTCGCGGTCGACGAGGCCGTCGCTGCGGCCGGCAGGGTCGCCGCACCGGCGGGCAGCGCGCCGACGACGGGTGCGCCGAGGGCCAGGACCAGGCCGGCGGCGGCGGTGATGAGGGTGCACTTCTTCTGCATGGGGGGATGACTCCAGTGATCGATGGGGATCGTGCCGGAGGAACTGTGGACTACTGAACTGGCGGAATATCGAATGTCATGCGTACGGTGCGCTGGTCCGACAGTGCCCGTCGGTCCGGTGTCAAGAGCCCGATCGAGGGATGCGCGATCCTTGCGGGAAACCGCACGCGGTCCGAGCTGCCCCCATCCGGGGGGTCGACTGCTCCGAAGAAGTGGCCGGGACCTGACGCGGACCACCCATCCGCCGGTCCCCCGGAGGCAACGGAGCCTCTGCGCCGGCGTGGGCGCAGGGACCCGAACCCAGCGCCCCGCCGGCACCGATGACCCCGAG
Organism: Curtobacterium herbarum; assembly: GCF_016907335.1. Classification (NCBI taxonomy): domain Bacteria; kingdom Bacillati; phylum Actinomycetota; class Actinomycetes; order Micrococcales; family Microbacteriaceae; genus Curtobacterium; species Curtobacterium herbarum. The sequence continues at coordinate 1,822,985 of NZ_JAFBBT010000001.1, forward strand.
CCGGCAACGACACACGACACAGCGCCCGCCAACGACACAGCGCCCGCCAACGACACAGCGCCGCCAACGACGAAGCCCCCCGACCGATGGTCGGGGGGCTTCTCGTACCGAGCGGATGACGAGATTCGAACTCGCGACCCTCACCTTGGCAAGGTGATGCGCTACCACTGCGCCACATCCGCATGCTGCTCACCGGGGTGACCAACGTCGTCAACTGTACCTGACGACCGGGGTGGTGCGGGCCTCCCGACCGCGTGTCGGGCGTGCCGGACGGAAGTCGCGCTCCCGACCGGCGACCCGAGACTATTGTCGGAGACGTGACGACGACGTTCCGACGCAGCTCCCCGTCCGCCCTCGGCATCGACGCAGCCGGCGTCGACCGGCTGGTCTCCGCCCTCGAGGGCGCGCCCGGCGTCGAGCCGCACAGCATCATGGTCCTCCGGCACGGCGAGGTCGCCGCCGAGGGGTGGTGGGCCCCCTTCGCCGCCGACCGGGTGCATCTGCTCTACTCAATGAGCAAGAGCTTCACGGCAGCGGCCGTCGGCATCGCCGTGCGCGCCGGGCTCATCGACCTCGACGCCACGGTCATCAGCCACTTCCCGGAGCTCGACGCCGAGGTCACCGACGACCGCACCAGGCGGATGCGGGTCCGGCACCTGCTGGCGATGGCGAGCGGGCACCGGACCGAGACGATCGACCGGGCACGGCGGCTCGACCCGACGAACACCGTCCGCGGGTTCCTGCTGCTGCCGGTCGACGAGGAGCCCGGCACCGTCTTCGCCTACAACCAGCCGTGCACGTACACCCTCGGCGAGATCGTCCGACGGGTCAGCGGGACGTCGTTGCTCGGCTACCTCGGCCCGCGGCTGTTCGCGCCGCTCGGCATCGACGACTTCTCGTGGCGGCGGGACGACTCCGGCGCCGAACTCGGGTACAGCGGCGGCTACACGACGACCGCCGCCATCGCGGCCCTGGGCCAGCTGTACCTGCAGGGCGGTGTGTGGAACGGCGAACGTCTGCTCGACGAGGACTGGGTCGCCGCGGCCACCAGCACGCGCGTGCCGAACCCGGACGAGGCCAACCCGGACTGGTCCGTCGGCTACGGGTTCCAGTTCTGGATGGCGCGGCACGGGTTCCGCGGCGACGGTGCGTACGGGCAGTTCTGCATCGTGCTGCCGGAGCAGGACGTCGTCGTCGCGATGACCGGCCAGAGCCTCGACATGCAGGCAGTCCTCGACGCGGTGTGGGCGCACCTGTTGCCGGCGGTCGACCGGCCGGGATCGGCCGGGGACGACGAGCGCCTGCACGGACGACTCGCCGGACTCGCACTCCCCCCGGTGCACGGCGACCCGCTCGGCGACCTGCCGGCGGGGTCCGTCGCCACGCCCGACGCTCCGTCGACGCGCATCGGCGCCGGCCTGGAGGCCCTGCACCTGTCCCAGGACACCGAGCGCGGGTGGGTGCTCACCCTCCGCGACGCGTGGGGCGAGGTCACGGCTCCGGTCGGCGACGGCTCGTGGCTGGTCGCCGGGGCGACGGCGACGAGCGGTGCGCGGACCGGCGACGTCGTCGCGATCGACGTCCGGTTCGTGGAGACCCCGCACCTGCTGCACGTGCGGTGGGACCTGGCGACGGGAAGCGCCTCGGCAGCGTGGGAGACCGAGCCGCTGCACGACGCCGTCTCGACCCTGCACCGTCCGACAGACTGAGCGACTGCGTCCGGAGCGGCTGCGTCCGGAGCGACTTCGTTCGAGTCTTCGCAGCACGACACGCGCTCCTCCTCCTGCACTTCTCAGCGCGACCGCGCACGCTGGCTGCGACGTGCCGCCCATCGGGGGACGGACCCGCCGCGTCGGACGACGTCTCGAGGAGTCAGCTGTGCAGAACGACGGAACCGACACCTGCCCACACCACATGGACGGCGAACTACCGGCCGGGGGCGACCACCTCGGCGGCAGCTTCGGCGACGCCCCGACGCTCGAGAGCTGGTACCCGCAGCGCCTCCGGGTCGAGCTGCTGCACCGGAACGGCATCGACGCCGATCCGCTGGGTGCCGACTTCGACTACGCCGCGGCCTTCGCCACGATCGACCTCGACGAGCTCAAGCGTGAGATCACCACGCTGCTGACGACCTCGGTCGACTGGTGGCCCGCCGACTACGGCAACTACGGCCCGCAGATGGTGCGGATGGCCTGGCACGCAGCCGGCACCTACCGCATCGCCGACGGCCGGGGTGGCGCCGGCACGGCCATGCAGCGCTTCGCACCGATCGGCAGCTGGTGGGACAACGGCAACACCGACAAGTCGCGGCGGTTGCTGCAGCCGATCAAGCGCAAGTACGGCAACGCGCTGTCCTGGGCGGACCTGATGGTGCTGACCGGCAACTGCTCGCTGGAGCTGATGGGCCTGCCCACCTACGGCTTCGGCGGCGGACGGCTGGACGCGTGGGAGCCGGACGACGGCACGTGGTGGGGACCCGAGGTGTGGGACCCGCACCAGGCACACCAGGGCGACGACATGGTCTCGCGTGACGAGCGGTGGACCGGGCAGAACGGCGACGCCGACTACGACCTGCAGAGCCCGCTCGCCGCGTCCCACCAGGCGCTCATCTACGTCAACCCGGAGGGCCCGTACGCGAACGGCGACCCGATGGGCTCGGCCCGCGACATCCGCATCACCTTCACCCGGATGGCGATGAACGACGAGGAGACCGTCGCGCTCATCGCCGGCGGCCACGCGTTCGGCAAGAGCCACGGTCAGGTGCCCGCCGCGGACATCGGACCCTCCCCCGAGCTCGCACCGATCGAGTCGATGGGCCTCGGATGGCACAACCCGGTCGGCACCGGCAACGGGCAGTACACCTCCACCAACGGCATCGAGGGCAGCTGGACCCCGAACCCGACGCAGTGGGACAACACGTACCTGGAGAACCTCTTCACGTACGACTTCGAGCAGACGACGAGCCCGGCCGGGGCGCTGCAGTGGACCCCGACCGACCCGGACGCCCCGAAGACGCCCGATGCGCACGTGCCCGGGCAGATGAACCCGCTGATGATGATGACCTCGGACATCGCGCTGAAGGTCGACCCGGCCTACCGGGAGGTCTGCGAACGCTTCCTCGCCGACTTCGACCTGTTCACGCTCGCGTTCTCGAAGGCCTGGTACAAGCTGACGCACCGTGACATGGGCCCGAAGCACCGCTACCTCGGCCCGGAGGTCACCATCGCCGACGACCTGCTCTGGCAGGACCCGCTGCCCGAGGCCGAGGGTGCGCCCCTCGACGCGTCCGACGTCGCCGCACTGCAGCTGGCGACGCTCGCGACCGGGCAGTCCGTGTCCGACCTCGTCTTCACCGCGTTCTCGGCGGCCTCGACCTACCGCGATAGCGACAAGCGCGGCGGCGCGAACGGCGGTCGGCTGGCCCTTGCACCGCAGAAGGACTGGGCGGTGAACCGCCGCACGGTCCCCGTGGTCGCGGCCCTCCGCCAGGTCCAGGCGGACTTCACCCGCACCTCCGGCAAGCAGGTGTCGCTGGCGGACCTCATCGTCCTGGGCGGCTGCGCGGCGGTCGAGCAGGCGGCCCGGGCAGCCGGCACCGAGACGACGGTGCCGTTCACGCCCGGCCGCGTCGACACCACGCAGGAGCTCACCGACGTCGAGATGTTCGAGTGGCTGCGCCCGGTCGCCGACGGGTTCCGGAACTTCCTGTCACCGCGCTTCGCCGAGTTCGCACCCGGCGTCGCCCCCGAGTCCGTGTTCCTGGACAAGGCGAACCTGCTCACGCTGACCGCTCCGGAGTGGACGGTGCTCACCGCTGGCCTCCGCTCCCTCGGCGCGAACTGGGACGGCTCGGACACCGGCGTGCTCACCGACCGGGTCGGCGTGCTCAGCACCGACTGGTTCGTGCACCTCACCGACACGGACCTCGACTGGACGCCGGACGACGAGTCGGAGACGACCTTCACCGGCCGGACGAAGGCGACGGGCGAGGCCCGGTTCACCGCCACCCGCCACGACCTGCTCTTCGGCTCGAACGCGCAGCTGCGCTCGATCGTGGACGCGTACGCGGGTGCCGACGGCCAGGAGCGCTTCATCCGCGACTTCGTCCGCGTCTGGGACAAGGTCATGATGCTCGACCGCTTCGACGTCAAGGGGCACCGCCGGTACGGACCGATGGCGGCCTGACCGCGTCGGGTCGCGGACGCGACCACGTGACGGACGGGAGGCCCGGTACCAGCTGGTACCGGGCCTCCCGTCCGTCGTCGGTGCGGGTGACCGAGACCGATCCGACGGGTGACGTGGGCGCGCGGTCGTGCCACGCTGGAGGGCATGACGACCGACCTGGTGACCCTGGCCCGAGACGTGGCGACCCGCGCGCACGCGGGCCAGGTCGACAAGGCCGGTCGGCCGTACATCGAGCACCCGACGGCGGTGGCAGGACGGCTCAGCACCGAGGACGAACAGGTCGTCGGGTTCCTGCACGACGTCGTCGAGGACACCGGCGGCACGCTCGCCCAGCTGCGGTCGGCGGGGTTCTCGGTCGAGCAGGTGCTCGCCGTCGACGCGGTCACGAAGCGTCGTGGGGAGACGCTCGAGCAGTCGATCGCGCGGGTCGTGGACGATCCGTCGGGCGTCGCGCTGCGGGTGAAGCGTGCGGACGTCAGCCACAACGCCGACCCGGCACGGCTCAGCGCACTCGGCGCACTCCACGGTGACGCGACCCGGACTCGCCTGCAGGAGAAGTACGAACGGACGGCCGTCCTGCTCGGGACGACCCTGCCGGCGGTCCTCGCCGAGTTCGGGGTGGCGGCGGAGTGACCACGACGAGCGAACCGCGGACGACCCGGCTGCACGTGAGCCGGGCACTCGTCGCCGCCGCCGCGCTGTCGTGGGTGCCGGCACTGGTCGTCGTCCTCGTGCGGACCACCTGGACCGGTGCGCCGACGCGGATCCCGGTGCACTGGTCGGGCGCCGGCGCGGACCAGTGGGGCTCGACGTCGTCGCTGTTCTGGACGCTGCTCGTGCCGGGGCTGGCGGGCGCGGTCCTCTGCTCGGTGCTCGCCGTGCCGCTGTCCGCCGACGTCAGCCGCCTCGGCGCCGCCGGGGTCATGGGTGGCATCACCGCCGGCACCGGGGCGATCACGACTGTGTGGGTCGCGGCACTGCTGAGCGCCGCACGGGTGCCGGCACCGTTCCTCGTCGTGCTGGGTGCGGTCGTCTGGGGCGGGGTCGTGTTCGGCGTGTGTCTGCTGCGGGGAGCGGGCAGGTCGTCCCCGGCGACCAGTCCCGACGTGCCGGGCCCTCGCTGAGCGCTGACGTCGCGCGGACCGCCGTCACGCCGCCGGCTGTCGGCGCGCGACGTCGGCCGTGTCGAGGACCGCGAGGAACCGGCGGCGGCGACGGTCCTGCACGAGCGCAGTGACGACCGCGGCGACGACGAGCCCGACGGCGACGACGAAGAGGACGATGGTGAAGCCCTCCACCTCGGTGCCCTCGAGCATCCGGGCCACCTGGTTCATCCCGATCGAGAGCCCGAGGCCGGCGTTCTGCACCGCATCGACCACGATGTTGTCCCGCGACGCGCGGGCGTACTCCGCGGCCACCCGCCGGTCGTCCTCGCTCAGCCCGTCCACGGACCCGCGCCGTACCGCCCGGCGCAGTCGACGAGGAGCATCGACGTCGCCGAAGCGCCGCCCGTTGGACCAGCTCGTCCCGAGCGACGCCCGCAGCGTGAACGCTGTGATCACGACGGCGAGGCCGGCGATCGAGAACCCGAACGCCACGGACCGCCAGTCGAACCCTGCGGCCAGGCTGATGAGCAGGCTCCCCAGGACAGCAGCGCTCAGCCCGACCCCCAGCAGGCGGGTGACGACGACCCGCATCACCAGGCGTCCGTCCCCGTTCGTCACACTGCGCACGGTGCCCCCTCGGTGTCGGTCGTCCCGAGCCTACGCAGTGTCCGGCGGGGCAGTCCCCCACCCGGCATTCTGCTTGACTGGATGCCGCCGGACAGGGAACCCGCGCATCGCGCCGCATCTTCGAAGGTGGCCAGCGCACCACGAAGCACAGGGGGGGCCACTTTGGCCGCACTCACCACCCGAGAACGCAACCGCCGGGGCACGCAGTACGTCCTGGGGGCGGTCGTCGGCATCGCGCTCATCACGACCTTCGTCGCGCACCGGCAGCTGCTCAGCAGCAACCCGTTGACCTTCTGGCTGCCGACCGTCGTCGGCCTCGCGTACGGGTCGCTGCTGTGGGGGTTCGGCAGCCGGCGGAACTCGAAATGGCTGTCCAACCTGACACCGGCTGGATGGCTCATCGTCTTCTGGGCGCTGTTGGCGACGAGAGTCGTCTCAGCACCGGCATGGTTCATCGCCGTGATGATCGGCGCCGTCGCGGTCAGGGCCCTGTTCCCGGAGAAGCCTGCCCCGTCCTCGGTGAAGAAGGTCGCCGTCGAGGACGTCCGTCCGGGTCCGGGTCCGGGTCCGGGTCCGGGTCCGGGTCCGAGTCCGAGTCCGAGGTCACCGCAACACCGACGACTCACGGCGCTGGACGCCGGACAGCCGCCGCAGTCACCGTGTCCGCCGCGGGCGGGGCGCCCGTGTTCCGTCTCTCGGAACTCGCCGGGTTCTTCGACCAGGAGATCGCCACGGCCGAATCGGTCGCTGGCCCGCTGACGTTCCTCACCCGAACTGGCATCGCCGCCCCGGACTCCATCGTCGGAGAAGCAACCGCTGACCTGCCCGACGGCACCCTCGTACTCCTCTCCGTCGCCGTCGAAGACACCCACCCATCCACGGTCTTCACCGCAAGCGAAGCGGCATCGTTCGAGCGCTGGGTCCGCTCCCTCCCGGAGGACTGAGCACGGCGGGTACCCGTACCGGTGGGCGTTGCCTGCCGGCGTCACCCCGGCCTCAAGAACCCGCCGGCCACGCGGCGAATGGACCCGGACCAGGTGGCGGACGCGTGGCGAAGGTCCGCAGCGATGTGAGCAAGGTCGTCCCTGGCGAGAGGTTCCTCCCGTGGTGCTGCTGGCGGAGGAGCCCGGTGCTACTTCGTGGCGTGGTAGACCGCTTGCACGACCGCTGCGGAGAGCTCGAACGCAGCGAGCCCGCCGGGGAGCATGGCGATGACGGCGGCGGGGACCGCCCACAGCTGGTGCAACCAGGGCTGACCGCCCGCCTTCGTGTGCGCCATCGCCTGGAACGAGGTCGCGGAAACGAGCACAGCCCATGCCGCGGTCATGCAGACGATGGCCAGGAAGGAGTAGTCGCCGGAGAGCAGTGGGATGAGCAACGGCAGGAGGAACATCACGGGCGCGACGATGAACCCCGTCCGTGCCGTAACCCGGAAGGCCTTCCGACGCGTGTTCATCACGGCGATGGTGCGCTGGTCGGGTTCTTCTTCCGGCCAAGAGAAGGACGGGGACGGTGCGCCGTCAGCGGCCTCGGGCATGGGTTGTTCCTTCCAGGCTGTGTGGTCCGACGGGATGTCGATGCGTCACGATGATGCTGCGTGTGCCTGGCTCAGCAGGGACACGATCATCGCGGTCAGGCCGAACGAGAGCACGGCGCCGGGGAGCAAGACGACGACCGTCAGGCTAGACGACGCCCTCGACTTCTGGGCGGAGCAGACGATGGCGGCGTATTTGGTCACACCGCGCCGGAGAAACACGAAAACCCCCGGGATTCCCGGGGGTTTTCGTTCCGTGGGCGATACTGGGATCGAACCAGTGACCTCTTCCGTGTCAGGGAAGCGCGCTACCGCTGCGCCAATCGCCCAGATGAGTTCCGCCGGAGCGGACTGGAGGTGGGGACGGGATTCGAACCCGCGTGGACGGCTTTGCAGGCCGCTGCCTCGCCTCTCGGCCACCCCACCATCAAGGTCCACGTCTGGCGTAGTACCCGATCGGTGGGATACCTCTTCTGGAGAGTTGCTGTCTTCCGGAGAAGACAGGCACCTCGAGCGGATGACGAGATTCGAACTCGCGACCCTCACCTTGGCAAGGTGATGCGCTACCACTGCGCCACATCCGCATGGTCTGACCTGAGTCACACCGGTGTTGTCCGACCCGCTCTCGCGGCGACTCGTAAACTGTACCCAGTTCACGCTGTTTCTCCAAAACCCGTTCCGTTCACCGGGCGTGTCCCCCGGGTTCATGCGGATCGGCGGGGTCTCCACGGGCCTCCAGGGCGCCCGCCCGGCCAGCGACGCGCGCGACGGGCGGCCGGTGTTCCGACCACGGCCGGACATCCGCTACTATCGATCCGCACGCAAGTGCGACGGGCGATTGGCGCAGTTGGTAGCGCGCTTCGTTCACACCGAAGAGGTCATCAGTTCGAGTCTGGTATCGCCCACGTGCCCGTTCCGCGCAAGCGGAACACCCGAAGAGCCCGACGCCACCGCGTCGGGCTCTTCGCATCCCGGCACCCGTGCCAATGCGGACCGTGCCGTCGCGGACCGTGCCATCGCGAACCGCGCAGCCATGAACCCGTGCCACCACGAACCTGAACCACGACCCGTCCGACCACCAGGGGCAGCATGACCGACGTCGACCTCGAGTTCGCCCGGGTCCGCCAGGTGCTCGACCGTCCGACGCTCCGACTGATGTCGCGTCCGACGAGCGCCGCGGTCGTCTCGGTGTTCCGCACGGTGTTCGACCGTGACGTGCAGTACGTCCCGGCAGACCGGATGCACCTGCAGGTCGAGGAGCACGTCGCGCGGCTGCAGGCGACCGGCGCGCGGGTACCGGCGAGCGACTCCCCCACCGTCGACACCCCGGCGGGCGAGGCCCCGCGTCCGAACGGCCGGTCGCTCTGCCGTGAGTGGGTGGCCGCGCAGTGGTTGGTCCGCTCGAACTCCCCCGACGGCGACGAGCAGTACAGCCTGACGAGCCACGCCCTCGAAGCACTGAGCCTCATCGACGCGCTGTCGTCCGAGCGCGCGCTCATCAGCGAGAGCCGACTGGCGATGATCGTCGACGCCGTGCACCGCTGGGCCGCCCGTGCCGAGCCCGACCGGGACACCCAGGTCCGCCGACTCGACGCCCAGATCGCGGAGCTGCAGGCCGAACGCGACCGCCTGGCGCGCGGCGACGCGGTCGTCACGGTCGACGAGGACCGGATGCGCGACGGCTACACGAACCTCACCGACCTGATCCGGCAGCTGCCCAGCGACTTCAAGCGCGTCGAGGAGGCGGTCGCCACGATGCACCGCGAGATCGTCGAGGACTTCCGACAGGAGGTCCGCCCGATCGGCGAGATCCTCGACGACTACCTCGCCCGCACCGACAACCTGATGGAGTCGACTCCCGAAGGCCGGGCGTTCCAGGGAGCGTTCGAGCTGCTGCGCGACGACGCTCTGCTCCTCCGGCTCCGGGACGACATCACCACGATCCTGGAACACCCGTTCGCCGGCTCCCTCAGTCCGACCGAACGCCGGACCTTCCGCGGCACGGTCGGCATCCTCCGCCAGGGCATCGAGGACGTCCTCGCCCAGCGCCGGATGCTCACGGCCACGCTCCGCGACCAGATCGTCGCGCACGACGTCGTCCGGGACCGCGAACTCGACGCCGTCCTCCGCTCGGTGAACCGGGGGCTGGCGGCCTGGATGGACACCGGCTCGGCCCGTGACCGCGTCCCGCTCGGTCTGCTCCCGCCGTCCGCCACGGTCGGCACACTCCGCGAACGGTTCTACGACCCGGACGCCGAGTCCGTGCCGCCGCCGATCGAGGAACCGGACGACGACGTGTTCGAGGACATCGACGTCGACTCGCTCCGCCGCCACGGTGGTCCGCTGCTCGCCGAGCTGCGCGACGTCCTGGCGCACGCGGCGAACGGCTCGAGCGTCGACGCCTTCCACGCGCTCCCCGCCGGGCAGCGCCGCCCCGTCGAGCTCTTCGGACTCGCCCACCTGCTCACCGGACACGACGACTTCGAGGCGGGCACGGCCTCCGCACCGCACCACACGGTCCGGCCCGACGGCGAGCCGGTCACCTTCCACATGCCCACCGCTGCCCTCGCCCCCGCGGGCGACACACCGCACCCCGACGACGAACCCGGCCAGGAGGCACGGTGAGCGACACGACGCCAGCACCCGTCCACGACGAGGTCACCTCGGTGGACGACGGACTCGACGACGCCCCCGGAGATTCCGCGGACGAGCGCGAGGCCGAGCGGGACGAGAGCACCTTCGCGCTGTTCGAGGGCGACGAGGGTCGCCTCGACGAACCACAGCGCCGCGCCCTGGTCGCGCTCCTCCGCCACCCGTACGTGAGCGCCCGCACGCACGCCGACGAGTGGCGCGCCGTCCTGGACGCCGAGCACCAGCTGCGGTCGCGACTCAACGACCTGTTCCTCGAACTCCACGTCGACCGGGACCGCGAGGTCGCCTTCAAGCGCCAGGCCCGGTCCGAGAGCACCCGACGCGGCTTCCCGACCCTGCTCCGCGACGCCCCGTACACGCGCGAGGAGACGATCGTCCTCGTCTACCTGCGGATGCGCCTGCGTGCCGACGCCCGACCGGGGCCCGACCAGGTCGTCGTGGACCGGGCCGAGATCCTCGGGCACGTGTCCGGCTTCCGACCGGCGACCGCGACCGACCGCACCCGCGACGAGGCCCGCGTGGCGAAGGCGATCGAGCGCCTGGTGACGGCCCGGGTGCTGCTGAAGACCTCCGACCCGGACCGCTTCCGGATCGCGAGCGTCATCGAAGTGCTCCTGCCGCTCGAGCGACTGGTCGAGCTCGACCGGTGGCTGACGAGCACCGCGCTGCGGAACGCGACCGCCGACGGCGGTGCGGCGACCGACGGGGGCGAGCCGGGCCTCCCGGCCGACGAGACCGACGCCGACGCCGAGACGGACCCCGAGACCGACGCCGACGACACCGAGGAGGACCGCGCGTGAGCACCGTCGACACCGACACCACGGGCATCCCCGCCCTGTTCGACACCGTCGCGCAGTGGCGGGCCGAGTCCCTGCAGGTCGTCAACTGGGGCGGCTTCCAGGGCCACCGCCAGGTCGAGCTCTCCGGCACGGCAACGCTCATCTCCGGCGCCTCCGGAACGGGCAAGTCGACGCTGATGGACGCGTACCTGGCGGTCATGATGCCGTCCGACGTGCCGTTCAACGGCGCCTCCAACGACGCGACGACCGGTCGTGCCCGGAGCGCCGACCAGCGGAACCTGCTGACCTACCTGCGCGGCAAGGTCGACACCCGGCGGGACCCGGAGACCGGCGCGCTCAAGGACGTCACGCTCCGCGGCGACGAGCAGACCACGTGGGGCGCCGTCGCCGTCACCTTCCGGAACGACGACGAGCGGCGGTTCACGGTCCTCCGCGCCTACATCGTGCCGCGCCGTGCCCGCGGTGTGGCGGACATCCAGATGACCATGGCGACCGTCGACGACGTGTTCGACCTGCGCCGGCTCGAGGACTTCGTGCCCTCCCGGTTCGCCCACCTGGAGCTGACCGGACGGATCCCGGGGCTCGTGATCCGGGACACCTACCAGGAGCTCGCGTACACGCTGCAGACCCGGCTGGGCATCGGCGACTCCGGCGGCGGCAACCGGGCGATGCGCCTGCTCGCCCGGATCCAGGCCGGCCAGCACATGCCGACTGTCGACGCGCTCTACAAGTCGCTCGTCCTCGAGACCCCCGGCACGTACGAGGCGGCCGACCGTGCCCTCGCGCACTTCGCCGCCCTCGACGAGGCGTACGAGGCGATGGACACCGAGGAGCGCAAGGTCCGCATCCTCTCCCCCATCACCGAGCTGCACGACGAGATCGAACGCTCCCGCGCGGCCGCGGCGGCACTCGACGGCATCGCGACCGGCGCGGACGTCTCGCCGTTCGCGCACTGGACCGCGTCCCGGAAGCGGGAGCTGCTCGACCTGGAGGTCGAACGGAACACCCGCGAGCGGACCGCCACGCGCGCCGAGGTCGAGGCCGCGTCGGCCCGGCACGCCGCGGTGGAGGTCGAACTCCGCGACGCCGAGGCCCGACTGCGTGACTCCGGCGGCAACGCGCTGGCGCAGCTCGAGGACCGCATCGACCGCGGCACCCGGGAACGCGCCGCCGTCGCCCGCACCCGGGAGGTCTTCGACGAGCGCACCGCCCCCCTCGGCGAACCGCTGACGACCGAGGCCGAGTTCGCCGAGGCCCAGCGCGCCAGCCACGAGTTCCTCGGCACGTACAGCGCCCGCCGCGACGACCTCGACGGCCGGCGCGACGCACTGACCCGCGAGGAGTACCCGCTCCTCGACCGCGAGCGGACCCTGCGCCAGGAACGCCGGTCGCTCGAGCACCGCCAGGGCGCCATGCCGCTGCCGATGCACGAGGCCCGCGTCGCGATGGCCCGTGCCGCCGGCCTCGACCCCGCCGACGTGCCCTTCGTCGCCGAGCTGCTCGACGTCCTGCCCGCCGAGGAACAGTGGCGCACCGCGATCGAGTCCGTCCTCGCCCCGGTCGCCCGCACCCTGCTCGTCGACGAGGACCGACTCGACGACTTCAGCGCCGCCATCGACTCCCTGCGTCTGCCGGTCCGCGTGCAGTTCGAGGGCGTCCCGATGGGGCCGCACCTCGACCTGCCGGGCGACAGCTCGATGGTCTCCGGCAAGCTCGCGATCAAGCCCTCCCCGTTCAGCACGTGGGTCCGGGAGCGCATCGAGTCCGACCGGATCGACGCCCGCTGCGTCGAGGACGCCGCCGACCTGGGTGGTGGTGGCCGCCGCGTCACCGCCGCCGGGCAGCTCCGCGACGGCCGCCGCGGTGCCCACGGCGACCGTCGCCAGGCGAACGTCATCGGCTTCACGAACGAGTCACGGGTCCGCTCCGTCGAGAACGAGCTCGCCGAGATCGCCGCGGACCTCACCGCCCTGGAGGCCCGCCGCACCGACATCGCGCAGGACCTGGCCGCCCTCGACGCGCTCCGCAGCGCCCACCAGCACCGCGTGGACGTCACGTGGGACGCCGTCGACGTGGCCGGTGCCGACGCGTCACTCACCCGCCTGGAGGACGAACGCCAGGCCCTCCTGGCCGCCGACGACGGGCTGCGCACGCTCCGCGAGTCCGTCGCACGCCTGCGCGCCGCGCTCGACGAGGCCGCCGACCGTCGCTCCGCCGCCCGGCTCAGCGTCAAGCGGCTCGAGGAACGGCACGCGGTGCTCGTCGACGGCCAGGACGCCGCTGCCGACATCCTCGAGCGGTTCGCCGACGCCCCGGAGCGGCTGCCGGACGAGCAGCAGGAACGCCTGCTCGCCGAGGCCTTCGACGAGGTCGGCGCACCCGAGGGCGTGGACGGCTTCGACGACGCGACCAAACGCCTCCGCCGCCGGCTCGAGGAACGACTGTCGCAGGCCCTCGACGGCGCCGCGACCGCCTCGGTGGCCCTCACCACGACGTTCGAGCGCTACCAGGACGCCTGGCCGGACCCGAACCTCGGCACCGGGGTCGCGTCGTACCCGGACTACCGGGCGATCCTGGACCAGATCGTCGCCACGGGCCTCCACGCCCGACGCAGCGAGTGGCGTCGCCGGCTGTCGCAGTGGAGCGGCGAGGACCTGGTGCCGCTCTCCGGCGCCTTCGACCGGGCGGTCGTGGAGATCGAGGAGCGGCTCGAGCCGGTCAACGAGATCTTGCGCGACCTGCCGTTCGGCGCGAACCGCGACCGGCTGAAGATCGTCATCCGCCGTGTCACCCGCGAGGACGTCACCCAGTTCCGCAAGGAGCTCCGCGCCCTGTCCGCGTCGGTCGACACCGAGCTGACCGACGACGTCCTCGAGACCCGCTTCCGACGCCTGCGCCGGTTCATGGCCGTCATCCGCCCCGACCCGGAGTCCCCGCGCGGCCGGACGACGCAGCGGGACGCCGTCCTGGACGTCCGCCGGCACATGGAGATCACGGCCGTCCGGTACGACACCGCGGGCGACGACCTGGGCGTGTACTCGTCGCTCGGCGACAAGTCCGGTGGGGAGACGCAGGAGCTCGTGGCGTTCATCGTCGGCGCGGCGCTGCGGTACCAGCTCGGTGACGAGACCCGGCCGCGCCCGCGGTTCGCCCCGGTGTTCCTCGACGAGGCGTTCATCAAGGCCGACTCCGAGTTCGCCGGGCGTGCCGTGACGGCGTGGCTGCGGCTCGGGTTCCAGCTCGTGGTCAGTGCGCCGCTCGACAAGGTCACGGCCCTGGAGCCGTCGATGGAGCGGCTGCTGTCGATGCGGAAGCACCCGGACACCGGGTACTCGTCGGTGACGGAGATCCGGCGGGACTGAGCACGGTCCGGAGGCCGCTGCCGGGGGTCCGGCGGTAGGGTCGTGGCGTGTTCGGACGTCGCGCTCCCCGCCCTGCTGCCCCCGACGACCCCGCCGGGGCGGTGCCGCCGGACGTCCCGGTGCTCGGCATCGGTGCCGTCGTCCGGGTGGTCCCGTCGGACCGCGGCGACCAGTGGGCGGACGACCCGATCGGGTTGATCGTCGCTCCGGGAGGCGCGCAGCTCGCCGGGTACGCCGGCGCCGGTGTCCGGGTGGCCTGGGTCGTCGAGTTCGACGAGCCCGCCTGGACGACGGACGGCCGCGGCCCGTTCGAGCGCGCGACCGTCCAGAGTCGTCAGTTGGTGCCGGTGCCGATGGAACCGGAGACCGTGGACGCCGGAGCGTCCTGACCGGTCAGTACTCTTCGGAGCCGGACTTCATCATGGCGGCGAAGGCCAGGCAGGTGCCGAAGCCACCGAGGACGCCGATGCCGATGATGATGCCTGCGATGAGCTCGAGCATGGGGGTGACTCCTCGTGATCCGGTGCTGTTCAGCTGTCGCAAGGCTACCGGACGGTGCCGGTCCGACGTGCGGTGGCGCGCGCTCTGCACACGGTGGCGCGGAGCTAGCGGATGCCACGCATGAGTCGGAGCACCGGGCGGGCGACGACGAGCAGGACGATGCCGACCACGACCGCGACCAGGCCGAGGACGGTGAAGTAGGGCGCCTCGTTCTCGGGGTCGTAGTAGCGGGAGAGCACACCGGTCATCGCGGTCCCGAGCGACACCGACAGGAAGAACAGTGCGACCATCTGCGTCTGGAACTTCGACGGCGCGAGCTTCGTCGCGACGGACTGCCCGGACGGCGAGAGCAGCAGCTCCGCGACCGTGAACACGAGCAGGATGCCGACCAGGGCGAGCAGCGGCGTGCCGTTCTCCCCGGTGCCGACGAAGGGCAGGAAGAGCAGGAACGCCACGCCCATGATCCCGGTGCCCAGGCCGAACTTGGTCGGGGTGGACGGCTGGCGGTCGCCCAGGCGGGTCCAGAGCGCGGCGAAGAGCCCGGACAGCGCGATGATCATGATCGGGTTGATCGACTGCACCCACGACACCGGCATCGGGAAGCCGAACAGGTCGCGGTCCAGGCGCTGGTCGGCGTAGACCGTGACGACGGTGAACTGCTGCTGGTAGAGCGACCAGAACACCGCGCTGCCGATGAACAGCGGGATGAACGCGAACACCCGGGAGCGCTCGTCCGCGGTCAGGCCGCTGGACAGGATCACGACGAAGTACGCGATGGTCGCGACGACCACGACGGCGACCACCACGACCGGCAGCGTGGACACGTTGAGCAGTCCGGTGAGCACGGCCACCGCGACGACCACGACCGCGACGACCGCCACGACGACGACCAGCGGGTACCGGGAGCGCGGCAGCGGGTTCGTGACGTGCTGCACCGCGTCGGGCAGCTTCCGGCGGCGGATCGCGTACTGCACGAGGCCCGCGGCCATGCCGACCGCGGCGAGCCCGAAGCCGTAGTGGAAGCCGAGCGTCGACTGCAGCAGCCCGGTGAGCAGCGGCCCGGCGAACCCGCCGAGGTTGACACCCAGGTAGTACAGCGAGAAGCCGGCATCACGACGGGGGTCGTCGCGAGCGTACAGCGAGCCGACGATCGTCGTCGCGGTGGCCTTGAGGCCGCCGGAGCCGAGCGCGATGAGCACGAGGCCGACGCCGATCCCCGCGACCCCGGGGACCAGGGCGAGCGCGATGTGCCCGAGCATCACGACGACGGCGCTGCCGAACAGCGTGCGGTCCGCGCCGATCAGCCGGTCGGCGACCCAGGCACCGATGATCGTGAAGAGGTACACCGACCCGCCGTAGGCGCCCATGATCCCCTTGGCCAGACCCTCGTCGATGCCCAGGCCGCCGCGCGTGACCGAGTAGTACATGTACAGCAGGACGATGCCCTGCATGCCGTAGAACGAGAAGCGCTCCCACAGCTCGACGGCGAAGGGCGTGGACAGCTCGAACGGCTGCCCGAAGAAGGTGCGTCCGCTGGTGCGCCGCTCGGGCTTCGTGGTGCTCGACATGGCGCACAGTGTGCCTCCGGAACGTGGGCCGCACCGAATCGGCACCAGGGTCCCGACGGATGTCCCGGGCGGGTCTTGGAGGGTTCCCACGAACGTCGTCGTGTCGCCCGGCCGACCGGTTGTGGCCCTGGCACGGCTGTCATGCCATCCGCAACACGGGTGCCTACGCTGATCTGGTCGGACCGCCGTGTAGTGACGCGGTCCGACCACCGTGCAGTCCAGGAGGCACCCGATGGTCGACATCGCACCAGTCCGCAGCAGCGCCGAACGCCGCCCGACCGACACCGGCAGCGCGCCGAAGGCCGACGCCACCGGCGACCCCGCAGCGGGGACCCCGACCGGCGGCACGGACACCGACGTCCGCATCGACGTCGACCTGCTCGCCGAGCACCTGCTCGGTCGCTGGGCCGAGGACCGCCGGATCTCCCGCCGCCTGGCCCGCGACCCCGCGTTGCACAAGATCGAGGGACAGCCGATCGCCGAGCACCGCGCGCGGGTCTTCGAGCAGCTCCGCATCCTGGTCGACGCCGGTGCGATCCAGCGCCCGTACCCGCTCGAGTTCGGCGGCCAGGACAACCACGGCGGCAACCTCGCGGCGTTCGAGGAACTGACCGTCGCCGACCCGTCGCTGCAGATCAAGGCCGGCGTGCAGTGGGGGCTCTTCGCCTCCGCGGTCCACCACCTGGGCACCGAGCGGAACCACCGCGAGTTCCTGCCCGGCATCATCGCCTTCGACGTCCCCGGCTGCTTCGCGATGACCGAGACCGGCCACGGCTCGGACGTGCAGAACATCGCGACCAGCGCGACCTACGACCCGGAGACGCAGGAGTTCGTCGTGCACACACCCTTCCGCGGTGCGTGGAAGGACTACATCGGCAACGCCGCCCTGCACGGCAAGGCCGCGGTCGTGTTCGCCAAGCTCGTCACCCAGGGCGTCGACCACGGCGTACACGCGTTCTACGTCCCGCTCCGCGACGACGACGGGTTCCTGCCCGGGGTCGGCGGCGAGGACGACGGCGTCAAGGGCGGGCTGAACGGCATCGACAACGGCCGGCTCTGGTTCGACCACGTCCGGATCCCCCGCACCAACCTGCTGAACCGGTACGGCGACGTCGCCGCGGACGGCACGTACTCGTCGCCGATCGAGTCCCCCGGCCGTCGGTTCTTCACGATGCTCGGCACGCTGGTGCAGGGCCGCGTGTCGCTCGACGGAGCCGCGGTCGTCGCGCAGAAGGTCGGGCTGCAGATCGCCCTGACCTACGCCATGCAGCGCCGGCAGTTCCCGACCGGTGACGGGCAGGAGGGCGTGCTCCTGGACTACGGCCGCCACCAGCGCCGCCTGATCCCGCGTCTGGCGACCGTGTTCGCGCAGTCCTTCGCCCACGAGAAGCTGCTGCAGACCTTCGACGACGTGTTCAGCGGCCGTGCCGACACCCCGGAGCGCCGCGAGGACCTCGAGACCCAGGCGGCGGCGTTCAAGTCGATGTCGACCTGGTCAGCCTTGGACACGCTGCAGGAGTGCCGGGAGGCGACCGGTGGCGCGGGGTTCCTCGCCGAGAACCGGATCACGAGCCTCCGGGCCGACCTCGACGTCTACGTGACCTTCGAGGGCGACAACACCGTGCTGCTGCAGCTCGTCGGCAAGCGCCTGCTGACCGACTTCCGCAAGGCGGCACCGCGTGACGCCGCGTCGACCGCGAAGTTCGTCGCCGCCCAGGTGGGCGCGAAGCTCGCCGACGCCACGGGCCTCCGTCGGCTCGGCCAGACCGTGTCGGACCGCGGGTCGCTCGCGGCCTCGGTCACCGACCTGCAGGACGCCGGGACGCAGCGCGCACTGCTGGCCGGGCGTGTCGAGACGATGGTGACCGAGATCGGGATGCGGCTGCGGACCGCCGGCAAGGACCGTGCCCGCGCCGCCGTGCTCCTCAACCGCTCGCAGCACGAGCTCATCGAGGCGTCGAAGGCGCACGCGGAGCTCATGCAGTGGGACGCCTTCACCGACGCGATCGCCGACGTGCCGCCGGGAGACACCCGGACCGTGCTCGTCTGGCTGCGGGACCTGTTCGCCCTCGGGCTGATCGAGCAGCACCTCGACTGGCACCTGCTGCACGGGCGCCTCTCGGCACAGCGGGCCCGCGCGGTGTCGGCGTACGTCGACCGGCTCGTCGCGCGGATCCGCCCGGTCGTCCCGCAGCTGATCGAGTCGTTCGGGTACGAGCCCGAGCACCTCCGCTCCCCCATCGCTGCCGGTGACGAGCAGGCTCGGCAGGACGAGGCCCGCGCCTGGTACGCCGCCGAGCGTGCCGCGGGTCGGCTCCCCGAGCAGGAGAAGAAGCCCCGGCCGTAGGCGCGGGCCGGACCCGCACAACGGGAACCCGCGCGAGCCGCGGGATCCCGCGGCTCGGGCCGGACGCGGTTCGGCGCAGCCGACCCGCGCCGCGGGCGGCCAGCCGGCTGCGGCAGCGGCGCCGACGGGTCGGCGCAGGGCGGCGCGAGGCGGACCCGCCCAACGGCAACCCGCGCGAACCGCGGGATCCCGCGGCTCGGGCCGGACGCGGTTCGGCGCAGCCGAACGGCGCCACGGCGCGACGGCGCCGCGCGCGCGTCAGTCCGCGGCGGGCGGCCGCGGGGCGCCGAGTGCGGCGCGCAGGCGGGCCTCGGCGTCGTCGTCGGCTCCGGCAGCGGCGGCGACGTTCGCCTCGGCCACGGCCCGGACGACCTCTTCACGCTGGATCTTCACGCCACGCGGGGCATCGATCCCGATTCGCACGCCGTCACCGCGGGAGTCGAGCACCGTGATGACGATGTCGTCACCGATGAGGATCCGCTCGCCGACCTTCCGCGTGAGTACCAGCACCCGACCACCCTAGCGCCGGTCAGAGCGTGCGGACCGGGACCCCGAGTCGGCGGACGGTCTCCGGGGTGCTGGTCTCCTCGGCACCGATGGCCAGGACGCCGGCGATGGGGACCCCGACCTCGACCACGGCGGTCAGCATGGCGACGGCGTCCTCGTGCTTCCGTCCGACGTCGACGACGACCCACACCTGGTCCGGCGCGAGCGACGCGGTGGTCGCCACGTCGGTCCACGCGGCGACCGCGAGCAGCGCCACGCCGTCCCGGACCGCGTCGGCGCGGGCGAGGATCCCGCTCCGCCGGTCCGAGGCGGCCGTCGCCCGCAGTCCGTGCCGGTTCGCGAAGACCCCGGCGGCGGCGTCCACGTCGGTCGCGCGGCCGACCAGCAGGACGAGGTCGCCGTCCGCCGACCGGACGGCTGGTGCAGGTGGCGGGGCGGGGGTCGGCACGGTCGTGCCGGGGGCGAGCAGTTCGGTACGCAGGTCGACCCACGGATCGGTGTCCGGGCCTCCCGGCAGGCTGGTGACGGTCGCGACGGATCCGTCGGTCGCGGACGGGAGGCCCGGCTCGCCCGGCGCAGGTCGGCCGGCGGCCCGACGCGGCGGGGCCAGTCCGTCGGAGGCGAAGCCGTCGAGGACGGACGCGAAGGCGTCCGCACGGGCGTCCGCGGTGCCGTCGGTCCGGGCGATGCGGGACTCGGCCGCCTCGGCGTCGGCGAGGAGCGCCGCGATCCCGACCCGCTTCGCCGGCGAGGACGCGATGGCGACGCGCGCGGTCGGCGGGTCGAGCGGATCGGGGACCTCGATGACGGCCTCGACGTGGGCCTTCCGGAACAGCCCGGCGACCCCACCGCTGGTGACGCGTTCGGCGGAGACGATGCGGGCGCCGGGGCCGAACTCGGCGAGGACGCCGGCGCGGACCTCGTCGAGCGTGGCGCCGCTACGCTGCGATCGGATCGGCGGCACGGACCACCCCCACGGTCTCGATGGTGGAGCCCGCGGCGGTGGCCTCCTGGTACGACAGCACCGGCAGGCCGTTCGCCTGCGCGGACACCATGCGGTGCACGGCCGGGCGGAGCTGTGGGGCGCAGACCAGGACGGCGGAGAGCCCCTGGTCCTCGACGGCGCGGACCGCGTCCCGGACGGAGCCGAGCACCTGTTCGATGCGGTGTGCGTCGAGCAGGATCTGGCTGCCCTGCTCGGACGGTCGGAGTCCCTCGAGCATCGCCTGTTCGAGCACCGGGTCGATCATGACGACCCGGAGCACGGTGCCGTCGAGGTGTCGGGCGGCGAGCACCGGGCCGAGTGCGGCGCGTGCGGACTCGACCAGGCCCTCCGGATCGGTGGAGACCTTCGCGCGGAGGGTCAGTGCCTCGCAGATGCGGCCGAGGTCGTTGATCGGCACCCGCTCGGCGAGCAGCCCCTGCAGGACGCGCTGCAGTTCCGCCATCGAGAGCATGCCGGGGACGAGCTCCTCGACGGCGGCGGGGTTGACCTGCTTGACGCCCTCGGTCAGGACCTTGACGTCCTCGCGGGTGAGCAGTCGGGCGGCGTTGTCACCGATGACGGCCTGCAGGTGGGTGACGAGCACGGACACCCGGTCGATGACGGTCGCGCCGGTCATCTCGGCGGCGTGCCGGAGTTCCGCGGGGACCCACTTGCCGGCCAGGCCGAACACGGGCTCGACGGTGGGGTCGCCGGGCAGGCCGTCGAGCTGCTCGCCGAGGGCCAGGACGCTGCGGGCGGGGGCGGTGCCGCGGCCGGCCTCCACCCCGGCGATGCGGATGGCGTAAGTCGCGGGCGGCAGGTCGATGCTGTCGCGGGTGCGGACCGGCGGCACGACGATGCCCATGTCGACCGCGATCTTCCGGCGGAGTGCCCGGACCCGACCGAGCAGGTCGTCGGAGGCGCCGGAGACCATGTCGACGAGGTCGGGGGCGAGCAGGATCTCGAGGGCGTGCACGCGCATCTGCTCGAGCAGGTCCTCGGGGGTGTCGCTGGTGGGTGCGGCGGCCTCGCGTGCCTGCTGCTCGGCGGCCGTGGCGGCGGCGCGCTTGGCGTTCTGGCCGATCCGCCACCCGGTGAACAGCAGCGTCGCGCCGATGAGCAGGAACGGCAGGATCGGCATGCCGGGGATGAACCCCATCGCGATCGCGGCGGCGCCGGCGATCATCAGCGCGGTGCGGGACTGCGAGAGCTGGTCGGACGCCGAGGTGCCGATGTCGGACTCGGCGCCGGAACGGGTGACGATCATGCCGGTCGACACGGCCATCAGGAGCGCGGGGATCTGCGACACCAGGCCGTCGCCGATGGTGAGGATGCCGTAGTGCGACAGGGCGTCGGTGATCGACATGCCGTTCTGCAGCATGCCGATCGCGATGCCGCCGACCAGGTTGATGACGAGGATCAGGATGCCGGCGATCGCGTCGCCCTTGACGAACTTCGACGCACCGTCCATCGCGCCGTAGAAGTCGGCCTCGGCGGACACCGCGGCACGCCGTTCCTTGGCCTGCACGTCGGTGATGAGTCCGGCGTTGAGGTCGGCGTCGATCGCCATCTGCTTGCCGGGCATCGCGTCGAGGGTGAAGCGTGCGCCGACCTCGGCGACGCGCTCGGCGCCCTTCGTGACGACGACGAACTGGATCACCACGAGGATGAGGAAGATCACCGCGCCGATGATGACCGAACCGGCGACGGCGACGTGCCCGAACGCCTGGATGACGTCGCCCGCGAAGCCCTGTGCGAGCACGAGCCGGGTCGAGGCGACGTTCAGCCCGAGCCGGAACAGCGTCGCGACGAGCAGCAGCGACGGGAACACCGAGAAGTCGAGCGGCTTCTTGACGAACAGCGTCGTGAGCAGGATCACCAGCGCGAGCAGGATGTTGCAGATGATCAGGACGTCCAGCAGGAACGGCGGCACCGGCAGGATCAGCAGCAGGATGATGCCGACGATGAGCACCGGGACGGCGAACTTCGGCAGGTCGGCGCGCTTCATGCGGGGAGGGCCTCTCCGGGAGTGTGGTCGGTGACGGGACGCGGGGTCCGGAGCTTCCGGGGGCGGACGTCGCCGCTGAGCGTGGTCGGGTCGAGCACGGTGGCGACCTCCTCCGGGGTGGTGGGACGGGGCGGGGTGTGGGTGCCGGCGGTGGCCCCGCGGGCGGCGAGCGTCATGACGAAGGACAGGACACGGGCGACGGGCGTGTAGAGGTCGACGGGGATCTCCTGGCCGAGCTCGCACGCGGCGTGCAGTGCCCGGGTGAGCGGGATGTCCTGCACCATCGGCACGCGCTCCTCGGTGGCCTTCTGCCGGATGGCGTCGGCGACCGGACCGGCGCCCTTCGCGACGACCCGGGGCGCGGACTTGCCGGCCTGGTACCGGATCGCGACCGCGTAGTGCGTCGGGTTGGTCATCACGACGTCGGCGGTGCCGATCGCGGCGATCATCCGGTTCCGGCTGGCGGCGAGCTGGCGGGAGCGGCGCTGCGACTTCACGAGCGGGTCACCCTCGGCCTGCTTGTTCTCGTCCTTGACCTCGCGCTTGGTCATCATCGTGCGCTTGCGGTTCCGGCGGACGACCACGAACACGTCGAGGGCGGCGAGGACGAGCCCGGCGGCGATCGCGGCCCGGAGCAGGGTGCCGGCGCCGGCGCCGGCGGCCTCGAGGACGCTCGTCAGCGGCAGGGACCCGCTCGACATGAGGACGGGGACGAGTCCCTGGACGGCGAACCACAGCACGAGGCCGACGACCGCGGTCTTCAGCAGTGCCTTCAGCCCGTTCCAGAGCGCCTGGGTGCCGAAGACCCGCTTGACGCCGGCCACCGGGTCGAAGTGGTCCGGCTCGGGGGTGAGCTTCTTGATGTGGACGCCGCCCTGCGCGACCGCGACCGCGAGCACCGCGACCGCGACGACGGCGAGCATCGGTCCGACCGTGCTGCCGATCGAGGCGAGGGCGTCGTCGAGCACCTGGCGCAGGGTGCCGATGCTCGGGTCCGCGATGACGAGCGTCACGGCGTGCAGCTGCTGCTGTCCGGCGGCCGAGGCGTGCCCGATGGTCGACGGGATCATCAGCGCGGCGACGGCGATGCCGATCCACGCGCTGAGGTCCTGCGACCGTCCGAGCTGCCCCTTCCGGTGCACCTCGCGCATCCGCTTGTCGGATGCCTGCTCGGAGCGTTCTCCGCTGTCGGACACGTCGTCACCCCCTGCCCGTGATCGCCTGGACGGCGTCGCCGGTGAGCGAGGACACCACGCTCGGCAGCGCCATGAACAGCGCGCCGGCGAACAGGACGGTGAGGCCGATCTTGATCGGGAAGCCCATCTGGAACGCGTTGAGCGCGGGGGCGACACGGGTCAGGAGCCCGAGACCGACGTCGGCCAGGAACAGGACGACGACGAGCGGTCCGGCGATCTGCAGTGCGGCGAGGAACATCTGCCCGAACGCGGCGACGAGCATCGGTGCGACGCCGTCGATCGGGAACCGGCCGTCCACGAGCGGCACACCGTCGAACGAGCGGACGAGCCCGCCGATGATCAGCTGGTACCCGCCCGAGGCGAACAGCAGCGCGAGCGACGCCATCTGGAACAGCCGGGTGAACTGTGCGCCGTTCACCTGGGACTGCGGGTCGTACGCCTGCGCGAGCGTGAACCCGCCGAACAGGTCGACGAGGGCACCCGCGGACTGCACGGCCGCGAACACCAGGTACACCATGAAGCCCAGCACCAGGCCGACGAGCAGCTGGGTGACGAGGGCGACCAGGAAGGCGGCCGTGTCGAGCTGCTCGTACCCGGCGGTGACCTTCGGAGCGACACCGATCGCGAGCCCCAGGCCGAGGATCACCTTCACGACGCCGGGGAACGCCTTGTACGAGAACGGCGGCGCGACGACGAAGAACGCGACGAGCCGGACCCCGGCGAGCATCGTGCCCTCGAGTCGGGCGGCGTCGACGAACAGGTCCATCAGCCGCTCCCGAGCAGTTTCGGGATCATGTCGAACGCCACGTGGGTGAACGCGATCATCTCGGAGATCATCCAGTTGCCGCAGACGACCAGGGCGATGGCGACGGCCAGGGCCTTCGGCACGAACGAGAGCGTGACCTCCTGGATCTGCGTCACGGACTGGAACAGCGAGATCGCGAACCCGACGACGAGCGAGGTGACGAGCACGGGCGCGGCGAGCTTCCCCGCGACGAGGAGCGCCTGGAGGGTGAGGTCGATGACCGCCTGCTGGTTCACAGGTGGTAGCTCTCGATGAGCGAGGTGATGATGAGCCCCCAGCCGTCGACCAGCACGAACAGCAGGATCTTGAACGGCAGCGAGATCATCACCGGCGGGAGCATCATCATGCCCATCGACATGAGCGCCGCGGAGACGACGAGGTCGATGACCAGGAACGGGATGAAGATGACGAACCCGATGATGAACGCGCTGCGGAGCTCGGAGATGATGAACGCCGGGATCACCGTGGTCATCGGCACGTCGCTCATGTGCTCCGGGTTCGCCTGACCGGCGGCCCGGGTGATGAGCGCGACGTCCTCGTCACGGGTCTGGTGCAGCATGAACGTCCGGAGCGGCTTGGTGCCGATCTCGACGGCCTGCTGGAAGTCGAGGTGCCCGGCCAGGTACGGCTGCAGGGCGTCGTCGTTGACGTGTCCGATCACCGGCGCCATCACGAAGAGCGACAGGAACAGCGCGAGTCCGGCGATCACCTGGTTCGGCGGGATCGACTGCAGGCCGAGTGCGTTCCGGGTCATCGCGAGGACGACGAAGATCTTCGTGAACGACGTCATCATGAGCAGCAGCGCCGGGGCGACGCTGAGCAGCGTGATCCCGATGAGGGTGACGACGGCCGAGGACGGCGTGCCGTCGGGGCCGTTCACGTCGACGCTGAAGCCGCCGGTGGACGGCGTCGCCGGGGCGGTCGGCGCCGCCGGAGCGGTGGGCTGGACGACCCCGGCAGCGTGCGCGCCGGTCGTGGTGAGCATGAGGTACCCGGCGACGACGGTGACGCCGAGCAGGACGAGCAGCAGGAGCCGACCCGTGCGGGCCGCGCTCACCCGGTCCGCCGGGAGCGGAGTGCCGACGCGGCCTGGCGCCAGGTGTCCGCGGAGAGGACGGAGCCCTGCAGCTGCGCGGCGGTCGGGACGACCGAGGTGGTGCGCGGCGCGGCACGGCGGCCGCGCGGCCGCAGCGGCAGGGCGACGTCGGTCGCGGTCGCTGCAGCGGCGTCGGACGGGAGGCCCGTCACACCCCCGTCGTGCCGGTCCAGTTCCGCACGGAACGCGTCCGCCGTCGGCAGCGCGACCGGACCCGTCACGATCGTGAGCTCCGGCGCCGGCGCCTGGCCGCTCGTGAGGAGGGTCACGCCGTGCTCGGCCACGCCGAGGACGAGCCGCTCCCCGTCGACGTCGACCACGACGACGCTCGCCTTGCCGCCGATGCCCTGGCGGGCGACGACCTCGAGCGACGCCGAACGGCGCCCCCGGGTGCGGCCCGCGCCGAACTGCCCCTTCTGCATGCGTCGGTGCAGCACCCACATGAGGGCGAGCACCACGCCGAGGGAGAGCGCGACGCGGAGCGCGATGACGAGCGTGTCCACCGGGTCAGACCGTCTCGGCGACGTCGAGGATCTTGGTGATGCGGACGGCGTAGTCCTGGTCGACGACGACGACCTCGCCGTGGGCGATGAGCCGGCCGTTGAGGAGCACGTCGGCGGGGGCGCCGGCTGAGCGGTCGAGTTCGACGACGGCGCCGGGCTCCATGCCGAGCACGTCGCGGACGGACATCCGGGTGCGGCCGATCTCGACGGTGAGGGTCATCTCGACGCTGTTGATGCGGCCGAGGTTGCCGGTGGTCAGGACGGGGGCGACCGCGACCGGTTCGGCGACGGTGCCGTTCTCGCGGATCCGGATCGCGACCCAGCCCATCGGCTGCCCGGCGGCGGTGAGGGCGAACACCACGGCCTCCGGGTCGGCGACGAGCGCGACGGCTGAGTCGCGGCGGCCCTCGCCGAGCACACCGGCGCCGAGCGGGGCGACCGCGGCCTCGAGGGACGGGCGGAGCACGTCGGCGACGGACACGAGCCCGGAGTCGACGCCGCCCGCGGCGGTGATCGCGGCCAGGTCGAGCAGCACCACGGCGAGGTCCGCGGAGACGCCACCGACGAAGGAGGCGACCACGGCGTCGGCGGCACGTGCCTGCAGGTCGGGGGACGGGCCTCCCGGCTGGGCGACGGCGACGAGCGGGACGGCGGTGGGCAGCGCGCTGGCGAGCGCCTCGGCGGCGGTCGTGTGCAGCGTTGAGGTGACGGCGGTCATGCGGACGGCTCCGATGCGGTGGTGGTGACGACGACGCCCGCGAGCCGCGAGCCGTTCGCGCCGACGGCGGCGGTGCCGACGGGTTCACCGTCGACGGAGATGGTGAGCGGGCGGTGCTGCGGGTGCGGCAGCGGCAGGACGTCGCCGACGGCGAGGCCGAGGACCTGCGCGGGCAGCACGGTGGCCGGGGCGAAGCGGAGCGAGACGCCGACCGGCACCGACGCGAGCTGGGCGTCGAGCAGGGCCTTCGCGTCGGCGGTGGAGACGTCGGCGGGCCGGTCGACGAGCTGCGGCAGGACGGCCTCGGCGGGCAGCGCGAGGGTACTGGCGGCGACGCGCTCCCCCACGCGGATCTCGAAGGACGCGACGATCATCAGGTCGGACTTCTGCGCGGCCTGGGCGAACTGGCTGTTGAACTGGAAGGCGCCGGCGGTGACGGTCTGGTCGAGCAGCCCGCCGAGCGAGTAGCGGAGGTCGTCGAGCGCGTCCTCGACCAGGCGGCGCACGAGGGCCTGCTCGATCGGCGTGAAGGTGCGCTCGGGCGTCGGCAGCGGCTTCGAGGCGCCGAGCGAGTGCGAGACCCAGGTCAGGGCGGCGTCGAGCGGGACCTGCAGCACGCCCTTGGCGGGGACGCCCTCGATGGGCAGCAGCACCATGCCGGTGAGGGCGGGCAGCGACGCGGCGTACTCGTCGTAGGTCATCATCGCGACCTGCTCGCACGTGACCTGGCTGAGCACACGGACCTTGGCGGTCAGCTGCGTGCCCCACTGGCGGGCGAACGTCTCGAAGGCGAGTTCCAGGACCCGGGCGTGCTCACGAGCGAGCGTCGACGGGCGCGCGAAGTCGTACACCTCGGGCGCGGTCAGGGTCTCGGTCACGAGTCGTACTCTCGGCCGCCGGAGGGCGCCCGTCAGCTCTGGCCCCTCTTCTGGGGCGACGGTCGTGCCTACCCGGAACGGGCTCCGTCCTGCGCCTTCGCCAGGGTCGGCATCAGGGCGCTGACGTCCTGGTCGGCGTTCGACAGGACCACGATGTCGACCCGGCGGTTGAGCGCGAGGTCCTGGTCCGTGCTGCCCTTCGCGAGCGGCCGGCTGGAGCCGAAGCCGACGGACTGGATCCGGGCGGCCGGCATGCTGCCGCGTTCGACCAGGTCGCGGAGCACCCCGGTGGCGCGGGCGGCACTGAGCTCCCAGTTCGTGGCGTACGGGGCGGTGGAGTTCCGGCTGTCGGCGTGGCCCTCGACGCTGACGTCGTGGTCGGCACCGCGGAGGACCGGGGCGATGGCGTCCATGATCCGCTTCGCCTGGTCGGACAGGTCGGCGCTGTTCGTGCCGAAGTACGTCTCGCTGCCGATCAGCCGGACGGTGAGGCCGCGCGCGTCGACCGTGAACTGCACGTTCGTGGACTGCCCGGCCTTGTCGAGGTTGCCCTTGATCGCCGCTTCGATGGCCTTCAGGTCGTCGAGTTCGGCCTGCGCCGCCTTCATGTCCGCCTTGGTCGCGGTCGCCGGGACGACGGTCGAGGCCGGGTCGACGTTGGTGTCCTTCGTGCCCGACGCCGCGGTGGAGTGGTCGGCCTGGGCCTTGTCGACCGAGTAGCCGGAACCGTCCTCGACCTGGTCCTTCGTGACGACGGTGCCCGAGGCGGTGTCGACCTTCTGCGACGTCACCTCGCCGAACCCGGTGGCGAGCGAGTTCTTCAGGGCGATGTACTTCTCCTGGTCGACGGTCGACATCGCGAACAGCACCAGGAACATGCACATGAGCACCGTGATCATGTCCATGTACGACGCCATCCAGCGCTCGTCGGGGTGTTCGGCCTCGTCGTGGCCGCCCTGCTTCCGACCGCGACCGCGACCACGGCCGCGGGGGTTGGCGCTCATGCTCAGGCCGCCAGCTGCTGGTCGTCGGCGCCGGCCTTCGCCTTCGCGCCCTTGCCCGAGGCACCGCGCGCGCTCGGCGGGACCATCGCGGTGAGACGCTCGCCGAGGAGACGCGGCTGACTGCCCGCCTGCACGGCCAGGAGGCCCTCCATCAGCAGCGTCTGCCGGTCCGACTCGAGCTGTGCGAGCTTCCGCAGCTTGCCGCCGATCGGCAACCACAGGAAGTTCGCGGTGAGCAGGCCCCAGAGGGTCGCCACGAAGGCGCTGGCGATGAGCGGGCCGAGTTCGTCCGGCTTGCCGAGGTTCGCCAGCACGTGGGTGAGCGAGACGACGGTGCCGATGATGCCGACCGTCGGGGCGAAGCCGCCGAGCCCCATGAAGAACGAGCTCGCACTCCGCATCGGTGCCGCGTTCGACTCGATCTCGTCCTCGAGCAGGATCCGGAGTTCGTCGCCGTCGGTGCCGTCCGCGATGTTCTGCAGCGCCTTCTTCATGAACGGGTCGTCGTGCTTGTCGGCCTCCTGCTCGAGGGCGAGCAGGCCGTTGGACCGGGCGGTCTCGGCGAGCCCGACGACGTCGTCGATGACGGCCTGCGGCGGGGTGACCTTGCCGGTGAACGCCTTCGGGGCGGACTTGAACGCCGAGAGGGCGTCCTTCAGCGTGGTGCTGGCGATGCCGGCGCCGATGGTGGCACCGAACACGAGCAGGATCGGCGCCGGCAGGAACAGCCCGCCGAGCTCGACGTGCTCCATCTCGATCATGCCGAAGAGGGCGCCGAAGGCCAGGAGGATCCCGATGATGGTCGCGATGTCCACGTCAGCGACCCCCGTCCTGCGTGCGGAGCGGCGCGACCGGGGCGAGGACCGGCTGCGGGCCGGTGGCGTCCCGGCCGACGGGCAGGTCGGTGCCGTACGCCATGCTCACGATGCGGGCCCGGTACGCGGCGATGCGGTCGATGACCTCGGCCAACGACTCGCGGACGATGTACTTCGCCCCGTCGACCATGATGAGCGTCGTGTCCGGCGTCTCCTGGATGCGCTCCACGAGATCGGGGTTCACAGCGAATCCGCTGCCGTTCAGTCGTGTGACGACGATCATGGCCCGTCCTGGTTCTCGATCGACCCGCCGCCGTCCGTGGGGCAGGTGTTCGACCGCCCGTCCGTGGGTGGTCAGTGCGCACTATCGGCGGAGGCGTCCGGTCCGTAAGCGCGTGGACGGACGGGAGGCCCGTGGCGGTGTCACCACGGGCCTCCCGTCCGTCAGGTGGTCGGGTCGTGGGTCAGACGACCGCGATCTCGTTCGGGACGCCCGGCAGGCGTTCGCTCGTCGCGACGACGTCGCCGGTCTCGAGGTCCACCGCGGTGACGCGGCGCTCCGCCGGGTCGGTGACGTAGGCGATGCCGTCGACGACCTCCAGCGCGGGGTGGGCGTCCTGCCACTCGGCCGGTCCCTCCCACGCGTCGATCACCGGGACGGTGTCGAGGGACTTCCCGGTCTCCTCGTCGAGGACGTGCAGGGCGCCGTCGCTGCCGAGGACGACCGCCGAGTCGCCGGGGCCACGGGCCAGGTCACGGAAGGTGAAGCCGACGCCGTCGGGCAGGTCCGCGACCCGGTACTCGCCGGCTGCCGCGTCGACGAGGGCGACCTGGTGGAGCAGGTACCCCTCGGCGTCCGGGTCGTCGTTGAAGTCACCCACGGCGATGCTCGACGTCTCGGTCGTGAACAGGTTGCCGCTGCGGCCGTACTCGGTCGGTGCGTCGAGCTTCTCGAAGGCCCCGTCCCGGTACACGAGCGCACCGTCGCTGCAGCCGAAGACGGCGACCTCGTCGGCCACCGCGCCCTCACCGTGCACGTCGGGGCACTCCTCGCTGCGGACGGTCTCCTGCCCGTCGGCATCGAGCGCACGGACGCCGGAGCGGGACTCCTCGGTGCCGATCGTGGTGAGGAGCGTGCCGTCCTCGAGCTCGATCGCGACGCCGTGGTGGGCGGCCTCGGACTCGGTCGTGTCGGCCTCCGGCAGCTCCCCCGACGCGACGGCGGTGCCGAGGTCGGCGGTGTCGAAGGTCGTCACGTCGCCCGAGCCGTCGGCGAACAGCGCAGTTCGGTCACCGTGCACGACGACGTGTCCGCCGGTGTCCGCTGGGAACGTGAGGTCGGTCAGGGCCGTGTCACCGGTCGTGCCGGCGGCGGTGTCGAGGACGCGGAAGCCCTCGGGGACGGTCACCAGGACGTGCCGGTCGTCGCCGGCCGGGTTGACGCGGGTGAAGCCGTCGACGTCGTGCTCGCCGACGACGTGCAGGTCCTGGTCGAGGACGAGCAGGCCGCCGTCGACGGTCAGCGTGACGCGGTGGCCGGTGTCGGTGCTCGTGCGGTCGGTGGTCGCGGTGTCCGTGGCGCGGGTGCCCGCCGGACGGTCGGCGCTGGCGCAACCGGTGAGGAGCAGGGCGGTCGCGCCGAGCAGTACGGCCGGTGCGAGGAGTCGTTTCGTCGTCATGGTCGACACTGTATTGATTCTCATTCTCATTTGCGAACCGACAGGCCGTCCACGATCGCCGCGGTGTTCGACCGCATCATCTCCAGGTACGTCGCGGCGCCCTGACCCTCGGCGCTGAGCGACTCCGTGGCGAGGGACCGGATCCGGACGTGGACGTCGACCTCGTCCGCCAGCACCTCGGCGAGTCGGGCCGGTTGCGAGGCGTCGACGAAGACCGTGGGCACGCCGGCGTCCTCGATCGCCGTGGCCAGGTCACGGAGGTCGGCGGCACTCGGGGACGCCAGCGTCGTCCCGCTCGGGATCACCGCTCCGACGACGCGGAAGTCGAACCGGTCGGCGAGGTAGCCGAAGACGTGGTGGTTCGTCACGAGCGCCCGGCGGTCCTCCGGCAGCGCCGCGAAGGCCGCTGTCATGTCCTGGTCGAGGTCGGTCAGGTCGTCGCGGTAGTCGTCCAGCGCCGTGTCGAGCCGGGCGTCGTCGAGCCCGGGGACGTCGTGCAGCTCGGTTCCGAGTGCGTCGACGACGGCCCGCATCCGCGCCGGGTCGGTCCAGAAGTGCGGGTCCGGTCCGCTGGCGTCCTCGGTGGTCCACTCGAGCACGTCGATCGCGTCCCCTGCGGTGAACACCCGGGCGCCGTCGGTCTCGGCTGCCCGGACGTGCCGAGCCACCCCCTCCTCGAGCCCGAGACCGTTCTCGACCACGAGGTCGGCGGCACGCATCCGCGCGGCCTGCTGGGCGGAGACCTCGAACGAGTGCGGGTCGGCACCCGCGGGCATCAGCACCTCGACGTCCGCGCTCTCGCCGACGACCTGCTCGACGACGTCGCCGAGGATGTTCGTGGTGACGACGACGAGCGGTCGGTCGCCCCCGCCGGCGGCGGTGCACCCCGCGGCTCCGAGCGTCGCGAGCACCGCGGCGGTGGCGAGGGCGGCGCGCAGGACCCGGGTCACCGGCCGACCTCGGCGAGGACGTCGGGGCGGACCGGGACGTCGATCGACCGGGCGAGGCGTGCGTCGTCGGCGAAGTCGATCTCGTGCACGACGGACCGCGCCGGGTCCGCCAGGTAGGCGCGCTGCGCGTCGAGCTGCAGCGTGGCGTCGGCGGCAGGTGTGACCAGCGGTCCGGTCTCGACCCGGTGCCGCTGCCCGTCGGACCAGACCACGATCCTCCCGTCCGCGTCGAGGGCGACGACGTGCTCGTCGGCGTCGTCGACCGCGACCACCTGCGCGAGCGGACGCTCGGTCGGGACGTGCTCCCAGGCGCGCTCGCGTGTGTCGAGGAGCCAGTACCCGGTGTCCCCCGCGAGCGCGGCGACCGTCGGCCGACCGGTGCGGTTCGCGAAGTCGGTCGCGCGCGGCAGACCGGCTGGCGCAGCGATCATCTCGACGACGGGGTCACCACCGTCGGGGTCCTCGGTCACGAGGACGGCACCGTCGGCACACCCGACCACGGCGCCGACGCGGGTCGTGATGCCACCCGCGGGGTCGGTGCAGTCGGCTCCGACGCCGGTCG
Source organism: Curtobacterium herbarum (assembly GCF_016907335.1). Taxonomy (NCBI): domain Bacteria; kingdom Bacillati; phylum Actinomycetota; class Actinomycetes; order Micrococcales; family Microbacteriaceae; genus Curtobacterium; species Curtobacterium herbarum. Next base: position 1,855,373 of record NZ_JAFBBT010000001.1, read on the forward strand.
ACCGCCCGTCACCGGCGAGCACCTCGACGCGGTCCCGCTCGGCGTCGCCGGCGACGAGTGACGGGCCGAGCGGCAGGAGCACCCCCGCGCCGTCGACGGTCGCGGTGAGACGGACCTCCCCCTGGCCGAGTGCAGCCCGGTCGAGCGCGACGGCGGTCCCCGAGTCCGGCCACGCCACGGTCGTGACGGTCTCGGCGGACGCCACCGTCAGGGGGCCGCCCGTGTCGAGCGAGCCGACGACGCGGGCGGAGGCGTCGTAGTAGTGCGTGTGGTCACCGTGGTCGACCGTCCACGAGCCACCGTCGACGATCGTGGAGCCGGAACCGTCACTGGTGACGAGGAAGCGTCCGTCGGTCGCCGCGTGCCGCGGTGCGGGGACGGCGTCGAGCTCGTCGGACTCCCCCGTGAGCAGGTCGTGCAGCGCGACCCGCCCGTCGGTGTCCGCCACGACCAGCCGGAGCTGGGGTTCGGCGGATTCGGTGGCGCCGGCGACGAAGCCGTGCGGGGCTGCTGGCGCGGACGACGACGCTCCGCGCTCCGCCACGGGGGGACCGGACGGGGAGCAGGCGGTCAGGAGGAGCGTGGCTGCGACGCCGAGGGACGCCGGGCCGACGATCCGGCCGGGGTGGGTGCGGAGGTGGTGCATGGTTCCTTCCGGGGGTTCGGGACGAGGAGCTGGACGGCACGGCGGAGTCCGTGCGAGGCGGCCACGGCGACGATCGCGACGAGGGCGATGCTCGCTCCGGCTGCAGTGCCGGCGTGCCACGAGACGAGGAGCCCGGTGGTGACCGCCGCGACCCCGAGGGCCGCGCCGAGCACCATCGTCTGGGCGGTGCCGCGGGTCCAGGCCCGGGCGGCGGCCGCGGGAGCCAGCAGCAGTCCGACGACCAGGAGCGTGCCGACGGCGCGGTACGAGGCCACGACCGCGAGGGTCACCAGGGCGACGAGGACCACCTCCGCCAGCCGGGGGCGCAGCCCCAGCGTGCGGGCTTTCCGCGGGTCGAAGGCGGTGGCGGTGAAGGACCGGTGGAACAGGCCCGTGACGACCAGGGCGACGGCAGCCGCGACGGTCAGTGTGACGACGTCGGTGACGGTCACGGCCAGCACGTCGCCGAACAGGATCGCGGTGACGTCGGTGGCGAAGGAGCGCGACCCGGACACGATGATCACCCCGAGCGCGAGCATGCCGACGAAGAGCAGTCCGATCGCGGTGTCGACCGACAGTCCGCGACGTCGACGGAGCGCCTGCACGCCGAGCACCATCACGCCGGCACTGACCGCGGCGCCGAGGACCGCCGGCGCACCGGTCAGCGTGGCGACCGCGACCCCGGGGAGCATGCCGTGTGCGAGCGCCTCGCCGAGGAACGCCATCCCCCGCACGAGCACCCACGTGCCGACGACCGCGCAGAGCACCGCGGCGGTCGCCCCGGCGGCGAGGGCTCGGAGCATGAAGTCGACGGAGAAGGGATCGGTCAGCCAGGTCACGGTCCCGAACGCTACATGAAAACGATTCTCCTTACTGATAGTCTCCTCAGATGCCCCACGAGCCCGTCCGACTGCACGCGGTCACCGTCCGCCGCGGCCCCCGGTCCGTCCTGCACCGCACCGACGCGCACTTCGACGCCGGCACCGTCACGGTCGTCGCCGGCGCGAACGGCTCGGGCAAGTCCACCCTGCTCGAAGCCGTCGCCGGCACCCTGCCCACCGCCGAGGGACGGGTCAGCGGCACCACACCGGGCCGGGTCGCGCACGTCGCCCAGACCGTCCCAGACCCCGGGCCACCGCTCACCGTGCGCGCCACCGTCACGATGGGCAGGTGGGGCGCCCTCCCCTGGTGGCGTCCGCTCGGCCGCCGGGACCGTGACCTCGTCGACGAACAGCTGCACCGACTCGAACTCGCCGACCTCGCCGACCGACCGCTCGCCGAGCTCTCCGGCGGCCAACGGCAACGCACCCTCGTCGCGACCGGCCTCGCCCAGCGCGCCCCGGTCCTTCTGGTCGACGAACCGACCGCCGGCGTCGACGCCCGATCACTCCGACTGGTGCTCGACGCGCTCGCCGCCGAGGCGCAGCGCGGGGTCGTCGTCGTCCACGCGGCCCACGAACCGGCTGCCCTGGCATCGGCGGACCGCGTGCTCACCCTCCACGACGGCGGACTGCACTGACCGTCGCGCTCCCGCTGAGTCACCCGGGACCCGACCGCAGCGGCAGCCGCCCGCCCCGGTCCGCGGAAGGGGGGACGGGCCGTCACCCGGACCGGGGAACCGGCCCGTTCCTCCAGGCCGTTGCCCAGGCCCACCCCAGCACCGACGCAGGTCGGGAGCGCTCCATGGGGCGATGGCCAGATCCCTGCTGACCGTCCCCCTGTCCCTCACCGTCGTCGCGGCTGTCCTCGCCTGGGTCGTCCTCGGCCCCGCCGCCGCGGTCGCCTTCGTCGCCCTCGCGCTCCTCGAGATCGCGATGGCCGCCGACTCGTCGGTACCGATGGCCGGCATCGCCGGCCGCCTGCACTCCCCCGCCAGACGGCTGTTCCTGTCGCTCGGCATCGTCGCCGGGGTGCTCGGCATGCGCCTGCTGCTGCCACCGGTGGCGGTCGTCGTCGGGTCCGCCGAGGACCCCGCGGCCACCGTCGGCGAGGCCGTCTTCGCCCCGGGCGCCTTCGCCGCGCACCTGCAGGAGGTCCGTCCCGCGCTCGCCGCGTTCGGTGCCGCGTTCATCTGGCTGGTGTTCGCCGAGTACCTGTTCAACACCGACCGGGCGTCCCGCAAGTCCTGGCTCGGCCGTCTGGAGGCCCGCCTCGCCGCCGTCGCCCGGCCGCGCGTCTGGTCGCTGGTCACCGCGGCGACCGGCGTGGCGCTGACCTCCGTCCTGGTCGCGGTGGCGGCCGCCGGGCAGCCGACGTCCGTCCTGCTGGGTCAGGTCGTGCCGGTCCTGGTCGGCGGCCTCGCCGGGCTGGCCGCGTACCTCGGGTCGAAGCGGCTGGCGCGGTGGGCACTGCAGGGGCGTCCGGCTGCCGGCTCCGACACCGGGTCGATCGGCACCGGGAGCGGGGCCTGGCGCATCCACCTGTACGCGTCGACGGTCGTGTTCGAGCGCGGGCTCGTGGTGTTCATGCTGTTCGAGATCCTGGACGGCGTGTACTCGCTGTCCGGCTCCGGGGTGCTCGGCACGGACGGTCTCGGTGCGCTCGAGCAGGCCGCGGTGGGTGCGGCGGCGATCGGCGTCGGCGCGATGTTCCTGGCGCGGCTGGCCTCGCACCTCGACCAGGCAGCCGGGCTGCGGCGGCTGCGGTACCTCAAGGCGGGGGCCGCGTACGTGCTCGGTGTGCTCGCCGTCCTGCTGTGGACGAGCCTGCTCGTGCCGGTGCCGGGGACCGTCGTCGCCTGGTTCGGCACGGTCGTGATCGGTGCGGCCCTGGCGTCGTCGCTGCCGTGGCGGGCGTGGGCCCGACGCGCGCGGGCGGGGTCCGCCGAACGGTCACGAACCGTCGTTGTCGACGCTCCGGAACGACGATCGGTGACCGCTCGGCGGAACAGGAGCGGGGTGTCGTGACCGGTGGGCGGGCCGGGCCGGCCGGGCCGGTGGGGTCGGCTACTCGCGCTCGTCGAGCCGGAGGAGCCGGGTCTCCTCGGCGTCGTACTCGGCACGCACCTGGCGCAGCACCAGGTCGTCGATGTCGCCCTGGTCGCGCAGCCGGAGCACCGTCGCCGCCTTGAGCCGGACGAGGGCCAGCTCGAGCTCGACCGCCGCCCCGCGCTGCACGAGCAGCGGGTGGTCGTCGTCGTCGCTCTCCTCGGCCTTCACGAGCGCCAGGTGGCCCTCGTAGTCCTCGCGGATGCGGTCGACGATCTCCGCCTCGGCGCCGGTCTTCCGTGCCAGCCGCGGCAGCGCGTCGAGGGCTTCCTCGATCGCCGTCCGCTCCGCCGACCGACGCTCCTCGAGGACCTCGCCGCTGCCGTCGAACGCCGCCCAGCGGACCACGGCGGGCAGCACGAGCGACTGCCCGACGATGGTGACCACCACGACGCCCGCAGTGACGAACACGATGAGGTCACGGTCCGGGAACGCCCCACCGCTCTCGACGACCCGCGGGACGGCCACGGCGGCGGCGAGCGAGACGGCGCCGCGGAACCCGGTCAACCCGCTGACCAACCGGTCGCGGTGTCCTTCGCGGGGCGAGCCTCCCGTCCGGAGGGTCACGAGACGGATGGTGCCCCACGAGAGGTTGAGGAAGGCGAAGCGCAGCACGACGACGGCGACCGAGACGGCGCCGATGAGACCGAGGCCGATCAGGATGTCGCTGCCGGCGAGGTTGCCGACGGCGATCGTCGCCTCGATGCCGACGAGCACGAACAGCGCACCGTTGAGCAGGAACGTCGCGAACGACCAGAACGACCGCACCTGCTGGCGGGTCTCGGCCCGGTCGAGCTTCGGTGCGACCTGACTGACGACGAGCCCCGCGACCACGACGGCGAGGACACCGGAGGCGCCGACCGCCTCGGCCAGGAGGAACGCCGCGAACGGCACCAGGAGGGTCAGGAGGTTCTCGAGCACGACCGCGTGGATCCGACGGAGGACGAGCATGCCGAGCCAGGACGTCAGCAGTCCGGCCGCGATCCCGCCGACGTAGGACAGGAGGAGCATGCCGGAGACGTTCCAGACGGTGAGCTCCTGCTCGCCCGCGGTCACCGCGACGGCGATGCCGTAGATCACGAGGGTCGTGCCGTCGTTCACCAGGGACTCGGCGCGGAGGACCGTGGTGTTCCGCCGGGGCAGCGACCGGGTGAGCGCGCCGACGGCGGTGGCGTCCGTCGGGGCGACCGCGGCACCGAGGACCCACGCCGGGCCCCAGGGCATGCCGAGCAGGTGCAGCAGGGTCGCCACACCGCCGGCGGTCAGGACGACCAGCAGCGTGCCCATCAGGACGATGCCGCGGAGGTTCGCGCGGATCTCCCGGAGCGAGATCGTCAGGCTCTCCCAGTACAGCAGCGCCGGCAGGAACAGCAGCAGCACCGCGTCGGCCGGCAGCTCCACCTTGCCGAACACCGGGATGAACGCGATCGCGGCACCGAAGGCGAGCAGGAGGACCGGGGGCGCGACGCGCAGCCGGTTCGAGACGGCGGTGGCGACGGCGATCGCGACCACGAGCACGACGACGAGTTCGGGCGCGATGAGTTCCATGGGGACTCCAGCCTGGCAGGGTGCGGATGCGCGCACGTACGGGTCGTCCGCGCAGCGTGCCCGTCCGGCCCGGACGGGAGGGTCAGTGTCGCCGCTCAGCGGTGCCGCTCGGCGGTGCCGCTCGGCGGTGCCGCTCAGCGGTGCCGCTCAGCGCGTGCCGTCAGCACCAGGAACGTGACGTGCCCGAGCAGGGCGATGCCGAAGAAGACGAGCGCGACCGCGTACACCCGGTCGAGCGTGCCGTCGCCGGTCAGCAGGAGCACGATGCACCCGACCACGGCCGCCGACAGCACGCCGACCTGCACCATCGACCACGTCTTCCGCCACCGCGGCTGCTGTCCCTGACCGTCCACGGGCCCATTCTCCCCCGGGTCGTCGCGCCCGTCCGACCGCTGCCGCGCAGTCGCGGTGCTCGGTTCGGTCGGCCGGGTCTCCGCGGCTCCCACGATCGTCGCGCGCCGCAGGTCGTGGTGCCGGGAAGGACCGTGGGTACGGCGACGGACCGGCCCCGAGACCCGCGTCACGACGTACGCTGCGCTGATGGAACACACCGTCCTCGTCACCGGCTCCACCGATGGACTCGGACGACGCTCCGCCGAGTCCCTGCTCGCCGACGGACACCACGTCGTCGTGCACGCGCGCAACAGCCGGCGCGCGGAGACCCTGGCGGACCTGGTCGACCGCGGCGCCACCCTGGTCACGGCGGACCTCGCCGACATCCGTGCCCTCTGGAGGATGGCCGACGACCTCCGCGGAGCCGGACTCACCGCGGTCATCCACAACGCCGGCGTCATCTCCGGCCCGGACGTCCTGCCGGTCAACGTCGTGGCGCCGTACCTGCTCACCGCACTGCTGCCGGACGTCCGGCGGCACGTCGTCCTGTCGAGCGGCATGCACCGCGGCGGTTCGACCTCGCTCGACCGGATCGACTGGGGCACGTCGACCGGCTCGTCGTACTCGGACAGCAAGCTGTTCGTGACCGCGTTCGCCGCCGTGCTCCCCCGCCGACGGCCCGGCGTCGTCGCGCACGCCGTCGACCCGGGCTGGGTGCCGACGAAGATGGGCGGCGCCGGCGCACCCGACGACCTGGAGGCCGGCCACCACACCCAGGACTGGCTCGCCGTCACCGACGACCCCGACGCCGCGACACCGGGCTACTGGTACCACCGGGAACGGGCGACGCCAGTGGCTGCGGCGCGCGACTCGGCGTTCCAGGGCGCACTCCTCGCTGCGCTGGCGGACCTGACGGGCGAACGCCTCTGACGGTCCGGAGCACCGGGAGCACGCTGGACGGGGCAGTCCAGGACACGCGGATCTGTGCCCGTTGGCCGGTGTCGCCGAGCAGGGTCTGGCGAGACGGCGCCCCCGCTGTCCGGATGTCGAGGAGACACATGTACTTCCACGCACAGACCTGGATCAACGACATCGCCGACGGCGAGCCCGACCCCGCAGCGGCGAACGCCCTGCAGGAAGGTCTCGGCGGCCAGTTCGGCGAGATGCGCACGATGATGCAGTACCTCTTCCAGGCGATGAACTTCCGCGGCCCGGCGGCGAAGCCGTACCGCGACCTCATCCAGGGCGTCGGCACCGAGGAGATCAGCCACGTCGAGCTCATCGGCACGACGATCTCCCGTCTGCTCGACGGCTCGCCGCAGTACTCCGGGAAGCTCACCGACCCGCTCGACACCCCGGGAGCCAAGGGCGCGACTCCGCTGAACATCGCGCTCGACACGAGCAACATCCACCACTACCTCGTCGGTGCGCAGGGCGCGCTGCCGGTCGACTCGGCGGGCAACCCGTGGAGCGGCAGCTACGTCTACAACTCCGGCAACCTGCCGCTCGACCTGCTCTACAACCTCATGCTCGAGTCCACCGGGCGCCTGCAGAAGTGCCGCATCTACGAGATGACGGACAACCCGACCGCCCGTGCGACGGTCGCCTACCTGATCGTCCGCGACCAGGCGCACGAGAACGCCTACGCCAAGGCACTGGAGACGCTCGGGGTCGAGTGGAAGACGCTGCTGCCGATCCCGAAGACCAACGCCGAGCAGTTCCCCGAGGTCAAGGAGCTGGTCGACCTCGGCCTGCAGAGCAAGCAGTACAGCTTCGACCTCGACGGCAAGTCCGAGGCCGGCAAGATCTTCCGCGGCGCCTCGCCGTCGAAGGACGGGACGGACCTCGACGCGTCGGAGCAGGCACCCACGGGAGCGCCCTCCTTCATCGCCGAGGAGCGCCTGGAGGAGTTCGCGCCGGGTCTCGACGCGGACCTGCTCGCCCTCATCCAGCAGACCGCCGAGCTGGAGCTCGACGAGGTGTCGTCCTTCTACGGACCCACCGGGTCCTGATCCGGACCGTCGGACGAGACGGACGGGAGGCACGGCGCACGTGGTGCGCCGTGCCTCCCGTCCGTCAGTCCCCGAGCCTGGTTCCGGTCGGCGTGCGCCGACCGGCTCAGGCGATCTGCGCGGAGAAGTCGACGGGGTCGCCCGCCAGGGAAGCCTTGACCATGCGGGTCCAGTCGTCGACGAGCACCTCGGTGGCGTCCCGCTCGACCCCGTCGAGCGCCGCACGGACGACGTCCGCGGGGGCCGTCATGGGACCTTCGTAGCCCGCCATCATGTCGGTGTCCGCAGCACCGAGGTGCAGGCCCTGGACGGTGACACCTCGACCGGCCAGTTCGAGCCGGACGGCGTTGGTCATGTTCCACTCGGCGGCCTTCGCGATGGCGTACCCGCCCGCGCCCGGTGCCGAGAACCACGAGAGCGCGGAGAGGACGTTGACGATCGCGCCACCGCCGTTCCGCTCGATGACGGGGGCGAACGCCCGGATCGCCTCGAGCGTTCCCCAGAGGTGGGTGTCGACGGCTCGACGGGCGTCCGACAGGTCGTCGGAGAGCAGCGAGCCGGACGACAGGACGCCGGCGTTGTCGATCAGCAGCGTGACGTCGCCGGCTGCAGCAGCGGCGGCCGCGATCGAGGCCGGGTCGGTGATGTCGAGGGCGAGCACCTCGACCCCGGCGACGTCGACGAGTTCGGGGCGTCGAGCCGTGGCGTAGACCTTCGACGCGCCACGCTCCAGGAGCTGTTCGACGAAGTGCCGTCCGATGCCGCGGTTCGACCCGGTGACGAGGGCGACGGATCCGGTGATGTCCATGGTGGTGGTGTCCTTCCGCCGCGCGGGTCCGTCCCGCTGCGGCTCGGTTACGGTAGGACCTCACATCAGTGTCAGGGGCAAGCCCCGAACGGAGACGACATGCGCATCGGCGACCTCGCGGCCCGGACCGGGGTGAGCGTCCGCTCGCTCCGGTACTACGAGGAGCAGGGGATGCTCACCGCCACCCGGTCCGGCAGCGGACAGCGGACGTACGGGACGGAGGCCGTGGACCGGGTCCGTCTGGTGCAGCAGCTCTTCGGCGCCGGGCTGCCGAGCCGCACCATCGTGCGGCTCCTGCCCTGCGTCGACGCGGGGACGGCCACGCCCGAGTCCTTCGCCCTGCTCGTGCAGGAACGCGACCGGATCTCCGCGCAGCTGGCCGAGCTGACGGCGACGCGGGACCGGCTCGACGAGGTCATCCACATCTCCGAGCACCCGACTCCCGAGCACTGCCCGACGCTCCGCACCGCGCCGCTCGCTGTGAACGCGGGCACCGCCGCCTGACGGTCTCTCAGGTGTCTCGACGGTGCAGAGTCCCGCCGTCCGGCATGATGACGGGACCGGGACCACTTCCGGACTGACCCTGGGGGATGCATGTCGGACGACGGACGAGCGCACGCGGACCGGACGACGAGCCCGCCACCGCTCATCCGACACGGTCGACTGCGTCGCCGGGGTCCGTTCGGGTTCGTGCTGCGCGGCATCGCGGTCGTCGCCGCGGTCGCCGTGGTGGGCTCCGGTTCGGTCGCCGCGATCGCCACCTGGCAGGTCCTGCAGAGCGCGCAGCCGTCCGTCTCGCTGGCGATGCCCGGCACCACGGCGAAGAAGGCACCCGCGCTGACGGCCCAGTCCGGCGAGGTCAACATGCTGCTCGTCGCGACCGACACCCGCGACGGGCAGGGCGCCGGCTTCGACGACGCGGCGAACCAGCAGGCGAGCAACGGCGTCGGCAACAACGACACCAACATCCTCGTGCACATCTCGGCCGACCACTCGAACATGTCGGTCATCAGCTTCCCCCGCGACCTCGTCGTCCCGATCCCGGCGTGCACGAACGACGACGGTGCTGTCACCCCGGCCTCGTCCGCCGCGATGCTGAACACCGCCCTCTCTCGCGGCGGCGAGAAGCACGGGCTCGCCTGCGTCGCCAGCACCATCGGCAAGCTCACCGGACTGCAGATCGCATACGCCGGCAAGATCACCTTCGACGGGGTCGTCCGGATGGCCGACGCGGTCGGCGGCGTCACGGTGTGCCTCGCCACACCGATCAAGGACGACGACGTCACGCCGGCGCTCGACCTGCAGCCCGGCAACCGCGAGCTGCAGGGCGCAGAAGCCGCCGCGTTCCTCCGGTCCCGCCACGGCGTCGGCGACGCGAGCGACCTGGGCCGCATCAGCAACCAGCAGACCTTCATGTCGGCGCTCGCCCGCCAGACCGTCTCCGCCGGCACGCTCACCAACCCGGCGAAGGTCCTGCGGCTCGCGGACACCGCCTTCAAGAACATGGTCTTGTCGGACACCCTGAACGACCCGGCGACCCTGGCGCGCCTCGCCCTGGCGGTGAACACCGTCGGGCTCTCGAACATGGTGTTCCTGCAGTTCCCCGTCGTCGACGACCCCGCCGACCCGGCCCGGGTCCTGGTGTCCGAGGGGCCGGCGGCGACCCTGACCGCGGCGCTGCAGGCGGACGAACCCGTGCAGCTCGCACCGAACAGCCTCGGTCGCTCGGCCGTGCGGGATCCGGACGCGCCCACCGCGACAGCGTCGGCACCATCCAGCGAATCGGGGACCACCACCCCGCCCGCAGCCGGCAGCCCGACGACGGCTCCGGCGACGCCCGGGTCGAGCGCGTCCGCCGCCGAGCTGCCGGACTCGGTCTCCGGACAGACCGCCGACACGGTGACCTGCGCAGCCAAGTCGAAGGAGTAGGCCGGGTCCAGCCAGCGGCCGCATCGCGCGCCTCAGAACTCGGGACTGCCCGATCCGATGCGCTCGCTGGCGCGGAGGAACAACCCGTCCTCGCACGGTTGCCCAGCAGCGGCGATCGTCGCGTTCGCCGCGGCTGTGCGCAACGCGTCCACGGCTGCAGCTGCGGCGTCGGAACGGTCGCCCTCATCGGGTTCGTCAGGATCCATCCGACGATCTTCCCAGCAGACCGGATCACGCTGATCCGTCGCCTGCTGGCGATGCTCGCCGGACGCGGACGGGCCTGCCGGACACTGCCGGTTCGTCGACTGTCCGGGGCAGTCGGTATCGTCGTGGGGTGCAGAAGTCGGAACGCCCAGGTCTCGCCGTCGGTCGACGCCCCGAGCGGGTCGGCGCGTGACCGGTCCGGCCCCGGCGGACGCGGCCCTCGCCGGCACGATCGAGCGGGAAGCCGACCGCCGCCGCACCGTCGCCGTGATCGCGCACCCGGACGCGGGCAAGTCGACGCTGACCGAGTCGCTGACCCTCGCAGCGTCGGCCATCGACGAAGCGGGCGCGGTGAAGGGCAAGGCCACCCGCCGCGCGACCGTGTCCGACTGGATGGAGATCGAGCGCAGCCGCGGCATCTCGATCAGCTCGGCGGTCGTCCAGCTCGACGCCGCCGGCACGCTCATCAACGTCGTCGACACCCCGGGCCACGCGGACTTCTCCGAGGACACCTACCGTGCGCTCGCAGCCGTCGACTGCGCGGTCATGCTGATCGACGCCGCGAAGGGCATGGAGGCGCAGACGATCCGCCTGTTCGAGGTGTGCCGGACGCGCGACATCCCGGTGATCGCCGTCGTCAACAAGTGGGACCGCCCCGGCCGTGAAGCCCTCGACCTGCTCGACGAGCTGGAGGAGCGCACCGGCCGCGTGCCGACCCCGGTCACCTGGCCGGTCGGCGAAGCCGGCGACCTGCAGGGACTCGTGGACACCACGACCGAGACCCTGACCACGTACGAGTCGACCGGCGGCGGACACCTGCCGGTCGCGACGGTCCGCTCCGGGGCCGAGGCGGCCGAGCGCTTCGGCTCCGCGTGGGCGACCGCGCTCGAAGAGGTCGAACTCACCCGCGAGGTCCGTGGTCTGCCCGACCAGGACGACTTCCACGCGCGGGTCAGCATGCCGGTGTTCTTCGGCGTCGCCACCAAGCACCTCGGCACGGTCGACCTGCTGCGGTTCCTCCGCGACACCGCTCCCCCTGCCCTGCCGCGTCGCACCGAGGACGGTGCACCCCGCCCGGTCACCGAGCCCTTCGCAGCCCAGGTGTTCAAGGTGCAGGCGAACATGGACCCGGCCCACCACGACCAGGTCGCCTTCGTCCGGATCTGCTCCGGTCGCTTCGACCGCGGCATGATGCTCACCCACGCGCAGTCCGGGCGTCGCTTCAACACCAAGCACGCGCTCAGCGTCTTCGGTCGGGAGCGCGACACCGTGGACGTCGCCTGGCCCGGCGACGTCGTCGGCCTCGTGAACGCCACGATGCTGCACCCCGGCGACACGCTCTACAGCGACGAGGCGGTCGAGTTCGAGCCGCTCCCCCGGTTCGCGCCGGAGATGTTCGCCACGGTCGCACCGACCGACCCGAGCACGGCGAAGAAGTTCCGGAAGGGCATGCAGCAGCTGGCCGGCGAGGGCGTCGTGCAGCTGCTCGAGTCCGAGCGTCGGACCGCGCAGGCCCCGATGGTCGGCGTCATCGGCTCGCTGCAGCTCGAGGTCCTGACCTCGCGGCTGCAGGCGGAGTTCGGCACCGCGGTCCGCGTCGAGCCGCTGCCGTGGACGATGGTCCGCCTGGTCACCGACTCCGACCTCGCGTTGCTCGAGCGTCGCCGTGACCTGGAGATCGTGACCACCGACCGCGACCGCTACGGCCTGTTCCGCGACCAGTGGCACCTCAACTCCGTGATGCGCGAGCTCAAGGGCCTGGAGCTGCCGACGCCGGTGTGACCGACGCGACGGGCCGGCTCACCGACGTCGTCCCGGACGGGAGGCGCGGTGCGGGCTGGTGTCGCGCCTCCCGTCCGGCTCCGGTCACGCCCGTCAGTCGGGTGACACGGTCAGCCGGGTGATGCTGGCAGGCGCACCGTGACGCGTCCGGACGACGGGCCGCCGCACGGGTCCGCCGCGTGCGGGCTGTCCCAGCGGAACCGCACCGCCTGCGCGCTGAGCAGCGTGCCGGCCTGGTCGTAGACGGCGACCGCCCCACGGCTCGGCGTGTCCATGCCCAGGTGCAGCGGCCAGCGGACGCCGCCCGACACCGGGGTCGGCGTGCTGCCGAGGGCGGCCTCCGGCGGGTCGGCGAGCGGTTCGTCGGCGGTGGGCGGGGTGCATCCGGCCCCGCCGCACGCCGTCACGGTAGCGACCGCTGCGGTGTCGCCGAGCAGGGTCACCTCGACACCGTTGGCCCAGCCGATCGCGGTGCACGCCGCCGGGCCCGCACAGCCGGCCACCCCGACCGTGACGACGAGGGCGATCGCCGCCGCCCCGCCGCTGACCGCCGCCCGCCCCGTCCCCATGCGACGATCCTGCACCGGTCGGTCCCGACGGCGGGACACGGTTCGGTTACGTCGTGGGGAGCGGCAGCCGCGGTCGCCGGAGGAGCGCGAGCACCGTGGCGGCGGATGCGGCCAGGAGGATCGCCCCGGCCACCGCGGACACGGCTGCGGACGGGTGCACCACCGACTGACCGGCTGCCGCCTGCAGCGTCAGCAGCAGGGTGCCGGCCGCGTAGGCGAGCGAGACGACGACCACGATGCGCACCTGTGTGGTGTCCGAGCACAGTCGCGGAACACTGCGCGCGAGGACCGTCAGCGCCAGCGCCACGAGCGGGATCAGCTGGAGGGCGTGCATGCCGACGAAGTGCGCGACCCGGTAGTCGCCGCCGGTGGTGCTCCACCCCAGGACCGGTAGCCCCGGACCGCCGTCCGCCACGCCGACCGCGTGCGCGCCGACGATGCCGTCCGGGCTCGTCAGCTGGGTCGGCGTCGGACCAGTCATGAGGAACGCGACACCGATGCCGCCCAGGGCGATCACCGCGCCGAGCCGGACGGCGACCGTGAGCGCGGGTGTCGGCAGGCGCAGGAAGAACAGCGCGGCCGAGGTGACGAACGTGCAGAGGTACAGCACGGTGATCGACACCGCCATCACGCCCCACACCACGACGTGCAGGGGTGTCGAGACGTTGAAGTGGCTGGTGGTGCCGGCCGCCGCGGCCCAGAGGATGAGGGCCTGCTCGACGACGAGCGCGAGCGCGATCACCGTGCCGAGACGCTGCGCCAGCCGCTGCCACCGGGGCAGGTGGGCGATCAGCCACGACCAGGTGACGGCGTACAGCAGGATCGACACCGAGAACTTCAGCGGCTTCGCCCACAGCGGCGCACCCACGAGTGTCCGCGGGTCGACCAGCAGCCCGACGACGCTGACCGCCGTGCAGAGCACCATGACCCCGGCGACCGTCATGAGCGCGGGATGCCAGGCGACGGCGCGGCGGATCGCGGCGTTCATCGGGGCTCCACTGAGCCGCTGGTGGCGGTCGTCGCGCTGGTGGCGGTGGTCGCGCTGGTCGTGGGCGCTGCCGGGACGGGGAACAGGTCGTGGGTCGCGTCCTCCTGGGCGATCCGCCGGAGTCCGGCGAACAGCGGGTCACCGAGTACCGTGCCGATCACCATGAGCTCGGCGACCGAGTCCCGGCCGTCGCGACTCTGCAGCGCGGCGACGTCGGCGCGGGCCGCGGTGGCGGCGGCCGTCAGGTACGCGTCGAGGTAGTCGTCGGGGGCGTCGAAGCCGATCGTGGCGAGGCCGTCGAGCGCTCGGGCCGCGGTCTCGTGACCGGGGTTGTCGGTCGTTGCGGCCCACCCGGCGGCGGCGACCCGGTCTGCGATGCGGGCACGGGCCTCCCGGCTGGCGGCGGTCTCCGGTGACCGCGTGTCGGTGATGGCGTACTGGGCGACCTCGAACACCTCGGCGAGCGGAGCGTCGTCGGTGTCGAGGACGGCAAGGACCTGCTTGGCGACGGCGATCGACAGGCCGCCGGTCTCGAGCAGTGCGCGGACCAGGCGGACGCGGTCGACGTGTCGTCGGTCGTACGTGGTCTGGTTCGGGGCGGTCTTCTCGCCCGCGGGCAGCAGGCCTTCGCGCTGGTAGTACTTGACGGCGGTCAGCGGCGTCGCCGCCTCTCGGGCTAGTTCGGATATGCGCACTCTCGGAGAGTACGGCTATCCATTCGACGGACACAAGCGATCCGGCCAGATCCGCACCGGCTGTTCACCCGCCGCTGGGCCGCCGTCGCACCCACTCCGCGATCAGCCCGGTCCCCGCGGTGAAGGCCGGGAGGCCCGGGCGGTTCAGGAAGGCATGCGCACTGCCCGGCAGGACGTGGCGTTCCACGTCGGTACCCGCGTCCGCGAGTTCGGCGGCGAAGCGGTCGCCCGAGGCCCGCATGGTGTCCCGCTCGGCGTTCACGACGAGCGTCGGCGGGAACCCGGTGAGGTCGTGCCCACCCGGGAACGCGTACCGGTGCGCCAGCGCCTGCCGCGTGCCGGCGTGGTTGCGGTTCGCGACGTCGAGCGCCCAGGGTGCGTGCGTGATCCGACGGTGTCCCCGAGAGCGGTGTGCCGGGTCGCCGGTCCGCGAGTGGGTGGCGTGGAAGAACCCGTACGCGAAGACGGCGCCGACCGGGGGCTCGCCGTCGTCGAGCGCGTGCAGGGTCGCCGCGGCGGCCAGACATGCACCGGCGCTCGCTCCGCCGAGGACGATGCCGTCTGGCGACTCCTCCGAAGCAGCTCGTGCCGCGGCGACGACGTCTGCGAGTGGCAGGCGGAAGCGTTCCCGTTCCGCTCGACCCCAGCGCAACCGCCCGGTGCCGGGGAACGGTGCCAGGCGGTAGGCCGCGGTCACCACGGTGATGCCCTGGTCGGCGAGGACACGGGCGACGTCGTGCGCCTCGGGCTGCACAGGGGTCCCGCGGAAGAAGCCGCCGCCGTGCAGCCAGAGGAGCGCCGGGCCGGGGGTGCGGGCCTCCAGGGTCGGGCGGTACCAGCGCAGTGAGTCGGCGCCGACGACGTTCCCCATGCGCGCTCCCCCTCGTTCCGCCACCGTGCGCCCCTCGCACGGGCCTGGCGTCTCCCTGCCCCGACCGTACCGGCTGGCCGGCTGGACACCCGCCACGGGCCCCGTCGTCAGAGCACCGGGCGGACCTCGATGCGCCGGTTGCACGCCCGCGAGGCCTCGTGCGCCAGCCGGAGGGCCGTGTCGTCGTCCGGCAGGTCCCAGATCCAGAACCCGGCGACGTGCTCCGGCGCGTCGACGGCCGGGCCGCGGTGCACGAGTCCGGCGGCGTCGCGGTCGTCGACGACGGTCGACCGTGACGGTTCCGACAGCCCCGCGGCGAAGACCCACTGACCTGCGGCGCGGAGACGTTCGTTGACGTCGTCGACCGCTGATGCTTCCGCGTCCGAGGCGCGCCCGGTCGTCTGCGTTCCCGATGAGGGCCCGCCGTCCAGGACGTTCACGAGGTAGTACATGTCGCCTCCCGTTGCCGATCCGGGGCGGCACCGTTGCCGCTCCTGACGACAGTGTGCGCTCGCGCGGGGCGGGAGTCACGCGTGGCGGTCGGCACCAGGTCAGGCCGTGGCGCGGAGTCGGGCGAGGACCGCTCCGTGCGGCCGCGGTGACCCGCTCGCTGCGACGCGGGTGTGGGTCTCGACGACGTCGAAGCCCGCGGCGTGCAACTCCTGCTCGAGCGCCTCGGCCGACCACCACCAGGCCGTCACGACCGCGTGGTCGAAGGCCTGGACCACGGAGCCGACGAAGAACCCGACCAGGAGCGTCCCGCCCGGCCGCAGGACCCGGGCGAACTCGTCGAGCGGCACCCGGATGGACTCCGGGTCGTGGTGGATCAGCGAGTACCAGGCGAGCACCCCGCCGTGGGTGTCCGCCGCCACGTCGAGGGCGTCGAGGCTGCCCACCGCGAACGGGACACCCGGGTGACTGCCGCGGGCGTGGTCGACGAACGCCGGCACGCTGTCGATCCCGTGGACGTCGTGGCCCTGCTCCGCCAGGAACGCCGTCCAGTGTCCCGGACCGCACCCGGCGTCGAGCAGCGGGCCTTCCACGTCCGCTGCCCACGCGCTGACGAGCTGCACGTCCGACGGGTGCACCGACGCCATCGTCCCGAGGTGCTCGACGTACTCGGCGGCCCGGTCGGTGTACGCGGCCTCGACGTTCGTCCCCATCCGGGCAGGCTACCGACCGGGGCGACGCACGCGGGAGGGGTGTGCGAGGCTCGGCACGTGCAGCACGACGTCGGACCGCAGCCCCGTCCCCGTCCCGACGCGGTCCAGGTGCCCCGGTGAGCGACGTCTTCGTGTTCGGGCCGGCACCGGAGCGCCTCCCGGTCACGACCGAGGTCGTCCGCGGCCTCGTCGCCGAGCAGTTCCCGCAGTGGCGCGATCGACCGGTGCGACCGGTGGACGACGGCGGTTGGGACAACTGGACCTTCCACCTCGGCGACGACCTGTCGGTCCGGATGCCGAGCGCGGCCGAGTACGCACTCGCGGTCGCGAAGGAGCACGACTGGCTCCCCCGGCTCGCCCCGCAGCTCCCGTTCCCGATCTCGGTGCCCGTGGCGCTCGGTCGCCCCAGCGCGGACTACCCCTTCGACTGGTCGGTCCGGCGGTGGATCGAGGGAACACCCGCCTCGACGACCGCGATCGCTGACCTCGACCGCCTGGCGACCGACCTCGCCGGCTTCCTCGCCGCGCTGCAGCGGATCGACCCGAGCGGCGGTCCGGGTCCGGGCGTCCACAACTGGTTCCGCGGTGGATCGCTCCGGACCTTCGAACCGTTCACCACCCGCGCGCTGGCGACGCTGCGGCACCGCGTCGACGTCGACCTCGCTCGGGCGGTCTGGTCGGAGGCCGTCGACGCGCCCTGGGACGGCGACGTGCGGTGGTTCCACGGCGACCTGGCCGCCGGCAACCTCCTGCTGCGAGACGGGCACCTCGCGGCCGTCATCGACTTCGGCACGTGTGGTGTCGGCGATCCCGCGTGTGACCTCGCCGTCGCCTGGACGCTCCTCGACACGACGAGTCGCCGGCGCTTCCGTGCCCTGCTCGACGTGGACGAGGCGAGCTGGGCACGCGGCCGCGGCTGGGCGCTGTGGAAGGCACTGTCGACCGTGGCGAACGCTCCCGACCCGGACGAGCCGGCCGCGGTGGCCGCACGCCGTGCCGTCGGTCAGGTGTTCGCCGAGTTCACGGGACGCTGACGACCCGCCTGGCCTACCGGTCGGCGCTGAGGCTGGCGGTCAGTCGGGTGATGGACTCGCGCCACTCGGCGAGGTCGTCCGACCCGGCGTCGTCCCAGAGCTCGGCGAGTTCACCGTCGGGACTCGCTGCAGCGGCGACGGCCTGCGCGGCGAGGCTGACGAGGGCTGCGTCGGGCTTGCCCGCACGGTCGACGAACTGCGCGATGCTCGCGGTGTACGCGTCGTCCTGGGTCGGGCGTCCGAGTCCGTGGGCCACGACCTCGGCAGCGGCGAGGGCGACTTCCGCGTCGTCGCTGTCGATCTCGGGTCCGGCCTCGGTCGCCGCGGTGAGGGCCGCCTGGACGACGGACCACCCGCGCTCGTCCTCGAGATCACCGACGAAGTCGGCCGCCGCGTCGTTGCCCACCGGTTCTGCGCTCCAGGTCCCCATGCGCCCAGACTAGACACCGCACGCGCACTCCGGCCGGTGACGCGGCCGGACCCCGGCCTCCGTCGGGGTGGACCCGCCACGTCTGGTGCCGCACCGGTGCTCCCCGGCCGTCCCGCGCCTCCCGTCCGTGTCCTGGCGTCGGTCTGCGTCCGGGTGCGTCGGGCGGACGGCAGGTCACCGCGTGACCACCGACACCGTGGACCGGGCGAACAGCCCGGGGACCGCCAGCAGTGCCGTGCGTGCCGGCCGCTCCACCAGCCGGTGGAGCACGGACGCGACCAGCAGCGCCGTGCCGAGCGCCAGGACGGTGAGTGCCAGCCCGCCGATCGCCGGGCGCGGATCGGCGGCCGGCCAGAGCGCGCCGAGCGTGTCGATGACGAGCAGGTGCACGAGGTAGAACGCGAAGGACCGCTCGCCGAGCGCCACGAGCGGCCGCGACGACAGCCCGGTCCGGACGCCGGCGACATCCGCCCGGGCGAGGGCCGCGATGAGCAGCGTGAACCCGAGCAGGGTGAAGCCGTCCAGGGCGAACGGTGACGACGGGAACCGGTCGGCAGCGACGAAGCCGGCGACCGCGACGACCGCGGAGACCACCGGACCCGGTCCGCGCCAGGCACCGGAGCGGATCAGGCACGCGACCGCGACGCCGAGCACGAACTCGGGCAGGCGCGCCGGCGGCCAGTTCCCCGCGGACAGCTGGCCGGGCAGGGCGGCGAGCAGGGACGGCACCGCCAGGGTCAGCAGCACCGACAGGGCGGCAGTGCCCCAGAGGAACCCGGCACGAGCGTGGTGCAGGACGCGGATCAGCAGCGGGAACACGAGGTAGAAGAACGCCTCGCAGACCAGCGACCACGACACCGGGTTGCCTGCCTGCCACCACGGGCCGTGCCAGGAGCTCACCAGCAGGAAGTTCGCCAGCAGCGCCTTCGACGACGTCGTGACGATGCTCGGCATCAGGAAGTGCGCGACCAGGACGGCCAGGACCACGCCGACGAAGTGCAGCGGGTAGATGCGGGCGACACGTCGCCACCAGAACGTCACCGGCCCCGTACCGGGCCGGTGCGCCCAGGCGAGGACGAACCCGGACAGGACGAAGAACAGGGACACGCCGGTGGCGCCGGCACCCATCGTGTCGGACAGGAGGCCCTGGGCGCGTCCGGAGAAGTAGCCCAGGTTCCGCACGTGGTACGCGAAGACGACGAACGCGGCCACCCACCGGAGGCCGGTGAGCGACGGCAGCAGCGGCGTGGTCAGGGCGGGGTCGACGGCAGCGGGGCAGACGGAGTCGCGGCGGGCGGAGTCGCGGTCGGTTCGGGAGGGGTGCATGCGCCCAGCACACGAGATCGGCCGTTGCGGCAGCGTCGGGGTTCCTCCTTACGGCGTCGTTACACCGGGTGTGTTCTGATGACCATGCCGTCGTGCCCCCTGCACTGCGGCGGGAGGAGCACGGTGCGCGTACTCGTGGTCGAGGACGAACCGTTCCTCGCGGACGCCATCCAGGCGGGCCTCCGGCTCGAGGCGGTCTCCGCCGACGTCGTCGGGAACGGTCTCGACGCCCTGGAACGCCTGGCGGTCAACCGGTACGACGTCGTCGTGCTGGACCGAGACCTGCCCGGTATGCACGGTGACGAGGTCTGTGCCCGGATCGTCGCCTCCGAGGACGGCCCGACCGTGCTGATGCTCACCGCGGCGACGACGCTGGGCGACCGGGTGGACGGCCTGCGGCTCGGGGCCGACGACTACCTCGGCAAGCCGTTCGACCTGGAGGAACTCGTCGCGCGCCTCCGTGCCCTCAACCGACGCAGCCGACGACGCCTGCCCCCGGTGCTCGAACGGGCCGGGATCCGCCTGGACCCGTTCCGGCGCGAGGCCTACCGGGACGACCGGTACCTGCGGCTGCCGCGGAAGGAGTTCGCGGTGCTCGAGGTCCTGCTGCGTGCCGAGGGTGGTGTCGTCAGCGCCGAGGAACTGCTCGAGCAGGCGTGGGACGAGAACGCCAACCCGTTCACGAACGCCATCCGGGTCACGATCTCGGGCCTCCGGCGACGGCTCGGGGACCCGGACCCGATCCGCACCACGCCCGGGGTCGGGTACGCGATCGCGCCCGAGGGCGCCGAGGCTACGGACGACACCGAGGAGCGATCGTGACCGGGCAGCCGCGACGGCTGACGATCCGCCTCCGTCTGACGCTCACCTACACGGCGCTCATCCTGCTCACCGGCGGGGCGATGCTCGCGACGGTGTTCGCGGTGCTGGCGATCGTGCCCGGGTACGCGTTCACCGCCGGTCCGTTCCCCTACGGCACGACCCACGACCTCTACACGATCAACGGTCGCGACGACGTCCTGCGGCTGTTCCTCATCGTGTCCCTGCCGGCCCTGGTCGTCATCGGCGGCATCGGCGGCATCGTGAGCTGGTTCGTGGCCGGACGACTGCTGCAGCCGCTCCGGCAGATCGCCGCGACCGCTGAACGGCTCGACGACCGGAACCTCGACGCGCGCATCGCGGTCGACGGACCCCACGACGAGATCCGTGACGTGGCCGACACGGTGAACGCGATGCTCGACCGACTCGAGGCGTCCTTCACCAGCCGGTCCCGGTTCACCGCGAACGCGTCCCACGAACTCCGCACCCCGCTGGCGAGCATGAAGACGATGCTGCAGGTCGCACTCCGGACGGAGCACCCGCCCGAGACGGCACGGACCCTCGACCGGCTCCACACGACGGTGGACCAGATGACCTCGATCACCGCTGCGCTCCTGGAGCTCGCCCGCGGTGACTCGGACCTGGCAGCTCGGCCGGTCGCGCTGCGGAACGAGGTCGCGTCCGCCCTGCACACGGTGGACGCCGAGCTCGTCGCCCGCCGTCTCCGGGTGACGGTGCGCCTGGACGACGTGGTCGTGACCGGGGAGCCGGTCCTGCTCCGCCAGCTGGTCGTGAACCTCGTCCGGAACGCCGTCGTGCACAACGTCCCGGGCGGCGCGATCGACATCGCCGTCACCGCGCAGCCCCGCGTCCGGCTGACCGTGGCGAACGACGGTCGGGCGATCACGTCCGCCGAGGCCGCGACGCTGACCGAACCGTTCCGCCGACTGGACCGTGCGCGCAGTGACGGCAGCGGCTTCGGACTCGGCCTGGCCCTCGTGCAGAAGGTCGCGACCGCGCACGGGGCGACGCTCGAGCTGACGCCGAGGGACGGCGGCGGGTTGCTGGTCGCCGTGACCTTCGGCGCCGGCGACCAGCGGAACGCCGTCGACTAGACGATGACGACCTGCGCGTGGACGAGGATCTCGTGCAGGTCGGGACGCAGCGCCTCCTGCGAGGACGTCTGCACCTTCACGATGAGCGCCGCTCCGGGCTTCGCGAACGCGCGGGCCACCGTCGCCGACCAGGAGCCGTCCGAGTTGTGGCCGGCGATCGACAGGAACTGCGCGGTGCCGTCGGTCATGGTCGGCAGGAGCTGTTCCTCGAGCTGTGCGGCCGGCAGCCCGGACGCCGTGAACAGCTGCTCGGTGGCTGCACGGTCCCCGATCGACGGGTCCAGGTCGGTGATGCGCTGCTGCGTGATCGTCGCGACGGAGCCGTCGGACTTCGTGTACTCACGCGTCCCCGAGGCGGGGTCCTCACCGGTCTGCTTCCAGTCGCCGAGTGCGGAGACCTCGAGGCTGAACGCCGGCAGCTTGGTCGTGGAGAGCGCGGCGCCGTCCTCGAAGGTCAGGTCGGTCGGCATCGCCGCCTCAGCGGTCGGCGTCGGCGTCGGCGTCGCTGCTGCTGCTGCTGCTGCTGACGATGCCGTCGACGTGGGCCGCTCGCTCGCCGGCGTGGTGCTGCCGGGGCCGGCGCAACCGGCCAGCGCGATGACGGCGATGACCGTGGCTGCGCCCGCGGTGGTGATCCTGGACGTGATCGACATGTGTTCCCCCTGGTTCCGCCGTGCGCCCCGTGCACCGGCGAGTACCCATCCGAGCTTAGAGGTCGGGGACGCGGCCCGCGCACCGGTGGTCCGGCACCTCCGGACCGGGCGCTCGTCGGTGCGCGTGGGTCAGTCGGGGCGCGTGGGTCAGCGGGGGCGGAGGCGCAGAGTCTGGAGGCCGCCATCGACGACGACGTCGGCGCCGGTCGTCGAGCCGGCGTCTCGGCTGGTGAGGAAGAGGACGGCTTCGGCGATCTCCGCCGGGGCGACGAGTCGACCATGGGGTTGCCGGTCGGCGAGAGCGGCCCGTTCCGCGGCTGGGTCCGCTGCGGAGTCGAGGAGTCGCTGGACCCACGGTGTGTCTGCGGTTCCCGGGCTGATGCAGTTGACCCGGATCCCTTCGCGGAGGTGGTCGGCTGCCATCGCTCGGGTGAGTGCGCGGATCGCGCCCTTCGTGGCGCTGTAGAGCGCCCGGTCGGGCAGTCCCGTGGTGGCGGCGATCGAGCAGGTGTTGACGATCGACGCGGCACTCGATGCGCGGAGGAAGGGGAGCGTGTGACGGCTGACCCGCACCGCTCCGACGACGTTGACGTCGAAGAGGCGGTGCCACTCCGCGTCGTCGTTGGTCTCGACCGTGCCCTGCGCGCCGATGCCGGCGTTGTTGACGACGACGTCGAGCCCGCCCATCGCGGCCACGGCCTCGGTGACGGCTGTCGCGACGGCGCTGTCGTCGCTGATGTCGCAGACCAACGGGAACGCACCCGTCGGCGTTCCGGTGGTGTCGATGTCGAGCACCGACACGGTTGCGCCGCGGGTGAGCAGCGCACGGGTGACCGCGGCGCCGATCCCGGACGCGCCGCCGGTGACGATCGCGCGGAGCCCGGCGTGACCGGCTGCTTGCCCATCGGTGGAGAGCGGTTCGTCGTTCATGCCTGCCTCGTTTCCTGGCGTCGACGTCCCGGGCCCTCGATGCGGACGTCCACGACGTCGCCGGTGGTCAGGAACGGGTGGTGGCCAGCGCGGGCGACGCTGCACGAGGTACCGGCAGCTCCGTCAGACGATCGTCTGACACGCAGAACAGTAGGCGGTTCCGTCCGCTGACGAGGGCGCTGGAACTGATGATCGCCAGGGCATGCCCTGAGTGATCGAGCAGCCGACGCCGGAGCCGCCGCGACCGGCAGCGGACGACGGACGACGAGGACCCCCGCTCCCCTGCCCGGAGGCCGGCAGGACCGGGGGCCCTCGACGGTCATCAGCGCTTCAGGTTCGTCAGCTCCTGCAGCACTTCGTCCGAGGTGGTGATGATGCGAGCGTTCGCCTGGAAGCCGCGCTGCGCGACGATCAGGTTGGTGAACTCCTGCGACAGGTCCACGTTCGACATCTCGAGCGTGCCGGCGGCCAGCGAGCCGACGCCCGCCGATCCGGGGACGCCGACGGTGGCGGCGCCGGAGTTCGCGGTCGCGCGGTAGCCCGACGCGCCGGTCTTCTCGAGGCCCGCCGGGTTGGCGAAGGTGGCGAGGGCGATCCGGCCGACGGCGAGCGAGGTGCCGTTCGAGAACGTGCCCATCACGGTGCCGTCCTTCGCGATCGAGTAGCTCTTCAGCGACCCGGCCTCGTGCCCGTTCTGCGACGAGATCGACGCGGTGTTCAGTGCGGCGAACCCGGTCAGCTGGGTCATGTCGACCGCGACGCCGCCGACCTGCAGGGTGGCCCCGCGGGTGATCTTGCCGTCGGCGCCGAAGGTCACGGTGCCGGTGGCCGAGGCGCCCTGCCCGTTCGACGCGGCGACGCTCCAGCCGGTGGCGGTCTTCGTGTAGGCGAGCGACAGGGTGTGCTTGGTGCCGGACTGGTCGTAGACGGTGGCGTCGCGGTTGAGGACGTCGCCGGTCTTCGTGTCGGACGGCAGGTTGCCGGTGACGCCGGCGGTGCTGGTCGCGGTGGCCGGGGCAGCGGCCTGCAGGGGCAGGGTGATGTCGCTCATCTGCCCGCCGTCGTCGACGACGCCGTCGGTGGCCGAGTAGCCCTGCACGATCTTGCCGTCGGCGGTGACCAGGCGGCCGTCGGCGTCGAAGTCGAACGCACCGGCGCGGCTGTACACGGTGTCGTTGCCCAGGCGGGTGACGAAGAAGCCGTCGCCGGAGATCATCAGGTCGGTCGCCTTGCCGGTGGCCTGCGCGGAGCCCTGGGCGAAGTTGGTGGAGACGCCGGCGACCTGCACGCCGAGGCCGATCTGCGCCGGGTTGGTGCCGCCGATGCCGGTCTGGGGGCCGCCGGCACCCTGGGTCATCTGCGACAGGGTGTCCTGGAAGACCGTGGTCGAGGACTTGAAGCCGACGGTGTTGACGTTGGCGATGTTGTTGCCGGTGACGTCGAGCATCTCCTGGTGGGAGCGGAGGCCGGAGATCCCGGAGTAGAGCGAGCGGAGCATGGTGCGTCCCTTCGTGGACGAGGAGTGTGTGGGAAGAGGGTGGGTCAGGAACCGGAGGCGGTGGTGATACCGGAGATCACGTCGAGATCGACCTCCTTCCCGTTCACGGTCACGGTCGGCACGCTCTTCGCGTAGGACACCGCGGTGGCGGTCCCCGTGACGGCCGCGCCGGAGGCGGCGTCGGTGTAGCTGACCTGCTTCCCGACGAGGTTCGCGGCGGCCATGCGCATCTGCAGCGAGAAGTCCTCGTTGGCCGTCGTGGTCTGGTTGGTGATCTGTTCCATCATCGCGAGCTGCGTCTGCTGGCTGATCATCTGGTTCGTGTCCATCGGCGACGACGGGTCCTGGTTGCGCAGCTGCGTCACGAGGAGCTTCATGAAGACCTCGGAGTCCATCGTCTGCGACCGCGACGAGGTCGGGTTGGCGGCGACTGCGGCGGCGGCCGTGGCGGTGTCCACGGAGCCGGTGATCCCGTCGAGTGGCATGGTTCTCGTTCCTTGTCGTGGTGGCCGGTCAGGCGAGGACGTCGAGTCCCGCGGTGCGGACGGTGGTCGGGGCGGACGGGAGGGCCGGGGCGGTGCCGGTGCGGGCCTCCCGGCTGGCGGGGTGGTCGGGCTCGCGACCGGTCCCCTCGCGCCCGGCGGTGTCGGCGCCGGCACGGCCCTGGCCGTCGGTGCCGGCGTCCGCCGGGTGGTTCTGCGCCGACAGGTCGAGCGTGGTGCTCCCACCGGAGTCGCGGCGGAGGTCCGGCAGGATCTGCCGCACCGCGTCGCGCCCCGCGTCGGAGGCGGCGAACAGCTCCACGTGCATGCCGTGTCCGGTGACGTGGGCGCGGACGGTGACGGGGCCGAGGGCCTCCGGTGTGAGCTGCACGGTCAGGACGTGCTCGCCGGGGCCGGCGTGCGCGAGGGTGAACAGCGGACGCCCGAGCTGCTGCGCTAGCGGCTGCGGTGCGGAGGCGGGCGCGGCCGGCGCGGACGGCGTTGCGGTAAGCGCGCCGCTCACGGCAGTGGTGGTCGCGGGGACCGCCAGCAGGGAGGGCGCATCGGTCGCGGCGGTACCGGCCGGGAGGCTCGCCGCGCCCTGGTCCGCACCGGCTGCGGTCGCGGGGTGGCCGGCCGGGGTGGCGACCGGGGTGGCGGCCGTCGCCGGCGCGGCGACGGCCGCCTGCGCGCCCGGGAGCGCGGCGGCTGCGTGCCGGGTGGCTGCGTGCTGGTCGGGCGCTGCCGGGGTCGTAGCCGCTGGCGCAGCCACCGCTGCTGCTGCGGTCGACTGTCCGGCGGGAGCGGTGGGCTGGGTGGCGGCACTGGACGCGAGTGCTGACCCGGCCGGTACCAACGCCGGAGTCCCGACGATGCCCGCAGCCGGGGCGGTGGACGCCGTGTCGTGAGCCGACGACGATGTCGCGACCGGGGCCGCCGGGGCCGTGCCCATAGCGGCGGCGACGAGCGACACGGGGCTCGGGAGGACCGGGGTCGGCAGGACCGGTGTCGGTGTGCCGGTCGCGGCGTCGACGCTGGGCCCCGGCGTCTCCGCGCCCGCGTCGTCACCGGTCGTGGCGGTGGTCACGAGCGTGGTGACCGTCCCCGCTGCCGGGTCCTGCTCGACGACGGCTCCGGCCGTGCCCGTGCCCGTGCGTGTGGCGGCGGTGGTGCCCGGTGTGAGCACGGTCGGGGCGGACTCGGCGGCGACGGCCTCCATCGTGGCGGCGTCGCTCGGGACGGCGTCGTTCGTGGTGGTACCGGTCGCGGCGGCACCCCGGGTCCCGGGCGTCGGCGCGACGAGTCCGGCCGCGCTCGCCGTCGGGCTCGCCGTCGGCGCAGCATCCGAGGCGCTCGTGTCCCGCGTCGGTTCCGGTCGTCCCCGGTCGCGCTGGCCAGACCCGGACACCGCGGTCAACGCGGCTCCGAACGCGGCGCCCGACCGGGCCTCGCCCACACCGGATCGCTCCCCCGATGCACGCGGCCGCACCACGGCCGGCACCGACGGCATCAGCGAACCCGTCGCGAGGGCGCTCATGCGGCACTCCCGGCGAACAGCGACTGCAGCGCGGCCATCTGCACATCGGTGGCCTTCGGGGCGCTCGGCGCACCGACCGAGCGGGCGACCTGCGCGGCGGAGGTGGCCGCAGCCTCCTGGCCGGAGGGCACGATGCGGCGGATCGTGGCGATGTCGGAGTCCTTGTACCAGTTGTCCACGATCCGGACGTCCTTGCCGGGGCGCGGGGCGTGCAAGACCTTGCCGTCGCCGACGTAGATGACGATGTGGCCCTCGCCCCTGGGGACGATGAGGTCGCCGGGCTGCGCCTGCGCGAGCGACGGCACCGCGACGCCCATGTCGGCCTGGTCCGGCACGACACGGGGCATCGTGACGCCGAGGTCCTTGAACACGGTCTGCACCAGGCCCGAGCAGTCCATGCCGGCGCGGGTCTCGCCGCCGAACACGTACGGCACGCCCAGGTACTTCTTCGCCGCGGCGACGACGGCGTCCCCGGTCGCACCGCTGCCGGTGGCCAGGGTGCCGCGCCCGGCGTCGACGGAGGTGGCGGGTGCGGCGGCGCTCGGTCCGGTACCGGTGGTCCCGGCGGACGTGGCCGCCGCTCCGAGGCCCGACCAGGCCCCGTTCTCGGTCGCGAGTGCGTCGGCGAAGGTGGACGCGGCGGCCGACGACGCAGCGGCGGAGCCGGCGGCGGTCCCGGCGGTGCTGCCCTGCAGCGTCTCGATCTGGCTGCGGATCTCGCTGATCCGCGACAGCACGGCGTCGATGCTCATCGGTGTCCCCCCTCGGTGCGGCGACGGGCCGCGATCTCGTCGAGCGCGTTCTGCTCGGCACGCAGGTCCTCGGCGGTGACCCGCGTGGTGTGCTGGCCCTCGAGCTTCTCCAGCCCGAGTGCCGAGCGGCGTGCGGCGTTGTAGGTCTCCTGCGCTCGGTCGGCGTCGGCGCGGCGCGACCGGACGACGGCGTCGAGCTCCTCGAGCATCCCCCGCGTCGCTGCCCGGGCCGCGGCGACGGCGCTGAGCGTCGCGGCGTCGGTGATCGTCGACGGTTGGTCGTCCAGGGTGCGGCGGGCTGCCATCCGGGCGTCGGCGGCGTCGCGGACCCGGCCGTTGGCGTCCGCCAGGGTCGCGGTTGCCCGGTCCTGCTCGGCGTGCCGCAGGCGCAGGAGTCCGGCGAGCGGGAAGCGGCGGGCCATCAGACGAGCCCTCCGCCGACACCGAGGGTGCGGACGAGCCCGGCCAGGCGCTCCCACGAGCCGGCGGCGGTGACCTGCTCGGCCATGCCCTGCCGGAGGAACCCGTCGATGGCGTCCTGGTGGTCGACGGCCGCGTCGACGAGCGGGTTCGTGCCGCGCTGGTACGCACCGACGTCGAGCAGGTCCTGGGCGGCACGTCGTGCGGCCATCACCTTCCGGAGCGCGGTCGCGGTCGCACGCTGCTCGGGGGTCGTGACCTTCGAGGCGACGCGGGAGATCGACCCGAGGGCGTCGACGGACGGGAAGTGTCCGGTGACGGCGAGCTTCCGGTCGAGGACCACGTGCCCGTCCAGGATGCTGCGGGCGGCGTCGGCGATCGGCTCGTTGTGGTCGTCGCCGTCGACCAGGACCGTGTAGATCCCGGTGACGCTGCCGACCCGGTCGGTGCCGGCGCGCTCGAGCAGCCCGGCGAGCACCGAGAACGTCGATGGCGGGTAGCCCCGGGTGGCCGGCGCTTCGCCGACGGACAGGCCGATCTCGCGCTGCGCCATCGCGACGCGGGTGAGCGAGTCCATCATGAGCACGACGTCCTGCCCGGCGTCGCGGAACGACTCGGCGATCCGGGTCGCCACGAACGCGGCGCGCAGGCGCATCAGGGCGGGCTCGTCGGACGTCGACACGACCACGATCGAGCGGGCCAGGCCATCGGCGCCCAGGTCGTCCTCCAGGAACTCCCGGACCTCGCGGCCACGCTCGCCGACCAGGGCGATGACGGTGACGGCGGCGTCGCTCCCCCGCGCGATCATCGACAGCAGCGAGGACTTGCCGACGCCGGAGCCCGCGAACAGGCCCATGCGCTGCCCGCGGCCGACGGTGGTCAAAGTGTCGAGCACGCGGACGCCGAGCTGCACCGGGGTGTCGATGCGGGTGCGGGCCATCGCGTTCGGGGTGTCGTGGTCGAGCGGCACCCAGGCATCGGCGTCGAGGGGGCCGCGGTCGTCGATCGGCCGCCCGAGTCCGTCGAGCACCCGGCCGAACAGACCGGTGCCGGTCGGTACGAGCACCGGTCGCCCGGTCGAGCGCACGGGGGTGCCGGCGGTGATGCCGGTGAGTCGGCCGAGCGGCATGCAGCGGACACCGGAGGCGTCGGTGGCGACGACCTCGACGGCGGTCTGCGGGGTCTCGTCGGCACCGACGGTGAGGACCTCGCCGACGTGGGCGTCGAGCCCGGCGACGGTCAGGCCGAGGCCGACGGCGCTCGTCACGGTCCCCACCCGCTGTGGCCGGGCGGCGCGGAGGGCGTCGTCGAGGCCGCGCGGACGCAGCAGCGTCGCGGCCGTCACCGGGCACCGCCGAGTGCGGCACGGGCGCGGGCGAGTGCGGCGTCGATCCGGGCGTCGAGCAGCCCGTCCGGCAGGTCGACGACGGCGTCACCGTCGCGCAGGGTCGGGTCGGCGACGACGGGCACCGGCACGGTCAGGTCGGCGATCGCGGCGGCGTCGGCCGGGCTCAGCCGGACCGCGGTCACGACGGGTGCGGCGGCGACGTCGAGCGCGCGGCGGAGTGTCGCCTCGGCGGCGACCGACGGCCCGCCGACGACGGTGGGGTCGGTCCGGGAGGCCCGCACCGCGTACCCGACGACGGCCTCGGCCAGGTCGACGGCCGCGCTGGTGACCGACTCCTCCGCGGCGGCGAGCACCGGCGCGACCCGGTCCCGCAGCGCCGCGGCGGTCCGCTCGAGGACGGCGAGCCGGTCGACGACGAGCGCCTCGAGGTCGGCGAGCCGAGCGGCGTGCTCGGCGTCCATCCGGGCGCGCACGGCTTCGGTCTCGACCTGGGCGGCGCGGAGTCCGGCGGCGTACCCGGCGGCGTGACCGCGGACGTCGGCGCTGGCGGCTCGGCGTGCCAGGGCGGCGTCGGTGATCACCGGGAAGGCGACCGGGGCGAAGTGGTCAGTCAACGAGCTCGTCCTCCTCGGCGCGGTGGACGGTGATGACGCCCTGGGCCTCGAGCTCGCGGACGGAGCGGACGACCTCGGCGCGGGCCTCCTCGACCTGCGATACCCGGACCGGGCCCATCGACTGCAGTTCGTCGTCGAGCAGCTCGCGGTTGCGCTCGGACACGTTCGCGCGGATCGTCTCGACGACCGGCGTGGACGCACCCTTCATGGCGGTGGCCAGGATCTTCGAGTCGATGCCGCGGAGCACCTGCTGGATGTCGCGCGACTCGAGCTTCACGATGTCCTCGAAGGTGAGCATCCGCGAACGGATGTCCTCGGCGAGTTCCGGGTCACGGGCCTCCAGACCGTCCAGCACGGCCTTCTCGGTGGCGACGTCCGAGCGGTTGATGATCTCGACCAGCGGCGCGATGCCGCCGACGACCTCGACGCTCTCGCGCGGCGAGACGACGGCCCCGGCGCGCGAGCGCAGGACGCCGGCGACGATGCCGACCGACTCGGGTGTCGCGGTGCCCATGGTGGCGAAGGCCTGCGCGACGTCGGTGCGGACGCGCTCGTCGACGCCGGCGAGCACGGCGCTCGCCTGGGCGGGCTGCAGGTGCGCCAGGACGAGTGCGATGGTCTGCGGCAGCTCGCCCTCGAGCAGGGCGATGACCTGCCCGGGCTCGGCGTCGTCGAGGAACTCGAACGACTGGCCGGCCAGGTTGGACGCGAGCCGGTCCATCACGCCGGCGGCGCGCTCGGCGCCGAAGGACGCCTCGAGCAGGCCGAGCGCGGTCTCCTTGCCGCCGCGACGGCTGGTGCGACCGGTGCGGGTCAGGCGGTGGAACTCGCCGAGCGTGCGGTCCACGACCTCGTCGTCGACGCGGCGCATCCGAACGATCTCCTGCGAGATCTCCTCGGCCTCCAGCTCGGTGAACTGCTTCATCACCTCGGCGGCACGCTCGGTGTCCATCTGCATGAGGATGAGCGCGACCTTCTGCGCCCCGGTCAGCGGTCGGTCGGTGCCGGGCGCGGGGACGACGGCGCTCACACCGAGGCCCGGTCGTCGAGCAGCCCGCGGAGGAGCTCGGCGGTCCGCTTCGGGTCACGCTCGGCGAGGGCCGCGATGTCCTGGCGGCGGCGTTCCGCGGTGATCTCGTCGGTCGTCAGCACCTCGGTCGGGGCGTCGTCGTGCGGCAGCGCCTGGAGCGCGACGGTCGGGGCGTCGCCGGCGTCGAGCCCGGTGCGGACGTCGGCCGGCTCCACGGCGAGGGGCAGCGGGAACCCCTCGCCGAACGCGTCGAGCTCGCCGATGTCGACCTGTTCGCGCTGCTGGCGGCGACCACGGCGGGCCAGGAAGACCATCAGGGCGATGAGGGCCAGGACGATCCCGACGACGATGCCGGCGGTGCGGATCGCCGACCAGAGCGCCTCCTGCTGGTCGGCCTGCTGCTGCGCCTCGAGCGCCTTCGCGGCGTCGTCGGCGGCGCTGGTGTCGAAGTCCATCACCGCGACCTTGACCTGGTCGCCCCGGGTCGCGTCGACACCGGCGGCGTTCGCCACCAGGTCGTTGATGCTCTGCAGGTTGACGCCCTGCACGGACTTCGCCTTGGCGTTCAGCGCGACCGAGATCGTCTGGCGGTCCATCGCCCCGGCCGGGATCTGCGTGGTCTCGGTGGTCTTGTCGACGGCGTTGTTCTTCGTCGCGGACTGGTTCTCGTACCCACCGTCGCCGGTCCCGGTGCCCGTCTTCGCGGTGCCGTTCGGGACGGCGATGTTGTCCGGGCCGAGCACACCGGTCGCACCGGTGCCGGCACCGCTCGCGCCGGCGCCGTACTGCTCCTTCGTGGACGACTCGTTGAGCGCCACCGGGCCGGTCGTCGGCGTCGTGAAGGACTCGGTCGTGCGGGTGCCGGAGTTGTCGCTCATGGTCGCGGCGACGACGACGCTGGCGTTGCCCGCCCCGAGCGTGGTGTCGAGCAGGTCCTGGACCTTCTTGCTCGTCGCGGCGTCGTAGTCGGCGGCCTGGTCGGTGCCGGACCCGGTCGCTCCGGTGCCGACGGCCGACAGGGTCTGGCCCTTCTGGTCGACCACCGAGACGTCGGTCGGCTGCATGCCCTCGACGGCAGCGCTGGTGAGGTGCACGATCGCCTGGACCTGGTCGGTGTCGAGCTGGGCACCGTTCTTCGTGGCGATGAAGACGGACGCGGTGGGGTCCTTCTCCTCGGACACGAAGACCGACTTCTTCGGGATCGCCAGCTGCACGCTCGCGGTCTGCACGCCGTCCATCGCGGAGATCGTCTTGGCGAGCTCGCCCTCGATCGCGCGCTTGTAGGTGACGTCCTGCTGGAACTCGGAGCTCGTGACGCCCATGGTGTCGAGCAGCGAGTAGCCGCCCTCGTTCGACGACGGCAGCCCGTTCGAGGCGGCCTTGAGCCGCTCGGTGTAGACCTTCGACTGCGGCACCAGGATCGTCGCGCCGCCGTCGGTGAGCTGGAACGGCACACCGTCGGTCGTCAGCTGGTCGGTGACCGAGCTGGCGTCCGCCGCGGCCAGACCGGTGAACAGCGGCGCGTAGGACGGCTTGCCGAGCCAGGACGCCAGCGCGATCCCGCCGAGCACGAGCGCCGCGATGCCGATGACCGCGATGGTCCGCTGCGCGGCCGTGAACCCCTTGACGTACGCGCCGAGACGGCCGAGCACGTTCTGGATGCCGGCGGGCATCAGGCCTGCATCCGCATGATCTCGTTGAACGCGTCGACGCCCTTGTTGCGGACGGCGGCGACGAGTTCGAGGGTGACCTGGGCGCGGGTGGACGCGATGGTGGCGTCGTGGATGTCGTCGAGGTTGCCCGTGACGGCCTGCAGCGCCAGGGTCTTCGAGTCGCTCTGCAGCTGCTGCAGGCCGTCGACGGCGTTGCCGAGACTCGCGGCGAACCCGTCGCCCCCGCTGCCGGAGACCGCGGACGAGCCGCGGTCGCTGCTGGTGCCGGTGACGTCGGTCACGGCGTTCGTCATCGCGTTGGTGGTCACACCGTTCACGGCGTCGATGGGCATCAGTTCTTCCCGATCTGCAGTGCCGCCTCGTAGGCGGTCTTGGCACGGTCGACCACGGCGGCGTTCGCCTGGTAGCCGCGCTGGGCCATGATGAGGTCCGCCATCTGCGTGCCGAGGTCGATGTCCGGCATCCGGACGTACCCTTCGGCGTTCGCGAGCGGGTTGTCCGGGTCGTAGGTCACGCGGCCGGCGGCGCTGCCGAACGCGGCGCCCTTGACGTAGGCGCCGGAGACGCCGTTGCCCTCCTGGACCTCGACGTAGCGGGCCTGGAACGCGGAGTCGTCCATCGAGCGGACGGTGTTGACGTTGGCGATGTTGTCCGAGATCGCGTCGAGCCACTTCCGGTGCACGGTCATGCCGGTGCTCGCGATCCCGATCGCGTCGAAGGTCGTCACGAGTTCGTCCGCATCGCCGCACGGACCTGGGTGAGCTCGGAGTTCATCGCCTGCGTCGCGAACTGGTACCGCAGCACGGTGTCGACGTTGGAGAGCGTCTCCTCGTCCAGGTCGACGTTGTTGCCGTTCGTGTTCGTCGGCTCGAGGCTCCGCGCGACGGTCGGCGTGGTGTGGCCGTCGCCCTCGACGACGGACTTCGCCAGTGCGTCCTCGAACTGCACCTTCTCGGCGTGGTAGTTCGTGGTGTTGATGTTCGCGATGTTGTTCGCGATGACGCGCTGGCGCATCGACAGACCGTCGAGTGCGCTCTGCAGCGCGGCCGACGTCACGGAGTCGAACACGGATGGGTCCCCTCGTCGGGCGTCGTCCAGCGGGACGTCGCCGAGGCGGTGGTGGCCGATCCGTGGCCGGGTGGTCGAGCGATCCGTGCTCGACAGGGGCTATCGGCGCGGCGTCCGAGCGGTGTTAGCGCTCGCCCCGAACGGGGGCCGGTCCGCCCGCTACGCGCTCGCGTCGAGGTAGACGGCGGCCTGCGGGGTGCGCGTCCCGTCGACCGCGCGGAGCGCGGCGAGGTGCTCGAGCGTCACCCGGCGGGCGTCCTCGACGGCGGCGATCCGGTCGCGCTGCGCGGCGAGCAGCCGGGAGGCACGGCCCACCAGCTCGCGCGGCACCGGTCCCAGCCCGGTCGGCTCGGACCAGGGGGTCGTGGTCGCGTCGCCGAGGCTCGTTTCGAGGTCGGCGAGGGCCGCCTCCCAGCGGGCGTGCGCCGCGGTGTCGTCGATGGACACGGCGGCGTCGACGGACACGGTGTCGTCGACGGTCGCGACGGCCTCGGCGTCAGGCGACACCGAGCGCCCCACCCGCGGTGTGCTGCGGAGCGACCGGGGTCGCCGGCAACGAGGCCGCCGCGTCGTGCCACGCCTGGCGGAGCGGGTCGAGGATCCGGATGCAGTCGCGGGTGGCCTGGACGTCCCGGTGCACGTTCGCCGTGATGAGCGAGGTCGACGCGTAGTTGTACACGGCGAGCAGTCCCTCGCCGCCGTCCCAGACGTCGATCTTCAGCGTCGAGGACAGCTCCCCGACGATGGCCTGCGCGTGCAGGAGCTGCTCGCGGGCAGTGTCCCAGTCGGCGGCGACCTGGGCGGTCTCGGCGCGGTGCAGGTCGAGCAGCAGCCGGTCGTAGAGCATCGTGACGAGCTGCGCGGGTGTCGCCGACAGCACCGCCTCGTTCGTGTACTGGGCGCGGCGCTGGTCGGTGACGGTGCGGGGCTTCGCGGCCTGCCGGAAGGCGGCGGACCCGCTGAGGTCGAAGGCGTTCATGACGGTTCTCCTACGGCTCACTGGGACAGCGACGAGAGCTGACCGGCGAGCCAGCTGGACTGCGACTGCAGTTTGCTGAGGCTGGTCTCGAGCGCGGCGTACTGCGTCTGCAGCGTCGCCCGGCGCATGGTCAGTCGGTCGGTCCACGAGTCGATCTGGGTGGTGAGGTCCGTGACCACGGACTGCTTGCCCGTGATCGCGGTCGTGATGGAGCCGGTGTACTTGTCGCTCGCGGCCGTGGCGGCGTCCGCGACGGCCTGCGCCACCCCGGACATGATCGCCTGCGTGCCGGCGGGGTCGGCGGCCAGGGCCTTCTGGAACGCGGCGGCGTCGAAGTCGAAGTCGCCGTCCTTCGAGATGACGATGCCGATCGACGACGGCGACCTCCCGTCGACCGGGGTCGACATCGCACTCGTCAGGCGCTGGACGGCCGACCGTGTGGTGGCGTCGCCGAGCAGGACACCGGCCGTGGTGCTCGTGGTCCCGTTCGTCGGGCTGGTCGTGCTCGTCACACCGGTGTTCGACGCGTAGTACGACGTGACGGCGTTGAGCGCGTCGACGAGCCCGGACGCCACGGCCTGCGCCTTCGTGCTGTCCCGGCCGACCGTGACGGTGGTCGGGTCGGTCGAGGCCTTCGACACCGTGACGCTGACACCGGGCAGCAGGTCGGCGAACGTGTTCGTCCCGCTCGTGACGGTCTGCGCTGCAGCCGTGCCGGCCCACAGGGTGACCGACGCGTCGGAGGCCCGGGTCACCACCGCCGCGCCGGGCTCGGCCAGCACGTCGGTCGCGGTCCCGGCGGTCACGTCCGCCGCGGTGCCCCGGTGCAGGGTGAAGCCGTTCGCGGCG
This sequence comes from Curtobacterium herbarum, assembly GCF_016907335.1. NCBI lineage: Bacteria > Bacillati > Actinomycetota > Actinomycetes > Micrococcales > Microbacteriaceae > Curtobacterium > Curtobacterium herbarum. The sequence continues at coordinate 1,890,465 of NZ_JAFBBT010000001.1, forward strand.
CCCGTCGTGGTGCTCGTCAGCTGCAGCCGGTAGAGCTTCGTGCCGTCGGCGTCGGTCCCCGCGGCGACCTTCGTGGCGGTGACCCCGGCGGCGGAGCCGTTGATCGCCGTCACGGTGTCGTCGAGCGAGCCCGACGCCGGCGTGACCGTGGTGCTCGTGCCGTCCGGCTTCGTGAACGTCAGCGCCGACGCGGTGTCCCCCCAGGACAACATCGCGGCGGTGACACCGACCTGTGCGGCGGCCGTCTGCCCGACCGTGACGGACACGGACCCGGCGGTGGCGGTCGCACTCGCCGAGACGGTCACGTTCGTGGCGCTCGACGACGCCGTGTACAGGTCGAGCGAGCCGGGCTTCGCGGCGACCGCGGCCTTGGTGGCCAGGGACTGCACGAGCCCGTTGATGGTCTGCAGCGACGAGATGAAGGAGTTGGTCGTGGTGACCTTCGCCTTGAGCAGCGACTGCGGGACCTGTTCGACGCTCATCAGCGAGTTGATGAGGTCGGTGGTCTTGAGCCCGGAGACCAGACCGTCGATCGCGAGCGAGCTGCTCGTCGCGGACGTGGTGGACATCGCTGGCTCCCCGGTGGTCGGCGGCTCGGAGGACGGGTGGACCGACCGTGGTCAGTCGGCAGGGGTGGACGCCACCACCGGGGAGCACGCGAACGGCTCCGCGGTGGTGGCGACCGGTGCGACTAGCGGAGCAGCGACAGGACGCCCTGCGTGCTCTGGTTCGCCTGCGCGAGCATCGACGTGCCGGCCTGGCTGAGGATGTTGTCGCGCGTGTACTTGACCATCTCCTCCGCCATGTCGACGTCGGTGATGCGGGACTTCGCCGCGGTGAGGTTCTCCTTGGCCACGTTCGTCACGTTGATGGCGTGGTCGAAGCGGTTCTGGACAGCACCGATGCTCGAGCGTGCCTCGGACACGGTCTTGATCTGGGCGTCGATCGTGGTGATCGCCGCCTGGGCGTCGGCGTTGCTGGCGAAGCTGATCTTCGCGGCGACGGCGTTGCCGTCCGCGTCGGTCCCGCCGGCCACGGTCAGGTTGCTGGCGATGTCCTTGACGTTCGCCTTGCCGAGGTCGACCGAGATCTGCGAGGACTCACCCGCGTTCGCACCGACCTGGAAGGTCAGCTTGCCGTCCTTGGCGGTTCCCGCCGAGCCGTCGAGCAGGTTGATGCCGTTGAAGTTCGTCGAGCTCGCGATGCGGCCCAGCTCCTTCTGCAGCTCCCCCACCTCGGTGGTGATGGCGGTGCGCGAGTCGGCGTTGTTCGAGTCGTTGCCGGCCTGGACGGCCAGGTCGCGCATGCGCTGGAGGATCGAGTGGGTCTCGGTGAGGCCACCTTCAGCGGTCTGCACGACGGAGATGCCGTCCTGCGCGTTGCGGGCGGCGACCGTGAGGCCACCGACCTGGGACTTCAGACCCTCGGAGATCGACAGACCGGCAGCGTCGTCGGCAGCACGGTTGATGCGGAGGCCGCTCGAGAGCTTCTCGAGGGACTTCGACAGGTCGTTCTGCGTCGCGTTGAGGTTCCGGTACGTGTTGAGTGCCGAGAGGTTGGTGTTGATGGACATACCCATGATGTGTTCCTCCGTGAAACTGGGCCGATCGTCAGTCCGTCCGTGGGCTGACAGGGGTCCCTCTCGGCCGTGTGGCCGGAGGCGTTAGACGATCCGTCCGACGATTTCGCCGTCGGACCGCCGGTCGGTCAACTGGCCGCGACGACGCCGGCCGAGGTCGCGTCCTGCACCGCGCGGGTGATGCCGGCGGCGGCGTTCGTGGCGACGCGGGCCAGGTAGGCGCTCCGTCGGGCCGCGGTGGTGCGGGACGCCGGCGCGGGGGCGAACCCGCCGTCGCCGTAGTGCTCGGCGAGACCGTCGCGGAGCAGGCGCATCGCTTCCGACCGCTGCTGCGAGACGGCGGAGTGGGTGATGCCGAGCTCGGCGGCGACGTCGGTGACGGTGCGGTCGCCGAAGTACACGGCCTCGACGATCAGGCGCATCCGGTCGGGCAGCGCCTGCACGGCGGCGACCAGGTAGCGGCGCTTCTCGGCCTCGAGCAGGTCCTCACCCGGCAGCGGCAGGTCGGCGGCGACGGTGTCGTGCACGGTCTCGTCGATCGTGCCGACGGTGCGGGCGGCGTCGGTGAGCGCGTCCACGGCGGTCTGCCGGTCGACGCCCATCGCGTCGGCGATCTCCTGCGGGGTGACGCGACGCCCGAGACCGGCGGACAGCGCCTCCTGGGTGGCGAGGGTCTCGCGGATGCGCTTCCGGGTGCCGCGGCTGGCCCAGTCGCCGGCACGCAGGTCGTCGGCGATCGCGCCGGTGATGCGGGTCCGGGCGTAGGCGCCGAACGGCACGCCGAGCGTCGGGTCGAAGGCGTCGGCGGCCTGCACCAGGGCGACCGAGCCGACCTGTCCGAGGTCGTCGCGGCTGAGGTGTGTGGCGCGGGCGCAGGTCTCGGCGACGATGTACCCGACGAGCGGCAGGTGTTCGACGATCATCGCGTTGCGTGCGGTGCGGTCCATGGTGTTCCCCTGGTCGTCCTGTGTGGCTGACCCGTCCGTGGGCATGACGAACGCCGGCGTCGGGACCGCCGGGTACGTCGGAGAACCGCGGGGGTCCGTCCCCGCGGTGCGCTCGTGTCCGGACGCGAGCCCTGGACACGAGCCGGGGTCGTCCCCCGGTGCTGTTCTCGAACCTATCGGCTGCCTGAGTGCTCAGGGAGTCCCCGTTCGTACCCAGTGCGGGGGTGGGTACACCCCAGCAGTGTCCGCACTTCTGCGGACATCGGACAGTGTGTCCCCCGATCTGAGGACATGGCGTCCGGCGCTTACGCCCGGGCCGTCCCCGTCGATAACCCCTGGTGACCGCAGCCGGCGGTCGCGACCGATCCCGGAGGGAGCTGATGAGCGTGAACGACCTGTCCGCCGTCCTGTGGCGCGAACGAGAACTACTCGAACTGCTCACGTTCAAGCTCGAGGAGGAGCAGCTCCTGCTCGCCGCCGGGCGCTCCCGGTGGATCTCGCACGCCAGCCGCGAGGTCGAGCAGGTCCTCGACCGGCTCCGCACCACCGGACTCGAGCGCAGCGCCCAGAGCGCCGCCGTCGCCGAGGAGTGGGGCATGCCCTCCGACGCCCCGCTCCGCGAGGTCGTCGCCGCTGCCCCGTCCGGGCCGTGGGGCGAGATCCTCGCGTCGCACCTCGCCGCGATGCTCGAGCTCACCACCCGCATCGGTTCGCTGCGGGACGAGAACGACCGCTTCCTCCGCATCGCCGCCCAGGCCACGCAGGAGACCCTCGCCGGCACCGTGACCGACGCCGACACCTACGACGCCAGCGGTTCGTCCGGCACCGCCACCGACGGCGCACGCCTCTTCGACGGGAGCCTGTAGCGATGGTGAGCACCTTCGGCTCGCTGCAGACCGCGTACTCCGGGCTCGCCGCAGCCCGCGCCGGCCTCGACGTCACCGGCCAGAACATGGCGAACGTCGGCACCACCGGGTACACCCGGCAGCGGATCGTGCAGACCGAGGTCGGCGCCCCCGCCCAGACCGGCTTCGTCCGCGGCACCGCGGCGCTCGCCGGCCAGGGCGTGTCCGTCGACGCGATCGCCCGCCTGGCGTCCTCGACGCTGGACACCCGCGTCCGGTTCTCGGCCGGTGCCGCCGCGTACGCCGACACCCGCGCCGCCGCTCTCGACCAGCTCGAGACCGGCCTGCACGAACCGGGTGCCGACGGGCTGTCCGCGAAGCTCGACGGGCTCTGGTCCGCCTGGAGCGACCTCGCGACGCACATCGACGACCCGGGCTCGGCCAGCGCCCTGATCGGTGCGGCGACGACCGTCGCCACCGCCCTGGCCGCCGGGTCGTCCGCCGTCGACGCGCAGTGGTCCGCCACCCGTTCGGCCCTCGCCACGCAGGTCGGCCAGCTCAACGACGCCGCGCAGCAGGTCGCCGACCTCAACGGGGCGATCCGCACCGCGGTGGCCTCCGGCGGCACGGCGAACGAGCTCCTCGACCAGCGCGACCAGCTCACCGAGCGGATCGCGACCCTGACCGGCGCGGCCGTCCGCGACAACGGCGACGGCACGGTCGACGTCGTCATCGGCGGCAACCCGCTCGTCCAGGGCACCACCGCGCGCGGCGTCACGCTCGACGGGCCGCCCACCCTCGGTGCGATGAACACGGCGGCGGGCACCGGGAAGCCGACCGCCCCGTCCCTCAGCTGGGTCGGCGGCTCGGTCGGTCCGGTCGCCCTCGACGGCGGCTCGATCGCCGGCGGCCTGTCCCTGCTCGCGCCGGCGAACGACACCCACACCGGCGGTGCGCTGGCCGAGGCCTCCGCCGCCCACGACCGCGTCGCGACCGAGCTGGCCACCAGGGTCAACGCGCTGCACGCCACCGGCACGACCCCCTCGGGGACGACCGGCGCCGCGTTCTTCGCCCTCGCGCCCGGGGTCCCCGCCGCCCGGGGGCTGTCCGTCGTCCCCACCGACGGCTCCGGCCTCGCGACCCGGAGCGCCACCGGGCAGTTCGACGCCTCGGTGCTCACCGCCATCGCGGGCATCGGCTCGGGAGCCGGAGGCCCGGACGCGACCTGGGCGACGTTCGTGACGGGGGTGGGCAGCGCCTCCCGGACGGCCTCGTCGGAATCGACGCTCACCGGACTCGCCCTGACCAACGCGCGCACGCAGCAGCAGTCGAGCGCCGGCGTCGACATGGACGAGGAGAACGTCTCCCTGCTCGCGTACCAGCACGCCTACCAGGGTGCGGCGCGGGTGCTGACCGCCGTCGACGAGATGCTCGACACCATCATCAACCGCCTCGGCCTCGTCGGGAGGAGCTGACCGTGATCACCCGTGTGACCACCCAGATGACCATGGCCGCCGCGCAGGCGCGGCTGCAGGCCGGAGCCGCGAAGGTCGCCGACCTGACCGACCAGGCCACCACGCTCAAGGCGATCCGGAAGCCGTCCGACGACCCGGCCGGCACCGCGACCGCCATGCAGGTGCGGAAGGAGCAGGCGCAGGCCGCCCAGCACGCCCGCAACGCCGACGACGCCGTCGGCTGGCTCGCCACGACCGACACCGCCCTGGCCGACGTCGGGAACGTCCTCGGCAAGGTCCGCGACCTCACCGTGCAGGCCGCCAGTGACAGCACGGGCAACGCCACGGCCCGCGACGCCTTCGTCACGGAACTGCAGGGCCTGAAGGCCGACCTGCTCAGCACCGCGAACACGAAGTACGGCACCCGTTCGGTGTTCGCCGGGTCCTCACCCGCGGGCACCGCCTACGCCGACGACACCACGTGGGCGGGCAGCGCGAGCACGAGCGTCACCCGGACGATCGGCACTGGAGACCAGGTCCGCGTCGACACCGACGGCAGCGCCGTCTTCGGGACCGGGAGCTCGTCGGTCTTCGCGCTCCTCGACGGCATCGTCGCCGACCTGCAGGCAGGCACGAACGTGAACCCACGACTCGCCCAGATCGACGCCGCCCAGCTCGCCGTGCGCGGTGCCCAGGCGGACGTCGGCGTCCGTCACTCCGCCGCGCTGTCCGCACAGGACTCGCTGAAGACACTGTCCACCACCCTGGAGGGCCGCCGCTCCGGTGTCGAGGACAAGGCCCTCGCCCAGGCCGTCCTGGACCTGCAGATCCAGAGCACCAACTACCAGGCAGCCCTCGCCGTCACCGCGAAGGTCCTGCAGCCGACCCTGATGGACTACCTCCGATGAGCATCGACCTCACCTTCCCCGTCGCACCGTTCGGCCTCGAGCCGCTGCACGCCTTCACGCTCGACCTGGTCGAGGGCACCGAGGGCCTGTTCGCCCTGGTCGGCTCGGGCACCACCGCCGCCGGGGTCGACGCCCCGCGGCTCTACCTGCTCGACGCCGCGGTGCACCTGCCCGACTACGCCCCGCTGCTGTCCGACGAGCAGGCCGACGGCATCGGGCTGACCCGTGCCGAGGACGCGATGCTGCTCGTCGTCGCGAACCCGGACACCGCGGGCACCACCGTCAACCTGCTCGCCCCCGTCGTCGTGAACGCCCGGACCGGCGTCGGTGCGCAGTGCATCCTTGAGGACCAGGACCTGCCGGTCCGCGCGGAGCTCGTGCGCAGCTGAGGGACGTCGGCGCCCAGCGTCCCCGGGCACCCCACGGGTAGCGTCGACCGCATGTCCAGCTCCTCGAAGGACCACGACGCGCTCGTGCCCATGCCGCCCGCGCCCGTGCAGTCCGCCACCACGCCCGACGGCCAGCGCGTCCAACCGGACGCCCCCGCCTGGAACGGCTGGCTCGACCGGGCGATCTCGGTCCAGCGTCCGGTCGTCGTCGCCCACGTCGCCCGCGTCCGTCGCCGACACCCGGACGCCTCCCCCGCGCAGGTCGTCGAGATCCTGGAACGCCAGTACCTCACCGCCGTGACGTCCGGTGGCGCCGCGGTCGGTGCCAGTGCGGTCATCCCCGGCGTCGGCATGATCGCGAGCCTCGGGCTCAGCGGCGCCGAGACCGTGGGCTTCCTCGAGGCCAGCGCGCTGTTCGCCCAGTCCGTCACCGAGGTGCACGGCATCACCGTCGAGGACCCGGAACGCGCCCGCGCCCTGGTCATGGCGATGATGCTCGGCGCGCCGGGCACCCAGCTCGTGAAGCAGCTCGCCGGCCAGGCCAGCGGCGGCCAGGGCCGCACTGCCTTCTGGGGTGAACTCGTGACGTCGTCGCTGCCGAAGTCGGCGATCAGCGGCATCGGCGGGAAGCTCCGGGCCTCGTTCGTGAAGCGCTTCCTGACCCGTCAGGGCACGTCGATCCTCGGCCGCGCGATCCCGTTCGGCATCGGTGCGGTCGTCGGCGGCCTCGGCAACCACGCGCTCGGCCGGAAGGTCGTGCAGTCCTCACGCACCGCGTTCGGCCCGCCGCCCGCGCACTTCACCGTCGTGCTGCAGCCCTCCGGTGGCGAGGAGCAGCAGCCGCCGAAGCGGCTGAGCAAGCGGCAGCAGCGTGCCCTGGAGCGCGGTCGCGACCACTGACGCGGCGCGCGCGACGTGACGCAACGGGAGGCTCCCCACCAGCTGGTGGGGAGCCTCCCGTTGCGTCGGGCCGGTTGCCGGTCGTCTCCCGCGACCCAGTCAGTGACGACGGGTCGGCGTGACGACGACCTGGCCGGCGTGGGCGAAGCCGCCGCCGAAGCCGAACAGCAGCGCCGGGACGCCCTCGGGCAGATCCCCGCGGTGCCACGCCTTCGACAGCCCGAGCGGAACGCTCGCCGCCGAGGTGTTGCCGGACTCGACGACGTCGCGGACGACGTACTTGTCCTCGCCGCCGAGTGCGGTGACCAGGGGCTCGATGATCCGCAGGTTCGCCTGGTGGAACGCGAACACGCCGATGTCGTCGAGGGTCAGGCCGGCGCGTTCGACGACGGCGCGGGCGTGTCCCTCGGCCTCGGTGATCGCCCACCGGTAGATCGAGCGACCCTCCTGCTGGAAGATCTCCGGGTCGTGCGTGACGCGCACGGCGTCCTGCAGGTGCGGCACGCTCCCCCACGAGACGGAGCTGATCTGCGGCTCGTCGGACACGCCGAGGACGACGGCGCCGGCACCGTCACCGACCAGGACGCAGGTCGACCGGTCGGTCCAGTCGGCGATCCGGGAGAGCGTCTCGGACCCGATCACGAGCGCGGTGTCGGCGGATCCGGTGCGGATCGCCTGGTCGGCCAGCGCCGTCGCGTACTCGAAACCGCTGCACGCGGTGTTGATGTCGATCGGCGCCGGACCGTTCGACATCCCGAGTGCCGCCGCGACCCGCCCGGCCGTGTACGGCGAGCGGTCACGGTGCGTGGTGGACGCGACCACGACCAGGTCCACGTCGGTCGGCGCGACCCCGGCGTCCGCCAGGGCGTTGCGCGCGGCCTCGGTGGCCATCGACGTGACGCTGTCGTCGGGGCCGGCGATGTGCCGGGTCTTGATGCCGGTGCGGGTGGTGATCCACTCGTCGTTCGTGTCGACCATGGTCGACAGTTCGTCGTTGGTGAGGATCCGGTCGGGCTGGTGGTGGCCGAACCCGATGATCCGGCTGCCTCGGAGTGCTGGGATGTTCACACCCGGCACGCTACGCCTGTCGTCCATCGCCGCATGCCCGGCACGGCATGCGGCGCCCCGGTCAGTCCCGGGCCGCCGCGGTGGCGCGGCGGTTCGCCTTCTTGATCGCGTCGACGAGCTCGTCCTTCGTCATGGTCGACCGTCCGCGGACGTCGAGGCGCTTCGCGACGTCGAGCAGGTGCGCCTTCGAGGCGTTCGCGTCGACGCCCTCCTCGGTCGTGCCGGAGCCGCGCGAGCCGGCGGCGCCGGAGTCCGACGGGCCGGCGGACTCCTTCTCCTCCCAGTGGTCGCCGACCTTCTCGTACTCGTGCTTCACGGCGGCCCAGGCGGTCCGGCCGGCGCGCTGCCCGTCGCCGTACTCGGCCTCGGCGGACTTCCGGGCGGCTCGGTAGACGTCCTGCGCGTGCTCCGGGGACCGCTGCAGGGTGCTGGGGAGGTCGTCGTCGGCGGGCATGTCGGGCTCCTTCGGATCGGATCGGGTCGGGCGCCGGTCGGCCGCCGGCGCGGTGGTCTCCACCGGTACTCGCAGGGCCTGGCAGCCGGTCGAGGGGCAGGCGTAGACCTGGGTGATGGACTACACACATCTCGGACGGACAGGGCTGTCGGTGTCACGGGCAGTGCTCGGCACGATGAACTTCGGACCGGAGACCAGCGAGGACGACTCGCACGCGATCATGGACCGGGCGCACGAGCTCGGCGTCAACTTCTTCGACACCGCCAACGCCTACGGCGGCTCGGTGGGCAAGGGCGCCACCGAGGAGATCATCGGCCGCTGGTTCGCCGAGGGCGGCGGACGGCGCGACAAGACGATCCTCGCCACGAAGGTCTACGGCGACATGACCGGCTGGCCGAACGGCGGCAAGCTCAGCGCGTACAACATCCGCCAGTCGATCGACGCCTCGCTCCGTCGCCTGCAGACCGACCACATCGACCTCTACCAGATGCACCACGTCGACCGGGACACACCCTGGGACGAGATCTGGCAGGCGATGGAGATCGCCGTCGGCCAGGGCAAGGTCCTCTACGTCGGGTCGTCGAACTTCGCCGGGTGGCACATCGCCCAGGCGCAGGAGGCCGCCGCGCACCGGAACTTCCTCGGGCTCGTCAGCGAGCAGTCGATCTACAACCTGGTCGTCCGCGACGTCGAGCGCGAGGTCCTGCCGGCCGCGCAGCACTACGGCCTCGGGGTGATCCCGTGGTCGCCGCTGCAGGGCGGACTGCTCGGTGGCGTCATCGAGAAGTCCGAGAACGGGTCGCGCCGCCTGTCCGGGCGGAGCGCCGAGTACGTCGATGCCCACCGTGACCAGCTGACCGCGTACGAGTCGTTCGCGAAGGAACTCGGCCACACCCCGGGCGAGCTCGCGCTGGCGTGGCTGCTGCACCAGCCGGGCGTGACCGCGCCCATCACCGGCCCGCGCACGATGGAGCAGTGGGAGTCGGCCGTCCGCGCCGTCGACGTCCGTCTCGACGACACGGCACTCGCGCGCCTCGACGAGCTGTTCCCCGGTCACGAGACGTCCCCCGAGGACTACGCCTGGTGACCTGACCCTCTCGCGAAACGCAACGTGGGCGGCATCACGCAGCGGTACTCCGTTGCGCGGCATCGCCCACGTTGCGTTTCGCGGGTCGCACACGTGACGACGGCCCCCGCTCGGAGAGCGGGGGCCGTCGTCACGCGCGAGCAGGTGTCAGCGGGCGCCGACCGGGCTCTTGTCCTCCTCGTCGTAGAGGACGTAGCCCTCCTCGCCGTGGACCGCGGTGTCGATGCCGGCGACCTCGTCCTCGGTCTTGACGCGGAAGCCGATCGTCTTCTCGATGATGAAGCCGATGACGAAGGCCAGGACGAACGAGTACGCACCGACCGCACCGGCGGCCGCGGCCTGCTTGCCGAGCTGAGCGAACGAGCCGGAGTAGATCAGGCCGGTGTCGTTGGCGAAGAAGCCGAGGAACAGCGTGCCGAAGATGCCGCCGACCAGGTGCACACCGACGACGTCGAGCGAGTCGTCGAAGCCCAGGCGGTACTTCCAGTCGATGGCGAAGCAGCAGACGATGCCGGCGAGGAAGCCGAGCACGAGGCCCCAACCCGGGGTGAGCGCAGCGCAGGCCGGGGTGATCGCGACGAGACCGGTGACGGCACCCGAGGCGGCGCCGACCGAGGTGGCCTTGCCGTCCCGGAGCTTCTCGACGAGCAGCCAGCCGAGGATCGCGGCGGCCGGAGCGGCGAGCGTGTTCACCCAGGCGATCGAGGCGATGCCGTCAGCAGCACCCTCGGAGCCGGCGTTGAAGCCGAACCAGCCGAACCACAGGATGGCGGCACCGAGCAGGACGAACGGCGGGTTGTGCGGCTTGTGCGCACCCTTGGCGAAGCCGACGCGCTTGCCGAGGACGATCGCCAGGGCCAGGCCCGCGGCACCGGCGTTGATGTGCACCGCGGTGCCACCGGCGAAGTCGATGACGCCCCACGTGGCGGCCCAACCCGAGGTCAGGTTGAAGACCCACGAGGCGACCGGGAAGTAGACGACCGTGACCCAGACACCGGCGAAGATCATCCACGCGCCGAACTTGGCACGGTCGGCGATGGCGCCGGAGATGAGTGCGACGGTGATGATCGCGAACGTGGCCTGGAAGCCGACGAAGGCCATCGACGGGTAGGCCGCGTCGATCTTGGAGGCCCGCGCCTCCTCGAACGCCTGGCCGAGGCCGAGCTGGTTCCAGTCGATGCTGAAGAACCCGACGACGCCGGAGATCGCCGTGTGGTCGCCGGGGTTCGCGAAGGCGATCGCGTAGCCGTAGAGCACCCAGAGGACGCTCACCAGGGCGATCGCTCCGAACGACATCATCATCATGCTGATGACGGACTTGGCCTTCACCAATCCGCCGTAGAAGAAGGCCAGGCCGGGTGTCATGAACAACACCAGCGCCGCCATGACCAACACGAACGTCGTGTTGCCCTGATCAAGCATGTGTGCACCTCTCGTGAGCTGTGCGGCTCTCGTCCGCCTCGGGTGCGACCGAGTCTGGCGACGGCGTGTTTCGCCGGAGCGCTCGGTCTGTTTCGCGGAGGTAACGTCAGGGCGCGTTCTGTGAACGCTGTGTTTCGTGGACCGGTCAGCGCGGTGTGCAGGTGCCCCGAGCGACGTGCGAGGACGGTCAGGAGGCCCGGGGCTGGGTCTCCGCGCTGGCGTCCGTCTCCGCGCTGGCACCGGTCTCCGGACGGGCGTCGGTCTCCGCGCGCGTCAGCGCGACGACGCGGCTGGCCGCGCGCAGGTACTTCTTGCGGTACCCGCCCTCGAGCATCACCTCGGGGTAGACGGTGTCGAGCGGGATGCCGGACGCAACGATCCGCACCTGCGCGTCGTAGAGCCGGTCGACGAGCGCCACCCAGCGCAGCGCATCGGTCTGGTCGGTGAACGCCTGCACGTCGGTCAGCCCGACGGCGTCCAGGCCGTCGACCAGCGCGACGTACTTCGACGGGTGCACCGACGCCAGGTGGGCCACGACGGACCGGAAGTCGTCCTGCGTGACGCGGGCCGGGCCTCCCGTCCCGGATGACGACGCCGCCGACGACGACAGCGACGCCAGGACGGACGGGACGTCGTCGACGACCGAGGCGGACTCGTCGACGGCACGGCGACGGAAGTCGAGGCCGTCGATGCGCATCGTGTCGAACCGGTCCGACATCGCCTGGATCTCGCGCAGGAAGTCCTGCGCCGCGAACCGGCCCTCGCCGAGTGCGCCCGGCGGGGTGTTCGACGTGGCGGCGAAGCGGGTGCCGGACTCGGACAGCTCCTTGATGAGCCGCGTCATCACCATGGTGTCGCCCGGGTCGTCGAGCTCGAACTCGTCGATGCAGACGAGGGCGGTGCCGCGGAGCAGGTCGACGGTGCCCTGGAAGCCGAGCGCGCCGACGAGGGCGGTGTACTCGATGAAGGTGCCGAACGTCTTCCGGCCGGTCGCTGCGTGGTAGGCGGCGGCGAGCAGGTGGGTCTTGCCGACGCCGAACCCTCCGTCAAGGTACACACCCGAACGCGTCGGCGTCTCGGGCTCCTTGCGCTTCCGGCCGAACAGCCCCCGCTTCGCCGGCTCGGGCGCGGTCGTGACGAATGCCTCGACCGCGTCCCGGACCTCGGCCTGCGACGCGTACTCCGGGTCGGGGCGGTACGAGGAGAACGACGCGGTGGTGAACTGCGGCGGCGGCACCAGCGAGTCGGCCATCTGCTGTGGGGTCACCTGCGGGTCGCGGTCCACGAGGTGGGCGACGGGAGCGAGTTCAGGCAAGACGGCCTTCCGGTGCGGAGCGAGCGTGTCGTGCACGTCGTGCGGTGTCACGGTGCGGCGGGGACTCGGTCCGCCCGCGTACCGTTGCCGTCGACGCGCAAGGACCGATCGTAGTCCGCACGCCACCGATCCCCAGGAGGTACCCCCGATGACCGCACCGGTCGACCCGTCCGAGAAGTTCCGCTCCTACGCGCACCCTGAGCGCCTGGTGTCCACCGAGTGGCTGCAGGAGCAACTCGACGCCGGAGCCGGATCGCCGGAGCTCGTCGTGGTGGAGTCCGACGAGGACGTCCTGCTCTACGAGACCGGTCACATCCCGGGCTCGGTGAAGATCGACTGGCACACCGACCTCAACGACCCGGTGCAGCGCGACTACATCGACGGCGAGGCGTTCGCCCGTCTGGTCGGCGGCAAGGGCATCGGCCGTGACACCACCGTCGTCATCCACGGCGACAAGAACAACTGGTGGGCCGCCTACGCCCTCTGGGTCTTCACGCTCTTCGGGCACCAGGACGTCCGCCTGCTCGACGGCGGCCGGGCGAAGTGGATCGCCGAGGGCCGCGCGACGACCACTGACCGGACGACCGTCGAGCCGGTGGAGTACCCGGTCGTGGAGCGCCACGACGAGCCGGTCCGCGCCTTCAAGGACGACGTCCTCGCGCACCTCGGCAAGCCGCTCATCGACGTCCGGAGCGCCGCCGAGTACGACGGCTCCCGCACCACCGCACCGGACTACCCGGAGGAGGGCGCCCTCCGCGGCGGCCACATCCCCACCGCCGTGAACATCCCCTGGGCGACCGCCGCCGCCGCGGACGGCACGTTCAAGTCCCGCGACGAGCTCGACGCCGTCTACCGCGACGGTGCCGGCATCGGCGACGCGGACGAGGTCATCGCCTACTGCCGCATCGGTGAGCGCTCGAGCCACACCTGGTTCGTGCTGCAGCACCTGCTCGGCTACGAGAACGTCCGCAACTACGACGGCTCGTGGACGGAGTGGGGCAGCGCCGTCCGCGTCCCGATCGTGCAGGGCTCGGAGCCGGGTACGCTGCCTGCTCGATGACCGAAGCAGCACTCCCCCAGCCCCTCGCCGAGATCCGCGACGACTTCCTGGCCCTCTCGCTGAACGACCGCCTGCAGCTCCTGCTCGAGTTCTCCGACGAGCTGCCGGCCCTGCCGCCGCGCCTGCAGGGCCACGAGGACGAACTCGAACGTGTCGAGGAGTGCCAGTCCCCGGTCTTCATCACCGTCACGGTCGGCGAGGACGGTGACGCTCCCGACGTCGTCCGGATGCACGCCACGGCGCCGCGCGAGTCCCCCACCACCCGGGGGTTCGCCTCGATCCTGGCGCAGGGCCTCTCCGGTCTGACCGCCGAGCAGGTCCTCGCGGTGCCGGCCGACTACCCGCTCACGATCGGGCTGTCCGAGGCGGTCAGTCCGCTGCGGATCCGCGGCATGGTCGGCATGCTCGGCCGGGTGCAGCGGCAGGTCACGGCGGCGGTCGCGTAGCCGCCTCGTTCCGGACGGGCGCGGCCCGCGCAGCGGTGACGCGCCAGCGTCACGCGGGCCGCGCCGACCGAGCGTGCGAGGGAGGACGGTGCCAGCTGGTACCGCGCCTCCCGTCCGTCGTTCCCGCCGTCTGCTGAGCGTTCCGGTGGAACGCACGGTGCACGTGACAGGATGGGCCCGTCAACCGACGAGGGGAACGGGACGACATGGGGAAAATCCACGGCAACGACCCGACGGGGTACTCCTACGGAGACGCCGACGGACTGAAGTCCGCTGCGACGGGGCTCGCGAACGCGATCAGCGGCCAATCGGGGTCACGGGCGTCGTACGTCACGACCGCGAGCCAGGAGTTCCGGGGGTACTTCTCCCAGGTCTTCGCGGACAACGCGGACGTCGCCTCCCGAGGGGCGTCCGAGCTCGTCGGCGCTCTGCAGAGCCTGTCCGGCTTCGTCGAGCAGCTGCGTGAGGCCGCGAAGCAGGAGGACGACCGGCGGGCGAAGGCGAAGGCCTGGGCGGCGCGCAAGAAGGAGCGCGAGGACAACTTCTTCGTCGCCGCGACCCACGAGGTCGGGACCTGGTTCGGCGCCGACGACGACCCGAAGCCACCGGAGCCGGAGCCCGAGCCGCACCGCCAGGCCGACGCCGTGACCGTGAGCGGCCGGACCATCCCGGCCGGTGGGGGCGGCGGAGGCGGCGGCACGTCGTCGGCGGTGCCCGCAGACCTCCGGTCGTTCCAGTCCGGCATCCGGTCGTGCGACGAGTTACTGGCCGGTGCGGTCTCGACCTTCCGCAACGCCCTGACCGACTACGAGTCCGGCTGCAACCCGTGCTGGGGCACGCTGAACGCGCAGTCGCTCGTGACCGCCGTGAACGACTGGCTGACCGCGAACGGTCAGGACGCGGCCTGGGCAGGGACCGTCGCGGCGCAGTTCGAGGCCGCAGGCGGTGGCACCGGACCCGCCACGCTGTCGGACGCCTCGATCTCGGCGGCCCTGGCGGCGGCCGGCATCGACGCCACCCGCGACGACCTGACCATCGGCCCGTTCTCGGCGATGGGGACCCCGCCGACGAACGGCTTCGCCGACGACCCGGTGAACACCGCGACGGGCAACTTCCTCGAGCCGGAGACGGACCTGCGCTTCGGCGGGGCCGCGGCAGCGCTGCACGTCTCGCGGATGTACAACTCGCTCGACACCCGGGTCGGGTGGTTCGGCATCGGCTGGTCGTCGGTGCTCGACGTCCGGTTGGAGCTCGGCGACGAGGTCGCGTCGATCGTGCTCGAGGACGGACGCCAGGTCGACTTCCCCCGGGACGGCGACGGCTGGGGACGCGGGGTCGGCGAGGACCTCTGGCTCCGCCGTGAGGACGCCGTGCTCGTCGTCGCCGACAACGCCGGCGGTCGATGGACGTTCACGCCCGCCGGGCTCTGGCTCGGCACCGACCGGGGGCCGGGCACCGGCGTCTCGGTCGTCCGCGGCGCCGACGACCGGATCACCCGGCTCGAGCACGAACTCGGCCGCGCGGTCCACGTCGAGTACCAGGACGACCGTGTCGCCTCCGTCTCGGCGTCGGACGGCCGCCGTGTCGAGTACCGGTACGACGACGCCCGCCGCCTCGTCGCCGCGCAGGACGCGGTCGGCACGCGACGCTACCGGTGGGACGACGCGGGCCTGGTCGACCAGGTGACCGCGGCCTCCGGCGTCGTCGAGTGCGTCAACGTGTACGACGCGCAGGGCCGCGTCGTCGAGCAGCGCACCCCGTTCGGACGCACCGTCCGGTTCGCGTACCTGCAGGGCCGGGTGACCTCGGTGTCGGACACCGACGGAACCGCCACGAACACGTGGATCTCGGACCGGAAGGGCCGCGTCGTCGGCATCGTCGACGCCGACGGCCGCCGTCAGTCGATGTCGTACGACCCGCACGGCAACCTGGTGTCGGTCACCGAGCGCGACGGCCAGACGACCGTCCACGGGTACGACGACCGTGGCCGACGCGTCCGCACCGTGACGCCGGAGGGCGCCGACCTGACGTACGGCCACGACGAGCAGGACCGCGTCACGACGATCGTCACGGCGGCCGGTGGCGTCGTCGAGTACGAGTACGCCGACGCAGCGGACCGCAACCCGTCGGTCGTCGTCGACCCCGTCGGCGGTCGGACCGAGCTCGAGTGGCGCGGCGGCACGCTCGTCCGGTGCACCGATCCGACCGGGGTGACCGTCACCTTCCACCACGACCGGTTCGGCGACGTCGTCGACATCGAGAACGCCGACGGCGCGGTCGCACGACTCGTGCGCGACGACGCCGGTCGTGTCGTCGAAGCCCGCACGCCCCTCGGCCACCGCACGCACTACCGGTACGACGCCACCGGGCTGTTGACCTCCCGCGAGGAGCCCGACGGCGGTGTCTGGCGGTACGAACACGGTCCGGGCGGTCGGGTCACCGCGACGGTCGACCCCACCGGGGCACGGACCGAGCTGACGTACGGGCCACACGGCCAGGTCGTCGCCACGACCGACCCACTCGGTCGGGTCGTCACGAAGGACTTCGACGCGTTCGGCAACGTGACGACGGCGACCCTGCCGGACGGGGCCGAGTGGGGCTTCGTCCACGACGCGCTCTCGCGTCTCGGCACCGTGGTCGACCCGGCCGGCGGCAGCTGGACCCGCGAGTACGACGCAACCGGGCAGGTCAGCGCGACCGTCGACCCCACCGGCGTCCGGACCGAGACCGAGCGCGCACGCGTCGACGGCGTCGCGGTCGTGCGGAACGCGTTCGAGGACGTCACCGTCCGCACGGACGAACTCGGTCGGCCGCTGTCGGTCGAACACGCCGACACCTCCGCGGAACTGACCACCTACGACGCCGCTGGGCGGCCGGTGGAACTCGTCGACGTCGAGGGTGGCCTCACGGTCATCGAGCGCGACCGGGCCGGTCGGGTCGTCGCGGTGACCACGCCCGCCGGGCGGACCAGCCGCTACGAGTACGACCGCTGTGGTCGTCCCGTTGCCGCCGTCGACCCGGCCGGCGCCCGCACCACGCTGACGTACGACGCCGATTCGCGGATCACCGCGCGGACGATGCCCGACGGGACGGTCGCGCGGACCGAGTACGACGCCGTCGGCCGTGTCGTGCGCTCCCAGGTGCCGGGTGTCGGCACCGCGGAGTACCGGTACGACCGGGTCGGTCGGATCGTCTCGGCACGGGACTCCCGGTTCGGGCAGCGGTCGTTCCGGTACGACGCCGCCGGCCAGTTGACCGCCGCGGTGAACGGACTCGGTGGGGTGACCCGCTACGAGTACGACGAGCGCGGCCGACTCGTCCGCACCACCGACCCCCTCGGTGGCGTGACGGTCCGGACGTACACGCAGCTCGACAAGGTGGCGACGTCGACCGACCCACTGGGACGAACGACCACCGCGACGTACGACGCGGGCGGGCGCCAGCTGACCCAGACCGATCCCGATGGCAAGGTCCTGCGATGGGAGCACGACGCCGCCGGGCTCGAGGTCGCCCAGTACGCCGACGATGCACTGCTCGCCCGCATCGACCGCGACCCGCGTTCCCGGACCGTCACGATCACCGACCACACACGTGGCGGCGAACCGGCGACCCACACGCTGGAGTACAGCCGGCTCGGACAGCTCGTCCGCCGCAGCACCGGATCCCGCGAGACCCGGTGGCGCTACGACGCCGACGGCCTCCGGACCGCTGTGTACTCCCCCGACGGCACGGTCACCCGGTACGACCGCGACGCCGTCGGTCGTGTCAGCCGTGTCGAGCACACCGCCTTCGGCGACGTCCGCTACGACCACGACCCCGCCGGACGTCTGACGGGCCTCCGGGCCGGGCACCGGCTGCAGTCCTGGCGTTACGCGGACGGCCAGCTCGTCGAGCACACGACGACCGACGCCGACGGGTCCGACGTCACCCGTATCGAGCGTGATCCCGACGGGCGGATCCTGTCGGTGGACGGCCCCGCCGGACGGACCGGGTACGGCCACGACGACGGGGCACAGCTGGTCTCCGCCGAACTCGTGTCAGCGGTGGGCCCTTACCGCCGGTCCGACTGGGTCTACGACGCAGCCGGACGACTCGTCGAGGAACGCACCGATGATCGAGTTCGTCGGTTCCACCACGACGCGGCCGGTCAGCTCCTGCGGGTGGAGGACGGTGACGAGTCCGTCACCTACGAGTACGACGGGCGCGGCCAGCGCACGCGCGAACTCCGGAGCGACGGCAGCACCACCGACTCACTCTGGGACGCCCGCGGGTGGCTCACGGGCACCCGGACGCAGGGTCCGGATGGCTCAGCGTCGACCAACCTGACGGTCGATGCCCTCGGCGAACTCGCCGACGTCGACGGTGTCCCGATCACGTGGGACACCGCGGCGGCCACGCCGACGCTCCTCGCGGTCGGCGACGCCCCGGTCCTCCGTGCTCCCGGTGGCATCACCGGAGTCGGTGACGCCTGGACGACCGCCGGCTGGCGCAGCGCCCGTGCGGCCTCGGAAGCGGACCCGTGGCAGGTCCTCGCCGACGTCGGAGGCGCGTCCCTGCCCGCGGCCGTCGGTGTGGGTGCCGACGGCACCCTGCAGGTCGCCGGCCTCGAGTGGATGGGCGCCCGCGCCTACGACCCGACCACCCGCGGGTTCCTCTCCGTCGACCCGCTCGCTCCGCCCGCCGGAGCCGCCTGGGGTGGCAACCCGTACTCGTTCGCCGGCAACGACCCGCTGCACGCCCTCGACCCGCTCGGGCTCGCGCCGATCACCGACGCCGAGCTCGAGGCCTACGCCGCCAGCGAGCAGGGTCCCCTGGCCCGGGCCGCAGCGGCCACGGGCGAATGGTTCAAGGACAACTGGGAGTACGTCGCCGGTGGCGCGATGGTCGTCGGCGGTGGGCTCCTCATGGCCACCGGCGTCGGCGGTCCGGTCGGCATGATGCTCATCAGCGCCGGCGCGGACACCATCATCCAGAAGGCCACCACCGGCGAGGTCAACTGGGGGCAGGTCGCCGTCAGCGGAGCGTTCGGCGCGGTCGGCGGCGGCTTCGGTGCGGCGATCGGGAAGCACTTCGTCGGCAACGCGGTCGAGGGTGCCGTCGAGAACGTCGCGAACACCGTCGTCAGTGGGCAGCCGGTCACACCGGGCAGCCTGCTGCAGAACGCCGCAGAGGGTGCGGCCACATCCGCGGTGACAGGTGGGGTGCTCAACAAGGTGCATCTGCCGCATGCGATTGAAAAGCTTGGAGATGACACCCCGTCACCACCGAATGGTCAATACGTCACGGACCTGGTTTCAACTGTTCGACGCAAGCACATCCTCGATGGCGAGGTTCGTGGGGACGGGTCATTCGGTGGCGGGCATCGGCACGGCACCGGATTCCCCGGCAAGTCGGAATTCCCTGCTTCTTGGAGCGATGGCAGAATCATCCACGATATCTCTGACGTCGCGACTGACCCAAATCTCGAGTGGGTGCGGCAGGGTAAGGCCGGGACGACCTTCATCGCGAACGGCATGCGGGACGGCGTCGCGATTCGAGTAGTCATCAGAAACGATGAGATCATTTCCGGATTCCCTACCAACACACCGAAAAACCCACAATGAACGAATTTGGCAATTACCGAAATCAGGCACTCCACATCATTAGCGGACTCGAAGAGCGGCTCGGAATTCAAGCGCTGGAAGATGCGCGCGATCTCGTTGAATGCGACGAAGCCCCTATCGGTCTGAGCATCGCAGCAGGGCTCATCGCGGAGCGCAACCTCACTGTTCCCATGTGGATCGTCGAGGACATCAAACGTCTCTTGCAAGAGTGGCCAGAGGAACTCGCTGAGCTTCCCGAAGACTTCGAGACGCACGGCTCTGATCTGCTCCGCGGCGATGTGCCACCCGAAGGGCCGAGTACCTGATCGGGGGTTCCGCATGCTGCGCCTTTTCACTCTTGACTTGATTCAAAATGAAGGCGTGGATGTCGAACTCGACGACATTCTGGAGTCTCTGTACCTGCCCGAGCTTTACTGGACAGCAGAGGATATATTCGTCAATGTCTCCCCCGGTTCCGGATTGGAAATTACTGAACTCGAACAGGTGTCGAGCACAGCCGGTCTCCCCAGTCCGGTACTCGACCCCGCCACCTTCACTCGTCTCGTCGCAGCCACAGTGCAGTTCATCGAGGGCGAATTCATCGGCTTCGAGGAAGCAGATGTGAGTCAGCTCGACAAAGCCGTCATCGTCATTGATGTGGTGGACGGAGCATGGTGGACGGTGATCCTCGACCTGGATCGAGTCGGAGTGCAAGACCGGTTCACTGCGATCTTCGGGGAAGGAACACCGGCGGCGGCCATGTCCCGCCGGCCACACGACCCTTGAAGGAGCGGCGTCAGATGAGCGAGCGCCGTTACAACGCAGCAGGAGGCGATCCAATTGTCCCCGACAACTGAGATCACACCAGTCCATGACGGAGACATGTTCGCCATACCCATCGACACTGACCGCGCCTATATCGGTCAGGTTGTAGCAAACACCGAAGGCGCATTGTACGTGATCGTTTTTAACTGGATTGAACCTAAACTCGATGAAATCTCCTACATCAGTAATGTTCCCAATAGTGATCCTTTGTTTGCCACGCTAACATTCGACAGCCGCTTTCGGCCGCACATGTGGAAGGTCGTAGGTCACGCTGAACCTGATGCAGATCGATTCCTGCCAGCGTTCTCCTACGGAACCATCAATCCTGGACAGGTGAGGATCACTAATTTCTTCGACACGATACATCGCGACGCCACCCCGGAGGAAGCGGCCGCGATCCCGACCCGGAAGTACCGCTCGCCTATGCGCCTGGAAAAAGCTCTGCGTGCACGCGAAGGTCTACTTCCACACTTGTCGTCCTACGACGAGTTCATCTACCATCCGACCCCAACGTCTGCAAGTCTTTTCCGCTCCTGAACGATGATGCGTCTCCACAGAAGCCCAAGATTTGTGTTCTGTTCCCACCTGGCATGCGGAGCTTGTTCAGCAAATCATTGACGGCAGCCCATCTCAAGTGACGCAAAACATGATCGTCGCGGGGACAATTGGAGCCACGATGAGCACCAAACCCGTTGCCCCCGCGCCCGACATCTTCATCGAATCGGAAGTCCTCATCCGCGGAGTGGTCCGCGATGCGTAAGTTGAGAGGTACGGCGACTGATGGGTGTATTGACCGTTCGGGACCTCGACCGGATCCTCGCGCACTCCACCGTGCCGGTTCCCCCGGAGGTGGAGTCGGTGATGGCTCGTGCTCAGAAGGACGACGAGGTCTTCGCCGACCGCTTCAGCGCAGCGGAGTTCGTCACCATGGTGCGCTCCAAGTACCTGGCTCGCGAACCGAATCTCCGCGAGCTGATCGAGCCGCTTGGTGGACTGGGCAGCGCTCCAGTCCTCTTCTGCCAGGTGGAGTCCGGTGAGGAGGTCGTTTCGCTCGTGCTCGACGAGCACGAAAACGAGGTGCTCGCTGCGACCTACCTCGATCGATCTCGGACGACGAGGACGGTCTCGGTCCGGTACCTCCGCGTGCTCCTCCTGGCCTCGACACTCCCGGCAGCGGCTCGCGCCGTGGCCGCCATCGAAGCGCTGCCCGATGGCCGGCTCCTCCGCCTCGCGAGACCGAGGCGGCCAGCATCGCGAGGACGCTCTGGACGAAGTACAACCTGGCGCGCGAGAAGGGCGTCGTGGTGGTCGGACTGGAACAGTTCACGAAGGACCTCTCTGATGCTGGATCCATGGACGTTCTGCTGGGCTCGATCTGGCTACAGGACTCATTGGTGACCGCAGCCCTGGACGCGACTGCTCGTCAGATCGTCGGCGTGCTCTACATCACTGATTTTCTGCCCCCGGCCGGACGCACTTCCCCCGCCCGATGATTGCCGAAGTGGCCCGGAGGAGGCGACGCAGCTTGAGCAGCAGGAAACAGCCGTACGAAGCACGGCCGGGAGACGTGTTCGGCATACCGTTCCAAGGCCGGCACTGCCATGCAGAACTGTTCGACTGACGACCGGAAAGCCCTATCCTGGTGTCACTCGACATAGGCGGAGGACCCCTATTGAGTACGAGCAAGGCGCTGCATGCCACCGCAGGCGATGTCTTCATGATCCCGATCAGCGACTCATCGGCGCATCTGGGACAGGTGATCGCGGAACGCGGCGTCAGCCTCTACATGATCGTGTTCGACCAGGTCGTGCAGATCGATGCACTTAGCGACAGTCGCTCATGGCAGCTCGATACGGAACCGTTGTTCGCCATCCAGACCTTCGATGGGAGATTCGACGAAGGAGCATGGCAAGTGATCGGCCACGCTGAGCCAGACCGTGAACGCTTCCTTCCGGCCTTCACGCACGGCCTCGTGGAGACCGGAGGGGTGCGCGTCACCGATTTCAGTGGCACTCGAGAACGCCTCGCGACGCCGGAAGAGTCAGCAACTGTCCCACACACGATCACTCGCTCTTCGCTACTGCTCGAGATGGCCGTTCGTGCGCAGGCTGGCTTGGAACCGTGGCTTCCAGCTTTCGACGGCATCCGATACAAGAAAACGCCTACTTCTGCAGAGCTCTTCGGCGCATGACACAAATGGCTGGTTGGCGAGCAGAGGACACCACATGCGCGAGCAACGTCACCGATTTGCAGGAGGAGGCCCGCATTGGACATGACGAAACCGGGGAATCTCGCGAATGCCGGCGACGTGTTCCTCATCCCCGTGGACAGCAGCCGGGGCTACCCAGGCGTGGTGGTTGCAGAACGCAACGCCAGCCTCTACGTCCTCGTGTACGACCAAACCCTTCCATTGCACAGCAGTGGCAACGCGTCCTCCTGGAACTTCACGGTCGATCCGCTCTTCGCTGCGCTCACGTTCGATGCTCGCTTCTACCACGGCGACTGGAAGATCATCGGGCAGACAACTCCGGAGCCGGATCGCTTCCTGCCAGCGTTCAGCTACGGATCTCCAGAACCCGGAGGAGCACGAGTCTCCAACTTCACCGGGACGACCAGCCGATCAGCGTCGCCGGCGGAGATGCAGACCATCTCACCCGAGATTTATCGGATTCCGATGCTTCTCGAGAGGGCCCTGCGTGCTCACGCAGGCCTCGACCCCTGGTACCCGGTGTTCGACGAGATTCGTTACACGAAGACGCCGACATCAGCCGAGCTGTTCGGCTCCTGATTCCGATCGCGCATCGCCGCCTGCATGCACGGGACCCATGCAAAGAACAGACACCAGCTGTCACAGCAGGATCGCCCTGTCTTCCCTTGAGCAGAAAGGTCACCGATGCTGCGCCTCTTCACTCTTGACTTGATCCAGAACGAAGACGTGGATGTCGAACTCGACGACATCTTGGGATCTCTGTGTCTCCCCGAACTCTCTTGGACAGCCGAGGACATCTTCGTCAACGTCTCCCCTGGCTCCGGATTGGAGATTCGTGAACTCGAACGAGTGTCCGGCACGCCAGGTCTTCCGAATCCGGTGCTCGACCACGCCACGTTCACTCGTCTCGTCGCAGCCACGGTGCAGTTCATCGAGGGCGAGTTCATCGGCTTCGACGAAGCCGATGTCGGTCAGCTCGACAAAGCCGTGATCGTCCTCGATGTGGTGGACGGAGCGTGGTGGACGGTGATCCTCGACCTGGATCGAGTCGGCGTGCAAGACCGGTTCACGGCGATCTTCGGAAACGGTACATCGGCGGCGGCCATGTCGCGCCGCCCACACGACACCTGAGGGAAGGCCTTTCATGAGCGCTCGGTTGCCCGAGATCGAACCGGTGCACGCCGGTGACGTGTTCGCAATCCCCGTCGACGGTCAACGGGCCTACATCGGGCAGGTAGTGGCCACGACCGTCGGCTCCCTCTACGTGGTCGTCTTCGACTGGATCGAGAAGGACCTGGCGCACGTCCCGCACATCAGCGCAGTCCCCGACGCGGATCCGTTGTTCGCCACGTTGACGTTGGACAGCCGGTTCCGTCCGGGCATGTGGAGTGTCGTCGGTCACGCGGATGCTGATGCGGATCGATTCCTCCCAGCGTTCTCCTACGGAACCATCGATCCCGGGCGGGTGAGGATCACCAATTTCTTCGACACGGTCCATCGAGACGCGACACCGGACGAAGCGGCAGCGATTCCGACTCGCGAGTACCGCTCGCCCATGCGCCTCGAGAAAGCGATTCGCGCTCGCGAAGGTCTTGTGCCACACCTGCCCTCGTACGACGAAATGACCTACCGTCCGACGCCGACGTCCGCAAGTATCTTCGGCTCGTGAACACACCGCGAACATCAACGAGGGAGCAGGGTCAGGTCGAGTCGGCTGGGACCCGCGGTCTGATCGTCACCGATGCGTTCTTCCGGATCCTCACGGACGCGTCGGATCAAGTGAACGACGGGGAGTTCATCGGCTTCGGGTCCGAAGCCGACGCCTCGACTGTGCGCGACCCGCTCGTTCGGATCGACGCATTCGACAGCTCCGAGTGGACAGTCATCCTCGACCCGGCCCGGGTACAGGTGGATACGACTTTCCGGAAGTGGTTCGGCGCCGGAACCGATGGGGCGCCCTTCACCCGGCGTGGAAGCGAGAGCTGGTCCTGATGAGCCCGAAGCGCACGATCTTCGACGTCACGGAAGGTGATGTGTTCTGTGTCCCGCTGAGCGACGGTACGGCCTACGTCGGGCAGGTCGTGGACGCCGGTCGACACGTCCTCTTCGTCGTCGTCTTCGACCATCCGGTCGATGTTCCAGTCAGAGCTGCAGAGGCTCTCCGCGCCCTCCAGCACGACCCGCTCGTCGCCAGTTTGACGTTCGACGCGCGGTTCAGCCCTGGGATGTGGGAGATCGTGACGAATGCGCCGGCGGACCGTCGGCGCTTCCTGCCGGCCCGCACCTGGGGCTTCCCCGAGACCGGGGGTGTGCGCATCACGAACTTCGATGGATCGAGGACGCGTTTCGCCACCGCCGAGGAAGCAGCGACCATCCCGCTGAAGACCACGCGATCACCCATGCTCATCGAGGACTTCCTGCTCATGCACGCGGCTATCGGTCCCTACAACCCAGCGCTCGAGGAAGCGCGCTACGTCCCCGTCCCGTCCTCTGCTGAGTTGTTCGACGAATGACCTCCCGCAGCAGATCAGGCCGTCCGGCCACCAGGCGGCCGGAGCCGGAGTTCGTCAGCTACCACCGCTTCATCGGTTCGCAACCGACGGGCGTCCTGGAGTTCCGCAACGTCGTCAACGGGATGACCATCCCTCCCCTGCGCTGGCTCGTCACCGACCTGGACATGGTCGCGCTGCCCCACTCGGACCTCAACGTCCTCGAGTGGGAGCAGAAGGTCCGCGACAGCAGCGGCGCCGGGCTGTGGATCACCGACGACGACCTGCGGCGCTTCGTCCGGGACAACCACCAGATGATCGACGGCGAGTTCTTCGGCTCACCGATCGGCAGCACCACGACGGACGCCTCGCAGGCAGTGATCCGCATCGACTTCTTCGACAGCACGACGGTCACGGTGACCCTGGATCGTTCGGTGATCGGGACCTCCTGGGAGTTCGAACTGTTCCTCGGACCCGGCGTTCCCGCGTCCGGCATCGGGAGCCGCGACGAGGAGATCGCCACCGAGCAGCGCCGCACACAGGACGAGCAACGCCGCGCACAGGAGGCACGCGACGGTCAGCAGATCCGCGCACTCGTCCGCGCGTGCCTCCAGAACGCTCCGATCGACGAGGCGCCGGCGCTCCTCACCCAGCTCGACGCAGTGGTCGACGTCACGCCGTCCGGGCCGCGTGCGTGGACGCTCGCGCTCGAACGCGACGACGCACCCCGCGTCGACCTCCCCGACGGACCACTGCCGGAAGCCGTCAGTTACCGGACCGACGCCGTGGCAGTCGGGGGCGAGTTGCTCATCTGGGTGCACGACGGCAGGATGCAGATGGTCGAGCTCCCGTGGTTCACCGACGAGATGCCGACTGAACTGCCTCGGCTCGATCAGCTCGTGTTCCCCGCAGAGCGAGACGCCGGAGACGGCGAGAGGACACCGTGACGAACACCACGTCGGCCCCCATCCAGCTGCACGTCGCTGGCGACACGGTGGACGCCGTCACGGTCGACACCGCCGTCACCGTCCGTTTCTCGAGCGGAGCGACCCTCCGGTTCGAGACAGCCTTCTCCCTGACCGAGACCGACGGCACGCACACGTTCATGGAGCCCGGCGACCCGCCCTCGCTCCTGCCGCTCCTCGCCCTCCACACGACGGTGGTGGAACGCGGCACCGTCACCGGCGCCCGCATCGCCGTCCGCTTCGCATCGGGTGAGCTGCTGGAGGGGTGGTCCCACCGCGACCGGCCCTCGTGGCACTGGTCCGAACCAGGACGAGCGCGCCTGGACATCGACGTCCTGACCGGCGGCGAGGTCGTCGCCCGCACGCTGCCCGGAGGGACGCCGTCATGAGCGCGGGAGTGGGTCACGACGGCCCCGGAGGAGACCCCGTGAACGACGACCACGGGCTCGAGTTCACCGACGCCCGGGTGGATGTCCTGACCGTCAGCTTCCAGACCACCATCGGCTTCTCGAACGGCACGACGATGCAGTTCGAGGCCGAGTTCGCGATCACCGGTCCGGACGGGGAACGCCGGCTCGTGGATCCGGGGCAGAAGGCATCGCTCGCACCCGTCCTGGCCCTGCTCGGCGACACGGTCAGGAACGCGACACTCGACGGCGCCGACCTCCGGCTCGACTTCGCATCCGGGACGGTCCTGCAGGCCTGGCCCGACGAGTCGTACGAGTCCTGGAACTACCGCGGCGCCGGGCCGGAGCGCCGGATGATCATCGCCATGCCCGGCGGTGGCCTGGCAGTCGTCGACCCACCAGCGACGTCCGACTGACCGGTCGTGCCACGATGGGGTGTCATCGGACGAGGGGAACGGACGACATGTTCGGCAAGCGCAAGAAGGACCAGCCATCGGGCTCCGAGTTCCACCAGGCTGACAGCGAACAGCAGCTCTTCGCGCAGCTCCTGGCCGAGACCAGGGCGGACCCCGAGAAGGTCTTCACCATCGACATGGTCGGTCGCGGCACACCCGGCCGTGACCTCGACGAACAGGTCGAACGACTTCGACGCTCCGGTGTGACGGCGTCGCATCCGCCAGCCACGGAAGCAGCAGCAGACCGCTCGTCCGCACGCGCCGTTCCCTCCGCCGACGAGCTGGTCCCACTCAACCGCCAGCCGTTCACCGCCGAGATCGGTGACGTCTTCTTCATCCCGGACGGCGGCGGCCGCGTGCTGCTCGGGCACGTCCTCGCGACGCTGCACGACGCCGTCTACGTCGCGGTCTTCCAGCGCCCCGAGGACCTCCCCCGCCCGGCCGACCCGCTCGTCGTGCTCGCCACGCAGCCGGTGGTGGCCGGGCTCACCCTGCCGGCCCGGTTCCAGCCGGGCATGTGGGAGGTCGTCGGCAACGTCGCCCCGGACACCGCCCGGCTGCTGCCCGCGTACACCTGGGGCACGGACCTCGACGGCGTGCACGTCACCGACTTCTCCGGGTCGCGTTCTCGACCCGCGACCGAGATCGAGGCGACGACGATCCCCCGCCGGATCGTCGTGTCGCCGTACTTCATCGACATCGCCGTCCGCGCCGTGGTCGGCCTCGTCGACTGGCACCCCGACTTCGAGCACCTCCGCTACCGCTCCACCCCGCGGTCCGTCGACCTCTTCCCCGACCGCTGAAGCTGGTGGCCGCTGAGGCGGGCAGGCGCTGCAGACGGGCCGGTCGCGGCGCGCACGTCGGGTGGTCACCACCCGTCGGACGGGAGGCGCGTCATGGCTCGTCCCGCGCCTCCCGGCCGACGTCGGTCACCGTACGTCGGGAACCGCGCGCACGTCACCGCGCGCATGTCACCGCACGTCGGCCGCCGGCCGCACCACATCGGTGAGCCACGCCCGGATCCGCGCGTCGAACCACTCGGCGTCGTGGTTCCAGAGCTTGGTGTGCCGCGCGACGTGGGCGACCTCGAGCTGCACCAGGTCCGGCCGGGCGGCGGCGAGGGCGTACGACGCCGATGCGGGCACGAACCCGTCGTCGTCGCTGTGCAGCAGCAGGATCGGTACCCGCAGTTCGTCGGCGCGGGCGACCATGTCGAGTTCCCGCAGGTCGATCGGCTGGTCCAGTCCGGCGACCCGGTGGACGACGGGTGTGCGGAGGACCCACTGCGCCACCTTCCGCACCGGCCGGGGCAGGCGGAGCGCCCGGCTCTGCGACTTCAGGACCGCGTGCCAGTCGACGACCGCCGACTCCAGGACGACGCCGCTGACGAGTCCGGCGAGGCCCGAGCGCACCAGGGTCTGCAGGACGACGGCACCGCCCATCGACCAGCCCATCAGCACGACGCTCGTGGCGCCCTGCTGCGCGACCCAGTCCAGGGCGGCGTCGACGTCCTCCCACTCGGTCGACCCCAGGCCGTAGCGACCGTCCGGGCTCGGGGGTGCGACCCCGTCGTTCCGCCACGACGCCAGCAGCACCGAGTACCCGGCGGCGCGGAACACCGGCACCGCGCGGATCGTCTCGGCGCGGGTCACGCCCCGGCCGTGCACCAGGACGGCCCAGGGCGCGTCCGGGTCCTCGGCACGGACGACCCAGGCAGGGGCAGGGCCGTTCGGGGTCTGCACGTCGACGTCCTCGACCGGCACCCCGAGCTCCCCCGGGGTCAGGTAGAACCAGCCACCCCACCGACCGCGTCGGGCCACGGTGGGGTCGCCGGCGTCGACGGCGATGACCCGACGGGTGACGGTCGTGTCGGTGGTGTCGAGCACCTCGCCGACGCGCATGTGCCCCGTCGCGCCACCGAACCACAGGCTGTACCGACCCGGGGACTCGGTGTCGGGACTGCGTCCCAGGGAGACGGTGCGTGCCTCCAGGTCGACGGCCGTGATCGGCACTCGCTCGGTGCGCTTGCGGTCCGGAGTGACGACGGCCCGGGCGACGGCGGCGACCGACCCGGCGACGACGGCGACCCCGACCGCGGCGGCGGTGAGGCCGGCACCCAGCGCGAGGAGGCCGACGGACCGGACGGCATCGGGACGGCGGGCCATGCGGGCCTTCCAGGACGAGGACGACTCAGGACGAGGGCGACTGCGGGCAGCACGACTGCGCGGCGGACGGCGTGCCGCCCGCACCGGTGCTGGGTCCGGAGCCTAGTCTGCATCCGTGCCCGAATCCCGAGACCCCGACGCCGAACCGGAGGCGTTCGCGCGTCTCCGCGCGTTCGTGTCGAGCGGCAGGACCCGCACCGAGACCACGGTCACCGAGATCCCGTCGCCGAGTCGCATCGCCCCGTTCTCGCTCGCCCTGGCGGCGGACGTGTCGGGCGCGGTGCACGGTGTGGACTCCGACCTCGGCACCGGACGCTTCATCGCCCTGCACGACCCCGCGGAGCCGGAGGGGTGGGGCGGCGCGTACCGCATCGTCACCTTCGCGCAGGCCCCGCTCGAGCCGGAGATCGGCGTCGACGAGTTCGTGGCCGACGTCACCTGGAGCTGGCTCGTCGACGCCCTCGACGCGCACGGCGCCCGGTACGGCAACGCGTCCGGCACGGCGACGAAGATCATCTCGCGCGGGTACGGCGAACTCGCGGCACAGGGCGACGGTGCCCAACTGGAACTGCGGGCGTCTTGGACGCCCCTCGACGACGACCTGACGCCGCACGTGCAGGCGTGGGAGGAGATCGTGGCGATGCTCGCCGGACTCCCCCCGGCCTCCGACGGCGTCTCGCTCCTGGCTCCCCGGAGGCTCGCCCGTGACTGACGCCGATCCCGCCTACGAGGACGCGCACGCCGCCGTCCACGTCATCGAGGAACGCGACGAGTACCTCCAGGCCGTCGCGCGGCTCGCCGCAGGGCACGGTCCGGTCGCGGTCGACGCCGAGCGCGCGAGCGGGTACCGCTACTCGCAGCGGGCGTACCTGATCCAGGTGTTCCGCCGCGGGTCCGGTTCGTTCTTGTTCGACCCGATCGCGATCGGCGACTTCAGCGACCTGCAGGCCGCGCTCGTCGACGAGGAGTGGGTGTTCCACGCCGCGTCGCAGGACCTGCCGTGCCTCCGCGAGGTCGGCCTGGTCCCGACCCGGATCTTCGACACCGAGCTCGGGGCGCGCATCGCCGGGTTCCCCCGCGTCGGCCTCGGCGCGGTCGTCGAGCAGCTGCTCGGCATCACGCTCGCGAAGGCACACTCCGCCGCCGACTGGTCGACCCGCCCGCTGCCCCAGGCCTGGCTCGTCTACGCCGCCCTCGACGTCGAACTGCTGCCGGACCTGCGCGACTCGCTCGCCGAGGTCCTCGAGTCGGCCGGCAAGGCCCGCATCGCGGAGGAGGAGTTCGCCGCCGTCCTCGCCCGCGCGCCGAAGCCGCCGCGGGTCGAACCGTGGCGTCGGCTGTCCGGCATGAACGTGCTCCGCGGTGCCCGGGCCCTGGCGATCGCCCGGTCGCTGTGGCTCGCCCGCGACGCCTACGCGCAGGAGACCGACATCGCCCCGGGCCGGACCATCCCGGACTCGGCGATCGTCGCCGCCGCCGCTGCCGCCCCGACCTCGCGCGCCGAGCTCGGTGCGCTGAAGTCCTTCACCGGACGCGCCAGCCGTGCCGAACTCGACCGGTGGTGGGCCGCCGTCGAGGAGGGCCGCACCACCGAGGACCTGCCGCGCCTCCGAGGCGGGGGCGAGCCGAGCCTCCCGCCGCCGCGCGCGTGGGCGGAGCGCAACCCGGCCGCCGACCGCCGGTACCGTGCCGCGCGCGCCGCGGTCACCGCGCGTGCCGCCGAGCTCGACCTGCCCGTCGAGAACCTGCTCACGCCGGAGACACTCCGCCTGGTGTCCTGGACGCCGCCGAAGACCGTGGCGACCGAGACCGTCGGGGCGACGCTCGCGTCGCACGACGCCCGACCGTGGCAGGTCGAGGAGACCGCGTCGGTCATCGCACACGCGTTCGAGGTCGCCGCGGACCGGTCCGTCGAGGACCCGGCGGCCGAGGTCACGGCGACCACGGCCTCCCGTCCGGACGACACGACGGCGGACGCCAACACGCTCGGGGCGACCGAGGACCCGGACGCCGACGTGCAGGCGGGCGACGCCGCGCTTGTCGCAGACGGACAGGCCGACGACGCCACCGGGACGACCGCCTCGTAGGAACCGCCCAACCGACGTGCCCCCGCCCAGCCGGGGGTACTAGCGTCGGAGCGTCGCCGGGCGAGGCCCGGCCGGTCGGGGTGACACGTCGCTCCGGCCCGATCGTTGTGGATCTGGAGGCTCGCATTGCCGAAGACATCAGACGTCGTGTTCGTGGACGGTGTCCGTACCCCGTTCGGCCGCGCCGGTGAGAAGGGGGTGTTCTGGCGGACCCGCGCCGACGACCTCGCCGTGCACGCGATGCGTGGGCTGCTCGACCGGAACAGCTCCCTCGACGGAGCCGCCGTCGACGACGTCGCGGTCGCCGCGACCACCCAGCAGGGCGACCAGGGCCTGACCCTCGGACGCACCGTGGGGATGCTCGCCGGTCTGCCGAAGTCCGTCCCCGGCTACGCCATCGACCGCATGTGCGCGGGGGCCATGACGAGCGTCACGACCCTCGCCGGCGCGATCGCGTTCGGTGCCGCCGACGTCGCCATCGCCGGCGGGGTCGAGCACATGGGTCGCCACCCGATGGGCTTCAACGCCGACCCGAACCCGCGTTTCGTCGCGGAGCGCATGGTCGCACCCGACGCGCTCGTGATGGGCAACACCGCCGAGCGCCTGCACGACCGCTTCCCCGCCATCACGAAGGACCGCACCGACGCCTTCGCCGTGCAGTCCCAGCAGCGCTACGCCGCCGCCTGGGGCGCCGGCAAGCTGCAGCCGGACGTCATCCCGGTCGAGGTCAACACCGGTCAGGGCTGGGACATCGTCTCGGCCGACGAGCCGCCGCGTCCCGGCACCACCCTGGAGGCCCTGGCCGCGTTGAAGACGCCGTTCCGGTCCCACGGACGGGTCACCGCCGGCAACGCCGCCGGCCTGAACGACGGCGCGACGATGAGCCTGCTGGCCTCGGACGCCGGCGCCAAGGAGCACGGGCTGCCGACGAAGATGCGCATGGTCTCGTTCGCCTTCGCGGGCGTCGAGCCCGAGGTGATGGGCGTCGGCCCGGTCCCCGCGACCGACAAGGCCCTGTCGAAGGCAGGACTGTCGATCGACGACATCGGCCTGTTCGAGATCAACGAGGCCTTCGCGGTCCAGGTGCTCGCGTTCCTCGACAACTACGGCATCGCGCAGGACTCGCCGAACGTCAACGCCTGGGGTGGTGCGATCGCCGTCGGGCACCCGCTCGCCTCGAGTGGCGTCCGGCTGATGACCCAGCTCGCGGCGCAGTTCGCCGAGCGTCCGGACGTCAAGTACGGCATCACGACGATGTGCATCGGGCTCGGCCAGGGCGGCACCGTCATCTGGGAGAACCCGAACTTCAGCAAGTCCGCGGCACGGAAGGCGGCCTGACCATGACCACCACCCCGATCGACCAGCTGACCGCCCTGAGCGAGGACGAGGTCGTCACCCACTCGTACGTCAAGCACGTCGCGCTGCCCTCCGGTGGCACGCTCGCGCTCATCACGCTCGACAACGGCAAGGACTACAAGCGCCCCTCGACGCTCGGTCCGCGCACCATGCGTGAGCTGTCCGACGTGCTCGACGGGTTGCAGGCTGCAGCGGCGGCGGGCACCGTCCAGGCCGTCGCGATCACCGGCAAGCAGTACTGCTTCGCCGCCGGCGCCGACCTGTCCCAGGCCGCCGCGCTGCCGTCCCGCGAGGTCGCGCACGAGCTCGGCGTGCTCGGCCACGCCACGCTCCGGAAGTTCAGCGAGCTCGGTGTCCCGTCGTTCGCGTTCGTCAACGGCATCGCACTCGGCGGCGGGCTCGAGGTGGCGCTGCACTGCACCTACCGCGTGTTCTCGTCCGCTGCCCAGGGCATCGGCCTGCCCGAGGTCTTCCTCGGCATCATCCCCGGCTGGGGCGGCGCGACGCTGCTCCCCCGCCTGATCGGTCCGGAGAAGGCCCTGCGGGTCATCGTCGAGAACCCGCTGAAGAACAACCGCCTGATGGACGGGAAGGCCGCGGTCGACCTCGGCATCGGCGACGCGCTGATCCCCTCGGTGACCTTCCTGCCGTCCGCGGTCGCCTGGGCCGACGGCGTCGTGTCCGGTCGCACCAAGGTCGTCCGGAAGAACGAACCCGGCATGATCGAGAAGGCCGCCTGGGGCACCGTCGTCAAGGTCGCCCGCCAGCAGGTGACGTCGAAGATCGGCAGCGTCCCGAAGTCGCCGTTCCGCGCGCTCGACCTCGTCGCCGCCGCCAAGTCCGGGTCGCTCGAGGAACGCTTCGCCGGGGAGGACGACGCCCTCGCCGACCTGCTCGCCGGGGACCAGTTCGCGGCGTCGATGTACGCGTTCGACCTGGTGCAGAAGCGGGCCAAGCGTCCGGTCGGCGCTCCCGGGGGCGTCGACGCGAAGAAGGTCACGAAGGTCGGCGTGCTCGGCGCCGGGCTGATGGCCTCCCAGTTCGCGCTGCTCTTCGCCCGCCGGCTCGGGGTCCCCGTCGTCATCACCGACGTCTCGCAGGAGCGCGTCGACGCCGGTGTCGCCCGGATCCGCCAGTCCGTCGACGAGATGCTCGCCAAGGGCCGGGTCTCGCAGGACGACGCGAACCGCATCACCGCGCTCGTCAGCGGTTCGGTGTCGTACGACGCCTTCGCGGACGCCGACTGGGTGATCGAGGCCGTCTTCGAGGAGATGGGCGTCAAGCAGGAGGTGTTCCGGAAGATCGAGCAGGTCATCGCACCGGACGCGATCCTCGCGACGAACACCTCGTCCCTGTCGGTGGACGAGATGGCGTCGGTGCTCGAGCACCCGGAGCGTCTGGTCGGCTTCCACTTCTTCAACCCGGTGGCCGTGATGCCGCTGCTCGAGGTGGTGCGTGCGGCGAAGACCTCCGACGAGGCCGTCGCCACCGCGCTGGCCGTCGCGAAGACCCTGAAGAAGACGGCGATTGTCACGGCCGACCAGCCGGGCTTCGTCGTCAACCGGGTGCTCGCACGCGTCCTCGGCGAGGCCATGCGTGGCGTCGAGGAGGGCACCTCGTTCGAGACCGTGGCCGAGGGCGCCGCTCCCCTGGGTCTGCCGATGTCGCCGTTCGAGCTGCTCGAGCTCGTCGGTCTGCCGGTCGGGGCGCACGTGCTCGACTCGCACCACGCGGCCTGGCCGGAGCGCTTCTACCCCGGCGACGGCCTGAAGAAGATCGCCGAGCACGGGACGATCCTGACCCGCGACAAGAAGGGCAACGCGACCGGGTACGACTCCGCTGCCGTGAAGCTCGTCACCCCGTCGAAGAAGGACGCCCACCCGGTCGACGCTGCCGAGATGCAGCGCCGGTTCGAGGACGCCCTGGCCGACGAGGTGCACCGCATGCTCGAGGACGGGGTCGTCCAGCACGTGGAGGAGATCGACCTCGGGCTCATCCTCGGCGCGGGCTACCCGTTCCAGGCCGGCGGCATCAGCCCGTACCTCGACCGCAGCGGGGCGTCCGAGCGCGTCTTCGGCGGCACGTTCCACGAGCCGCCGATCGTCGGCCCCGCCTCCCGCTAGCCCCCTCTGCAAAACACCGGTGTTCGTCCAACACATCGCGTCATGACGCGGTGTCACGGACGAACACCGGTGTTTTGCGGGCCGGGCGGCCGGGCGCGCCGCGCGTCAGCGCTCCGCGGACTCCCGCGAACGCGCCGGCTTCGCCTGGGGCACCTTCGTGCCGACGACCTGGTCGATGACGTCGCGCGCGATCGCCTGCGCCGTGAGCCCGGCGTCGGCGAGGATCTGACTGCGGCTGGCGTGGGCGATGAACTCGTCCGGCAGGCCGAGCTCGTTCACCCCCGTGTCGACACCGGCAGCGCGCAGGTCCTGCCGCAGTCGGGTCCCGACGCCGCCGACGCGGACGCCGTCCTCGATCGTGATCACCAGCCGGTGGTCGCGGGACAGGTCGATGAGCGACGCCGGGATCGGGACCACCCAGCGCGGGTCGACGACGGTCACGCCGATGCCCTGCGCCTCGAGCAGTGCAGCCGCCTCGAGCGCGGTCGGCACCATCGACCCGACGGCCACGATGAGCACGTCCTCGACCCCGTCGGCGGCGTCGTGCAGCACGTCCACGCCGTCGTCCAGCCGCCGGAGTGCGGGGATGTCCGACCCGACCTGACCCTTGGACCACCGGAGGACCGTGGGCGCGTCGTCGACGGCCACTGCCTCCCGGAACTCCTCACGCAGGGTGACGGCGTCACGCGGGGCGGCGATCCGCACGCCCGGCACCACCTGCAGCAGCGCCAGGTCCCACATGCCGTGGTGCGAGGGACCGTCCGGACCCGTGATGCCGGCCCGGTCGAGGACGAACGTGACCCCGGCCCGGTGCAGCGCGACGTCCATCAGCACCTGGTCGAACGCCCGGTTGAGGAACGTGGCGTACAGGGCGACGACGGGGTGCAGTCCGCCGTAGGCCAGGCCGGCGGCGGTCGTCACGGCGTGCTGCTCGGCGATCCCGACGTCGATCACCCGGTCGGGGTGGGCCTGCTGGAACAGGTGCAGGCCGGTGGGCCGGAGCATCGCGGCCGTGATGGCCACGATCCGCGGGTCCTCGTGGCCGACCTCGGCGAGCGTGGCGGCGAAGACCGACGTCCACGACGGCCCTGACGCCTTGTCGAGCGACTCGCCCGTCTCCGGGTCGATGTGCCCGACGGCGTGGAACTGGTCCGCCTGGTCACGCAGGGCGGGCTCGAAGCCGTGCCCCTTCTCGGTGATCACGTGCACGATGACGGGCGAGCCGTAGCCCTTCGCCTGCCGGAGCGCCGCCTCCATCGCCTGCTGGTCGTGTCCGTCGACCGGCCCGATGTACTTGATGTCGAGGTTGGAGTACAGCGCCTCGTTGTTCGTGAAGCGCGACAGGAAGCCGTGCAGCCCGCCCCGGAGGCCGCGGTACACCGCACGCCCGGGCGCGCCGAAGTGGTCGGCAGCCGCACGGCTCTTCTCGTACAGCGTGCGGTACTCGCGACGGGTGCGGACCGAGCTGAGGAACCGGGCCATCCCACCGATCGTCGGCGCGTACGACCGGCCGTTGTCGTTGACCACGATCACCAGTCGGCGGTCGTTCTGGTCCGAGATGTTGTTGAGCGCCTCCCACGTCATGCCACCCGTGAGGGCACCGTCACCGACGACCGCGACGACCGTGCGGTCGGACTGCCCGGTCTGCTGGAACGCGCGGGAGATGCCGTCCGCCCAGGACAGCGACGAGGACGCGTGCGAGGACTCGACGATGTCGTGCTCCGACTCGCTGCGCTGCGGGTAGCCGGCGATGCCCCCGCGTTCACGCAGGTGTGAGAAGTCCTGGCGGCCGGTGACGAGCTTGTGCACGTACGACTGGTGGCCGGTGTCGAAGACGAACGGGTCGTGCGGCGAGTCGAAGACCCGGTGCATGGCGAGGGTCAGCTCGACGACGCCGAGGTTCGGCCCGAGGTGCCCACCGGTCTTGGCGACCTCGGCGACCAGGAAGGTGCGG
Source organism: Curtobacterium herbarum (assembly GCF_016907335.1). Lineage (NCBI taxonomy): Bacteria > Bacillati > Actinomycetota > Actinomycetes > Micrococcales > Microbacteriaceae > Curtobacterium > Curtobacterium herbarum. The sequence goes on from NZ_JAFBBT010000001.1 coordinate 1,926,956, forward strand.
ATCTCGGCGGCGAGGTCGATCATCTGTGCGTCGGAGAGACGCTTCAGGTCGCGCGGCGACGTGATGCTGGCGAGCAGGCTCACGGGCGCTCCTTTCGTACGGCTGTCGGCCCACTCTATGCGCGCGACCAGCAGACGGACTGGAGGCGCGGTGCCAGCCCGCCACGCGCCTCCCGTCCTCCGCGAAACGCAACCTGGGCGACTGCTCGCAACGGAGTACCGCTGCGGGCAGCCGCCCAGGTTGCGTGTTGCGGGAGGGGTCAGACGAGCGAACGGAGGACGTACTGCAGGATGCCGCCGTTGCGGTAGTAGTCGGCCTCACCCGGGGTGTCGATGCGGACGACCGCGTCGAACTCGATCGGCTGCTTGCCGGCCGGCGAGTGCTCGGTCGGCTCGGCCGTGACGTGCACCGTCTTCGGCGTGGTGCCGTCGTTCAGCGCGGTCAGGCCCGAGATCGAGATGGACTCGGTGCCGTCGAGCCCGAGGGACTCGATCGACTCGCCCGCCGGGAACTGCAGCGGGACGACGCCCATGCCGATCAGGTTCGACCGGTGGATCCGCTCGAAGCTCTCGGTGATCACGGCCTTGACGCCCAGCAGGCTCGTCCCCTTGGCCGCCCAGTCACGGGAGGACCCGGAGCCGTACTCCTTGCCGCCCAGGACGACGAGCGGGGTGCCCTGCGCCTGGTAGTGCTCGGACGCGTCGTAGATGAACGACTGGGCACCGTCGGGCGTGGTGAAGTCGCGGGTGTAGCCGCCCTCGACCCCGTCGAGCAGCTGGTTGCGCAGGCGGATGTTCGCGAACGTGCCGCGGATCATGACCTCGTGGTTGCCGCGACGCGAGCCGTAGGAGTTGAAGTCCTTGCGGTCGACACCGTGGTCGGCGAGGTACTTGCCCGCCGGGCTGTCCGCCTTGATCGAACCGGCCGGCGAGATGTGGTCGGTGGTGACCGAGTCGCCGAGCTTCGCGAGCACGCGGGCGCCGGAGATGTCCGAGACCGCGTCCGGCTGCATGGTCATGCCCTCGAAGTACGGGGGCTTCCGCACGTAGGTGGACTCGCTGTCCCACTCGAACGTGTCGCCGGTCGGGGTCGGCAGGTTCTTCCACCGGTCGTCGCCCTCGAACACGGAGCCGTACTCGTGGGTGAACATCTCGGTGTCGATCGACGAGTCGATGACCTGCTGGACCTCGGCCGTGTCGGGCCAGATGTCCTTCAGGTACACCGCGTTGCCGTCGGTGTCGGTGCCGAGCGAGTCGGTGTCGAAGTCGAAGTGCATCGAGCCGGCGAGGGCGTAGGCGATGACCAGCGGCGGCGAGGCCAGGTAGTTCATCTTCACGTCGGGGTTGATGCGGCCCTCGAAGTTGCGGTTGCCCGAGAGCACCGCGGTGACGGCGAGGTCGTTGTCCTGCACGGCCTGCGAGATCTCGTCCGGCAGCGGGCCGGAGTTGCCGATGCAGGTCGTGCAGCCGTAGCCGACCGTGTAGAAGCCGAGGTCCTCGAGGTAGGTCGTGAGACCGGCCTTCTCGTAGTAGTCCGTGACGACCTTCGAGCCGGGCGCGAGCGTGGTCTTCACCCACGGCTTGGCCTTCAGGCCCTTCTTCGCCGCGTTGCGGGCGAGGATGCCGGCCGCCATCATCACGGACGGGTTCGACGTGTTCGTGCAGGACGTGATCGCCGCGATCGCGACGGCGCCGTGGTCGATGGTGAACGGGGCACCATCGGCGATGGCGACCGAGGTCGGCTTGGAGACGGTGCCGGGCGCACTGGAGGCGTGGGCCGGGACCTCGGACGCCGGTGCGTCCTGCAGGTCGTCGACCGCGTGCTCGTCGCCGGGGGCCGCGGCCACCGGGTCGGAGGCCGGGAACGTGTCCGCGACGGCCTTGTCCTCTTCGGAGTGGTCGATGCTCGCGTAGTTGGCGAGGTCGACCTCGAACTGGTCCTTGGCGTGGGACAGGACGATGCGGTCCTGCGGGCGCTTCGGGCCGGAGATCGACGGGACGACCGTGGAGAGGTCGAGCTCGAGGTACTCCGAGTACGCCGGCTCGACCGACGGGTCGTGCCAGAGGCCCTGGGCCTTCGAGTAGGCCTCGACCAGGGCGATCTGTGCCTCGTCGCGGCCGGTCAGGCGCAGGTAGTCGAGCGTGACGTCGTCGACCGGGAAGATCGCGGCCGTCGAGCCGAACTCGGGGCTCATGTTGCCGATGGTCGCGCGGTTCGCGAGCGGCACCGCGCCGACGCCTTCACCGTAGAACTCGACGAACTTGCCGACCACGCCGTGCTTGCGCAGCTGCTCGGTGATCGTGAGCACCACGTCGGTCGCGGTCACGCCGGCGGGGATCTCGCCCGAGAGCTTGAAGCCGACGACCTTCGGGATGAGCATCGACACCGGCTGGCCGAGCATCGCTGCCTCGGCCTCGATGCCGCCGACACCCCAGCCCAGCACGCCGAGGCCGTTCACCATCGTGGTGTGCGAGTCGGTGCCGACGAGGGTGTCCGGGTAGGCGTAGGTCTCGCCGTCGAAGTCACGCGTGTAGGTGACCTTCGCCAGGTACTCGATGTTGACCTGGTGGACGATGCCGGTGCCCGGCGGGACGACCTTGAAGTCCTCGAACGCCGTCTGGCCCCAGCGGAGGAACTGGTAGCGCTCCCCGTTCCGCTCGTACTCCAGGTCGGTGTTGCGCTGGAGGGCGTCGGAGCTGCCGAAGAGGTCCGCGATGACCGAGTGGTCGATGACCATCTCGGCCGGGGACAGCGGGTTGATCTTGTTCGGGTCGCCGCCGATCTCCGCCATCGCCTCGCGCATGGTGGCGAGGTCGACGATGCACGGGACGCCGGTGAAGTCCTGCATGACCACGCGGGCCGGGGAGAACTGGATCTCGGTGTCCGGGTCGGCCTCGGGCTTCCACGAGCCGAGCGCGCGGATCTGGCCCTCGGTGACGTTCTTGCCGTCCTCGGTGCGCAGGAGGTTCTCGAGCAGCACCTTGAGGCTGTACGGGAGCTTCTCGTGCCCGGGCACGGCGTCGATCCGGTGGATGGCGTAGTCGACACCCCCGACCGAGAGTGTGTCCTTCGAGCCGAAGCTGTTGACTGCAGCCACTGTGCCGCCTCCCTGTTGATCGGTGTGCCCTCATCCTCGCGGGCCGCGGGACGTCCCACCAGCAAGGTGAACCTAAACCCGGGGACTCCGTCGTGCCCGGGGGAAAGTGTCTTGACGTCGAGACAACTCTACACCGCGGCGGGTTCGTCCTTGACGAAGACGGTTCGGACGAGCAGCCAGGTCACCCAGAGCAGCGCGGCGTAGAGCGGGACGCCGGTGATGAGCTTGATGCCGGCGAGCAGTTCGACCTGCGCCGCCAGCCAGAGCGGGATCTCGAAGGCGAGCCGGAAGGCGAAGAGCCCGGCCCACATCCAGGTCGCCACGGTCAGCACACGGCGTTTCGCCGGGTCGTCCCGCCAGCCGTGACCGTCCTCGTCGCCCGGCACGAGCAGCCCGACGATCAGGCCGATCAGCGGCCGGCGCATCGCCAGGCTGACGAGGATCACCGCCAGGAAGACCGCGTTGATGACGATGCCGGGGATGAAGTTGCTCTCCGCGCGGCCGGTCAGCAGTGCGAGGCCAGCCGAGATCGCGACGCCGAAGATGCCCGCGAAGGACATCATGATCGACTGGCGCTGGAGCAGGCGGAGCACCACGAAGACGAGCCCGATCGCGACCGGGACGACGACGCTCGGCACGACCTCCTTCGTGATCGCGTAGACGATCAGGAAGGCGAAGCCCGGCAGTACCGACTCGGCGAGCCCACGGACGCCACCGACGGCCGTCAGCAGGGCCTTGCCGGACGGTGCCTCACCCGGGGCGACCTGCCCGATGCCCGCGTTCCGCACCGCGTCCCGGAGCTGGGCCTGCAGCGACAGGGGTTCGGCGCGCTCCTCGGCGAAGGGGTCCGGGGTGACCGCGTCGGGACGCGAGCGGTCGTCGTGGTCCGTCACCGGGCCTCCAGGCTGGTTCGTCGGGGCGGCCGCAGCCGCGTCAGATGGTCGACTGCGCCGACTTCGGCATGTGCAGCGGGATGAGGTCGCGCGGCGGCATCGGGGTCGTGCCGCGCACGACGACGACGCTGCGGAACAGTTCCTCGATGTCGGCGGAGTCGTCGGGCTGGTCGGCGGCCTTGCCGGCGATCACGCCACGGAGGAACCAGCGCGGGCCGTCGACGCCGACGAAGCGGGCCGCACGGACCCCGTCGGTGACGCCCTCGCCACCGACGACGGGCACCTGGGCGCGGAGTTCCGGGCCGAACGGTCCGTCGACCTCGGTCACGACCCCGCCCTGCTGCTGGATCTGCTCCGCGATCTGCGCGCGGATCTCGTGCCAGAGCCCGGTCGACCGCGGTGCGGCGAAGGGCTGCACCTGCAGGGTCGAGTCGTCGAAGTCGAGCCCGACGGCGACCACGCGCTGCGAGTCCTCTTCCACCTCGAGGCGGAGGTGGAGACCTTCGCGCGGCAGGATCTTCACGCCGCCGAGGTCCACGTACGGACGGACCAGGTTCGCCTCGGTCTCGTCGAGGGGGCCGTTGTCGCTGCGGTCGAGCGGTGCCGACTTGTCGGTCGACTCGGTGGCCAGGACCTCGTCGAAGCCGGCGTCGGCGTCGTCGGCGAGTTCGATCTCGGGCGAGGGCCCGCCGACCTCGACGTCGTCCGCCACGGCCTCGGCGACCTCGACCTCGTCGCGCTTGCGTCGTCCGATCCTCATGACCGCGTCCCTTCCAGACCCTGCTCGTGCATGTCGACGGGCGTTCCCGCTCCGTCGTTCCGTTCGGTGTCCCGCTCGGCGTCGACGACGTCGGCGGACCGCTGCTGACCGGTGCGGTCACCGTAGCCCGACGAACCGAAGCCGCCCTGTCCGCGCACGCTCTCCGGCAACGCGGTGACCTGCGTGAACGTCACGCGGGGCACCGGCATGACGATGAGCTGCGCGATCCGGTCGCCGACCTGGACCGCGTACGGCTCGGTGGCGTCCGTGTTGAGCAGCGCGACCCTGAGCTCGCCCCGGTACCCGGAGTCGATGGTGCCGGGTGCGTTCACGATGGTGATGCCGTGCTTGGCGGCGAGCCCGCTGCGGGGCACGACGAAGCCGACGTGCTGGTCCGGCAGGGCGATCGCGACCCCGGTGCCGACCAGGCGGCGTTCTCCGGGCGCGAGCACGAAGGACTCGGCGGACACCAGGTCGGCCCCGGCGTCACCGGGCTTGGCGAAGACGGGGGCGGTGGTGCCGGTCCAGAGGACGTCGACTGCTTCGGTCACGAGTCGAGGGTAGTGCAGACCGTGACCGATCCGTGACCTGCTCCGAGCACGCAGCGGCTCGTGGTCGAATGGAGGGGTGACCGTGTACCGCGAACGACTGTGGGCCCCGCCTGCCCTGTACCTGGCGACGGCGCTCGTCATCCCCGCGAGCCTGCTCGTCTTCCTCCCCATCAGTGCGACGGCCGGGGTCGCCGTCGCCATCGGCATGGAGCTCGGGGTGCTCGTCCTCCTGTGGGCACTCGCACCCGTCATCGAGGTGACGGACACCGAGTTCCGCGCCGGACGGGCCCACCTGCCACGCTCGGTCGTCGGCGAGGTCGCCGGGTTCGACGGTGCGGCGGCCACGAGCCAGCGCGGGCCGGAGCTCGACGCGCGCGCCTGGACGCTGTTCCGCGGCTACGTGCACGGGGTCGTCAAGGTCGAGGTCCGGGACCCCGCCGACCCGACGCCGTACTGGCTGGTGAGCGTCCGCGACCCGCAGGCCGTCACGCGCGCCCTGACGAGCGGCGCCACGCAGACGAACGGCCCCGGACCGGCCTGAACACGGATCCCGGTCCGACCGCGGATCCCGCCCAGACCTCGGACCCCGCACGTGCGGAACGGCCCGCATCCACTTGGATGCGGGCCGTTCCGGCGTTCGGTCGGTGTCTCAGAGTGCCGCGCACTCCATGCAGACCGGGCCGAGCTTCGTCTCGTGGTCGAGCTGCGAGCGGTGCTTCACCAGGAAGCACTCCACACAGGTGAACTCGTCGACCTGCGGGGGCAGGACGACGACGTCGAGGTCGACGTCGCTGAGGTCCTGGCCCGCGAGCTCGAAGCTGCCCGGGTTGTCAGAATCGTCGTCGACGACTCCCGACATCTTGTCGGGGACGCGCTCCTTGAGGGCCTCGATCGACTCCGAGTCAGAGTTGTCGTCGGTCTTCCGAGGGGCGTCGTAATCGGTGGCCATGCCCATCCATTTCTCGTATCGAGAGGTCGTCGCCGGATTCGGCGGCGACAGTTTGCACCACGGCCCGTCCGAGTGCAAACCGAGTACTCGAGCGGTGCGTTCTGGCCGTGCAACCCGGCGCGCGTCCCGCCCATTCCCACTGCCGGGGACCAGACGCGCGGCACGCCGGGTGCCTGCGGGGAAAGTGCTGCAGCGGCCTGCATACTCCTCGGGTACGACGCACGACCGTACGCAGGCAGCGGAAGGCGGAACCCATGCAAGACGTGAGAGTCATCGGAGTCGAATCCGGGTCACTGCTCCTGGCGACGGACGGCGGGACCGAGTTCCGGCTGCCCGTCACCGCGTCGCTCCCGGGCCAGGTCCGGCAGGCGAACCCCGACTCCGGGCCGCAGAAGCGCGTCTCCCCGAAGGACGTCCAGGCGCGGATCCGCAGCGGTTCCGACGCCGCCGACGTCGCCGCCGTCCTCGGGGTCGAGGTCGACTACGTCCGCCGCTTCGAGGGCCCCGTGCTCGCGGAGCGCGCGTTCGTCCTCGACGCCGCGCGTCGCGTCAGCGTGACCCCGGTCGACGACGAGTCGCCCGACACCTTCGGCGCGGCCATCACAGCCCGTCTCGAGTCCGGGGACGCCACCGACATCGCCTGGTCGAGCTGGAAGCACGCCGAGAACGGCTGGCAGGTGCAGGTCCGCTACACCGCCGCCGAGGTCGAGCACGACGCCCAGTGGCGCTTCGACCCGAAGACCGCGACGCTCGTGCCGGACAACGGCGACGCCCACCGCCTGTCGCACACCGAGGACGAGGGCATCGCCCCGCGCCTCCGCGCCGTCGAGTACGAGCGTCAGGACGAGGACGGCACCCGGTTCGACTCCGGTGCCTTCCACGTCGAGGAACCCGTCGCCGCCGAGGAAGCCGCTGCCCCCGAGGCCGTCGAGCGGACCACGCTGCGTCCCCCGCTCCCCCGCATCGGGACCTCGTACGTCGAGGAGCGCGCGCCCGGCAACGAGACCGCCGACCTGCTCGAAGCCCTCCGTCGTCGTCGCGGTGAGCGCGAGGCCGCGTCCTTCCCCGACCAGCAGGACGCCCCGCGTGGCCCGTCCGTCGGCCTCGTCGACCTGCCCGTCTCGCCCGAGGACGACTCGGACACCGCCCCGCAGCCGGAGGCCCGTCCCACCGCCGTCCCGGACGCCGACGGTCGCCGGAAGCGCAACCGCCGGGCGATGCCCAGCTGGGACGAGATCGTCTTCGGGACCCGCCCGGACGACGACACCGTCTGACCCGACCGACCTGCCAGGAGGCCCGTCCCACGTCCGTGGGGCGGGCCTCCTGTCCGTCTCGGGGCCGGCTGTCTCGGGGCCGACGGTCTCGGGACCAGCGTTCCGAGGCCGGCCGTGCCGGCTACTGGGCGAACGCGCCGGCGAGCCGCAACGGCACGAGCAGTTCGTCGTCGCTCATCGCCCCGTGCTGGCCGATCATCCGGCCGGGCTCGGTGCCGGCCCGGACGTCGCGGTCGTCGTTGAACGCCCACGACCCCTTCGCGACGAGCAGCACGTCACCGATGCGCGGCAGGACCGCGTCGTCGACCGGGCCGAACCAGCCGGCGGCCACCGCCTCGTCGCGGCTGGCGACCACCGCACGCTTGCCCAGCGACGCCCGGAACGCCTCGACGAGTGCCGACACGTCCGTCCCCGGCGCGACGGTCAGCTGCCGGCAGCGCGGGTCCCCGGCGACGCCGACGACGTCCACCAGCAGTGCGGGGTCCATCGCGACGTTGCCGTGCGGCGGGACGTCGAGCACGCCGTGGTCCGCCGTGACGAGCACCCCGACGTCCGGGGCCACCCGCGCGGCCAGTCGGGACAGTTCGGCGTCGACGAGCTCGAGCGCCGCGGTCCACCGGTCCGACTGCCAGCCGTGCTTGTGCCCGATCGAGTCGAGCTCGGGGATGTAGAGGTAGACGAGCTGTCGGCCGCTGCCGGTGGCGTCGAGCGCGGCGTCGACACGGGCCGGGATCGTGTCGCCGGCGACGAACCGTGCGCCGCCCAGCACGTTCGCCGTCATGCCGGAGGACCGGTAGCGGCTCGGGGCGACGACGACCGGGTCCACGCCGAGCCCGGACGCCGCGGTGAACACCGTCTCGGCGCGCAGCCACCCGGCGGGCACCTCGGTGTCCCACCCGCTGAGCAGGTTCATCACGCGCGACCCGTTCGGGTCCCAGCCGCTGTAGCCGACGACACCGTGCGTACCCGGCGGACGGCCGGTGGTCAGGGTGGTCAGGGCCGCGGCGGTCGTCGTCGGGAAGCCGCTGTACAGGCGCTTCTTCGTCGCGGTCAGGAACCGGGCGTGGCCGGCGCGGGCCGCGAGGGCGTTCGCACCGAGGCCGTCGACCAGCACGACGATCGCGGAACGGGCGGGACGGAGCGCGATCCGGGCCTGCCGACCGGTGTCCCGCAACCAGGCGTCGTCGGCGGCGCCCAGCGCGACCAGGCAACTCGGCAGCACGTCGGCGAGGTTCGCTGCGGCGTCGGGGGCCGTCGGTACGCTTGTTCCCACCCCCAGAGTCTTCCAGATCGAGCTGGGTCGGCAGGAAGGTGTCATGGCACGCACGGACGTCGTCGGGCTGCCCGACGGTGAGCGCATCGAGGACGTCGACGTCTCGGAGGAGATGCAGGGGTCGTTCCTGGAGTACGCGTACTCGGTCATCTACTCCCGCGCACTGCCCGATGCCCGCGACGGCCTGAAGCCGGTGCAGCGCCGCATCCTCTACCAGATGGCGGAGATGGGCCTGCGGCCGGACCGCGGCCACGTGAAGAGCGCACGCGTCACCGGTGAGGTGATGGGCAAGCTGCACCCGCACGGCGACGGCGCGATCTACGACGCACTCGTCCGGCTCGCGCAGCCGTTCACCATGCGGGTGCCGCTCATCGACGGCCACGGCAACTTCGGCTCGCTCGACGACGGCCCCGCTGCCGCCCGGTACACCGAGGCCCGCCTGGCCGAACCCTCGATGGCGATGACCGAGGGCCTCGGTGAAGACGTCGTCGACTTCGTCCCGAACTACGACAACCAGATCATGCAGCCGAGCGTGCTGCCGGCGGCGTTCCCGAACCTACTCGTCAACGGGGCCTCGGGCATCGCGGTCGGCATGGCGACGAACATGGCGCCGCACAACCTCGGCGAGGTCGTCGAGGCCGCGAAGCACCTGCTCGTGCACCCGCAGGCCACCCTCGACGAGCTGATGGAGTTCGTGCCCGGGCCCGACCTGCCCTCCGGCGGCACGATCGTCGGGCTCTCCGGGGTCCGCGACGCCTACGCCACCGGACGCGGCACGTTCCGCACCCGCGCGAAGGTCTCGGTCGAGAACCTCACCCCTCGGAAGACCGGGCTCGTCGTCACCGAGCTGCCCTACCTGGTCGGCCCCGAGCGGGTCATCGAGAAGATCAAGGACGGGGTGCAGTCGAAGAAGCTCGTCGGCATCTCGGACGTCAACGACCTGACGGACCGCAACCACGGCCTCCGGCTCGTCATCGGCATCAAGTCCGGCTTCAACCCGACGGCAGTCCTCGAACAGCTCTACAAGCACACCCCGCTCGAGGAGAACTTCGGCATCAACAACGTCGCACTGGTCGACGGTTCGCCCCGCACCCTCGGGCTCCGCGACCTGCTCGACGTCTACGTCAAGCACCGCCTGTCGGTCGTCACGCGCCGCACCCAGTACCGGCTGGCCCGACGTCGTGAGCGTCTGCACCTGGTCGAGGGACTGCTCATCGCGATCCTCGACATCGACGAGGTCATCCAGGTCATCCGCACCTCGGACGACTCCGAGGCCGCACGGAGCCGGCTGCGCGACGTGTTCGACCTGTCCGAGGTGCAGGCCGAGTACATTCTCGAACTCCGTCTGCGGCGCCTGACGAAGTTCTCGCGCATGGAACTCGAGGGCGAACGCGACCAGCTGCTCGCCGACATCGCCGCGCTCGAGGAACTGCTGGCCTCCGACGAACGACTCCGCGCCCAGGTCGCGACCGAGCTCACCGAGGTGTCCGAGAAGTTCGCCACACCCCGGCGCACCCTGCTCACCGAGGCCGACGCCCCGGTCCGCGGCGGACGGAAGGCCACGGTCGACCCGGAGTCGCTGCAGGTCGCCGACGCCCCGTGCCGGGTGCTGCTCTCGACGACCGGGCGGCTGGTCCGTGTCGACATCCCGGCGGCCGAATCCGGCATCGTGCACGTCCCGAAGCGCTCGAAGCACGACGCCGTCCGGTCGACCGTCGTCAGCACCGTCCGCGGGCAGGTCGGCGCACTCACGTCGACCGGGCGTGTCGTGCGGTTCTCCCCCGTCGACGTCCCCGCCGTCCCGCCCGCCTCGGTCCGGCTCGACGCCGGGGTCCGGGTCACCGAGTACCTCGGTGTCCCGAAGACCGAGACCGTCGTCGCCCTGGTCTCGCTCGACGCGTCCGTGGCCGACTCGGTCGCGATCGGCACCGCGCAGGGCGTCGTCAAGCGCGTCGTCCCGGCCGCCTGGCCCGACAAGCCGGACTTCCCCGCCATCGGCCTGAAGCCCGGCGACCACGTCGTCGGTGCCACCCAGGCGCCGGAGTCCGACGACCTGGTGTTCGTCACCTCGAACGCCCAGCTGCTGCGGTTCCCGGCCGCCGCGGTCCGACCGCAGGGGCTGCCGGCCGGTGGTGTCGCGGGCGTGTCGCTCGCCGGCGGTGCCAGCGTGATCTGGTTCGGCTCCGTCGCCGTCACCGAGGACACCGTCGTCGCCACCGTGTCGACCACCTCGAGCGCCCTGCCCGGCACCGACGCCGGCCGTGCCAAGGTGTCGGCGCTGACCGAGTTCCCCGCGAAGGGCCGCGGCACCCAGGGCGTCCGGGCGCACGCGTTCCTCAAGGGCGAGGACGGCATCACCGTCGCGTGGGCCGGCATCGCGCCCCCGCACGCGGTCGGCTCGGACGGCGCCGCCCGGACGCTGCCGGACTGGTTGTCGAAGCGCGACGGGTCGGGCAGCCCGCTCGACGCGGAGGTCGTCACCATCGGTGGCAGCGCTGCGGCGGTCGACGGGACGCGCGGCGAGGCCTGACGCGGGCGCATCCGCCGCCGGGCGAGACGCCTGCGCCGAGACGGACGGGAGGCGCGGTGCGGGCTCGCACCGCGCCTCCCGTCCGTCAGGCGGTCACGCCCACCGCCGGTCAGGCGTCGATGCGCTCGCGGTCCAGACCCTCGCCGGCCAGGATGAACTCCTTGCGGGGCGCGACGTCGTTGCCCATGAGCAGCTCGAAGACCTTCGCCGCGGACTCCGCATCCGACACGTTCACCCGGCGCAGGGTGCGGTGCGCACGGTCCATCGTCGTCTCGGCGAGCTGGTCGGCGTCCATCTCCCCCAGCCCCTTGTAGCGCTGGATCGGCTCGAGGTACTTCTTGTTCGACCGCTCGAGCTTCTTCAGCAGCGTCGCGAGCTCCTGCTCGGAGTACGTGTACAGCGTGTCGTTCGGCTTGCCCCGGTTCACGACCACGACCCGGTGCAGCGGTGGCACAGCGGCGAACACCCGGCCCTGCTCGATCATCGGTCGCATGTAGCGGAAGAACAGGGTCAGCAGCAGCGTGCGGATGTGTGCGCCGTCGACGTCGGCGTCCGACATGATGATGATCTTGCCGTACCGGGCCTGGTCGAGCTCGAACGTGCGACCGGACCCGGCACCGATGACCTGGATGATCGACGCGCACTCGACGTTCGACAGCATGTCCGACACGGACGCCTTCTGCACGTTGAGGATCTTGCCGCGGATCGGCAGGAGCGCCTGGTACTCGCTGTTCCGGGCGAGCTTCGCGGTGCCCAGGGCCGAGTCACCCTCGACGATGAAGAGCTCGGTGCCCTCGACGTCGTTCGACCGGCAGTCCGCCAGCTTCGTCGGCAGCGAGGAGTTCTCGAGCGCGTTCTTGCGACGCTGCGTCTCCTTGTGGGCACGGGCCGAGATCCGGGTCTTCATCTCGGCGACGACCTTCTCGAGGAGCCCGGCCGCCTGCGCCTTCTCGGTGCGCTGGGTCGAGGTGAGGATCTCCGTCATCCGCTTCGCCACGACCGAGTCGACGATGCGGCGGACGGCAGGCGTCCCCAGGATCTCCTTCGTCTGGCCCTCGAACTGCGGCTCCGGTAGCCGGACGGTGAGCACGGCGGTCAGGCCTGCGAGCACGTCGTCCTTCTCGAGCTTGTCCTGGCCGACCTTGAGCTTGCGGGCGTTCGCCTCGACCTGGGTGCGCACGGCCTTGACGAGACCCGCCTCGAACCCCGCTTGGTGCGTCCCGCCCTTCGGCGTGGCGATGATGTTGACGAAGCTGCGGAACACCGTCTCGTAGCCGTCGCCCCAGCGCAGGGCCACGTCGACCTCACACGTGCGCTCGACCTCGGTGGAGACCATGTGCCCCTTGTCGTCGAGCATCGGCACGGTCTCCTTGAACGTGCCGGAGCCCTGGATGCGCCAGACGTCGGTCTTCGCGCCGTCGAGGGCGAGGTGCTCGACGAACTCGCCGATGCCGCCCTCGTAGCGGAACCGCTCGATGACCGGACCCTGGTCGGCGGGGGCACTGGACGCACCGTCCGCGTCCGTCCCCGACAGTGCGGGTGCCGGCGCGGCCAGCGCGGCACGCTCCGCCGCGGCCCGGATCGACGCGGGCCGGGCGTCGGTGATGGTCAGCCCGAGCCCGGGCACCAGGAACGCCGTCTGACGCGCCCGGTTCACCAGGTCGCCGGTGCTGAACGCCGCGTCCTTCGTGAAGATCTGCCGATCCGCCCAGTACCGCACGCGGGTGCCGGTGACGCCCTTCTTCACCTTGCCGATGACGCGGAGTTCGCTGCCCGAGGTGAAGGGCGCGAACGGGGCGTCCGGGCCGATGCCCTGCGCGTCGTCGAAGATGCCGGGCTCACCGCGGTGGAACGACATGGCGTAGGTCTTGCCACCGCGGTCGACCTCGACGTCGAGGCGCTCCGACAGCGCGTTCACGACCGAGGCGCCGACCCCGTGCAGCCCACCCGAGGCCGCGTACGACCCGGAGCCGAACTTGCCGCCGGCGTGCAGCTTCGTGAACACGACCTCCACCCCGGTCAGACCGGTCTTCGGCTCGACGTCGACGGGGATGCCGCGGGCGACGTCGGAGACCTCGACCGACCCGTCCGCGTGCAGGATCACACCGATCTCGTCACCGTGTCCGGCGAGGGCTTCGTCCACCGAGTTGTCGATGACCTCCCACAGGCAGTGCATCAGCCCACGGGAGTCCGTCGAGCCGATGTACATGCCGGGACGCTTCCGGACCGCCTCGAGTCCTTCGAGGACGGAGAGATGCCGTGCGGAGTAGTCGGAGCTCACCTCCCGAGCCTACCGACCGAGACCGACACTGCCGGGGCGCCCGGCCGGTGTGCCTCGGCCTGGGGACAACCCTTGCGCGCAGAGCGAACGAGGGGGCTCAGGATGCCGGGCATCCAGCCAGGACGTGTTGGAATGGGTCCATTCACCGCACCGTACTGCGATCCGTGAGGAGCACAGCAATGACCCAGACCGTGCAGGACCTCCCCGTCGACGAACTCAGCAACAACCACCAGCTCACCGCGGCCGACCGTTGCGACAGCTGCGGTGCGCAGGCCTACATCCGCGCCACCATGGCCAGTGGTGAGCTCCTGTTCTGCGCGCACCACGGCGCAGAGTTCAAGGACAAGCTCGCCGCGACCGCGCTCGAGTGGCACGACGAGTCGTCGCGACTCCACGAGTCCAAGTAGGCGACACACCCGCAACGCACCGGAGGCCCGGTGCCGGTTCTGAGAACCGGCACCGGGCCTCCGGTGCGTTGCGCTGGCGGGCGGACCGGGCGCGTTGCCCTGGCGGGCGGACCTGGCGAGCGTCAGGCGATGCGCTTGAACGCCTTGTCGACGTACCGGTCGATGGTCGCGCGGGCTTCGCCGGCGTACCGGTCGATCGTCGCGGTCCGCGCCGGGTCCGGCGTGTAGCCGCGGCCGAGGCGGGTCGTCGCGGCCGCGAGGACACCGTCGGTCAGCTGCGGGTTGAGCGGCAGGACCGGTCCCTGGGTGTGCGTGCCGAAGGAGTTCCCGGTGAGCGCACCCTCGACCGGTGACCCGGCCTGGTTGCCGCCGCCGGAGACGACGTCGGCGAACGGCGACACGCCGTCGGCGAGCTCAATGCGTGCGGCGTGATCCTCGAAGCCGGCCAGCCGGGTCGATGCGCCCGACAGCAGCGGGTACCGGGTCTCGAGGACGAAGTAGTTCACCCGACGCTCGGCGCCGCGGACGGCCCGTGCGTCGAACACACCGAAGCCGTCGATCGGTGCACCGTCGGTCGGGACCACCTGGTTCGTGGCGAGGTCGAACCCGCCACCGACGGCCACGACCGGCACACCGGCGGTGGCGAGGTCGCGCAGCACGGCGCCGATCCGACCGACGTCAGATCCGAGCGAGCGCATCGCGCTGAGCGGACCGTTGCCGACCACGACGACGTCGGCCGTGGTGGGCAGGACGTCGCCGGGCGCGTACTCGACGACCTCCGTGGCGATGTCCGCAGCGTCCGCACGACGGACCAGGGCCGCGACGTTGCCGCGGTCTCCCGAGACCCCCATCTGGCGGGGGTAGACGTGCAGGATGGTCAGGCGATCGGCCGTCATGCGGTCTTCTCCATGTCCGGGTGGCCGAGGGCCTTCCGGGCGATCATCATGATCTCGTAGTTGACGATGAAGTTCTTCGTGCCGGTCGTCGTGGACCCGAGGCCCTGCATGTGCCGGATCGCGGACTCGACGTCCGGCTCGACGCGACCGATGCGGACACCGGCGTGCTCGAGTGCGACCGCGATCTGCCAGGCCTTGTCGCCCGAGACGACGTCCACGTGGTCGAGCTTCGAGAAGTCGATGTCGTAGATCCACGAGATGTCGGGCGTGCCCTCGTCGATCGCCATGAGGACCTGCTCCGGGTGCGCCGGCAGGGCGTCCAGGTTCAGCTGCAGGCTCGCCGCGTTCTTGAACATCGTGAACTCGGCCGACTCCCCCGCGATCGGCAGACGCTCGCCACGCCCGTAGGCCGGCTTCATCCGCTCGAACGCCTTGGTCACGGCGGCCGGACGGAACTGGTCGCCCAGCGCGGCACTGGCCGTCGCGGCGGCAGCGGCAGCGTCCACCGCGTAGTGCAGGCCGCGGGCCGGCAGGCGGACCGGGATCTCGGTGCCGGCGAACGCGATGGTCGCAGCGTCACCGGTGAAGGTCACGATCTCGGCGTCGGCGGTCGTCTGTGCCCGGTCGGCACCGGCGACGAAGTCGTCGGCGTTCTGCAGACCGTTCGGTGCGGCGGCGACGACGTCGGTGCTCGCGCCGAACCGCAGGACCCGCTGGGCGTCGACGGCCGAGTAGGCGTCGAGGAACTGGTCGTCGTGGTTCGTGATGACGTTCGCCGTCGACAGGGCCGCCGTGTCGAGCATCATCGTCGCGACGCGCTCGGTCTCGAAGAACCGGTAGAGCTGGTCGACCTGGACGTTGAGCATCGTCACCGTGGACGGCGACAGGATGCCGGCGAGCTCGACCGCGAAGGCCTCGTCGACCTCGAGGATCCCGATGTCCGCCTTGAGCTTGCCGCCCAGCGAGACCTCGGACAGCAGCGCCGACGCGATGCCCTGCGGCAGGTTCGCGCCGGACGGGTTCGTGAACACCCGGAGGCCGTGCGCCCGCACGATCTCCGAGATCATGTGGGTCGTCGTCGACTTGCCGTTCGACCCGAGCACGAAGACGACGCCGTTCGGGAACTGCCGCGTCACGTGCTGCAGGAAGTCCGGCACGAGCTTGAGGACGATGTAGCCCGGGTAGGCGGACCCCCCGCCCCGCGCTCGCGCGAGGGCACGGAGGATCCGCCCGACCAGGATCGGGACCACGAAACGCACCGGTCGGCCTACTCGAGGTAGTCGCGGAGCGACTGCGACCGGGACGGGTGGCGGAGCTTCGCCATCGTCTTCGACTCGATCTGGCGGATCCGCTCACGCGTGACGCCGAACGTGTCGCCGATCTGGTCGAGGGTCTTCGGCTGACCGTCGCCCAGGCCGAAGCGCATCCGGATCACGCCGGCCTCACGCTCGGAGAGGGAGTCGAGCAGGCTCTCGAGCTGCTTCTGCAGCATCGTGAAGCCCACCGCGTCGGCCGGCACGACCGCTTCGGTGTCCTCGATGAGGTCACCGAACTCGGAGTCACCGTCCTCGCCGAGCGGGGTGTGCAGGGAGATCGGCTCGCGACCGTACTTCTGGACCTCGACGACCTTCTCGGGCGTCATGTCGAGCTCGCGGGCGAGCTCTTCCGGCGTGGGCTCGCGACCGAGGTCCTGCAGCATCTGCCGCTGGACACGGGCGAGCTTGTTGATGACCTCGACCATGTGCACCGGGATGCGGATGGTGCGTGCCTGGTCCGCCATCGCGCGGGTGATGGCCTGACGGATCCACCACGTCGCGTAGGTCGAGAACTTGAAGCCCTTCGTGTAGTCGAACTTCTCGACGGCACGGATCAGGCCCAGGTTGCCTTCCTGGATGAGGTCGAGGAACTGCATCCCACGACCCGTGTAGCGCTTGGCGAGCGAGACGACCAGGCGGAGGTTCGCACCGAGCAGGTGCGACTTCGCGCGCTGACCGTCGCGGGCCACCCAGCGCAGCTCGCGCTCGGCCGGCTTGGACAGCCCGGTCGAGTGCTGCAGCTTGTCCTCGGCGAACAGGCCGGCCTCGATGCGCATCGCGAGCTCGACCTCCTGCTCGGCGTTGAGCAGGGCGACCTTGCCGATCTGCTTGAGGTAGTCCTTCACCGGGTCCGCGGTGGCACCCGTGATGGTCGTCGAGTAGACCGGCGCTTCGTCGTCGTCGGTCTGCGAGATGACCAGGGCGCCGGCGGCGACCGCAGCCGCTTCCGTCGCGGGCTTCGCGGCCGAGTCGTCGTCCGAGTCCTCGGTCGCGTCGTCGGTGGCGTCCTCGGCCGGGGTCTCGTCCTCGGCGGTCGCCTCGTCGTCCTCCGACGCGGCGGCCTTCTTGCCGCTCGCCTTCTTCGGGGCCGCCTTCTTGGGGGCGGCCTTCTTGGTGGCGGTGGTGGTCCTGGTGGCGCGCTTCTTCGGCGCGACCGTGCCCTCCGTCGTGTCCGTGGCGTCTTCCGCCACGACGCCGTCGGGCGTGGTGTCCTTCGTGGGATCGACCGTCGTGCTCCGGGCAGCCATGCGATCACCTTCCTCGTCGTGCCACGTTCCTGGGGTCGTGGCCTTCCCTCGCCACCCAGGGCCACCGCCGCGGTCCCCCACGTCGTCTGGTCCTACCGTTCCGGGCAGCACTAGGACCCATGTCAAGTCCCCCGACGCTGAACGCAGGGAACCCGAAAGGGTCCGTGGTCATTATTGCACGCGGCCGTTCCGGAAGCGTGCAACCAGTGCAACCCACAGCGGACCCACCCGTATTCCGTCCTCTGCGTGCAGCCGTGCACGCGTCCGGCGACGGGCCAGGAGCAGCATCACCACGCCGAACCCGACGACCACGTACTGCACGGTCATCGCGATCCGGAAGTTCTGCCACGCGAACGTGTCGGTGCCGGAGGCCGCCGCCAGCACGTCCAGCAGCGACCCGATCGCGAACATCATCACGAAGGCCGCCAGGAACCCGCCGACGTTGACCACGCCGTTCGCGGACCCGAGCGAGCCGACCGGGTTGAAGGAGCGCGCGAAGTCGAACCCGATCAGGGACCCCGGGCCACCGACGCCCATCGCCACGACCAGCAGGACGAGCAGCCACGTCGGCGGCTGGTCCGGCCAGAGCAGCACCGCCGTCCACACGACACCGAGCGCCGTGACGATCCCGAGCACCAGGTTCGACCGACGCATCGGGAAGCGGGCGCAGAGCAGGCCGAGGACCGGTCCGGCGACGAACCCGACGACGACGATCACGGTGAGGAAGGTCGCGGCCTCGGTCGCCGAGTAGCCCAGGCCACGGAGCATCGGCACGCCCCAGAGCAGGCTGAACACGGTGCCGGAGGACTGCGTCACGTAGTGGGACCAGAAGCCGAGCTGCGTGCCGGGTCGCCGGAGGGCGTGCCCGAAGGTGTGGAACGCGGCACCCCACGAGTGCGGGATCGGGATCGTGTCGGTGCGGACCACGACCGGCCCGGCACGGACGAACACCACCGCCAGGACCAGCCCCACGGCGCTGGCGATCGCCGCCACGCCGAACGCCGCGTCCCAGCCGACGGTGTGCAGGAGCAGGGCGAACGGGAACGCCGAGACGATCTGTCCGATCTGCCCGAGGTTGCCCGTCCACTGCGAGATCTGCGGCAGGAGCGGTCCGCTGAACCACATCGGCAGCAGGCGCATCACCGAGATGAACGTCATCGCGTCGCCGGCACCGACCAACACCCGTCCGACGATCGCCGGTCCGATCGTCGGGGACAGCGCGACGACGGCCTGACCGAGCGTCAGCAGCAGCGCACCGAGCAGCACCAGGCGCCGCGGTCCGACCCGGTCGAGGGCGATGCCCACCGGGATCTGCAGCCCCGCGTACACCGCGATCTGCACCACCGCGAGCGTGGACAGGACGGCGGCGGAGACGGCGAAGCGGTCCTGCGCGTCGACCCCGGAGACCCCGAGGGACGACCGCTGCACGACCGCCAGGACGTAGGCCAGGACGGCGACGCCCCAGACGACGAAGGCACGGCGGGAGTTCACCGGACCAGGCTACCGAGCAGCCGAGGGGCAGAGCAGGCGGCTGTCAGTCCTCGTCGGCTGCGCTGCGGCGGTCCGCCAGGAACCGCTCGAGCTCGGCGGCGATCGAGTCCGCCGTCGGGACCTGCCCGTCGGCCCCGGTGAGCGGCGAGGCGACCGGGTTGCCCTCCATGTACGTGTCGTGGCGCTGCTCGAGCGTGCCGACCAGGCGCTGCAGCTCCGCGTTGCCGGCCACCTGCTCGTCGACGCGGGCGAGGAACTCACGCCCCTCTTCGCGGAGCGCGTCCGTCGGGAAGATGAGACCGGTGGCCGCCGAGATGCCGGAGAGGGCAGCGACGGCGGCGTCCGGGAACTCGGTGTCCGACAGGTAGTGCGGCACGAGCAGCACCAGGCCGATGACCTGCTGTCCGAGCTCGGACAGACGGTGCTCGACCAGGTGCAGGACGTTCGCGGGGGCCTGGGTCTCGGGCTTCCAGACGCTCATCGACTCGACCAGGTCCGCACGCGTGCCGGAGACCGTGACGCCGATCGACCGAGTGTGCGGCACCGGCATCGGGATCGCCTGCACCCACGTCGTGTCGACGACCTGCAGGTCCTCGGCCAGGTCGATGACGGCCTGGACGAACCGGTTCCACTGGAAGTCGGGCTCGTAGCCGGAGAGGAACAGGAACGGCTGCCCGAGCTCGTCGCGCACCAGGTGCAGCGTCAGCCGGGGCGGTTCGACGGCCGTGATGTGGTCGTGCTCGAACGTGATGACCGGGCGACGGGCACGCCAGTCGAGCAGCACGTCCGGGTCGAACTCGGCCACGAGCTGCGACTCGAGCGAGCCGGTGATCGACGCCGTGATCTGCGCCACCGCCGAGCCCGCGTCCGCGAAACCCGTCAGGGCAGCGACGAGGTGCAGCCCGGCGGGCACCGTCGGGGCGGAGTCGTCGAGCAGGTAGAGGTCCTCGGGGTGGTTCATCACGCCAATGCTAGGCGGGGGCACCGACGCGACCCGGCTGGGTCGCGACGCCGACAGCGAACAGGTGCGGAGCCTCCCGGCCGGCGTCCGACGGGAGGCCCGTCCACCGCCCGTCGGTCCGCCGTCAGTAGGCTGGACGCATGGTCCGACCGACGCTCTCCACCACTTCTTCGTCCCCTTCCTCCGTCGACGCCGACGTCCTCGTCCTGGGCGTCCGCCCGGGCGCCGACGGCGCGCCGGCCACCCTCGTGCCGTCCGCGGCCGGCCCCGTCGACGGGCTCGCCGACCTCGACCTCGCCGCCGTCGGCGCGACCGGCGCGAAGGACCAGCTCGTCCGGATCCCCGGCGGATCGGCCGTCGGCGTCGCCGCCGCGGGCATCGCCCTCGTCGGGCTCGGCAGCGCCACCGGCCCGGCCGCCGTCCGCACCGCTGCCGGCAGCGCGGTCCGTCAGCTGCCGCACGTCGCCGCCATCGCCCTGGCCCTGCCCACCGAGGACGACGCGACCGTCGCCGCG
This sequence comes from Curtobacterium herbarum, assembly GCF_016907335.1. NCBI lineage: Bacteria > Bacillati > Actinomycetota > Actinomycetes > Micrococcales > Microbacteriaceae > Curtobacterium > Curtobacterium herbarum. The sequence continues at coordinate 1,947,397 of NZ_JAFBBT010000001.1, forward strand.
GCACTCGAGGGCGCCGCGCTCGGCGCCTACTCGTTCACCCGCCACAAGGGCGCCGGCACGACCGGCCCGACCCGGGGCGACCAGCGCATCACGGTCGTCGCACCGGCCTCGGTCAACGCCGACGCCACCGTCCGCCCGGCGATCGTCGCGGACGCGGCCGCGCTGGTCCGCGACCTCGTCAACACCGCCGCCGGGGACCTGGGTCCGTCCGACGTCGCCGACGTCGCCCGCGCCCAGGCCGAGGGGCTGCCCCTCACCGTCGAGGTCCTCGACGAGACCGAACTCGCCGAGCAGGGCTTCGGCGGCATCGCCGGCGTCGGCCAGGGCTCGGTCCGGCCGCCCCGGCTCGTCGTCGTCCGCTACGAACCGGCCGGCGCGACGAAGCACCTCGCCCTCGTCGGCAAGGGCATCACGTTCGACTCCGGCGGGCTCTCGCTCAAGCCGGCGGCGTCGATGCTCGGCATGAAGACCGACATGACCGGAGCCGCCACCGTGCTCGCGGCGACCGTCGCAGCCGCACGCCTGGGCCTCGACACGAAGGTCACCGCCTGGCTCTGCCTGGCCGAGAACATGCCGTCCGGGTCCGCCATCCGTCCGGGTGACGTCCTGACGCTGAAGAACGGCAAGACCGTCGAGGTCACGAACACCGACGCCGAGGGCCGACTCGTCCTCGGTGACGGCATGGCCGCGGCGTCGCTCGAGCAGCCCGACGCGATCGTCGACATCGCCACCCTGACCGGCGCCCAGATGGTCGCCCTGGGTGACCGCACCACCGGCCTGATGGGCAGCGACGACCTCGTCGCACAAGTGCGTGCCCTCGCCGAGACCGTCGCGGAGCCGATCTGGCCGATGCCGCTGCCGGAAGAGCTCGACGGCCGTCTCAGCAGCGACGTCGCCGACATGGTCAACGCCACCGTCGGGCAGACCGCGGGCGGCATGCTGCTCGCCGCGAAGTTCCTCGAGCGCTTCGTCGGGGAGACCGCCGAGGGCACCACGATCCCGTGGGCACACCTCGACATCGCCGGCCCGTCCGAGAACCGCGGGGCCGGCTACGGCTGGCTCGGCAAGGGCGCGACCGCCGTGATGGTCCGCACCCTGGTCGCACTCGCAGAAGACCTGCAGTCCAAGTAGTAGGTTTGGTTCCGGCGGGGCCGCCGCGTCCGCGCGCGCTCCCCCGCCGGAACTGACGGGACGGGACCGGTACAGACGGTCCGACCGCCGGACGCCGCCGCGCGGTGTCCACCGGGACGGTGTCCATGAGACGAGAAGCCGCCCCCGACACGCACGAGGGAGTTGCACCAGGTGACGGAACAGACTTACGACGTCGTGGTCCTCGGTGGCGGCAGCGGCGGCTACGCCGCAGCGCTCCGAGCCGCCGAACTCGGGATGAGCGTCGCGCTCATCGAGGGCGACAAGCTCGGAGGGACCTGCCTGCACCGCGGCTGCATCCCGACGAAGGCGCTGCTGCACTCGGCCGAGATCGCCGACGGCGCCCGCGACGCGGAGAAGTACGGCGTCATCGCCGAGTTCGCCGGCGTGGACGTGCCCAAGGTCATCGAGTACCAGCAGGGCGTCATCAACTCGAAGTACAAGGGCCTGCAGGGTCTCATCAAGGCCCGCGGCATCACCGTCGTCGAGGGCTGGGGTCGTCTGACCTCGCAGAACACCGTGCAGGTCGGCGACCAGACCGTCACCGGTCGCAACGTCGTCCTGGCCACCGGCTCCTACTCGAAGTCGCTGCCCGGTCTCGAGATCGGCGGCCGGGTCATCACCTCCGAGACCGCCCTCCGCATGGACTACGTCCCGAACAAGGTCGTCATCCTCGGCGGTGGCGTCATCGGCGTCGAGTTCGCCAGCGTCTGGAAGTCGTTCGGGGCCGAGGTCACGATCGTCGAGGGCCTGCCGCACCTGATCCCGGCCGAGGACGAGTCGATGTCCAAGCAGCTCGAGCGCGCGTTCCGCAAGCGCGGCATCGAGTTCTCGCTGGGCGTCCGGTTCCAGGGCGTCGAGCAGCACGAGAACGGCGTCGTCGTGACGCTCGAGAACGGCAAGACCTACGACGGCGACGTCCTCCTGGTCGCCGTCGGTCGTGGCCCGCTGACGCAGAACGTCGGCTACGAAGAGGTCGGTGTCGCCATGGACCGCGGGTTCGTCACGACGAACGAGCGCCTCGCCACCAACCTGCCGAACGTGTACGCCGTCGGCGACATCGTCCCGGGCCTGCAGCTCGCCCACCGCGGCTTCCAGCAGGGCATGTTCGTCGCCGAGGAGATCGCCGGCCTCAACCCGGTCGTCATCTCGGACACGAACATCCCGAAGGTCACGTACTCCGACCCCGAGGTCGCCTCCGTCGGCCTGTCGCAGTCGAAGGCCGAAGAGCAGTACGGCGCCGACAAGATCGACTCGTACGAGTACAACCTGGCCGGCAACGGCAAGAGCCACATCATCGGCACGTCCGGTGCGGTCAAGGTCGTGCGCGTCATCGACGGCCCCGTCGTCGGCATCAGCATGATCGGCGCCCGCGTCGGCGAGCTCATCGCCGAGGCCCAGCTCGCCGTGAACTGGGAAGCCCACCCCGAGGACGTCGCGCCGCTCGTGCACGCCCACCCGACGCAGAGCGAAGCGCTCGGCGAAGCGCTCCTGCACCTCGCGGGCAAGCCGCTCCACGCGCTGTGAGCGGCACCGTCGTGCGCACCACGAACACCACAACCCAGAACCACGCCTGCGAGAAGGAGTCCACCCGATGAGCGAATCCGTCAACCTCCCGGCGCTCGGAGAGAGCGTCACCGAGGGTACGGTCACCCGATGGCTGAAGAACGTCGGTGACCGGATCGAGGTCGACGAGCCGCTGCTCGAGGTCTCCACCGACAAGGTCGACACCGAGATCCCGTCGCCGGTCGCCGGCGTCATCGAGGAGATCCTCGTCCAGGAGGACGAGACCGTCGAGGTCGGCACCGCCCTGGTCAAGATCGGTGACGGCTCCGGCGGCAGTGACTCGTCCGACCAGGGTGGGTCCGAGTCGACCGAGGCAGTCGCCGAGGACACCGAGCCGGAGACGGCGCCGAGCACGGAGCAGGACACCGAGGCGAAGGCCCCGGAGCCCACCGAGCCCGAGCCGACCCCTGCTGGCCAGACCCAGCCGGCAGCACCCCAGGCACCGTCGGCACCGCCCGCCGCGTCGCCGGTGCCGCAGGCAGCGCCGGTCCCGCCGCCCGCCGCGGCCCCGCCGGCAGCCGTCCCCGCCCCGGCCAAGGCCGCACCGGCTCCGGCCGCTGCCCCCGCCGCCGCAGCCCCCTCGTCGACGCCGTCGGCCGAGGTCCCGAACCCCACCGCCAACGGTGCGGCCTCCGGGTACGTCACGCCGCTCGTGCGCAAGATGGCGAACGAGCAGGGTGTCGACCTGTCGACCGTCACCGGCACCGGCGTCGGTGGACGCATCCGCAAGGAGGACGTGCTCGCCGCGGCCTCCGCTGCTGCAGCCACCCCCGCCGCACCCGCGTCCGGCTCGTCGGCTCCGGCACCGTCCGGCCCGTTCGTCGCCGAGGTCTCGCCGCTCCGCGGGACCCGCGAGAAGATGACGCGCCTGCGCAAGGTCGTCGCCGAGCGTGCGGTGCAGTCGATGACCTCGACGGCACAGCTCACCAGCGTGGTCGAGGTCGACGTGACCAAGGTCGCGCAGTTCCGCGACGCCCACAAGGCCGAGTTCCTCGAGAAGACCGGCTCGAAGCTCTCCTTCATGCCGTTCTTCGCCCTGGCGGCGTCCGAGGCGCTCAAGGCACACCCGAAGATCAACTCGACCGTGGACGGCGACGAGATCGTCTACCCGGAGTCCGAGAACGTCTCCATCGCGGTGGACACCGAGCGCGGCCTGCTCACCCCGGTGATCAAGGACGCGGCGTCACTCGACCTCGCCCAGTTCTCGAAGTCGATCGCCGACCTGGCCGAGCGCACCCGCAACAACCAGCTCAAGCCCGACGAGCTCGCCGGTGGCACGTTCACGCTGACCAACACCGGTTCGCGCGGCGCGCTGTTCGACACCCCGGTGGTCTTCCTGCCGCAGTCGGCGATCCTCGGCACGGGCATCGTGACGAAGCGCCCGGCGGTCGTGAAGGTCGACGGACAGGAAGCGATCGCGATCCGCTCGTTCGTCTACCTGGCGCTGTCCTACGACCACCGCATCATCGACGGCGCGGACGCGTCCCGGTACCTGGTGGCCGTGAAGAACCGTCTGGAAGAGGGCAACTTCGCCCCCAACCTGGGCTACTGAGCCCGCGGCTCCTGGTCATCCGGGAGCTGACCAGTCCGACGGCGGCCCCGTCTCCCCCGGTGGGAGGCGGGGCCGCCGTCGTTCCCGCAGGCGGCGGTCACCCCGCGCCCCACGAGCCGGCGACGACGACCCCGATGACGACGACGAGTCCGGTGACCAGGCCGCGCACGCCGATCCGGTGCGACCCGATCAGCAGGCCCGAGCGCAGGAGTTCACGGCCTGCCTCGAGGAGGCGTCCGAGCGCCGAGTCCGACGCACCCGGCGCCGCGCTCCGTGGAGGCGGGCCACCGCCCGAGGACGTGCCACCACCGGCGTCCAGGGCGAACGTGAACGTCATGGGCGGTGGGTCCCACCGCACCGGCCGCGGCGGCGCAGCCGCACGGATCCGACGCTCGAGCGCCAGCAGTGCCGCTCCGCCGTCCCGACGGGCATCCGTGCACGCCTGGTCGATGGCGTTCCGGCAGGTCTCGCGGGGATCCACCCGGTCCCAGACAGCCCGGACGGCGAGGACCAGCGCCTCGGTCCCCGGCACCAGGCCCGGACCGATCCGATCGGTGGTGCCGGGTGGACGGTCGACCAGGACGACGGCCCCGGCGTCGTCCACCAGGACGTCGTCCACCCCGGCACGACCGAGCAGGACAGCGCCCGCATCGGCGAGCCGTGCGAGCTCGAGCAGCGGGAGCGTCAGTGTGACGGCGACGCCCACCGTCGGCGCTCCGATGCGGTCCAGCGCCGCGGGCAGCGGCAGCCCTGCCGGTGCCGACGCCCGGGCGACGAGGGCACCGGTCTCGTCGCGCCCGACCTCGGCGACCCCGACCAGGTGGTCGTGCGTCACGGTGCTCCGGTCGGCGAGCCACGTGGCGAAGGCGTCGGCGGGCTCCGGTGCTCGCCAGCAGAGGTCGATCTGTTCCCAAGGTTCCATGGTGACCAGCGTGGCGGGCGGAGGGCGGGCCTCCCGGCCGGAACGGCGATCTGTGGAGAACTCCTGTTCGCCCACAGCCTGGCGACGAGCGGTCCCCGAACGGCGTGCCAGGCCGTATCCTTGTCGGCATGGCACGCAGCAGTTCCTCCAGAACCCCGGCGAAGGAGCCCGGTCGTCTCAAGCAGATGTACCAGGTCTTCACCATGACCCGTCGGGCCGACCCCAGTTCCGTCTGGTGGTTCGCCCTCGCGTTCCTCGGGCCGGTCGTGGTCGGCGTCCTCGCGGCGCTGCTCATCCCGGGTCAGAACTGGCTCGCGATCACGCTCTGGATCATCGCCGGCGTGATGCTCGGTGTGCTGCTCTTCCTGATCGTGCTCAGCCGTCTCGCCGAGCGTGCCGCGTACTCGCAGATCGAAGGCCAGCCCGGCGCCGTCGGTGCCGTCCTGTCGAACTCACTGCGTCGGCAGTGGCGCTCCAGCGAGATGCCCGTCGCCGTCCACGGTCGGTCGCAGGCGGCCGTCTACCGTGCCGTCGGGAACCCGGGCGTCGTCCTGATCACCGAGGGCCCGGTCACGAACCTCACCCGTCAGGTCGAGGAAGAGCGTCGCAAGGTCGCACGTATCGTGCCGAACGTCCCGATCCACGTCGTCAACGTCGGGGACGCGGACGGCCAGGTCACGCTCCACAAGCTGCCGCGTGCGATGAACAAGTACAAGAAGGCGCTGAACCGCACCGAGGTCCTGGCGGTCTCGAACCGTCTCGACTCCCTCACCCACGGTCCGGCTGCGGCGATCCCGAAGGGCATCGACCCGACGCGGGTCCGTGCCGGTCGCCCGCGCTGACACTGCGCACTCGCTGACGCGGCGCCCTCGGCCCCTTGCGGGTCGGGGGCGTCGTGCTGTGCGGGGCGGGCGGCAGCGCTGTGCCGGGGCGGATGTGGCGGTGGCACTCGAAGTCGCAGGAGATGCCGCCAGCCGAGAACCGGAGCGGCAGGTCGTGCGACCTCGGCGGAGGGGTCGCGGCACGTCGTACGACCTCGGCGGCTGCACGCGGGCCGACCGGGCCGACGAGGGCACGGGGCCGGTCAGGCCTCGGTACCGACCAGGCTTCAGCGCCGGACGAGCACCGTCCCGGCGACCGCGTCGTGCAGCGGCCGCCCGTCCTTCGCGTGGATGAGCACGGGGACGACGATGCAGAGCAGGACCGTGCGGACGACCGGCCGCCACACCCCGACGTAGCCGCCGCGAACCGGCACCACCCGGAGTCCGACGCAGACGTGCCCGAAGGACCCGGACAGCAGTGCGATGAACACGATCTGCAGTACGGCGAAGATCCCGAGCGTCACGAAGTTGCCCGCCGCACCGTAGGTCCCGAACGCCAGGGACAGCAGCGATGCCAGTGCCCAGTCGATGACGAGGCCCAGGAACCGGCGTCCGAAGGAGCCCATGCTGCGGGGTCCGGACTCCGGCAGCCCGAGGACCTTGCCCGGCCACTCGGTGCGCCCGGAACCGGCAGCGGGCGAGGAGGGCAGAGTGGAGCGGGCCATGTCCCCAGCGTAGGCGCTCCCCCGGCACGTAACACGCTGGAAACAAACCAGTCACGTCCGGGAAACTCCGTGTCAATACCCTCGTCGGAGGGTGCCTCCTGGTTCCCTCGACACCACCCAACCCCACAGGAGACCGACTCGTATGTTCAGCGATTCCTCCGAGGTGCTTGCCTTCATCAAGGACACGGACGTCAAGTTCCTCGACATCCGGTTCACGGACCTCCCCGGGGTCCAGCAGCACTTCAACATCCCCGCATCAACGGTCGACGAGGACTTCTTCGCCGTCGGTCAGCTCTTCGACGGCTCCTCGATCCGCGGCTTCGCGTCGATCCACGAGTCGGACATGCAGCTCATCCCCGACGTGACGACGGCCTACGTGGACCCGTTCCGTGCGGAGCGCACGCTGATCATGGTGTTCGACATCTACAACCCGCGCAACGGCGAGATCTACGGCCGTGACCCGCGTCAGGTCGCCAAGAAGGCCGAGAAGTACCTCGCCTCCACCGGCATCGCGGACACGGCGTTCTTCGCCCCCGAGGCCGAGTTCTACATCTTCGACGACGTCCGCTACTCGGTGACGCAGAACGAGTCGTTCTTCTCGGTCGACTCCGAAGAGGGCGCCTGGAACTCCGGACGCGAAGAAGAGGGCGGCAACCTCGCCAACAAGACGCCGTACAAGGGTGGCTACTTCCCGGTGTCGCCGGTCGACAAGACCGCCGACCTCCGCGACGACATCTCCCTCAAGCTGATCGACGCGGGCCTCGAGCTCGAGCGTGCGCACCACGAGGTGGGCACCGGCGGCCAGCAGGAGATCAACTACAAGTTCGACACGCTGGTCCACGCGGCGGACGACATCCTGAAGTTCAAGTACATCGTGAAGAACACGGCCGAGCAGTGGGGCAAGGTCGCGACCTTCATGCCGAAGCCGCTCTTCGGTGACAACGGCTCGGGCATGCACACCCACCAGTCGCTGTGGTCCGACGGCAGCCCGCTGTTCTACGACGAGAACGGCTACGGCGGCCTGTCCGACCTGGCCCGCTGGTACATCGGTGGCCTGCTCAAGCACGCCCCGGCGGTCCTGGCCTTCACCAACCCGACGATCAACTCGTACCACCGTCTGATCCCGGGCTTCGAAGCACCCGTCAACCTGGTCTACTCGGCGGGCAACCGGTCGGCTTCGATCCGCATCCCGATCACCGGCACGAACCCGAAGGCCAAGCGCATCGAGTTCCGCGCGCCCGACGCCTCCGGCAACCCGTACCTGGCGTTCGCCGTCCAGCTGATGGCGGGCCTCGACGGCATCCAGAACCGCATCGAGCCGCACGAGCCGGTCGACAAGGACCTCTACGAGCTCCCCCCGGAGGAGGCGAAGAACATCCCGCAGGTGCCGGCCTCGCTCGGTGCTGCGCTGGACGCACTCGAGGCGGACCACGAGTTCCTCCTCAAGGGCAACGTCTTCACCGAGGACCTGATCCAGACCTGGATCGACTACAAGCGCGAGAAGGAGATCCTCCCGATGGCGCAGCGCCCGCACCCGTTCGAGTACGAGCTGTACTTCGGCGTCTGACGCTCCACGCACCACCGCGAAGGGCCCCGCACCGTCAGGTGCGGGGCCCTTCCGCGTGCCCGCGGCCGGCGGCCGGCCGGCGCGGCCGAGCCTCGGCTGGGCGGACACCCTGCGGCAAGCGGACGGCGCAGCGTGTCCGCCAGGCCGAGGCTCGGCGCACGCACGGCGGGCCGGCGGACGCACGGCGACGGCCGGGAGGCCCGGTGCCAGCCCGTCGGACCGGCACCGGGCCTCCCGGCCGTCACCGCCACTGCGGCGGCGAGCCTCGGCTGCGCGGACATCCTGCGGCACACGAACGGCGCAGCGTGTCCGCCAGGCCGAGGCTCGGCCACGGGCGGCGCGGCCGCGCGCGGCGTGGCCGCGCGCGGCGCGCGGCGCGCGGCGCGCGGCGCGCGTCAGCGGATGGTGGCCAGGGCGTCGAGCGTGCCGGCGGCGACGCTCACGGGAGCGCCCGTGACCGGGGTCGGCCGGCCCAGGGAACGGACCGTCCAGCCCGCCGCGACCCAGCGCCCGATCGGCAGGCAGTTGCGCGCGTCGATGACGACACGCTGGCCGACGACGGCGCCGAGGGCGACCGGATCGGCCTCGACGACGTCGTGCCACTCGGTGAGGACGAGGACGAGGTCGGCGCCCTCGATCGCCTCGGTCATCGACGCGGCGTACGTGAGGGTCGGGAACGAGCGGCGGGCGGTCTCCATCGCCTCCGGGTCCCAGAGCGTGACCTGGGCACCGCGGAGGTGCAGTGCGGCGGCGACGTTGAGCGCGGGCGAGTCGCGGACGTCGTCGGTGAGGGGCTTGAACGCCGCCCCGACGACGGCGATGCGGCGGTTGAGGACCGATCCCCCGGCGGACTCGATCGCCATGTCGATGACCCGCTGGCGCTGGCCCATGTTGATCTCGTCGACCTGCTGCATGAGCCCGACCACCCGGCCGGCACCGATCTCGTTCGCGCGGTGCATCAGCGCACGGATGTCCTTCGGCAGGCAGCCCCCGCCGAAGCCGAGCCCGGCGTTCAGGAACTTCCGGCCGATGCGGGCGTCGTGGCCCAGGGCGTCGGCGAGCGTCGTCACGTCCGCACCGGCGATCGCACACATCTCGGAGATCGCGTTGATGAACGAGATCTTCGTGGCGAGGAACGCGTTCGCGCTGACCTTGACGAGCTCGGCGGTGGCGAGGTCCGTCGTGATGACCGGGGTGCCCTCGCTGATGGGTGCGGCGTAGACCTCCCGGATCACGGCGTCGGCGGCCTCGGACGCACCACCCCAGACCAGACGGTCCGGGTGCAGGGTGTCCTCGACGGCCTTGCCCTCGCGGAGGAACTCCGGGTTCCAGATCAGCTCCGCGTCGATGCCGGCGGGCGTGAACTCGCTGACGATGCCGCGGAGCCGGGCCGCGGTGCCGACGGGTACGGTCGACTTGCCGACGATGAGGCCCGGGTGGGTGAGGTTCTCGGCGACACCGCGGGTGGCGCTCTCGACGTACGCGAGGTTCGCGGCGTGCGAGCCGGCCTTCTGGGGTGTGCCGACGCACACGAAGTGGACGTCGGCAGCAGCGACGGCGGACGCGATGTCCGAGGTGAAGCGGAGCGCGCCGCTGGCCACGTGCTTCGTGATGAGCTCGGGCAGGCCGGGCTCGAAGAACGGGACCTCGCCGGCGGACAGCGCAGCGAGCTTCGCGGGGTCGACGTCCACGCCGATGGTCTCGAAGCCCATCTCGGCCATGGCGGCCGCGTGCGTGGCACCGAGGTACCCGGTGCCGATGACGCTGATGACGGGTGCGGGTCGGGTGTCGGCGGACTTCTTCGATGCGGTCACTTCTTGACCTCCTGCAGGTCGTAGTCGGTGTCGGTGCGGGCGATGCCGGCAGCGAACGCCGCCAGGCTGTCGGCACGGGAGTTGAGTCGCCAGTCGTTCGTGGTGCGGGCACCGTCGACGACCGTGGTGGCGGTCTCGCTGAAGTACGCGAACCCGATGACGTCCGAGTTGGCGGGGTCGGCGAGGGCGTCGAACAGCGAGTCGATCCACTGCGACTTCTGCCCGTTCGACACGGCGGCACCGGTCTCGGTCGCGCCGATCTCGCTGAGCAGGATGTGCTTGCCGGGTGCGACCTGCCGGATCTGCTCGAGCGTGCGACCGAAGGTGGTGGCGAAGGTCGGGGTCTCCTCGGCCTTGCGGTAGTACCCGCTCATGCCGACCCAGTCGACGTAGTCCGCGCCCGGGTAGTACGCCCGCATGTAGTCGACGGTCTGGTACTTCGCGTTCCCCAGGGCGTCGATGCGGGTCGGCGACCAGTTCCAGATGACGTAGTCGTTCGCACCCTCGCGCTGGAACACGTCGTGCACGTGCTTCCACATCGCCACGTACGAGCCCGGTGCGTTCTTCTGGTCGGTGCCGTCGGACCAGTTGTACCAACTGCCGTTCATCTCGTGGTCGAGACGGATCACGACGGGCTGCCCGTTCGCCTTGAGGGCGTCGGCGTACTTCGTCAGGTAGTCGTCGAACGCGCCACCGGTGATGTCGGCGTTCGAGTACCCGGCGACGAACGGCTGGTCGTTGCCGGTCGTGGCCGGCCGGGTCTCCCACGTGAGCATCGGGATGCGACCGTTGTTCCACGACCGCTGCACGGCGCCGACGTTGAAGTCCTGGTCGAATCCCTGGAAGTAGCCGACCATGTTCGTCGCCTTGCCGACCTGCCGTGACACCTCGTCGTACTCGGCCCAGTTGAAGGGCGACTGCGCGGTGTACAGGCCGTACCAGCGGGACTGCTGGGCGAGGACCTCGGCCTTGGTCGGGACGTCGACCGGGGTGCCGGGGTCCGGGTCGGTCGAGGGACCACCGTTGCCGGGCGCGACGGTCGGGCCACCGCCCTGACCGGAGCCGCCGGAGGTGGAGCCGGCCGCCTTGCCCGCCGTGACCGTCGTGCCGGAGGAGGACGAGCCTCCCGAACCGGACCCGGCCCCGTGGCCGGAGCCGTGCGCCGACGCTGCGGAGCGGGCGTGCCCGAGCTGCGACCGCAGGTCCGCGATCTGCGCCTTGAGCTGGGTGACCTGGTCACCGCGTGAGCCGGACTGCGCCGTGGTGCTCTGCAGCTTCCCCTCGAGCTTCCAGATCCGCTGCTGCGCGGCCGCGAGCTTCGCCTGCATGGCGTCGACGTCGGCCGACGGCTCCTGCTTGGTCGGGACGCCGAGCGCCCGGTTGACCGCGGTGGAGACCGGTCCGGAGGGCGAGATCCAGATGGACCAGGTGATGAGGGCGAGGACGGCGACGATGGCCGCCATGCCGAGCGCGGTGCGCTTGGCGTGCTTGGTGGAGGGTGCCCACCAGGCGGACGAGGGGCGGTCGAGATCAGACAATGAGGAACGCCTCCAGAGCGAAGACCGCGATCCCGATGAGGTAGGGGATCGCTGCGTACGGGTTGAGTCGGCGGCGTGCGGGCTTCGCCGCACGCTGCGGGGCACGGTCGGTCGCGGTGGCGACATCACGGCGGGTGGCGAGCACGGTCGAGGTGGAGGCCGTGGTCGCGTCCGGTCCGAACAGTTCGTCGAACGCGCGGTCGACGTCGGCCTGGTCGGCCGGTCGGCCGGTCGGGGACGTCAGTGCACGGTCCACCGGGCTCATCGGCACGGTCGCGCCGGTGAGCTGCGGCTGCGCCGGGTCCTCCTCCATCGGTCCACCGGCGTACGCGCCGGCCCGGGTCCCCCAGCCGCTGGCGTGGGCCAGGCGGAAGAAGCCGATGAGCCGGATCGGCATGAGGAAGAACGTCGACACGATGATGAACATCGGCAGCCGGAAGAAGTCGGAGGGCTTCTCGGCCAGGTGCCGCATCTGACGGATCGCCATGCTCAGCACGCTGGAGACCACCATGAGTCCGGCCACGTAGACGAAGCCGGTGGAGAAGCCGTACTGGTGCAGGATCCCCTGGTAGAGGTTCTGCCCCTGCCCGGTGAGCGCCCGGTAGATCCAGCCCGCGATCACGCCGAAGAGCATGAACGGCAGGATGATGTCGGTCACGAAGAACATCGCCAGGATCGGCGCGTGGCCGAGCATCCAGGGCAGCATCCGCAGCGTGTTGTACTGCGAGCCGCGGGCCCAGCGGAGCTGCTGCTTGAACAGCTTCTTCACCTGCAGCGGAGCGTCCGTGTACACGAGCGACGTGTACTGGTAGACGGTCCGGTAGCCCTCCTTGAGCGTCAGGTTCGTCAGGGTCCGGTCGTCGGACACCTCGAGGAAGACGCCCATGAACTTCTCGTGCATGAACTTGTCCATGACGCGCATGAGGATGTTCCGGCGGAACGCGATCGTGCGCCCGGGCAGGCAGCCGATCTGGCCGAGGACGCTCTGCGCGGGCATCGAGTACAGCGCGCGGGAGTTCTCCAGCCAGTCCGCCCAGCGGGTGATCCAGGAGCGCTCGGGCTCGAGGATGCGCTGCCGGGTGGTGACACCGCCGACGGACTCGTCGGCGAACGGGCGGAGCAGCTCCTCGAGCGCGCCGGGCGTCCAGACGGTGTCGGAGTCGACGAGCACGGTGATGTCGCCGTTCGACATCTCGGTGCCGACCTTGACGGCGTTGCGCTTGCCGGGGATCGGCGTGTGGGTCCAGCGGACGAGGGGGGCGAACTCGTCGCAGACCGCCTCGAGCGCCTCGTTCCGGGCGCCGTTGATGACGACGATGATCTCGCCCGGACGCTGCTCGACCATGCGGCCGATCACGTCACGGAACAGGTCGAGCGGCTCGTCCACGACGGGCACGACGACACTCGTCGTCCCGGTGTACGTGCCGGTGAAGGGGCGGTACCGGGCGGAGAGGACGACCTTGAGCAGCCAGAGCAACCAGATCACCAGTGAGTACACGGTGAACAGGTAGAACTCGGGGTGGCCGTCGACCATCTGGCGGATCTGGAGGATGAAGGTGAACATCGATCCCTGCTTCAACGTTCGGGGAGATTCCGCGCCATCGGGAAATCGGGGTCGGTTCGGGTGCCTTCATTCAGGCAGATCGCAGGCAGGCACTGCAACGTGTCCCTCGTGTGGGGGTGGTCGGCACACCGAGCGGGGTACAGATCGGTCCGCCGGATGTCGGACATCCCCGTGTCCTCACTGGTGCTGACAGCAGTTCCGTGGACCGGTCCCACGGCGAGCAGCGGTCGATCAGACCCCGCCACCGACCGGGAGGCCCGTCACCGGTCCGCCGGTAATCCCCGGTCAGCAGGCAGTTCCGTTCGGTGATGAGCATGCGCGCGAGCGGCACCCGGGACGTGTTCCGAAAGGCTGGTCACAGCCTGGCAACGGTTCCGCGTCGGAATCGACCGGGGTACGGGCCTGGCGGCAACGGGGTACGGCTCGACGGCGGCGGAAAATGTCTTCGACGACTCTTCACCTTGGTGCGGAACGCGCTGCCTCGGGCGTGTCGCACGTCCAGCGGATCCGCTCGGACCGACGCTCAGGCGCCGTAGAACTCGCGTTCGAACACCTGGCGGGCACGGCGTGTCACCGCGAGGTAGTCCTCCTCGAGCTGCGACGCCGACCCCGGCGGGTACTCGAGCAGCCGGGCGATGCCCTCGAGCTGCGTCCGTTCGACCGGCAGCACGTCCGTCGTCCGGCCCGACCAGAGCACCAGCGCGCTGCGGGTCCGGGACGCGAACCGCCACGCGGCCGCCAGGCGTTCGGCGTCCTCCGGGGCGACCCAGCCGGCGTCCGTCGCGGCCTGCAGCGCCTCGAGCGTCGAGGTCGTCCGGAGCGCCGGCTGTGCCCGGCCGTGCTGGAGCTGCAGGAGCTGCACGAACCACTCCACGTCGCTCAACGAGCCGCGTCCGAGCTTCAGGTGGCGGGCGGGATCGGCGCCGCGGGGCAGCCGTTCGGACTCCACCCGGGCCTTGATGCGCCGGACCTCGCGCACCTCCCGGTCCTCGATCGCGGCGGGGTACCGGGTGCGGTCGGCCAGGTGTTCGAAGTCGCGGAGCAGCTGCTCGTCCCCCACGGCACCGCGGGCACGGAGGAGCGCCTGGGCCTCCCACGTGAGCGACCAGCGGGCGTAGTACGCCGCGTACGAGTCGAACGAGCGCACCACCGGGCCGTTCTTGCCCTCGGGACGCAGGTCGATGTCGAGGTCGAACGGGTACATGGCGTCCTCGGTCAGCCGGTTCAGCTCGCGCACGACGACCTGTGACGCCCGGGACGCGACGTCGTTCGGCACCGTCGAGGACCGGTAGACGAACAGGACGTCCGCGTCCGAACCGAACCCGAGCTCACGCCCGCCGTACCGTCCCATCGCGACGACGCCGAACTCCAGGCCCTCCGGCGCGTCCCGCCGGGCCAGGTCGAGCGCGCCGCTCAGGGTCGCCTCGGTGACGTCGGTGAGCGCCGGACCGAGGCCGTCGACGTCCAGGTGGCCGAGCACGGCGGCCATGCCGAGCCGGAGCGTCTCCCGCCGCCGGACCCCGCGGAGGAGCGAGGCCGCGGTGTCCACGGCGTCCCCGTGCCGCGCGGTCGTCGCACCGGTCTCGGCCAGCAGTGCCGGCAGCGGTCGGGGCCTGAGGAGCGTCTCCGGCTCGTCGAGCCAGGCCACGGCCTCCGGGAAGCGTTCGAGCAGCCCGGACAGGAACGCCGACTCGCTCAGGACGGTCGTCAGGCTGTGGGCGGCACCCGAGGAGTCGCGGAGCATCCGGAGGAACCAGCTCGACTCCCCCAGCACGTCGCTGAGCCGCCGGAAGGCCAGCAGGGCCCGGTCCGGAGCGGGCCCCTCCGCCATCCACCGCAGCAGCACCGGCAGCAGGTTCCGCTGGATCGCCGCACGCCGGGTGGTGCCCTGCGTCAACGCCCGGATGTGGGTGACGGCGCCGTCCGGGTCGGCGAACCCGATGGCGGTGAGCCGGTCGCGGACCTGGTTGCTCGTCAGGACGATCTCGCCCTCGGTCGAGGCCACCGCCGCGAGCATCGGCCGGTAGAAGAGCCGCTCGTGCAGGCCCCGGACCTCGAGCTTCACCGAACGCCACCGGTCCTGCAGCGCCGACGCCGAGGACGCCAGGCGGGTCGAGCGTGCCAGGACCCGCAGTTCGTCCTCGTCGGACGGCATCAGGTGCGTGCGCTGCAGCCGCCGCAGCTGGATGTGGTGCTCGAGGACCCGCAGCAGGGCGTAGTCGGGCCCGAAGCGTGCCGCTTCCGGCCGTCCGACGTACCCGGCGCTCGCGAGCGCGTCCATCGCCTCCAACGTGGAGCGGACCCGCACCGACTCGTCGTCACGCCCGTGCACGAGCTGCAGCAGCTGCACGGTGAACTCGACGTCGCGCAGCCCGCCGGGACCGAGCTTCAGCTGCCGGTCGACCTGGGCGTCCGGGATGTGCGCGGTCACCCGCTCCCGCATCCGCTGCACGGACTCCACGAAGCCCGGGCGCTTCGACGAGTCCCACACGAAGGGGGCCACCGCGGCGACGTAGCGTTCCCCGAGGTCCGTCGAACCGGCGATCGCCCGCGCCTTGAGCAGCGCCTGGAACTCCCACCCCTTCGCCCAGCGCTCGTAGTACGCCACGTGCGACTCGAGCGTCCGGACGAGCGCGCCGTCCTTGCCCTCGGGGCGGAGGTTCGCGTCGACCTCCCACAGGGCGGGTTCGGCGGCGAGGTCCGTGATCACGTGCGTCGCCGCGATCGCCAACCGGGTCGCGATGAGCACGGCACGGTCGGTGCTGATCGCGGGTGCGTCGTCCCCGTCGGCGGGCTCGGTGGGCTCCGTCACGAAGATCACGTCGACGTCGCTGACGTAGTTGAGTTCCCGCGCGCCGGCCTTGCCCATCGCGATCACCGCGAGCGGGGTGGCGGCGACGTCCGCGGCGGGGAACGGGAGCTCACGACGCGCGACCGTCACGGCCGCGTCGAGCGCGGCCCCGGCGAGGTCGGCGAGGCCCGCGGCGACGTCCGGGAACGCCTCGGTCGGCGACGTGTGCAGGACGTCGAACAGGGCGATCTGCGCCAGGTGTCGGCGGTAGCGGACCCGCAGACGGCGACGGGCGGTCTCACCCGAGGCACCGTCGACGGCCTCGTCGAGCGACGCGGTGTACCGCTCCTGGGACCACGGCGGGGTCACCGGCTCGCGCAGCAGGGCGAGCTCGTCCGGGCGACGCTGCAGGAACTCCGCCAACCCGATCGAGGCGCCGAGCAGCCGGATCAGCCGTTCGGTCGCACCGGCGTCGGCCAGGACCGGCCGCAGCTGCTCCGGCGCCGACTCGATCAGCCGCTCGAGTGCCAGGAGCGCGCCGTCCGGGTCCGCAGTGGCGGCCCAGACCGACTCGGCGTCCGCGATCGGGACGTGCAGGTCGGACGCGGGGCGTGCCTCCAGGGCGGCGATCCGCTCCAGCGTGCCGGACAGGTCGGCGAAGCCGAGCCGCGCCAGCTGCGAACGCGAGGTCGCCGTCCTGCTGGTCATCGCGCGTGCGCTCCCGTGGGGTGTCGGACCGGAACGGTCAGAGCATGCCGAGGTTGGTGTCCAGCTCGAAGGGGGTGACCTGGTCGCGGTACCGCTTCCACTCCTGGCGCTTGTTGAGGAGCACGAAGTTGAAGACCTGCTCGCCCAGGGTCTCGGCGACGAGCTCCGAGTCCTCCATCAGCGACAGGGCGTGGTCGAGGCTGGCCGGCAGCTGGCTGTAGCCGAGTGCCTTGCGCTCCGAGTCGGACAGGCTCCAGACGTTGTCCTCGGCCTCGGCGGGGAGCTCGTAGCCCTCCTCGATGCCCTTGAGACCGGCGGCGAGCAGCAGCGAGTACGCCAGGTACGGGTTCGCGGCGGAGTCGATGCCGCGGTACTCGATCCGGGCGGACTGGCCCTTGTTCGGCTTGTACAGCGGCACGCGGACGAGCGCGGACCGGTTGTTGTGGCCCCAGGTCACGAATGACGGGGCCTCGTCGCCACCCCAGAGACGCTTGTACGAGTTGACGAACTGGTTCGTCACCGCGGTGATCTCCGGCGCGTGCTTGAGCACACCGGCGATGAACTGCTTGGCCGTCGGCGAGAGCTGGTACTCGCCGCCGGGCTCGTAGAACGCGTTCTGGTCGCCCTCGAAGAGCGACACGTGCGTGTGCATGCCGGAGCCGGGCTGGCCGGAGAGCGGCTTCGGCATGAACGTCGCGTAGACGCCCTGCTCGATCGCGACCTCCTTGACGACCGTGCGGAACGTCATGATGTTGTCCGCCATCGTCAGCGCGTCGGCGTAGCGGAGGTCGATCTCGTTCTGCCCCGGGCCGGCCTCGTGGTGGCTGAACTCCACCGAGATGCCGAGGTCCTCGAGCATCCGGACCGACCGACGACGGAAGTCGTGCGCGCTGCCGCCGGGGACGTTGTCGAAGTAACCGGCCTGGTCGACGGGCTTCGGGCCGCCGTCCTTCCAGTCGCGGTCCTTGAGCAGGTAGAACTCGATCTCGGGGTGCGTGTAGAACGTGAACCCGCGGTCGCTCGCCCGGGCCAGCGTGCGCTTCAGGACGTTGCGGGGGTCGGCCACGGCGGGCTGTCCGTCCGGGGTCGTGATGTCGCAGAACATCCGCGCGGTCGGGTCGATCTCCCCGCGCCACGGCAGGATCTGGAACGTCGAGGGGTCCGGGTGCGCGAGCACGTCGGCCTCGTACGAGCGGGTCAGGCCCTCGATCGCGGAGCCGTCGAAGCCGATGCCCTCGGCGAACGCGCCCTCCACCTCGGCCGGCGCGATGGCGACCGACTTGAGGGTGCCGATCACGTCGGTGAACCAGAGTCGGATGAACTTGATCCCGCGCTCCTCGATGGTGCGGAGCACGAAGTCCGTCTGCTTGTCCATGCACGACCTTTCCGAGTTCAGCTGGTCGGGTCCACGACCGTTGTCACAGGCTAGTGGTCAACCTTCCGTGTCCGCGGCGTCGGCGCGCTCGTTGTTGGACTGGATGCGGTCCAGGGCGTGCGCGGCCTCGTCACGCGTGGCGAAGGGGCCGATGTGGTGACGGTTGGTCGACTTGAGGCCCTGCTCGACCTCGCCGGTCTTGTCGTTGTACCACCACTGGGATTCGATGCGCTCGTCGGTCATGGGGCTGACCGTACCCGGGCCGGCCCGGGTCGTCCGGACGGGCGGGCCCGGGGCGGCGGTGCTGGCCGGGTCGGTCCGGGTCGGCGGTGCTGGCCGGGTCGGTCCGGGTGCGCGCGGACGTCCGGCTCCGCGTTCGGGAGGCGGCGGTCGGCTCCGACACGGGAGGCGGCGGTCGGTTCCGACACGCCGCTAGAGTGGAGCGCATGCCACGGGACGAACACGGACACCTGACCGCTGGCCGCATCTCCCCGCAGCGGCCCGTCCCGCGGGACGTCGAGCGTCCCGAGTACGTCGGCAAGGTCGAACCGCACGAGCACGGCCTCGGCGACAGCTACACGCCGGACGAGGTCGAGCGCATCCGCACCGCGGGCCGCATCGCCTCGCAGGCCATCGACGCCGTCGGCGCGGCGATCCGCCCGGGCGTCACGACCGACGAACTCGACCGGATCGGCCACGAGTTCATCGTCGGCCACGGTGCCTACCCCTCGACGCTCGGCTACCGCGGGTACCCGAAGTCGCTCTGCTCGTCGCTGAACGAGGTGATCTGCCACGGCATCCCCGACGACACCGTGCTGCAGGACGGCGACATCGTGAACATCGACATCACCGCGTACAAGGACGGCATGCACGGCGACACCAACCGGACCTTCGTGGTCGGGCAGGTCGCGCCGGAGGTCCAGGACCTCGTCACCCGCACGGAAGAGGCGATGCACCGCGGCATCCGCGCCGTCGCCCCGGGCCGCCAGGTGAACGTGATCGGCCGCGCGATCGAGTCGTACGCCAAGCGCTTCGGCTACGGGGTCGTCCGCGACTACACCGGACACGGCGTCGGTCGGGCCTTCCACTCCGGGCTGGTCATCCCGCACGTGGACGACGTCCGCTACGACACCGTGATCGAGCCGGGCATGGTGTTCACGATCGAACCGATGCTGACCCTCGGCGGCATCGACGCCGACATCTGGGCCGACGACTGGACCGTCACCACGCGCGACCGCTCCTGGACGGCCCAGTTCGAGCACACGCTCCTCGTGACCGAACGCGGCACCGAACTCCTCACCGTCTCCTGATCCCCCGCGGCGCACCCGATCCCGGGACCGTGCCGGACACCCGCGTCACCTACGGAAGGCACCGCTCCCCATGACCTCACTCGCAGTCGGCGTCGACATCGGCGGAACAGGCATCAAGGGCGCGATCGTCGACACGGCGACCGGCGAACTCACCACCGAGCGGATCAAGAAGGCGACCCCGGAGGGCGGCAAGCCCCAGGACATCGTCGAGGTCGCCAAGTCGATCCTGGACGACCTGTCCCCCGCCTCGGACGTCCCGGTCGGCGTCTGCTTCCCGGCGATCGTCCGCGACGGCAAGACCATGTCCGCGGCGAACGTGTCGAAGAAGTGGATCGGCTTCGAGGCCGAGGCGCTCTTCGAGAAGGAGCTCGGCCGCTCCATCCACTTCGTCAACGACGCCGATGCCGCCGGGTTCGCCGAGCAGCAGTTCGGCGCGGCGAAGGGCCGTGACGGGCTCGTCATTATGACGACGCTCGGCACCGGCATCGGCACCGCGCTCATCAACGACGGCGTGCTCATCGTCAACGCCGAGCTCGGGCACCTGGAGATCGAGGGCGTCGACTACGAGACGAAGGCGTCCTTCGCTGCCAAGGAGCGGGACGACCTGACGTGGAAGCACTGGGCGAAGCGTCTGCAGAAGTACTACTCGCGACTCGAGGCACTGCTCTCCCCGGAGCTCTTCGTCGTCGGCGGTGGCGTGTCGAAGCAGTACGAGGAGTTCCTGCCGCTGCTCGACCTGCAGGCGGAGATCATCCCCGCGACACTCCGCAACAACGCGGGCATCATCGGCGCGGCGACCCTGGCGGCACGCAGCTCCCGCTGACCTGCCCCGCCCTGCCCGGCACCCGGGCGCGCCCGCCTGCCCGGCGCCGACCGGTCACGACACCCCGCAGGCTCCCCGTCGAGCGGTCACGAAACGTCGTTCTCCACGCCCGAGACCGACGATCTGCGACCGCTCGGCGGACGACGTGCGGCGTGTCGGGGTCGGTCGACCGGACGCACCTCGGAGACGGGCCGGGAGGATCGGGCGGGCCGGTACACTCGTCGGAGCGAACGGGTCGGTGAGACGGTCGCGTCACTCCCCCGGGAGTGCCGAGGAACGTCCGGGCTCCACAGAGCAGGGCGGTGGGTAACACCCACCCGGAGCAATCCGCGAGACAGTGCCACAGAGAACAGACCGCCGGTGGCGACACCGGTAAGGGTGAAACGGTGGTGTAAGAGACCACCAGGGATCCGGGTGACCGGATCTGCTCGGTAAACCTCGCCCGGAGCAAGGTCAGACAGAGGACGCTGAGGCTGCTCGCCGAGTCCTCGGGTAGACCGCTGGAGGCCGACGGCAACGTCGGTCCGAGAGAGATGGCCGTCACCGCGACCTCGGTCGCGGGACAGAACCCGGCGTACGGCCGGCCCGTTCGCCCCAGACCGTACGATCACGACAGCCCGGTACCGCGAGGTGCCGGGCTGTCGTGTCCAGGCCGCCGACACCGCGAGACACCAGGAAGCGCACGAGACGCCCCCGGATTCCGCGGCTTCTCACGCACGCAGCGGCGTCTCACGCACGCACCGGCGTGTCGCGTCGGCAGCGGCGTCTCGCCCGGACGACGGCGTCGCATGCGGACGGAAGCGTCTCGGCGGCCGGGAGGCCCGCAGCCAGCCCGCACCGCGCCTCCCGCCCGGCATGCCCCCGGACTCTGGCTGGCGCCCGCCGCCGCGAGACACCGCGAAACGCACGAGACGCCGCCGGATTCGGCGGCGTCTCGCGGAAGCGGCGGCGTTTTGCGGCGGCGGCGCCGGCCGGCAGCGCCTACAGGCCGGACTCGGCCGTCCGCACCAGGATCGCGTCGCTGTCCGGGCAGAGCACGACGTCGTCCGGCGCCGCGGCCCGGATCGAGGCCAGGTCGGAGTTGTTCAGCGCCACGCCGGACGCCGTCGACACGCCGCCCTGCAGCAGCGACGCCCCGAAGCCGTACCGGGCTCGCTGCCGCTCGTACAGTGCGAGGAGGTCGGCCGGCACCTTCGCGGCGACGTCGGCGCGGGACTGGACGGCGGCGACGCGGTCCTTCTCGAACCGGGCGATGCCGTCGTCGCGGACGCCCATCAGCCGGCCACGCTCGGCGTCGATGTCGGCGAGCTGCTTCTCGATGTCGCCGACACGGGCGCGGAGGCGGTCGAGCGTCTCCATCACCTCGAGCTCCTGCGTCTCGAGGTCGTTCGTCCGACGGTTCAGCGAGTCGAGCTCGTTCTGCAGGCCGGCGGCGTCCTTGGCGTTGCCGACGCTCTGCAGCAGCGTGGTGTCGCGCTCGATGCGGGCCTGCGCGGTGGCGGTGTCCGACTCGAGGCGGGCGAGGTCGCGCTCGGCGTCCTCGACGTCCCCGGTGGCGGCGGCGAGCTGGCTGCGCAGGCCGGCGGCCCGGGTGCCGAGCTCGGTGAGGTGCTCGCCCTTCTGCAGGGAGCTGATCCGGTGTGCCAGCCGGGTGATGTCGTTGTCGAGTCGCTGGACGTCGAGCAGGATGGCCTGGTCCTCGGGTGCTGCCTTCATGGTCAGGCTCCTTCGTTGGGGGCGGATGGCAGGACGGCGAAGTCCCACGGGTCGGTGCGGAGGTCGCTCACGGTGACGCGGACCCCGGTGGCGGCGCGCAGCTGTTCGGCGGCGACGTCGAGCCAGAGCCACTCGGTCGCCCAGTGCGAGGTGTCGATGAGCGCGGGGCCGTCCGCCACCATCGCCTGCTCGCGGAACTCGGAGGCGGGGTGGTGCCGCAGGTCGCTCGTGACGTAGACGTCGGCGGCCCGGACCTCGGGGTTGCCGAGGTAGGCGTCACCGGCGCCGGCGCAGAGGGCGACGGTGCGGACGGGTCGGTCGTACTCCCCCGACACGCGGACCCCGGTCGCGGTGGCGGGCAGGACGTCGACGATCCGCCGGGCGAGCACACCGAGGGGCACCGGCTCGGCGAGGACGCCGACCCGTCCGATCCCGGTGACACCGTCGGCTGCGGGCTCGAGCGGACGCTGCTCCTGCAGGCCGATCCGGTCCGCGAGGACGGCCGAGGTGCCGGTGGTCACGACGTCGGCGTTCGTGTGGGCCGCCAGGAGCGCGCACCCGCCACGGACGAGGGTGGCGAGGACGGAGCCCTTGTAGGTGGACTCGTCGATCGTGGTCACGCCGCGCAGCAGCAGCGGGTGGTGGGTCAGGAGCAGGTCTGCCCCGGCGGCGACGGCTTCGCGCGCGGTGTCCGGCACGGCGTCGACCGCCAGGTGGACGTGCTCGACCACGGCGTCCGGGTCACCCGAGACGAGGCCGACGGAGTCCCAGGACTCCGCCCCGGCCGCCGGCCACAGGGACTCGACGACGGACTGCAGTTCTCGGAGCGTCGGCATCCCGTCAGTGTACCGAGACGACGGGGTCGGCCCGGGTGTCAGCGACGGCCGACGAGGCGCAGCAGGCGGGCGACGAGACGCGACCACCAGCCGGTCGGGGCGATCGACGCGGTGTCGGCACGGGCCTCCCGATCGGATGCGTCCACGACGGCGGTGGCGACGGTGTCGTCGGCGTCGTCGGTGGCCTCGGGGGTGGCGACCGGCGCGGCCACCGGCACCGCGACGGAGACGACCGGCTGCTCGCCGGTGTGGGCGCGGATCACGGCGGCGAACGCCTCGCGGTCGATGACCGTCGGGCCGGTCGCCGGCTGCACCAGCGGGGTCGGCCGGCCGGAGGCGGGGACCGGCGGCGACGAGGGCGACACGGTCTGGAGGCTCGACACCGGTCGGACCGCGGCCTGCGGTCCGTCGGTGGTCACCACGGCGTCGGCGTCGGCCTGGTCCGCCGCGGACACGTCGATCGAAACCGGTTCGGCGACCGCACGGTGCGGTGCCGGCAGGAGGGGGCGAACGACTCCGACGCGGACCGGCGCGGTGGCGGCGCGGCGGAGCGCGGCACGCTCGCGGCGGTCGGCTTCGCGGGCGGCGTCGGCGAGGAGGTCGGCGAAGACCTCGCGGGCGAAGGCCCGGGCCCCCTCGACCTCGGCGTCGGTGCTGTCGGCGACGACGGCCTCCCACGCGGCCAGGCGGGCGAGGTCCTCGTCGCGGACGCGGACCTCGTCCTCGAGCAGGTCGATGCGCTCGATGGTGGTGCGACCGCTCGAGGCGTCGAGCGCGACGGCGAGGTCGTCGAACCGGAGCGCGAGGCGCTCGGGCGGTTCCGGGAACGACGGAGCGCAGACGGCGACGTGGCGGGCGCGGTCCCGGTCGCGGCGGAAGGCGCGGTCGTCACCGGAGGTCGTCTCGACCGCAGCGGTGGTCTCGGGTGCGGGGAGCTCGGCTGCCGCGTGCTCGGCTGCCGCGTGCTCGACCACCGGGAGCTCGGCTGCCGGCACGTCCGCGACCGGCTCCTCGACGTCCACCGGGGGCAGGACCGGACGGCGGACCGGACCGGTGACCGGCGGCACGACGAGGTCAGCGAGGTACGGCGACCGCGTGGCCGGGGCGTCGCGCAACCACTCCTCGAGTTCGCGACCGAAGGGGTCCACGAGGGGCGTGCGTGCTCCGGACTGCGTCTCCATGTGAGGAGTATGAATATCGCGGACCCGATCGGTACGGACATCCCCGGAGTGTCGCGGGATCCGGTGGCATGTCGCTCCCGCACGAACCACCCGTCGCCGCGTCGGGACCGGTCGCTCGGGTCAGCCGTGCAGGGTGTCGCGGGGGTACTCGCCGAACCGCCGGGCGTACGCCGCCGAGAACCGACCGAGGTGCGCGAAACCCCAGTCGACGGCGACGCTCGCCACCGTCGTGTCGGCGGGAGTGCCGGCGCGGAGCTCGTCGCGGACCCGGTCGAGTCGGATGCCACGGAGCAGGGCGTTCGGGGCGATGCCGACCTGGCGCTGGAACGCCTGCTGCAGGCCGCGGATGCTCAGGCCGACGTGCTCGGCGACGTCGGTCGTGGTGATCGGCGTGTGCGCGGCGGCGTGCATGTACTCGATCGCCGACCGCACGCGTCCGGTGGCGCCGGCGGGCAGCGGGACCTGGCGCGCGGTGATCCGGTGCGGGAAGGTGCTGAGGAGCGCCAGGGCGGTCCGCCGGGCGGTGTCGGCGAGGGCGAGCACGGACACCGGCGTGTTGCCGAGGACGATGCGGGAGGCTTCCTGCACCTGGTGGTTCCAGGCGCGCACGGCCTGCGCCCCGGGGATGGCCGTGTGGTCGAAGACCAGGGTGCCGGGCTCGGTGCCGTAGGCCTCGGCGGCGATGCGCTCGAGGAACGTGCGATCGAACTGTACGACGCTCTGTCGCACGTCGGCCAGGTCGAAGCGGTAGGGACGGCCGATCGGGAACACCACCGGGCGCCCCGGTGCGAGGGCGACCTCGTCACGGCCGACGTCGAGTACGCCGCCGCCGTCCGTCACCCACGCCACGCTGACCTGGTCGCCGGAGTCGACCTCGCCGACCATCCGCGCGTCGAAGCGGGTGGACCGCAGCGACATCGTCTGGTCGCCGACGGACCGGAAGCGGTACCCGAAGGCCCGCTCGGTCCGCTCGGGCAGGAAGCCGGATGCCTCGTAGGTCTGCTCGAACATCGACCGAGCAGCGTCGAGGTCGGAGCCGGACGTCTCGAAGACGGTCCTGGATTCCGTGGTGGTGGTCATCCCGGGCATCGTGGCACGCACCTCTCGAACTCCATGCATCCGGATGAATCCGACGCGGGAAGCGGCTCACACCGCGCGGGTGGCCTTCCGGACGGTCCACCGGTTCTCGTCGCCGAGTCGGTCGTAGCGCAGCTCGTCCACGACCATCTGCACGAGGGCCAGGCCGCGGCCGCCCTCCGCCATGTCGTCCGGCAGGGTGGCACCGGCCACGTCGACGGACGCGGGGCGGCCGTCGTCGGTGATCCGGGCCTCCAGGGCGTCGCTGGCGACCGCGAGCGTCAGCGAGCACGTGACCTGCCCGCCGCCGGCCGCGTGCTCGATCACGTTGGACGCGAGCTCGATGATCGCGAGTTCGAGGGCCATGCGGTCCTCGACGCTGACGGCGGGCTCAGCCGTCCAGACGTCGCTGAGGAAGTCGTGCACCGAGGAGACGTCGTCGGGCGGCGACGCGAAGTCCAACCGGTGCTCGCCCACGCCGACCCCGGTCAGACCCATTCGCGGACGGCTTCGTCACCGTCGGCGTAGCTGCGGAGGATCTTGTCGATGTTCGACAGCTTCAGCACCATCGCGACCTGCTCGGACGGTGCGGCGATCCGGAGGTCACCACCGGCCTGCCGAGCGGTCTTCAGCGCCCCGACGAGCGCACCGAGCCCCGAGGAGTCGAGGAACTCGACGTGGGAGAGCTCGACGGCGACACGAGGACGACCGTTCTCGATGACCGTCGCGACGGTCTCACGGAAGGCGGGTGCCGACACCATGTTGAGGCGGCCGGAGCACTCCAGCACCGCCGCTTCCGTTCCGGCTTCGTGTACGACGATGTCCATTGTGTGTGGGGCCCCCTCGAGAGTCTGCGCGTGCCTCATCGGAGGCTAACGGGTCGTGACGACCGGGGGAACAGGACGCGCTGGCGCCCGTACCCCCGGTCCGGGGGATCACCCCGTGTTCTGCAGGCCGGCGGCGATGCCGTTCACGGTCAGCAGGAGCAGCCGGTGGTCGCCGTCGGTGGGGTCGGAGCTGCCGGACGAGCGGATCGCCCGGAGTGCCCGCAGCTGCAGGTGCGACAGGGCGTCGACGTACGGAGAGCGCAGCCGGACGGCCCGCGCGAGCACCGGTCGGTCCTCGAGGACGTCCTCGGCGCCGCTGATCCGCAGCACCCACGAGCGCGTGCGGTCCATCTCGTCGAGGACCTTCTGGCCGAGGTCGCTGCGGTCCGCGAGCTCGAGGTAGCGCCGGGCGATCTGGACGTCGGTCTTCGCGAGCGACATCTCGACGTTCTTGATCAGCGCTGCGAAGAGCGGCCACTCGGCAGCCGCGGTACGGAGCAGGTCGAGGTCGCCGACCGCCTCGAGCGCGGAGCCCAGGCCGTACCAGCCGGCGAGGTTGATGCGGGCCTGCGTCCACGAGAACACCCACGGGATCGCCCGGAGGTCCTCGAGCGACTCGACACTGAGGCCGCGCCGGGCCGGACGGGACCCGAGCGGCAGGAGCCCGAGCTCCTCCATCGGGGTGACCCGGGCGAACCACGGGGCGAAGCCGTCGGCCTTCACCAGGTCGTAGAACGCCGCGCGGGAGACGTCGTCGAGCTGCTGTGCCAGGTCGGCGAACCGGGTCGCGGCAGCAGCGGTGCGGGCCTCGTTCGTCGGCGAGGACGCGAACAGGGTGGCCGAGGCCATCTGCTCGAGGTGCCGGGCCGCGATGTCCTGGTCGCCGTACTGGGCGAAGATGACCTCGCCCTGCTCGGTGAGCTTGAGCCGCCCGTCGATCGACCCCGGCGGCTGCGCGAGCACGGCTTCGTTCGCCGGGCCGCCACCGCGGCCGAGCGAACCACCGCGGCCGTGGAAGAGGGTCAGTTCGACGTCGTGCTCCGTCGCCCAGGTCGCGATCCGGGCCTGCGCGTCGTACAGCGCCAGGTTCGCGGACACCGGTCCGACGTCCTTCGAGGAGTCGGAGTACCCGAGCATCACCTCGAGCCGACGCCCGGTCGCGGCGAGGCGACGCTGGAACGGCTCGGTGCGGACGGCCTCGTCGAGGATGTCGACGCTGGCGTGCAGGTCGGCGAAGGTCTCGAACAGCGGGATGACGTCGAGCACCGGAGCGGCCTCGACCGACCCGAGTGCCGCCACCGCGAGCTCGTGCACGTTCGCCAGGTCCGCGGCGGACTGGGTGAACGAGACGATATACCGGCGGGCCGACCGGACCCCGTACCGGCGCTGCAGGTCGGCGATGGTGCGGAACACGGCGAGGACCTCTTCGGTCATCTCGCTCAGGGCTCCCCCGGCACGGATCTCGGCGAGGGCCGTGCGGTGCACCTGGGAGTGCTGGCGGATCTCGAGCTCGGCCAGGTGGAACCCGAAGGTCTCGACCTGCCAGACCAGGTTCTGCAGCTCACCGTTCGCGGCACGGAGGGCCCCCGCAGCGGTCAGTGACGCCTGCACGACGTGGAGGTCGGCGAGTAGCTCGTCCGGGCCGCCGTAGGCCAGCGGACGATCGTCGCGACGGGTGGCGTCGATGCGGGCGGCGATGAACAGCAGCGCCCGACGGTGGGTCTCGTTCGGGGCGCGGATGCCGATGCGCTCGGCGACGTCCGGGTCGAGCGCTTCCTGCGCCGCCACCAGTGCGGTGAGACCGGCGTCACCCGGGGTGTGGTCGGCGTCGAGGGTCAGGGCGCTGCCGATGCGGGTCGCGGCCCGGGCCAGCCCGAGCAGGATGTGCTCCGCGGCGATCTCGGCAGCCTGGCGGGTGACGTCGGCGGTGACGTGCGGGTTGCCGTCACGGTCACCACCGATCCAGGTACCGAAGCGCACGAACGCCGGCGCCTGCACCGGGGCACGGCCGGCGTCGTCACCCTGCAGGCGGTCGTCGAGCAGGCGGTACACCTGCGGCACGATCTCGAACAGGGTCTGGTCGAACACGCTCATCGCGGTGCGGACCTCGTCGAGCGGGGTCGGCCGGGTGGTGCGGAGCGGCGAGGTGCGGAGCAGCGTCGCGATCTCCTCGAGGAGCCGACGCTCGTTCTCGGCGCGGGCGGTCGCGTTCTTGCTGCGGTCGCGCTCGTCGATGAGGTCCGTGATGCGCCGGACGCCCGTGGTCACCGCGCGACGGCGGGCCTCGGTCGGGTGGGCGGTCAGGACCGGGTGGAAGCGCAGTCCCTCGAGCCGGGCTGCGGCCTCGTCCGGGCCGACCTGCTCGACGAGTTCGACGAACGTCGCGGGGAACGAGTCGCCCGGCTGCCCGCCGTCGTCACCGCGGGCGCGGAGGACCCGCACACGGTGGTGCTCCTCGGCCAGGTTGACCAGGTGGAAGTACGAGGTGAACGCCCGGGCGACCTCTTCGGCACGCTCGGCGGAGAACGTGGCGACCACCGCCTCGGCACGGGCGGCTCCGTCGTCGTCGGTGCCCTCGTACGCGTCGATGACCGCCTGGCGCAGCGACTCGACGTCGCGCAGCAGGTCGTCACCGCCGGTCTCGCGGAGCACCCGCCCGAGCAGGTTGCCGAGGTACCGCACGTCAGCGCGGAGGTCACTGTCGACCGCTCCGCTGACGTCGTCACGCGCGCGTCCGAAGCGCGTCGAACCGTCGATCGCCGTCATCTCGTCCTTCCCGGGTCGGTCCGGGCTGTCCCGGCGTGGCAGCAGCGTACCGGGCGCCGACACCACGTGACGACGACCGTCCGGACGGCCTGCTGCGGCGGACTCGGAACCCGGCTCGGGCGGTGCGCGCTCGGCTCAGGCGGTGCGCGCTCGGCTCACGCGGTGCGCGCTCGGTTCACGCGGGTTCGGCTCAGGCGGGGTCGGCGAGGGCGGGCTCGGCTCGGGCGGGGTCGGCGAGGGCGGACGGCAGACGCATCCCGTCCACGGCGGCGAGCAGCCCGGCGTCGAGACGGTAGGCCAGCTCGACCTCCGCGATCACCCGCTCCCGTTCCTCGTCGCTCCACGGCGCCGCGTCGAGCTCCGCCCGGTACGTGTCGGTGAACGCGGCGGGGTCGGCGACCTGGTCGAAGATCCAGAGCAGCACGCCGTTGGTCTCGAAGCCGAACTGGTCGGCGAGCAGGCGTCCGATGGCGTGGCCGCCGGTCAGGTCCCCGAGGTAGCGCGTGTAGTGGTGCGCGACGAAGCCGCCGGGCCACGTCGCCGCGACCTCGTTGAGCCGGCGCACGTACGCCGTCGTCGCGGGCAGCGGCGTGAGCAGCTCGTCCCAGTCCGGCCCGACCAGGTACTCGAGATCGGCGCGGATGCCCGGCATGCGGGTCAGTCGGCTGGTCACGAAGGGTGCGGCGACCGGGTGGTCCGCCATCCGGTCGGCTGCGCACTCGAGGGCGTCGTACACGAAGGCGTACTGCCCCAGGAGCGTGGCGTAGTCCGCGACGTCACAGCGCCCCTCGACCAGGTCGTGCATGAAGCCGTGGCCGGCGGAGACCCCGTGCGAGCGCCGCGTCCGGACCCGCAGGGCCTCGGAGAACGGGACGACGTTCGTGCTCATGAGGTGAGGCTAACCTCACAAGGTGTCCGTCGTCACCCTCCGACGGGAAGACCCAGGAAAGGAGGCTCGTCCACCGATGAGCCCGAAGCCGAACCGCCCGCAGCACGTCCTGGTCGTCGACCACACCGAGCGCCTCACCCCGCACATGGTGCGCGTCCACCTCGGCGGCCCCGGGTACGACACGTTCGTCGAGCACGCCGACCCCGAGCGCCTGGCCACCACGGACAAGTACGTCAAGCTCCTGCTCCCGCAGCCCGGCACCGGCCTGCAGCCGCCGTACGACCTCGAGGCCCTCCGCGCGACGATGCCGAAGGCGGACCTGCTCGCCCGCCGCACCTACACCGTCCGTGCCGTCGACCCCGTCGCGCGGACCATCGCGATCGACTTCGTCGTGCACGGCACCGACGGGCTCGCGGGGCCCTGGGCCGCGGCAGCCCGGCCCGGCGACCGCATCGCCCTCTCCGGCCCCGGCGGTGGCTGGGCCCCCGCCGCGGACCCCGAGGTCACGCACGTGCTGCTCGGTGACGACAGCGCCCTGCCCGCGATCGGCGCCGCCCTGGAGGCCATGCTCCCGTCCGCCACGGGTGTCGCCCTGGTCGAGGTGGCCGGCCCCGCCGACGAACAGCCCCTCGCGCACCCGGCCGGCGTCGAGCTGCGCTGGCTGCACCGCGACGCGGCGGGTGCCCAGCCGGGCACGCTGCTGCTGGCGGCGACCCGGGAGCTGGCACGTCCCTCCCGAGCGGTGAGTGTCTTCGCGCACGGCGAGCGGGCCGCCGTCAAGGCGATCCGTCGGGTGCTGCAGGACGACTGGGGGCTGGAGAAGTCCGACCTGTCGCTGTCGGCGTACTGGGCGCTGGGGCGTGCCGAGGACCGGTTCCAGGAGGAGAAGCGCGAGCCGATCGGCGTGGTCTTCGAGGACTGAGCCCGGCCGCGTCGGTGGCCGTCGGTAGCGTGCCGCGCATGGTCCGGTCGGAGAGCCCTGCTCGCTGCTGCGTCCCCGGCTGTGCTGCGGTCAGCTCCCCCGACGCCCCGGTACCGCTGTGCACCGGACACGTGGGGCTCGTCGGGGAGTTCGCGGCCGAGCACGTCGGGGTCGAGGACGTCCTGCCCGGACCGTGCCTGGTCTGCGGCGGCCGGGTCGGGGTGCGGTTCCCCTCCGGCGCGGTGTGCGCCGTGTGCGAGTGGCGCTTCGGCGACGTGCCGGACGGCGAACTCGGCGCACCGCGGGTCGACGTCGTGTACTACCTGCGGATGCGCGACGACACCGGGGACCGGATCAAGATCGGCACGACCGCGAACCCACGGCAGCGCCTCGGTCGGATCGCCCACCAGGACCTGCTCGGGTTCGAGCGCGGCGACCGCACCCTGGAACGGCAGCGGCACGCGCAGTTCGCCGCTTCGCGGTACCCGGGCACCGAGTGGTTCCGGGTGACGCCGGAGCTGTTGGCGCACGTCGACGTCGTGGCCGCCGGTGTGCCGGACCCGTGGGCGCTGCACACGCGGTGGATGAGCGAGGCGCTGGCGCTGCGGGGCTGAGCCGAGCCCGGGCCGGCGTCGGCCGGCTCTCGTCGTGCGTCGACACGGTCGGCTGCCGGCGCACCGGCCCGGCTCGCGCTGCGTCGGTTCGGCGTGGACACGCACCACCGGCACCGGTTCGCACCGTGGGAAACCCTGGCGCGGACCGGTTCTCGTTGTGCGGCGACCCAGCCGGCTGAGCCGGGTCGGGCACGGCCGGGCACGGCCGGGCACGGCCGGCCCGACGTCAGCGCGCGTAGGCGTCGACGAACAGCGGGCCGCGGATCTCACGCAGGACGTCGACGAGCCGGTCGATGGTGCGGCCGGACACCCCGGACTCCTGCAGGTCCCAGGGCCCGAGGACCGGCAGGCGCCCCGTGCGGATCCGGACGACCTCCCACCCGACGGCCCGGGTGGCGCGGTCCTTCCGGCGGTCGGACGCCTCGCGCGAGCCGACGTGCTCGAGCCCGTGTCGACCGGTGGAGTCGTACTCGATCGCGACGCGGAGCTCCGGCAGGATGATGTCCGGCCAGACCTCGACGTGCTCGTGGAAGGGCCGGTCCAGGCGGATCGCGGTGTGCTCGAACGTCAGATCGAGGCGGTCGCGCAGCCCGGCCCGGAGCTCGGCCTCGACCGCCGAGGCCGGCGCCGGCGCGCACTGGCTGACGAACGACTCCCCCGACGGCAACCGCGGGGTCTTCGGGCAGATCGTCCGGGGCGCGGTCGTCCGGGTGCTGCGCCCCCGTCCGGCGCTGCTGCCGGCGCTGCCGCCGCCCCGGGTGCGCGTGGGCACGCGTCGGGACGACGCGACCGCACCACCGGGCAGCCCGCGTGCCGGTGCGGCCGGCAGGGTCTGGCGTCCGGCCGACCGAACCGCTCGCTGCGGGACCGGAACCGCAGACGGCCAGTCCTCGGGCAGCACCGGCCACCGCTGCGGCTGGGCGAGCACAGCACACTCCGGGCACCACACCGACCGCCGGCGCTCACGACCGGGACG
Organism: Curtobacterium herbarum; assembly: GCF_016907335.1. Lineage (NCBI taxonomy): Bacteria > Bacillati > Actinomycetota > Actinomycetes > Micrococcales > Microbacteriaceae > Curtobacterium > Curtobacterium herbarum. Next base: position 1,979,426 of record NZ_JAFBBT010000001.1, read on the forward strand.
GGACCGCTGCTCGCTCGGCGTGGCGACGAAGACGTGGCCGACGTCGCACTCCCACGTCAGCAGGACGTCAGCCGCCGGCGGGATCTGGGTGAGGACGACGCCGGCGTTCCAGTCGGGGTGGTACTGCCGCACCAGGACGGGCCACGACGCCCACTCCGCACGGAACTCGCCCACGGCGTACGGCACCGGCACACCGCGCGACCACTGCCGCCGGCGCCACCACGCATCCACTGGTTCGGCCACGACCCGCACGGTAGGACGAGCCACCGACAGCAGCGGTGCAGTACTCCGTCAGCGCGGCGGGGTGACGAACGTGAACCGCTCGGGCCCGGCCTGCGAACCGTCCTCGAGCACCCGGATGCCGGACTCCCGACACGCCGCGATGCCGTCGCGGTGCACCCGCTCCGGGCGCGGCTTCCGTGGGACGCCGGCGTCGCCGAAGACCGCCCACGCGTTCGCCGCGGCGGCGCTGGTGAACCGGGTGCTGTACCGGACGCCGGCGAACCCGGCCGCGTCGAACGCCCGCGCCCAGGCCTGCGGCACCCGGTAGTCGCCCATCGTCTGCAGCTCGGCGCCGACCCCGGAGCGCACCGCCGCGGGGTCGGTGACGTCGGCGAACCGTCGACCCCGGGAGGCGCGGGCCGCCACGACGACCATCTCGCGCGCCCGGGCAGCGAACACCGTGTTCGTGTGGAGGGTGTGGTGCGCGAGCCGTTCCCGCACCGCGACCTCGACCGAGTCCGCCCAGTAACAGGTGCCCCGCGGGTCGGCGAGGTCGAACCGGCCGCCGTCCACACCGTCGGCGTCCGCGGGCGTCGACGCGAACCACCACGCCCCACGGTCGTGGCGCTTCGCCCGGTAGAAGGTGGTGCCGCGCGACTCGGCAGCCGGGAAGTCCGTCAGGTCGAGGTCGTCGGCCGGGACCCGCTGGGCGACGTCGGTCCGAGCCGGTTCCCGGTCAGGCGTCGGCATGCCAGGCGTGCGCGGCTCGGCGGGCGGCGACCAGGACCGGCTCGACCCGACCGTCGCGGAGCGCCTGCGCGGCCGTCGTCCCGCCGAACTCGTCGGCGACCGTGTTGAGCCACAGCGCGCTGCCCCACGGGTCGATGCCGTCCCGGTCGATCAGGTCGAGCACCTGGCGCAGGTGCGGCAGCGGGGTTCCGGTCCGACCGAACTGGAACGCCGGGAAGACCCGGGTGCCGTCGCCGATCTTCAGCCCGATGAGGTCGCGCTTCTGGGTCGCCTTGTGGATCGCCTGCCGGGTGACGCCACGCCAGTTCGCCAGCGAGGCGGTGTCGTAGAACGGCCCGATCAGCGCGTCGGTCTCGTGCTTGACGGTCGGCAGCGCGGCGAGCATCCGCTCCGCCAGCGCGTCGACGTCCGCGGTGTCGGTGAGGGCGGCGTCCGCCTCGCCCAGGCGGATCCGCTCGGTCAGCGCCTGCAGCAGCGCGGACTCGGCCGGGCTCAGCTCCTCGGCCGCGGATCGCGTGCGGTGCAGTGTCGATTCCATCAGGCCCCTCTCGTCAACCGCGTCAACCCGACGGTACTCCCCCACCGACAACCACGTCAACCGCCGGACGGGAGGCGCGGTGCGAGTCCCGCACCGCGCCTCCCGTCCGGTCGTGCCCGCGCTGCGATCAGCGCCGGGCGGTCACCGTGCGACGATCAGTGCTCGTCGTAGTGGTCCTCGTGACGCGCGTGGCGGTGGCCGTCGTGCACGAAGTCGACGTGGTCGCCGTGCTCGACCTGCTGGTGCTCGCCGCCGTCCTGCTCGTGGTCGTGCTCGGCGACGCCGTGCTCGGCGATGCGGTGCTCGTCGCCCTGGGGGACGTCGGGGGTGGTGTCGGTCATGGGTACCGTCCTTTCGTGAGATCGATTCTCACCTGCATCGTAGAGGACGTCGGGCGGATCCGGCAGTGATCCGTGCAGACACTCAGCCGTCGTGCCAGGGTCGGAACGTGTACACCGACATCACCGGACCGGACCTCACCTCGTACCGCGGCAGCGTCGCCGAACCGGACGACTTCGACGACTTCTGGCGACGCACCCTCACCGCAGCCCGCGAGCACCCGATCGCCGTGCAGGCCGACCGGGTCGACACGGGCCTGACCACCGTCGACACCTACGACGTCTCGTTCGCCGGGTGGGACGGGCAGCGGATCGCCGCGTGGCTCACCGTCCCGGCCGGCAGCGGTGCCGACGCCCCGCTCCCCGCCGTCGTCGAGTACATCGGGTACGGCGGCGGACGCGGCCTGCCCACCGAGCGGCTGCTCTGGGCCTCCGCCGGCGTCGCCCACCTGCTCATGGACACACGCGGGCAGGGCTCGGGCTGGGCGACCGGCGACACCCCCGACCCGGACGGCACCGGGCCCGCGATCCCCGGGGTCATGACGCGCGGCATCGAGTCACCCGACACCTACTACTACCGACGGCTCACCACCGACGCCGTCCGTGCCGTGGACGCCGCACGCGACCTGGACCTGATCGACAGCGACCGGATCGCGGTCCTCGGCGGCAGCCAGGGCGGCGGGCTGGCGATCGCCGTCGCCGGGCTGGTCGAGGGGCTGGCCGGGGTCTTCCCACGCGTGCCGTTCCTCTGCGACCACCGGCACGCGACGCAGATCACCGACGCCTACCCGTACCACGAGCTCGTCGACTACCTGGCGACGCACCGCACCGCGACGGACCGGGTCTTCGGCACGCTCGCCTACTTCGACGGGGTGCTGCACGCCGCCCGCGCGAGTGCGCCGGCGTGGTTCTCGGTGGCGCTGATGGACCCGATCTGCCCCGCGTCGACGGTGTACGCCGCCTACAACGCGTGGGCGGGGCCGAAGGAGATCACCGTCTGGGAGTACAACGGCCACGAGGGCGGCGGTCCGCACGAGGACGCCGACACGCTCCCCCGCCTGCGCGCGCTGTTCGGCTGACGCGGGCTGGTCGGCCGACGCGCGCGCCACGCGTCACCACGCGATGCGGTCGAACTCCGCCCGGAGCCGCACGGCCTGGGCCGGGTGCACCTGGGCGACCCAGCCGATCCGGCCGAGCAGGTGCGCCCGGAAGTCCGCATGGCCGCCGCGGTCCTGTGACACCGGGCCGTGCACCACGCAGTTGTGCAGGACGGCGTGCAGCCGGTCGACCTCGCGACGTCCGGGTGCGGTCCGCTCGTTGACGACCACGCCGGTCACGGACTGGCGGACGCCAGCACGACGGACCCGCGTCTTCGGGGCGTTGAGCCGGTACCCCTGGTCGGTGACGATCCGCTCGACACCCCGCAGGAACGCGTCCGGCCGACGCGCCAGCTCGGCACCGCCGCTGAACGTCAGGTCGTCGGCGTACCGCGTGTAGGCCGCACCGACCGACGCCGCCCATCCCGCCAGCCGGGCGTCGAGGTGTCGCAGCACGGTGTTCGCCAGGGCCGGCGAGGTCGGGGCGCCCTGCGGCAGGTGGGAGTCGGCGAGCAACCGGCGCAGTGCACCCCGCTCGTCCGCGTCGCCCCCGGGCGGCATCGCGGTGAGGACGTGCACCGGAACCCGGTGCGTGCAGAGGCCGGTGAGGACGTGCGCGAGCGGCTCGGCGAGCCCGGCGCTCCGGAACACCCCGTACACCGACGGCGCTCGCACGCTGGCGAAGAACGTGGTCAGGTCCGCCGACACCACGACCTGCTGACCGACGTGGACCCGAGCGCCCGTCACGACGCTGCGGCCGGGGACGAACCCGTGCGCCGCGTCGTGCACCGGCAGCATCGCGAGCAGCTCGTCGAGCACGGTGCGCTGCGTCCGACGGAGCAGGTCCATCGGCTTCTCGAGCAGTCGCGGCGTCCGCCCGGGTCGGTGCACCCACTCGTGACGGTGGTGGTGCAACGGGCTGGCGGGTCCCGGTCGCCGGTTCCACCCGCGGGTGTCCGCGAGCCAGAGCAGCCGCCCGACGGTCACGTCGAGCTCCCGGGCGAGCTCGGGCAGCGTGTCGACGAGCAGGCGGCTCGACACGGTCGGCACCGCCTGCACCGCGACCGCACGGCGGAGCAGCACCCGGACCGGTCGGCGGTCGCGCCGCGCGTCGTGCAGGCGCACCAGCGGCGGGGACCCGGCCAGGGCCGCGGCCAGCTGGCGGGGCGCACCGACGGGAGGCCGTGGGTACGTCTCGAGAGCGGCCCGGACCGCGAGTCCCACGTACGCACGTTCCAGACCGACGACGTCGTAGCCGGCGGCGGTCAGGTGGTCGACGTCCCACGCGTCCGCCGCGAGGAACGCGTCGGCCAGTGCGGTGGCGACGACGTCGAGGGGCGTGGGGTTCCCGGGGGACCTGTCGGTGCCTCCGTGAGGACGCGCGCGCGGAGCGCGCCGAGCCTCTCGGGGCGTGTGGTCCTGCTGGTCCTGCGTGCCCCGGGGTGACCCCGGAGAGGTCGACGCGTCACGCGCGCCGTCCGCCTCCCCCGGGAACTCCACGTGCCCACCATAGGAGGAAGCCGCTACCGTGACGAGCGACACCGCCGTCCCAGTGAGGAGCACCATGCCCGACACCACCGGAGCCCGCTACCGCGACCTGCCGACCGACGAGAAGCTCGCCGTGCTGCTGGCCGAGGAGCGCGAACTCGACCACGACGCGTTCGACCTCGACGACGCCTGGGCGGTGGGCTCGTGGTTGCGCACCACTGCCCTCGAACGCGGGCTCGGCGTCGGCTTCACGGTGGCCTTCGGGGAGCAGCGGGTCTTCCACGCGGCGACGCCCGGGTCCGCCGCCGTCAACGACGCCTGGCTCGACCGGAAGTTCCGGGTCGTCCGGCACTTCGCGCACAGCACCCTGGCGGTGCGGACGCAGTACGAGCTCGGCGGGTCCTCGTTCGACGAGGCCGCGGCGCTCGACCCTCGGCAGTACCAGGCGGCCGGCGGCGGGTTCCCGCTGTTCGTCCGCGGCGCCCTCGTCGGAGCGGTCGGCGTCAGCGGCCTCGAGATGCACGACGACCACGCCCTCGTGGTCGAGGCCCTGCGCGCACACCGCGCACGACGGGACGAGCGCGCGTGACGGGGACGGACCCTGCGGACGACTGCGTCTTCTGCCACCTCATCGAGCACGACGACCAGGGCACGGCCTGGGTCGAGCGAGAGCCCGACGCGGTGGCGTTCCGGCCGCTGCCCGAGTCGGAACTCGCCCCGGGTCACACGCTGGTGGTCCCGCGGGAGCACGCCACGGGCCTCCTGGACGTCGCACCGGACGCGCTGCGGGCGACGACCCTGCTCGCCCAGCGGGTCGGACGGGCGATGCGTGCCGCGCTCGGGGCGACCGGGGTCGTCGTGCTCAGCGCGACCGGGACCGACGCGGGGCAGAGCGTGCCGCACCTGCACCTCCACGTGGTGCCGTGCTGGTCCGACGACGGGGTGCTGCACTGGCCGGAGGCGCGGTCCGCCCACGTGGTCGAGGGGGACGCGACGGCGATGCTCGCGGAGATGTTCGAGTGACGGACGGCGGACGGCCCAGCGCGGTCGAGCTGATCCGGTCCAGCGTGCTCAGCCGGGCGGAGTACTCGCACGCCGCGACGGTGCCGGCTGACGCCCGTGTCGTCTTCCTCGCCGGATCGTGCCCGCTCGCCGCGGACGGCACGACCGTGGCACCGGGTGACCACGCCGCGCAGGCCGCGCAGTGCGTTGCGAACCTGCGGCAGGCCCTGGCCGACGCCGGCGCACGCATGACGGACGTCGTCAGCACCCGCGTCCTCGTCGCGTCGACGCAGCAGGCAGACCTGGTCACCGCATGGCGGGTCGTCCGCGATGCGTTCGGCGAGCACGACGTGCCGAGCACACTGCTCGGCGTCACGGTCCTCGGCTACGACGACCAGCTGGTCGAGGTGGAGGCGGTGGCCGCGGTCCTCGACGCACCCTGACCCGGCCTGCGAGACTGGTCGCACCGGTCGGTCCGCAGTCGCGTGGCCGACACCGGTGACGGCGCGGAGAGCGCCACGGGCGGAGGCGGGGGCCGATGGGGACCGAGGGGTGGCGCGATCAGCGACGTGAACGGCGCGTGCGGAAGGGCAACGGGGAGCCGTTGCCGCCGCTGCGCTGGTGGCAGGTGGCGACCCGGTCGTTGTTCCAGATCCACCTGAGCGACCCCGGCACCACGATGGCGGCGAGCTACACGGTCGACGTGAACCACCTGGGCGACCGTGACGATGGCGCCGTCCGCGCCCGGCTGTACCGCGACGGCCGACTGCTCGCCCTCTCGTCGCTCCCGACGCGGTTCCCGGTGCCGGGCGGCCACATCGAGGTCGCCGTCGGGACCTTCGGGGTGCGCCGGTGCCACTTCGTCGCCGTCACGGGTGACGTGCGGCAACTGACGCCACTCCCCGACAGCGCCGAGGGCCGACGAGCCCGCCTGGCGGCCGAGCGCCCCGGACTGAGCCGGGCGATCGGCACCACCTCGACCCTGGTCGTCCTGGCGGGTGTGGGGCTCGCCGCACCGCAGCTGCTCGAGGGCATCACCGCCATCCCGCCGATCGGACAGGCCGTCGGGGCGTTCGAACTGGCGATCGAGATCCCGCTCGTGGTCAACATCGCGGCCGGCGTCGCGACGGTCGCGGGGAGCATCGAGCGAGCGCTCCGGTTGCGGTCGAACTGGTTGGACGACCTGGCGAACTGACCGGGCCCGACCGTACCCGGAAGCAGTCAGTCCGCCGCGGGGGCAGAGCGACGACGGCTCGCCAGGACCACGACGACACCGAGGACCACGACGAGGGCGACCCCGCCGATCACCCACGGCAGCGCGCTCGGCGACGCGTCGGCGGAGGTCCCGTCGGCGCGGTCCGCGGCGGCGGCCGGTGTCGGTGTCGTCGTGACCGACGTGCCGGACGACCCACGGGCCTCCCGGCTGGGCGTGGCGGTGGGCGTGCCGGTCGGCTCGGCGGCCGCGGAGGGCGCCCCCTGCACCGTGAACGCGACCTGCCCGTCGATCGGGTGGCCGTCCGGCGAGACGTACCGCCAGAGCATCGTGTGGGGGCCGGCGGACAGGTCCACCTGCTTCGACATCGTCGTGCCGGCGACGGTGACCTCCCCGGTCGACTCGTCCTGGCCGGCCTGGTCGCGGACCTCGATCCGGAGGCCCGCATCGAGTCCGGCGAGGGGCGCCTCGGTGAACGTCAGGTCCACCTGGCGCAGGTCGCTCGACACGACCGCACCCTCGGCGGGCGTGCTGCCGGTGAGGCCGGAGTGGGCCGACGCCGGCGCCGCGGTCGCGAGGCCGGCGAGGACGGTGGCGACGCCGACCAACGAGCCGAGGGTGCGGCGGAGGGTCGGCGTGGTCCTGGTGTGGCTGCTGCGGGCGGTCGATGACACGACTCGACCCTACGGGTGGACGGATGACAGACCGGGCGCGCCGGTAGTGTCCGACGGGTGGGGAACCAGCTGACACTGCTCATCCGTCCGGGCTCGACCGACGAGGCACGGGCGGTGACCGCGGCTGCGACGGAGGACCTGACGGCCGTCACCGGCACGTGGGACGTGCAGAACCTCCTGCCGTTCCTCTGGGTCGGACTCGTCCCCGCATCCGCGTGGGACGCCCATGTGGCGCGACTCCGGACCGCGGTCGAGCACGGCGACGAGCCGGACGCGTCGGTGACCGACGTCGTCGTCGACTGGCGGGAGGCCCGGGGCGCGTTCGAACGTCGGCTGCCGGCCGTCACCGCCGCCTGGCCCGAGGTCGACGAGCCCGCCCGTGCCTTCCTGGCGGACGTGGCCTCGGTCGCCGAGCGGACCGGACACGCCGTCGTGCACCTGGCGCTGGACCAGCTCGTCGCCATGTCCTGGGGCGGTGCGGAGGACGTCGAGCAGTACGTCGACGAGGTCCGCCGTGAAGCATCGAACTGGGACGAGCCGTCCGCCGTGTCGACCGTCTCGCCGCTCACGGACCTGGCGTCGGCACTGGCCCTCGCGGAACCGGACCGGTCGTTCCTGCTCGGCGGCGAGTGGACCTCCGGCGGCACACCCGCGCCCCGCAGCCGTCCGCCGCTGCTGCCGGCCGCATCCGTCCTGACGGTCGGGTCCGGTCTGTCGCTCGGGTCCGCTCCGACGGTCGCGGAAGCGGCTGCGGTCGGCACCGGCTCCGGTCCCCGGTACGACGCGCACGGCGACGACCGGTGGGAAGCGGCAGCGCTCCGTCAGGCCCGGCGCGAGCAGCAGCGTCTCGCTCGTCTCGCAGCCACCCCGCCGTGGTGGTGGATGGTCCCGGCGTCCCTCGTCACCGGTGTCGCCGGGGTCCTGCTCGCCGCAGCCGTGACCCAGGAGACGGCCGTCGCGCTCGGTGTCGGCGCTGCTGCGGTCGCCGCCGTCTGGGTGCCGTGGGGGCTGCGGCGACGTGCCCTGGAGCGGCTCCTGGACGAGGAAGTCCGGCGGAACGCCTAGGAGCACTGCCAGAGGACCGCGGCCCGCTGCCCGTCCGAGAACACGTAGGCGCATCCGCCGTCACCGAAGTCGAACTCCAGCGGACCGGACTCGATCGAGGCGACGAAGCGCAGGCCGTCCGGGGTCTCGTCGTCCTGGATCCAGTCGGGGTCCCCGCCGTACTGCCCGGCGAACCACACGTCGTCGGGCACACCGAGCTGCTCGTCCTCGTCCGACGGGGTGGTCGCCGCGGCGAGGCCGAGCAGGTACTCGTCGTCGGTGACCGGCGGCCAGGCCGGTTCCGGGTCGTCGGGGTCCCCGTGCGGCGACGGCGGGTACTCGGCGAGCCGGAGGTCCCGACCGCGGAACACGAAGGCCGCGTTCGCCCCGGAGTCCGCTTCCCACGAGGCGCAGGTGCCGGGGTCGAACTGGCAGACGAAGACGCTGACGAGGGTGCCCTCGTGTTCGATCTGTGCGGTGAACTGCATCGGTTCGCCGTGGTGCCGGCACTCGGGCCACACGAAGTCTTGGGGCACCGCGGGGAGCCCGCCGATCCGCGTCGCTGCGATCGGCGCCGGCACAGAGGAGCGGTAGGCACCGAGGACCGCGATCGCGCCGGCCTCGAGGGCTGCCGCCGTCGCGCGAGCGTCCCCGGCGGCAGGTGGGCGGTCAGCGGCGATCGGCGCCGTCGACGACACCGGTGCCGACGCTGGCCGCGCGGTCGGCGGACCCGGGACGGTCGGGACGGTCGGGGCGGCAGCGTGGACCGCGTCGGTCGGTCGACGTGCAGCCCGCCGCCGGACGGCCCAGTGCACCAGGTGCAGAACGACCAGTGGCGGCAGCGCGACGAGCGCGGCACGGCCGAACGCGGGACCGACGTCCACGTGCTCGAAGGCGTTCCACCAGATCGCGAGCGCCAGGAAGCCCAGCCCGAACACCGTCCAGGCGAGGACCAGGACCGCAGTCCATGCCGACCCACCCGGATCGCGCACGGCGACCTCGTCCACCTGCGCCTCGTGACCGTCCATCAGTGCCCCTCCCACCCGACCTCAGCACAGTACCGGGATCGGGAGGGGCGACGACGTCAGCGGCGACCGCGCCGCACGAGGAGCGTGACGAGTCCGGCGAGACCGAGCCACACGAGCGGTCGGGTGACCCGGCGGCGCTTCGCGACCCAGCCGCCGTCGGTGGCGTTGCCGGCGTCGTTCGGCGCGTAGAGGTTGCCGTCCGTCGGTGCCTGGTGTCCGCGCAGTGCGAAGATCTGCACCGCGGGCGTCGTGATGCGGTGGAACAGCCACGGCACGGCGAACTCGGCGATGACGAACGAGGCCTGCAGACGACCGACGTAGCGGTTCCGCTTCGGGTGCACGGCCTGCGCGACGACGGCCTTCGCGGCACGCTGCACGGAGACGGTGGGCGGCAGCGGGTGCGAGGCCTTGTCGGTGTAGTTCGCGCCGTTCTGGTAGATCGGGGTGTCGATCGTCGACGGCAGCACCGCGCCGAAACGGATCCCGGTGCCCTGGTGCTCGTCGGCCAGGACGTCGATCAGCCCGAGGGCGGCGTGCTTGCTCGTGACGTACGCCGACTGGTACGGCGCCGAGAGCAGCGACTGGATCGACCCGACGAGGACGTAGGTGCCCTTCCCCCGCTGCTTCCAGTGCGGCAGCAGCGCCTTGACCGCGTGGACGTGGCCGTGCAGGTTCGTGTCGACGACGCGCTTGAACGCCTCGGTCGGCGTCTGCTCGAACAGGCCGTACACGAAGAGCGCCGCGTTGCCGACGAACACGTCGATGCGGCCGAAGCGTGCGGTGACGGTGGCGACGAGGTCGTCGACCTGCCGCTCCACGGCGACGTCGGTGGGGATCGCGACGGCTTCGGCACCGAGCGCGCGGCACTCGGCGGCGGCGGCCTCCAGGCTCTCCTTCCCGCGTGCGGCGAGGACGAGCGTGGCGCCCTGCTTGGCGAACTCGTGCGCAGCGGCTCGGCCGATGCCGCTCGATGCTCCGGTGATGACGACGACCTTGCCGCGGAAACGATGACCCATGGGTCCTGACTACCCGCGGTGCACTGGTCGCGGGTCCAGCCGCGCCGCCGGGTCGCGGTTCTGGAACGTCGGCTGCGCGGTCACCCGGCAGCGCGGAGCGCCGCGTCCGTCCGCCGTCCGAGCGCCCCGACGAGCGTGGTCACGTAGGTGCGGGTGAGGTGCTGCGAGTCCCGGTAGACCAGCACGTTCCCGATCACCGCCGGGCAGCTGCCGGCCGCGCAGAACGACGGCGTCATGTCCGCCACCACCGCCCCCGGAGTCGTTCGGGCTGCGGCGACGAGCCGGTCCCCCGCCGCGAACGCCCGTCCGGTGCTGATCCGGCAGGCACCGGGGTCGCGCTGGTGGTCGTCGACGCAGCGCTGCACGCCGCTGCCGACGGCCGGGGTGTCCGGGATCGCGACGATCTTCGCCCCGCGGTCGATGAGCGGCTGCCAGGAGGCCCGGTACCCGTCGTGCGCGCTCCTCGCCGGGTCCGTCCCCACGGGGGCACCCCGGAGGTCGGCCCGGGCGGACGTGAACACCAGCGCGAACGGTGCGGCGGCCGCGAGGGACCGGTCGACGGCCCGGTTCCAGGTACCGCAGCGTCGCTCGTCGGCGGCGGAGACGTCGCTCCAGCGGACGTGGGAGAACTCGCACCCGCCCTTCACCATCAGGTGCAGTTCCCACCCGCGCTGCTCGGCGAGGGTGATCAGGGCCGAGGACCACTGGTGGGCGTGCGAGTCCCCGATGAGGGCGACCCGGGTGCCGCCGCGGACGCCGACGACGCAGCTGCGGGCGTCGGTCGCCTCGGCCTGGCAGTCGTCCCACGTCGGGTCGACGTCGTACGCGGCGGTCATGGTCGACGGGGTGGTGCCGCGTCCGGGCTCCCCCGCGACCGCACACCCGCTGCCCGGGGCGATGGCGGCGGCTCCCCAGCACGGGTCGCCGTCGGAGCTGAGCTCGGCGGCGAGGGCGCGGTCCTGCCGGAGCTGTCCGGTGAGGGCGCCCCACCCGACGGCGGGGACGACGAGGACGAGGGCGGTGGCCGCGGCCACGACGGCCAGGGTGACGCGCGGGCGGAGGTGGGCGAGCCTCCCGGTCGTGACGGGACGTTCGACGAGCACGGTGGTGAGGTGCGCGAGTCCGGCGGCGAGGACCACCGTGACGACGACGCGTGCCGGGGTGGGCAGGTCGAGGGCCCGTGGGAGCAGGAGGGCGACCGGCCAGTGCCACAGGTAGAGCGGGTACGAGACGCGGCCGAGCCAGCGGACGGGCGGGAGGCGCGTGGCCAGGCCGAGCACGCCGGTCTCGGTCCGCCCTGCGATGACGAGGGCGGTGGCCGCGATGGGCAGGACCGCGGCGGCCCCGGGGTACGGGACCGTGGGGGTGAGGAGGAGTCCGCAGGCGACGAGACCGAGCCAGCCGGTGGCGGCCAGCGCCGCACGGACACGCGGGTGGCCCGGGAACGCGCCGACGGCTCCGGCGCCCACGCGCGGGGCGAGGGTGAGGAGCGCGCCGACGCCGAACTCCCACGCGCGGGTGTGCGGCCAGAAGTAGGCGGGTGCGGGGTCGGTGGCGGTGAGGACGACCGAGCAGGTGAGGGACGTAGCGATGACGACCAGGACGGTGACGAGGACGGCGCGGTCCCCGGCTGCCGGGATCGGGCGCCGGCGTCGTCGGGCCGCCCACCACACGGCCAGCAGCAGGAGGGGCCACAGGAGGTAGAACTGCTCCTCGACCCCGAGGGACCAGAAGTGTTCGAACGGTGTCGACGGGTCCCCGGCGGCCAGGTAGTCGGTGCTGGCGGCTGCGAGCGCCCAGTTCTCGACGGCGAGTGCGCTGGCGGCGAGCTGGGCGCCGAGGGTGGGCCAGTCCTCCCGCGGGGTGAGCAGCACGGCGGCGGTCGCGGTGGCGGCGAGGACCAGGAGTGCGGCGGGGGCGAGTCGGCGTGCTCGGCGGGCCCAGAACGCGGGCAGGTCGATGCGTCCGGTGTCGCGGAGCTGGCGGAGGAGCTGCCCGGTGATGAGGTACCCGGAGACGACGAAGAAGGCGTCGACGCCGACGAAGCCGCCGCGGAGCCAGCCGACGTCGAGGTGGTAGACGAGCACGAGCACGACGGCCACGGCGCGGATCGCGTGGACGTCGGCGCGGAAGGGGGTGTGCTGCGACGGCATCAGGGCTGACGGTAGGCAGGTCGGGTGAACGGCAGGGGACGCGGTCGCGGTGCGGTCCGGGTCCGGGTACGGTCGGGGCGGGTCGTCGCTGCCGTGACCCGTCCACCTGCAGCGGCACGGCTCCGTCGTCGTGCCGCGCTGATCGTCCGGAGCGCCATGCCCTTCCTCCGCCACGCCTCGTCGTCGACGACCCCGGCCCGGTCGTCGACGACCCCGGCCCGGTCGTCGACGCCACACCCCACGACGACACCGGGTGCGGTCCCCGGGCATCCGGGTGCGGTCCCCGGCCGTCGGTCGCCGTGGTCGGACGGCTTCGGTCGTCTGGCGGTCCGGTGCTTCCAGGTCATCGGGGTGCTGATCGTCCTGGGCGTCCTGGTGACCGCCCTGTCCCAGGTCGGTGTGGTGACGATCCCGGTGCTGTTGGCGCTGATCATCGCGTCCGCCATGTACCCGGTGGCGGGGTGGTTGCGTCGGCACGGGGTGCCGTCGCTGGTCGCGACCCTGGTGTGCTTCGTGGCGGTCCTGGCGGTGCTGACCGCGATCGGGTGGTTGCTCGTGGCGGCGGTGTCGCAGCAGATGCCGGCGTTGCGCGAGTCGGCGGTGGACGGGTTGCAGCAGCTGCACGACCGGGTGCAGCACCTGCCGGTGACGATCACGGACCGGCAGATCGACCAGTTCGTGGACACGGTCGTCGGCTTCGTGACGAGTTCCCGCTTCGGGGCTGGGGCGTTGGCGGGTCTGTCCGCGCTGACGAGCTTCGTGACCGGCACGGTGTTGACCGCGGTCATCCTGTTCTTCTTCGTCAAGGACGGTCCGGCGCTGTGGGAGTTCCTGCTCCGCCCGTTCACGGGTACGTCGTACGAGCGGGCGCGGCGCATCGGGGACCGGGTGGTGTCGACCCTGGGCGGCTACGTGCGGGGGAAGGCGGCGATCGCCACGTTCGACGGGATCGCGATCGGGACCGCGCTGGTCCTGCTCGGGGTGCCGTTGGCCGTCCCGCTCGCGGTGGTGGCGTTCGTGACGTCGTTCATCCCGATGATCGGTGCGCCGATCATCGGGCTCCTGGCAGCGCTCGTGACGCTCGTCGCCCTGGGGCCGTGGCAGGCCTTGGCGGTCGTCGTCATCGTCGTGGTGGTGAACCAGGTCGAGGGCAACTTCCTGCAGCCGGTGCTCATGGGCAGGTCGCTGCAGTTGCACGGACTCGTGGTCCTGGTCGCGCTGACGGCCGGCACCGTGGTCGCGGGCGTGACCGGGGCGATCGTCGCCGTGCCGCTCGTCGCAGCGGTGTGGGGTGTGGTGCAGGTGTGGAACGGCGAGGACCGTCCGGCGGAGCCGTGGCGGCAGAAGCGTCGGGAGACGGTCGTGGTCGGCTCGGACTGACGGACGGGAGGCGCGGGGGCAGTGCCGACCCGCGCCGCCTGTCCGGCTCCGGGTCCGGACCGCCGGGAGCGGGACCGCGGTGGTCGGGACCGCCGGGGTCACAGTGCGGGACGGGCGAACCTCGACCGGTGTCCGGACGACGAGGCGACCTCGAGCGTCACCACCACCGCGACGACGAGTACCGCCGTCAGCGGCAGCGACACCGCCGGCACCGCGACGGACGCGACGACCGTCAGGGTGAGGACGACCACGAGCACGTTCACCCGCCGCGGCAGCGACGGGCGGATCGCCAACCACCAGATCGACAGCACGAACAGGGCGACCGGCACGGCGACCGTCGCCGCGACCGCCGATGCGGTCAGTCCGCTGTGTCCCGCATCGGCCTGCACCGCGACCTCGATCCCCGCCGGCAGCGCACCGGCGGCCGCGAAGACGACGTAGTGGCCGTACCCGAACAACAGCGCCGTCGGCAGTGACCGGATGTGGTCGTGCTGCTCCCGTGCGAAGTAGATCCACCACATGCCGACTGTGATCACCAGACCGCAGGCGGCGAGGGTCAGCAGCGAGCCGAGGTGCTCGGTGTGGGCCAGGGCGTCGATCACCGCGTTCGCGGACGCGACCAACCCTTCGCCGAGGACTATCAGCGTGAACAGGGAGTACCGCTCCGCCAGGTGCCGGGTGTGCCACTGGGTCGTCTCGGCGGCGGTCTCCGCCCACACCGGCACCAGGACCTCGGCCAGGATGAGGAACGGCGTGGCGACCGGTCGCAGTTCCAGCGGCAGCGCGAGCGAGGCCACCCAGAGGATCTGCACGAGGACCACCCCGACGACGTACCGCAGCGCGGTCCGTCGGTACCGCGGCGACGAGACCGCGGCACGGATCCACTGTCCGACGAGCGCCAGGCGCATCAGGACGTACCCGATGATGCCGATGGTGAAGTCACCGTCGACCATCGCGTCGTGCACCCCGGCGGCGAGCACCAGCACCCCGGCCATCTGCACGACCGTCATCACCCGGTAGAGCCAGTCGTCGGTGTCGAACGAGGTCGCGAACCAGGTGAAGTTCACCCAGGCCCACCAGATCGAGAAGAACACCAGGCAGTACGAGAACACCGCCGAGGCCAGGTGTCCCTCGGCCTCGATCTCGTGCAGGTTCGTCGCCGCCAGACCCACCGCGACGACGAACACCAGGTCGAACAGCAGTTCCAGCGGCGTCGCGGCCCGGTGCCGTTGCCCGGGGTCGCGCGGGCCCATCCGCCGCAGTCCGATCGTCATCGGGCCGTCCAGCCCCCGTCGATCGGCAGCGCCGTCCCCGTGACGAGCGATGCGCCCGGGCCTGCCAGGAACGTCACCGCGGCGGCGACCTCCTCGGGCCGACCGATCCGGTGCAGTGCCGCGATCCGCTCCACCGTGTCGGCACGGAACGCCTCGTCCGAGAGCGCCGGGGCGGTGCCGTCGGTCTCGATGAACGTCGGCGCGACGGCGTTGACGCGGATGCCGTACGGCCCCCACTCCACCGCCAGGCACTTCGTCAGGTGGATCACCGCAGCCTTGCTCAGGCAGTAGACGGACTCCCCCGGCAGCGCCACGAGCCCGGCCTGTGAGGCGATGTTCACGATCGACCCGCCACCGGTGGTCCGCATTTGCTCGGCGACGTACTGCGACACGAAGAACGTCGACTTCGTCGTCAGCGCCCACACCGTGTCGAAGTGCTCCTCGGTCACGTCGAGGGCGTCCTCGACGATGCCGCCGCCGGCGTTGTTCACGAGCACGTCGATCGTGCCGAGCTCCGTGACGACGGTGTCCACGGCGGCCCGGCAGGAGGGCAGGTCGGTGACGTCCATCGCCACCACCGCCACACGTCGGCCCATCGCGCGGATCTCGTCGGCCAGGCCGGCCGCTGCCTCGGGGTCGCGGACCCCGAGCGCGACGTCCGCCCCGTGCGCGGCGAGGTCGAGTGCGACGGCGCGGCCGATGCCGCGGGACGCCGCGGTCACCAGGGCGACGGATCCGGTCAGGGTGGTGGGCTGCATGTGGTGTCCTTCACGGATCGAGCCGACAGCCGTCGTCGGCACGGACGGGAGGCGCGACCAGCGTCGTCGCCGCTGCCATCCTCCTGCAGACCGCCGGACCGTGGAAGGATCTGCAGGTGCAGCAGACGACGCTCGACGACCTCCTCGACGGTCCCCGGTTCCGGACGCTCTGCCTCGCCGTGGCCGCCGGGCTCGACGCGGGCGTGGACCGGGCCGTCGGTGCGCTCCTCGATCCGCTCACCACGAGCTACGGGCTGCTCGCCGACCTCCGGCCGGAGCAGGACGCTGCCGACGCTCTCGCCGCAGTCCTGTCCGGTGTCGACGCGACGGAGCTCGCCTCGTGGACCGATCCGATGCGGTTCCTCCCCGTACTCGATCACACGGTCGAGTCGGCGATGCCGTGGCAGCCACCGTTCGTCGAGGACGCGATCACGGGCCTCCCGGCCGTGCGGGACGCACTCCGGACCGTGGCTGAGGCGGTCGTCACCTCCCCCGCCGCCGTGTGGTGGGGCACGGACGTCGACCGGACGGCGCAGTGGGTGACCCAGCCGGTACGGAACGGTGCGCCGGAGGTCGTCGCGTCCGCGGGGTCGGTGGCTGAGGTGCTCGACCGGTGGCGGCGCAACGTCGTCGCCGGTGAAGGACGATCCCGCGTCGACGGGCCCGTGACGGACGCCGCTGGTGGCACGTGGTGGTCGACGCCCCACGAGTTCGGTGACGAGCCCGGCGGAGCAGCGATCCTGCCGTCGTCGACGCGGCGCATCGACGGCCTCGGCTCGTCCGGGTCGACCCTCGTCGAGGACTCCTTCGGCGACGACGAGGTCCTGCTCCGATCCCTGCAGCCGCCCGCCGGCGCCCGGGTGTTCGAGGTGCACGGTGCCGCGGACTGGGCGCGCCTGGTCGACGGCTACCCGATGTCGGTGCGGTGGGCACGACGGCGGGTGTGGTGGGAGTCGACCGGGCGCGATGAGCACTGGTTCCTCCCCGACTACGCGGCCGTCGCGGCGGACCACGACGCCGTGCACGTGTCCGTGCAGGGCTACCTCGCCGCAGCTGGTCGGGCGATCGACGTCGACGGCGGTGCGACGGTGCTCGCCGGATGGGCACCGGACGAGACGTTCTGGCTGACCGACGACATCGTGATCGAGCCGGATGCGGAGCGGTGGCAGCTGCGCTCCGGCGAGGACGAGGACGAGGACGACGAGCCGAGGTGGGTCCGCACCTGACGCGGCGGCGACCGGCTGCTCGCGGCCTGCTCAGGAACGGGAACGGGCCCGCTTGCGGTCCGCGCGACGGGCGCGCCACTCCGCGTCCTGGCGTTCCTGGGTCGGGCTCTTCTGCGCCGACCCGCGCACCGCCAGCGCGAGCAGCACGATCGTCCCCACCACCCCGATCGGGAACAACAGCAACACGGCCACGGCGCCTCCCCCACGTCTCGGGATCACGCTAGTCCGGCGCCGGTGCGACAGGAAGGCCTCTGCCGAGTGGACGCGTCCACGCGACCTCCCGGTCCAGCTGGCCCGTCGTCAGGAAGAGGCGCACCTGCTGCGTCTCCGGCAGGGCAGCGACGAGCGCCTGCCGGTCCGCCGGTACGAACCCGAGCCCCTGCCAGAACGGCCCGGACCGCCGGGAGAACAACCAGGCACGCTCTGCCCCCTCGTCCGCCGCCCGGTCGAGTGCGTACCGGGCCAGCCGTGTCCCGGCGCCTGCAGACCGCCGATCGGCAGCGACCGCGACACTGCGGACGAGGACGTCTCGGCCGTCACGGCTGCACTCGTACCCGGTGCTGCCGACGACCGTGCCGTCGGCGTCACGCTCCACCCACAGCCGGACCGTCTCGTCGTCGAGCCCGGAGAGGGTCAGGTCGGCGTCGCGGAGGAACTCCCGCAGCTGCTCGACGTCGGCACCGGACACCGGGGTGAGGACCATGCTCCGATCCTGCCCGGACCAGGCGGATCGCGGAAGTCCGCCGCGACCCGCACCCGATCCGCCTGCGGTCAGTTGATGCGGAGCTGCGACACCATCGGGCAGGTGAACGGGTCGCGGGCCGCGAGACCGACGCGGTTCAGGTAGGCGACGACGATGCCGTACGAGCGGAGCAGGGTGGTCTCGGTGTAGGGCACGTCGAGGCTGTCGCAGTGGTCGCGGACCAGCAGCCGTGCCTGCTTCAGTGCGGGGCGGGGCATCGAGGGGAACAGGTGGTGCTCGACCTGGTAGTTCAGGCCGCCCATCAGGAACGACACCCACCAGCCACCCCGGATGTTGCGCGAGGTGCGGACCTGGCGGGAGAAGAAGTCGACCTTCGCGTCGTGGGCGATGGTCGGCATGCCCTTGTGGTTCGGAGCGAACGAGGCACCCATCATCACGCCGAACACGGCCAGCTGCACACCGAGGAACGCACACGCCATGCCGAACGGCAGGAACCAGAACACGGCGGTCAGGTAGATCGCGAACCGGGCAGCGAGCAGGGTGCCCTCGATGATGCGGTGTCGGCGGTCGGCCGTGGTGCCGGTGCCGCTGATGACGGCGCGGACGGCGGACCAGTGCAGGTTGATGCCCTCGAGGGTGAGCAGCGGGAAGAACAGCCAGCCCTGGAAGCGGGTGAAGACACGCTTCAGGCCGGACGCGGGCACGTCCTCGGGGATGAAGGCGATGACGCCGGGCGCGATGTCCGGGTCCTTGCCGACGGTGTTCGGGTTGCCGTGGTGGCGGGTGTGCTTGTTCATCCACCACGAGTAGCTGAGGCCCACCAGGAACGTGCCGACGTATCGGCCCGCCCGGTCGTTCCAGCGCTGCGACGCGAACACCTGGCGGTGCGCGGCCTCGTGCGACAGGAACGCGAACTGGGTGAACAGCACGCCGAGGACACCGGCGACGATCAGCTGGAACCAGGAGTCTCCGAGGAACGAGAACGCCACCCAGGCCAGGGCGAGCGTGCCGACGAGGGAACCGAAGAGGGACCAGTAGAAGCCGGTGCGGCGGCGGAGCAGGTCGTGCTCCTTCACCTGTGCCAGGACAGCAGAGTACGTCGAGGTGCTCGAGCCCCGTCCGCTCGTGGCGGGACGGGTGCGGGTGTAGCCCGACTGGACAGGAGTGGTGGTCAAGGAGGGACCGACCTTCCGTCATCGCGGTCCTTCGACCAGCGCAGAGGAGTTCACGCAATCGCGCTTGCGTTGACGATATGGGCCGAACATGCGAAACCACCTGCACCATGCGGAACTCGCGGTGAAACGCCGCTGAACGCGGTCTGTGCTTCGATGTGGGGATGCTGCTGCACGCCGAGACCGCCGGGGAGGGCTCCGAGACCGTCGTGCTCCTGCACGGGATGGCGGGCTCGGCGGAGAGCTGGTGGCGTGTCACGGGCCTCCTGGTGGACCGAGGCGTCCGGGTCGTCGCACTCGACCTGCCGGGGCACGGACACTCACCCCGCGGCTCGACGATGACCGTCCTCGACGCAGCGGCCTCGGTCGCCGAGACCCTCGACACGATGGACATCCGGCCGACGGTGACCATCGGGCACTCGTTCGGCGGTCTCCTGCTCGCCGCCGCCGTCGCGACGGGACGGCTCGACCCCGGCCTCGCGGTGTCGGTCGACGCCCCGTTCACCGCCCGCGGCGGGCACGACCGGGCCGAGGTGCAGGCCGAGTACCAGGCGGCGCGGGCGGACCGGACCGAGGAGCGACTCCGGGCGGAGAAGCCGCACTACGGCGAGCGCGACCGTCAGGTGGAGGCGCGTGCAGCCTCCCGGTTCGACCCGGCGACCGCGGCGGCCATCGCGGCGGGACCGGGTGGGACGTGGATGCCGCGGCCGGGCTCGATCGTCGTCCGCGCGGACCCGAGCCACTACGTCGACGACGCGACCGCTGCGGCGCTGACCGCGTCGGGCGTGGACGTCCGGAGCATCCCCGGGGCGGCCCACTCCGTCTGGTACAGCCACTTCGACGCGTTCGTCGCGGCGCTGCCGGAGGTGTTCGACCGCTGACGGCCGTTCCGCCGTGGTCGCGTCCCGCGATGTCTGGCACGATCGGCGCATGCCCCTCGACGGAACTGCCCCCGACCGTGTCGGCTTCCTCACCATCGGTTCGTTCGACCCCGCCGATCCGTCTCTCGGGATCGAGGACACCCTCCGGGTGATCGAGCGCGGCGAGGCCCTGGGCCTGGACAGCGCCTGGCTCCGCCACCGGCACCTGCAACACGGCATCTCCTCCCCGGTCGCGGTGATGGCCGCCGCGTCGCAGCGGACGTCGCGGATCGAGCTGGGCACGGCCGTCACACCGATCGGCGCGGAGAACCCGTTCCGGCTCGCCGAGGACCTCGGCACGGTGGACGTGCTGCTCGGCGGCCGGCTGAACCCCGGGTTCTCGGCCGGTCCGCCGATGAACTACGACCTGTACCGCGACGCGATCTATCCCGACACCGCTGACCACGAGGACCTGGGGCACGACCGCCTCCTGCGTTTCCGCGACCTGGTCGGCGGAGCTGCGGTCACCGACACCGTCGAACGACGCGGCATCGAGGAGTTCTCGCGCACGGTGCAGCCCCTCAGCGCCGGTCTGGTGGACCGGCTCTGGTACGGGACCGGCAGCACGCGGTCGGCCGTCTGGGCAGCCGAGAACGGCTTCCACCTGCTCACGTCGAGCGTCACCCGCAGCGAGGTCGGCACGGACTTCGCCACGAACCAGCGGGCCCAGATCGACGCCTACCTCGCCGCGCACCCCAGCCCGGAGACCGCCCGCATCTCCCAGGGGCTCGTGGTCATCCCGACGGACAGCGCGACCCGCGACCAGGAGGAGCGCTACCGCCGCTACGTCGACTCGCGTTCCGGCCGGGTCGGGGTCCCGTTCGGGCCCGGCGGACTGCTCTTCGCCGCGGACCTCGTGGGGACCTCGGCGGAGATCGCCGACCGACTGCGCGCCGACGTCGGCTACCAGGTGGTCACCGAGGTCGCGTTCGCGCTGCCGTTCGACCTCGAACCGGACGACTACGCCCAGATCATCACGGACCTCGCCGAGCGGCTCGGCCCGGAACTCGGCTGGACCCCGACGACCGCGGGGTGACCTGACCGGGGGTCCGTCTCCCCCGGTGGAACGGCCGGTACGGTCGGTGCCATGGACACCAGCGCCCGTTCCGACCGCCGCAGTGAGCCCTTCGCCCCGGGCGACCCGGTCGTCATCCGCAGCGTGCACGACTTCGGCACCCGCGGGGACGCCGTCGCCTTCGCGGTCGCCGGCCGGGTCCTGGTCGACGAGGACGCCCTGGCCGTCGTCGCGAGTCCGGTCGGCTCGGCGGTCCGTCGCCGAGCCGGTGTCGGCAGCGGTCCGAACGGACGTCTCGTCCTGCCCGAGGACTGGGACGGTTCCTACGTCGAGGACCGGTGGACCGGCGCGGCCGTCGTCCGCGTGCACCCGACGGCCTCACCCTGGTCCGTGTGGCGCTGGCACGACGGTTCCGACTGGCTGCCCGATTGGTACGTCAACCTCGAGCTGCCCTGGATCCGGACCGCGATCGGGTTCGACAGCCAGGACTGGACGCTCGACGTCGTCGCCACCACCACCCCGGACGGCACCTGGTCGGTCCGGTACAAGGACGAGGACGAACTCGCCTTCTACGCCTCGACCGGTCACTGGCCCGCGAGCATGCGTGCCGTGATCGAGCAGGCAGGCGAGGAGGCCACCGCCGTCGCGCTCGAGCGAGGCTTCCCGTTCGACGCCGACTGGTCCGGCTGGGTGCCGGATCCCGCGTGGCCGGCGCCCGGACTGCCGACGGACTGGAGCGTGGTGCGGTGAGCGGACTGGAGGCGCGCCCCGCGGAACCGACGCGGCCGACGGTGACGCGCCTCCCGGACGCCGTCATCCCCGTGGACGCGACGACGGCGTTGACCGCGTTCGTCGTGGCGGACGCGCCGGCGCTCGTCGCGGCGGTCACGGACCCGGAGATCCGCCGGTGGTTGCCGCTGCCGCGCCCGTACCCGGTGGAGCTCGCCGAGCACTGGGTGACCGAGGGCACCGAGTCGACCCGCGTCAGTGGAACCGGGCTGGTCCGCTGCATCCGGGTCGACGGCGCCCTGGCCGGTTGCATCGACGTGAAGCGCGTCGACTGGCGAGCCCGCACGGCGGAGGTCGGCTACTGGCTCGCGCCCGGGTTCCGCGGGCGGGGCCTGGCGTCCGCTGCCGTCCGGACGCTGTCGTCGTGGTTGCTGGACGTCCACTCCTTCGAACGTGTCGAGCTCCGTGTCGCGACCGGGAACACGGCGTCAGCGCGGGTCGCGTCCCGCGCCGGGTTCGTCCACGAAGGTGTGGCGCGGAACGCCGGGTTCACGGACGATGGCCGGGTGGACCTGGCGGTGTGGTCGCGCATCGCGGGTCCGGAGCGCACCTGAGCCGACTTCGGGACCCGGGCGACTGGACGGACGGGGTCCTCACTGACCGCTCCGAGCAGGAACCGTGGTCTGGCGGACGAGAGCGGTGATCGGCGCCGGCGACCGCACGACCATGACGAGCAGCGCCACGACTCCGAGCACGACCGGAGCACACCAGTACTCGAGTGACGTCGAGTCAGCGACCGGCCAGGCCCACCACGTCGCGCGTTCCGTCGCAGCGGTGGTGTCGCGCCCGAACACGGCGCTGACGAAGAGCGCGACCGTCGGCACCACGCCGGCGTACCGGAACCCGGTCCAACGGAGCAGGAGCACGCTCAGGGCGGAGAGCCCGAGCGTGTCACGGACCAGCAACCAGGCCGGGGTCGCGGCGTCCGGATCGACGATCTGCAGGACACCGGCTCCGAACGTCACCGTGAGCAGCGCGACGGCCGGCAGTGCCGCGGGTGTGGCGACACGTCGGACCGACACGAGCGAGGCCGGACGGGTGCCGAGCGCGGTCGCACTCCACGTGAGGATCGTCAGCAGGACCGCCAGCAGCGCGAACGAACGCACACCGGCGAAGGGATTCGCTCCGGACAACGACGGGACGGGCAGGGCGAACGTCGGCGACACGGCAGCCAGACCGACGCTGACCAGCGCGGAAGCGACGACCCAACGCAGACGGAGGACCGTCACCCACCAGATCACGGTGTCGGGACCTCCACCGGAGCCCGGTCGCAGGACCGCAGCGCCGGCATCGCCGACCGGTACCAGGAACGCTGTTCTGCGGCTGTCAGGTGCGAGAAGCGTTCGATCATGGCCGTGGTGTCGGCGCTGGAGGCGATCGGTCGGATCGCATCCTCGGAGATCTGGCCGCGGCCGGCGACGCTCGAGAGCCACCAACTCGCGACGACCGCGTCATCGACCCGTTGCGGGTAGTCGGACCCGTCGCCGCAGTAGGGCGCCAGATCGTCCGGCAGCAGGCTCGCTGCGAGTGACTCGATGACTACCGGAGTGGACGTGTGGGGAGCGACGACCATCCGCAGCACGGCCGCGGAGGAACGGCCCCGCGAGCCCTCGATCCGTCCCGGGACGTGCACTCCGGCGGCAGCGAGGTTGGTCGTCGCCCGGTGGAGGACGGTTCGGGGATCACCCTCGGCCGTCTGTTGCGGGTACAGACAGACGACCGGTCCGCTGCCCTCGCATCGTTGCTCGGAGCTCGGCCGGTCTCGGAGCGGTTGCGGGCCGAGGTCGGCGGCCACGTGCAGACCGCCGACCGCAGCCCCGATGACACCGAGGACCGTCACTGCCCACGATGCGGCGGTCTTCGCCCTGCCGAGGTCGAGCGGAGGCGCCACCGCCGTGCACAGGAGCGCTGCCGCGCCGATGACGCTGAAGACGATCACTGCCACGAT
Source organism: Curtobacterium herbarum (assembly GCF_016907335.1). Lineage (NCBI taxonomy): Bacteria > Bacillati > Actinomycetota > Actinomycetes > Micrococcales > Microbacteriaceae > Curtobacterium > Curtobacterium herbarum. Next base: position 2,003,174 of record NZ_JAFBBT010000001.1, read on the forward strand.
GGCGCGCGTGTCGAGGACCGTGTCCACGCTGCAGCAATCAACCATCACCAGTCCAGCGAGGTAGCGGATCGGGTAGTAGTCGACCGACCACGTGAACCCCAACCAGCAATAGGAGAGGAAGATTGCGACGGGAATGCTCGCGACCATCGGCAGGAATCTCCCCAGGACGAATCCGAGTGCGCAGTGGAACACCAGGATCGCGACCCAGGCGAAGAACATCTCGAAAGGGATGCGGCCTGGCGCACCGATCGTCGGAGGAATGAGCACAGCCAAGCCGGAGAACTGCACCACGAGCCCGGCGAGCAATGCCGGCGACAATGCAGTGAACGCCAACGTGCTGCGTTTCCGAGCGGCTGGTGTCGCCCAGAGACCGCCGCGGCGTGCACGGCCGGCTGCGAGCGCTGCGCCGGCCGAGCTCACGGCGCACGAGAAGATCAGGAAGATCGATGCGTTGCTCACCGTGGAGGTCCAGTACCCGGCGAAGTTGTCGGAGCGGACGAAGGCCAGGTCGTACAGCACGACCCCGACGATCCCCACCACGGCGAGGAGCACGACCGGCTGACGACGGACGAGACGAGGGATCACCACGTCAGCGCTCCCCGCGGACGAGCGTTGAGTAGGCCGCCTCGCCCCGCCGGTGCGTCGCGGTGCCGGTCGGCGCCACGTCGAGGAACCCGCTCACCGGGCCGTCGAACCGGACCTCGCCGCCGTCGAGGACGACGACGCGATCGTACGACCCACTCAGATCGCTGACGTCGTGCGTCGACACGACCACCGCGATGGCGGGGTCGAGCGCCTGCACCGTCTCGTGGAAGCGGGCCTGCTGCTGCGGGTCGAAGCCGGCCGTAGGCTCGTCCAACAGGATGACCTGGGCGTCGTGGACCAGCGCGCCGGCGAGGTGCATGCGGCGAGTCTGCCCACCGGAGAGCTGCGTGGCGGGGCTGTCCGCACGGTCGACGAGTCCGACCGGACCGAGCGCATCGACAGCGCGACGGTACGCGTCCTTCCGCCCCAGGCCCTTCAGCCAGCCGGCGTAGGCGACGTGCTCCCGGACGGTCAGCCCGGGGAACGTCCCCGCATGCTGTGGGAGCCACGCGACCGCTCGTCGGAACGGAGCGAGGGACCGCCGAGCGAAGGGCGTCCCGACACCACGCAGCTCGACCGATCCGCGCTGGGGCCGGTGGACACTCGCGAGGAGTCCCATGAGCGTGGACTTGCCGGCACCGTTCGGTCCGAGCAGCACCGTGCGACCCGAACCGAATTCGATGGACATTCTGTCAAGAACCACAGAATGCCGAACATGGCTGAATGAAACTTCATTCAGCGCGATTTCGTGTGCCATTGCTCCCCGATCCCCACCAGCTCTTCACAACCGTAGCGCGTGTCCCGGAAAATTGCACCTTGCATCAGCGACAGGGGCATGCAACGATCTCGCCGGGGGGCCACAGCATCGTGGGTTCCTTCTTTGATGATGTGAGGAACGGGGTGTATTCCAGCATGCAGAACAAGGGAAAGCACATTGCGCTGATCGCGGGAGCGGCAGCAGTGATGGTCGGGTTCGGGGCGACGCCGGCATTCGCAGAAGGGACGTTCAGTTCGACGATCTCCGGCGCACGGCCCGGGTACGACTCGAGTTCTTGGCAGGACTCGCACAACGACAGCAAGAGCACGATCGTCGCGCTGTCGAACTGCAGCCTGCCGAAGTCCGGCGGCCTGGAGTTCGACATCGAACTGAAGCTCTACGACGAGTACGGCGGCCTGCCGGACCAGTCGGTGGGGACCAAGGCCCGGTCCAGTTGTGGCAGCTTCAACTGGGGGCAGATGACGCGCTCTGACCGGTACCACTGGAACCTCTTCGCACTCAGCGGCAGCACCAGCAGGGTGCACACGTTGAACGCCAAGGCCGTCACGAGCTACTGAGTCATCGACTGCTGCGCGGCACGCGCTGGTGCAGCAGTGGGGACCACAGGATCGGCCGGAGGCGCGGTGCCAGCAGGTGCCGCGCCTCCCGTCCTGTCCCGGTCCGGGCCTGCAGGGCGCGACCTGCGCTGTCGCGACCGCCCCGGAGCCCGACAGACCGGACTCCGGTCACCCCGTCGCCGGGGGCGGGAGACCGGGGATGGTCAGCCGTCGGTGCGCAGGACGCCGTGCAGTGCGGCCCACTGCAGCAGCAGGATGGTCTTGCCGTCGACGATCCGGCCGTCCTCGAGCATCGCCATCGCCTGGTCGACGGACACCTCGAGCACCTCGATCTCCTCGCCTTCGTCGGCGACGCCGCCGCCCGCGTCGACCAGGTCCTCCGGTCCGTAGGGAGCGGCGTAGCAGTGCACCCGCTCGGTGACGGAGCCGGGACTCATGTACGCGTCGACCACGTGTGTGAGCGGGCCGAGCCGGACGCCGAGCTCCTCGTGCGCCTCCCGCCGGACCGCGGTCTCCGGGTCGTCGGCGTCGAGCAGGCCGGCAGCCACCTCGACGAGCATCCCGTCCGGGTGGTCGTTGACGTACGCCGGCCAGCGGAACTGTCGGGTGAGCAGGACCGTGCCACGCACCGGGTCGTACGGCAGGACCGCGGCACCGTTGCCCCGGTCGTAGGTCTCACGCTGCTGGGTCGTCCAGGAGCCGTCCCGACCTCGGACGTCGAACGTGGTCCGACGCAGCACGTGCCAGCCGTCGGACGTGACCTCGACGTCCCGGACGACCACGTCGGGGTTGCGGTCGAGATCGCGGCCGACCCGGTCGAGGCCGGTCCGTCCCCTGCTGTCGGGCTCAGTGGCCCCTCGCGTCGTCGTCACACCTCGACGCTAGCGGACCGGACGGGACCTGCCGGAGCACAGGCAGAGGGCGCCTGCTTCGAGTTCGGGTCTCGAAGCAGACGCCCTCACGATCCGCCCTGCGGGGATCTTCCGGCACGAAGCCGGTCACCCCGTCGAGGGAGGCCCGCACGTCACGTGACTCCGCCGCCTCGCTCGCAGCCGAGTCGTTCGACGGGTGTCAGGCCGGCGTCGACGTGAAGTACGCGTACAGGATCGCCGCGATCACGTCGTAGCCGGTGTCGTTCGGGTGGATGCCGTCGGACATGTACGGGTTGTCCTTCGCCCCGGTCTGGCCGAAGTACGGCGGCACGTACGCACCGAGGTCGAAGAACCCGATCGCGACTCCCGGGTTCGCGGAACGGAACGTGTTCACGGCCTGCTGCTGCGCGGCCCGGTACTTCGCCCACTCCGTCGCCGAGGCCGCGCCCAACTGGTAGGGCATGACCACGAGCAACGCGGAGGCCGGGCTCCGGTCGTGCACCAGGTCGAGGTAGTTGCGCGTCTGCTGCGTCAGGACCGCCGGGGTGACCTTGCCGTAGTCGTTCGTCCCCCACATCGACGTGATCAGGTCCGGGGAGAACCGACGGAGCGCGTCGGCCCAGCTGTCGTTGCCGTTGGCGGCCGACGACGCGAGCGCGAACCCCTCGGTCCGCGACTCCGACTGCGACGCTTCGAGGACGTGGAACCCGCCGCCCTCGTCGCCGTCGAAGAGCTGCCACCCCTCGACGAAGGGTTCGCCGCTGGCCCAGGTGACCGTCACGGTGTGCGTCGCGGAGGCCCGGGGCGGGCTGGTCCAGGTCTGCTCACCACTGGACACGGCCGGCAGCGGAACCGTGGTGCCGTCGATGGTGATCGACACGGCGTCACGCGTGCTCGAGGTCGCGCGCCAGGCGAGCACGAGCGACGTGAAGCGCTGCGTGAACGAGAGCGACCGGACCCGGCTGCTCGTCAGGGCGACGGCACGCCGGCCGAGTCCGGACCGCGTGCTCCGGTCCCCCGCGTAGGTCGCGGAGCGCAGGTCGATCGCGGCACCGTCCGGCCCCGCGTACGTGACGTACGTCGCCGTCGCCGGCGGTGTCCGGACGGTGCTGTACTGCGAGCGAGCGGGGATGTAGTCCAGCCCGCCGGGCGCCTGTCCCGCACCGTTGCGGAGTCGTGCCCGCACCCGTGCCGGGTACCCCTTCTGCGGGTTCGCCGCGCCGAAGGCCTCGGTGATCGAGTCACCCGCCGTGACGATGGTCGCGGTGCCGGCGGCGACCTTGCGGAAGAAGCCCGCCAGCGGATCGTTCGCCTGGTACGTCAGCCCGGACGGGATGAACGGCTTGGTACCCGCCGCCGATGCCGGCGACGATGCCGCCCCGGTCAGGGCTGCTCCGCCGAGCGTGACGGCGGCTCCCTGCAGCAGACCTCGGCGCGAGATCCCTCGGCCGCTCTTCGAACTGTGATCCGTCATGGTTCCCCCCAGGAACGTCGATGCGATGGTCACGGCACGGGCACGCTCCCTGCGCCCGACTCGACGTCGGTCGACAGCGGAGCCCCCCGTCCCACGCCGAGCCTAGGCGAGTCCGTGCCCGAGCGACAGACCGGTCCACTCCCCCGCGTGGCGGTCGGACCGCAGCGGCCACCTGCCCACCGCCCCGGGCGTCAGCGTCCGTACTCGCGGATGGTGATGCCGGTGAAGGTCGCGGACCCGCCGACGGCGTACAGCGAGACGCCGGTGTCCCCGACGTCGAAGTTCACCTGGTTCGACGACACGATGTGACCGGCATCGACGAACACCTCGACGCTCTGCGTGTCGACCAGGATCCGGAGGTGGACGGATCGGGCCGCCGTGTCGATGGGAGCGACTGCACGCGTGTACGGCGTGAGTGCGAACCCGGCACGGTCGGAGGGAGCACGGTCGACGTATAGATCCGCGCCGGACTTGCCGATGTCGGTGTGACGGGTCCCGTCGGCGGAGCGGCCGACCGAGACGCCGACGTCGGTGGCGTCGGTCCACGTGACGTCGAGCTCGATCTCGTAGGCACGCCCGGTGTACGGCAGGACGGTGGACCCGTCGACGGTCTGGTCAGCGATCGGGATCGTGCGGGTCGCGGTGCCCCGGAGTGCTGCGACGGGTGCGCTGAGGAGGGCGTACCGGCCGTCCGGCTGCTTCTCCAGCGTGATCTCACGGACGATGGAGTTCTGACCGTTGTAGCCGTCCGAGGTGTCGGTCGGGACCTGCCGGTTGGCGTACTTCCAGTTGTTCATCCAGCCGAGCCCGTACCGCTTCGTGGTCGGCGCCTCGTTCGACGGCCACGTGACCGCGGCGTACCAGTCCCATCCCCAGTCGAGCCACTGGGGTGTGAGGTCGTCGGCGGTGAAGAACGAGCCGTCCCACGAGCCGGTCCAGTACGCGTAGGTGCAGGGCAGTCCCTCGTCGTACGCGTCCATGCTGCCGCTGAGGACCCAGTGCGTGGTGCCGTCGTCCGCGGTGATCTGGAACAGGTCCGGGCACTCGATGCCGCCCAGGTCGTGGTCGGGGTAGTCGAAGTTGCGCTGCAGGGTCCAGTCGATGAGGTTCTTCGACGTGTAGAGGGCGGCGTACCGCTGCCTGCCGATGACGCAGACCCACTCGCCGCGGGCATCGTCCCAGGCGACCTTCGGGTCGCGGAACCACTCGGCGTTGGCGATCTCCGCATCGGTGGTCGCTGCGCGCCCGTCGGTGTTGACGATGACGGGCTCCGGTCGGACGGTGAACGTGAAGCCGCCGTCGGTGGACCAGAAGAGGTACTGCTCCTGGTACTTCCGGACGCCTCCGGTCGGTCGGGTGGCGAGGGCGATGACCGCGCCAGCGCCGTAGCCGGCCGTGTCGTCGGTGTCGACCAGGGTGCAGCCGGTCCAGGTGGGGAGGCCGGTCTGGAGCGGGATGACGGTGCCCTGGAAGGCGAAGTCGACGCCATCGGTGGTGGACACGTGATCCCATCCGCCGTCGCCGTTGTCGACGTCGGAGTGCAGGTAGTAGAGCTGGTACGCACCGCGGGTGAACACCGGGCGCTGCGGGTCGGACAGCCATCCGGCGGGCGGGGTCATGTGGTATATCGCCCGGAACGAGGCCGCGGTCGCTCCCGCTGCCGCGGACGCCGGGAGGGACGCGGCAGCCGCGCGCGCTGCCTCACCGGGGGCGGTCGTCGCGAACAGCGCCAGCGCCCCGATCCCGGCGCCCTGGAAGAGCGCACGTCGTCGGAATTCAGAGGTCATGGTCGGCTCCGGTTCGTGGTCGGGTGGTCATCGGTTCGTCTCGAGTGGTCGTCGGTTCGTCGCGGGTGGTCATCGGCTGGTCACGGTCTCGGGCTCGGTCCCCGCGGGGACCAGGTCGTCGACGCTCGGCAGGTCCGCACCAGGCCGGGTGACGGTGATCGCCGCGGCACGGGTACTGACCCGGCCGAGCTCGGTGAGCATCGACCGGCTGATCGGGCCGAACGTGCCGCCGTGGTGCTGCAGCTGCCAGATGAGCGTCGCCATGTAGCTGTCGCCGGCGCCGACGGTGTCGATCACGTCGACACGTTCGCCGGGGACCGACACCCGGTGGGTCGAGGTCGCCAGGAGGGACCCCGCCGCACCCGTGGTCAGGGCAGCGATCTGCACGCCGATCGCCAGGAGACGATCGAGGACGGTGTCCTCGGGCAGTCCCGGGTAGAGCCAGGCGGCGTCCTCGTCGGAGAGCTTCACGACGTCGGCGATCGCTGCGAGTCGCTCGAACACGACGCGTTCGTCAGCGGCGCTGCCGAGGAGCGCGGGACGGATGTTCGGGTCGAACGAGACCGTCCCGCCGGCAGCCGCAGTGCGCCGGGCCAGTTCCGCCACCTGGCGCGCTCCGGGTTCGAGGAACGCGCCGATCGATCCGACGTGCAGCCATCGTGGCGTCTGCGGCAGCGCCGGCAGGTCCCACTCGATGTCGAACTCGTACCTCGGCTGGCCGTCCGGTGCGAGCCGGACGACCGCGGACGACGTGCGCGTCGCGCGGAACACGTCGTCGACGAGCCGGACGCCGGACGCCCGGAGGTGGTCGGCGATGCGGTGTCCCCGCGCGTCGTCCCCGAGCCACGTGGCGAACTCGACCGGCGCGCCGAGCCGGGCCAACCCGAGTGCGACGTTCGCAGGGCTCCCACCGGGGACTTCGCGTGCCTGCTGGTCCTGCACGACGTCGACCAGCGCCTCCCCCGCGACGGTGATCGGGCGGCCGGTCATCGCTGCCCAGCCACGGTCACGGCGGTGCCGGTCAGCTCCCAGACCAGTGCCTCCGCGGGGGCCTCCACCGTCCAGGGCGGTGCCTGCTCGGGGTAGACGCGCGTGGTGACGGAGCGACCGGCGCTGGTGAACACCTCGACGACGGAGCCGTCCACCAGCACCCGCACCGCGGGCCGCTCCGCGGACCGGTCGAACGGCGCTCGGACGACTGCCGGACGTCGATCGGCGCGACTGTCGCGGCTGGAACGGGACCGGTCGACGGTGAGGGTGTCAGCCTCCAGATCGATGCGGATGTCGAGGTACTCGGCCTCCGAGAACCGGACCAGGATGCTGCCGGTGACGGCGACCGGCAGCACGATCTCCACCTGCGCGCCGACCGTGGCCCCGTCGGCCGGCTCCGGCCGACCGGCGCGGAGGGCCTCGAGCGCGGGGTGCGGCTCGCTGCCGAGCCGCCCGTCCGCGAGCCACGTCCTGCGGGGCACGGAGATCGCGCCGGACCAGCCGACCTGCTCGGTCCACTCCTCGGTGCGGCCTTCGGTGACCCAACCGAAGAGCACCGGCCCCCACGAGCTCGTCCGCATCACGGATGCCGCGTAGAAGTGCTGCCCGTCGTCGACCCTGGCGGGGTGCGGTACGCCGGTCAGCGGGATCGCGACGACGTCGCCCGGGCCGTGCGCGTGCGACCAGGACGCCACGATGGCGACGTCGGTCCCGTCGATCCGGAGGACCTGGGGACACTCCCACCCTTCGCCCGTGTCGATGCCGTCGACCGTGGTGCGGGGCATCGCCACCAGGTCACCGACGGAGGTCCAGGTGACGCCGTCGGCGGACCGGTAGTGACGGACGGACGCGGTCTGGTCGGCTGATGCCGCTCCGACGGCCATCGACCAGCCGCCCTCGTCCTGCCAGACGAACGGGTCACGGAACATGGTGATCGCTTCGTCGGCGGACGGGTCGGCCACGACCTGCACGCCGGGGCCGTAGGTGTTGCCGCCGTCCGTGGACTCGGCGAGGAGCACGGACTGGAACGGACTGTGGTCGACCTTGCCCGAGTAGTAGGCGCGGACGGTGCCGTCGTGGAGCACGGTGTTGCCGGACCACGCGCCTCCCGAATCAGCGCCACCCGGGACCGGGACGATGGCCGGTCGGTGCAGGGTCCAGTGCACGAGGTCCTCGCTGGTGGCGTGCCCCCACTCCACCGGGACCTCCAGGTCGACGCGGGGCCGGGACTGGAAGTACAGGTGGACCTGCCCACCGATGTCGACGGGGCCGTTCGGGTCGTTGACGTACCCGCGGGGAAGCCTGACGTGGAACTGCGGGAGGTGGTGGTCGGTGGCGGCAGCGGGCAGCGCCGTGCGGACGGTGGTGGTGCCGGTGCCGGTGCCGGTGCCGGTGTCGGTGTCGGTGTCGGTCATCGTGACGACCCCGCCGTGACGCCTTCGATGAAGTACCGCTGGGCGAAGATGAAGAGCAGGACACTCGGGATCATCGTCAGCACCACCCCGGCGAGGACGACCGAGATCGACCCGGTCCCGAGGTTGCCCTGCAGGCCGACCAGTCCGAGCGGCAGGGTGAAGGTGTCCTGCTGGTTGAGGAAGATCAACGGCCGGTAGTACTCGGCCCAGAAGCCCGAGAAGTTCAGGATCGCGAGTGTGGCGATCGCCGGGCTCGCCATCCGGGAGTAGACGTGCCAGAAGACGCCGAACTGGCTGGCGCCGTCGATGCGCGCCGCTTCGCCGAGCTCCTTGGGCATCTGCATGAAGTACTGCCGCATCAGGAAGGTGCCGAACGCACTGCCGAGGGCGGGGACGATCAGGGCGGCGATCGACCCGGTCAGACCGATGTCCTTGAGGATGACGAAGACCGGGATGATGATCGTCTGGATCGGCACCATCATCGTGGCGAGGAAGATCCCGAAGATGGTGTTCTTGCCGGGGAAGCTGATCATCGCGAACGCGTAGCCCGACAGGGTGCAGGTGATGGTCTGGCCGACGACGATGAGCAGGGTGACGACGACGCTGTTGACGAAGAACTGTCCGATCGGGATCTGGTTGAACACCGCGGCGTAGTTGCTGAAGTCCCAGGACAGCGGGAGCCACTGCGGCGGGTTGTTGAACGACTCCGCCGGTGTCCGGAGCGACGTCGTCAGGGTCCAGAGCAGCGGCCCGAGGGCGAACACCGCGGCGAGCACCAGGATGATGAGCCCGATGACGCTGCCGACGGTGGCGGCGGGTCGCCGCCGGCGCACGATGTGGTCGATGCTCGGCTGCGCCACCGTCTCCGGACTGTGCAGGGGGTTGATCGTGTCGGTGGTCGTCATTGGTAGAACACCAGCTTTCGTGCGGCGATGAACTGGACGGCGGTGATGATGCCGATGATGACCAGCAGGAGGATGGCGATGGCGGAGGCGAACCCGAACTGCAGGTTCTGGAACCCGGCCTGGTACATCGAGATGGTGGCCGTCGTCGTCGCGGTACCGGGGCCGCCCTTGGTCATGATGAACGGTTGGTCGAACAGCTGCATCGCGTTGATCATCGCGATGACGGTCGCGAACAGGATCGTTGGGCTGATCAGCGGGATCTTGATCTGGAAGAGCGCGCGCCACGGGCCGGCGCCGTCGATGGAGGCGGCTTCCTGCACGTCCACCGGCACCGCCAGCAGCGCGGCGACGAACAGCACGAAGGTGAACCCGACCTGCTGCCAGACCACGACCATCACGATCGTGACCTTCGCCCAGAACGGGTCGTTCAGCCAGTGCGCCCCGGGCAGGCCGATCTCGTTGAGGTAGTAGTTGATGAGGCCGAACTTCGTGTCGAAGATGTAGCCCATGAAGATCGACACCGCGGCGGTCGACGCCAGGAGCGGCAGGTAGAACGAGGTGCGGAAGAACACCCGGGTGGCGTTGCGCTTCCGGTTGTTCGCCAGCACGGCCAGCAGCAACCCCAGGGAGATCTGCAGGACGACGATGGCGAGGGCCAGTCCGATGGTGACGCCGAAGGACGCCAGGACAGGACCGTCGGTGAACAGCCGGACGTAGTTGTCGAACCCGACCCACCTGGGGCTGCTGATCACGTCCCACGAGGTGAAGGACAGTCCGAGCGACGCCAGGATGGGGACCAGGGTGAAGACGGCGACGAAGACCACCGCCAGCCCGATCATGAGGAAGCCGAAGGTGGACTCTCGTCGGCGGGCACGCTTGGCTGCTGGCCGGCGGGCCGCGACCTCGGCGGCCCGCCGGGTGGGTGTCCCGGTCGTCGCGGTCACGACGACGCCTGTGATGCGGCCTGCTCGATGTCGGCCTGCAGGCCGTCGAGTGCCTTCTTCGCGTTCCCGGAGGAGATCGCCTGTGTGGTGCGCTGGTTGAGCGCCGTCGCGAGGGCGTTGTAGTACGGCGGTGCCGAGATCGGCACGGAGTTGTCGAGCTGGTCGTAGAACACCGACCAGTGCTCCGGCCCCGTCGTGGCGTACCGGTCCGCGGTCATCAGGGACTTCTGCGCCGGCGTCGTCACGTTGCCCGGCCACAGCGCGTCGAAGCTCTCCGGCTGCACCATCAGCTTGATGACCTCGAACGCGAGGTCCTTCTGCTTCGACGAGTTGAAGATGCCGTACCCGCCCGCGCCGAAGAGCGACTTGTTGCTCTTCCACGTGGGGAACTCGACGACGTCGAAGCTGCCGTCCTGCATCCCCGCGTTGTGGAGTCCACCGGCCCAGAAGCCGCCGCCGATGGTCATGCCGATCCGACCGGAGGCCATCAGCCCCTGCAGGGTGGCGCCACCGCCGACGTCGGGCGAGGGGGACGCGCCGGACTTCTGCAGGTCGATGACGTACTGGAGCGCCTCGACGGCCGCGTCGGAGTTCGCCGTCGGGTCACCCCACTTCCAGCCGCCCTTGCGGCCGGTGACCCCGATCGGGTTGTCCGAGAACGCCTTGCTCTTCCACAGCCAGTCGCCGCCCGAGTACTTGCCCTCCTCGAGCAGGTTCCCGTCGTTGGCGTAGAGGAACGAGGTCCAGCTGCCCCAGAGGCGCACCACCCAGTCGAACGCGTAGGTGCCGCCACCGACCTTCGCCAGGCTCTCGGCCGAGGAGTGGAAGTCGTCCATCGACCACTTGCTCGTCGGACGGGACAGGCCGGCCTTGTCGAACAGGTCGGTCGAGTAGAACATGCTGCCCGCGTTGAAGCTGTCCGGCAGCGTGTAGAGGTGCCCCTGGTACATCGTCGACTCGAGCAGGACCGGGTGCGCGCCGGTGAAGTACTCGTGCAGATCCGACAGGTTCTTCGTGACGTAGTCGTCGAGCGGGGTGAGCAGGTTCTTCGACGCCAGGAGCTGTTGCCCCTCGGTCGCGACGCTGACGATGTCGGGGACGTCGCCCGAGGCGATCTGGGTGAGCACCTTGGCGAGGAAGTCGTTCCAGTCGGTGCCGTTGATCGCGGTGACCTCGAGGCTGGCCTTCTTGTCCAGTCGCTTGATCTTCGGCTCGATCGCCTTCTGCAGGGCAGTGGCAGCGCTCTGTTCGCCGAAGTAGAGCATCTTCACGGTGCCCGATCCGCTGCCCCCTCCGCCGCTGGTCGAGCAGGCGGCCAGCGAGCCGATGCCGGCCAGCGCGAGCCCGGCCCCGCCGAACTTGAACAGCGTGCGCCGGTCGATCGGTGTACTGAATCCGTTCGTCACGGTCGCTCCTCTCTGAGCGATGGTGGCCCCGACGAGCGGGACCAATACGTATTTGTGGCGAGCGTACACACGGCGGTCAGGGGACGCAATACGTATTTGCTTCTGGCATGATGAGCGCAACGAAGGAGGGTCGATGGCGAGCCGTGAACGCACCACGCAGTCACACCGCGTCACGATGAAGGACGTCGCACGCCACGCAGGCGTGTCGCAGCCGACCGTGTCGTTCGTGCTGAACGACCGCAGGGACGTCTCCATCGCGGAGGACACCCGAGCTCGGGTCCTCGAGGCGGCCAGGGAACTGAACTTCCAACCGAACCGAGCGGCACAGTCGCTCCGGTCGAACCGGTCGTACACGGTCGGGGTCATCGCCGACCGACTCGTCGCCCAGCCGTACGCCGGCCACATCGTGCTCGGTGTGCAGCAGGCGGTGCAGGAGGCGGGCTACGTCTGCTTCGTCATCGAGACGGCGCAGACCACGGACGGCGGCAAGGCAGCGGTCGAGAACCTCGTCCAGCAAGGCGTCGCCGGGCTCATCTACGCGGCACCCGGTCCGGAGTACGTGACACCGATCGACGGCCTCGAGCGCGTCCGGACCGTGTACGTCAACTGCTTCCCGTCCGGCGACGCCCCCGCCGTCACCGTCCTGGCCGACGAGTTCCAGGGCGGCCACGACGTGGCCGCCGCCGTCTTCGCCGCCGGACACACCGACATCGCGTTCCTCGGTGGCCCGGAGGACGACTACGCCTGCCGGGAACGCCGACGTGGACTCGAGCAGGCCGCGGCGGACGCGGACGTCTCGACCGACACCATCCACGTCGCGTTCGGCACGTTCCAGGTGGGCTCCGGCTACGACCTCGCGATGGAGGTCCTGACGACACTCCGTCCGACGGCGATCATCTGCGGGAACGACCGCATGGCCGTCGGCGCACTAATGGCCGCGCAGTCACTCGGCATGCGGTGCCCCGAGGACATCAGCATCGTCGGGTTCGACGACCAACCCGACCTCGCCGACCAGATGCACCCGCCGTTGACGACCGTCGCCCTGCCGCACCAGCAGATGGGCTACGACGCCGGAACGCTGCTGCTCGCAGCGACCGAGCAGCCCGGCCGGCACCTCGTGCCCTGCGACTACGTGCCACGCAGCTCGCTCGCATCCCCACGACCCGAAGGAACCTAGGTGGCCCTCCAGCGCAGCACCCACTTCCAGCCAGTGAACGGCTTCGTCGGGGACGTGATCCCCTTCGAGCACGACGGCACAGCCTGGCTGTTCTACCTGCTCGACGAGCGCCCCGACGCCCCACCGCTCGAACGGAGCACGGGGATGCCGTGGGCTGCCGTGACCACGACCGACTTCGTGGACTTCGAGGACCGTGGCGTGGTGCTGCCGTCCGGCGGACCGGACGCCAGCGACTTCGACTGCTACACCGGCAGCGTCGTCCAGGACGACGCCGGGACCCTGCACCTCTTCTCCACCGGCCACAACCCGCGCATCAGGACCGACACCGACGCCGGACCGAAGGACGCTCAGGTCGTCTGTCACGCGACCTCCACCGGCGACCTCACCGACTGGACCAAGCACCCCGACTGGGACCTCCCCGCTCTCGCCGGCTACTCCCCCGAGGACTGGCGGGACCCGTTCGTGTTCCGCCCGGCCGCCGACCGCCCGTGGCAGATGCTGCTCGCGACGCGGCGGCCTGCCGAGCCCCACCGGCGCTCCGGACTCGTCGCCCGGCTCGAGTCCGACGACCTGGTCACGTGGCGCGATGCCGAGCCGCTCTGGGAACCCCACCGCTTCATCACCCAGGAGTGCCCCGACGTCTTCCAGTGGGGCGACTGGTGGTACCTCGTGTACTCGGAGTTCTCCGACGCGTTCTGCACCCGGTACCGCGTCGCGACGTCACCGGACGGGCCGTGGCTCGCTCCGACGGACGACACCGTCGACGGACGGGCCTTCTACGCAGCGAAGACGGTCGCGCTCGGCGACGCGCGCTACTTCGTCGGCTGGATCGCGACGAAGGACGGCCGCCGCGACGGAAGCGCCTGGCAGTGGGCCGGCACCATGGCGACGCTGCAGGCGCACCAGCGCCCGGACGGGTCGCTGCGGTTCGACCTCCCGGAGACGGTGAAGGCCGCCTACACGCACGAGTCGGACGTCACGGCACAGCTCGAACCGCTGAACGGCGCCGATCGGACCGTCGGGAACGGCGCGGCGTCCCGGTACGCGTCGTGGCTCGGCCCCGAGCTCCCCGACGAGGCGCTCGTCGTCGCCGACATCGAGCTCCACGCCGGCACGGCGTCGTTCGGGCTGCTCCTGCGCTCGAGCGACGACGGCGAAGCGGGGTACGCGCTCCGCCTCGAGCCCGGACGCAGCCGAGTCGTCGTCGATCGCTGGCCGCGCGGCAGCACCGGGACCGAGCAGTGGCAGATCCTCGGCGACGTCCCGCACGCCGTGGAACTGGAACGTCCGGTGGAGCTCGCTCCGGGGCCGCACCGGATCGAAGTCCACCTCGACGGTGACGTCTGTGTCGCGGTCGTCGACGGCGCCGTCGCGTTGAGCACCCGTCTCTACGACCGACCGGCCGGTCGCGTGGGCCTCTTCACGCAGGACGGCGCGATCACACTGGAGCGCCTGTCGATCCGCACCCGCTGAACACGGGCGGACCGTGTCGGTGGCCGTTCGTCGGGACTGCCCTCACCGGGCGTGGACGATGCGGACGCGCGTGACGGTGAAGCCCGCTCGTTCGAACGCCGCGCGCATCGGTGTGTTGACGGCGTCGGTGGTCCCGACGATCCGGGCCTGCCCGTCGTCGTGGTGGACGTGGGTCATCTCGGCGAGCAGGTCGTGGACGTACCCGTGTCCCCGGTGTTCGGGAAGGACGCCGAGGTAGCTGATGCTCGCGTCGTAGGCGGTCCTGGTGGGGATGATGAACCCCACCGTCGTGCCGTCCGGGAGATGCGCGGTGCGCCATGCCCGCCGGTCACCAGGGAGCGACCGGTAGAAGTCGAGATCGTCGTCGGCGAGGGCGTCGACGCCCTCACGGGCGACCATGTCGTTGGTGTGGTCGTCGAGGGAGCCGGATGCGACGGCGGCGAACAGCGCCCGGAAGGTCGCGTCCTCGGCGGGGACGAAGCGCAGTCGGGTCGGCCGTGGGGGCTCCGGGTCCGACGCGGTGCGTGCGAAGCTGATCCGCTCGGTGGTGCGGGAGAACCCGCCCAGGTGGGCGGCTTCGTGCCGCCACCGAGCAGCCTCGACCGCTGCCGGATCACTCGTCCAGTTCGGGGAGACGTCGACGTTGAACTCCACGGGTGCGTCGCCGAAGGCGTCCAGCCCGGCGCGCACCAACGCAGAACCGATCGCGACCGCCTCCGGGCCGTGTGCACCGGTGGTCAGGCAGTCCAGGGTCGCGGGGCGGTCAGCGTCGGACCGGCCCCACCAGAGCGCACGACCGACGAGCCGTCCGGCCCGCTCGGCGACCCAGCACCACTCCGGACGGTAGTTCCCAGTGGCGAGTTCAGCGGTCAGGCGATCCGCACCGATCCAGGCCACGGGGTCGTCGCTCGTCCAGTCGGTCAGCGCCGGCACGTCGTCGCGGCCCGCGCGTCGGACGTGGAGGGTCGAGGTGGCGTTCACCGGCTGGGTCTCCATCCGACGACCCTAGACGACCCGCACCTCACTGCGGAGCACCGCGAAGACCAGGGTGTCCGTCCACTCTCCCTTGCTCCAGAAGTCGCTCCGGAAGTGCGCCTCCTGGCGCATGCCGAGGCGGCCCGCGAGGCGTGCAGACGAGTCGTTGCGTGCGTCCATCTGCGCGACCACACGGTGGACGTCGTGCCGTTCGAAGACGGCCAGCAGGACGGCGGCCACCGCCTCGGTCGCGTACCCGTGGCCTCCGTGGGCGGGATCGAGCGTCCACCCCACCTCGACGGTGCGTCGCTCCTGCTCCGTGCGCCAGACCGAGACCGCCCCGATCAGCGTCCCGCCGCGTTCGATCGCCAGCGCGAGCGCGCCGCCCGGTTCGTCCAGGCCGGTCCGGGCGAGTCGACGCTGGAGGTGCGCCGCACCGGATTCGAGTGTCCACGGTTCCTCGAGGAGGTGGCGCGCGACCTCCGGTCGGGAGTAGATGGACACGAGTCGCTCGAGATCGCTCTCGCGGTGGAGCCGGAGGGTCAATCGTGCCGTGGTCACCAGCGCTCCGGTGGTCACGCCCGTGGTGCTCGCGGCCCCCGGTGGCAGATCGGCCGTCACGACGACCCGAGGACGAGTTCGGCGACCTCGACGACGGCGTCATCCGGCATGTCGGGGTAGTAGTTCTCGCGGAGCTGTTGCCCGAAGCGGCGCATGTCGGTCCCCGGGGGCTGATGGGCCTGCTCCGCGGTGAGGGTGTCGAGCCGGTACCGGTGCACGGCGGTGACCGCGCCGACCAGCGGCTCGGCCGTGGGGTGACCGTCGAAGACGAAGGTCGCGGCGCCGACCGCCACGGACTCGTTCCAGCGGACGGTGGTGACCTTCTCGCCGCTGACGATCGCTTCGTGGTGCTTCTGGTGGAAGTGGATGGTGTCCGGAGTCGGGGCGTCCATGTCCCCACCCTGCCCGAGGTCGTCTTCGGGCGCGCTCCCCGTCGTCACCGCCAGGATCACCGTGCGCACCGCTGCGACCTGTCGCGCCTCGGTCCACCCGTCGGGATCTCCCGCCGCCAGGCTCGACACGCCCTCGACCGCAGCGACGAGGGCCGCTGCCCGTTCGGCCGAGTCGGCGTGGAGCTCCGGGTACGCGGACTCGATGAGCCGCGTCACCCGCTCCGCGAAGGCCCGGCTGTTCGCGGCGTGCCGCTCGGCGAGGACCGGATCAGCCAGCGCTGCCGCGAGGAACCCCACCCACACCCGTGCTTCGGCGAGTCGTTCGCGGTCCACGGGCAGCGCGCCCAGCAGGACGGCACGCAGCGCCGATCCGGCGTCGGGGGCATCGGCCTCGAGCGCGTCGGAGCGGACGCGCGTGCGCTCGTGCATGAGGTCGCGGGCGTGGAGCAGGAGCGCCCGTTTGTCGCGGAACGTGTGCAGGACCAGGCCCGTCGTGCACCCGGCACGCTCCGCGACGGCCCGGAGCGTGAGCCCCGTCGGGCCGCGGTCGGCGAGCGTCCCGAACACCGCCTCCGACAGGCGCAGCCGGCTCGCTTCCGCATCTCTCGTCCTGCTCACGCGACGACGGTAACAGATGTTACGGTAACGATCGTCACGAGAGGAACCCATGACCTGGACGATCAGCCGCACGGAGTTCGACCACCCCGATGCCGACCAGCTGCGGCGAGCGCAGCGCGCCGAGCTGGACGCGCGCTACGGCAGCGACGACCACGAGCCGGGCACACCGCCGTCGGCAGCCGACGTCCCGGTGTTCCTCGTCGCGAGGACGAGCGACGGCCACCCCGTCGCCTGCGGGGGCCTGCGCCCCCTGGCCGACGACGTCGCCGGACCCGGGAGCGTCGAGATCAAGCGCATGTACGTGGCGCCGCCAGCGCGGGGGTCAGGGGTGGCGGTCACCGTCCTCCGCGCCCTGGAGGCTGCTGCTCGCGATCTCGGGTCGAAGCGCGTGGTCCTCGAGACGGGCACCCTCCAGCCCGACGCGATCCGCTTCTACGAACGGGAGGGCTACACGAGCATCCCGCTGTACGGCCCCTACGTCGGGTGCGCCGAATCCGTCTGCTTCGCTCGGGATCTGTGATCCGTCGCCTCGGCGCGCACTGCCGTCACCGGTCGCAGTCGGTGCACCGGCCGTGGACGGTGAGTGTCTCGGTCTGCGCGAAGAAGTCGGCGTCCTGGATCACCGCGACGCGTCGGAGCGGTACCTCCTCGATCCGTCCGCACTCGTCGCAGACGAACAGGTCGTCACCCGGCAGCAGGTAGACCGCTCCGCCCGGCAGGACGACCTCACGGACCCGGCCGACCGCGACGAGGCGGTGCACCTCCCGGTAGACGGTGGACAGGCTGATCGGGTCGCCGGCGCTCCGCAGTGTCCGGTACAGCTCCTGCACGGTGGCGCGGCGAACCGTCCGGAGCGCCACGAGGACGCACTCGGTGTGTCGACGTCGCGCGCGGTGCGCGACCGTGACGGCGGGAGCCATGCCTCCATCCTCTCCCGAGAATGAGTATCGCGATCATTTGGGTTCGCAAAGGGGGCCGCCGGTGCCCTACGGTTCCGATCGAGAATGGTTCTCATCACAATCGGGCCCAGTGCCCTGGACAGGACGGATGCCGTGCGCATCAACAGATTCATCGCCTCGGGCGTCGTCGCCGCAGTGACTGCCGCAGCCCTCACCGGGTGCTCCTCCGCCGGGGCCGGTGACAGCGGGAAGATCACCGTGGTCGGCGCCGAGAACGAGTACTCCGACGTCGCCGCACAGATCGGCGGGAAGTACGTCACGGCATCGGCCGTCATGAGCAACCCGAACACCGACCCGCACACGTTCGAGGCCAGTGCCAGCGTGGCGAGGGAGCTCTCCGCCGCGCAGTTGGTGATCCAGAACGGCGTCGGGTACGACGACTTCATGGCCAAGCTCGAGAAGGCCTCGCCGAACTCCGCCAGGAGGGTCATCACCGCGCAGACCGTGCTCGGGCTCCCCGACAGCACCAGGAACCCTCACCTCTGGTACGACCCGAAGACGATGCCGGCCGTCGCCGCGGAGATCGCCGCCGACCTGGAGAAGCTCGACCCGGCCCACAAGACGACGTTCGAGCAGAACCTCACGACGTTCGACGACTCGCTGCACGCGTGGACCTCCGCGCTCGCCGCCTTCAAGAGCGCACACGGCGGGACCCCCGTCGCCGTGACCGAACCGGTCGCGGACTACGCCCTCGAAGCAGCGGGCGTCGACGTCGAGACACCGTGGTCCCTGCAGGCAGCGATCATGAACGACACCGACCCGTCGCCCCAGCAGTCCGCTGCGCAGGACTCCCTGTTCACGGCCAAGCAGGTCAAGGTCTTCCTCTACAACCAGCAGGTGACCGACTCGATCACGGCGCACTACCTGTCGCTGGCACACGCGAACGATGTCCCGGTGGTCGGCGTGTACGAGACGATGCCGACCGGCTACACCTACCAGCGGTGGATGGAGGCTGAAGTCGCGGCGCTCTCGAAGGCCGTCACCGACGGCACCTCGACGGAGAAGCTGTGACCACCGCTGCAGCGGTCGCCGCCGGTGGCGTCGTCACCGTGCGCGACCTGCGTGTCGTCCTCTCCGGGCGGGCCGTCCTCGACGGCGTCGACCTCGACGTCGCGGCAGGCGACTTCGTCGGCCTCATCGGCGCGAACGGCGCCGGCAAGACCACGCTCCTCCGCGCGTTGCTCGGCGTGGTCACGGTGACCAGCGGCACCGTCCGTCGACCGCAGCGTGCTGCCGACGTCGGCGGCATCGGCTACCTCCCGCAGAAGACCGTGCTCGATCCGGATGCGCCGCTGCGAGCCCGGGACGTCGTGGCGCTCGGACTCGACGGCGGTCGCCTCGGCCTCCCGCTCCGGCGGCGGCGGACACTCGCGCTCGTGGACGAGACGCTGGAGCGTGTCGGCGCGACGGCGTTCGCGGACCAGCGGATCGGCGAGCTGTCCGGCGGCCAACAGCAGCGCGTCCTGCTCGCGCACGCGCTGATCAGTCAGCCGGCGCTGCTGCTCCTCGACGAGCCCCTGGCGAACCTCGACCCGGCGAGCGCCGCCGACATCGTCGCGCTCCTGCACACCATCCGGCGCGACCACGGCGTCGGGATCGTCCTCACCGCGCACGACATCAACCTGCTCCTGCCGGTGCTCGACCGCGTCGTCTACCTCGCAGACGGTCGAGCGGTCACCGGCTCCCCGGCCGACGTCATCCGCGAAGACGTCCTCTCCCGCCTCTACGGGCGACCGATCCGGGTCATCGACGCCGACGGACGCCTCGTCGTCCTCGCCGACGACCGCTCCGCCGTCCCCGCGGGAGCGGTCCGCCGATGAGCGTGTCCGTCGCCGTCGCGCTGTCGGGTTTCGTCACCAGTCCGACGGTCCACTCCGCGCTCGTGGTGGGTGGGTTCGTCGCCGCGGTCACCGGTGTCGTCGGGGTCTTCACGGTGGTCCGTGGGCAGTCGTTCGCCGGACACGCCCTCGCCGACCTGGGTGCCGTCGGCGGCGCCGGCGCGTTCCTCGTCGGCATCAGCCAGCTCTGGGGGTTCGTCGGTGCGGGCGTCGTCGCCGCACTCCTGATGGAGGCCATCGGGACGCACCGGCTGAAGGGCCGGGACGTCGCCACCGGGGTCGTGTTCGCGTTCGGGCTCGGCCTGACGGCGCTGTTCCTGTACTGGGACACCACGATCGGAGGCTCGAGCAACGCGGCCGTGTCCGTCCTGTTCGGCTCGTTGTTCGTCATCGATGCCTCCGTCGTCCCCCCGGTGGTGCTCCTCAGTGTGGTCGTGCTCCTGCTCGTCGGCACCACCTACCGCTGGCTGCTGCTGGCGTCCGTCGACGAGGACCTGGCCGTCGCCCGCGGGGTGCCGGTCCGGCTCGCCGGGCTGGTGTTCCTCGTGGCACTCGCCCTCGCGGTGGAGCTCTCGTCCCTGACCATCGGCGCGATCCTCTCGACCGCGCTGCTGATCGGTCCGGCGGCCACCGCCCTGCTCCTGACCCGTCGGTTCGGTGTCGCCGTGCTCCTCGCTGCCGGCATCGGCGTCCTCGAGACGTGGGTCGGCTGCCTCATCGCGTACGAGAGCTACTACTGGGCCGGGAAGGACGGGAACTGGCCGGTCAGCTTCTGCGTCGTGGCCCTGGTCCTGGTCGTGTACGTCGGAGCCCGGTTCGCCTCCCGCATCGCCCGGAGGAGAACGGCGTCCCGACCGGTCATGCACGCCCCGCGGATCCTCGCCGACGCCGGAAGGGTCGGCTGATGTTCTCCGACTTCATGGTGAACACCTGGATCGCCGGCACGATCGTCGGCGTCGTGGCCGGCGTCGTCGGGGTGTTCGTCGTCATCCGCGGCGACGCCTTCCTGGCGCACGCGCTCCCGCACGGGGCGTTCGCCGGTGCCGCGGGCGCCGTGCTCGTCGGGATCGACTCGTTGCTCGGCATCGGGGTGTTCGCCGCCGTCGGCTCCCTGCTCGTGTCGGTCCTCGGACGCCGCGGGCGGGGTGACGTCGCCACCGCCCTGACGCTGGCGACGATGCTCGGTCTCGGCGCGTTCTTCCTCAGCCGCTCGAGCGAGTACTCAGCCGAGGTGTTCTCGTTGCTCTTCGGCCAGGTCCTCGGCGTCTCGACCGTGGAGATCGTCCCGATGCTGGTCCTGGGCATCGCGTGCCTCGCCGCCGTCGCCACGCTCTACCGGCCGTTGCTCCTCGCCTCGTTGCTGCCGGCCACCGCGCCCGCACGTGGCGTGCGGCCGCAGGTCGTGACGGTCCTGTTCGGGTTGATCGTCGCCTGCGCCACGACGACGAGCGTCCCCGTCGTCGGCGCGCTGCTCATGTTCGCTCTCCTGGTCGGCCCGCCCGCGGCCGCACGGACCCTCGCTCGCCGACCATCGCGGGCGATCGCACTCTCGACGGTGTTCACGCTCGTCGTGGTCTGGGCCTCGATCGCTCTCGCCGACGCCACGGACTGGCCGGTCGGTTTCTTCGTCACCGCGCTCAGCGCGGTGCTCTTCCTCGGTGCGCACGCACCGCGGCTCCGTCGGTCGGTGCCGATCGGGAGGCCCGTGGTGACCGTCCGCTGACGGCGTCGGTACCGCGCGGGGTGCCGTCCGGATCGGTCCGGTCGACACACCAACCCTTCCGTAGCGTTAGAGTTGGCACGTCAACCCTCTCGTTACGGAAGGGTCGGTCTGCCCTGGTCCTCCCGCGACCGGCGTGCGTGTCGCACCGCCCTCGCCTGCCCAGCCGGCACCGAGCCTCCGGACCAGACACCGAAGGAGACCCGTGACCACCGTCACGCCCGCACCGGCTCCGGTGCACACCAGCCCCACTGTCCTGTCCGCACTGAAGAGCCCGCGCCTGCTGACCCGCGAGGCCCTCGCCGGCCTCGTCGTCGCCCTCGCGCTCATCCCCGAAGCGATCTCGTTCTCGATCATCGCCGGCGTCGACCCCCGCGTCGGGTTGTTCTCGGCGTTCGTGATGGCCGTCGTCATCTCGATCGTCGGCGGCCGTGCCGCGATGATCTCCGGCGCGACCGGCGCCATCGCCCTCGTCGTCGCCCCGGTCATGAAGGACCACGGCCTGGACTACCTGATCGCCACCGTCCTGCTCGGCGGGGTGTTCCAGCTCATCCTCGGCGCCCTGGGAGCAGCGAAGCTGATGCGCTTCGTACCCAGGTCGGTGATGGTGGGGTTCGTCAACGCGCTCGCGATCCTGATCTTCACCGCCCAGCTGCCCAACATCATCGGCGTCGACTGGCTCGTCTGGCCGATCACCATCGTCGGCATCGCGATCATCGTGCTCCTGCCCCGCCTCACCAAGGCGATCCCCGCACCGCTGGTCGCGATCGTCGTGCTCACCCTGGTGACCGTGTTCGCGTCGATCGCGATCCCCACCGTCGGCGACGAGGGCACACTGCCCGACAGCCTGCCGACCCTGTTCATCCCGAACGTCCCGTTGAACCTCGAGACGCTGACGATCATCGCCCCCTCCGCCCTCGCGATGGCCCTCGTGGGACTCCTCGAGTCACTGATGACGGCGAAGCTGGTCGACGAGGTCACCGACACCGGGTCCCGCAAGACCCGCGAAGCGATCGGACAGGGCGTCGCGAACATCTGCTCGGGCTTCCTGGGCGGGATGGGCGGTTGCGCGATGATCGGCCAGACGATGATCAACGTCAAGGCCTCGGGCGCCCGCACCCGCATCTCCACGTTCCTCTCCGGCGTGTTCCTGCTCGTCCTCGTCGTCGGGCTCGGCGACGTGGTCGCGATCATCCCGATGGCCGCCCTCGTCGCCGTCATGGTGATGGTCTCCGTCGGCACCTTCGACTGGCACAGCATCACGCCCTCGACGCTCAGGCGGATGCCCGTCGGGGAGACCGTCGTCATGGTCCTCACCGTCGTGATCGTGGTCGCGACCGACAACCTCGCCATCGGGGTCATCGTCGGCGTCGTCGCAGCGATGGTCGTCTTCGCCCGCCGGGTCTCGCACTTCACCTCGGTCACCCGCAGCCTCGAGACACCGGACGGTGGCGAGCAGCACGCGCTGTACACCGTCGAGGGTGAGCTCTTCTTCGCCTCGAGCAACGACCTCACCACGCAGTTCGACTACGTCGACGACCCGGAGCTCGTCGTGATCGACATGACGAAGTCGCACGTGTGGGACGCCTCCACCGTCGCCGCCCTCGACGCGATCGAGACGAAGTACCACGCACGCGGCAAGCGCGTCGACATCCGCGGCATGAACGACGCCAGCCGGGCGTTCCACGGCCGCCTCGCCGGGAACCTCGGCGCCGGCCACTGACCTCCGGCCCCGCTCCGGCCCCGCTCCGGCTGCACGATGAGCACGAACTTCTCTGCCGTCATCCCCGGGGTGTGCAGTTGAGCGCTCGCGTCCCGCCTACGCTGGACCGACGGTCCCGTCCGCTCAAGTCCCTGACGAAAGGCGATCTTCCACGATGCCAGCCCTCCAGCACGCGCTCGACCTCAAGAAGCCCGCACCCCTGAAGCGTGGCGCGCTGCGCGTCACGCCGCTCGGCGGGCTCGGCGACGTCGGCCGGAACATGACCCTGTTCGAGCACCGCGGCAAGCTGCTCGTCGTCGACTGCGGCGTGCTGTTCCCCGAGGAGACCCAGCCCGGCATCGACGTCATCCTGCCGGACTTCACCGCAGTCCGGGACCGCCTCGACCAGGTCGACGGCATCGTCCTCACCCACGGCCACGAGGACCACATCGGCGGTGTCCCCTACCTGCTCAAGGAACGCCCGGACATCCCCGTCATCGGCTCCAA
The DNA here is from genome assembly GCF_016907335.1 of Curtobacterium herbarum. NCBI lineage: Bacteria > Bacillati > Actinomycetota > Actinomycetes > Micrococcales > Microbacteriaceae > Curtobacterium > Curtobacterium herbarum. Next base: position 2,026,809 of record NZ_JAFBBT010000001.1, read on the forward strand.
GCTGACGTTGGCGTTCATCACCGCGAAGCTGCAGGAACACGGCATCACCCCGGTGACCCACGAGGTCAAGGCCGGCGACCGACACGACGCCGGGCCGTTCGACCTCGAGTTCATCGCGGTCAACCACTCCATCCCGGACGGCCTCGCCGTCGCCATCCGCACCAGCGCCGGCACCGTGCTGCACACCGGTGACTTCAAGATGGACCAGTTCCCGCTCGACCACCGCCTGACGGACCTCAACGGGTTCGCCCGACTCGGCGACGAGGGCGTGGACCTGTTCCTCGTCGACTCCACCAACGCCGAGGTCCCCGGGTTCACCACGGCCGAGCAGGACATCGGACCCGCGATCGACCGGGTGTTCCGTGAAGCACCGAAGCGCATCGTCGTCTCCAGCTTCGCCAGCCACGTGCACCGCATCCAGCAGGTGCTCGACGCCGCCCAACGGCACGGTCGGAAGGTCGCCTTCGTCGGCCGGTCGATGGTCCGCAACATGGGGATCGCGGCCGACCTCGGCTACCTGCACGTGCCGGACGGCCTGGTCGTTGACCTCAAGCAGCTCGGCAAGCTCCCCGGGCACAAGAGCGTCCTGATCTGCACCGGCTCGCAGGGTGAGCCGATGGCCGCGCTGTCCCGGATGGCGCGGCGCGAGCACATCATCAAGGTCGGTGAAGGCGACACGATCCTGCTGGCGAGCTCGCTGATCCCGGGCAACGAGAACGCGATCTACGGCGTCATCAACGGGCTCATCCGCTGGGGTGCCACCGTCGTGCACAAGGGCAACGCGAAGGTGCACGTCTCCGGGCACGCCAGCGCCGGCGAGCTCGTCTACTGCTACAACCTCGTCAAGCCGAAGAACGTCCTGCCCGTGCACGGCGAGTGGCGTCACCTCGTCGCCAACGCCGAACTCGCCACCCGGACGGGCGTCCCCGAGGACCGCGTCCTCGTGGTCGAGGACGGCGTGGTCGTCGACCTGGACCGTGGGAAGGCCCGGATCGTCGGTCGCATCCCGGCGCCGTACGTGTTCGTCGACGGGACCACCATCGGTGTCGCCACCGAGTCGGCCCTGAAGGACCGTCTCGCCCTGGCGGAAGAGGGGCACATCACCGTCCTCGGCATCTTCGACGAGCCCGCCCAGAAGCTCGTCGACCCGGTGGAGTTCCTGCCCAAGGGATTCGTCGAGGAAGCGGGCTGGATGCAGCACGCCGAACAGGTCGCGACCAAGGCGATCACCGAGGCCACCGCCCGTGGGCACGTCGACGGTGCGGCGGCCGAACGCGCGATCACCGAGGGGCTGGAACGCTGGTTCCTCCGCCGGCACCGTCGCACGCCGGTCATCACGGCAGTCGTCGTCGACGCGGACTGAGCGGACCAGCGCACGCATCTCCTCCGGAGGCGCCGGGGGTCTCCGCAGGGTGGCCCCCGGTGGTCTCGGGCCTCGGGAGATCGAGACCGCACGGCGTGCTCGTCGCCGAGCGTCTCAGCGGGGTACGGCCGCGAGGAACACGTCGGTGTCGGCGGCGATCTCCGGCGATCGGGTGTGGTGGAGGTAGTGGTCGCCCCGGAGCGTGACGACCCGGCCGTGTTCCACGCTCGCCGCTTGCCGCTCGTGCAGCGTGCGCCAGCCGTCCTCCTCGCCGTCGCCCTGCGCGACGAAGAGCAGGACGGGCAGGTCGGCCGGGAAGGTCTCCCCGCGGACGGACGCGAAGTTCTCCGGCGCACGGTCCATCTCGTCGAGCAGGGTCGGCGCAGTCGAGTTCTTCGTTGTGAGCAGGCGCATCTGCTGCTTCGTGGCGTCGTCGTACGGCAGTCCCGCGAAGGTGTCGCCACGGACGGCGGTCAGCACGCGGAGGATCCCGAGGTCCCGCAGGGCGACGAGCCCCTCGGTCGCCGGCGGCTCGTCCCACCCGGGCTGGTCCGGCACGCTGCTGTCGATCCCCACGAAGGCGGTGACCTCGTCCGCGTAGCGATGGCTGTACTCCAGGGCGTAGATGCCGGCGATCGAGTGGCCCATGAGGACGTACCGGTCGACGCCCAGGTGGTGCAGCGCCTCGTGGACCTCTCCGGCGATGTTCGCCGCGGTCCGCGGGGAGTCCGTCTGGTCGCTCAGTCCGGTGCCGAACGGCTCGACGGCGACCACCCGGTGCGTGTCGTCGAGTTCGGAGATGAGCGGCTGGAAGTCGAGGCCGGGAGCCGCAGTGCCGAGGCCGGGCAGGAGCACGATCGTCTCCGCGCCGGCGCCGCTGACGACCACGTTCATCCGTCCGCCGTCGACGGGCACGCGCTCGCCGTACGGCCTGATGGCGGCGAGCTCCGAGTGCGTCGCGACGGCGTTCACGATCGAGGTGGTCGCCACGGCCAAGATCGGGAGTGCCACGAGTGTGGCGACGGTCCAGAGGGTGATCCGCAGGGGCCGGCGCAGGCGCGTCCTCGGCTGCCGTCCGGCGGCGCTGATGTCGTGGTGCGGTGCCGGGGTTCCGGTGTCAGGCACGCGCGGGGACCTCGGCGATGTCGAAGTAGACCGGGAGACCGCGGCGGCGTGCGATGGCGACGTCCGCGTCGGCGCCGGCGGACTCGCCGGGGAGCCGGAGCACGGCGTCGCAGTGCCCGAGGAGCCGCGATGCGGTCTCGTACATGACGTCCGGGCCCGTCTCGACGTCCACGCCGGACTCGGCGGCGACCCGCAGGATCGGCAGGGCTGCCCACTCGCCGATGAGGGGCACGTGACCGAGCTGGAAGACGGGCCAGGCGGCCTGCTCGAGCCGGGCCAGGTTGTGGGCGATCCGATCGGGGTCGCCGTCCGTGCCGGAGCGGTAGGGGCCGGCGATGAGGATCAATTGCGCGTCGGTCATGGTGGTACCGTAGGGCAAACACGGATGAACACGCAAAAACAAGGAGAAACGGCCATGCTCGCTGCGGAGCGTCACGAGTGGTTGCTCGCCGAGCTCGAGCGGAACGGTCGACTCGTCGCGAAGGACGCTGCCGTGCGCCTCGGCGTGACCGAGGACAGCGTTCGCCGTGACCTGCGCACCCTCGCCGACGCGGGTCGACTCCAGCGCGTGTACGGCGGCGCACTCCCCGTGTCCCCCGCGATCCGCGGTCATGCCGACCGCACGGCGATCGCGCCGGACAGCAAGCAGCGGGTCGCCCAGGCGGCGGTGCGGCTCCTGCCGGACGGGGCCACGCTGCTCCTCGACGCCGGCACGACCGCGCTCGAGGTCGCCCGTGCACTCCCCGCCGACGCACGACTCACCGTGATGACGCCCGGGCCACTCGTGGCGGTCGCCCTGGCCGAGCACCCCCACGTCGAGATCGTCCTCATCGGCGGATCACTGTCCCGCCACTCCATGGTGACGACCGGGCCCCTGGCGGCGGAGGCCCTCCGTCGCGTCCGGGCCGACTTCTGCTTCCTCGGTGTGACCGGGGTGCACCCGGAGGCCGGACTCACCACCGGCTCGATGGACGACGCCGCGATGAAGCGCGCGATGGCAGCGCAAGCCAGTGACACGTACGTGCTGGCGAGCTCGGAGAAGATCGGTGCCGCGTCGGCGTTCCCCGTGCTCGACTTCGCCGAGGTGACCGGCCTCGTGCTCGATCCCGACCTGCCGCTCGATGAGACCGTCGCGGCAGCACTCACCCGTGCGGGTGCCCGATTTCCCGGAGGAACGGTCGAGGTCCAAGCGGCACGGCCGGTGTGAACCAGCATGCCTACGCCGAGTGCTGGGGTGCACGGCTCAGTCGAGCGATGTGGCGCGGGGGTTCTCGGGCGTTGGTCCGATGCACTCCGCGAGTGTGCGCAGACTGTCTCCGTACTGCCAGCGGTGCGCATCGATCCCCAGGCTCCGAGCTGCCGAGACGTTGGCATCGCTGTCATCGATGAAGACCGCTTCCCCCGGTTGGGCCTGGAGCTCACTGAGCACCCGATCGAAGAATCGCACCGACGGCTTCGCCACTCCGAGGTCGCACGAGTAGAAGCTGCGGTCGAACCGCTCGTCGAGGCGGAGCCGGGTCCGCATGAAGCGAGCCCGGCCTGGATCCTGGTTCGTGGTCAGCGCGACGCGACGACCTGCGCCTCGCCAGTTCGCAACGAGTTCGAGGACGTCCTGGTGCAGGTGAATGCCCTCCCACAGCCGGGTGTAGACCTCGCGAGGGTCAGCTTCGGCCCCGACGGCCTGGAGGAACTCGGCCAGCACCGGAAGCACTTCCTGCTTCCCCGTGATGACCGGACCGTCGACGCGGAACGTGTCCGCGAGCCATGCGTCCGCGGCACCTCCGGCAACTCGTCTGAGCGCGGCGACGAAGGGCTGTTCTGCTGACTGGAGAACGCCGTCGGCGTCGAGCAGGATCCACTTGTACCCGACGTCTCGCGCGGTCACGTTCATGGGCCGAGGGTATCGACCGTGGAACGACGTCGACGAGGGATCGGCTTCTGGCACGCTGACAGGATCGGCGACCGCACCGTGCGGCGCGGCAAGATCGGGTGGGGTGCCGGGTTCGGTGCTCGTCTCGTGGGACAGGGGGATCGATGGCGATCGAGATGTTGTGGGAGCAGGACGACCCGACCGAGGTGCTCCGGAACCGGTTCGGGTTCGCGGACGCCGAGGCAGTGGGTGCTTGGGTCAGCGCAACGGTCGAACGTCACTGGGGTGTTCGTGTCGGGACGCCGGAGCGGGTGGTGATGAGCGACAGCAACGCCCTCGCCTGGGTCCGCAACGGCGACGAACGCCTGCTGCTGAAGTGGTCGGTCGCATCGGACCGTTTCGAACGGCTCACGTTCGCTGCCGAGCTCACTTCCTGGCTCGGAACGGTCGGATTGCCGGTGTCGGCCCCGGTACCGACACGTGCGGGTGCGGTTCAGGTGACGAACGACGGCGTCTCGATGAGTGTGCAACGCGTCATCGACGGAACACACCTCGATGTCGGGAACGACGATCAGGTACGTGCAGCGGGGGCGACCCTCGCTCGGCTGCACGACGCGCTGCGCTCGTCCCCCTGGCACGACTCGCGGCCGGGGGTCCTGTCCGCGCCGACACCGCTCACCGAGCAGATCGCGGGCTGGATCGCTTCCGAACCGCCAGCGCTGTCCCCCGAGGCCCGCGACGTCCTCGGGCGGATGCTCGATCGCGCTCCGGCAGCTCTCCCTCCCGTCCAGATCGTGCACGGCGACTACCGTGCCGCGAACATCTTGTGCGCGGGCACCGCGATCGTCGGCGTCCTCGACTTCGAGGAGCTCCGGCTGGACCATCGGATCGTCGAGATCGCTCGCTCTGCGGTCATGCTCGGCACGCTCTTCCGCGACTGGGGGCCCGTTCCGGCGGCAGTTCGGGAGCAGTTCCTGGACGGGTACCAGACGGTTCACGCCCTCACGGACGAGGAACTCCACTGGTGGCCGGTCCTGCTGCTCTGGTACTCGTGGGCACTCGTGCCGACCGCCGACGACCTCGGTGGGTGGGGCCAGGCAGCTGTCGAGCTCCTCGCGGACACAGCGAACTCGGGGAACGCCGTCCGGATCGCCCGGCGTCCCCGGAGCTGACAGCAGGGGCGGACGCCGACCGTGCGCGGTGAAGGTGCTCCTTCTGACCGATGTGCTCCGTGGCCCAACGAGACATGATCGTCTCGTGCGTGACGAGTCCGTGAGCGGCGACTGGCCCCTCGAGCCGGTGTGGGTGTCGCTGCGCCGACTCGGAGTGGTCCTGTTGGTGATCATCACGATGACGACCACGCTGGTCCTCACCGCGTGGGCGGGAATCGAGCGCATCACTGCAGTACCCGGGTGGGGACACTGCGTCGTCCTGTGCCACGATGTCCCGATCCCGACGGTCGAGCGCGTGACCGGAGTCGACTTCCCGCGGGGTTCCACGGTGGTGCGATCGACTGGTGTCAGGACGGACTCAGAGGTTCACGAGTGGGTCAGAGCGACGGTGAGGGTCCCGAAGGCGCATCCGGTCGCCGTCGGAACTGCCCCTCCCGGCTCGCACTGCTCGCGTGCTGCAGAGATCGACGAGCTTGAACGGTCTGGCGTTCGTGCCGTCCACGGCGGGTGGATCGCAACGATGTGCGTGGTCGCAGGTGTCGACGCGGACGGCAACCAGGTCATCGTCATCGTCTGATCGAAGCCAGAGCCGCCCCGTCCCATCAGCCGATTCGATGCTGGTCGGGTGTCAGGTGAGTTTCCCTGACGGCCGATCCCCCTCAGGACAAGATCGTGAGGAGTCGGTTCCCGAAGAGCGCTGCGTAGCGTCCCTGCCTCCGCAGGATGTCCTGCACGTGGTCGGCCGTCCGTGGGAGTCGTTGAGCGAAACGGTCGAAGCCGGAGAGGATCAGGACGAGGCCGGTCTCGGACGCGTCCCACCCGTGGTCCGCCTCGGCCACGTTCGACATGCAGTCGTCCAGCGCGTCCAGGTTGTTCCCGAAGTGGCCGGGGAACTGGAGGCCCGTCGCGAAGGCCGCGTGCATCTGCTTGTCGTCATTCCATGCCCCGGCGTTCAGTTCCGTGACTCGGTAGCCCTCCCGGCGAAACCACGTCTCGGCGTCCCGCAACACAGCATCGTCTCGCAGCCTGCGGACGAACCCGTCGCGGGCGATCTCGAAGTCCAACCTGTTGCCGAGGACATCGTCGGTGGTGAATGCGGGCACGCTCGAACCGTAGTGCGAGACGAGGTCGGGAGTCTTTCCGCGCCCGATCTCGCCAACGAGCAGGCGGCTGATCGATCGGAAGCGACAGGCACGTTCGTCCCGTCCCGCCTCCTGCCGCTTGGCGGAGCGCTCTGGGCGACGGCGCAAGCAACCATCGCCCTCCTCATCGTGCTCGACGTCGTCTGTGTCGCGCTCTTCGTGCGCGGTCGGCACCGGCGAGGTGCTGCTGTCCGGTAGCTGATCTCCGGTTCAGACGACGGACGAGCCTCCGACCCGACGACCCCCGCCTGGACGGAGGAGCCACCGAGATCCTCTGTCGGCTCCCGTCAACAGGTCCGGCAGCACCGTCCGGTCACCCCCAGGTCAAGCGCTGTTCACTCGCTGCCGCTAACTCTGCATGTCGGACCACCACCCGAGGGTCCCGACATCGGAGAACACATGAACACCCGCACCGCGCTGTCCTGCGTTGCCGTCGCTGCCGTCGCCTCGCTGATGCTCGCGGCACCAGCGCACGCCGAGGACGCCAGCTTCTACAGCAGCAAGCAGCCCTACATCGCCCCCAGCCAGTCGGACATCGACGCGTACACGCCGGCACCGACGGGCTACGCACCCGTCGCGACGGAATCGGTCGCCCGACACGGGTCTCGAGGGCTCTCCGCGTACAAGTACGACGCGCTGCTGCACCGTCTCGCCGCGACCGCGCAGGCCGAGAACGGGTTCCTGACGCCCGAGATCGGGAAGCGCTTCTCCGCAAACCTGGATGCGATCACGGCCGCGAACGTCGCGAACGGCTACGGCATGCTCACCGGTCAGGGTGCCGCCCAGCACCGGGGCATCGGAGCGCGAGCCGCGCAGCGGAACGCACCGCTGTTCGCCGCAGCGGCACGCTCGGGCGGACGTGTCGTCGCCGAGACATCGGGTGAAGCTCGCGCAACGGAGTCAGGCGAGAACTTCTTGCAGGGCTTCGGGATGACGGGTGTCACGCTCGAGCCGCGCCCGGACCTGCTCTACTTCCACGAGGTCGAGAACCCGGACGGCACCGAGAAGGCCGAGGGGTCGCCCGAACGCGAGCGCGCCCAGGCGTACGAGGACTACATCGCCGCTCAGACCGGTGACGGCGGCACGATCGCGGCGGCCCTGCAGTACATCGAGTCGAAGCCGCGATCGGTCCAGGCGGCGGACGACCTGCTCTCCGGCATCTTCACACCCGAGTTCATCGCCGCGATCGGCACGGACAAGGCACACATCTGGTACAACACCGCGGACGGGTCCAAGGGCGGCGCGGTGGCGTGCGCGCCCGGCGCCGACACGAAGGCCGATCCCGATGCCTGCGGCGATCCGAAGAAGTCGATCAAGACCACCGTCGATGCGGCGATGGCGCTCTACAACCTCTACATCATCGCGGCCGACATGCAGGAGGAGAACGTCGCTCCGCACCAGTTCGACTTCGCGCAGTACTTCGCTGGCCGGTCCGCGGATGCCGAGTGGTTCGCGTACTTGCTCGACGCCGAGGACTTCTACGAGAAGGGCCCGAGCCTCGCCGGCCACGACGAGACCTACTCGATCGCCGCGCCCCTGCTCGACGACTTCTTCGCCACGATCGACGCACGCGTCGCCGGCGGCGACGTGGTCGCGACCTTCCGCTTCGCGCACGCCGAGACGATCATCCCGTTCGCTGCGCTGCTGCGTCTGCCGGGATCCACCGTGGCCGCACCCGACAACGCTGCTCCGACATCGGACGCCGACGTCTACGACGACGCCACCAACCCGTGGCGAGGCTCCGAGGTGACACCGATGGCTGCGAACGTGCAGTGGGACGTCGTGTCGCGACCGGGCATCGACCCCGCGACCGGAGCGGCCTACACGCCGCTCGTGCGCATGCTCTACGACGAGCGGGAGATCGTGTTCGCCCCCGGATGCCGTGCGGTCGCCCCCGGGTCGCACTGGGTCAAGGAGACCGAGCTCAAGCGCTGCCTCATCGGCACGGCGATGGCCGAGAGCCCGCTGATCGCTGCAGCCGCGCCAGCACCGACCGCGACGCCCACTGCCGCTTCGACGCTTCCCCCGACCGTGACACCATCGGCTCAGGGCGCCGGCGCACCGACGCCCCCGACGAAGGGCAGGCTGGCCGCGACCGGAGCGCGGTCGCCGCTTGAACCGGCGTTGCTCGCGACACTGCTCCTCCTGGCCGGTGCCGGAACGCTGGTGCTGCGTCGTCCGCGTCGTCGCAGGGAGTGACACCGATGCGGAGTGGTGGCTTCTCGAGGCCGTCGATCTGCCGTCTCACACCCGCCCGGAACAAGCCATCCGACAGCTGAAGAACCACGTTGAACACAATTCCGGTCGACAGCGAAGGACATACGCAGGTACGCATCAGGCTTCGGCCCGAAGACCGGACCCGATCGTCATGTGGTGTGTGCACCTGCGACAGTCCCGATCGTCGAACGGACGCGGCGTGAGGGGCAGCGATGGTCGCCATTACTCGGCGTCGTGAGACGCGTGGAACGCCTCTCCTGGCCGTTTCTGCGTGGTGAGGTGCTGAGCGTTGGCGGGGACACGTGCGTGCCTGACGAGGCGACGAGCCACTGGTGCAGTCACGCCACCCCACCGCGCGGCGGCCAGGGCGCACCCGTGGAGCGAGGCACCGACGCGCATCGTCTCGTGTTCGTACCAGTCCGGGTCACCCTGCTCGAACGCGGATCTGTGATCTCCGAAGAACGAGATGTAATTCGCGGTGTTGCCGCGATGAAGCCCCACGAGTTCATTGCGCAACGGATCGTCTTGAGAGGCGATCACAGTCGTCACCGGCTGCTGTCCCGTCTCGCCCAGAAGCCGCTCTCCCTCTCTGGCATGCGCTCCGGTCGAACGGCGTCGGAATTCTCGAGGCGACCACGAGCGGTGCGCCTTGACCAGACAGCCTTGCCCCAGGTCCCCGCTGGGGGCGCACCGTACACGAACGTGAGGACGTCCCGCAGTCGTCGTTTACTCGGACTCCAGCGTGTCCTTCGGACCGCGTGCTGCAGTCGTGCTCGCCGGGACGGAACGGCCGACGCGGTGACGCATCAGACCGCCCCGCACCTGCTGCCACCTCGACGTCGCCGACGGAACGCTCAACGGGAATCGGACGTCCAGCCGCGGGTCCAACACGAGCCGCACCAGCAACTCGAAGAGGGCTTTCCCGGCAACCCAGTACGCAGCGATGATCAAGATCCCGACCCCGGGCGCACGGTGCACACTGATCAGCGCGATCACCGCGATGCTGACGAGTACACCGCAGCCGGTGTAGACGCGTTTCCATGCTCCGGTCAACGCATCACGTCGAGCTTGCTGCTCCTCGCGGTCCTGCAACCCCTGGACCGCGTCCCCGAAGTCGGCCCCCTCGACTTCGTCGAAGAGCTCGCCGACCGACACGCTCAGCGCTGCGGCGATGAGCGACAGTGAGTCGAGGCTGGCGTCCCTGCCGGACTCCAACCGCTGAACTGTCCGCACCGCCACTGTGCTCTCGGACGCGAGGCGTTCCTGCGTCCAGCCGCGCCGGCGACGCAGTTCGGGAATCCGTGATTCGTTCATGGGGCGAGCCTATGAAGCCGCAACCCGCGATCACCACGCCACGATCCCGACAGTCACCCGCCAGTCACCCGCCAGTCAGCACAGCTTCCATCCTTCCGGAGGTCCTCGTCGAGAGAGCTGGAGTCCGTCGGAGGAAGGGACGGCGCTCCGGACCTTCTCCTCGATCACGACCCCGTACAGCGGGTCGGACAGTCGCTGTCCCAGGTGGGCGGTCCACTGCTCGTCACGCTGACAGGACGACAGACGGACGTCTGCGAGCACGTGTTCGGGCCGCACGGACCGTCGTTCGCGAGCGCCGTGGCCAGGAGGTCGACGGACGAGACCCGTTCGCGCCGCTCAGAGCACGAATCCGGCACGCCTGTGGAGGCTCGGGATCCCCACCGGACGGACTGACGAGCCGATCGAGTGCTGCTGGTCGGTGGGCCCTGCCGGGATCGAACCGACGACATCCACGGTGTAAACGTGGCGCTCTACCAGCTGAGCTAAAGGCCCCAGCACCGGATCCGGTGCGCCCCACATCCTACCGGTGCGCCGAGAGCCATGCCGAGTCCGTGACTACGATCGGCCGCATGCGCCGCTCCCCCGCCGTCGTCGTCGCCGCTGTCCTCGTCGCCCTGCTCACCGGCTGTTCGGCCCCCGGTGCCGACACGACTTCTGTCGCGCCCCCGTGGCCACGTCCGACGGACCTGGCGCACCGGGCCCAGGAGGCGGGGCTCGAGAACGTCTGGGGCGAACGCCTGGCCGAGCACGTCCACACGCACCTGACCATCACGGACGGCGACACCCCGGTCGTGGTGCCGGCGAACGTCGGACACTCCAAGTCGCAGCGGTTCGCCGCCCAGCTGCACACGCACGACACGTCGGGGATCCTGCACGTCGAGTCCCCGACCCGCCGGACGTTCACGCTCGGGCAGTTCTTCGACGAGTGGGGTGTCTCCCTCGGGCCGGCACACGTCGGCGGACTGCGTGGTGAGCTGACGGTCTGGGTCGACGGCAAGCGGTACTTCGGCAACCCACGGTCCATCGAGTTGACGAACCTGCGGCAGATCGGGCTCGACGTCACGACGATCGGCGAGGTCCCGCACCGGCCGGCACCGTTCGACTGGCCGCCGCAGTACCACTGACGCACAGCGGCGCCAGCCCGGACCGACCTCCCCGGACCGACCTCCCCGTACCGACCTCCTCAGGCGTCCTTCGGTGCCACCCACCCGAGGTCCAGGTCCCACTCGTCCACCGCGCCGGGTCCGAGCTGCCACACGTACTCGTTCTTGAGCTTCCGACCGTCCTCACGGAACGGCCCCGTCCGGTACGGGTAGAACGCCACGGTCGGCAGGGTGCCGTCCGGCGCGGTGCGAATCGCGTTCGAGAAGTCGCGGTTGAGTCGGCGCAGCTCGTCCACGACCGCGGGCCGGGCTCGATCGGCGTCGAAGGACTCGGCGGATGCGGCCAGCTGGAAGGCGATGTGCAGCTGACGGTTGCCGTGGTCGTCCTCGTAGCTGATCAGCCGGTGGTTCTCGACGGCCTCGAGCAGGACCGGGTCGCCGTAGACGACGTCCCGCACGGCATCGGGCGCGACGACAGCACCGTTGAAGTCGACGGACAGGTCCGAGCGACCGTAGTGGAACAGCAGCGGCAGGTCGAGTTCGGCCTCGGCGAGCAGGTCCTCGTGCCCGGTCGCCCGCAGCACGGGCTTCAGGTCGCGCATCCGCACCACGTGTCCGCGGTCGTGGATGTTGTACCGGATCCGGGGGCTGATGTTCTCGGAGCGGGCGATGGTGACGACGAGCTCGCCGCGGTCGTTCGTCTCGATGAGGTACCCGAACGGGTTGAACTGGAAGACCATCGGCAGGACGCCGTACTCGGACTGCTTCGTCAGGGCGCTCGACAGTGCCGGGTCGGCGGCGACCGCCTTCCGCAACGCCACCGAGAAGCCGGTCTCGATGCCCAGGTTGATCTCGAGGTCGCTCGCCCCGTAGGACCCGAGCACGGTGTGCGCGTACTGCTCGATGTGGGTGCGCATGTTCTCGCTGATGCCCTCGCCGCCGAACGCCGCGACGATCGTGTACTCGCGCCAGTCGATCCGGTCGTCCTCGAACAGCGCCTTGAGGAACGGCGGGTAGCTGAGGATGACGTAGGTGAAGCCCGTGCCGAACTCCTGCATCGTCTGCACGATCTTGTCGCGGTCCGGCCCGATCGACTTGATCATCGTCGACTCGGTGAGTGACGCGGTGACGTTCATACCGGTCGCCCACGCACCGAGCGAGAACGCGTTCAGCACGAACGGCTGCTTCGCCAGTTCCTTCGAGGTCCGCGCGAACCCGAGCTGCAGCAGCTGCCGCGTCGCCTGGCGCTCGTCCGGACCACGCACCCAGCTCGTCGGCACACCCGACGACCCGGACGACTCGTCCACGACGACACCGCGTCGCGGCAGCCGCCCGTCGAGACAGCGCTCCGGGATGCTCCACCGCTTGACGTAGGACTCCTTGTCCATCTCCGGCAGCCCCGAGAACGCCGCGGCGATCCCGCTGCGCGTGTCCAGACGGGAGGAACGCCCCGCGCCCGCCAGGAACGCCCGGTACGCGGGCACCCGCTTCGCCGCGAGCTCCGCCGTCCGCCACGCACGCCACCGCCCGAGGGTCCAGCGGAGCGGCTCGATGCCCGGCGCGAGCAGGAACTTGTGCGTCCCGACCCGCGGCATGAACAGTCCGACGACCGCCTCGACGACCCACACCACCGTGAACACCGCCGCGCGCTTCACGAGGCGCCGCCGTCCGCAGTCGCGGTGAGCGTCATCGCCGACGCGGGTCGTCGGTGCGCCAGGGGCGGCGGCGCACTCCGACCGAAGCGGAACAGCATCCACGCCATCCGCCCGTCGGACTCGTCCACCCCGGCACGCTCGACGAACGCCGCGTGCGACCGCGGGTTCGTGATGACGGTGCCGAACGGGTGCAGGGCGATCCCCCGCGCATCGAGGTCGAGCCAGATCCGCATGAACGTCCGACCCGCCTCGACGTACTCCGCCGGCGACCCGAACGGCCCTTCGAGCCACCCGAGCTGCCGCACGCCCCGCATCGTCGACAGGTAGACCTTCTTGAACGTGGCACCGATGCCGGGTGCTTCCCACAGCCCACGGTGCTCCATCGCGAACTTGAGCACCGGCCCGGGCATGAGCATCGTCTCGGCGGACAGCCCGTCACCGGTGTCGGCCGCCTGGCGCTTCGAGAACCGCAGCCAGTGCAGGATCTCGGTGTGCACCGCGTCGTTCCGCAGGTCGTCGAACAGCGTCGCCTGGTTCACCCGCACGATCTCGTCCACCGTCGCCCGGTCCGCCGTCGTCCGGAACCGGTGTCCTGCCTGCGCGGCGATCGCCTCGGAGGCCCGGATCGCGTCGTCATCGACGAGGGTCGCGTCGTAGGGCCTGCGCGAGGTGCGCCGCGCGAGGAAGCCGTGCAGGGCCTCCCGGTCGGCAGCCGTCGCCGGGTGCGGCGTGAGCGCGACGCTGCCCAGCCGGTGCAGGTGGTCCGCCGGGTCACGGTCGACCCGGCTGAAGTCCATCTCGGCGTGGTCGAGCGACTCGGTCACGGCGAAGCCGTGCGCCCGGGCGACCAGATCGAGCCCGGCGAGGAAGACGCCCGCGCAGACGTGCCCGAACGGGATGCCGAAGGACTCCGCCGGCAGTCCCCGCCGCAGGTCGTAGAACACGGTCGCCGTCTGGTCGTCGTCCACCCGCAGCACGATGGGCTGCGAGTTGTGCGGCGACGGGTAGTGCCGTGCGTCCTCGATGATGCCGGTCCACGGTGTGGCCATCGGTTCCCCCTCGGTGGTCGTTGCCGCGAGCATACGCACCGCCCTTCCGCACCCATGCTCGACGTGGCATGCCTGTGGACGACGCAGGGACGTCTGGGATGCTGTGGAGGAACGACCGCGGACCAGGCCGCCGTCGGAGATCAGCACCACGGGGACAGGGGAACGGGGACTTCGATGACGGAACCGTCAGCACCACCGCCAGGGAACGCCCGACGCTGGTGGATCGTCGGGGCCGGTGCGCTCGCCGTCGTGGTCGCCGCCGGCACGGTCGCGTGGTCGCTCGCCGACTCCGGCCGGGAGGCCCGCCCCACCACCACCGCGGCCGTCGCCTCCGCCACGCCCACTCCCACCCCGACCCCCTCGCGGACGCCCCTGCCCGCGGTCCCCGACCGCCCGTCGGCCGAGGCCCTCGCCGCACTGCCCCTGGCGTTCCACGACGCCGTGATCGGCCAGCTCCTGGACGGCTCCCAGGTCGACGCCCGGAACCGGTGGACGACCGCGACCCCGAAGGTGCCCCTCGTCCCGCTCTACGCCGCGCCCGACGCCGACGCTGCCCCGGTCGCGACGCTGTCCTCGTCGGTGTCGACGATCAACACGCCGGCCGCGACCGCCGTGTGGGGTCGATCAGCCGGTCGGGACGGCGGCATGGTCCTCGTGTCGACGCCGTCGCGGAACCGGACGCCCGGCGACGGTGGGGTCGCCGAGGCCCCGAGCTCGACGTTCGCCTGGGCCCGCGCCGCCGACTTCACGTTCGCGCGCATCGACCGCGAGGTCCGGATCGACAACGCCACCTCCACCATCGCGATCGTGCACCGCGACGGCACCGTCGAGACGAGCGAGACCGCACGGCTCGGCACCCCCGACGACCCGACCCCCGCGGACACGAAGACCTACATGGAGGCGAACTACGTCGACCCGCAGGTGCCGTACACGCAGGGGCACCCGATCTCGCTGACCGGTGCGCACTCGTCGAAGCTGTCCGGGTACGGCGGCAACGCGGCCCTCACCGCGCTGCACTTCTACCCGGACCCGAACGGCTCGTCCCACGGCTGCGTCCGCATCACGGCTGCGATGACGGAGGCGCTCGCGACGCTGCCGATCGGCACGCCGATCGAGTTCAGCTGAACAGTTCGCGGACCACCGCGTCGGGGCGCTCGACGTGCGCGAAGTGCCCGCAGTCCTCCACCAGGACCGTGCGGACGTCCGGCAGGACGGCGCGGAGACGCGCGAGGTCGTCCACCCGCGCGAACACGTCCTGCCGCCCGGCGATCGCCACGACCGGGCAGCGGACCGCCGACCAGCGTCCGGTGTCGTAGTGCGCGGCTGAGCGGGCCGCACCGAGGAACCCGGCCGGCCGGAACTCGTCGACGAACGCCTGCAGCACGCTCGCCGGCAGCTGCCGGACGGCGGCGAACACCGGTCCGGCGAGCAGCGGGAGCAGCCCGATCCGGGCGAGTCCGCGGAGGAGGCCCCGAGCGGCTCCCCGGGTCACGCCCAGCCCGGCACGCAGGAGCGTGAAGGCCGGCAGCGTCCGCAGGGCGCGGACCGGCCGCCGCGCGGCCGCCGCGGTGGCGAAGGTGGTGCCGGAGACGAGGCCGAGGGAGCGCACCCGCTCCGGCCTGGTGACCGCCAGGTGGAGGCCGACGAAGGCCCCCATGGAGTGGCCGACGACGTCCACCCGGTCGAGTCCCAGCGCGTCGAGCACGTCGACGAGCACCTGCGACGACTCGTCGACGTCGAGCGGGACGGCCGGTGCGGGCGAGGAGCCCCAGCCCGGTAGGTCGACGAGTACCAGGCCCCGCCCGGCGACGCCGTCGGCTGCGGACAGGAGCGGCGTCCACGTGGTCCACGACCCGGCGACACCGTGCAGGAACAGCAGCGGGCGGGGACCGGGTCGGTGGTGGACCACCGTCGGGCCGGCGCTCGACGGCACGGTCGTCGTCGTGAGGCCCCAGCGATCGGGGTCGTCGACGACGGGGTACGGCGCGTACGCGTCCGGGTGCACGGTCCGCACCTGTGGGACCGCGCCGGTGTCGGTGACGCTCACCGTGCCTCCAGTCCGACGTCTCGTGACGTCACCCGGAGTTCGGAACCGACCCCGTCGTGGAGGGGTCGGCGGTCCAGCCGACGGGATGTCAGGCGACGGGGACCGGTGCGGCACAGGCCGCGAGCCGGTCGAGGGCTGCCCGGTACTCGGTCACGTCACGGGCGACGCCCGGCTCGGAGATGATCGAGGCCTTGATGCGACCGTCCACGTCGATGACGAAGGTCGCGCGGGTCGCGAAGCCCTTCTTCTCGAGGAACACGCCGTACTCCTTCGAGACGGCACCGTGCGGCCAGAAGTCCGCGAGCAGCTCGAAGTCGTACCCGTTGACCTGCGCGAAGGACCGCAGCGTCGCCTTCGAGTCGACCGATATGCCGATCAGCTCGATGCGCTGGTCCTGGAACATCGCGATGTTGTCCTGCAGGGTGCAGAGCTCGTCCGTGCAGGTGGACGAGAACGCGAGGGGGAAGAAGACGAGGGCGACCGGGCGGTGGCCGCGGTGGTCGCTGAGTCGGACGTGCTCACCGAACTGGTTCGGGAGCTCGAAGTCCGGCGCGAGTGAGCCGATCTCCAGAGCCATCGTTGGGGTGCTTCTCTCCCAGGGCGTTGGGTGTGCCCTACGGTTCCACACGTCCACCGGTCGCGGACGCACGGTCGGCCATGCTACGCCGACGCCGTCCGAACGCAAGTGGCGTCCGGTGCGCGCCGCCGTCAGCGGGAGCGTCGGTGCAGGGGCCTAGAGTGGACGCGGCCCGTCCCCGGTCGTGATCCGACCACCGACGGCCCGACATGTCCACCACCACGAGAACGAACGAGGTCAACGGTGACGGTGAACGACCAGGACCCGCGCAGCACCGCAGGAACGGACCAGGACCCGGAGGAGACCGCCGAGTGGCGTGAGTCCCTCGACGGCCTCGTCCAGACCCACGGACACCAGCGGGCTCGCGAGATCATGCAGAGCCTGCTGAAGCGCTCGAACGAGCTGCACCTCGGTGTGCCGATGGTCCCGACGACCGACTACGTCAACACGATCGCGCCGGAGGACGAGCCCGAGTTCCCCGGCGACGAAGAGCTCGAGCGTCGCTACCGTCGGTGGATCCGCTGGAACGCGGCCATCACGGTGCACCGCGCGCAGCGACCCGGCATCTCGGTCGGTGGCCACATCTCGACCTACGCGTCGAGCGCCGCCATGTACGAGGTCGGCTACAACCACTTCTTCCGCGCGCAGGACCACCCGTCCGGCGGCGACCAGGTCTTCTTCCAGGGCCACGCCTCCCCCGGCATGTACGCCCGCGCCTACATGGAAGGTCGCCTGAGCGAGGACCAGCTCGACGGCTTCCGTCAGGAGAAGTCGCACAGCGGCGGCGGGCTGTCGTCCTACCCGCACCCGCGCCTGATGCCGCACTTCTGGCAGTTCCCGACCGTGTCGATGGGCATCGGTCCGATCAACGCGATCTACCAGGCGCAGCAGGCCAAGTACCTGTCCAACCGCGGCATCAAGGACGCCATGGACCAGCAGGTCTGGGCGTTCCTCGGTGACGGCGAGATGGACGAGGTCGAGTCCCGCGGGCAGCTCCAGGTCGCCGCGAACGACGGTCTCGACAACCTGAACTTCGTCATCAACTGCAACCTCCAGCGCCTCGACGGACCCGTCCGTGGCAACGGCAAGATCATCCAGGAGCTCGAGGCGTTCTTCCGCGGTGCGGGCTGGAACGTCATCAAGGTCGTCTGGGGCCGCGAGTGGGACGACCTGCTCGCCCGCGACACCGACGGCGCGCTGCTCAACCTGATGAACGTGACGCCGGACGGCGACTACCAGACGTACAAGGCCGAGAACGGTGCCTACGTCCGCGAGAACTTCTTCGGGCGCGACCCGAAGGCGCTCGAGCTGGTCGAGGGCTACTCGGACGACCAGATCTGGAACCTCAAGCGCGGTGGCCACGACTACCGCAAGGTCTACGCCGCCTTCAAGGCCGCCAGCGAGCACAAGGGCCAGCCGACCGTCATCCTGGCGAAGACGGTCAAGGGCTACGGCCTCGGCCCGAGCTTCGAGGGCCGCAACGCGACCCACCAGATGAAGAAGCTCACGCTCGACAACCTCAAGCAGTTCCGCGACGAGATGCGCATCCCGATCACGGACGCCCAGCTCGAGGAGAACCCCTACACGCCGCCGTACTACCACCCGGGCAACGACGACGAGGCGATCCAGTACATGCACGAGCGTCGCCGTGAACTCGGTGGCTACGTGCCGGAGCGTCGCACGAAGTACACGCAGGTCAACCTGCCGGACGAGTCGAAGTACCAGGTCGTCAAGAAGGGCTCCGGCAAGCAGGAGGTCGCCACCACGATGGCGTTCGCCCGTCTGCTGAAGGACCTGCTCCGCTCGCCGGACTTCGGCAACCGCGTCGTCCCGATCATCCCGGACGAAGCGCGCACGTTCGGGATGGACGCGTACTTCCCGACCGCGAAGATCTACAACCCGAACGGCCAGCACTACACGTCGGTCGACCGTGAGCTCCTGCTGGCCTACAAGGAGAGCCCGCAGGGCCAGATCATCCACGTCGGCATCAACGAGGCCGGCGCGATGGCGGCCTTCACCGCCGTCGGCACGTCGTACTCGACGCAGGGCGAGCCGCTCATCCCGGTCTACGTCTTCTACTCGATGTTCGGCTTCCAGCGCACCGGCGATGCCATCTGGGCCGCCGGTGACCAGATGACCCGCGGGTTCATGATCGGCGCCACCGCCGGCCGTACCACCCTGACGGGTGAGGGTCTGCAGCACGCCGACGGCCACTCGCCGCTCCTCGCGGCGTCGAACCCGGCCGTGGTGTCGTACGACCCCGCGTACGGGTATGAGATCGGCCACATCGTCCGGACCGGCCTCGACCGCATGTACGGCACGAACGAGGACGGCACCCCGTCGCACGACGACCCGAACGTCATGTACTACCTGACGGTCTACAACGAGCCGCTCGTGCAGCCGGCCGAGCCCGAGGGCGTCGACGTCGAGGGCATCGTCAAGGGCATGTACCTGCTCAAGGCCAGCGAGCACGACGGCCCGAAGGCCCAGCTGCTCGCGTCCGGTGTCGCCGTGCCGTGGATCCTCGAGGCGCAGCAGCTCCTCGCCGAGGACTGGGGCGTGTCCGCCGACGTCTGGAGCGTCACCAGCTGGGGCGAGCTCTACCGTGACGGTGTGGACGCCGAGCAGCACGCGTTCCTCAACCCGAACGAGCAGCCGCGCACCCCGTACGTGACCGAGCGCCTGCTCGACACCGAGGGCCCGGTCGTGGCGGTCAGCGACTTCATGCACGCCGTGCAGGAGCAGATCCGCCCGTTCGTCCCGACCGACTACGCCACGCTCGGCGCCGACGGCTTCGGCTTCTCGGACACCCGTCCGGCCGCACGCCGCTTCTTCCACATCGACGGCCCCTCGGTCGTCGTGCGGACGCTGCAGCAGCTGGTCCGCCAGGGCAAGCTCGACGCCTCGGTCCTGCAGCAGGCGATCGACAAGTACCGCCTGCACGACGTGACCGCCGGAACGACCGGCAGCGCGGGCGGCGAGAGCTGAACCGCTGGTGATGACACCCCGCACCGACGCTGCCGGAGCGCAGGAGGACGACCGGGCACGGGCGCTCTCCTGGCTCCGGCAGGTGTCGGGCGAACTCTCGACCGCGACCATCAAGCGGCTGGAGGACACACTCCCCTGGTACAGCGAGATGCCGCCGGGCCGACGCTCGGCGGTCGGCATGGTGGCCCAGGCCGGCATCACGTCGTTCATCTCCTGGCTCGAGGGCAGTGCGTCGACCCCGTGGATCGCCGCGGCCGACGTGTTCGGCTCGGCGCCACGGGAGCTCCTGCGCTCGGTGAGCCTGCAGCAGACCCTGCAGCTCATCCGCGTCGTGGTGACCGTCGTCGAGGAACGCGCCGCCGACGACGAGATGCTGCAGGAGGCGATCCTCAAGTACTCGCGCGACATCGCGTTCGCCGCGGCCGACGTCTACGCCCGTGCGGCCGAGGCCCGTGGGCTCTGGGACGCCCGGCTCGAGGCCCTCGTGGTCGACTCGATCCTGTCGGGCGAGTACGACGACGAACTGCCGTCCCGCATCGCCGCCCTCGGCTGGCACGGGCACGGTGAGGTCGCGGTGCTCGTCGGGACCGCCCCGAAGCAGCTCGAGGTGGACCAGGTCCGTCGGACGGCGCGGCACCAGGACGCGGACGTGCTCATCGGCGTGCAGGGCTCCCGCCTCGTCGTCGTCATCGGGCGGTCCACCCCGCGGGACGACGTGCCCGAGGGCGAAGAGCCGGTCTCCTTCATGTCGATCGCGCAGGAGCTGGAACCGCTGTTCGGCGAGGGCCACCTGGTGCTCGGCAACGAGGTCCCCGGTGTGGTCGACGCCTCGACCAGCGCCAAGGCCGCACTCGCCGGCTTCGCGGTCGCCCGGGCCTGGCGCGGGGCACCCCGACCGGCCCTCGCGGACGACCTGCTGCCCGAGCGGGCACTGGCCGGCGACCCGCTTGCCCGGTCGGCACTCGTGCAACGGATCTACATCCCGCTGAAGGACCAGTCGACCGAGCTGCTGCAGACGCTCTGGTGCTACCTGGACACCGGGCGCTCGCTCGAGGCCACGGCACGCGAGCTCTTCGTGCACCCGAACACCGTGCGCTACCGGCTCCGCCGCGTCGCCGACGTCATCGGCTGGGACGCCACACACGCCCGGGACGCCCTGATCGTGCAGTCGGCGCTCATCCTCGGCGCGATGTCCGAGTCGGCGTCCACCCGCCGTCGTCCGACCCGCCGCTAGGGGTTCCTACAACGCATCCGTCGAATCCGTGTGGGGAGTCCACACGGGTCCTGCGGGGACGGGCAGACAGGATTGACCGGTGATCGTCGTCGTCGCGCCCGGACAGGGCTCCCAGACCCCCGGCTTCCTCGCCCCCTGGCTCGAGGACTCCGCCGTCCGTGACCGAGTCGGGCAGTGGTCCGAGGCGATCGGCGTCGACCTGGCCGAGCACGGCACGAACTCCGACGCGGACACCATCAAGGACACCGCCCTGGCGCAGCCGCTCATCGTGGCCGCCGGACTCGTGACCGCGGACGCCCTGCTCGCCGACGGTCGCCGCGACCTCGTCGGCGGGGTCGCCGGTCACTCGGTGGGCGAGTTCACCGCCGCCGCCGTCGCGGGGGTCCTCACGCCGACCGACGCCGTGTCACTGGTCGCCGAGCGTGGCCGTGCGATGGCCGCCGCCGCCGCACTCGAGCCGACCTCGATGGCCGCCGTCCTCGGCGGCGACGCCGACGCACTGGCCGCCGCCCTCGAGTCGCTCGGCCTGACCGCCGCGAACCACAACGGCGGCGGACAGACCGTCGTCGCCGGACCGGCCGAGGCGATCGCGCGTCTCGCCGCCGAGCCGCCCGCGAAGGCACGGGTCATCCCGCTCGCGGTCGCCGGCGCCTTCCACACCCGCTTCATGGCCCCCGCGGTCGACCGGGTCGCCCCGGTCGCTGCTGCCGCCACCGTGCAGGACCCGACCCTGCCGCTCTGGACCAACGCCGACGGCTCGCGCGTCACGGACGGCCGTCACTTCGTCGACCTCATGGTCCGGCAGATCGCCAACCCCGTGCACTGGGACGCCGTGATGGCCTCGTTCCAGCAGGCCGGGGTCACCGGGATCATCGAGCTCGCTCCGGCCGGCGCGCTCGTCGGCCTGGCGAAGCGCGGGCTCCGCGGCACACCGACCGTCGCGATCAAGACGCCCGAGGACCTGCCCGCCGCGGTCGAGCTGCTCCAGAGCGCCGCCGCCGACACCACCGAGGGCACCCGATGACCGACACGAGCAGCACCGCCGACACGAGCGGCACCGCCGACGCCAGCAGCACCAGCGCGACCAGCGGCACGACCGACACCGACGGGACCGACGCGACCACGGGCCTCCCGTCCGTCGCCCGACCGGTCCTGTCGCAGCGACGCGGCCACGAGTTCACCCGGATCCTCGCGTTCGGCGCCGCGCGCGGCGAGAACGCCGTCCCGAACGAGGACCTGATCGGACCGATCGACTCCTCCGACGAGTGGATCCGTCAGCGCACCGGCATCGTCACCCGCATGCGCGCCGGACGCGACGTCGAGGCGGTGGACCTGGCCGAGACGGCTGCGCGCGAAGCGATCGCGAAGGCCGGCCTGACGCCCGACCAGATCGGTGTCGTCCTGGTCGCCACCGTCACGCACTCGGTCGCCACGCCGTCGCTGGCCTCGCTGCTCGCCGAGCGGATCGGCGCCACGCCGGCTGCCGCGTACGACATCAGCGCCGCGTGCGCCGGGTACGCGTACGGCATCGCCCAGGCCGACTCGTTCATCAAGTCGGGCATCGCCGACCACGTGCTGGTCATCGGCGCGGAGAAGCTCAGCGACGTCGTCGACCCGACCGACCGCTCGATCTCGTTCCTGCTCGGGGACGGGGCGGGCGCGGCGGTCGTCGGTCCGAGCGAGACCGCCGGCATCGGCCCGAGCATCTGGGGCTCCGACGGCTCGAAGTGGGACGCGATCGGCATGACCGCGACCTACAACGAGTGGGAGGCCGGCGCACCCCGCCCGACCATGCGCCAGGCCGGTCAGACGGTCTTCCGCTGGGCCGTCTGGGAGATGGTGAAGGTCGCCCGCCAGGCGCTCGAGGCGGCCGGCGTCCGCGCCGACCAGCTCGCCGCGTTCGTGCCGCACCAGGCGAACATCCGGATCATCGACGAGTTCGCGAAGCAGCTCGGCATCCCGGACACGGTGGCCATCGCCCGCGACATCACCACCACTGGCAACACCTCCGCCGCGAGCATCCCGCTCGCCACGCACCGCCTGCTCGCCGAGCACCCGGAACTGTCGGGCGGACTCGCCCTGCAGATCGGGTTCGGCGCCGGACTCGTGTTCGGCGCGCAGGTGGTCGTCCTCCCCTAGTCCCACGCGCCTCCGGGCGCGGGCGCGGCCCGTGCCCTAGGCTGTCCCACGGTCAAACGACACCCCCCTCAAGGAGAACACTCATGGCCCTGTCCAACGAAGAAGTCCTCGCCGGCCTGGCCGAGCTGATCAACGACGAGACCGGTATCGCTACCGACACCGTCGCCGCAGACAAGTCGTTCACCGACGACCTCGACATCGACTCCATCTCGATGATGACCATCGTCGTGAACGCCGAAGAGAAGTTCGACGTCAAGATCCCCGACGAAGAGGTCAAGAACCTCAAGACCGTCGGCGACGCCGTCGACTTCATCGTCAAGGCCCAGGCCTGAAACGAGCTTCCTGAGCGCCGCGGGCTGCTGACCCTCCAGTCATGGCCCGCGGCGCTCGTCTTGTCCCTCGCAGAAAGAACCGTCGTTCATGACCAAGAGAACCGTCGTCGTCACCGGGATCGGTGCGATCAGTCCCCTCGCTGCGACCGCCAAGGAATCCTGGGCGGCCCTGCTCGCCGGTGAGTCCGGCATCAGCCGCATCGAAGACCCGCGCTACGCCGAGCTGGAGCTCCCCGTCGAGTTCGCCGGTCAGGCGCGTCGCTTCGTCACCGACCAGCTCACCCGTCCCGAGTCGAAGCGGCTCGACCCGTCCTCGCAGCTGTCGCTCATCGCGGCGCGCGAAGCCTGGGCCGACGCCGGCATCGACGCCGAGTCCGTCGTCCCCGAGCGTCTCATCGTCGACTGGGCGACCGGCATCGGCGGCGTGAACACGCTCCTCGACGCCTGGGACACCCTCCGCGAGAAGGGCCCGCGTCGCGTCATGCCGATGACGGTCCCGATGCTCATGGCGAACGGCCCCGCCGCAGCCATCGAGATGGAGTTCGGCGCCCGTGGTGGCGCCCGTACCTACCTCTCCGCCTGCGCCTCCTCCACGGAGTCCCTGGCCGAGGCCTACCGTCACGTCGCCTTCGGTGACGCGGACATCGTCATCGCCGGTGGCGCCGAGGCGGCGCTGCACCCGCTGCCGCTCGCCTCGTTCGCGGCGATGCAGGCGCTGTCCCGTCGGAACGACTCCCCCGAGACCGCGTCCCGCCCGTACGACGTCACCCGTGACGGCTTCGTGCTCGCCGACGGCGCCGCCGCGCTGATCCTCGAGACGAAGGAACACGCCGAGGCCCGCGGTGCGCACATCTACGCCGAGGTCGCCGGCTCCGGCATCACCTCGGACGCGTTCCACATCACCGCGCCGGACCCCGAGGGCTCCGCGGCCGCCCGTGCCGTCCTCATGGCGCTCGAGCACGCCGACGCCAGCCGCGAGGACGTCGCACACGTCAACGCACACGCGACGTCGACCCCCGTCGGTGACGTCGCCGAGTACCACGCCATGCGTCGCGTCTTCGGCGACCACCTCGACTCCGTCGTCGTGTCCGCCACGAAGGCCTCCACCGGGCACCTGCTCGGTGGTGCCGGCGCGATCGAGGCGGTCTTCACCGTCCTCGCACTCGAGAACCGCGTCGCACCGCCGACGATCAACCTGACCGAGCAGGACCCGGAGATCGTGATGGACGTCGCGACCGCGCCGCGCGACCTGCCGCAGGGCGACCTGCTCGCGGTGAGCAACTCGTTCGGGTTCGGTGGGCACAACGCCGTGGTGGCGTTCCGTTCCGTCTGATCCACCTGTCGGTCTGGAGGCCCGTCCCGCGTCGCGGGGCGGGCCTCCTGTCCGTCCGGGGGTGGCGAGCCTCTCCCGAGCGGGCGGGCCGGCGGGCTGGCTGGTATCCCCCGAGCGGTCACAACACCCCGCTCACCTCCGCCGACTGGTCACGAACCGTCGCTCCGGAGGCCCGCAACCGACAGAACGTGACCACTCGGCGACACGAGCCGGGCGCGCCCACCCGACGGCACACGCCGACAACCCCGCCCGCCCAGGACGGCACGTCAGTCGGGGTCGCCCGCCGGGGCCGGCACGTCAGCCGAGGTACCCCCCCCCGAGCGGTCACGCCGCCCCGCTCACCTCTCGCCGACTGGTCACGAACCGTCGCTCTGGAGGCCCGCAACCGACAGAACCTGACCGCTCGGCCACACGGGGCCGGGCGAGCCCACCCGCCGGTCGGGAGGCCCGTACCGCGTCGCGAGGCGAGCCTCCCATCCGTCCGGGGGGGGTGGCGAGCATCCCCCGAGCGGTCACGACGCCCCGCTCACCTCCGCCGACCGGTGACGAACCGTCGCTCTGGAGGCCCGCAACCGACAGAACGTGACCACTCGGCGACACGGGGCCGGCGCGCCCAGCCCGCCTACCCCGGCCTACGCCCTACCCCCGGCACCGGCCCCCCGGCCCACCCCCGGCACCCGGCGGGACGCCGAACGCCGCCCCGGAGGACGGCGTTCGGCGTGACGGGAGGAACGTGCGGACTCAGCCGACGCGGTGCAGCCAGACGACGGGGTTGCCCTCGGCGGCGTGCCGGAACGGCTCGAGTTCGTCGTCCCACGCCTGCCCGAGGGCGAGCCGGAGCTCCCGGTGCAGTTCGAGGGCGTTGCTGCCGGCGATCTCCATCGCGTAGCGGATCCGGTCCTCGGGGACGACCATGTTGCCGCTGACGTCGGTCTGCGCGTAGAACACACCGAGGTCGGGCGTGTGCATCCACCGGCCGCCGTCGGCCTCGGTGGTGGCGTCCTCGGTGACCTCGAAGCGCAGGTGCTCCCACCCGCGCAGCGCAGAGGCGATCGCCGCGCCGGACCCGACCGGTCCGGACCAGGTGAACTCGGTACGGCGCGAACCGTCGAGTGCGGGCTGATCCAGCCACGAGAAGTTCACGGCACGGTTCATCGCGCGACCTGCCGCCCATTCGACGTGTGGGCAGAGCGCGCGTGGTGAGGAGTGCACGTAGAGCACTCCTGACGTTGTCCCAGTCACGATTCCTCCGATCGTCAGGTGCGACTTCCCCATCGACCTGTACAGCGGAGGACCCGTTCGGGCCATCGGTATGCGATTGTGATGTCCCGGAGGACACGCTCATCATGCCAGGTGCCGACTGGGAACGGCAACCATCCGGACCATGTCGGTGGAGAACTCCCGTGCACGACGGGCCAGGCAGCGCAGACGACGAGCCCGACGAAGGCCTGGAGAGCTACGAGAGCACCGAGACCTACGAGAGCTCCTGGCGCGGGTAGATCACCTTCTGCACGATGATGATCACCGACGCCGCTGCCGGCACCGCCACGAGCGCACCGAGCACGCCGCCGATCGTGGCACCGGCGACCGCCGCGATGACGACGAGCGCCCCCGGCACCTGCACGGCGCGGGACATGATGCGCGGCGAGATGATGTACGCCTCGACCTGCATGTAGACGAGGTAGTAGATCGCCGCCGCCAGCGCCGTCGCGGGTGACGCGAACAGGCAGAGCAGCGAGATGAGGACCGCCGCACCGAGGGTCCCGACGAGCGGGATGAGCGAGCCGAGGAACGCGAAGGACGCCAGGAGCACCGGCAGCGGCGCCCCGATGACGAGGAGCCAGATGATGCTGAGCACGCCGTTGATGCCGGCCTGGGTGATCTGCCCGACGACGTAGCGGCCGACCGAGGAGGTCACCTGCTCACTGACCTCGACGAAGTTGTCGCGACGCGAGGCCGGCACGAAGCGGTAGACCATCGTCTTGAGCCCGCGCATCGAGGCGAGGAAGTACAGCATCAGGATGATGACGATGAGGGCCCCGGTCAACCCGGACAGGATGCCGCTGCCGACCGCCAGGATCCCGCCGCCGAGGCTGAGCAGGTTGCCCGGGTTCTCGACGAACTGCTGCGCCGAGTCGAGCGCGTGGTCGACGTCGAACGAGCCCTCGAACTGCCGGGCCAGGTCCTGCACCCACCCCTGCTTCGAGATGTCCCCGACGATCTCCGGGAAGTTCTGCACCAGGTTCGTCGCCTGGTTCACCAGGATCGGCACGATCGCGAAGACGACCCCGACGAAGGCACCGAGCACGACGACGACCACGATGAGGATCGCCGCCCACCGAGGGATGTACCGCTCGAGCAGGTTCACGAGGGGGTCGAGGCCCAGGGCGATGAACAGCGCGACGCCGATGTAGACGAGCACCGTGCCGAGCTCGTTGACGAGGGACCCGGCGAGGAGCGCGACGAGGACGCCGATCGCCCCCATGAAGCCGATGCGGAAGGCGTTGACGCGCACGCCGGTACCGGCCCGGCTCACCTCGAACATCACGTTCGGGGTGGGCGCGTGACTCGTGTCTTCGGGAGGGCGCTTCTTGGACGGCAGGTGCACGTAGGGCGGGCGGGACTTGAACCCGCGAATCGTTCGGTTATGAGCCGACTGCCTTGACCAGCTTGGCTACCGCCCCTCGGGGGCCGAGGCCACCGGCTCCCCACGATACAACGCCTCGAACGTCGAGAGCGTGCGGTTGATGTCGTGTGCCTCGATCATGGTCAGGCTGCGCTGCCGCATCGCCTGGTAGTCGGCATCCGGAGCGGTCAGCACCGAGGTGAGCTTCGCCGCCAGGTCGTGCTCGTCGCCGGGGGTGAACAGGTATCCGTTGCCGTCGATCAGGTGCGGCAGCGCCATCGAGTCCGCCGCGACGACCGGCAGCCCGGAGGCCATCGCCTCGAGCGACGAGATGCTCTGCAGTTCCGCCGTGGACGGCATCACGAAGACGGTGCCCTCGGTGAGCGTCCGGAGCTTGACCTCGTCGGGCACGAACCCGAGGAAGCGGACCCGGTCCTCGACCCCGAGCTCCTTCGCGAGCGCGGTCAGCTTCGGGATCATGTCGCCGTCGCCGACGATCGTGAAGCGGGCGTCGAGTGCGGCCGGCAGCAGCGGGAGCGCCCGGATCATGACGTCGAGGTTCTTCTCCGGCGCGACCCGGCCGACGAAGACGATGTCGTTGCCCGCGGGCCGACCGGAGGCCGCCGTGTAGCGCGTCGCGTCGACGCCGCACGAGATGGCGAGCACGGGCTGCCCGGCGATCGCGTCGCGCAGGTAGTCGGCGGCGAGCTCGGTCGGCGTGGTGATCGCCTCGGCCAGGCGGTACGTCTTCGCCGCGTCCGCCCACGCGATCTTCAGGGCGAGCGGCGTCGTGCGCTTGCCGAACGGCGTGTACTCGAGCAGGTTCTCCGGCATGAAGTGGTTCGTGCCGATGATCCGGATCCCCCGGTCGTGCGCTTCGCGGGCGACACCGCGGCCGACGACGATGTGGGACTGGATGTGCACGACGTCGGGTCGCAGCGCCGCGATGATCGGCGCGGTGTGCTTGCGGACGGTCCACGGCCAGGCGAAGCGGTACCACTCGTGCGCGGGCCACCGGTACGAGGCCAGCCGGTGCACCGTGAGCGTCACGCCCCGGTACTCCTCGTCGAACGACCCGGCGTGCCACCAGTTCCAGGACGGCGCGATGATGTGCACCTCGTGCCCGCGGGCGGCGAGCCCGAGCGCGAGTTCCTCGGTGAAGGTCGCGGCACCGTTCACGTCCGGCGCGAACGTGTCGGCGGCGATGAGCACCCGCAGCGGCCGTCGCCCTCCGGTGGCGGCCGTGGTGTCGGTCGTCTCGGTCGTGGCGTCTGCTGACACGGCGGGGGTCGTCCTCTCGTCGCGAACGCCGGCACGCGTGGTGGTCGCACGCCGGTCTGGTCGGTTCGGAACGCTACCGCACCCCTCTGGCCGCCCGCCTCAGCCGCGCGGCGGACCCGCGTCATCCCCCGGGACGGCGCCGACCGTCGGGCGCGGGCCGGCTGACGGACGGGAGGCGCGCCTCCCGTCCGACATCACCGTCGCGAGTCCGGGTGGTGCTTGGCCAGCAGGAAGACGCCGGTGATCGCGATCGCTCCGGCGACCAGGAAGCCGATGCCGGCGCCGACGGGGGCACCGGCGGCCTCGTCGAGGACGATGACGCCGATGCCGACCGCGACGATCGGGTCGACGACCGTCAGGCCGGCGATGACGAGGTCGGCGGAGCCGCTCGAGTAGGCGTTCTGGACGAAGTACGCGCCCACGGCGGAGGCGACCACGACGCCGACGATGGCGAAGGCGGTGACCCAGTCGAAGGTGCCGTTGACGATGCGGTTCAGCGTGACCTTCGCCAGGGTGGCGACGAAGCCGTAGAGGATGCCGGCGCCGATGATGTAGTAGAGCGCGTTGCGGCGCTTGGCGACCAGGCGGAACGAGATCACGACGAGCGTCAGGACGATCGCCAGGACCACGAGCACGGTGATGAGCTGGCCGCGGCCGATCGGGCTCTCGCGGCCGTACAGCGCGGCGATGAGCACGAACAGGCCGACGCCGCCGATGCACGTCCACACGGCTCGACGTGCCTGGGTGCCGAGCGGGACGCCGGAGCTCCGCGACGAGAACCACGTCGTCACGACGAGCGCCACGGCACCGAGCGGCTGCACGACGATGAGCGGCGCGTAGGTGATGCTGACGAGCTGCAGGACGATCGCGGCACCGAGCATCAGGGTGCCGAGCACCCAGTTGCCGCTGCCGAGGAGCGCGAGGACGTGCCGGAGCGACAACCCCTTCGACTGCTGTCCGAGACGCGCTTCGACCCGCTGCACTCCGCGGCTCTGGAACTGCGCGCCGAGCGACAGGAACACGGCGCCGACGAGGGCGACGGGGATCATGAGCGCCTGGAACGGGGTGAGGTTCTGCACCACGTCGGGGATCGGCAGGTCCGGTGTCACGGGTCGAGGCTAGCCGACGGGCGCAGATAACCTGGTCGCATGGCCGTCCTCCCGATCCGGATCACCGGTGAACCCGTCCTGCACGCCCCCGCGACCGAGGTCACCGTCTTCGACGACGACCTGCGCACGCTCGTCGCCGACATGTTCGAGACGATGGACCTGGCGCCCGGTGTCGGGCTCGCCGGCCCGCAGGTCGGGGTCGGCCAGCGGCTGTTCGTCTACTCGTGGACGGACGACGACGGTGTGCTCTGGCGCGGTGCCGCGGTCAACCCGGTGCTGTGGACGACTCCCCCGGTGCCGGAGTCGATCGAGGAGCTCGACGAGGACGACGAGTCCGAGGGCTGCCTGTCGGTGCCCGGCGAACGGTTCCCGCTGCGCCGGTCCGAGGGCTCCCTGCTCCGGGCGGTCGACGAGCACGGCGAACCGTTCGAGATCGAGGCGCACGGGTGGCTCGCCCGCGTGTTCCAGCACGAGTACGACCACCTGGACGGCGTGCTGTACGCGGACCGTCT
Organism: Curtobacterium herbarum; assembly: GCF_016907335.1. Lineage (NCBI taxonomy): Bacteria > Bacillati > Actinomycetota > Actinomycetes > Micrococcales > Microbacteriaceae > Curtobacterium > Curtobacterium herbarum. The sequence continues at coordinate 2,056,997 of NZ_JAFBBT010000001.1, forward strand.
CGTCCACCCGTACGCCAAGCAGGCGCAGAAGGCGATCCGGAAGGCCAGCTGGGGCGGGCCCGGCCAGTCCTGGCTGCCGGGGCGCGACCACCCCGAGGGCTGAGCGCCGACGCAGTCCGCGGCGGCAGCGGCAGCAACGGCAGCGACGGCGGCAGCGCCGAGAGCCCGGTTCAGCCCCGGTACGCCGCCAGTGCGTCGCGCAGCCGCTCGATGTCCGGGTGCCCCGGGCAGTAGCGTTCGAGCCCGGCCGCCAGGTGCGCCTGCGACGAGGTCTCGACGGGTGACCGCCACGGTCCGATCCCGCTGACGGCACACCCTGCCGCGAGCTGCTCGAGCGTGGCGTCCCCGCGGGCGGCGTCGAGCGCGGACCGCTGCTGTGCGGAGGGCTCCGTCCCGGTGATCGGGGCGGCCGTGCACGAGGTACGGGCGTCCTCCCACACCGCCGACGACGTCGTGTAGGTCTCGACCGACGGACCGTTCCCGACCGTGCAGGTGAACGCGAAGACGATCGGCGCGGTACCGGACGAGCCGGACGTCCCGGACGGGTCCGTCGCCCCAGACGGCGACTGCGTGGCGGTCGTCGACGGCCCGTCAGCGGCCTCGGCACGAGCAGTGCCGGTCTCGCTCGAGGAACAGCCGGTCAGCGCCGTCAGGGCGACCCCGAGCGCGAGCACGGCGACGATCGTCGTGGGGCGTCGAGGTCGGCAGTGCACCTGTGGACGTTAACAGCTTCGGCGGGCATGCCGGCTGTGGAAGCGCACCACGACGCCCGGGAACCGCGGACCGAGCTGCCGCCCCAGCCGCCGCTGCTGCAGGAAACGAGAAGGCCCCCACCCCGGAGGGTGAGGGCCTGTCGCTCCCCGAGTTGGACTCGAACCAACAACCTGCCGGTTAACAGCCGGCTGCTCTGCCAATTGAGCTATCGAGGATCACTGTGTGTCCCGCTGGAAGGCGGTTGAACAGCGGGTAACAGCATAGCAGGAAACGTCCAGCGTCCCGCGCATCGGTGCCGCATCCCGGGCGCGCCGCAGAGCTCGACCCGAGGAAGCCCCGGTCAGGACCGCTTCGTCAGTACCCGGCGGCCGGATCGACGACGCCCACGAACCCGGTGCCGTCACCGCCCAGGAACGCCCGGACGTTGGTGGCGACCCGCTCGGCCAGCAGCGGTGCGACCATCTCCGGGGTGTCCGCCTGGTGCGGCGTGATGAGCGCACCCGGTTCGCTCCAGAGCGGGTGGCCGTCCGGCAGCGGCTCCGGGTCGGTCACGTCGAGTCCGGCCGCCGTGATCGCCCCGGACCGCAGGGCGTCGACGAGGGCATCGGTGTCGACCAGGCCACCGCGGGCGATGTTCACCAGGCGGGCGTGGTCCGGCATGATCGCGAACTGGTGCTCGCCGAGGAGCTGCGACGTGTCCGCGGTCATCGCCGCCGCGACCACGACCACGTCGGCGTCCGGCAGGACGGCGTCGAGCTGGTCGGTGGTGACGGTGCGCTCGGCCCCGGGCACCGGCTCCGTCGAGCGCCGGACGACGGTCACGCGGACGTCGAACGGCGCGACGAGCCGCAGGTACTCGAGTGCGATGCCGCCCGCGCCGATGAGCACCACGTGCCGCCCGTACAGGGACGTGCCCTCGGGCTCCCGCGACCAGGAGGTCGTCCGGGCACGCTTCTGCAGCACGCGGAGCGTCGCGAGGGTCAGTGCCAGCGCGTGCTCGGCGACGGGTTCGGCGTAGGCGCCCTTGGCCGAGGTGAACAGCACGCGGTCGCCGTGCTCGGCGATCAGGTGCGCGAAGGCGTCGACGCCGGCGAACGGCAACTGCACCCAGGTCACGCCGGGAGCGGTCGTCAGGGCGTCCTGCAGCCCGTCCGGATCGCTCGCGTCGAGCCACACGATGCCGCGGGTGTCCTCACCGAGGGCGGTCAGGGTCCCACCGGCGCGGCGGACGGCGTCCTCGTGCAGGGCGGTGGGCGTCGGCAGGATCGTCACCGACCCGGGCGTCGGAGTCCGGACGGGCAGGGGTCGCCCGGCGTCCGTCACGACCGCGCGGTGCCCCCGCGCCTGCTGCTGCTCGCTCATGCCCGTCCCGCCGCTCATGCCCGTCCCACCGCTCGTGCCTGTCTCACCACTCGTGCCCGTCCCACCGCTCATGCTTGGCGTACCCCGCCACGGCCGGCGGTCGCCGGCTTCCGCTTCACCGGTCGCGACGCCGTCGCGGCGAGGGTCCGGACGTACGGGTCCAGCGGGTTGTCGAGGACCTCGTCGAACGTACCGAGCCCGACCAGTCGGCCGGCGCTCATGATCGCGACCCGGTCGGCGAGGGCGCGGGCCTCCCGCAGGTCGCTCGAGACGACGATCGCGGCGAACTGGCGGTGCCGCTGGAGGCCGGCCAGGGCCTCCAGGACGGACTGCCGGACGAGCACGTCGACGCCGCGGGCGGGCTCGTCGGCGACGAGCAGCTGCGGCTCCAGGACGAGCGCGCGAGCCAGCGCCACGCGCTGCCGCTGCCCGCTGGACAGCTCCCACGTGTTGAGGCGGAGCACGCCGAGCGGCAGGTGCACGGCGTCGACCAGGCGGGCGACGATGAGGCCGGCTTCCTTCCGGTCGAAGCGGCGGTCGCGGGCGTAGATGGGTTCGGCGATCGCCTCGCCGACGAGCAGGTCCGGGCGCAGACGATCGGCGCCGTCCTGCGGCAGGTAGCCGATCTGCCCGGTCAGGCGCGTGTAGCGGCGCGAGGACTGTCGGAGCCGACGGGTCGGCTGGCCGAGCACGCTGAGCTCCCCGCCGACGATCCGCCGGCGGTGCGCGCCCTCGCCCTCGCCGTGCGTGCCGAGCTGGCCGGCGACGGCGGCGGCGAAGGTCGACTTCCCCGAACCGGACTCGCCGAGCACGGCGAGGATCTCGCCCCACCCGAGCGTCAGGCTCACGCCGTCGACCGCGCGGATCGGGTGCTTCACCGGCCCGCCCCGGTACTCGATGCTGACGTCGTCCGCGACGACGGCCGGACCGTTCTCCCCGGTCATGGAACCCCTTCTCCTGCCGCGTGCGCCCTGCCGCGGTCCACCGCTGGACGGGAGGCCCGGACCACTCGTCCGCGCGACGTGCGTCGCGGACTGGGCCGGGCCTCCTGGCTGGTCGGGTGCACCCGACGGTGTGTCACCGTCCGGTCAGGCCCCGGCCTGCTCCAGTCGCTCCAGCGTACGCCGTCGCTCGGCCTGCTCCGTCGGGTCCGGCACCGGCAGCGACGCCAGGAGCCGCTGCGTGTACGGGTGCTGCGGGGCGCCGAGGACCTCGGCCGTGGTGCCGGTCTCCACCAGGTCACCGCGGTAGAGCACGGCGATCCGGTCGGACAGTGCACCGACGACGGCGAGGTCGTGGCTGATGAACAGCGACGCGAACCCGAAGTCCTGCTGCAGCTCGAGGAAGAGCTCGAGGACGCGGGCCTGCACCGACACGTCGAGCGCACTCGTCGGCTCGTCGGCGATGAGCAGCTTCGGCCGGAGCGCGAGCGACCGGGCGAGCGAGGCGCGCTGGCGCTGCCCGCCGGAGAGCTCGTGCGGGTACCGGTCGCCGTACGCGGCGGGCAGTTGCACGGCCTCCATGAGCTCGTCCACCTGCTTGCGTGCGGCCCGCGGCGACGAGGCGACCCCGTGCACGACGAGCGGCTCGGCGACGCACTCGGCGATCGTCAGCAGCGGGTTGAACGAGGTCGCCGGGTCCTGGAAGACGAACCCGATGTCCTTCCGCAGCCGCTTGAAGTCGCGCTCCCGGTACCCGAGCATCTCGGTGCCGAGGACGGTGAGCGACCCACCGGTGATCTTCGTCAGGCCGGCGATGGCGCGACCGATGGTGGTCTTGCCCGAGCCGGACTCCCCCACCAGGCCGAGGACCTCGCCGGGGCGGATCGTCAGGTCGACGCCCTTCACCGCGCGGAACGCCGGCGAGCCGAGCCGGCCCGGGTACTCGATCTCGAGGCCCCTCGCGGACACGACGGGCTCGACGTCCTCGGTGATCAGGGCACGGCGGGCGACACCGGTCGAGGCCTCCAGCCGCGGTACGGCGGCCAGCAACCGCTTCGTGTAGTCGGCCTGCGGTGCGGCGAAGAGCTGCTCCACGGGGGCTTCCTCGACGACCTCGCCCTGGTACATCACCGCGACCCGGTCGGCCAGGTCGGCGACCACGCCCATGTTGTGCGTGATGATGACGATCGCCGCGCCGAACTCGTCGCGGCACCGGCGGAGCAGGTCGAGGATCTCCGCCTGGACCGTCACGTCGAGCGCCGTGGTCGGCTCGTCGGCGATGATGACGCTCGGCTCGAGCGCCAGGGCACTCGCGATGACGACACGCTGCTTCTGCCCGCCGGAGAACTGGTGCGGGTAGTGGTCGACGCGCACCTCGGGGTCGGGGATGCCGACGCGGCGCAGGTAGTCGATCGCCGTGGCGCGCGCGTCCTTCTTCGAGACCCCGCCGTGGGCGCGCAGGCCCTCGGCGATCTGCCACCCGACGGTGAACACCGGGTTCAGCGCGGTCGACGGCTCCTGGAAGACCATCGCGCCGGCGGTGCCGCGCAGCTCGCGGAGCTTCTGCGACCCGACCGCGACGACGTCGACGCCGTCGAGCAGGACCGCACCGCCGAGCGTCGCCGTCTCCGGCATCAGCCGGAGCATGCTCCGCGCCGTGACCGACTTGCCCGAGCCGGACTCGCCGACCAGGGCGAGCACCTCGCCGGGGCGGACGTCGAGGCTGACGCCCTTGACCGCGTCGACGGCGCCGCCGTCGGTCGCGAAGGTGACGGTGAGGTCGTCGACGACGACGACCGGGTCGGCCGCGGTGCGGCCCGTGTCGGACGGGAGGCCCGTGGTGCTGCCGTTCATGCTGCTGCCCCTTCGGCGGTGGTCGCCTTGTCGCGCGTGGAGACCAGCTTCCCGAGCCGTCGTCGCGCACGCAGGCGGGGGTCGGAGATGTCGTTGAGGCTCTCGCCGATGAACGTCACACCGAGGACGAGCACCACGATCGCGATGCCCGGGTACACGCCCGTCCACCAGACGCCGCTCGCGACGTCGGACAGCGCACGGCTGAGGTCGTAGCCCCACTCGGCGCCCTGGGTCGGGCCGATGCCGAACCCGAGGAAGCCGAGGCCCGCCAGGGTGAGCACCGCGTCGCTGGCGTTCAGGGTGAGGATGAGCGGCAGCGACCGGGTCGAGTTCCGGAGCACGTGCCGGGTCATGATCCGCCACGGGTTCGTGCCGATGACCCGTGCCGACTCCACGAAGGCGTCGTTCTTCAGGCGCACGGCCTCGGCGCGGACCACCCGGAAGTACTGCGGGATGTAGACCACGGTGATCGAGATCGCCGCCGCCGTGATGCCGCCCCAGTAGTTCGAGTCACCGCCGGAGACGACGATCGAGACCACGATCGCGAGCAGCAGCGATGGGAACGCGTAGATGGCGTCCGCGACGACCACGAGCACCCGGTCGAGCCAGCCGCCGATGTAGCCCGACACCATGCCGAGCAGGACGCCGATCGCGATCGAGACGACCACGGCGACGATGACGACGAGCACCGCGGTGCGCGTGCCGTAGACGACGCGGCTGAACACGTCGAGGCCACCGACCGTGGTGCCCCAGATGTGCTCGGCGCTCGGGGCGCCGGTGCGGGGGAAGTTCACTCCGTCCGCACCCTGCTGGTCACCGAACCCGTACGGGGCGATGAGCGGGGCGAACACCGCGACGAGCAGGTACAGGGCGCAGATGACGACGCCGACGATGAGCATGGCGCGCTGCCATCCGGTGCTCCGGCGGAGCTGGACGACGACGGGGAGCCGCTTCCACAGCGGCTCGTGGCGGTCGACGAGGGTGATGTCGGACATCGTCAGAACCTCACTCTCGGGTCGATGAGCGCCGCGACGACGTCGACGGCGAAGTTGGTGACGGCGACGATCACCGCCAGCATCGCGACGATGCCCTGCACGGCGACGAAGTCGCGGGCGGACAGGTACTGGTTGAGCTCGAAGCCGAGCCCGCGCCAGCCGAAGGTCGTCTCGGTGAGGACCGAGCCGCCGAGCAGCATCGCGATCTGCAGGCCCATCACGGTGATGATCGGCACCAGGGCCGGTCGGAACGCGTGGGTCCGGACCAGCCTGGACTCCCGGACACCGCGTGAGCGGGCGGCGTCGACGTACTCGGAGCCGAGCGAGCCGATCATGTTCGCGCGCACCAGGCGCAGGAAGATGCCGGCGGTCAGCAGTCCGAGCGTCAGCGCCGGCAGGACCGCGTGCAGCAGGACGTCGCCGATGATCTGGCCGTTGCCGGTCCGGATCGCGTCGATGAGGAACACCCCGGTGGGGTTGTCGATGCGGTCGAGGATCAACTGCACCCGGGTCGAGGCCCGGTCGCCGAGCGGCAGCCACCCGAGCCACACCGAGAAGACGAGCTTGAGCAGCAGACCGCCGAAGAAGACCGGCGTCGCGTAGGTCAGGATCGCGAGGGCCCGGAGCAGGACGTCGGGCCACTTGTCGCGGAGGTACGCGGCGAGCATGCCGAGCGGGATGCCGAGCACGAGGGCGACGATGAGGGCGTAGAACACCAGCTCTGCCGTCGCGCCGCCGTACTGCAGGATGATCTCGGTCACCGGGCGGTTGTCGGTCACCGACGAGCCGAAGTCACCGCGGACGATCTGGCCCAGGTACTCGATGTACTGGACGATCACCGGGCGGTCGTAGCCGGCGGCGTGCAGGCGTTCCTGCAGCTGCGTGGGCGTGAGCCGCCCGCCGACCGACGCGGTGATGGGGTTCCCGACGACGCGCATCAGGAAGAAGACCAGGGTCACCAGGATGAACACGGTCGGGAAGATCAGGAGGAAGCGGATGAGGATGTACCGGCCGAGTCCGCCGCCCTGTCCCTTGGCACGTCGCTGTGCCTGGGGTTTCGTGGGCTCGGTCTCGATCGCCTCTGGGTTCGTGAGGGTCACGGGGTGTGTGCCTTTCGCATGACGCCGAGAGGGGGCGCTCCTCGTGGGAGCGCCCCCTGCCGTGCGTCTGGTTACTTGGTGATGGTCCCGTAGCGGAACTTGAAGGACGCGTCGAGGGTGACACCCTTGACGTCCTTGCCGGCCACGGCGACCGACTTGCCCTGCAGGAGCGGGAGGGTCGAGATCTGCTCGGCCTCACGCTGCTGGGCCTTCTCGATGATCCCGGCGCGCTTGTCCTTGTCGGACTCCTCCTGCTCGTCGGCGATCAGACCCTGGATGGTCGGGTCGTCGTAGTGGTTCTGCACGAAGTTGTCCTTCGTGAAGAACGGCGAGAGGTAGTTGTCGGCGTCCGAGAAGTCCGGGAACCACCCGAGCTGGTACAGCGGGTAGGCGTCCTTCGTGCGCTCGACCGCGTAGGTCGTGTAGACCGTGGACTGGATGTTCACGGTGAACAGGCCCGACTTCTCGAGCTGGGTCTTCAGCGTGGCGTACTCGTCGTCCGAGGCCGAGCCGTAGTGGTCCGGCGAGTACTGGATGTCGAGCTCGATCTTGCCCGAGACGCCGGCGTCCTTGAGCGTCTGCTTGGCCTTGTCGAGGTCCGGCGCACCGTTGCCGTCACCGTAGAGCGTCTTGAACGGCGTCGCCGCACCGGTCAGGCCGTCCGGCACCATCGAGTACACGGGCGTGTAGGTGTCGTTGTAGACCTCCTTGGCGAGCTCGTCGCGGTCGACGACGTCCGCGACGGCCTGGCGCACGGCCAGGGCCTTCGCCTCGTCGGCATCCGACTGGCCGGTGCCGAAGGGCTGCGTCTTGAAGTTGAAGACGACGTAGCGGATCTCGCCGCCGGGGCCGTCGATGACCTGCAGCTTGGAGTCCTTGCGGAGCGACGAGATGTCGGTCGGGGTCAGGGAGCGGTACGCCACGTCGACGTCGCCCTTCTGGACCGCGAGCTTCAGGTCGGTCTCCTTGGTGAAGTACTGGGCGGTGACGTCCTTGGTCTTCGCCTTGTCGAGGACACCGTCGTACTTGTCGTTCGCCGCGTACGCGATCAGGTCGTTCTCCTTGTAGGAGGTGATCTTGTACTGACCGGCGAACGCGTTGCCCTTGACGATGTCGGCGGCGCTGGTGAGCTTCGTCGCCGAGAAGACGTCCTCGTCGACGATCGGACCGGCGGGGCTCGAGAGCACCTGCGGCCAGGTCTGGTCGGCGTGGTCGAGGTTGAAGACGACCGTCGTGGCGTCCGGGGTGTCGATGCTCTTGAGGTTCGCGAGCAGCGACCAGGGGCCGTTGTCGTTCTTGATCTTCAGGTCGCGCTCGAACGAGAACTTGACGTCGCTCGAGGTGAGCTTGTTGCCGTTCGCGAACTCGAGCCCCTTCTTCAGGGTCACCTCGTACGTCGTCGGGCTGGTGAACTCCGCCTTCGTGGCGATGTCCGGCTCGACGTCCGGGCTGCCCGTCGGGGTGTTCATGAGGAACGGGAACACCTGGTTCTGCACGGCGAACGAGCCGTTGTCGTACGAGCCGGCCGGGTCGAGCGAGGTGATCTTGTCGGTCGTGCCGATGATCAGGCCGTTGAGGTCGCCGGAGCCACCGCTGGTGCCGCCTGCGCAGCCGGTGAGCACGAGCGCGGTCGCAGCGGCGCCGGCGCCGAGTGCGAGGGTGCGCTTGCCCCATGTGGAAACGGATGCCATGTCCGATTGCCTCTCTGAATGTGGTTGCAAGAGTCCTGGGACCGAGTGGAACGGGCTGTGACCGGTCGCAGGGACGTTCAATGGTCACACCCTGCCAGACATCGGGAGCCGTCGGGGGCTGATTGTTTACACCGCTGTAACGCAGGATCGCGTCTGCGAGCGCATGATCGAGGGCAGTGTGCCCGGCGCGGCGCGCAGCTTCCTTGCGCCCTGCCGAGAACTGTTGCGTCCAGCAACTCCTCGGTTCCGCGGCGGTCGGAGGGGCGTCTGTCGCCCGCCCCGCCGGACGACGGGGCCAGACGGCAGGTCAGGCGGCGGGCCCAGACGGCGCGGTGCGCTCAGGCGCCGACGGCGCGGTGCGCGCAGGCGCCGGGCGGTGCGCTCAGGCGCCGGGGGTGTCCGCGCGGAGCCGCATCCGCTGTGCGTCGAGGTCCATCAACTGGCGCTGCACATCCGCCCGACGCTCCTGGTCGGACGGATCGGTGCGCTGCAACTGTCCGAGCAGCGAGGCCTTCCGCGCGAGCAGGTCACGCTCGACCAGGGCCACGACGATGCCACGGCAGTAGATCGCCAGGTCTTCGTCCGACCGCGCGGGGATCGGTGCGAGTGCGAGTTCCTGCACGAGCGACCGGAACGGCGCGGGGACGTCGGCCAGGAGCTTGTCGAGCCACGCCCGGTCCCCCACCGCGTCGATGTTCGCCACGACGGCATCACGGACCACCGAGAGCATCCGCGCCGAGAACGTCGCCGACGCTGCCAGCGCGAGCAAGGGGACGCCCACCGACTGCGGCTGCTGCACCATCGCCATCACGGCGTCGCGCTCCATCCGGGCGATCGGGTCGTCCGGCAGGGACCGGAGGCTCGCCTGCGGTTCCTCGGGCACGCCCGAGCCATCCCCGGATCCGTTGGTCCCGGTGCCGCGACCGTTCTGCCCGGCGCCGGACGGGCCTCCGTTCCGGGCGCCCTGGCCACCGTCGGACGGGCGACGACGGACCGAGGCGACCGCACGACGGACGTCCTCGATGTCCATGCCGAGCCACCCGGCGGTGTTGCGGATGTAGCCGTCGGCGAGTGCGCGGTCGCGGATGTCCGCGATGACCGGCGCGCACTCGCGGAGCCCGCCGACCCGCCCCTCGACCGTGTCCAGGTCGTGGCCGTCGAGCCGTCGACGGATCATGAACTCGAACATCGGCCGACGGTTCTCGACCAGCCGGCGGATCGCGTCGTCGCCGCGGGCGAGCCGCAGGTCGCACGGGTCGAGCCCGCCCGGGGCGACCGCGACGTACGTCTGCGACGCGAATCGCTGCTCCTCGGCGAACGCTCGGGAGGCGGCGCGCTGCCCGGCCTCGTCCGGGTCGAACGTGAAGACGATCTGGCCGAGCTGCGAGACGTGCTGTCCGGCGGAGTCACCGAGCATCGGACGCAGGACCTTGATGTGATCGACGCCGAACGACGTGCCACACGTGGCCACCGCGGTCGTGATGCCGGCCAGGTGGCACGCCATCACGTCGGTGTAGCCCTCGACGATGACGACCTGCTTGCCCTTCGCGATCTCCTTGCGGGCCAGGTCGAGGCCGTAGAGCACCTGGCTCTTGTGGTAGATCGGGGTCTCCGGCGTGTTGAGGTACTTCGGGCCCTTGTCGTCCTCGAGCAGACGCCGGGCGCCGAACCCGATCGTCGCCCCGGTGACGTCGCGGATCGGCCACATCAGGCGGCCGCGGAACCGGTCGTACGGCGAGCGGTCTCCCTGGCTGACCAGGCCGGCGGCGACGATCTCGTCGATGCTGAACCGCAGCCCCCGCAGGTGGTCCTTGAGCGCGTCGAACGACTTCGGGGCGAACCCGACGCCGAAGTGCTGCGCGGCGGCCGGGTCGAAGCCGCGCTCCCCCAGGAACTGCCGTGCCGGCTCGGCCGCGGCCGTGGTCAGCTGCGCGGTGAAGAACGCCTGCGCGGCCTCGTTCGCGGCGATCAGCCGGGCGCGCGCGTTGTAGTCGGTGCGGGGGCCGTCGCCCTCTTCGTAGTGGAGCGTGAAGCCGATCTTCGCGGCCATCCGCTCGACGGCTTCCTGGAAGGTGGTGTGCTCCTGCGACATCAGGAAGCTGAAGACGTCACCGTCCTCACCGCAGCCGAAGCAGTGGTACCGACCGACCTGGGGGCGGACGTGGAACGACGGGGTGCGCTCGTCGTGGAACGGGCAGAGGCCCTTCAGCGAGCCGACGCCCGCGGACTTCAGGGTGACGTAGTCGCCCACCACGTCGGCGATGTTCACGCGCGCGCGGACCTCGTCGATGTCGTTCCGCGCGATCAGTCCTGCCACCCGACGATTCTAGTTCGGTGTGCCGACGTCAGCGGACGCCTGTGGACGGTGGACACCGAGCGTTCCGTCGCCGGTCGTGCTCAGACCGCGATGTGGACGGACTCCCGCTCCCCCACGACCAGGCGCTTGTGCCAGGCGATGGCCCCCTGGTCGGTGAGGCTCGCGACCTGGTCGACGACGGCCCGGATCCGTCCGGCGTCGTCGCCGGCCGCACGCCAGTCCGCCGCGAAGCCGGGCTCGAGCGCCGTGTCCTCGCGCTCGGCGACCGCGTCGAGCAGCTCGGTCAGGATGCGGCGCTGGTCCTCGTAGACGGGCTGCCGGTCGCCCTGGGTCATGACGAACGCGGCCACGATGCCCTTGAGGACCGCGATCTCGCCGATGATCTCCGGCGGGGTGACGACGCTCGCGGCGAACCGGACCAGGGACCCGGACGCGTAGGAGTCACGGGTGGCGGTCGTCGCGGTCCGGGCGAAGCGGCCGATGAGCTGGCTCGTCAGGTTCTTCAGTCGGGCCTGGTCCTGCCGGGACCCGTCGTACGCGGTCATCCAGAGCGACATCCCACGCAGCCGGTCGAACGCCTCGAGCAGTTCGTCGCGGCTCAGGTCGTCGCCGACCCACGCGTGCATCGCGGTGACGATGTCGTTCTCGCCGACGCGGTCCCCCAGGGCGGCGACGTCGATGAAGCCGGCGACGACGGCGTCCTCGAAGTCGTGCACCGAGTACGCGATGTCGTCGGACAGGTCCATCACCTGGGCCTCGATGCAGCGCTGCCGACGGGGTGCACCGGCGCGGAGCCAGGCAAACGCCTCGTGGTCGTCGTCGTAGAAGCCGAACTTCGTGCGGCCGGAGGAGGCCTCCCCGACACCCTGGGACGCCGGCCACGGGTACTTGCAGCTGGCGTCGAGGGAAGCGCGGGTCAGGTTGAGCCCGTACGCGCGGCCGTCGTCGCCGTACACCTTCGGCTCGAGCCGGGTGAGCAGCCGCAGGGTCTGGGCGTTGCCCTCGAACCCGCCGATGCCGACCGCCCAGGCGTTCACCGCGGTCTCGCCGTTGTGCCCGAACGGCGGGTGCCCGATGTCGTGCGCCAGGCAGGCGGTGTCGACGACGTCCGGGTCGAGGCCCAGGCTGTCGGCGAGCTCGCGCCCCACCTGCGCGACCTCGAGCGAGTGCGTCAGACGGTTGCGGGCGAAGTCCAGGCCGGTGGTCGGGCTGAGCACCTGCGTCTTCGCGGCCAGGCGTCGGAGCGCGCTGGAGTGCAGCAGTCGGGCGCGGTCGCGCGCGAAGTCGCTCCGCCGGCTGCCGTGCTGCTCGGGGAACCAGCGGTCAGCGTCGGCCGGACCGTACGACGAGGTGGCGCTCATCCGCCGCTGTGGTGCATCTCGGCGGCGGCCAGGACCTTGCGGAACTCCGAGTCGACGTCACGGCTCTCGAGCCAGCGGTCCGGCAGCGCGGTCCGCTTGGCATGACCGGCCCGACCACGGGGGCCCTCGACGTCGGCACCCGGGTAGGGCGCGCTCCAGTCGAGCTGGCCGAGCAGGTCGTCGATCTCCTGCAGGCTCGAGGCCATCGCGAGACCGGAGCGGACCTCGCCCCCGATCGGGTACCCCTTGAAGTACCAGGCCACGTGCTTCCGGATGTCCCGGCAGCCGTGCTCTTCCGACTCGAAGAACTCGACGAGCAGTTCGGCGTGCCGGCGGAACGCGACCGCGACCTCGCCGAGGCCCGGGGCGGCCCGGAGGTCCTCGCCACGGAACGCCGCGGCCAGGTCGCCGAAGAGCCACGGACGGCCCAGGCAGCCGCGCCCGACGACCACGCCGTCGCAGCCGGTCTCGTCGACCATGCGCAGGGCGTCGGCGGCGGACCAGATGTCCCCGTTGCCGAGGACCGGGATGTCGGTGATCGTCTCCTTGAGGGTCGCGATCGCCGACCAGTCGGCCTGCCCCGAGTAGTGCTCGTTGGCGGTCCGGGCGTGCAGGGCGACGCTCGCGACACCGGCGTCCCGCGCGATGCGGGCGGCGTCGAGGTAGGTCAGGTGGTCGCCGTCGATGCCCTTGCGCATCTTCACGGTGACCGGGACGTCACCCGCGGCCTGGACGGTCTTCGTGACGAGGTCGCGGAACAGGTCGAGCTTCCACGGCAGCGCCGCACCGCCGCCCTTCCGCGTGACCTTCGGCACCGGGCACCCGAAGTTCAGGTCGATGTGGTCCGCACGGTCTTCGCCGACCAGGATCGTGGCGGCTTCGGCGACGGTGTTCGGTTCGACGCCGTACAGCTGGATCGACCGCGGGGTCTCGGACTCGTGGTGCCGGATGAGTCGCATCGACTCGGGCGTCCGCTCGACCAGGGCGCGGGAGGTGATCATCTCGCACACGTACAGCCCGGCGCCGTACTCACGGCAGAGGCGGCGGTACGCCATGTTCGTGATGCCGGCCATCGGGGCGAGCACGACGGGCGCATCGACCTGGATCGGGCCGATGCGCAGCGGTGCTGCTGCAGCTTGTGTGATCGTCATACGTTCGTCATTCTCCCACGTCGTCGGCCGCCGGTAGCGTTCTCCACATGACCGTTCCGGATGCCGTCACCCGCTTCGACTCCGATGCCGCCGCCCGCGGGCTCGAGGTGCAGGTCGTCGAGCGTCCCGCCGCCGACTCGCTCGAGGCCGCCGCGACCCTGCTCGGCATCGACCCGGGTGACGTCGTCAAGACCCTGGTGGTCAAGCGCCACGACGGTGGGTTCCTGCTGGCGCTCGTCCCCGGCGGCCGGAGCATCGCCTGGAAGAAGCTCCGCACGGTCGTCGGCGTGAACAAGCTGTCGATGCCCGACGCGGCCACCGCGCTCGAGGCCAGCGGCTACGAGCGGGGCACCATCACGCCGATCGGCGCGACGGGTGACCTGCCGGTGTTCGCCGACGAGCGGGTGCTCGGGCGACGGGTCGCCCTCGGCGCCGGCCGACACGGTGCGAGCGCCTTCGTCGACGGCGACGCGCTCGTCGCCGCCTACGACGCGACGGTCGCCGACATCACCGACGAGGAGCCGACCCGCCCCTGACCGCGGTCAGTCGGGGACCTCGGACCAGTCGCCCTCGGCGCCCGGCACGAAGCACGAGTCGCCCTCGCAGACCGGCGCACCGCCGGGGGTGACGAGCGTCAGGAGGGCGGGTCGCGCCTCCGCTCCGGCCGGGAGGCCCGACCCACCACCCACGGGAGCCGTCGCGCCCGTCACCGGGTCACCCCGGCGTCCGCTGCCGCGTCGTCCTCGGCACGCTGGGTGGCCTCGGCGACCTCCTGCGGGGTCGACTCGCGGAGGGCGACCACCTGGCGGAGGACCTGCTCGAACGCGGCCGGGTCCTGCGCGCCGGAGACGCCGTACTTGCCGTCGATGACGAAGAACGGCACGCCGTTGATCCCGTACGCCTGCGCCTGGGACTGGTCGGCGCGGACCGCGGCGAGCTGGCTGTCGTCACGGAGGGTGGCGAGGACCTCGTCGCGGTCGATCCCGACCTCGGCGGCCAGGTCGGCCAGCGAGTCGTCCTGCCCGACGTGCTCACCGCGCTCGAAGTAGGCGGCGAAGAGGCGCTCGACCATCTCGAGCTGCTTGCCGTGCTGCTTGGCGAGGTGGATGACCTGGTGCGCCTTGACCGTGTTGGTGTGACGGAGGGCGTCGTAGTCGTAGTGCAGGTCGACCTGGGCGGCGATGCCGGCGACCTGGTCGATCATCTGCTGCGCCTGCTCGACCGGCAGGCCCTTGTGCTGCGACAGGAACTCGGCTTCGGTGCCCTCGAAGTCGACGGGGGTGTCCGGGCTCAGTTCGAAGGAGTGGTACTCGACCTCGACCGGGCCGCCGAACGCGGAGACGCCCGCCTCGAACTTGCGCTTGCCGATGTAGCACCAGGGGCAGGCGATGTCCGACCAGACATCGACCTTCACGGAGTCGTTCATGCTGACCCCAACGCGGACGCGGTCCCGACATTCCCGCGCCCCGCCGCGGGTCGGTGTCGTCCGGCTGGGCACAACGGAAACCGCCCCGAACCACGGGATCCCGTGGTTCGGGGCGGTTTCTGTTGTGCGGGTCCGGTCGGCGCCAGCCGGACCCGCCGGCCAGCCAGCCCGGCCTCGCGCGCGCTACGCGCCGAGCAGCCGCTCGGCCAGGAAGCCCTGCAGGCGGTCGAGCGACACGCGCTCCTGGCCCATGGTGTCGCGCTCGCGGACGGTGACGGCCTTGTCCTCGAGCGTGTCGAAGTCCACCGTGATGCAGAACGGGGTGCCGATCTCGTCGTGGCGACGGTAGCGACGACCGATCGCACCAGCGTCGTCGAAGTCCACGTTCCAGTTCTTGCGCAGGTCGTCAGCCAGGCCACGGGCGACGGGCGAGAGCTGCTCGTTGCGGGACAGCGGCAGGACCGCGGCCTTCACGGGCGCCAGGCGCGGGTCGAGGCGCAGGACGGTGCGCTTGTCGACGCCGCCCTTCGCGTTCGGGGCCTCGTCCTCGTGGTACGAGTCGAGCAGGAACGCCATCAGCGCACGGGTGAGACCGAACGACGGCTCGATGACGTACGGCACGTACTTCTCGTTCGCAGCCTGGTCGAAGTACCGCAGGTCCTGCCCCGACGCCTCGATGTGGTTCTTCAGGTCGAAGTCGGTGCGGTTCGCGACACCCATGAGCTCGCCCCACTCGGTGCCGGCGAACCCGAAGCGGTACTCGATGTCGGCGGTCGCGTCGGAGTAGTGCGCACGCTCGCCGTCCGGCACGTCGAAGCGACGCAGGTTCTCCGGGTCGATGCCGAGATCGGTGTAGAACGCGACGGCGTCGGCGATCCACTGCTCGTAGTGCTCCTCGGCCGAGGCCGGCGGCACGAAGTACTCGATCTCCATCTGCTCGAACTCGCGGGTCCGGAAGATGAAGTTGCCGGGTGTGATCTCGTTGCGGAAGGCCTTGCCGACCTGACCGATGCCGAACGGGGGCTTCATGCGGCTGGTCGTGACGACCTGCGCGAAGTCGACGAAGATGCCCTGCGCCGTCTCGGGTCGCAGGAAGTTCAGGCCCTCTTCCGACTCGACCGGGCCGAGGTAGGTCTTGAGCATGCCGCTGAACTCGCGGGGCTCGGTCCACTCGCCGCGGGTGCCGCAGTTCGGGCAGGCGATCTCGGCCATGCCGCCCTCGGGACCGCGGCCCTTCTTGGCCTGGAACGCCTCGACCAGGTGGTCCTCGCGGAAGCGGTGGTGGCAGTGCAGGCACTCCACGAGCGGGTCGGTGAACGTGGCGACGTGGCCGGAGGCCTCCCACACCTTGCGGGGCAGGATGACGGCGGAGTCCAGGCCCACCATGTCGCCACGGCCGCGGACGAACCGCTGCCACCACTGGCGCTTGATGTTCTCCTTGAGCTCGACGCCGAGGGGCCCGTAGTCCCAGGCGGAGCGGGATCCGCCGTAGATCTCCCCCGACTGGAAGACGAACCCACGGCGCTTGGCCAGGGCGATGACGCTGTCGAGACGGGAGGGCTGTGCCACTGAGGTGCTCCTGAGTTCGCCGAGCTGGGTGCTCGGTGTGCGGTCGGACCCGGCAATGCTAGCGGCCCGGGAGGCCCGACCCACCGCCGCCCGCTCGCTCACCGCCGCGACGCGCCCGGCTCCACCCCCGCCAGCGCCGCCGCCACGTCGGTCACGTCGTCCGCGTCGTTCCAGAGGTGGAACGCGATCCGCAGGCGCCCGGCCCGCCCCGACGCGGTGATGCCCGCCGCGGTGAGTGCCCGCAGTCCGGTGCCGTCGGCGTCCGGGAAGGTGACGATCGCCTGCCCACCGGTGGCGAGCCCCTGCCGCGGTGACCCGAGCGCGTCGCAGAGCCGGTCTGCGAGTCCGGTGGCGTGCCTCCAGGTCGTGTGCGCGTCGAGCGAGGCGGCGTGCCGGAGCGCGGCGACCGCCCCCGGCCACGCCTGCCAGGCCGGGGAGACGTCGAAGCGGCGGGCGTCGTCGGCCAGGTGCATGGCGGGGCCGTAGCAGGAGGACCAGACGTCCTCGCCCGCGTACCACCCGGCCTGGACGGGGCGGAGGCGGCCGAGCGCGGTGTCGGAGAGCGTCATGAACGCGACGCCGCGGGGTGCGCAGAGCCACTTGTAGGTGTGCGTGATCGTGATGTCGAAGGGCGCGGCGGACACGGGCAGGACGCCGGCGGCCTGGGTCAGGTCGCAGAGCGTCAGCGCGCCGACCCGTCGTGCCGCGGCGAGGACGGGTGCCGGGTCGGTGACCGTGCCGGTGGCGGACTGCACGACGGACCAGGCGACGAGTGCGGTGTCGGGGCCGATCGAGGCGGCGAGCTCGGCGAGGGGGACGCTCCGGACGCGGACGCCGCGGTGCGCCTGCGCCAGGAACGGGAACACGACGGAGCTGAAGTCGCCGTCGGGGACGACCACCTCGGCGCCGTCGGGCAGGGCGTCGGCGACGACGGCGGCCATCACCGAGGTCTGGGAGCCGGTCGCGACCTGCGCTGCCGGCACGCCGACCAGGTCGGCGAAGAGCGCGCGCCCCTCCTCGACGAGGGCACCGTAGTGCGCGGGTGAGGACTCGCCGCGGGACCACGCGTCGAGGTCGGCGCGCTGCGCGGCGAGCGTGGCGTGCGACGGGAGGCCGGCGGTGCACGCCGCGAGGTAGCCGCGGCCGGCGGGGAACGTGTCCATGTCCGACAGGGTCCCGCCGCTCGGGCCATCACGCCAGAGCAGGTTCGTTGTGCCACCGGTAACATCGTGTGATGGACGACATCGACCCGCAGCTGCTCAGGGTCCTGCGTGCCGTCGCCGACAGCGGGTCGATCACCCGGGCGGCCGCCGCGCTCGGGTCGAGCCAACCGGCCGTCAGCCAGCTCCTGACCCGGGCCGAACAGCGGCTCGGGCACGCCCTGGTCCTGCGGGGCGGACGTGGTGCGACACTCACGCACGCCGGACAGGTGCTCGCCGACCACGCCCTGCACGTGCAGGCCGCGCTGACCGCGGCGCGCGAGGACCTCGACGCCGTCGGCGGACTCACCCGTGGGCGTGTCCGGCTCGCCGGGTTCCCGAGCGCGTCCTCGGCCCTCGTGCCCGCGGTGCTCGCCCGGCTCGCCGCCACGGCGCCGGGGGTGACGACCTCGTACGTGGAGGTCGAGCCTCCCGAGGCGCTCGACCTGCTGCGCGGTGGCGAGGTCGACGTCGCCCTCACCTTCACCTACGTCGGCGACGAGGTCGGGGCCGTCCCGGACCCGGGGCTCGTCACCCGGGCGCTCGGTCGCGATCCGCTCGCGCTGGTCACGCCGGTCGGTGCCGGCCAGCCCGTCGGTGCTGGCCAGCCCGTCGGTGCTGGCCAGCCGGTCGGCACTGGCCAGCGCGTCGGTGCCGACCGACCGGGAGGCCCGACTCCGGTCCGCCCCGCCGGCTCCACCGTCGTGGACCTCGCGTCCCACCGCGATGCCCGGTGGATCGGTGGGTGTCCGCGCTGCCGAGGGCACCTGCTCGCCTCGTGCGCGAGTGCGGGGTTCACGCCGGACATCGTCCTCGAGACGGACAACGCGGCCGCGGTGGTGGGGCTCGTCGCCGCCGGACTCGGAGTGGCGCTGCTCCCCCGGCTGGCCCTCGCGACGACGGTCATCCCCGCCGGGGTCGCGATCGACCCCGTGGACGACGACCTGGCCCGCCGCGTCGAGGTCGTCGTCGCCCGCGGTGCCGACCGCGTGCCGAGTGTCCGCGCCGCGCTCGACGCGGTGCGCTCCGCCGCCCACCTGCTCGCCTGACGCGGCCGCGGCCGCGGCGCAGGCCGGCCGGCCAGCGCCGAGCCTCGGCTGAGCGGACACATTGCGGCGCCGGAACGGCGCAACATGTCCGCCAGGCCGAGCCTCGGCCCCGCACGGCGCGCGCCGGCGGCCCCGCCGGGCGCGGCCGGCGGCCCCGCCCGCCGCGCGGCCCGCCGCGCCGGCCGGCATCGGGCGCGCGCCGAGCCTCGGCTGAGCGGACACATTGCGGCGCCCGAACGGCGCAACATGTCCGCCAGGCCGAGCCTCGGCCCCGCACGGCCCCGCACGGCACGCGCCGGGCGCGCCCCGCCGCCGCGCTAGGCGGTCGGCGTGTCGACGGCGCCGCCGTAGCGACGGTCGCGGCTGGCGTACTCCTCGATCGCCCCCCACAGGTCGGAGCGTCGGAAGTCCGGCCAGAGCCGGTCGAGGAACACCATCTCGGCGTACGCCGACTGCCACAGCAGGAAGTTGCTCGTCCGCTGTTCCCCCGAGCTCCGGAGGAACAGGTCGACGTCCGGCAGCTCGGGCACGTACAGCCGCTTCGCCAGGGTCTTCTCGGTCACCTGGCTCGGCTTCAGGCGGCCCGCGGCGACGTCGTCCGCGATGGACCGCACCGCGTCGGCGATCTCGTTCCGCCCGCCGTAGTTGACGCACATCGTCAGGGTCAGGACGTCGTTGTCGGCCGTCATCTCCTCGGCGGTCTGCAGCTCGTCGATGACACTGCGCCAGAGCTTCGGGGTGCGCCCGGCCCAGCGGACCCGCACGCCCCACTCGTTCAGCTGGTCGCGGCGGCGGCGGATGACGTCGCGGTTGAAGCCCATGAGGAACCGGACCTCTTCGG
This sequence comes from Curtobacterium herbarum, assembly GCF_016907335.1. Taxonomy (NCBI): domain Bacteria; kingdom Bacillati; phylum Actinomycetota; class Actinomycetes; order Micrococcales; family Microbacteriaceae; genus Curtobacterium; species Curtobacterium herbarum. The sequence continues at coordinate 2,076,567 of NZ_JAFBBT010000001.1, forward strand.
GTGAGCGCTTCCAGTTCTCGGTCGAGAACGCGTAGGCGGAGACGTGCGTGACACCGATCTGGATCGCGCCGGCGACGACGTCGAGCAGCGATGCCTCGCCCGCCTTGTGCCCCTCGATCCGGGTGAGACCACGCTGGTTCGCCCATCGGCCGTTGCCGTCCATCACGATCGCCACGTGGCCGGGCACGAACCGCTTCGGGATCGCCGGGGGCTGCTCGCCGGTCCAGTCCAGGGGCAGGAACGGAGCCGCTTCGGCAGCGGGACGGCGAGGGCTCATGCGCGGGTTCCTCCGAGGGCGGGGTCGTGGTCGTCCGGCGTCGGCACGGCGGGCGCCGGCACCGCTGCGACCGCCGCCGGCACACCACCGGGGTGCGGAGCGAGGGGCGAGGGGTGCTCGGTGCGGTCGACGTGCGGCAACGAACGGAGCGATCGTTCCAGGTGCCACTGCGCGTACGCCGCGACCACGCCGGAGGCCCGCGATCTCGTCCGCTCGTCGGTCACGTCGACGCTGCCCCAGTCCCCCGCCAGCAGCTGCCCGAGGACGGCGAGCGTCGCCGGGTCCAACCGCGGCGTGCCGGGAGGCGCGGCCGAGTCCGCCACGACCCCACCGAGCTGCACGACGAACGCCGAGTGCGGCCCGGGCTCCCCGGTGACCGCGCAGTCGCTGAACGAGGGCGCCCACCCGGCGATGCTCATCGCGCGGAGCAGGTACGAGTCGAGCGTCGCGCTCGGCTGGTGTTCGCCGCGGGACAGGGAGCGGAGGGCCCCGACGAGCAGCAGGTACTGCTGCAGCCCCGCGTCCGCCTCACTCAGTCGGTCGGCGGTCTCGACCATCGCACTCGCAGCGGTGTACGCGCCGTAGTCGGCGACGATCCGGGCGCCGTACGCGCCGAGGGACTCGGCCTGCGTGACGATGTCGAGCGAGCGGCCCTCGTAGAACTGGGCGTCGACGACCATGAACGGTTCGAGCCGCGAGCCGAACTTCGACGCGGTGCGCCGGACGCCCTTCGCGACGGCGCGGATCTTGCCGTGCTCCCGGCTGAGCATCGTGACGATGCGGTCGGCCTCACCGAGCTTGTGGGTGCGCAACACGACGCACTCGTCCCGGTACAGCGGCATGCCTCAAGTATCCCCCGCCCCGCCGACACCTCGGCCCCCTGCCCCAGCCCCTCTGCAGAACACCGGTGTTCGTCCGGAACACCGCGCGATGCCGGTGTTCCACCGACGAACACCGGTGTTTCGCAGATAGGGCGGCGGCCATGGGACGGACGGGAGGCGCGGTGCGGGCCCGCACCGCGCCTCCCGTCCGGACGGACCAGGCGGATCAGGCGGAGACGAGCTCCGGCGCACCCGAGGCCGCGCCCGCGCGCACCGCGCGGTTCACAGCGGAGACGATCGCCTTGAGCGACGCGGTCGCGATGTCGGCGTCGATCCCGACACCCCAGAGCCGCACCCCGTCGACGTCGAGCTCGACGTAGGACGCCGCCTGCGCGTCACCCGAGGCGCTCATCGTGTGCTCGGAGTAGTCGTACAGCGTGACGGCGACGCCCTGGTCCGCCATCACCGACAGGAACGCGTCGATCGGACCGGTGCCGACCGCCTCGGCCGCGACGGTGCCCTCGTCGACGCGCATCGCGACCGACAGCTTCGTCGTGCCGTCGAAGTCGCTCGACGTGGCGGTCTTCGTGATCTCGTACCGGCCCCACTTGTCGTCGTCGACGTGGGCGGGCAGGTACTCGTCGTGGAACAGGTCCCAGATGCGCTCGGAGGTGAACTCGCCACCCTCGGCGTCCGTGCGCTGCTGCACGACACCGCTGAACTCGATCTGCAGCTTGCGGGGCAGGTCGAGCGCGTGGTCGGTCTTCAGCAGGTACGCGACGCCGCCCTTGCCGGACTGCGAGTTGACGCGGATGACGGCCTCGTACGAGCGGCCGATGTCCTTCGGGTCGACGGGCAGGTACGGCACCGCCCAGACGACGTCGTCGACGCCGACACCTTCGGCGGTCGCGCGGGCCTCCAGCGCTTCGAGGCCCTTCTTGATGGCGTCCTGGTGCGAGCCGCTGAAGGCCGTGTAGACCAGGTCCCCGGCCCACGGCTGGCGCTCGGGCACCGGCAGCTGGTTGCAGTACTCGACGGTGCGCTTGACCTGGTCGATGTCCGAGAAGTCGATCTCCGGGTCGATGCCCTGCGTGAACAGGTTCATGCCCAGCGCGACGAGGTCGACGTTGCCGGTCCGCTCGCCGTTGCCGAACAGGCAGCCCTCGATGCGGTCGGCGCCGGCCATGTAGCCGAGCTCGGCGGCGGCGACGGCGGTGCCGCGGTCGTTGTGGGGGTGCAGCGACAGGATGACGTCCTCGCGGTGGGCGAGGTTGCGCGACATCCACTCGATCGAGTCGGCGTAGACGTTCGGGGTCGCCATCTCGACGGTCGCGGGCAGGTTGATGATGACCTTGCGCTCGGGCGTCGGCTGGAAGACCTCGAGCACCGCGTTGCAGATCTGCACCGCGACCTCGAGCTCGGTGCCCGTGTAGGACTCCGGCGAGTACTCGTAGTAGACGGTGGTGTCGTGCTGCAGCCGGGCCTCGGCCGCCTTGCACATGTGCGCGCCGGCGACGGCGATGTCGACGACACCCTGCACGTCGGTGCGGAAGACGACCTCGCGCTGCACGATGCTCGTCGAGTTGTACAGGTGGACGATGGCCTGCTTCGCGCCGTCGATCGCCTCGTACGTGCGGTCGATGAGGTGCTCGCGCGCCTGGGTCAGGACCTGGATCGTGACGTCGTCGGGGATCGCACCCTCGTCGATCAGGCTGCGGACGAAGTCGAAGTCGGTCTGCGAGGCGCTGGGGAACCCGACCTCGATCTCCTTGTAGCCCATCCGGACGAGCAGGTCGAACATGGCGCGCTTGCGTTCGGCGTCCATCGGGTCGATGAGTGCCTGGTTGCCGTCACGCAGGTCGACGGCACACCAGCGGGGCGCACGGTCGATCTGCTTCGTCGGCCAGGTGCGGTCGGGCAGGTCGACGGTGATCTGCTCGGAGAAGGGGACGTACTTGTGGATCGGCATCCCGGAGGGGCGCTGCGCGTTCTGCATCGGTTCGCTTTCGTCGGTGTGGTTGCGGTGCGGCCACGACGGACTCCGCGACGAGGTGGGCCGGTTGTCAGGCCTCGTCGCGGCGACGAAGGAGGAGGAGTGCCGAGTACATCGGGTTCACGCTAGCACCGGAGGGCGCCGACGGCGCACCGTGTGACGGACGGACCACGCGCCGGACGGACCACCTGACGGACGCACCACGTGACGGACGGGAGGCACGGCACCCGCTGGCACCGTGCCTCCCGTCCGTGACGTGGTCACCACTCAGTCGACGGCCAGCGCCTCGGTCGGCGGCACGCGCATCGCGCGCCGGACCGGAGCGACGGTCGCGACGACCGCCAGGACGAGCGCCCCGACCACCACGACCGCGATGGTCGTCGGCGGCAGCACCGGCGCGGTGACCGAGCGGAGCGTGCCGAGGAGCGTCTGCCCGCCGAGCCAGCCGTAGGCGGTGCCGAGCACGAGCCCGGTGACGACGGCCGCGACGACCATCTGGACGGCCTCGGTGACGATCATCCGCCGGACCTGCGCACCGGTCAGCCCGAGGACGCGGAGCAGGCCGAGCTCCCGGCGACGCTGCAGCACGCCGAGGGCCAGGGCGTTCACGACCCCGACGGCGGCGATCACGGCCGAGAAGCCGACGATCACGCTGACCACGGCGTCGAGCTGCACGAAGAAGCTGCGCTGTTCGTCGAGCATCGCGGGCGTGATGCCGCTCTGCCCGGACAGCGCGGACTCGGTGACGTGCTGCATGATCCCGAGCGCGACGGCGAACGTGACGAGCAGCGTGACGCCGATGACGAGTCCGATGGTGGCGCGGGCCGTGCGTGCCGGGGCGCGCATCGCGTTCCGGCCGGCGAGCAGGACCACGGGGTCGTGCGACCCGATCCGCCCGATCAGCTGCAGGATCGGCGGCATCACGATGGTGGCGCCGACCGCGACCCCGGCGAACGAGACGAACCCGCCGAGCGCCGCGGGCAGGACCGCCAGGGGCGTCGCGCCGCTGAGGGCCAGGCCGATCAGTGCGAGCAGTGCGCCGACGGCCATGAGCACGATCGCCCAGACCTTCCGCGCGGTGCCGGTGCGGACGTCCTCGTGGCTGGGCTCGACGCTCGAGGACAGCGCCTGCAGCGGGGTGACGGTGAGCACGCGTCGAGACCCGGCGGCGAAGGCGCCCCAGGTGGCCAGCACGACGGCGACCACGGGCAGCACGAGCTCCCAGGGCAGGAGCGTGTACGAGCGGTCGGGCAGGAACCCGTTGCCGCGGAGCACGGCGACGAACACCGCGGAGAGACCGGTCCCGACGACGGCGCCGATGAGCCCGCCGAGCAGGCCGACGACGAGCCCGGTGCGGGTGATCCGGGCACGGAGCGAGGCCCCGGTGGCGCCGACGAGCCGCTGCAGCGCGATCACGCGGGTCTGGCCGGCGATGAGCGTCGCGCAGGTGTTGGCGGTCACGATGGCGCCGACGTACAGGGCGATGCCGAGCGCCAGCCAGCCGATCACCGACAGGATGGCCTTGACCGAGCTGACGTCGTCGAGGCCGGTGGCGGAGATCGCCTCGGTGACGATGCCCGGGGCGATGACGAGCGCGGACCCGAAGGTCGTGCCGAGTGCGGCGACCAGGATCGTCGGGGCGAACTGCCGCACGCCGTTCGTGCTGCCGGTCACGCCGCCGCCTCCATGCCGAGCATCGTGGCGGAGATCTCGGCGGCACCCGTGCGGGGCCGGTCGTCGACGACGCGGCCGTCGGCGAGGAACAGGATCCGGTCGGCGTTCGCGGCGGCGACCGGGTCGTGCGTCACCATGACGACGCTCTGACCCCAGTCGTCGACGGCGCCGCGGAGGATCGCGAGCACGTCCCGCCCGGTCCGGGAGTCGAGCGCACCGGTCGGCTCGTCGGCGACGACGACGGCCGGGCGCGAGGCGAGGGCGCGGGCGATGGCGACGCGCTGCTGCTGCCCGCCGGAGAGCTCGTGCGGCCGGTGGCTCAGGCGGTTCCCGAGCCCGAGCATCTCGACCAGACGGTCGATCCACGCGGTCTCGTCGCGGTCCGGCTTGTGCCCACCGAGCAGGAACGGCAGCCGGATGTTCTCGCTGACGTCGAGCGTCGGCACGAGGTTGAACGACTGGAACACGAAGCCCAGACGTCGACGACGGAGTTCGGTGAGCTCGCGGTCGCCGAGCCCGGTGATGTCCGCGCCGTTGATCGTGATCCGACCGGCGGACACCTGGTCGAGGCCAGCCGCGACGTGCATGAGCGTGGACTTGCCGGAACCGGAGGGGCCCATCACCGCGGTGAACTCGCCGGCACCGATGTCGACGCTGACGTCGTCCAGCGCCGTCACCCGGCGCGCGGCGTCACCGTAGTGCTTGGAGACATGGTCGAGACGGATGATCGGAGCGTGGTTGGTCATGACTCCACCATCGCGTCCGGGAGGCCCGTCCCGCGTCCGCCGCGGGACCTCGGTCCGTCATCCCCACGGTGGGCATCTGCGGCCGGTGTCCTCCGAGCGGATGAGGCTCAGTCGGCTCGACTGACGAGGCCGTGCTGGTGCGCGAACACGACGAGGCGCACCCGGTCGCGCAGCTCGAGCTTGGTGAGGACCCGCGAGATGTGGGTCTTCACCGTCGCCTCGCTGACGTACTCGTGCGCGGCGATCTCGGCGTTGCTGAGCCCACGTGCCGCCAGGTCGAAGATCTCGCGCTCCCGGGGCGTCAGGCCGGCGAAGGCCGCGGGCACCGTGGACCGCACCTCCGCCGGGTCCTCGTAGCGACGGAGGAGTTCGCGGGTCGCCGAGGCGGCGAACACCGTCGTGCCGGCGTGCACGGTGCGGATCGCCGCGAGCAGGAACTCCGGGTCGGCGTCCTTCAGCACGAAGCCGCTCGCCCCGGCGCGGATGGCCTTCGCCGCGGCCTCGTCGAAGTCGAACGTGGTGAGGACGAGCACCTTGGCGTCGGAACCGCTCGAGACGATGTCGGCAGTGGCGCTGATGCCGTCCTTCACCGGCATCCGGATGTCCATGAGCACGACGTCCGGGCGGTTCCGGCGGACGAGTTCGATGCCCTCGGCACCGTCGCCGGCCTCCCCCACGAACTGCAGGTCGGGCTGGGAGCCGATGAGCATCCGGATGCCGGTGCGGAACAGCGCCTGGTCGTCGACCAGGGCGACGCGGATCCGGGCCGGTCCGGGGGTGCTCGTGGTCGTGGTCGTGTCCGTCATCGCCTGCTCGTCATCGGTTGGTCGTGATCGTGTTCCGGGGCATCTGTCCGGTCGCCGGCTGGGCGGGCATCCGGACCGCCACGGCGAAGTCCTCGCCCCGGGGCCCCGCCGTCATGCTCCCGCCGGACATGGTGGCACGCTCCCGCATGCCGACCAGTCCGTGGCCGGTGCCGGGTCCGGGTCGGTCGTCCTCGGCGCGGCGGTTCACCACGTCGATCTCGACCGTGTCCGGACGGTAGGTCAGGCGTGCCCGGACGGTGCTGCCGGGAGCCCCGTGCTTGTACGCGTTCGTCAGGCTCTCCTGCACGATCCGGTACACGGCGAGCTGCGTGGTGGTCGGCAGCGTGGACGAGTCGCCCGCGCGCTCGACCTCCACCTCGAGCCCGACGTCGCGCATCTGCCCGACGAGCCGCTCGATGTCGTCGATGTCCGGGGTCGGCGCGGTGCCCTGCTCGTGCCGGAGTGCCCCGAGCAGCTCGCGGACGTCGCCGAGCGCACGGCGGGCGGTCGCACCGATGGTGTCGAGGGCCTCGTCGGCGACCGCGGGGTCGGCACGGAGGGCGTAGCGGGCGCCGTCGGCCTGCGCGATCACGACCGCGAGCGAGTGCGCCACGATGTCGTGCATGTCGCGGGCGATCCGGACGCGTTCCTGCTCGATCGCGACGTTCCGGTCGGCCCGGGCGGCGTCGCGTTCGGCCAGCAGTTGAGCCTCCCGGCTCATCCGGGCGGAGCGGCGGGCCCGGACGGCCAGACCGGCGAGCCAGGGCAGCAACAGGACGGCCAGGACGACGACGAACAGCATCGCGCCGTACTGCACGGCACCGTTCAGGGTCTCCCGGCCCCCGATGCCCTGCACGCCGTAGATGCGGACGCCCATGTAGGTGCCGGCGACGACCGAGCCGACGAACGCCGAGACGAGCCCGGCGATCCGGATGCGCCGGGTGCCGTAGACGCTCGTGGTGTACAGCACGCCGGAGATGAACAGGTCGGCGAGGCCGGCGTTCTGCATCGTCGCCATCTGGACGACGGCGCCGACCCAGGCGATCCCGAGTGCGAGCCCCGGGGCGACCCGGCGGAGTGCGAGCGACAGGGCCAGGATGCCGGTGGTGACGAGGCCCGTGAGCGCGTCGATCCCCTGCGCCGACACGATGGCGACGAGCGCACCGAGGAGCAGCGCCGTGCCGATGTCGACGACGAGCTGGGTGCGGAGGACGGGACGGAACACGACCCCACGGTACGGCGCGCGGGCGGCCAGCGCGTCCGACCGTGGGATGACCCGGGTCAGAAGCCGAGTCGGCCGAGCTGCTTCGGGTCGCGCTGCCACTCCTTGGCGACCTTCACGCGGATGTTCAGGTAGACGTGACGACCGAGCAGCCCCTCGATCTCGACCCGGGCCCGGGTACCGACGTCCTTGAGACGACCGCCCTTGTGCCCGATGACGATCGACTTCTGGCTGTCCCGCTCGACGAACAGGTTCGCGAAGATGCGCAGCGGTCCGTTCGGGTCGTCATCGCCGTCCGGTTCGACCATGTCCTCGATGACGACCGCGAGCGAGTGCGGCAGTTCGTCGCGGACGCCCTCGAGCGCGGCTTCGCGGATGAGTTCGCCGATCCGCTCCTCGTCGGTCTCCTCCGTCACCGCGAGGTCGTCGTAGAGCTGCGGCGACTCCGGCAGCAGTGACACGACCTCGTCGATCAGGTCCTCGAGCTGCAGGCCCTCGGTACCGGAGGTCGGGATGATCGCGTCCCACTCGCGGAGGCGCGACACCGCGAGCAACTGCTCGGCGATCTTCTCCTTGCCGGAGCGGTCGATCTTCGTGACGATGGCGATCTTCTTGGCCCGCGGGTACTGGTCGAGGGTGTCGTTGATGAACCGGTCACCCGGCCCGATCGGCTCGTTCGCCGGCACGCAGAAGCCGATCACGTCGACGTCGCCGAGCGTGGACTGCACGAGGTCGTTGAGGCGCTCGCCCAAGAGCGTGCGTGGGCGGTGCACACCGGGGGTGTCGACGACGATGACCTGCCCGTGCGGGCGGTGCACGATGCCGCGGATCGCCCGCCGGGTGGTCTGCGGCTTCGACGAGGTGATGGCGACCTTCTGGCCGACCAGGGCGTTCGTCAGCGTCGACTTGCCGACGTTCGGGCGGCCGACGAAGGAGACGAACCCCGCGCGGTAGGGAGCCGTCGTCGCCGGTGTGGTGTCGGGTCCGGAGTCGGTCATGTGGATCGTGTTCCCGTCGTGGAGTGGTCGGAGTCACCGAAGGCCTGTTCGGCGGACGCCAGGTCGGCGGTCCGCTCGGCGATCACGGTGATGAGGTGGCGGCGCTTGCCCTCGACGCGGTCCGCGATGAGCAGGACCCCGGAGACCGTGACGGTGTCCCCGGCGGAGGGCAGGTGACCGAGCTCCTTGGTGAGCAGGCCGCCGGCGGTGTCGACGTCGTCGTCGTCGAGCTCGATGCCGAACAGGTCGCCGAGCTCGTCGATCGGCAGTCGGGCCGAGATGCGCCACCGGCCGGGCTCGATCTCGGCGCGGTCGACCACGGCGCGGTCGTACTCGTCCGAGATGTCACCGACGAGTTCCTCGATGAGGTCCTCCATCGTGACCAGGCCCGCGACGCCGCCGTACTCGTCGACGACCAGCACCAGGTGGTTCTTCGCCAGCTGCATGTGGCGCAGGGTCTCGTCGGCGGGCTTCGACTCCGGCAGGAACTCGGCCGGCCGGAGCATGCTGCGCACCGGGCGGGTGCCGACCTCGGGGCGCTCGTAGAGGCCCCGGGCCAGGTCGCGGAGGTACGCGACGCCGAGCACGTCGTCGCTGTCGCGGCCGATCACCGGCATCCGGGAGACACCGGTCGCCAGGAACTGCTCCATCACGGCGGCGACGGTGTCGTGGGCGTCCGCGGTGACCATGTCGGTGCGCGGCACCATCACCTCGCGCACCAGGGTGTCGCTGAACGCGAAGACCGAGTGGATGAGTTCGCGGTCGTCGGCCTCGAGCACGTTGCTCTCGGTCGCCTCGTCGACCAGGGACAGCAGCTGCTCTTCGCTCGAGACGCTCGACGCGCTGCGGACCCGGCCCGGGGTGACCCGGTCGCCGATCGCGACGAGGAGCCCGGCGAGCGGACCGAGCACGATGCGGACACCGCGGACCAGTCCCCCGGTCGCCGCGATGATGCCCTCGGCGTGGGCCCGTCCGACGCTGCGGGGGCTCGACCCGACGAGCACGAACGACACCGCGGTCATGACGGCCGCGGAGACGATGAGGGCGACCCACCACGTGTCGAACACCGTCACGAGGGCGATCGTCACGAGCACCGCGGCGGCCGTCTCGGCGAGGACACGGAAGAAGTTCAGCGCGTTGACGTGGGCGCCCGGGTCGTCCGCCAGCGCCTCGATCGCACGGCGGCGCTTGCTACCGCGGGCGATCTCCTCGAGGTCGGCGCGCGAGAGCACCGACAGGGCGGAGTCGGCGGCCGCGAGCAGTCCACCGAGGACGACCAGCACGAACGCCACCGCGAGCAGACCGGCGACGAGCAGCACTGCGGTCACCGCCCCCGGCGCTGGGCGGCGAAGGCGGCCAGGATCTCGCCCTGCAGACCGAACATCTCGGCCTTCTCCTCCGGCTCCGCGTGGTCGAAGCCGAGCAGGTGGAGGATGCCGTGGCAGGTCAGCAGCAGGATCTCGTCGAGCGTCGAGTGACCGGCGGTCTTCGCCTGCTCCTCGGCGACCTGCGGGCAGACGACGATGTCGCCGAGGAGCCCCGCGGGCGTCGGCTCGTCCTCGGTGCCCGGGCGGAGCTCGTCCATCGGGAAGCTCAGGACGTCGGTCGGACCGGGCTCGTCCATCCACCGGACGTGCAGCTGCTCCATCGCGCCCTCGTCGACGAACACGATCGCGAGCTCGGCGTCGGCGTGCACGTGCATGGCGTCGAGTGCGAAGGCGGCGAGACGCTGCACCACGTCCTCGTCCACGCCCACACCGGACTCGTTGTTGAGCTCGATGCTCACCGGGTGCCTCCTCGGCGTTCGTCCTGCTGGTGGGGGCGCGTGGCGGCCTGTTCGACGAGACGTTCCTCGTCGTAGACGGTGTACGCGTCGACGATCCGGCCGACCAGGGTGTGGCGGACCACGTCCTCGCTGCCGAGGCGGGCGAAGTGGATGTCGTCGACGTCCTGCAGGATCCGGGTCACCAGGCGGAGGCCCGAGACGTTGCCCGGCAGGTCGACCTGGGTGATGTCGCCCGTGATGGCCATCTTCGAGCCGAAGCCCAGACGGGTGAGGAACATCTTCATCTGCTCGGGCGTGGTGTTCTGCGCCTCGTCGAGGACGACGAACGAGTCGTTGAGCGTCCGGCCGCGCATGTACGCCAGCGGCGCGACCTCGACCGTGCCGGCGGCCAGGAGCTTCGGGACCAGCTCGGGGTCCATCATCTCGTTGAGCGCGTCGTACAGCGGGCGGAGGTACGGGTCGATCTTGTCGGTCAGCGTGCCGGGCAGGAACCCGAGGCGCTCACCGGCCTCGACCGCGGGACGGGTCAAGATGATGCGCGAGACCTCGCGTCGCTGCAGGGCCTGCACCGCCTTCGCCATCGCCAGGTACGTCTTGCCGGTACCGGCCGGGCCGATGCCGAACGTGATGGTGTGCTCGTCGATGGCGTCGACGTAGGCACGCTGACCGTCCGTCTTCGGGCGCACCGACTTGCCGCGGCTCGACACGATCGGGGTGCCGAACACGCCCGACGGGCTGCGCTCTTCGTCGATGATCCGAGCCGAGGTGGGGATGTCGGTCTGGCCGATGTCCTGCCCGCGCCGGACCATGCCGACGAGTTCGTCCACCAGGGCCCGGGCACGGGTGACGTCGCGCTCCGGCCCGGACAGCGTGACCTGGTTGCCGCGCACCAGGACGCGGACCGACGGGTACTGGCGTTCGACCGTCTTCAACAGGCGGTCCTGCGGGCCGAGCAACTGCACCATGGCGATGCCGTCGACGGTGAGTTCGGAGGTCGAGACGGGCTCCGAGACGGACTGCGGCTCGGTGGTGGCTGGTTCGTCAGCTGGCAAGGGTGCCTTCCTGCAGGTCTCCTGCGAGTACGTGCGCGTGCACGTGGAACACGGTCTGGCCGGCGGCTTCGCCGGTGTTGAACACGAGTCGGAACTGTCCGCCGGCGCGCTCGTCGGCGATGCGCTGGGCGGTCTGGACGACGTGCGCGAGCAGGTCGGGGTCGGCTGCTGCGAGCTCACCGACGTTCGCGTACGCCGGGGTCTTCGGCACGACCAGCACGTGCACGGGGGCCTTCGGGGCGATGTCCTCGAACGCGATGACGCGGTCGTCCTCGGCGACGATGGTCGCCGGGATCTCGCGCGCGACGATCTTCGTGAAGACGCTGGGCTCGGTGCTGGTCATGGGCACCATCGTAGAACGCGCGACCGACGCCGCGCCGTCCCGGTGTCCCCCGGTGCTCCGATCCACGCCGGACCGGCTCACCAGCGTCCGAGCCGCGACTGCAGGACGGCCAGCGCAGCCGGGCCCGCGGTCGAGGTCCGGAGCACGGTGTCGCCGAGTCGGACCCGGACCGCGCCGGCCGCTTCGAGCCGCTCGAGCTCGGACGGCTCGATGCCGCCCTCCGGTCCGACCACCAGGGCGATCTCGTCGACGTCGGTCGGCGGCTCCCAGGTGGCGAGCCGCACCGAGGCGGTCGGTTCCAGCAGGACCAGCTGGCGGCGTGCCTCCCGGCCGTCCTCCGTCGCCGCCGCACCCGCACCGCCGGCGAGCTGGGCCGTCGTCACCGGGGCGACCACCTCGGGGACCCGGGCGCGCACGGCCTGCTTCGCGGCCTCCTGCGCGATCGCCGCCCATCGGGCGCGACCCTTCTCGACCTTCGGGCCGTCCCAGCGCGACACGCTGCGCGCCGCAGACCACGGCACGACCCGGTCGACACCGATCTCGGTCGCGGCCTGCACGGCCATCTCGTCACGGCCGCCCTTGGCGAGCGCCTGCACGAGGGTCAGCGCGGGTCGCGGCGCCGGTTCGACGCCGACCGACGCGACCGTGAGCAGGAGCGAGTCCTTGCCCACCGTCGCGACCGTGCCGGCGACGACCGTGCCGCGGCCGTCCGAGAGCCGGAGCTGCTCGCCGACACGCACCCGCGACACCGTCACGGCGTGGCGACCCTCGGCGCCGTCGAGCGCCACCTGGCCGCCCACCGTGACGTCGTCGAGGGTGTCGACGAGGTAGAGCGAGGCCATCAGAAGTTGAAGAACCGGTCGCGGATCTTGCCGAACATGCCCTGCTGGAAGCGGGACAGCTGCGGGGAGCCGGCCTTGTGCGACTTCGCGAGCTGTTCGACCAGCTGCCGTTCCTTGTGCGAGAGCTTGCTCGGCGTGACGACCTGGATGCCGACCTTGAGGTCCCCTCGGCCGGAGCCACGGAGCTTCGTGACGCCGCGGTCCTTGATGACGAGCACGTCGGCGCTCTGCACGCCCGGGCGGAGTTCGAGCTCCACCGGTCCGTCGAGACCGTCGATCGTCGTCGTGGCACCGAGGATCGCGTCGGTCATCGGGACCTCGAGCGTGGCGAGCAGGTCGTCGCCGTCGCGGCTGAAGACGTCGTGGTGCCGGACGCGGACCTCGAGGTACAGGTCGCCGGCGGGGCCACCGGCGGGGCCGACCTCGCCCTGACCGGGCATCTGCAGGCGGAGGCCCGAGTCGACGCCGGCGGGCACGTCGACCGGCACGGTGCGACGGGCGCGGACGCGGCCCTGGCCCTGGCAGGTCGGGCACGGGTTCGGGATGACGGTGCCGTAGCCGCGGCAGGTGCCACAGGGGGCGCTCGTCACGACGTTGCCGAGGAGCGAGCGGACCTGGCGCTGGATGTGGCCGGTCCCACCGCAGATGTCGCACGTCTGCGGGCTCGTGCCGGGGGCGCAGCAGGAACCGGCGCACGTGTCGCAGAGCACCGCGGTGTCGACCTCGAGGTCCTTGTGCGTGCCGAAGACGACCTCGTCCAGGTCGACCTCGAGTCGGAGCAGGGCGTCGCCACCGCGCTCGGCACGGCTGCGCGGACCGGTCCCCCGGCCGCCGCCACCACCGCCGCCACCGAAGAAGGCGTCGAAGATGTCGCTGAACCCGCCGGCACCGGCGCCGAACCCGCCGTCCTGGGGGCCGGCGTCGAAGCGGCGGCGCTGCTCGGGGTCACTCAGGACGTCGTACGCGTGCGTGACGTCCTTGAAGCGTTCTGCGGCGTCGGGACTCGGGTTCACGTCCGGGTGCAGTTCGCGGGCGAGCCGCCGGTACGCCTTCTTGATGTCGGCGTCGGAGGCGTCGCGCGGGACGCCGAGGACGTCGTAGTGGTCTGCCAAGTGTTCCTCAGGGGGTGCGTGGGTGGACGGGGTGGGAGGGGCGTCCGGCGATCAGTTCTCGCCGAGCAGCCGGGACAGGTAACGGGCGACCGCTCGGACGGCGGCCATGTTCGTGCCGTAGTCCATCCTGGTCGGACCGAGGACGCCCAGTCGGGCGATCTCACCGCGGGCGGCCAGGTAGCCGCCGGCGACGATGCTCGTGGCGTCGAGACCGTACTCGGCGTTCTCACGCCCGATGCTCGCCGCCACGGCGATGTCGTCGACCTGCATCTCGCCGAACAACCGGAGCAGGGTGACCTGTTCCTCGATCGCCTCGAGCACGGGGAAGAGCCCGCCGGAGAAGTCCTGCTCGCTCTTCGCCAGGTTCGCGGCGCCCGCCATCAGCAGGCGGTCCTGCCGGTTGGCGGCGACCTGTTCGACCAGGCTGGCGACCACGACACCGGCGAGCGGCTGGACCGCGGGCCGGAGCTGGCCGGGGATCGCGCGGAGCGCCGGCGGGGCGTCCTGCAGCGGGAGCCCGACGGTCGCGCCGTTGACCAGGGTGCGGAGTTCGGCGAGCGCGGACTCGTCGAAGGGCACGTCCGTCTCGATGACGCGCTGCTCGACCCGGGCGGTGTCCGTGATGAGGACCACCATCAACCGGGTGTCGGCGAGCCGGACGAGCTCGACGTGCTGGACCCGGGCGTGCCCCATCGTCGGGTACTGCACGAGGGCCACCTGGTTCGTCAGCTGGCTGAGCAGCCGGACGGTGCGGGTGAGGACGTCGTCGAGGTCGTTCGAGGCGCCCAGGAACGTCTCGATCGCCTGACGCTGTGCGCCGGAGAGCGGGCGGGCGGCGGCCAGGTGGTCGACGAACACCCGGTAGCCCTTGTCGGTGGGGACCCGGCCGGACGAGGTGTGCGGGGCGATGATGAGCTGCTCGTCCTCGAGCTGGGCCATGTCGTTGCGGATCGTCGCGGCGCTGACCCCGAAGGCGTGCCGGTCGACGATGGTCTTCGAGCCGACGGGTTCGCGCGAGGCGACGTAGTCACGCACGATGGCCTTGAGGACCTCGAGGCTCCGTTCGCTGACCATCGGTTCCCTCCGCTCCTGTCGTTCCGCACCGGCTGGCACTCTCACATGCCGAGTGCTGATCCTACGCCTGACCGCCGACCGGACGGGACTTCTCCACGGGCGTCTCGGTACGCTGCGGGCATGAGCGACGGACACGGACCCGGCGGACCCGGCGACCAGTACCCGGGCGGCGGGCAGCCCGCCGGCGGCAAGGCGGGCGGGCAGTACGGCGGTGGGCAGTACGGCGGCGGCCAGCAGCCCGGGGACCAGTACCCCGCCGGCTACCGGCCCCCGCAGCCGATGACCCCGGAGGACCAGCGGCTCTGGGCGACCCTGACGCACGTCGGCGGCATCTTCTCGAACGTCCTGGTGCCCGTCATCGCCTTCTTCGTGCTGCGTGACCGCGGGCAGTTCGTCCGGGAGCACACCCGGGTGGCGCTGAACTTCCACATCACGATGGCCATCGCCTACTTCGCCGGGATCCTGACGTCGGTGCTCGGCATCGGCTTCCTCGTCATCACGGCCGCCGGCATCGTCTCGATCGTCTTCGGCATCCTGGCCGCCCTCGCCGCGAACCAGGGGCAGTTCTACCGCTACCCGCTCGCGATCGAGTTCATCAAGCAGTAGCGAACGCGCGCCCCAGCGACCACGTGCACGCGGCGCCGTCCGCTCAGTCGAGCAGGTCGCGCACCACGGCGTCGGCGAGCAGCCGTCCGGACAGCGTCAGCTCGAGCGTCCCGCCCAGCGCCGCCCGCCCGTCCACGAGACCACGTGCGATGAGGCCGGCGACGCGGCCACGCGCCTCCCGGCGGAGCTCGTCGATCCGCAGCTCACCGCGGACCCGCGCCGCGAGCAGGACCCGCTCGACGTACCGGGTCTCGTCGTCCAGGGTCTCGCGGCCCGCGGCCGGGGACACGTCCTGCAGCACCTTGCCCGCGTAGGCGGCCGGGTGCTTGACGTTCCACCAGCGGGTGCCGGCGACGGCCGAGTGTGCGCCCGGGCCGATGCCCCACCAGTCGTGGCCCTTCCAGTAGGACAGGTTGTGCCGGCTGGCGTGCTCGGGGCCGCGCGACCAGTTCGAGACCTCGTACCAGTCGTAGCCGGCGTCGCCGAGCACCTGGTCGGCGAGCTCGTACATGTCGGCAGCCAGGTCGTCGTCCGGCGCGGGCAGTTCGCCGCGTGCGACGGCCCGGCCCATCGCGGTGCCGTCCTCGACGATCAGCGAGTACGCCGACACGTGGTCCGGGGCGCAGGCGATGGCCGCGTCGAGCGAGGTGCGCCAGTCGTCGAGCGACTCCCCCGGCGTCGAGTAGATGAGGTCGAGGCTGACGTCGAGGCCCTGCTGCTTCGCCAGGTCCACCACGACCGGCACCCGCTCGGGGTCGTGCGTGCGGTCGAGGGTCGCGAGCACGTGCGGCACCGCGGACTGCATGCCGTAGCTCATCCGGGTGAAGCCGGCGCGCTGCAGCGTCGCGATCGAGTCCGCGTCGACGGAGTCCGGGTTCGCCTCGGTCGTGACCTCGGCACCGGGCACGATCCCCCACGTGTCGTCGATCGCCCGGAGGATCATCGCCAGGTCGGACGCCGGCAGCATCGTCGGGGTGCCGCCGCCGAAGAACACCGTCGAGACCGGGCGACGCGGGACCCCGGAGCGCTCGAGCACCTGGTCCGCGAACGCGATCTCGCGCAGGGCGTGGCCGGCGTAGTCGTCACGCCGCACCCCGCGCAGTTCGGACGCCGTGTACGTGTTGAAGTCGCAGTAGCCGCAGCGCACCCGGCAGAAGGGCACGTGCACGTAGACGCCGAACGGGACGTCGCCCGCTCCGGCTGCCGGTGCGACCAGTCCGTCCGACGGAGCGGGATCGGCGATCGGGAGAGCACTCGGCATGGAGTCCATTGTCCGTCATCATGGACGGCATGGAGCACCACCCGGTCAGCACCACGGTCCTGTGGGACATCGACGGCACCCTCGTGCGCAACGCCGCGTCACCGGGGAACCTGTACCACCTGGCGCTCGAACGAGCGCTCGGCCGCGACCTCCCCCAGCTCGTCGGCCACCAGCACGGTCGAACCGACGCCGGCATCATCGTCGAGCACGTCCGTGCCCACCGGCTCGACGACGGACTGGTCCCCACCGTCAGCGGGCACCTCCGTGACCTGTCGGAGGAACGGCACCGCTCCGGCGACCGCCGCTCGCCCGCCCCGGGTGCCCGCGCACTGGTCCGCCACTTCGCCGAGCTCGGGTGGCGGAACGGCCTGCTCACCGGCAACTCCGCGTACCGGGCGCGCGTGAAGCTGCTCGGCGCGGGCTTCGACGTCGACGACTTCGACTGGGAGCACTCGTACTTCGGCGACACCGAGGTCGAGCGGGCCGGCGTCACCGCCGTCGCCGCTGCGGCGTTGTCCGGCACCCGGGCGGTCATCGTCGGCGACACCCCGCGCGACGGCGAGGCGGCCGACGCGGTCGGGATCCCGTTCGTGGCGGTCGCGACCGGGGCGTACGACGTCGCGGCGCTCGGGGCGACGAGCGCGGTCGCCGTGGCCCGGGACTGCGTCGAGGACGCGCGGCTCATCGAGGAAGCGATCGCGGGGCTGCCGCCACTCGCCTGAGCGGGGCGGCTGCCGGACTGTCGGGGCTGCGCCGGGGCGGGTCCGCCCGTCGGTGCTGTGCCGGGGCGGGTCCGCCCGTCGGACGCGGGACTGCCTGTCGGACGCGGGGCGTGCCTCCCGGCCGGGAGGCCCGTGACCGGTCTCCGGGACCGGTCACGCCGTCGGGTCAGTCGCCGCGCAGGGCGGCCAGGTACTTCTCCGCCATCACCCGCTGCTGGCGGCGCAGCAGCGGCGCGACGAAGCGCCACTTGCGGCTGGCCGGCTGCGAGAACTGGCGGACCTGCAGCCACACCGAGCCGTCCGGGGTGCGCTCGACGACGAAGGACTCCTCACCCGAGAGCGGGTGCCCGTCGAGCGTGCCGTACGCGAACCCCTTGCGGTCGCGCTCGTCGATGATCGCGACGACCCGGACCGGCGCCGGCACGGTCCGCCCGAAGGCGTGCATCGTCAGCGTCGCCGTGGTGCCCGCCGTGATGAGCGGCGTACCGTCGGGCGTGGTCTTCTCGACCCGGGGTGTGCCGATCGAGGCGGGGGCGATCGGGACGCCCTGCTCGTCGAAGGTGACCGGGTTGTAGCGGACCTCGTCGTCCTCGGGCATGTCCTCGACGTGGACGCCCATGCCGCTGCGCTCCTGGATCTGCCAGGTGAGCGCCTGCATGACGGCGGTGTCGAAGCGCTGGTCGCCGTGCCCGATGCGGGCGCGGGACTCGGCCGGCACGAAGCCCTCCGGCGGGTACGTCATGAGGTCGGACGCCTGCGTGGCACCGACGGCCCCGTACGTCAGCGCCGTGCGGTGCTGGTGTCCGCGGCTCACTTCTTCTTCTCTTCCACGTCACCGGACAGGGCGGCGATGAAGGCCTCCTGCGGGACCTCGACCCGGCCGATCGTCTTCATGCGCTTCTTGCCCTCCTTCTGCTTCTCGAGGAGCTTCCGCTTGCGGGTGATGTCACCGCCGTAGCACTTCGCCAGGACGTCCTTGCGCATCGCGCGGATGCTCTCGCGGGCGATGATGCGGGCGCCGATCGCGGCCTGGATCGGGACCTCGAACTGCTGGCGCGGGATGAGCTTGCGGAGCCGCTCCGTCATCAGCGTGCCGTACGCGTACGCCTTCTCGCGGTGCACGATCGCGCTGAACGCGTCGACCTGGTCGCCCTGCAGCAGGATGTCGACCTTGACGAGGTCGGCGGCCTGGTCGCCGGTGGGCTCGTAGTCCAGGCTGGCGTAGCCCTGCGTCTTGCTCTTCAGCTGGTCGAAGAAGTCGAACACGATCTCGCCGAGAGGCATCTCGTAGCGGATCTCGACCCGGTCCTCGCCGAGGTACTCCATGCCGAGCAGGGAGCCGCGGCGCTGCTGGCAGAGCTCCATGATCGCGCCGACGTAGTCCTTCGGGGCCAGGATCGCGGCGCGGACCATCGGCTCGCGGACCTCGAGGATGCGGCCGGTCGGGAACTCGGACGGGTTCGTGACCTCGGTGACCTCGTTGTCCTCGGTCGTGACCGCGTAGACCACGCTCGGGGCGGTGGTGATGAGGTCGAGGGCGAACTCGCGGGACAGCCGCTCGGTGATGATCTCGAGGTGCAGCAGGCCGAGGAAGCCGCAGCGGAAGCCGAAGCCCAGCGCGACGGAGGTCTCCGGTTCGTACACGAGCGCGGCGTCGGACAGCTTCAGCTTGTCGAGCGCTTCGCGGAGCACCGGGTAGTCGCTGCCGTCGATCGGGTACAGGCCCGAGAAGACCATCGGCTTCGGGTCCGTGTAGCCGGGCAGGGCCTGGGTCGCCGGACGCAGTGCGCTCGTGACCGTGTCGCCGACCTTGGACTGGCGGACGTCCTTCACGCCGGTGATGAGGTACCCGACCTCGCCGACGGAGAGGCCCTTCGTCGGGGTCGGCTCGGGGTTCGACACCCCGATCTCGAGGATCTCGTGCGTCGACTTGGTCGACATCATCTGGACCTTCTCGCGTGGCTTGATCGAGCCGTCGATCATGCGCACGTAGGTGACGACGCCGCGGTAGCTGTCGTAGACCGAGTCGAAGATCATCGCGCGGGGTGCGGCGTCGACCGTGCCGACCGGAGCCGGCACCGTGCGGACGACGCGGTCGAGCAGTTCGGCCACGCCCTCGCCGGTCTTGCCGGAGACACGGAGCACGTCCTCCGGCTTGCCGCCGATGAGCTGCGCGAGCTCGGCCGCGTACTTCTCCGGCTCGGCGGCCGGCAGGTCGATCTTGTTGAGCACCGGGATGATCTCGAGGTCGTTCTCGAGCGCCAGGTACAGGTTCGCGAGCGTCTGCGCCTCGATGCCCTGGGCGGCGTCGACGAGCAGGATCGCGCCCTCGCACGCGGCCAGGGAGCGGGAGACCTCGTACGAGAAGTCGACGTGCCCGGGGGTGTCGATCATGTTCAGCGCGAAGGTCTCGCCGTCGAGCTCCCACGGCATGCGGACGGCCTGCGACTTGATGGTGATGCCGCGCTCACGCTCGATGTCCATCCGGTCGAGGTACTGCGCACGCATCGCCCGGTCCTCGACGATGCCGGTGATCGAGAGCATGCGGTCGGCCAGCGTGGACTTGCCGTGGTCGATGTGCGCGATGATGCAGAAGTTGCGGATCGCGGCGGCCGGCGTCGAGGCGGGCTCGAGCGGCGCAGATGCTTGTGGGCTCACGGTTCCTCGGGGTGGGTCGGACGGTCCGTCGATTGTCCCATGCTCGCACCTCGGCGGTGCGCACCGGACGGGCGGCCCCTGGTCAGGCCTCGGTCGTGCGGGTGCCGACGGTGGGGACCGGCAGCGCGCCGAGCCCGCGGCGGAGGTCCTCGGCCGAGGCCGCCAGGCACACCCGGATCCACCCCTCACCGGTCCGGCCGAACGCGCTGCCCGGTGCGACGGCGACGCGCTCGCCCTGGAGGAACGCCAGGGCCCACTCGGCGACGTCACCCTGGGTGGCGTGCGAGACGTCGATCCACAGGTAGAACGCGCCCTGCGGGTCGTTGTACCGGATGCCGGCGGCGTCCAGGACCCCGGTCGCGATCTCGAGGTTCTCGCGGTAGTGCTCGCGGGCGTCCTGCACCGGCGAGTGGTCGCCGACGATCGCCGCGAGGGCGGCCCACTGGTCGGGCTCGGCGACGCAGCTGATGATCGACTCCTGCACGGTCCGCATCGTCGGCCCCAGGCCCTTCGGCGTCACGAGGTAGCCGACCCGCACCCCGGTCATCGCGTACGTCTTGCTCAGCGAGAACGCCGAGAAGACACGGTCGTCCTCGTCGAGGGACGCCAGGCTGACGTGCCGGGTGCCGTAGGTGAAGTACTCGTAGACCTCGTCGCTGATCACCCACAGGTCGTGGCGCTTCGCCAGTGCCAACAGGTCGCGCAGCGTCTGCTCACCGAAGACGGTGCCGAGGGGGTTGGACGGGGAGTTCACGACGATCGCGCGCGTGCGGCCGGTGATCCGTGCCTCCAGGGCGGCCAGGTCGGGTCCGAAACCGTGCGCCGGCGTCAGCTGGTAGGGCACCGGGTCGGCGCCGATGATGTGGGCGTTCATCGTGAACGTCGTGTAGCCGGGGTCCGGCACCAGGACCTCGTCACCGGGCGAGAGCACGAGCGTCATCGCCGTGAACAGGGCCTGCGTCGCACCGACCGTGACCCAGACCTGCTCGAGGTCCACGTCCATCCGGTTCTCGCGGTGGAGCTTGTCCTGGATCGCCTGCCGCAGCTGCGGGATGCCACCGTTGGGGCCGTAGTCGGTGCGGTCCTCGGCCCACGCTCGGCGCGCGGCGTCGCCGATGTGCTTCGCGACGGGGACGTCCGGCTCCCCGATCACGAGCATCGTCACGTCGTCGAGGAGGGCCGCCTGCTCGAACACCCGGCGGATGCCCGACGGCGGGACGGTGTCGATGCGGGGCGCGAGGGACGGCATGTCGACACCGTATCCGCTCCGGTTCGGGCGCCGATCGCCCCGCCACGCTGACCGTGTCGGGCTTTGGTCCGGACGGGTCGGCCTGGTAACGTTTGTCGCTGGCTTACGCGTTCCGTCGCCCACGGGTGGAACGCGATGCGACGAAGGGCCCCTCTACCCGGGATCGCAACCACCCGTCCGAGACGAAACCAGGAGCAACACGCATGGCGAACATCAAGTCGCAGCTCAAGCGCATCAAGACCAACCAGAAGGCCACCGACCGCAACAAGGCGTACAAGTCGGAGCTCAAGACGTACATCCGCCAGACCAACGCGGCGATCGCCACGGGCGACAAGGAGAAGGCCGTTGCCGCTCTGTCGCTCGCGTCGAAGAAGCTCGACAAGGCCGTGAGCAAGGGTGTCATCCACAAGAACCAGGCCGCGAACCGCAAGTCGGCCATCGCGAAGAAGGTCTCGGCTCTCTGAGTCCTCGACCTCCTGCCTCGGTTCTGAGGCGCTGACGAAGGCCCCGCACCGGTGGTGCGGGGCCTTCGTCGTTCCCGGGTGGCGGGCGGGGCGGGGCGGCGGCGGGCCGGGCTAGTGCCAGCCGGCTGCGCCCAACAGCAACCCGCCCGAGCCAGGGGATCCCGCGGCTCGAGCGGGATCCGGTTGGGCGGCGCCGATCGGAGCCGCCCGGAACCACCGGGCACGGCCGGGAGGCTCGGTGCCGGTCAGCGCTCCTCGCCGCGTCGGGCGATGGTGCGGACCATCACCTCGAGCGCGAAGTGTGCGTCGCGGGACCCGCCCTTCACCGCGGCGTCGGCGGTCGCGATGCTCATGATGGCGTTCGCCAGGCCCGCTTCACTCCACCCGGCGACGTCCCGCTGTGCGCGCTGGACCTGCCACGGCGCCATGCCGAGCGCCGAGGCCGCCTGCCCGCTCGACCCGCGGAAGGAGCTGACCTTCGCCATCGTGCGGATCTTGCTCGCGAACGCGGCGACGATCGGCACCGGGGCCTCGCCGGTCGCCAGGGCGTGCCGCAGTTCGACGATCGCCGGAGCGGACCGACCGGCCAGGGCGATGTCGGCGACCTTGAAGGCGTTCGTCTCGACCCGGCCGCCGTAGTACTTGTCGACGGTGCGGTCGGTGATCTCGGCGGCCTCGTCGGCGAGGAGCTGTCGGCACGCGGCGGCGAGTTCGGCCAGGTCGTCGGCGAACGCGGCCACCAGGGTCCGGACGGCGGAGGGGGCGATCTTCCGGCGGGCAGCGCGGAACTCGGCGTTGACGAAGTCGATCCGGTCGGTGTCCCGCTTGATCTCGTCGCACTGCACCTCGATGCCGCCGCCCACCCCGCTGCGGACGGTGTCGAGGAGCTTCTTGCCGCGGACTCCCCCGCCGTGCCGGAGCACCAGGGTGACGTCGTCGGCCGGGTTCTGCAGGTACGAGATCGTCTCCGTGATGAAGGCGTCCGTGCACTTCTCGACCGTGGTGACGCGGACGAGCCGGGGTTCGCCGAAGAGGGACGGGCTCGCCAGGGTCGACAGCAGTCCGGGAGCGTACTGGTCCGCTTCGAGGTCGTGCACCTCGAGCGCGGGGTCCTCGGCGACGAGCAGGTCGCGGAGCATGCCGATCGACCGCTCCGCCAGGAACGTCTCGGCACCGGTGACCAGGACGACCGGGGCCGGGCGGATGGCCGACCACGGGATCTGGTCGATCTTCGCTGCGGCGCGCGCGGGCTTCTTGGCGGGCATGCGGGTCCTTCCGGTGGTGCTGGGCGACGACGACGGCCGGGCCCGTGCATCGGTGGCGCAGGGCCGGTCGGCGTCGCACCGATCCTACGGGCGGCAGCCGACGCCCCGGCGTCGCGCTCGGTCCACAGCTCGACGGGCGCACGACCATCGCCACCGACCGTCGCCCCACCCGCCGTGTCCCCCGCGTCCCCGGTGTCGCTCCCGCCGCGCACCACGATCGTCCCCGACCGGTCCGTGCGGTACGGCGCGGTCCCGGCGGCGGCGAGCATCTCCAGCGCGCTCGGCGTCGGGTGCCCGTAGTCGTTGTCCGCGCCGACGCCGATCAGTCCGACCCGGGCCGCGAGCACCCGGTAGAGCTCGGGGTCCTGGTCGGCGGAGCCGTGGTGCGCGACCTTCACGACGTCGACGGGCACCAGGGCCTCCGGCGGCGCGGAGCGGAGGAGTCGGCGCTGCGCGTCCTCGCCCAGGTCGCCGAGGAGCACCGCGCTGACGCAGCCCGGGCAGGCGTGCTCCGGCGCCGGATCGACCCGGATGACGATGCTCGCCGCGTTGCCTGCCCGGTCGTCGCCGTCCGGCGGCCAGAGCACCCGCCACCGGAGGTCCCCGAGCAGCCCGTTGGTCCGGTCTGCCGCCCGCCGGACGTCCACGCCCGCGCCCTGGAGGTCCGTGACCACCCGCTCGTCGGCAGGCCGACCGACCGGACCGACCAGGGCGGTCTCGACCCGCGCCGCGACCGAGGCCACGGCGCCGACGTGGTCGCGGTCGAAGTGCGTCAGGACGAGCAGGTCGATCCGGTTCACGCCGAGGAGCGTCAGGCAGGCCGTCAGCCGTCCTGCGTCGTCCCCGGTGTCGACGAGGGCCGTCCGGCCACCGCTCCGGAGCAGCGTGGCGTCCCCCTGCCCGACGTCGCACATCGCGACGCTCCAACCGTTCGGCACCGTGCCACGGACGAGGACGGCGGGCACCGTGACCGACCCGACCCCCGCGACGACCACGAGGGCCGCGAGGCCGAGGAGCACGGTCCGCCCCCGCGCCCGGACGAGCACCCCGACCGCGACGGCAGCGCTCACCACCCCGGCGGCGACGATCCCGCCCGGGCCCGACGGCCACGGAGCCGAGGCCACCGGCAGCCCGGCCGCCCCGTGGGCGATGAGCCCGATCCCGGCGGCGGGCACCCACCCGACGGTCGCGAGCATCCCGGCACCGACCGGCCACACCGGCGCGAGCAGGCACGCGGCGAGACCGACGACGGTGGCGACGGGTGCGAGGACCTCGGCGAGCAGGTTCGCCGGCACCGCGTACGTCGGCAGGGCCGCGGACAACGGGATCGTGACCGGCCAGCAGGCGACCTGCGCGGCGATCGGCACCGCGACGGCGGCGGCGAGCGGCGTCCACACCCGCCGCGCGAGCAGCTCGGTGAGCGGTGCGGCGAGGACCACGATCCCGGTGGTCGCCAGTACCGACAGCGCGAAGGCGAACGAGTGGGCCACCCACGGGTCGACGACGAGCATGCCCACGGCGGCGAGGGCGACGAGCGGCACACCCCGGACCGGCCGTCCACCGAGGTGCACGACGAGCACCACGATCGCCATCACGGTCGCGCGCGTGATCGACGGGTCCGGCCGCACGAGCACGACGAACCCGAGCAGCACGACGACGGCCACCGCCGCACGCAGGGCCCGCGGTGCGCCCACGACCCGTCCGAGCAGCACCACGAGGCCGACGAGGACCGCGCAGTTCGACCCGGAGACCGCGGTCAGGTGGGTCAGCGCCGCGGTCTCCATCGCCTGTCCGGTCGCGGCGTCGAGTCCGGACCGGTCGCCGATGGCGAGCCCGCGGAGGAGCGCGCCGCCCGGCTCCGGCAGGTCGGCGGTGACGGTGGCGAACGCCGCGCGGGCCACCGCGCTGGTTCCGAGGACGCCGGTCGGGCCGGACCGTGTCGCGAGGGCTCCACGTGCGAAGAGCACGACGCTGGTCGTCGAGCCCGGTTCGTCGAGCTGCAGCTGCCCGCGGACGGTGACGACCGTTCCGGCCGGCAGCACGCTCGGCCGCGGCTCGTCGAGCGCGGGGACGACCCGGACCGGCACACGCAGACCGTCCGACCGGGAGGCCCGCACCACGACCGCCTCGAGCGTCCCGACCACGGACCGGTCGCCGGGCGCGAGGTCGCGGTCCAGGCGGACACGCGCCTCCAGGCTGTGGCCGGCCGTCTGCCGCACGACCGGCGGCATCCGGTGGATCTGCCCGGACAGGACCGCCGCGGCGGTCAGGGCGGCCAGCAGGGCGGTCGTGAGGGTCAGCGCCGCGACCGCCCGGACCGCCTGGGACGGCCGGTGTCGGAGGACCACGACGAGTGACGCCAGTGCGATCACGGTCGCGCCCACGACCACGCGGCCGGCCGTGGCCGGGACGCCGACGAGCACCGCCACGACGATCCACGTCGCCGCGACCGGTCCCGCCAGCCGCAGGTCCGCCAGCGATGCCCGCACGGCACTGCCGAGTGCCGCGCCGGACGCGGTCCGCGCAGCCGCCGACACGACGGGCGCACTCACACCGTCACCCGGTCCTGCAGGTCGGCGAACCGGCCCTCCCCGATGCCGCTGACCTCGAGCAGGTCCTCGACCGACCGGAAGCCGCCGTGTTCGTCGCGCCAGGCGATGATCCGCTCGGCCAGCGCCGGGCCGATGCCCGGCAGGGACTCGAGCGCGGTGGCGTCGGCGGCGTTGAGGTCGACGAGCTCCGGCGCTGCCCCCGCACCGCCGCCCGACCCCGAGGACCCGGTGGGACCCGACGCCGAACCGCCGGCACCCGGAACGGCACCACGGCCACTGCCACCGCCGCCGCCGCCGCCAGCGGGCAGCTCCGCCGGGACCTCGTCCTCGCCGACGCGGGGCACGTAGAGCCGCTCCCCGTCGACGACCGGCCGCGCCAGGTTCAGCCGCGACAGGTCCGCGTCCGCCGCCGCTCCCCCGGCTGCCGCCAGCGCATCGGCCACCCGGGCGTCCGCGGCGACGCTGACGACACCCGCGTGCTCGACCGCCCCGACGACGTACAGCACGGCGGCAGCGGGCGACGCCGACCCGGAAGAAGGCCCTGCAGGCACGGACGCCGGAGCGCTCCCGGACGCGGAGGCAGCCGCAGCCGCAGCCGACTCAGCGGCCCCGGCCGTCGATGCTCCGGTGACGACCGAGACCCCGGGGCCGTCCGTGCCGTCCCCACGACCACCGCCCCACCACCCGGCGACCACGACCCCGAGCGCGAGCACCACCACGACGCCCACCAGCAGGAGGGCGGCACGGGGCGACAGCGTGAACCGGGACATGTCCCGAGACGCTAGGGAGCCCGGCCTCCCGACCGGGCTCCCCGCAGCACACCGGTGGACAGTTCCGCCGCACCGCCCCCTGTGGAGGGACCGGCGAGCCCGACCAGGCCCGACCCCGAGGGACCGGAGCCGGAGCCGGCCCCGGCCCCGGCCCCGGCCCCGGCCCCGGAGCGACTAGCTCTTGATGGCGATGTTGACGAGCTTCGGCGCCCGGACGATCACCTTCACGATCTCCCGGTCGCCGATGTACCGCTGCACCGCGTGCGACGAGCGCGCGAGCTGCTCGAGCTCGTCCGCCTCGATCGACTTCGACACCTCGAACGAGTCGCGCACCTTGCCGTTGACCTGCACGACCGCGGTCAGCGTCTCCTGCACGAGCAGCGTCGGGTCGGCCTTCCGCCACCCGAACGTCGCGACCGGGGAGTCGTAGCCGAGCGTCTGCCACATCTCTTCACCGGTGTACGGCGCGAAGACGCTGAGGCCCAGCGCGATCGTCTCGGCGGCTTCGCGGACAGCGGGGTCTGCGGCACCGGGTCCGCTGTCG
Source organism: Curtobacterium herbarum (assembly GCF_016907335.1). Taxonomy (NCBI): domain Bacteria; kingdom Bacillati; phylum Actinomycetota; class Actinomycetes; order Micrococcales; family Microbacteriaceae; genus Curtobacterium; species Curtobacterium herbarum. Next base: position 2,103,404 of record NZ_JAFBBT010000001.1, read on the forward strand.
ATCGCCTTGCGGGTGACGTTCACCAGGTCCATGAGCCGTGCGATCACGACGTTGAACTTGAACGACTCCATCAGCCCGGGGGCGTCCGCCAGGAAGCGGTGCGTCGCCTGCCGGACGCTGCGGTCACCGGTCGACCAGACGGCGTCGGGCGTCGAGGTGACGTCGACGGCGATCCGGTAGGCACGCGCCAGGAACCGGGCGGAGGCCGCCGGCGAGACGTCCTCCCAGTTGATGTCGTCCTCCGGCGGGCCGGCGAAGCCCATCACCAGGCGGATCGCGTCGACACCGTGCGCGTCGAGCTCGTCGCCGAGCGAGACGCCGCCCTTCGACTTCGACATCTTCGAGCCGCCGGAGAGCACCATGCCCTGGTTGAGCAGCGCCGAGAACGGCTCGGTGAAGTCGAGGTAGCCGAGGTCGAACAGCACCTTCGTGACGAAGCGCGCGTACAGCAGGTGCAGGATCGCGTGCTCGACACCGCCGATGTACTGGTCGACGGGTGCCCACTTGTTCACGAGCGCCGGGTCGAAGGCCTGCGTGTCGTCGTTCGCCGACAGGAAGCGCAGGAAGTACCACGACGAGTCGACGAACGTGTCCATCGTGTCGGCGTCGCGCTTGGCGGGCGTGCCGTCGACCGGGTTCGGCACGTTCACCCAGTCGGTCGCGCCGCCCAGGGGGGACGTGCCCTTCGGCTTCAGGTCGAGGCCCTCGGTGGGGGGCAGCACGACGGGCAGCTGGTCCTCGGGCACCGGGTACTCGGTGCCGTCCGCGCCGTGGATGATCGGGATCGGCGTGCCCCAGAAGCGCTGGCGCGAGATGAGCCAGTCGCGCAGCCGGTAGGTCTTGGCGGCGCGGCCGGTGCCCCGCTCGTCGAGCAGGCTGATCGCCGCGGTGATCGCGTGCTGCTTGCTCATGCCGTCGAGCGGCCCGGAGTTGATCATCCGACCGGCGCCCGTCAGGGCCTGGCCGGTGGCGACCGGGTCGAGCGTGGGGACGTCGAAGTCGTCGAGCGTCGCCCCCTCCGGGATCACGGGGATCGCGCCGGTCACGGCGGCGTTGGTGTCGACGACGACCGTGACGGGCAGGTCGAATGCACGGGCGAAGTCCAGGTCGCGCTGGTCGTGGGCCGGCACGGCCATCACGGCGCCGTGTCCGTAGTCGGCCAGTACGTAGTCGGCGGCCCAGAGCGGCAGGCGCTCCCCGGTCAGCGGGTGGATCGCCCAGCGGCCGAGCGGCACGCCGGTCTTCGGGCGGTCGGCGTTCTGCCGGTCGATGTCCGAGGTCTTCTGCGTGGCGACCAGGTACTCCTGGAACGCGGCGCGGGTGGCGTCGTCGACGGACGGGTCCGCGACGAGTTCGGCGGCCAGGTCGGAGTCCGGCGCGACGACCAGGAAGGTCACGCCGTGGATGGTGTCCGGGCGGGTGGTGAACACGGTGACGGGTTCGTCACGGCCCTCGATGACGAAGTCGACGTCCGCACCGACCGAGCGGCCGATCCAGTTGCGCTGCATGGCGATGACCTTCGACGGCCACCGGCCCTCGAGCTGGTTCAGGTCGTCGAGCAGCCGGTCCGCGTAGTCCGTGATCTTGAAGTACCACTGCGTCAGCTTCTTCTTGACGACGACGGCGCCGGAGCGGTCCGAGGTGCCGTCGGGCAGGACCTGCTCGTTGGCCAGGACGGTCTGGTCCACCGGGTCCCAGTTGACCCAGCTGTCCTTCCGGTACGCCAGGCCCTTCTCGTACATCTTCAGGAACAGCCACTGGTTCCACTTGTAGTACTCGGGGTCAGAGGTGTGGATCTCGGTCGACCAGTCGAACGAGGGCGCGTAGCGCTTGAAGGAGGCCTTCTGCTGCGCGATGTTCGCGTAGGTCCACTCCTTCGGGTCCACGCCGCGCTTGATGGCGGCGTTCTCGGCGGGCAGGCCGAACGAGTCCCAACCGATCGGGTGCAGCACGTTGAAGCCCTGCTGGCGCCAGTAGCGCGCGACGAAGTCCCCGAGCGCCCAGTTCTCGGCGTGGCCCATGTGCAGGTCGCCGGAGGGGTACGGGAACATCTCGAGGATGTACTTGCGCGGGCGCTTGTCGTCGGGGTCGGCGGTGAAGAGGCCGAGCTCTTCCCACCGCGCCTGCCACTTCTGCTGGATGCGCCGGAAGTCGTAGGTGTGCGGGTCCTCGACGTGCTGCTCGATGGTCACGGTCGTCAACGATACAAGCCGGGAGGCCCGTCCCGCGTCCCGGCGTCGGCTCACCCTGCGAGCAGGCGTCCGTCCCGCATCCGCAGGGTCCGATCGACCAGGTCGGCCGGCACCGGGACGTGCGACACGATGAGCAGCGTGCGTCCGGCCGCGCGGGCGGTGGTCACGAGGTCGCGGAGCACACGGTCGCCGAGGTCGGGGTCGATGTCGGCGGTCGGTTCGTCGAGCACCAGGACCGGGAACGCGTGCAGGAGCGCCCGGGCCAGCGCCAGCCGGTGCGCCTGTCCGCCGGACACGAGTGCGCCGCGCTCCCCCACCCCGGCGTCGAGTCCGCCGCGTCGCCGGACCCAGTCGCCGAGCCCGACCCGGTCGAGCACGGCGAGCAGCTCGTCGTCGGTCGCGGTGTCCCGTGCGAAGAGCAGGTTCTGCCGGACGGACTGGTCGAAGACGAAGGGGTCCTGCTCGATCAGCCCGACGCGGGCGCGGACGGCGTCCGGGTGCATGCTCCGCGCCTCCGTCCCGTCCAGGGTGTAGCTGCCGGTGTGGTCGACGAAGCGCACGAGGGCGTCCACCAGGGTCGACTTGCCGGCACCGCTCGGGCCGCTGAGCACGACGACCTCGCCGGGTTCCAGGGCGAACGACACCCCGTCGACCGCCGGCGTCGGCGCGCCCGGCCAGCGGACGGACAGGTCGCGGACCCGGACGGTGACGGTGGCCGGCGCGAGGAGGTCCCGGGCGTCGGCGGCGTCCTCGGGTTCCGGCACCAGGCCGGCCGGCAGCTCCGCGGGCACGACCTGCTCGACGCGGTCGGCTGCGGCCCGGACACGCCGGAGCGTGAGGACGGCGAGCGGGACCGCGCCGACGACCTCGAAGAGCGCGAGCGGCACGAACACCGCCAGCGCCCAGAGCGGACCGTCCAGGGCGCCGCTGACGACCGTCGGGGCGCCGACGGCCAGCACGCCGATGACCGCGGCCCCGCCGACCAGGCCGACGAGCGCGCCGACGAGGGACTCGACGGCGCCCCGACGGCGGACCGCCCGGGTGACGTGGTCGTCGAGGCGTGCGATGTGGGTGAGTCGTTCCTCCAGCGAGCCGTAGGCGACGAAGACGTCGAGCGTGCGGACCGTGTCGAGGACCAGGTCGGCGACGTGCCCACGGTCGGCCGCGGTCTCCTCGTCCGAGCGACGGGCGACGGCGGCGGTGACGAGCGTCCCGACCAGGGCGGCCACGGCGAGGGCCACCAGCAGCACGAGGGCGGCCGGCAGGGAGACGAACGCGACGGCGACGACGGAGAGCAGCGCGGTGACGCCGGCCGACACGAGCGGTCCGACGACCCGGATCGGCAGGTCCTGCAGCCGGTCGGTGTCGGTGACGAGCCGGGTCATCAGGTCGCCACGCCCGGTCGCTCCGAGCCCGGCCGGTGCGACCGAGGCGAGCCGCCGGTACATCTCGGTCCGGACGACGGCGAGCTGCCGGAACGAGGCGTCGTGCCCGGCGAGCCGATCGACGTAACGGAACACGGCGCGCCCGAGTGCGAACGCGCGGACTCCGACCATGACGAGCGTCAGGTAGAGGATCGGCGGGTGCTCGGCGGCGCGGGTGATGAGGTACCCGCTCGCGGCGAGGAGGGCCACGCCGCAGAGTGCGCTGAGCACGCCGGCGGCGACGGCCGTGGTCCAGCCACGCCCACGGGGCAGGGCGAGCCGCAGGACGGACCCGGTGCGGGCCTCCCGGTCGGTGGTGCCGGTCATGCGGAGACCTCCTGCGCGGATCGGCGGGTCTCGACCGTGACGGAGCCGGAGGCGCCGATCGCGACGACGACGTCGGCCGCGGCCACGACCGCCGCTCGGTGGCTCGCGACGACGACGACCGCCCCGGCCTGGGCCAGCCGACGGACGGCGGCGACGACCTGCGCTTCGGACTCCGCGTCGAGCGCCGACGTCGGCTCGTCGAGGAGCACCAGCGGTGTCTGCTGCCGGGTCGCGCGGTACAGGCCGCGCGCGACGGCGACGCGCTGGGCCTGCCCGCCGGACAGTCCGGATCCGCCGCTGCCGACCGGGAGGCCCGGGTCGACTCCCAGCCCCACCGCACCGAGTGCACGCCGGACGTCCGCCACGTCCGGGTCGGCGGAGAGTGCGACGTTCTCGGCGACCGTGCCGCGCACCAGGCGCGGACGCTGGTCGACCCAGGTGGTGCGGTCGCGGGGCGGCAGGTCGGCACGGCCGGGCACCGTGACCGTGCCGTCGGCGGGCAGGACCCCGCGGATCGCGGCGAGCAGGCTGGACTTGCCGGAGCCGCTCGGGCCGGCCAGGGCGACCACGGTGCCGGCCGTGGCGGTCAGGTCGACCGGTCCGATGACGGTGTCGGGGCGGCGCACGGTGAGCCCGACGAGCACCAGGGCGGCGGAGCCCGCGGACGCAGCGACGGCGGCGGCGGTCTCCGGCGCGACCGCTGCCGGCTCGTCCGGGCCGTCGAGCACGTCGAGCACGGCCTGCGACGCCGCCACCCCGTCCTGCGCCGCGTGGAAGTCGGCGCCGACCTGCCGGATCGGGGCGAACGCCTCCGGGGCGAGGACCAGCACGAACATCGCCGCACCGAGCCCGAGCGAGCCGTCGACCAACCGGATGCCGATCGACACCGCGACGAGCGCGACGGACAGGCTCGCGGCGAGCTCGAGGGCGAACCCGCTGACGAAGGAGAGCCGCAGCACGCCGATGGTGCCCCGGCGGTGGTCGTTGGTGACCTGCCCGATCCGGCCGACCTGACGGCGGGCACGGCCGAAGACCTTGAGGGTCGCCAGGCCCTCGACGGCCTCGGTGAAGGCACTGCCGAGCCGGGCGAGCGCGTCCGCCTGCTCCTGCTGCAGCGAGCGGGTGGCGAGACCGATGAGCACCATGAACACCGGGATGACCGGCAGCGCGCACACGATGACGACGGCGCTCGTCAGGTCGCCCGCGCCGATCGCCACGAGCAGCAGCGGTGTGGCCACGGCGGTGAGCGCGAGCTGCGGCAGGTAGCGGCCGAAGTAGGCGTCGAGCGCGTCGAGCCCGGGGCCGAGCGTCGTCGCGAAGCCGGCGCTCGACCGACCGGCGAGCCACCCGGGGCCCCGGTCGGCCGCGCGCCGGAGCACGGCGGCGCGGAGCTCGCTCTTGACGCGAGCACCCGCGCGGGCGGCGAGGTCGTCCGTTGCCCAGGCCGCGACCGCCCGCAGCAGGAACGCCCCGCCGAGCAGGGCGAGCGTGCCGGCGAAGGTCGCGGGGACGACGCCGACACGGACCGCGTCGACGACCTGGGTCACCGCGGCCGCGATCCCCCACGCGATCGCGATGGTCGCGACCGTCCGCACCGCGCCGGTGCCGGCGGCGGCCACGACGAAGCCGCGCGCCGTCCGGGACAGACGGAGCAGACGGGGATCGAGCGGCTTCACCCGTGCCTCCTGGTCAGTGCGCGGCCTGCGCGACGGTGGCGCGCGAGACCCGCTTGCGGAAGATCCAGTAGGTCCACGCCTGGTAGGCGAGCACGAGCGGGACGCAGACCAGCGCGACCCAGCTCATCACGGTCAGCGTGTACGTGCCGGACGAGGCGTTGGCGACGGTCAGGCTGTTCGCCGGGTCGTTCGTGGCGGGCATGACGTCCGGGAACACCGCGGTGAACATCGCGACGACGACCGCCGCGATCGTGACGGCCATCAGGGCGAAGGCACGTCCCTCCCGGCCGCGTGCGGCACAGAGGACCGCGACGACCAGGGCCACCGCGGCGATGACGGACAGCACGAGCGACGTCGGGGTGGAGCGCACGAGGGCCATCGTCACCAGGAACACGGCGGCGACCACGATCGTGACGACGCCGGCGCGCTTCGCCAGGCGCATCGCCCGCTCGCGCATCTCGCCCTCGGTCTTCAGCGCCACGAACACGACGCCGTGGGTGAAGAAGACCAGCAGGGTCGTCGCACCGGCGAGCAGCGCGAAGGGGTTGAGCAGGTCGAACAGCGTGCCGGTGTAGTTGTGGCCGGAGTCCATCGGGATCCCCCGGACGACGTTGCCGAACGCGACGCCCCAGAGGAACGACGGCACCGCGCTGCCGACCACGATCATCAGGTCGAACCGGCGCTTCCACGCCAGGTGCTTGTTCTGGTGCCGGTACTCGAAGGACACCCCGCGCAGGATCAGGGCGGCGAGGATGAACAGCAGCGCCAGGTAGAAGCCGGAGAACATCGTCGCGTACCACTCCGGGAACGCTGCGAACAGGCAGGCACCGGCGACGATCACCCAGGTCTCGTTGAGGTCCCAGACGGGGCCGATGGTGTTGATGAGGACCCGGCGGTCGGTGTCGTCCCTGCCGAGGAACGGCAGGGACATGCCGACGCCGAAGTCGAACCCGTCGAGCACGAAGTACCCGACGAAGAAGAGTCCGACGATCGCGAACCACAGAACGGGCAGGTCCATCTTCAGTACACCGTCACTTCGTGCTTGACCTCGCCGGTCTCCGCATCGACCTCGGCCGGGGCGGCCGGGCCCTCCTGGGCGACCTTCTTGATGAGTCGGAACTCGACCACCGCGAGGGATCCGTAGATGAGCGTGAACACGACGAGCGAGATGAGGACCTCGAGACCCGTCACGTTCGGGGAGACCCCGTCGGCCGTCTTGAGCAGGCCGAACACCAGCCAGGGCTGGCGGCCCATCTCGGTGAAGACCCAGCCGACGATCATCGCGGCCATCGGCAGCGGCACGGCCCAGATCGCGATGCGCCAGATCCAGCGCTGCTGCGGGAAGCGACCCTTGCGGGTGAGCCAGAGCCCGGCGAGCGAGACCATCACCGCACCCATCCCGAGCGCGATCATCCAGCGGAAGGACCAGTAGGTCACCCAGATGATCGGCTTGTAGTCGCCCGGGCCGTAGACCTGCGTGTACTGCGCCTGCAGGTCGTTGATGCCCTCGACCGTGCCGGAGAACGTGTGCGTCGACAGGAAGGACAGCAGGTAGGGCACCCGGATCGAGAAGAGCTCGGTGACGCCGTCGGGTGTGCCGAGCGTGAAGATCGAGAACGAGGCGTCCTTGCCGGTCGCGGTGTTGTAGAGCGCCTCGGCGGCGGCCATCTTCATCGGCTGCGTGTCGACCATCGTGAGGCCGAGCTGGTCACCGGTGAGGACCGTGAGTGCACCGGCCGCGACCATCGTCCACAGGCCGAACTTCAGCGCCGGCATCATGGTCTCGAGGTTCTGGTTGCGCGACAGGTGGTACGCGGCGACCGAGATGATGACGCCGGCGGCGACCATGAAGCACGCGAAGATCGTGTGCGGGAAGGCGGCCAGGGCGACCTTGTTGCCGAGGACGGCCCAGATGTCGGTGAGTTCGGCGCGCCCCTTGGCCTCGTTGATCGTGTAGCCGACCGGGTGCTGCATGAACGCGTTCGCGGCGATGATGAAGTACGCCGACATGATCGTGCCCGCGCTGACGCACCAGATGCTCGCCAGGTGCACCTTCTTCGGCAGGCGGTCCCAGCCGAAGATCCAGATGCCGATGAACGCCGCCTCGAAGAAGAACGCCAGGATGCCCTCGAGCGCGAGCGGGGCGCCGAAGACGTCACCGACGAAGCGCGAGTAGTCCGACCAGTTCATGCCGAACTGGAACTCCTGGACGATGCCGGTGACGACGCCCATCGCGAAGTTGATGAGGAAGATGCGTCCGAAGAACCGCGTGAGCTGCAGGTAGTGCGCGCGCCCGGTCCGGACCCAGGCGGTCTGGAACACCGCGACGACGACGGCCATGCCGATCGTCAGCGGGACGAAGAGGAAGTGGTAGATCGTCGTCAGACCGAACTGCCACCGCGACAGCAGGAGCGGGTCCAGGAGGTCGTTCATGCTTCGACGGTACTTGTCCAGGCGCCGATTCGACAAGTTGTAGAGGGGCCTCGTGCACGAACGTGCACAGGCTCTGCACGGCACAACCGTGCGGAACAAGTGTCACGCACGACCGCTCCCGGAACGACGACAGGCGTCGGGCTCGATGCCCGACGCCTGTCGTCGTGGACCCCGCAGAACGACGCGGGACCCGGGGTGTCCGTGCGACCTAGAGCAGACCCTCGTCGGTCAGGAAGTCCTTCGCGATCGTCGAGGCCTTCTCCTTGTCGACGGTGCTCTTCGTGTTCAGCTCGATGAGCGCGTCGGTCGTCAGGACCTTGCTCACCTTGTTGATGTCCGCCGCGGCCTTGTCGTCGACCTTGCTCGACACGACCGGGGTGACGTTCTGCGGCACGATCAGGTTCTTCGGGTCCTTGAGGACCACGAAGTCGTTGGCCTTGATGCTCGGGTCGGCGGTGTAGATGTCCGCGAGCTGCACGGTGCCGTCCTTCAGCGCCTTGACCGTCAGGGCTCCGCCGGAGTCCTCGATCGCCTTGGACTGGACGGTGACGCCGTAGACCGACTGCAGGCCCTTCGGACCGTACGGGCGGGTCTGGTTCTCGGAGTTCGCGCCGACGGTCAGCGTGCCCTTGACCTTCGACAGGTCGGCGAGGCTCGTCACGTCGTTCTCCTCGGAGAACTTCTTCGTGACGGTGTAGCTGTCCTGGTCGGTGGCCTCGGCGGCGTCCAGGGCACGGAGCCCCTTAGGCAGCGACTTCTCGAGCCCGGCCGTGATCTCGGACTCGGTCTTGGCGGTCGACTTCTTGTCGAAGTACTGCAGCAGGTTGCCGCCGTACTCGGGCATGACGTCGATCGCGCCCTTCTCGAGCTGCGGGAGGTAGACCTCGCGCTGCCCGATGTTGAAGTTGCGCTTCACCTGGAAGCCGTCCTTCTCGAGGACCTGGGCGTAGAGCTCGGCGATGATCTCGTTCGAGTAGTACTGCTGCGACCCGACGACGATGGTCTTCGAGTCGGAGGAGGTGCTGGAGCCGCTGTCGAGCGGGCTGCTGGAGGAGCAGCCGGCCAGGGCGGCGGCCACGCCGACGGCGACCGCGGCGGCGATGCCGGCGCGGAGCTTGGGTGCTGTGATCACGAGGGGGTTCCTTCCGGGATGGGTGTGTGGGGCCGCTCACGCGATCCCGAGCGACGCCGCGTCGGGCGTTCGGCGACGCCCGCGGGCACCACCGCCCGCTGGAGCACGGAGAAGACGATCTCGAACGCGATCGCGAGTGCGATCACGAGGATGGAAGCGCCGAGCATCATGGCGTAGTCCTGGGTCTTCAGCCCGAGGAACACGTACCCGCCGAGCCCGCCCGAGCCGACGTACGCGGCGAGGGTGGCGGTGGCGACGACCTGGAGCACGGCGGCACGGACACCACCGACGAGCAGCGGCAGGCCGAGCGGGATCTCGACCTTGGTCAGGATCTGCCACCCGGTCATGCCCTGCGCGCGGGCGGCGTCGACGGTCACCGGCTCGACGGACTCGATGCCGGCGTACGCACCGGCGAGCACCGACGGGATCGCCAGGACGACGAGCGCCAGCAGCGGAGCCTGCAGGTTGGCGCCGAGCAGGAGGCCCACCAGGGTGAGCACGCCGAGGGTCGGCAGGGCGCGGATGCCGCCGGACAGGGCGATCGCGAAGCCGCGGGCCTTGCCGGTGTGCCCGATGGCGTAGCCGATCGGGATGGCGATCACCGACGCGATCAGGACGGCGAGGAGCGAGATCCAGATGTGCTCCCACAGCCGCGCGGGCACGGCGTCGGGACCGGCGTAGTTGGCGGGGTCGAACACCCAGCCGAAGGCTTGTCCGATGATCATGACGTGACCTCCGCGTTCTGGAGCACACGGCGGGTCGCGCGCTTCGACGGCGCCGAGCGACGCGTCCACGGCATCACGATGCGGCCAAGCAGCACGAGCAGCCCGTCGATCGCGAAGGCCAGGACGAGGACCATCACGACACCCGCCAGGATCTCCTCCGGGATGTTCCGCCCGATGCCGTCCGTGAAGAGCGACCCGAGGCTCTGGATGCCGAGGACCGCGCCGACCGTGGTGAGCGAGATCGTCGACACCGAGACGACCCGGAGTCCGGCGAGCAGCACCGGTCCGGCGAGCGGCAGGTCGACGCGGAAGAAGCGCTGGGCGCCCGAGTACCCCATGGCGGTCGCGGCCGACGTGGTCTCGGCGTCGACCGACCCGAGACCGTCCACCGTGGAGCGGACCATGAGCGCGAGGCCGTAGAGCGTCAGGCCGATGACGACGTTGATCGGGTCCTGCAGTCCGGTGCCGATCAGGCCAGGCAGCGCGATGAACAGCGGCAGCGACGGGACGGCGTAGAGCAGCCCGGCGAACGTGACGATGCCGCCACCCACCCCGCTGCTGAAGCGGCGCGCGCCAGGCCGGCGGAGTCGGACGACGAGCCACCCGATCGGGATCGACAGCAGGAAGGCGACGATGATCGGCGGGATCGCGATCATCAGGTGTGCGACCGTGTCGTCCCCGATCGTGTCGAGGTTCGACAGCACCCACTTCACCGGGTGCTCCCACCCTGCGCCGCAGCACCCGGGACGCTGGGCGTCCCGGCCTCGGAGCGGACAGCGGCAGCGGCGTCGACGACGCCCACGGGACCGGTCAGGACGCCTGCGGCGCGACCGTCACCGTCCACGACGACCGGACCGGTCGGGGTCTGCTCGACGCGGAGGGACCGACGGCCCCGCCCGACGCCGATGAAGTTCGCGACGAAGTCGTCCGCCGGTGCGGACAGGATCTCCGCCGGGGTCCCCTGCTGGGCGATCTCGCCGCCCTTCTTGAGGATGACGACCTGGTCGCCGAGCTTGAAGGCCTCGTCGATGTCGTGCGTCACGAAGACGACGGTCTTGCCGAGCTCGCGCTGCAGCCGGATCAGCTCGTCCTGCAGGTCGTTGCGGACGAGCGGGTCGACGGCACCGAACGGCTCGTCCATGAGCAGCACGTTCGGGTCGACGGCCAGGCCGCGGGCGACGCCGACGCGCTGCTGCTGTCCGCCGGAGAGCTGCGAGGGGTACCGGTCGGCGAGCGACCGGTCGAGGCCGACGGTGTCCATCAACTCGAGGGCACGCTTCCGCGCGTCGGCCTTCGAGACACCGGTGAGCAGCGGCACGGTCGCGATGTTGTCGGCGACCTTGCGGTGCGGCAGCAGCCCGGCGTTCTGCATCACGTAGCCGATCCGACGGCGCAGCTGCACCGGGTCGACACCCGCGATGTCCTCGCCGTCGATCTGGACGGAGCCCGAGGTCGGGTCGATCATCCTGTTGATCATCCGGAGGAGCGTGGTCTTGCCACAACCGCTCGAACCGACGAACACCGTCGTGCTCCGCGAGGGGATCACGAGGTCGAACGACTCGACGGCGTTCGTGCCGTCCGGGTAGGTCTTGCGCACCGAGCGGAACTCGATCATGGGTGCCCTTCTTGGTGGAGGTAGCCCGACTCCGGACGACAGTACAGGCCGGAGCGCGTGGTGGTTCCGTCGCGGCGGTGCATGACGCCATGCGGACAGCGACGACGGGTCCGCGCAGTCCGGACAGGAACGCCCGCCCCTCTGCGGTCAGAGGGACGGGCGCCCGAGGTGGGTCGACGGTCAGGAGGCCCCGATCACCGACTCCAGGTACGGCCGGCTCATCGCGCGGTACGCAGCGATCAGCTCGGTGTCGGGGTGGTCGCGGTCGACGTGGGCCCGGGCGAGGACCGCGTGCGCGGACTCCGCCAGCACGACCCAGGCGCGGCTGATCGCCTCGGTCTGCGGCAGGTCGAATCGCTCGCGCATCACGGTGCCGACGGCCCCGCCGAGCGCGGCGAGCCGGTCGGCGTCCTCGTCACCGGACGTGGTGTCGATGTCGGCGAAGCGGATCGCGCGGAAGCCGGGCTCCGTCCGGTACATCTCGGCGGTCATGTCGACGAGCGCGTCGCAGCCCTCCTGCCAGGTCGTGGCACCGGAGGCGTCGAGCGTCTCGACGAATCGGGCGGCGAGGCGCTGGGTGCAGCGGATCGCCAGGGCCTCGACCACGGCGATGCGGTCCGGGAAGTACCGGTAGACCGTCCCGATGGACGCGCCGGCACGCTCGGCGACCATGGCGGTCGTGAGCCGCTCGAAGCCGATCTCGTCGATGACCGCCGCCGCGGCGTCGAGCAGACCCGCGAGGCGCGCCGAGCTGCGGGCCTGGACCGGCTCGTTCCTGAGCAGTGACGATCCCCCCGGCAGTGCGTTCGAAACCTCGGTGACGAGCACGTGAACTCCTTCTCGCGGTGACCGCGGGCTGACTGGCTGAGACCGCAACTCTCGCAGACACCGGCTTGGTCTTGGCTGCGATTCCCGGGGTGTCGGGTGCACGACCCCGTCCCGGGACCACCCCACATGGGATGATGGTGCGATGCCCGAGTCGACGCCTCCGGACCCTGCTGCGCCCCGGGACACCACCCCGGCGCCCGAGGGCAGCACCGCTCCCGGTCCCGACGCCCGGTCCGTGGAACGCGAGCACGACCGACGCGAACAGACCCCGTGGGGCATCCAGCAGTGGGAGACCGCGATCCCCGAGCCGATCCTGCACCGTGCCGCCCGCATCGAGGACGCCGTGCAGGAGTACCGCGAGCAGCACGCCCGGAAGCGCGGCCAGGTGCCGACGGTGATCCCGTACACGGGCTACGGCGCGCCGGGGTGGGTCCGGGTGCTCTGCCGGGTGCTCCTCACCCGCCGCGGCCTGGCCTCCGACGTCTCGTACGCGGGCGTCCGCGGCTGGCGCAGCTTCACGAGCGTGGCCGTCGACCACGCCGAGGTCACGATCACCGCCGGTGGCAGCACGCACACCGTCCAGAGCGACCGTGGTGGTGTGGTCGACGCCATCGTCCCGATCGACCTCGAGCCCGGCTGGCAGACGATCCGCCTGTCCGCCGGTGGCATGCGCGACGTCGACGCCGACGTCTTCGTGGTGCACCCGGACACCCGCTTCGGCCTGCTGTCGGACATCGACGACACCGTGATGGTGACGAGCCTGCCCCGCCCGATGCTGGCGGCGTGGAACTCGTTCGTCCTCACCGAGCACGCCCGCCGCCCGGTCCCGGGGATGTCGGTCCTCTACGAACGGATCCTCGCGCAGCACCCGGGCGCACCGACCGTGTACCTGTCCACCGGCGCCTGGAACGTGGCACCGACGCTGCAGCGCTTCCTGACGCGGAACATGTACCCGTCCGGCACCCTGCTGCTCACCGACTGGGGCCCCACCCACGACCGGCTCTTCCGGAGCGGACAGCAGCACAAGCAGGACAACCTGCGGCGCCTCGCCCGGGACTTCCCGGACATCCAGTGGCTGCTCGTCGGCGACGACGGACAGCACGACGAGCACCTCTACGGCGAGTTCGCGCGGGAGCACCCGGACAACGTCGCCGCAGTCGCGATCCGGCAGTTGTCCACCAGTGAGGCCGTCCTCGCCGGCGGTCGGTCGCGGGCCCAGGAGCGCACGCGGGACTCGACCGTGCCGTGGGTCTACGCGCCGGACGGCGCCGCGCTCTGGACCGAGCTCGGTCGCGTCGGCATCGCCGAACTCGGCTGAACGACGGTCCGTGTCGCGGCCGAAGTCCTGCCGGGAGTGATCTGAACGCACCTTCAGCGCAGGTGCGCCGCGGCCTCCGGGTGGTTCGATCAGGCCATGGCTCAGCGCATCGAGGACCACGCCCTCATCGGGGACTGTCACACCGCCGCACTCGTCACCCGGGACGGTGACGTCGACTGGGCGTGCCTGCCCCGGTTCGACAGCGCATCGACGTTCGCCGCACTGCTCGGCGACGAACACGACGGGCAGTGGTCGCTCCGCCCCGCCGACCCCGCCGCCACCCCGGTCCGCCGGCACGACGGCGACTCCCTGGTCCTCTCGACGGTGTGGACCACCCAGACCGGCGTCGTCGAGGTCACCGACTTCATGCCGGTGGACGCGCACCGAGCCGCGATCGTCCGACGGGTCCGCGGGCTCACCGGCACGGTCGAGATGCGGCAGGTCCTCCGTATCCGGTTCGGCTACGGCACCGTGCTGCCGTGGATCCGCCAGGTCGGGAACGACGACGACCCGGTCCTCGTCGCGACCGCCGGCCCGGACGCCGTCGTCGTCCGGGGGCCGCGCTTCCGGGCCGACGACCACCGCCACACCGCCACCACCACGATCGCCGACGGCGACGTCCTCGACACCGTCCTCACCTGGTACCCCTCGCACCGCGAGCCCCCGGAGCCGTTCGACGTCGACGCGGCCCTGCACCACACCCGCGACTGGTGGCACGACTGGACCTCCCGCACCCGCGCCGAGGGGAAGTACGCCCCCGCCGTCCGCAGCTCGCTGATGTACCTGCGCGCGATGACCCACGCCGAGACCGGCGGCGTCGTGGCGGCCGCGACCACGAGCCTCCCGGAGGACCCCGGCGGCGAACGCAACTGGGACTACCGCTTCGTGTGGCTGCGCGACGCGTCGATGGCGCTCGCGTCCCTCATCGCACACGGGTACCGCGACGAGGCCTCGCACTGGCGGGCGTGGCTGCTCCGCGCGATCGCCGGCGACCCGGACGACGTGCAGATCATGTACGGCATCGCCGGCGAACGGGAACTGCCGGAGCGCACGCTCGACCACCTGACCGGCTACGCGGACTCGAAGCCCGTCCGCGTCGGCAACGGCGCGTACACGCAGTACCAGGGCGACGTGTTCGGCGAGGTGCTCGCGGCCCTGCACGACGCCCGCGAACTGGGTGTCGAGGAGAGCGGTGCCTCGTGGTCGCTGCAGCGCGCGCTCCTCAGCCACGTCGAGGCGCACTGGCAGGAGCCCGACAACGGCATCTGGGAGATGCGCGGCCCGCGACGGCACTTCACCCACTCGCGCGCGATGATCTGGGCGGCGTTCGACCGCGGGGTCGCGGCCTGCGAGGAGTTCGGGCTCGAGGGGCCCGTCGAACGCTGGCGCACCCTCCGCGACCAGGTCCGCGCCGAGATCGAGGAACACGCCTGGAACGCCGAGCGCGGCGCCTACCGCCAGCACTACGACACCGACGAGGTGGACGCGAGCCTGCTCGTCCTCCCCCAGATCGGCTACTGCGCGCCCGACGACCCGCGGATGCTCGGGACCGTCGCAGCCATCGAAGAGGACCTGCGCGTCGGCGACGACGGACTGCTGCTCCGCTACCGGACGTCCTCCGGCTTCGACGGGCTCAGCGGTGCGGAACACCCGTTCCTGGCCTGCTCGTTCTGGCTCGTCGAGCAGTACGCCGGTTCCGGTCGGGTGGCGGACGCCGAACGGCTCATGGACGTGCTCGTCGGCTTCGCGAACGACGTCGGCATGCTCTCCGAGGAGATCGACGTCGCGACCGGCCACCACATCGGCAACACCCCGCAGGCCCTCTCGCACCTGACACTCGTCGCCGCGGCCGATGCCATCGCGCGGGCCAAGGGCACCGTCGCAGGACACCGGACCCGCTCCGCTCAGCGCGGCGGTGGGACGTGGAGCGTCAGCGGCGCCGGCGAGCGGGCCGGACGGCCCGCCTGACGCAGCCGCGGTCCGGCGCGGGGTGCGCCACGACGGACGGGAGGCCCGGTACCAGCTGGTACCGGGCCTCCCGTCGTGCGGTGGTCGCGTCGGTCAGGACGAGCTGACCCACTCGGCCGGGCCGCGCGAACCCGCGCGGTACTCCTCGAGCGGGACCTCGCCGGACTTCCAGGCGTTCACGACCGGCTCGACGATCTCCCAGCAGCGCTCCGCGACGTCGCCACGGATGGAGAGCAGCGGGTCGTCGTGGAAGATGCCGTTGAGGACCTCGCCGTAGGGGGTCAGCTCGCCGTCGTCGAACGAGGACGACAGGGTGACCTGGCCCATCTCGAACGGGTTGCCGCCGCCGTTGGCCGAGACCGACAGCTCGATCTCGTCCGGGTTCAGGACGATGCGCAGCGTGT
Source organism: Curtobacterium herbarum (assembly GCF_016907335.1). NCBI lineage: Bacteria > Bacillati > Actinomycetota > Actinomycetes > Micrococcales > Microbacteriaceae > Curtobacterium > Curtobacterium herbarum. The sequence continues at coordinate 2,119,446 of NZ_JAFBBT010000001.1, forward strand.
CCGCCTTCGGGCGACCGGACAGGCCGGAGGGCAGGCGCGTCACGGGCTTGAAGGTGATGAGGACCTCCTTGCGGCTGGCGCCGAGCGCCTTGCCGGAGCGGAGCGTGAAGGGGACCCCGGCCCAGCGGGCGGTGTCCACCTCGACCTCGATCTCGGCCAGCGTCTCGGTCTCGCGCGACGGGTCGACCCCGTCCTCCTGCTGGTAGGACGGCAGGTCCTTGCCGTCGATCGTGCCGGCCGTGTAGACCGCACGGCGCGAGGCGATGGTCGCGTCGTCGCCCTTGATGCGGGTCGAGCGGAGGACGCGGGCCAGGGAGGAACGGAACTCGACGGAGTCGATCGCTGCCGGGGCGTCCATCGTGACGAGCGCCAGGATCTGGAGCAGGTGCGACTGGATCATGTCGACCAGGGCGCCGGCCTCGTCGTAGTACTGCGCACGGTTCTCGAGGCCCAGGGTCTCGTCGTAGAAGACGTCGACCTTCTCGATGTTGTCCGCGTTCCAGATCGGCTCGAACATGCGGTTCGCGAAGCGGAGACCGATGATGTTGAGGACCGTGGTACGACCGAGGAAGTGGTCGGTGCGGTGCACGCGCTCCTCGGGGACGAGCTCGAGGACGGTCTTGTTGAGCGCCTCGGCACTCGCGACGTCGGTGCCGAAGGGCTTCTCGAACGCCAGCGTGGTGCCCTCGGGGAGCTCGACGTGCTGTAGCGCCTCGCAGATGTCGGACGCGATCTGCGGGGGCAGCGCGAAGTACAGGATCGGCTCGGCCTCGGCGGCGTCGAGCAGGGCCTTCAGGTGCTCCGGGTCGGTCGGGTCGCCCTGGATGAACTTCGTCGACTCGATCGTCGCGTCCACCTCGGGGCCGACGACGTCCTGCGACGCGAACGACTTCGTGACGACGTCCTTCCACTGCTCCTCGCTGCGGGCGCTGCGGCCCGTGCCGATGAGCTGGACCGGGACGGAGCGGCCGCTCTGCAGGAAGGTACCGAGACCCGGCAGGAGGAGGCGTGAGGCGAGGTCGCCGGTCGCGCCGAAGATGATGAGCGTGCGCTTGTCAGTCACCGGAGGTGACTCCTTTCGCTTGTGGACGGTCCGCAGGACCTGCGGCCGCGGTCGTGCGGTCCTCAGGAGCCAAGGCCCATCGTGCCCGGGAGATTCCCGGACCGTTCGAGATGGTGTTCGGTGCGTGCGCCCGGTGGCGGCGACCCGCCTGCCCCGGACGCAGTTCGGGCGGCACCGAGATGGTGCCGCCCGAAGCGTGTGTGGCGTGGGTCAGTGCCCGAAGTTGCCGCGGTAGTACTCGTAGACCCAGCCCACGAGCGTGATCGCGACGAGCACGAGGCCGATCGGCACGATCCAGAGGCCGGCTGCGACCCCGAGGAACACGAGCGCGATCGCCGCGGCGAGGAACAGCGGCCACCAGGACCACGGGCTGAAGTGCCCGAGTTCGGCGTCGCCGTCCTCGATGTTGGCGTCCTGGCGGTCCTCCGGCAGCACCCCGCCCTGCGCCGACATGACGCGGCCCAGGTAGAAGGCGATGAACGCGGACATGATTCCGGTCAGACCGATCGAGAGGGTGCCGACCCACTCGACCTCGCCGTAGTAGATCATCGACCAGATCGTGTAGGCGGCGTCCGCGACCACGAAGAAGACGAACAGGATCCAGAACAGATTGGTGTTGGCGCGCATGGCGTCTACTTCACCTCGCCCTTCGCGGCGTCGTAGGTCGGAGCGTCAGGTGCGTCCTTCGCCGGGCCCACACCGACCGGCACGCCGGCCTCGGGGTGGTTCAGGTCGAACGCCGGGGACTCGGAACGGATCCGCGGGATCGAGGTGAAGTTGTGGCGCGGCGGCGGGCAGGAGGTCGCCCACTCGAGCGAGCGGCCGTAACCCCACGGGTCGTTGACGGCCACCTTCGGAGCGTTCCGCGCGGTGACGTAGACGTTGAAGATGAACGGCAGGAACGAGATGCCGAGGATCATCGAGCCGATCGTCGACACCTGGTTCATCCAGGTGAAGCCGTCGTTCGGCAGGTAGGTCGCGTACCGACGGGGCATGCCGACGACGCCCAGCCAGTGCTGGATGAGGAACGTCGTGTGGAAGCCCACGAACAGCAGCCAGAAGTGGATCTTGCCGAGACGCTCGTTGAGCATCTTGCCGGTGAACTTCGGCCACCAGAAGTAGAAGCCGGAGAACATCGCGAAGACGACGGTGCCGAAGACCACGTAGTGGAAGTGCGCCACGACGAAGTACGTGTCGGACACGTGGAAGTCGAGCGGCGGCGACGCCAGGATCACGCCGGTGAGACCACCGAAGGTGAAGGTCACGAGGAAGCCGATGGCCCAGAGGATCGGGGTCTCGAACGTGACCGAGCCGCGCCACATGGTGCCGACCCAGTTGAAGATCTTCACGCCGGTCGGGACCGCGATGAGCATCGTCATCAGCGAGAACCAGGGCAGCAGGACGCCACCGGTCACGTACATGTGGTGCGCCCACACCGTGACCGAGAGGGCCGCGATGGTGATGGTCGCGTAGACGAGGGTCTTGTACCCGAAGATCGGCTTGCGGCTGAAGACCGGGAAGACCTCGGAGACGATGCCGAAGAACGGCAGCGCGATGATGTAGACCTCGGGGTGCCCGAAGAACCAGAAGAGGTGCTGCCAGAGCAGGGCCCCGCCGTTGGCCGGGTTGAAGATCTGGGCGTCGAACACCCGGTCGAGACCGAGGCCGAACAGTGCGGCTGCGAGGACCGGGAAGGCCATCAGCACGAGGAGGCTCGTGACGAGCACGTTCCACGTGAAGATCGACATGCGGAACATCGTCATGCCCGGGGCACGCATCGTGATGATCGTGGTGATGAAGTTGACCGCACCGAGGATCGTCGAGAAGCCGGTCATGCCGAGCCCGAAGACCCACAACGTCCCGCCGAGCCCTGGTGTGAACGTCGTGTCACTCAGTGGCGCGTAGGCGAACCACCCGAACGAGGCCGCACCCTGCGGGGTGAGGAAGCCACCGACGGCGATCGCGCTGCCGAAGAAGTACATCCAGAAGGCCAGGCCGTTCAGACGCGGGAACGCGACGTCCGGTGCACCGATCTGCAGCGGCATGATCGCGTTCGCGAAGCCCGAGAACAGCGGCGTCGCGAACATCAGCAGCATGATCGTGCCGTGCATCGTGAAGAGCTGGTTGTACTGCTCCTTGGTCGCGACGACCTGCAGGCCCGGCTCGAACAGCTGCGCGCGGATGACGAGCGCCATGATGCCGGCGAGCAGGAAGTAGAGGAACGAGGTGATCAGGTACATGTACCCGATCGTCTTGTGGTCGGTGGAGGTGGCCCACCGAACGATGATGTTGCCCTTGCGACCGACCCGCGACGCCTGGAAGTCCGGCGTCGAAGGCCTGGTGGTCGCCTGGCCGACGAATGACGTTGTCATTGAGACGCGCCCTTACTTCTTCTCGCTGGACGCCTCGGCAGGCGCCTCGTTGTTCGGCTGGTTCGTGTTGGTGTCGTACTCGTTGCCGAGCAGACCGACCTTGCCCTGGTCCTTGAGGGACGCGAGGTAGTCGTCGTACTTCGCCTGCGACACGACCTTCACCTGGAAGAGCATGAGGGAGTGGTACTCACCGCAGAGCTCGGCGCACTTGCCCTGGAAGGTGCCTTCCTTCTCCGGGATGAAGTACTCGTAGTTCGTCCGGCCCGGGAGCATGTCCTTCTTGTAGAGGAAGTCGATGACCCAGAACGAGTGGTTGACGTCGCGAGAGCTGAGCTCGATCTCGACCTTCTTGCCCACCGGCAGGTACAGCGTCGGGAGCAGCGACTCGTCGACAGCACCGCCGCCGTTCTCTTCTTCCTGGGCCTGGATGCCCTGGTAGTAGACGCTTTCCTTCGGGTTGGCCTTGTCGATGTAGTTGAAGTCCCAGCCCCAGCGCTTGCCGTAGACGTGCACGGTGGCATCGGGCTGCGCGAACGGCTTCTCGATCGCGGCCTGGTCCTTCGCGGTGAAGGCGAAGAAGCCGAGGACGAGGATCAGCGGCACGATCGTGTAGAAGATCTCGAGCGGCATGTTGTACCGCATCTGCACGGGCAGGCCGGTCTGGCCCTTCCGGCGGCGGTAGACGATCGCGGCCCAGATGATCAGGCCCCAGACGATCAGACCCACGGCGAGCAGCACGATCCAGCTCGTCGTCCACAGACCGACGATGCGGCTGGTGTGGTTGGTGACGTCCTTCGTCTGCTCCGTGCCGGGGAGCCATCCGTTCAGCTGCTGCTGCGAGCAGCCAGCCAGTGCGATGACCAGACCGACGGCCACCGGCACGGCCGCCCAACGTATACGGCGATTCGAACGCACTGTTACCTCTCGGAAAGACGTGGCCCGGGAACCGGTCGTCGTGCGACCGGCGCCGACGGTGACCCCGTCGACGAGCACCGAGGTCAGCCACAGGGCTGACGCGTGGGTGACTCCCAGCTTGGTTGGAACACTCCTAGCCTACTCGCAGCCATCGACACCGAGCGCACAACCGACACGCGTTGTGGACGGAAACGGCACGCTCAGCAGCGGTTTTCCCTGGTCATCTGCGTCCTCGAGGATGTCCACGACGATCTGCGTCGGGATCGGGACGCGGGAACGCGAACGGGGAGTGACCAGTCGGTCACTCCCCGTTCGCGTGTCGCCGCTCCCCCGCGTCTGCGGAGGTGCGGCGGGCGGTCCGTCGGGCGCTCAGTGGAAGCTGTCGCCACACGCGCAGGAGCCCTGCGCATTCGGGTTGTCGATCGTGAAGCCCTGCTTCTGGATCGTGTCCTCGAAGTCGATCGTGGCACCGTCGAGGTACGGGACGCTCATCTTGTCGACGACCACCTCGACCCCGTCGAACTCGGCCGTGGCGTCACCGTCGAGCAGACGCTCGTCGAAGTAGAGCTGGTAGATGAGCCCCGAGCAGCCACCGGGCTGGACGGCCAGGCGGAGACGCAGGTCGTCGCGCCCTTCCTGCTCGAGCAGGCTGGCGACCTTCGCCGAGGCCGCGTCGCTCAGCAGCACGCCGTGCGACTTGGCTTCGGTCGCTGCTTCGGTCGTGATGGTGTCGCTCATCGACGTCTCCCTTGCTGGCGGTGTCGTTCACCGGCCGTCGCGTCGATTCTAAGCACGTGCACCGACCAACGGGGTCCGGACCCAGCACCTGTGGAGGACGGGCCGCCGAGGACGACCGTCACGCCCGGCCCTGCAGACGTGCCAGGAGGATCGCCTCCGAGACGATCGCGCGGTGCAGCACGCCGAGGTGCTGCGACTCGTTCGGGCTGTGCGCTCGCGTGTCGGGGTCCTCGACGCCGGTGACCAGGATCTGGGCCTCCGGGAACTCGGCGGCCAGGTCGGACACGAACGGGATCGACCCGCCGATGCCCTGCTCCACGGGGTCCGCGCCCCAGCCCTCGGACATCGCGGTGCGTGCCTCCTGGACGGCCCACCCGGTCGCGTCGACCAGGAAGCCGTCGCCGGCGTCGACCTCGGTGATCTCCATCCGGGCACCGAAGGGGACGTGCTGCCGCAGGTGCGCCTCCACCGCGGCGAAGGCCTCGGTCGCTGCCTGGCCCGGGGCGACCCGGACCGAGACGCGGGCCGACACCGTCGGGATCAGCGTGTTCGAGGCGTTCGCGACGCTCGGGACGTCGAGGCCGGTGACGGTCACCGACGGCTGGAACCACATCCGCGACAGCACCGGGCCGGTGCCGACCGGTCGTGCACCCTCGACCAGGGCGGCCTCGGTCGCGAAGTCCGCCTCGGACCGCTCGGGCACCGGCGCGTCGTGCGCCGTCAGCCCGGCGACGGCGACCGCGCCGTCGTCGTCGTGCAGCGAGGCCAGGAGGCGCACCATCGGCATCATCGCGTCGGGGGCGGCGCCGCCGTACATGCCGCTGTGGCTGGCGTGCTCGAGCGTCGTCACCGTGAGCTTGAACGTGGTGTTGCCGCGGAGTGAGACGGTGATGGCCGGCACCTCGGTCGACCAGTTGTCGCTGTCGGCCACCACGATGACGTCGGCGGCCAGGTGCGCACGCTGCTCGCGGAGGAAGGTCCGGAACGAACGGGAGCCGAACTCCTCCTCCCCCTCGATGAACAGCACGATGCCGATGTCCAGGTCGTCGCCGAACTGCGCGTGCACGGCCCGGAGTGCGGCGACGTGGGTCATCACGCCGGCCTTGTCGTCCGAGGCCCCGCGCCCGTACAGCCGGTCGCCGCGGAGGGTCGGCTCGAACGGCGGGGTCTCCCACAGCGCGTCGTCGCCCTGCGGCTGGACGTCGTGGTGGGCGTAGAGCATCACGGTCGGCTTGCCGTTCCGCGCCGGCCGCACCGCCAGGACCGCGGGCTGCCCGAGCTCGACGGTCTCCTCCCCCGGCGCCACCGTGTCGGCGTCGGCGGGCGTGTCGCCCTCGACCGCGGACCGCAGGATCCGGACCTCGTCGAACACCTCGGTCGAGCGCACCAGCTCGGCCACGGCCTCCGCGTTCCGACGCACGTGCGCCGGGTCGAAGGCCGACCAGGACACCGACGGGATGCGCACGAGCGCGGACAGGTCGGCGATCGTGGCGGGCAGCGCGCCGTGCACGTGCTCGCGCAGCGCCGCCAGCAGGGCGGGGTCGGTCGCGGGCGCGTGGGGCCCCGCTGCGGAGGTGTGCTTCTCGGTGTCGGTCATGGCCGGTAATCTAGAGGACGACCAGCACGCAGAGCGCCGTTAGGAACGACCGTGGCGAAGGCAACCCCCAAGACCAACGTGACCGTGAACCCGGCCGACGACGAGCTCGTCGCGCACGGCAAGGGTCGCCCCACGCCGTCGCGCCGTGAACGTGAAGCCGCCAACAAGCGTCCGATCGTCGGCAGCACCCCGGCGGACAAGAAGGCCGCGCGGACCCGCCTGAACAGCGACCGCGAGCGTGCCCGGGTCGGCATGGCGAACGGCGAAGAACGCTACCTGCCGGCGAAGGACCGCGGCGAGCAGCGTCGTTTCATCCGCAACACGATCGATGCCCGCTGGAACGTGGGAGAGGTCATGATGCCGGTGCTCATCCTCTTCCTGCTCGTCGGCTTCCTCGCCGCGCAGACCGCTGCTGCCTCGTACTCCCTGCTGTTCGTCTGGGCGTTCGTGCTGCTGTTCGTCCTCGACTGCGCGGTGCTCTGGTTCATGCTGCGCCGCAAGTTCGCCGCCGCGGGCCAGGATTTCCAGCGCGGGAACTTCCTCTACATCCTCACCCGTGCGTGGCAGCTGCGGTTCCTCCGCCTGCCGAAGCCGCAGGTCAAGCGCGGGCAGCACCCGACCCTCTGACCGAACTCCGCTCGAGCACTGCAGCGCCGTCGACCTCCGGGTCGGCGGCGCTGTTGCACGTGGCACTGTCGCGTGCGTCGCTGTCGCCTGTGGCGCGTCGTGCGGTGGCGCGACGCCGGTGTCGCGCGGCCGTCTGCCGGACGGGAGGGACGTGGCGGCCTGGCCACGGGCCTCCCGCCCGAACGCCGCCGCGTGCACGAGACGCCGCCGAGTGCTTGAGACGCCGACGCGTGCACGAGACGCCGACAGATCCCGCGGTGTCACACGCAGATCGCGGCGTCTCGCAGACAGCGCAGCGTCGCACCGAGACGCCGACGCCGGCCACCACCGGGCCACGCCACCCCACGACGCGCCGCCGCAGGGACACTTGCCAGGCGCGGCCTCAGCGACGCCGCAGGCGCTTCCGCCGCAGCCGGTTGATGCGCATCGCCCAGGTCGGCCCCTCGTAGAGGAACGCCGTGTACCCCTGCACCAGCGTGGCGCCGGCGGCGATCCGGGCCTGGACGTCGGCCTCGGACGTGACCCCACCGACCGCGATGACGCAGAACCCGGCCGGGACCGCAGCGCGGACGCGGCGCAGGACCGCGAGCGAGCGGTCCCCGAGCGGCGCACCGGAGAGTCCGCCGGCGCCCATCGCCTGGACCTCGGCGTCGGGCGTCGAGAGCCCGGTGCGCTCGATCGTCGTGTTCGTCGCGATGACCCCGGCGAGCCCGAGGTCGACCGCGAGCCCGGCGATCGCGTCGATCTGCTCGTCGGTCAGGTCCGGGGCGATCTTCACGAGCACCGGGGTCCGGCCGGCCGCCTCGTGCACGGCGGCGAGCAGTGGCCGCAGCTGGTCGAGCTCCTGCAGTCCGCGGAGGCCTGGCGTGTTCGGCGAGCTCACGTTGACGGCCAGGTAGTCGGCGAACGGGGCGAGCAGGCGGGTGGACTCGAGGTAGTCCTCGATAGCGTCCTCGACGGAGACGACGCGGCTCTTGCCGATGTTCACGCCGATGACCGGGCGGCCGGGGTTGCGGCGGGCGCGTTCCAGGCGGCCGGCGGCCTTGACGGCTCCGTGGTTGTTGAAGCCCATCCGGTTGATGAGCGCGCGGTCGGCGATCAGTCGGAACAGTCGGGGGCGTTCGTTGCCGGGCTGGGCACGCGCCGTGATCGTGCCGACCTCGACGTGCCCGAACCCGAGCACACCGAGCCCGGCGATCGCGCGGGCGTCCTTGTCGAACCCGGCGGCCAGGCCGAAGCGGGACGGGAAGTGGATCCCCATCGTGGTGATGCCGTCCTCGGCCGCGGGTCGGGCAGACCGCTCGACGGCCCGGCCGACGACGGGCACGAGCGGCAGCAGGCGGATCACCGCGAAGGCGATGTGGTGGGCCCGCTCGGGGTCCATCTTCGCGAAGACGTTCCGGAACACGACCCCGTACCCGGTACGGACCAGGGTCTCCATGCCGCTCACGCGCTGGCGCCGTCCGCGGCACGGTCGGCGCCGGTCGCAGTGTGGTGGTCGATGCGGAGCTGGCCGATGGCGTCCTCGAAGTCCTCGAGCGAGTCGAACGCCTGGTAGACGCTGGCGTACCGCAGGTAGGCGACCTCGTCGAGTTCGCGGAGCGGACTGAGGATGGCCAGGCCGATGTCGTTCGCCTCGATCTGGCTCGCGCCGGAGGACCGGACGATCTCCTCGACCCGCTGTGCGAGCACCGCGAGGTCCGAGTCCGTGACCGGGCGGCCCTGGCAGGCCTTCCGCACACCGGAGATGATCTTCTCGCGGCTGAACGGCTCGAGGACGCCGTTGCGCTTCACCACGTTCAACGACGCGGTCTCGGTCGTCGAGAACCGCCGTCCGCAGTTCGGGCACTGGCGGCGTCGGCGGATGGAGGTTCCGTCGTCGCTCGTCCGGGAGTCGACGACACGGGAGTCCGGGTGGCGGCAGAAGGGGCAGAACATGGCGCCCTCAGGCTAGCGGTTCGTGCGCTCGGACACGGCGGCACCGTGCGCCGGCAGCTGCTCTTCGGTGGCGAGCGCGACGATGTGCGGCGCGACCTCGGCCAGGGCGGCCGCCGTGTACCGGATCACCTGCTGCGGGCGGAGGAACGTCGACGCAGACAGCCCCGACCCGAACCGTGCCTGGCCGCCGGTCGGCAGGACGTGGTTCGACCCGGCGACGTAGTCCCCCAGGCTGACCGGTGTGTCCGGTCCGACGAACACCGCGCCCGCGGCGTCGATGTCGGCGAGCACCGCGTCGTCGTCGGCCGTCTGGATCTCGAGGTGCTCCGGCCCGTAGGCGTTGCTCACGGTGGCGGCGTCGGTCAGCGAGTCCACCAGGACGATCGCGGACTGCGGCCCGTCCAGGGCGGTCTGGAGGCGCGCAGCCGTCCCGAGCACCGCCGTCCGTTCCGGGATCGCCGCCTCCACCGCATCGGCGAACGCGGCCGACGTCGTGACGAGGACGCTGCCGGCCTGTTCGTCGTGCTCGGCCTGGCTGATGAGGTCGGCCGCGACGTTGCCGGCGTCGGCGGTGTCGTCGGCGATCACGAGGATCTCCGAGGCACCCGCCTCGGAGTCGATGCCGACGATGCCGCGCACCAGACGCTTGGCGGCGGCGACGTAGTTGTTGCCCGGGCCGGTGACCAGGTCGACGGGCTCGAGACCGATCTCCGCCACGCCGTGGGCCAGGGCGCCGACCGCGCCGGCACCGCCCATCGCGTAGACCTCCTGCACACCGAGGAGCCCGGCCGCGGCGAGGATCGTCGGGTGCACCGCGCCGCCGTGGGCACGCTGCGGCGGGGACACGAGCGCGATCGACCCGACGCCGGCGACCTGCGCGGGCACGACGTTCATGACGACGCTCGACGGGTAGACGGCCTTGCCACCGGGCACGTAGAGCCCGACGCGGCGCATCGGCTGCCAGCGCTGGTGCACCTCGGCCCCGTCGGCGAGGGTCGTCACCGACGGCGACGGGACCTGCGCGGCGCTCGCGGCACGGACGCGGCGGATCGCCTCGTCGAGCGCGGCGCGGAGCTCCGGCGCCAGTCCGGCGACGGCGGCGTCGATCTCGGCGGCGGGCACCCGGACGTGCTCGGGCGCGCCCCCGTCGAAGCGTTCGGCCTGCTCACGGAGCGCCTCGGCACCACGGTCACGGACGTCGTCGACGAGCACCCGTGCCGCGTCCACCGCGTGCCCGACGTCGCCCGCCGCACGCGGCATGAGTCGGAGGAGTTCGGCGCGGCCGGGGAGCCCGCCGCGGAGGTCGATTCGCTGCATCATGAGGCGTCCATCGTACCGAGGACCGCCGACCGGCCCGGACCCCGCTACACCAGGCAGCGCGGCCCGAGCAGGCTCTTCAGCTCCCCGAACAGGTCCGGCGTCAGGTTCACCGGGAACGGCAGCTCGAACGTCCGGGCCACGTCGTCCTTGAGGAGCGTCAACCGCACCTCGGTGTCGCCCTGGTGCCGCCCGAGGACGGCGGCCAGCTCGGTCACCGTCTGCGTGGTGGCCTGCCGTTCGGGCAGCGACAGCGTCAGCGGCCCGGAGCCCATCGCGTCGCCGACGTTCGGCTGGAACATGCTCACCGCGTGCAGCGCCTTGCCGTCGTCACGGACGTTGACCCGGCCACGCAGGACGACGATCGAGTCCGCCACCAGGGACGGCCCGAACTCCTGGTACGTCTTGCCCAGGAACATCACGCCGATCTGACCGCCGAAGTCCTCGACGTCGACGATGCCGTACGGGTTGCCGCTCGTCTTCGCCACCCGGTGCTGCACGCTGGTCAGCAGTCCGGCGACGGTGACGGTCTCGCCCTCGATCGAGTCGTCGGCGGCGAGCAGGTCGGCGATGGTGATCGACTGGTGCTTGGCGAGCTCGATCTCGAGCCCGGCCAGTGGGTGGTCGGAGACGTAGAGCCCGAGCATGTCCCGCTCGAACGCCAGCTTGTCGCGCTTGGACCACTCCGGCCGCTCCGGCACCTGCGACACCGTGAGGGACGCCGGGTGCTCCTCGGCGACCTCGGCGAACAGCGAGTCGAAGTCGAAGCCGACGTTGCCGTGGGCCTCGTCACGCTTGACCTTCACGGCGGCCTCGACCGCGCCCTCGTGGATCTCGACGAGGGCCCGGCGGCTGTCGCCGAACTCGTCGAAGGCGCCGGCCTTGATGAGCGACTCGACGGTCCGCTTGTTCGCCGACGAGATCGGGATCTTGCGGAGGAAGTCGTGGAAGGACTCGAACGCGCCCTTCTCCTTGCGGGCGGCGACGATGTCGTCGACGACGTTGAAGCCGACGTTCCGGATCGCGCCCATGCCGAAGCGGATGTCGTCGCCGACGGCGGCGAAGAACCCGATCGACTCGTTGACGTCCGGCGGCATGACCTTGATGCCCATCCGGCGGCACTCGTTGAGGTACAGCGCCAGCTTGTCGCGGGCGTCGCCGACACTGGTGAGCAGCGCGGCCATGTACTCGGCCGGGTAGTGCGCCTTCAGGTACGCGGTCCAGAACGACACCACGCCGTACGCGGCGGAGTGCGCCTTGTTGAACGCGTAGTCGGAGAACGGCAGCAGGATGTCCCACAGCGTCTTGATCGCCGCTTCGCCGTAGCCGTTGTCGATCATGCCCTGGTGGAAGCCGGCGTACTGCTTGTCCAGCTCGGACTTCTTCTTCTTGCCCATCGCGCGACGGAGGATGTCCGCCTGGCCGAGCGAGAAGCCGGCGACCTTCTGCGCGATCGCCATCACCTGCTCCTGGTAGATGATCAGGCCGTAGGTGCCGCCGAGGATCTCCGCCAGGGGCTCTTCGAGCTGCGGGTGGATCGGCGTGATCGCCTGCTCGCCGTTCTTGCGGAGCGCGTAGTTGGTGTGCGAGTTCGCACCCATGGGCCCCGGGCGGTACAGGGCGATGAGTGCGGAGATGTCCTCGAAGTTGTCGGGCTTCATCAGGCGGAGGAGCCCGCGCATGGGCCCGCCGTCGAGCTGGAACACGCCGAGGGTGTCGCCGCGCTGCAGCAGGGCGTAGGCCTCGGGGTCCTCGAGCCCCATGTGCTCGAGGTCCAGGTCGATCCCGCGGTTGGTCTTGATGTTGTCGAGGGCGTCGCTGATGATCGTGAGGTTGCGGAGCCCCAGGAAGTCCATCTTGATCAGGCCGAGCGACTCCGCTGCCGGGTAGTCGAACTGCGTGACGATCTGGCCGTCCTGCTCCCGCTTCATGATCGGGATGATGTCGATCAGCGGGTCGCTCGACATGATGACGCCGGCCGCGTGGACGCCCCACTGCCGCTTCAGCCCCTCGAGCCCCAGGGCGGTGTCGAAGACCGTCTTCGCCTCGGGGTCGGTCTCGACGACGGTGCGGACGTCGACGGCTTCCTTGTAGCGCGGGTGGTCCTTGTCGAAGATCCCGGTGAGCGGGATGTCCTTGCCCATCACGGGCGGCGGCATCGCCTTGGTGAGCTTCTCGCCCATGCCGAAGGGGAAGCCGAGGACGCGCGAGGAGTCCTTCAGCGCCTGCTTGGCCTTGATCGTGCCGTACGTGACGATCTGCGCGACGCGCTCGGACCCGTACTTCTCGGTGACGTACTTGATCGCCTCACCGCGGCGCCGGTCGTCGAAGTCGACGTCGAAGTCGGGCATCGAGACGCGGTCCGGGTTGAGGAAGCGCTCGAAGATCAGCCCGTGCCGGATCGGGTCCAGGTCGGTGATGCGCATCGCGTACGCGACCATCGAGCCGGCGCCGGAACCACGGCCGGGTCCGACGCGGATGCCGTTGTTCTTCGACCAGTTGATGAAGTCCGCGACGACCAGGAAGTAGCCCGGGAACCCCATCTGGTTGATGATGCCGACCTCGTAGTCGGCGCGCTCCTGGACTTCGGTCGAGATGCCGTCCGGGTACCGGTACTCCAGCCCCTTCGCCACTTCCTTCTCGAACCAGGAGTGCTCGGTCTCGCCTTCGGGCACCGGGAACTTCGGCATGTAGTTGGCCGTGGTGTCGAACTCGACGTTGCACCGCTCGGCGATGAGCAGCGTGTTGTCGCAGGCCTCGAGGTTGTCGCGGAAGACGTGCCGCATCTGCGCCGGGGTCTTCAGGTAGAACTCGTCGGCGTCGAACTTGAACCGGTTCGGGTCGTTCAGCGTCGAGCCGGACTGCACGCAGAGCAGGGCCGCGTGCGAGGTGGCGTCGTGGGCGTGCGTGTAGTGCAGGTCGTTCGTGCCGACGAGCGGGATGTCGAGGTCCTTGGCGAGCCGGATCAGGTCGCTCATGATGCGACGTTCGATCTCGAGGCCGTGGTCCATCACCTCGGCGAAGTAGTTCTCCTTGCCGAAGATGTCGCGGTAGTCGGCGGCCGCCTGCACGGCTTCGTCGTACTGCCCGAGGCGCAGGCGCGTCTGGATCTCGCCCGAGGGGCAGCCCGTCGTCGCGATGATGCCCTGGTGGTACTCCTGCAGCAGCTCGATGTCCATGCGGGGCTTGAAGTAGTAGCCCTCGATCGACGCCCGCGACGACAACCGGAACAGGTTGTGCATGCCGGTGGTGTCCTCGGCGAACATCGTCATGTGCGTGTAGGCGCCCGAACCGGAGACGTCGTCGCCACCGCCGTCGCCCCAGCGCACACGGGTCTTGTCGGTGCGGTGCGTGCGGGGCGTGATGTACGCCTCGGTCCCGATGATCGGCTTCACCCCGCCGGCCTTCGCGGTCTTCCAGAACTCGAAGGCACCGAACATGTTGCCGTGGTCCGTCACCGCCACGGCCGGCATGCCCTGCGCGGCGGTCTCCGCCACGAGGTCGGAGAGCCTGGCGGCACCGTCGAGCATCGAGTACTCGCTGTGCACGTGCAGGTGGACGAAGGAGTCGGAATCCGACACGGAACCTCCGGTTCGTACGGTCTGCGGTGGGGTGTGGACAGCCTAACCGCGACCCACGACGATCCCGAGCGTGTCGCTCCCGACGCCGGCGTGGCCGCCCGGCGCGCCCGTCCCTCAGGCCGCGCGGATGCGGTCGAGCGCGAGCTGCAGGTCGTCCGGGTACGACGCCTGGAACTCGACCCAGTCCCCCGTGCGCGGGTGCGCGAAGCCGAGCCGGACCGCGTCGAGCCACTGCCGCGTGAGCCCGAGTTCCTCGGCGAGCACCGGGTCCGCGCCGTACATCGTGTCGCCGACCAGCGGGTGCCGGGTCGCCGCCATGTGCACGCGGATCTGGTGGGTTCGCCCGGTCTCCAGGTGCACCTCGAGCAGGGTCGCCGACCGGAACGCCTCGAGGGTCGCGTAGTGCGTCACGCTCGGCTTGCCGTCCGCGGTGACCGCGAACTTCCAGTCGCTGGAGGGGTGCCGGCCGATCGGGGCGTCGACGGTGCCGGAGGACGGGTCCGGGTGCCCCTGGGCGAGGGCGTGGTAGACCTTCTCGACCGTCCGCTCCTTGAACGCCCGCTTCAGGTGCGTGTAGGCGAGCTCGGTCTTCGCGACGACCATCAGCCCGGAGGTGCCGACGTCGAGTCGGTGCACGATGCCGGCGCGTTCGGCCGCACCGGACGTCGCGATCGTGAAGCCCGCGGCGGCCAGGCCACCGGGGACGGTCGGGCCGTCCCACCCGGGCGACGGGTGCGCGGCGACACCGACGGGCTTGTCGACGACGACGATGTCCTCGTCGTCGTGCACCACCGTCATGCCCGGCACCACGACCGGCACGATGCGCGGCGGTTCCTTCGGTGCCCACTCGACCTCGAGCCAGGCGTCGGCGTGCAGCCGGTCGGACTTCTCGGCGACGACGCCGTCGACGCGGACACCGCCGGCGGCGACGACGTCGGCCGCGAAGGACCGGCTGAACCCGAGGAGCTTGGCGATGGCGGCGTCGACACGCTCACCGGCGAGCCCGTCCGGGACGGGCAGCTGTCGCTGCTCGCTCACGTCGCGTCGTGCCCGAGCGGGCCGTCGGCGGCCGGACGGGAGGCACGGTTCGTGTCCGTCCCGTCGGTGGCGGTCCCCGACGCGGGGACGGCGGCGTCGCTCGCCTGGGACTCGGCCTCGGCCATCGCACGCTGGCGCTTCTCGGAGACGGCCCGTGTGCCGTCGAGGTTCACCCCGAGGATCACGAGCAGCACGAAGACGACCATGCTCACGCAGATGAACGAGTCCGCCACGTTGTAGATCGCCGGCATCATCCACGGCGTCGAGATGAAGTCCACGACGTGTCCGCGACCGAAGCCCGGTTCACGGAACAGTCGGTCGGTCAGGTTGCCGAGCGCGCCGCCCAGCAACATGCCGAGGACGATCGCCCACCACATCGACCGGATGCGCCGTGCGTACACGATGATCGCGACGACGACCGCGGCGGAGATGAGCGAGAAGACCCACGTCATGTTCACCGCGAAGGAGAACGCCGCACCGGGGTTCCGCACCGACAGGAACTGCAGGGCGCTGCCGAGCACCGGGACGACGACGCCCTCGGGCAGCTTCGCGACGACGAGGGCCTTCGTGACCTGGTCGAGCGTCACCACCACGACAGCGGCGAAGGCCAGTGCCGCGATAGCGCGTGCACTGACCTTCGCTCGTGGGACGGGTCGGTCCAACGTCAGTTGCCGAAGCCCTGCGCCGAGGCCGGGGCCGGCGCGAAGCCGGACTGCTCGGTGCTGGCAGACGAGTCGAGCTCGGCGAGCTGGCTCTGGATGTAGCTCTTGAGCTGCGCACGGTAGTCGCGCTCGAACGTGCGGAGCTCGTCGATCTTGCCCTCGAGCTGCGTGCGCTCCTGGTCGAGCACCGCGACGCGCTGGCGGTTCTGGTTCTCGGTGTCGGCGAGGACCTGGCGCTGCTTGGCCTCGGCCTCGGACACGAGGCGGGCGGCCTGGGCCTGGCCCTCGGCGATGAGTGCATCGCGCTTCTCGACGCCTTCGCGGACGTGCTCCTCGTGGAGACGACGTGCGAGCGTCAGGAGGTTCGTGGTGCCCTCGGTGTCCTCGTCCGGGTTCACCGTGGTGGCCGGAGCAGCAGCGGCGACCGGTGCGGGCTCCGGAGCGGCGGCGACCGGCGTCGGCTCGGGGGTCGGGGCCGGCGCGGGCTCGTCGTTCTTGACGAGCGACGGCGCGGAGTCGGCCGACTCGAGGCGCTGACGCAGCTCCTCGTTCTCCTGGTTCAGGCGACGCAGCTCGGCCACGATCTCGTCGAGGAAGTCGTCGACCTCGTCCTGGTCGTAGCCCTCGCGGAACTTGGTCGGCTGGAACCGCTTGTTGACTACGTCTTCCGGCGTCAAAGCCATTGCCGTCACCTCAATAGAACTGCTGAACGTGTGGAACCGGGGGCCCTGCTGGACCGTCCGTGCTGAAGGTACCAGCCGGGGTCCCGGTGCGGATGTCCCGCCAGGGCAGGACATCGATCCCGACCACCGTACACCGAGGGCGGCACCGAACCGTGTCGGTGGCCCGCGTGGCGCGTGTCGCGGTGGTGCCGGCCGGGTGCCCGGGCGGCCGAGGGATCAGATGAAGCGGAGCGCGAACGAGTTGACGACGACCCGCAGGATGATCACGACGAGCATCACGATCGTCCAGCCGAAGTCGAGCGCGACGGGCCCGAGCCGGAGCGGCGGGAGGACACGTCGCACCGCCTTGATCGGTGGGTCGGTGATCGTGTAGACGAACTCCGCCACGACGAGCAGCGCACGCTGCGGGCGCCAGGAGCGGTTGAACGCCTGGACCATGTCGAGGATGAAACGCCCCCACATCACGAAGAAGTAGAGCGTGAGGAGGAAGGAGAGGATCGTGAAGATGAACACGGTTCGGCTCGCTCGTCTCGTGTGACCGGGGCCGGGTGGCACCGGTCACGGGGCGGGTGGGCCTGGGTGCCGAGCGGTCGTCCGGGTGCCCGTGGGACACCCGTACCGCGGGGGCGGCTCAGGACTGGGCGAAGAAGTTCGCCTCGATGTCGGACTCTACCTCAGCAGGCTCACCGCTCACTGCGATGTGCGCGGGCGAGAGCAGGAAGACCTTGTTCGTGACGCGCTCGATCTTGCCGTACAGGCCGAGCGACAGGCCGCTGGCGAAGTCGATCATCCGGCGGGCGTCGCCCTCGGTCATCTGCGAGAGGTTGATGATGACGGGGATGCCGTCACGGAAGCTCTCGGCGATGGACTGGGCGTCCTTGTACTCGCGCGGGTGGACGGTGAGGATCTCGTTCATTTCCTGGACCGGGGTCGCCTTCTGTGCGGTCGTGTGTGCGCGGCGGAGCGGGGTGACCTGCGCGCCGCGCTGTGTGGTGTGCTGGGGCTTCGCGGGGGCGGCGGCCGGAGCGGCGGCCACGGGTGCGGCGGCGGCCGGGGCGGCAGCGGGCGCTGCGGCGGCCGGGGCCTCCTGCTGCGCTGCCGGGGCCGGAGCCTGCTGGCGCGCCTGCGTCGGCGCGGCCTGCTGCTCGTCCTCGTACTCGAGTTCCTCGTCGGCGAGGCCGAGGTAGACCATCGTCTTCTTCAGCGGGTTGGCCATGGTTCCTCCGGGAGTCGTGCTCGTTGATGCCCTGCGTCGAGGCTATGGTGCGGCGGGGCGATTCCCGGTGATTGCGCTCCCGATCCGCAGGTGTGTCGCGCCCTCGGCGACGGCCTCGGCGTAGTCGCCGCTCATGCCGGCCGAGATGTCGGTCGCCGCGGGGTCGATCAGGCGCACCCGCTCGGAGATCGCACGGAGTCGGGCGAAGGCCGCGCGGGGCTCCTCGTCGAGCGGCGCGACCGCCATCACACCCCGGAGGCGCAGGGTCCCGGTGGCCAGGACCCGCTCGGCCAGGGCGTCGACGTCGTCCGGCACGACCCCGCCGCGACCCGGGTCGTCGGTGAGGTTCACCTGCACGAAGCCGTCGAGGACGCGGGGGTCCGGCTCGGTCTCGGTCGGCGCGAAGGCATCGACCACGCTCGCCCGGTCGAGCGACTGCACGACGTGGGCGTACCGACGGGCCTGCCGGGCCTTCTTCGACTGCAGCTGCCCGACGAAGTGCCAGGTCAGGCCGAGGTCCTCGAGTTCCGCTGCCTTCGCCTGCGCCTCCTGGTGCCGGTTCTCCCCCACGTCGGTGACCCCGAGTGCGGCGAGCTGGCGGACCAGGGCGGCCGGGTGGTACTTCGTGACGACGACGAGCGTCAGCTCGTCGACGGAGCGGTCGGCGGCGCGGGCCGCGTCGGCGATGCCCGCGCGGACGGACGCGAGCCGAGCCTCCAGTCCGGTGTCGGACGGGAGGCTCGGCTCACGCTGGTCGGCGTCACTCACGTGCGCGGACGGCTCACTTCAGGAAGTCGGGGACGTCGAGCTCGTCGTCGTCGTCGAAGGCCGGGTCGGCGGCGCGCTGCGCCGGCGGCTCGTGCTCCTGCGACGCCCACGACGGGGTCGAGTGGCCGGAGTCCTCGATGCGGCTGGACGAACCGGTGGTGACGGGCACGGTGGCGCCGGCGTCCGGGTCGACGTAGCTCGAGCGACGCTCCTGGTGCCCCTGCTGCGACGGCTCGCCACCGTCGAAGCCGGCGGCGATGACCGTGACGCGGACCTCGTCACCGAGGGTGTCGTCGATGACCGCACCGAAGATGATGTTCGCTTCGGGGTGCACGGCTTCCTGCACGAGGCGGGCCGCGTCGTTGATCTCGAAGATGCCGAGGTTCGACCCACCCTGGATCGACAGCAGCACACCGTGCGCGCCGTCGATCGAGGCCTCGAGCAGCGGCGACGCGACGGCGAGCTCGGCCGCCTTGATCGCCCGGTCGGCACCCCGCGAGGAGCCGATGCCCATGAGCGCCGAGCCGGCACCCTGCATGACGCTCTTGACGTCGGCGAAGTCGAGGTTGATCAGGCCCGGGGTCGTGATGAGGTCCGTGATGCCCTGGACACCGGCGAGGAGCACCTGGTCGGCCGTGGCGAAGGCCTCGACCATCGAGATGCCGCGGTCGGAGATCTCGAGCAGGCGGTCGTTCGGCACGACGATGAGCGTGTCGACCTCGTCCTTGAGGCTCGCGACGCCGTTCTCGGCCTGGGACTGACGGCGCTTGCCCTCGAAGCCGAACGGCTTCGTGACGACACCGATGGTCAGGGCGCCGATCGACTTCGCGATGCGCGCGACGACGGGGGCGCCACCGGTCCCGGTACCACCACCTTCACCGGCGGTGACGAAGACCATGTCGGCGCCGGCGAGGGCTTCCTCGATCTCCTCCGCGTGGTCCTCGGCGGCGCGGCGACCCACCTCGGGGTCGGCGCCGGCTCCGAGGCCGCGGGTGATCTCGCGTCCCACGTCGAGCTTGACGTCGGCGTCGCTGAGGAGGAGCGCCTGTGCGTCGGTGTTGATGGCGATGAACTCGACGCCGCGGAGTCCGAGCTCGATCATGCGGTTGACGGCGTTGACACCGCCGCCGCCGACACCGACCACCTTGATGACGGCGAGGTAGTTGTGGTTCGTGGTCACGTCTGTCCGGCCTCCGGTCAAAACCCTCAACCTGTGCTTGAAGTTCAGAGTTCTAGCTGCTACGAATGGTGCTGGCCCCGACGCTACGGGTGCCGTCCTGCTGCTGACGACCCGCCACGCCGCGTGTCGCCGATCGCGGCGCAGATCGTGTCGCCGCCGCGTCCGCTCGGCGGACGGTCACCCCTGCGGGCGGATGATGCCGTTGTCCGGCGCCGACACGTCGTACTCGACCTTCGAGTCCTTGTCGCGCGCCGCGTGGTCCTTGACGAGGGCGGCGAGCAGGGTCGCCTTCGCCGGGGACTCGTCCGGGCTCCCCCACACCACGCTCGACCCGTCGCCCATGGTCAGCGTCACGTCGTCCGAGGTCGAGGCCGAGATGCCCGACACCTGTTCGCGGACGCTCGCCGGCATCGCCAGCACGACCTCGGTCATGGTCCGGAACACCGTGCTGCCGAGCTTCGCCCGCCCGATGTCCGCCACCGGCATGCCGCTCGGGCGCTTCGTCGTCGACTGCACGACGATGCCGGCCGGGTCGACCAGGTCGAACGACTTCCCCGACTGCACCGCGACGACCGGCGTCCGCTCGGTGACGGTGACCACGAGGGTGTGCGGCGGTTCCTCCTCGGTCACGTAGCTCTCGATGAGCGGGAAGCCGGCGATCCGCCGTTTCACCTCGTCGAGGTCGATGCGGGCGAGCGGCGTGCCGATCTGACCGGACAGCGCCGATCGGACCTCGGCCGCGTCGACCCGGTCGGTGCCCTGCACCTCGATCCGCTGCAGCGCCATCAGCGGCGAGAACACCGCGACCAGGATCGAGGCGACGAGCACGACGACGACACCGCCCGCCGTGGTCCACGCCGCGCGGCGGTACCGGGAGCGTCGGGTGAACCGACGGACCTCGGCACGCTCGAGCAGGCGACGCCGCTTGCGGGCGATGCGCGCCTCACGGGCGGTCTCGGCCGCGCGGGCACGGGCGCCGATCGGGGTCTCGTGCGGCACGTGGGCGGACACCGAGGCGTCGGTCGCGTCGTGCGCGTCGGTGTGCGCGTCCGTGCCGGTGGTGCGCGTCGCGGCCGGACGGGAGGCCCGGCCCGGCTCCGTCACGTCGCCACCGGTCGCGACGGTGCCGGTGCGGTGCCGGTCCAGCGGGACCGGGGCGGTCAGGCGGGCGTCCGCCGTCCGGTCGTCCTCCGTGAGGTCGACCTCCGGCAGGTCGGGCAGGAGGGCGTCCAGCGGATCGACGTCGGACGCGGGGGTGGACGCGGCCACGTCGTCACGGGGAGCCGACGTGCGGGCGGCACGCCGGGCCTCCCGGGCGCCGCTCAGTGCCGAGCGGAAGCCGCCGCCGCGCGCCGGACGACCGGAGCGGGCCGTGCCGTCGGGCGTGTCCGGATCGGTGGACCGCTCGTCGGCCCCGGCCCGGTCGTCGAAGCCCTCGGGGCGCTTCACCGGCCTGCGGCTCCGGCGTCGCCAGAGGTGTGCAGGTCGGCGGCGGGCTCGTCCTGCAGCGCCGTGAGGACCTGCGGGATGATCCGGTACACGTCGCCGCAGCTCAGGGTCATGATGATGTCGCCGTCACGGGCGACCGCAGCCGCGCGGGCCGAGGCCTCGGCCCAGTCCGGCAGGTAGTCGACGCGCGCCTGGTCGGCGAAGCGCTCCTGCACCAGGGCGCCGGTGACGCCGGGCTCCGGGTCCTCGCGGGCGCCGTAGACGTCGAGCACGACCGTGTGGTCGGCCAGGTCCTCGTAGACCTTCGCGAAGTCCGCCGCCATCAGCCGCGTCCGCGAGTACAGGTGCGGCTGGTGGATCGCGATGATCCGGCCGGCACCGACCACGTCGCGGGCGGCGTGCAGCGCCGCGGCGACCTCGGTCGGGTGGTGGGCGTAGTCGTCGTACACCGAGACACCGCGCTCGACCCCGTGCAGCTCGAAGCGCCGCTCGGTGCCGCCGAAGGCCTCGATGCCGCGGACCGCGTCGGCCGGTTCGACGCCCAGGCCGACGAGCACCGCGAAGGCGCCCACGGCGTTGACGGCGTTGTGCCGGCCCGGGACACGCAGGGCGATGTGGTGCGACGCCCCGCCCCAGCGCAGGTCGACCGTGACCCCGGCGCCCTCGGTGACGCGCTCGATGCGGACGTCGGCGTCCTCGGCCTCGCCGAAGGTGACGATCTCGGGGGCGTCCGGACGGGTACGGAGGCCCTCGGTGACCCGGACCGCACCGGCGTCGTCGCTCGAGACGACGACCCGCTCGCGGGCCTTCGCGGCGAACTCGACGAACGCGTCGATGAAGGCCTGCTCGCTGCCGTAGTGGTCCAGGTGGTCCGGGTCGACGTTCGTGATCAGGGCGATCGCGACGTCGTAGAGCAGGAAGGAGCCGTCGGACTCGTCCGCCTCGACGACGAACAGGTCGCTGCTGCCCGGTGCCGAACTCGTGCCGAGGGACTGGATGACGCCGCCGTTGACGAAGCTCGGGTCGAGGCCCAGCTCGACCAGCGCGGTCACGATCATGCCCGTCGAGGTGGTCTTGCCGTGCGCACCCGCGACGGCGACCAGGCGGTGCTCGGAGATCAGCGCCGCCAGGGCCTGCGACCGGTGCAGCACCGGCAGCCCGCGACGCTGCGCCTCGAGGAGCTCGGGGTTGTCCGGCCACAGCGCACTCGTGACGACGATCGTGTCCGCGTCGCCGACGTTCACGGCGTCGTGCCCGATCCGGACCTCGGCACCGAGCTCGCGCATCCGGCCGGTCGTCGCGGTCTCGCGGGAGTCGCTGCCCGTGACCCGGTGCCCGGCGGCCAGGAACATCCGGGCGATGCCGCTCATGCCGGACCCGCCGATGCCGACGAAGTGCACCGTGCCCAGGTCGTCCGGGATCGGCTGGGTGAGGTCCGGCTTGATGGTCATGGTTCCTCCGTGGTGCTGGTGGAGCGGGTGCTGCTGCTGTCGCTGCTGCTGGTGCCACTGCTGCCGGTGCCACTGCTGCCGCTGCGGCGCCCGCTCGTGCGGGCCGCGCTCAGGACGAGCTCCGTCATCCGGTCGGCGCCGTCGCGGTGTCCGACGCTGCCGGACCGGACGGCCATGTCCGCGATGCCGGCACGGTCCTCCAGCATCGTCAGCAGCTGCAACGTGATCCACTCCGGCGTGAATTCCTGGTCGGCCACGAGCACCGCTCCTCCGGCGGCGACCACGTCGCGGGCGTTGTGCCGCTGCTCGCCGTTGCCGACCGGGTACGGCACCAGGACGCTCGGCAGGCCGACGGCGGTGAGCTCGCAGACCATGCCCGCCCCGGAGCGCGAGACGACGAAGTCCGCCGCCGCGTACGCCAGGTCCATCCGGTCGCAGTACGGCAGCACGTGGTAGCCGTCCAGGTCGCTCGGCCCGATGTCCGACGCGCCGCCGACGACGTGCAGGATCTGCCAGCCGGCCCCGAGGATCGTCGCCGCGGCCTGGTTGACGGTGCGGTTGATGCTCCGCGCACCCGACGAGCCACCGGTGACGAGCAGCACCGGACGTTCCGGGTCGAGACCGAACTCGGCGAAGCCCGCCGCCCGCTCGGCACGACGGTCGAGGCGCTCGATCTCACGGCGCAGGGGCATCCCGACGACGCGGGAGTGCGGCAGCGTCGTGTTCGAGAAGGTCACGCCCACGTGCTTCGTCAGGACGGCGGCCATCCGGTTCGCCAGGCCCGGCTTCGCGTTCTGCTCGTGCACGACGATCGGTGTGCCGGTGCGCTTCGCCGCGAGGTACGCCGGCGCGGCCGCGTAACCGCCGACCCCGAGGACGGCGGTGATCTCACGCTCGCGGATGATCCGCTCCGTCCGGCGCACCGCCGACCAGAAGGCGCCGGGGAACCGCAGCGCGGCGCCGTTGAGCTTCCGCGGGAACGGCAGGCGCGGGATCGTCACGAGTTCGTACCCGCGCATCGGGACGAGCCGAGCCTCCAACCCCTCGGCGGTGCCGAGGACCAGGACCTCGTCCTCCGGGGACCGCTGGGTCAGCCGGTCGGCCACCGCGAGCAGGGGGTTCACGTGGCCGGCGGTCCCGCCGCCGGCGAAGAGGAAGCGGCTCACCGCAGGGCTCCGTTCCGCGTCCCGGGCTCCGGGACGGTGGTGGTGCGCGCGCCGCTGCCGGAACGGCTGGGCAGGTCACGGGCGAAGGACAGCACGACGCCGATGGCGACGAGCGTCATGATCAGCGCCGATCCACCGGCCGAGATGAGTGGGAGCGGCACCCCGAGCACCGGCAGGAGTCCGAGGACGACCGCGATGTTGACGAGTGCCTGCCCGATCACCCAGGCGAGGACGCCGCCGGTGACGGTGCGGACGAAGGGGTCCGGCGACAGGCGGATGATCCGGACCATGCCGATCGCCAGGACGACGAACAGGGCCAGGACGACGACCGCGCCGATCAGACCGAGCTCCTCGCCGACGATCGCGAAGATGTAGTCGTTGTCCGCCTCCGGCAGCCACGACCACTTCAGCTTCGAGTTGCCGAGGCCGACGCCGAAGACACCGCCGGACGCCAGCGCCCACATGCCGTGCACGGGCTGCCAGCAGAGGTCCTGCGCCTGGTTCGAGTCGGTGCACCCGGAGAGCCAGGCGGTGATGCGGGACTGGCGGGAGCTGGAGGCCATGGTCACGACCGGCAGCATGACCGCGATCGCCGCGACTCCGACCGCCAGGTGCCGCAGCCGCACGCCGCCGACGAACAGGCTGCCGAAGACCAGGATCATCATGATCATCGCGGTGCCCTGGTCGCCACCGACCAGCACGAGGCCGATCGAGACGGCCGTCGCGAGCCCCACGGGGATGAAGACCTCACGCCAGTCGTGCAGCTTCTCGCGCTTCCGGAACAGCACCGCGCCGATGCCGAGCACGAGCGCGAGCTTGAGGATCTCGGACGGCTGCGCGGTGAACCCGCCGATGCCGATCCAGTTCCGGTTGCCCTGCACCGAGATGCCGAGCGGGCTGAACACCAGCAGCTGCAGGACGAGCCCGGCGCCGAGGATCCGCATCGCCCAGCGGCGCCAGAACTCTGCGGAGAACCGGCTCACCACGAGCATCAGCGGCACGCCGATCAACGCGTACAGGCCCTGCTTCGTGAAGGCGCCGAAGAAGCCGTGCTTGTAGCGGTACTCCTCCACGCTCGACGACGACAGGACCATCACGACGCCGAAGACGACGAGGAAGAGGGTGACGCCGAGGATCGTGTAGAACGTCGTGGACTCGGCCACGAAGACGTTCTTCACGGCCACGACCGCGCCGTTCGAGCGGCGTCGGGCACCGTCCACCCCGGAGCTCACGCGGGCTCCGGCTGCGGCTCCCGCTGCGCCGGCACGGGCTCGGGCGCTACGACCGTGCGTCGGCAGATCCGTCGGTGTCGCCATCGGCGTCGCCTCCCAGGTGCTCGTGGACCGCTGCCGCGAAACGTTCGCCCCGGTCGGCGTAGGAACCGAACTGGTCGAAGGACGCGGCGGCCGGGGCGAGGAGGACCGTGTCGCCCGGCCTCGCGACCGATGCGGCATGCCGGACCGCCTCGGGCATGACCTGATCAGTGTCCAGCGCTTCCACCTGCAGGACCGGGACCGTGGGCGCGTGTCGTGCGAATGCCTCCAGGACGGGGGTCCGGTCGGTGCCGATCACGACGACGCCACGGACCGCCGGACCGAAGCGCTCGACCAGTCCGTCGATGTCGACGCCCTTGAAGAGCCCGCCGACGATCCAGACCACGGAGTCGAACGCCGACAGCGAGGCCGTGGCGGCGTGCGGGTTCGTCGCCTTCGAGTCGTCGACCCAGGCGATGCCGTCCGCGCTGGCGACCGACTCGGTGCGGTGGTGGTCGGCGCGGAAGGCCTGCACCGCGGAGCGGATCGCGCTCGGCGGGACGGACCCGGCGCGGGCCAGGGCGGCGGCGGCCAGGACGTTGGCGGTCATGTGCGGGCTGTCGAGCCCGGCGGTCTCGAGGTCCGCGACGGTGGCGAGCTCGAGCGCGCTGTTCCGGCGGTCCTCGCCGAACGCCCGGTCGCAGAGCACGTCCTCGACGACCCCGACGTCACCGGGAGCGGGTACACCGAGCGAGAAGCCCACCGCGCGGCAGCCCTCCACCACGTCGGCGTCCTCGACCATGCGGCGGGTGACGTCGTCGGCGGTGTTGTAGACGCAGGCCAGGACGGTGCGCTCGTACACCTTCGCCTTCGCGGCCCGGTAGGCCTCGGCGGATCCGTGCCACTCCAGGTGGTCGTCGGCGATGTTCAGGCAGGCCGAGGCGAGCGGCACGACGGCGCCCGGCCCCTCGGTCGCCATCGAGTGCAGCTGGTGGCTGGAGAGCTCGACGACCAGGACGTCGAAGCCCTCCGGGTCGCGGACCACGTCGAGCACCGGCACGCCGATGTTGCCGCAGGCCACGGCGCGGAGCCCGGTGGCGGCGTACATCGCGGTGGTCAGCTGCGTCGTGGTGGTCTTGCCGTTCGTGCCGGTGATCGTCACCCAGGGGGCGGCCACCGGGCCCTTCACGACCTTGTCGCGGACCCGCCAGGCGAGCTCGACGTCGCCCCAGACCGGGCCGTGCTCGTGCGCCCAGACGACGGTCGCGTTGTGCGGCGGGAGGCCCGGGGACACGACGACCAGGTCGGGTGCCTGCTCGACGAGCTCCGCCGGCACCGTGTCGAGCGGCGTCTGCACGAAGCGGGCACCGATGACGTCGAGGAGCTCGACGCTGTCGGCGGGGGCGTCGGTCGAGTACACGACGACGTCGCTGCCGAGCTCGGCGAGGGTGTCGGCCACCGAGAACCCGGTGGCACCGAGGCCGAGCACGGCGACCCGCAGCCCCTTCCAGCCCTCGGAGTACCAGCTGTCGAGACCGTTCACCCGTTCGCTCCCTGGACTCGTGCGATCCACTCCAGGTAGAACAGTCCGACCCCGGCCGCGACGCAGAGCCCCGCGATGATCCAGAACCGGACGACGACGGTCACCTCGGCCCAGCCCTTGAGCTCGAAGTGGTGGTGCAGGGGGCTCATCCGGAAGATGCGCTTGCCGTGCGTGATCTTGAAGTACGCCCGCTGCAGGATGACCGACCCGGTGACGATGAAGAACAGGCCACCGATCAGGACGAGCAGCAGCTCGGTGCGGCTGAGGATCGCGAGCCCGGCCAGCGCGCCGCCGAGCCCGAGGGACCCGGTGTCGCCGAGGAAGATCTGCGCCGGCGAGGTGTTGTACCAGAGGAAGCCGATCAGCCCACCGCAGACCGCGGCCGCGACGACCGCCAGGTCGAGCGGGTCGGTGACGGTGTAGCAGGCGTGCTTCGTGTTCTCGTCGATCCGGATGCCGCCGCAGATCTGGTTCGACTGCCAGAACCCGATGATGACGTAGGAACCGATCGCCAGGATGCTCGACCCGGTGGCCAGGCCGTCGAGCCCGTCCGCGACGTTGACGCCGTTCGAGGTCGACACGGTCAGGAGCACGATCCACGCCAGGAACAGGACCGTCCCGATGACGGTGCCGAGCGCCATGAAGTCGAGCCACGGGATGTCCCGGATCGCCGAGATCATCGTGGACGCCGGCGGTTTGCCGCTGCCGGCGGGGACGACGAGGGCGATCGTGGCGAAGACCACGCCGACGATGACCTGGCCGAGGATCTTCGCCCACCCGCCGAGCCCCAGGCTGCGCTGCCGACGGACCTTCAGGAAGTCGTCGACGAACCCGACGACCCCGAGCCCGACCATGAGGAACAGGACGAGCAGCCCGGAGAGCGTCACCGGGTCCCGGCCGACCAGGTGTCCGACGAAGTAGCCGAGCACCGCGCCGAGGATGAGGACGATGCCGCCCATGGTGGCGGTGCCGCGCTTGGTGTGGTGCGACTTCGGACCGTCGTCACGGATGAACTGGCCCCACCCGAGTCGGTGGAACAGCTTGATGAACAGCGGCGTGAGCAGCAGTGTGAACACCAGCGACACAGCGCCGGCGACGAGGAGCGCGATCATTCGGGGACACCTCCGAGGCGGTCGCCGAGGAACCGCAGCCCGGCCGACTTCGAGGACTTGACCAGGACGACGTCACCCGGACGCACGAGCTCCTGCAGGGCACGGACGGCGTCGTCGACGTCCTCGATGAACACGGACTCGCCGTCCCACGACCCTTCGAGGGTGGCGGCCTGGTGGATGGCCATGGCGCCGCGGCCGACGACCACGAGCTGGCCGATGTTCAGTCGGACGACGAGCCGCCCGATGGTGTCGTGCTCCTCCACCGAGAACTCACCGAGCTCGGCCATCTCGCCGAGGACGGCGACGGTGCGCTCCCCCGGTCGGACGACCTGCGCGAGCGTCCGCAGTGCGGCGGCGGTCGAGTCGGGCGAGGCGTTGTACG
Source organism: Curtobacterium herbarum (assembly GCF_016907335.1). Taxonomy (NCBI): domain Bacteria; kingdom Bacillati; phylum Actinomycetota; class Actinomycetes; order Micrococcales; family Microbacteriaceae; genus Curtobacterium; species Curtobacterium herbarum. The sequence goes on from NZ_JAFBBT010000001.1 coordinate 2,147,497, forward strand.
CGTCGTTGATGACGGTGACACCGTCGGGACCCTGCAGCAGCTCCATGCGCCAGCGCTCGGCGCGCGTCATCGACGCGAGCGCCTCGGCGCCGTCGGCGAGCGGCACACCCCAGAGGTGCGCCACCGTCAGGGCGGCGGCCGCGTTCATCGCGTGGTGCTCGCCGAGGATGGCGAGGCGGACGTCGACGGTCTCGAGGACGTCGGACGGGCCTCCCGTCGCGTCGTCGGGTGCGGGCGCGGCGTCGCCGACGGGAGGCGCGGTGAGCGTGAAGCGGGTGCCCTCGCGGTCCGTGGTGACCCCGCTGATGCGGTAGTCCGCCCCGGCGGACGTGCCGAAGCCGACCACGCGTGCAGCGGTGCGCTCGCGCATCCGCGCGACACGGTCGTCGTCGACGTTGAGGAGGGCGACCGCGGTCGTCGGCAGGTCGGTGACCATCTCCGACTTCGCGCGTTCGGTCGCCTCGATCCCGCCGAACTCACCGGCGTGGGCGAGCCCGACCTTGAGGACGACGCCGACGTCCGGCTCGGCGATCCGGACGAGCTTGGCGATGTGTCCGATGCCGCTCGCGCCCATCTCGACGACGAGGAAGCGGGTGTTGGCCGTGATCCGGAGCATCGAGATCGGTGCACCGACGTGGTTGTTGAACGAGCCCTCGGGCGCGACGGTCTCGCCGACCCGGGACAGGATCGTGCGGAGCATGTTCTTCGTGCTGGTCTTGCCGTTCGAGCCGGTGATGCCGACCACGCGGAGCGATCCGCCGGCACGGACGCGCGCGACGACCTCGTGGGCGAGGGCGGCCAGCGCGGCGTACCCGTCGGCGACGACGATCTGGGCGGTGGCGGAGTCCTCGGGCAGGTCGACGGGGCGTTCGGTGATGACCAGTGCGGCACCGGCGGTCGCGGCGGACGGCACGAAGTGGTGGCCGTCGGTCTCTTCCCCGAGCAGGGCGAAGAAGACGCTGCCGTCCCCGACGAGGCGCGAGTCGGTCTCCACCGAGCCGTCGACGGTCGTGTCGGCGGCACCGCGGACGAGCTCGCCGTCGACCGCGGCGGCGATCTCGGCGAGGGTGAGGGCGATCATCGCACGTCCTCCGCCGGGCCGGAGTTGGGTTCCCAGCCGGCCTCGCGGAGCGCCGCGCGGGCCTCGTCGCGGGCCGAGTACGGCGTCCGGACGCCCTGGATGTCGCGGTAGTCCTGGTGACCGGGGCCGGCCCAGAGGATCGAGTCGCCCTCGCCGACCAGGGCGACGGCGGCACGGATGGCCGCCTCGGGCGGGCTCACCTCGTGGATCTCGTGCTCCGGCAGGGCGGCACGGGCGGCGTCGACCAGGGTCTTCCGGATCGACGCGGCGTCCTCGAACCGAGGGTGGTGGTCGGTGACGACGAGGATGTCGGAGCCCTCGGCCGCGACACGGGCCATGTCGGCACGCTTCGTCGTGTCGCGGTCACCATCGGCGCCGAAGAGCATGACGACCTTGCCCGGCGTGAACTGGCGCACCGCGGCGAGGGTGTTGAGGAAGGCGTCGGGGCTGTGCCCGAAGTCGACGTAGACGCTCGGCCCGGAGTTGCCGGAGACGCGCTCGGTGCGGCCGGGCAGGTAGCACTCGATGGCGCTGACGACGGTGCCGTCGCGCTCGTCGGCGTAGGTGCGGTGGTTCGTCTCGAGCGCGTGCGCGATCGCGCCGAGTTCGAAGCCGCCCTCGACGAGCATCACGATGGCGAGTGCGGCGTTCGCTGCCATGTGCCAGCCGATCAGCGGGACGCGGGTGGTGAGCTCGCGGCCCTCCGGTCCGGTCAGGCGGAACTCGGTGTAGGCGGCGTGGGACGCCACGATGTCGACGTGCCACTCGGCCTCGACGTCGGGGTGCACGGTGATGGTGGTCACCGGGATCCGGCAGTCCTGGACGACGCGGTGGCCCCAGTCGGTGTCGAGCGAGACGACACCACGACGGCCGTGCTCCGGCTGGAACAGCGGGAGCTTCGCCTGGAAGTACTCCTCCATGTCGGCGTAGTCGTCGAGGTGGTCGTGGCTGAGGTTCGTGAACGCCACGACGTCGAAGACGATGCCGTCGACGCGGTGCCGGCTGAGGGCCTGGGCGCTGACCTCGACGGCGACGGCGCGGACCTCGCTCTCGCGCATCCGGGCGAGGAGCGCGTGCATCTCGCTGGCCTCGGGCGTGGTGAGCCGGCTGGTGACGCTGAGCTGGCCGATGTGGCGCTCGGCGGTCGAGCTCAGGCCGGTGACCAGGCCGAGCTGCTTGAGGATGCCCTCGAGGATGTACGAGGTGCTGGTCTTGCCGTTCGTCCCGGTGACGGCGAAGAGCTGCGGCAGCTCGGCCTCGTCCGGGTTCGTGCGGTACACCCACGCGGAGACGTCCCCGAGCGCTGCCCGCGGGTCGTCGACGACCAGCACGGGCAGACCGGAGGCCTCGGCGACGGCCACACCGTCGGCGTCGGTCAGGACGGCGACGGCACCGCGCTCGGCGGCGTCGGCGGCGAACTCGGCACCGTGGCGGTTCGCACCGTGGACGCCGACGAACAGGTCACCGGGCTGCACCTCGGCGGCGCTCAGGGTGACGCCGGTCGTCTCGACGCCGTCGAGCGACCCGACGACCCGGAGCCCGAAGGCGTTCGCGAGTTCGGCGACCGGCCGCGGGGTCGGGTGTTCGGGCCGGAGGACCGGGGGGATCCGTGCTGACAAGTGCTCCTTCTTCCTCACCACGTGGACGGGTCGGCCTACCAGGTCGACGGGTAGGTCCGTGCCTGCGTCGTGGAGGGGGCGACTCGGTACTTCTCGAGCACCTGGGACATGAGTGTGCGGAACGCCGGAGCCGCTCCGCTCGACCACTTGGTGGTCTGCGGCTTCGTGAACGTCACCGTGACAACATACTGGGGGTCTTCGGCGGGTGCCATTCCGGCCACCGAGATGATACGGTCCGCGCCGTAGCCCTTGGCGCCGTCGGCGACCTCGGCCGTCCCGGTCTTCGCGGCGATGTTGTAGCCCGAGATCGGCTTCATGCCGACCAGGGTGCCGCCGGTGACCACGCTCTGCAGCATGTCGACCGTCTGGGTCGCCGCGGCGGCCGACACGACACGCTTGCTCTGCACGTCGGGCGCGTCGATCGTCTTGCCGTCCTCGGTCTGGCAGCCCTTCACCATGTGCAGCGGGATCCGGACGCCCTGGTTCGCGAGCGTCTGGTAGATGCTCGACACCTGCATGGCCGTGGTCGAGATGCCCTGGCCGAACATCGAGTTGATGTCGGTCTGCTTGTCCCACTGCGGGCTCGCGCCGTAGTTCATCGTCGGCTGGCCCGGGTAGTCGATGCCGGACTCGGGCTCGAACAGGCCGAACTCGCGCATCACGTCGTAGCGCTGCTGGGTCGTGAGCTTCGAGCCGAGCTCCGTGATGCCGACGTTCGAGGAGTCCCGGAGGATGCCCGTGAGCGTCAGGTTCTCGGTGGGGTGGAACTCGGAGTCGTGGATCGTGCCGCCCCAGGGGAAGGTCCGCGAGTACGGCACGACCGCCTGGGTGGTCGGGCTCGCCAGCCCCTTGTCGATGAGCGCGGCGGCGATCGCGGCCTTGATCGTCGAACCGGGCTCGTAGGCGGCGGTCAGGGCACGGGAACCGTAGGCACCGGGGTCCTTCGTGGCGTCGACGTCGTTCGGGTCGACCGTCGGGTAGTCCGCGACGGCCAGGACCTCGCCGGTCTTGGCGTTCACCACGGTGGCGGTCGCGGACTCGGCCTTGAGCTGCTGGGCGGCGTCCGCGATGTCCTGCGACGCCATGTACTGCAGGTCGCTGTCGATCGTGGTGACGAGCGTCCCGCCGTCCTTCGCACGCTTCTGCGTCACGGTGCTGCCCGGCAGCTGGACGCCGTCCTCACCGCGCTCGTACGTCTCGGAACCGTTCGTCCCGGCGAGGCACTTCTGGTACGCCAGCTCGAGGCCGGCCTGGGCACCGTCGGTCCCCATGAAGCCGGTGACGTTGCCGGTGGCGGCGCCGGTCGGGTACGACCGTGCGGCCTGCTGCTCCGGGTACAGCCACGGGACCTGCAGGGCACGGACGGCCTCGTAGTGCGCGACGTCGATGCCCTTGACCAGGTACGCGAAGTCGGACTTCGGGTCGGCCGTGATGTTCTTCTGCATGGCGGCGACGTCACCGCCGGAGGCCTTCGCGATCGCGCTGAGCGCCTGGTCGACCGAGACGTCCTTGACGCGGGTCCCGCCGAGCTTGCCCTCGAACCCCTTCACCAGGCGGGGCGAGGTCGTGATGTTGTAGCGGACCACGCTCTCGGCCAGGGCCGTCCCGTCGCGGTCGACGATCGTGCCGCGGGTGCCGTAGAGCGTCACCGGGATGCTGCGCTTCGACTCGGCGGCCTTCGACAGCTCGTCGGCCTGGACGACCTGGATGTCGACCAGGCGGACCACGAACACCGCGACGAGCGCGATCACGGCGATCATCACGACGCTGTAGCGCAGTCGTCGGTTGCGGAGCGTCTTCGTCACGAGCGGCCTTCCGGGTGGTGCTGAGCCCTCGGTCACCGCGTCGTGGGTGCCTGGAGCTGGTTCGGGTCGGACTCTACGGAGGACTTCGTCGAACCCTGGTCCGACGCGCTGGCCGACCCGGCCTTCTCAGTGTCGGCCGCGGCGGCGGGCGCTGCGGCGGCGGGCGCGGCCGCCGCAGGAGCGGCGGCCGCGGGCGCAGCGGCCCCGGCGGCCGGAGCAGCCGAGCTGTTCTCCTTGCTGGTCGCGGTGTCGCCGGGCTTGGCCGCGAGCGGCACGTCGCCGAGCAGGGAGTTCGGGACCTGGTTCGCGGTGTTGCCGGTCGCTTCGCCGGGCGTGGCCGGGGTGGGCGTGCCGTAGACGGTGCCGGTCTTCGGGTCGAGGTACACCGGCGTCGAGTTCGCGATCATGCCGAGGGCCTGTGCGTTGCGTGCCAGGTTCTGCGGCGACTCGAGCACCTTGAGCCCCTCGGACAGGGACGCCTGGGTCCGGGTGAGCCCGGTCTGCTCGGTCTTCAGCGAGCTCAGCGTGTAGGCGCCCTGGCTCAGCGCCATGCTGATGCCGAGCTGGGCGAGCAGCAGCAGCCCGAGTGCGGCGATCGCGACGATGGCGTAGGCCACCCGCGGTCGGGCTCGGCGCTGGGCCTTGGTCGTGGTGACCTCGACGAGCTCCGGGCGCTGCCGCTCGGGTCGGACGGAGTCGGGACGCGGCGCGCGCGACGGGGCGACGACAGGGTCGACGAGTGCGAGGTTCGTGCTCATGTCACTTCCGGATCCGCTCGGCCGCGCGCAGGCGCACGGGGGTAGCTCGGGGGTTGACGGCGCGTTCGGCGTCGTCGGCCTGCTCGGCGCCCTTGACGACGAGCGCGAAGGTCGGCGCGTGCTCGGGGAGCTCCACCGGCAGGTCCGCCGGGGCGCTCGAGGTGGTGCGTTCGACGAGGGCCCGCTTGACGATGCGGTCCTCGAGCGACTGGTACGACTCGACGACCAGGCGGCCGCCGACCCGGATCCGGTCGAGGGCGGCCGGGATCGCCCGCTCGAGGACGCTGAGTTCGGTGTTGACCTCGATGCGGAGCGCCTGGAAGACCCGCTTCGCCGGGTGCCCCTGCCGCTGGATCGCGACCGGGGTGGCGTCGTGGAGGACCTGGACCAGGTCGCCGGACATCGTGAACGGGCGCTCGGTCCGACGCTCGACGATCGCCTTCGCGTACCGGCCGGCGAGCTTCTCCTCGCCGTAGCGCTGGAAGATCCGGCGCAGTTCGCGCTCGTCGTAGTCGGCCAGGACCTCGGCCGCGGTGATGCCCTGCGTCCGGTCCATCCGCATGTCGAGCGGGGCGTCCTGGCTGTAGGCGAACCCGCGCTCGGCCCGGTCGAGCTGCAGCGACGAGACCCCGAGGTCGAAGAGCACGCCGTCGACCGCGTCGATGCCCAGGCCGTCGAGGGCCTCCGGCAGCTCGTCGTAGACGGTGTGCACGAGGTGCACGCGGTCGCCGAAGCGGGCGAGCCGCTCCCCCGCGATGCCGAGGGCGTCGGTGTCGCGGTCGAGTCCGACGAGTGTCAGCTCCGGAAAGCGCTCGAGCAGGCCGGCGGAGTGGCCGCCCATGCCGAGCGTGGCGTCGACGACGGTCTTGCCCGGGCCCTCGAGCGTCGGCGTGAAGAGGTCGACGATCCGCTCGAGCATCACGGGGGTGTGCGGGAACTTCTCCGGTGCTGCCATGTGCGCCCCTGGACTCCTGGGCCGTGGGTCCGGATCCCCATCCATGCGACCTGACACCGGGGAAGGTGTGTCAGGGCGGACGGCTGGGAGTCTCGATCCACGGATCAGAAGATCCCCGGGATCACCTCCTCGTCGTTCTCGGCGAAGGCCTCTTCGGTCTCCGCGTAGTAGGTCTCCCAGGCACTGGTCGACCAGATCTCGGCGCGGTCACCGCTGCCGATGACCGTCAGGTCCCGCTCGAGACCCGCGTACTCGCGGAGGTTCTGCGGGATGGTGACGCGGTTCTGCTTGTCGGGTTGTTCGGCGCTGGCTCCGGAGAGGAACAGGCGCATGTAGTCACGGGTGCGCTTCGACGTCATCGGCGCCTGGCGGATCCGCTCGTGGAGTTCCTCGAAGGTCCTGGCGCTGAAGACGACCACGCACCGCTCTTGGCCGCGGGTCATGACGAGACCGCCGGAGAGTTCGTCCCGGAACTTGGCGGGCAGGATCACGCGACCCTTCTCGTCGAGCTTCGGGGCATGGGTACCGAGCAGCACTCGGGGCCTCCCGTCAGCTCCACTGGTCTTCGTCTCGCCCCACGCTACTCCACTTCCCTCCACTTCGCTGCTCTGTTGCCCCACTCTCAGCCTCCGACACCCCTTCTGGGGGCACCCGCGCGCCGCCGTGGGCCGCCCGATCCGCGCAACCACGGGCCTCCCGTCCGGGTGGAGCGCAGTGGAGGGTTCCGGGCGCGCAGAACACCGGTGTTCGTCGGTCACGCCGCGTCGTGGAGCGGCGCGACCGACGAACACCGGTGTTCAGCCCTCCCCGGCGGCCCGCCGGGCACGAAAAAACGGGGCCGGCCTGGGAAGGCCGACCCCGTGGAGGGATGTGGAGGAGCTAGTCCTGCTGGTTGCGCTTGTCCCAGCGCTCGTTCATCCGGTCGATGAAGGAACCGCCGCCGGAACCGCGAGCCGGGCGGGCACCGCCGCGGGCGGGTCGGGCGGACGCACCGCGCGCCGGACGGGCGGTGGCGGTCCGACCGCCGGGGCGGAGGGCGAAGAGCACCCCGGCCAGCATCACGACGAAGCCGAGCACACCGATGAGGGGCTGCTTGATGACGAGCCCGAGGACGATCACACCGACGCCGACGAGTCCGATCAGGACACCGATCGTGATGGCGGTGTACGTCGGACGGCCCTGGCGGCGAGTGACGCGCGCCACGAAGTCGGAGTCGTTCTGGTAGAGGCTCCGCTCCATCTCTTCGAGGAGGCGCTGCTCTTGCTCCGAGAGTGGCATCTTGGTTCCCTCTGGTTCCTGGGATCGACGCGGTGGAAGGGGTGGATCGATCTTACGACCGGACCACCCACTAAGGTAAGGACCGTGGCTGAGAGTACGCGATTAGTGGACCTCGTCTCGGCGCGGATCGATCGGGCTCTCGACGAGCAGCGCGACCGCCTCGCGGCGATCAGTCCCGACCTGGTCTCCTTCGACACGTTCGCCCGAGACCTGCTGTCCGGCGGGAAGCGCTTCCGGGCGCTGTTCTGCTACTGGGGCTGGCAGTCGGTCGCGGGGCGCTCCGGCTCGTTCGACCCGCTGTCGGAAGGTGCCCGGCAGACCACCGCCGAGGCCATCGTCACCGCGGCCGCCGCGCTCGAGGTCTTCCACGCCGCGGCCCTGGTGCACGACGACATCATGGACCGCTCGGACACCCGTCGCGGGCGTCCGGCAGCGCACCGCCGCTTCGAGTCCCAGCACGCCGAGTCCGGCTGGGTCGGGGACCGTGCGCTCTTCGGCACGAACGCCGCACTGCTCCTCGGTGACATGCTCCTGTCGCTCAGCGACTCCCTCTTCGACGAGGCCCTCGCGCTGCTCGACCCGGTGCGCGCCCGAATCGTGCGGCAGGAGTTCCACACGATGCGGCTCGAGGTCACCGCCGGTCAGTACCTCGACATCCACGAGGAGACCGCCTGGCCGACCGTCGACGACGCCGAACAGCTCGTCCGGGCCCAGCGCGTCATCGTCTTCAAGTCCGCCAAGTACTCGGTCGAGGCGCCGCTGCTCATCGGGGCGCTCATCGCCGGAGCCAGCGAGAGCCAGCTCGACGGACTCCGGTCCTTCGGCCTGCCCCTCGGCGTGGCATACCAGCTGCGTGACGACATGCTCGGCGTGTTCGGCGACCCGGAGGTCACCGGCAAGCCCGCCGGCGACGACCTCCGCGAGGGCAAGCGCACCGTCCTCGTCGCCACCGCCCGCAAGTCCCTGCCGGTCGGGGCCCGCCAGCTGCTCGACGAGTTGCTCGGTGACCCGGACCTCGACGACGACCAGGTGCAGATGCTCCGCGCCACCCTCACCGACTCCGGTGCGGTCAGCGCGGTCGAGCGGTCCATCGAGCGGCACGTCCAGCGGGCCAAGGCCGCGCTCGACGCGTCGCCGCTGACGCCGTCGGCCCGTGAGCAGCTCGCCTCGCTCGCGGACACGGTCAGCCGCCGCTCGGCCTGACCCGCGCACCCCCTGACGGACGGGAGGCCCGGTACCAGCTGGTACCGGGCCTCCCGTCCGTCATCGCGCGCGTCGCACGCGCGACGAGCGCGACGCTAGAGCAGCGACTGCGCCGCGCGCCGGACCTCGGCCTTCCGGTTCGCACGGAGGGCGGCGATCGGCGTCGTCCCCATCGCGTCGTCCTCGGTGAGCATCCACCGGACGGCCTCGTCGTCGGTGAGCCCGTTGTCGCCGAGGACGATCAGGGTGCCGCGCAGCGAGGGCAGCGGCTCGGTGTCGTCGAGGAACTCGGACGGGACACGGAGGACACCGCCGACGCGGGCCGGCAGCAGGGTCCGCTCCTCGAACAGGCGATGGACGCGGCCGGGGCTCACCCCCAGCAGGTCGACCAGGTCGGGCACGGTCAACCAGCGTTCGGACAGGGCGTCGTCTCCGGGAAGGGCAGCACTCACGGGTCCCATCGTGCCAGAGCCGGGCACGCCCGCGCAGCACCGGGCACCTCGAGCGCCCAGAACCCGGCGGATCCCGTGCAATCGAGTCACACTGGTAACACGAGTCACACCAGTCACGAGCGCAACTTTCGGCGCTCTGGTTGACTTGGGAATCACAGCGTGTCAGCGTGTGATCACCTGTGTGTGCCGTGTACGTGCACACACGGCCGACAGACCCACCCCGTGCCGACGACGTGCGGAGACAGGAGAACGACCGTGGACAGGGACACGACCCCCGACGAGGCAGCCCGACGCCTCCGCTCGTCGCGCTTCGCGACGATGCCGATCGTCCTCGCCGGCACGATCGCGGTGACGGCCGGCCTGACCGGACCGATCGCCCACATCGAGCAGCGTCACGACGACGACTCGAACCGCCGGCACGTCGACGAGGACCGGAACCTCGGCTCCGGCCCGGTCTTCGGCACCGCCGTCGCCCGCCAGCAGCAGCCCGACGTCACGACGGTCGCCGCCACCCGCACCGCGGCGCCCACCACGTACACCGTGCGCCAGGGCGACACCGTCTCCGCCATCGCCGCCCGCTACGGCTTGTCCGCGCAGGAGATCCTGGTCCGCAACGGCCTCGGCTGGAACACGATCATCCACGCCGGCCAGACGCTGCGCCTCGCCTCGACCCCGGTCGGCGGTGCGGTCACCACGAGCACAACGACCGCCAGCTACCACGTCAAGCAGGGCGACACCGTCTCCGGCATCGCGGCGAAGGTCGGCGTCTCCACCGCCGCGCTCCTCACCGCCAACGAGCTCTCGCAGCGCAGCGTCATCTACCCCGGGCAGTCGCTCCGCGTCCCGGCCGGGCAGTCCAGCACCACGAAGACGGCCACGACCGCCGGACCCGCCACCTCGAGTGCCGCGCCCACCACGAGCGCCACCGTCCGCCGCGCCGGCTCGGTGACGGTCGGCAACGGCGACACCATCCTCTCGGTCGCGACCACGCACGGCGTCTCGGTGTCGTCGCTCCTGGCGGCGAACGGCCTGACCTACACGAGCACGATCTACGCCGGCAGCACCCTCGTCCTGCCCGCCAGCGGCCCCTCGCTCTCCAGCGAGCAGCGCGCGAACGCCGCGACGATCGTCCGGGTCGGCCGGTCGCTCGGCGTCTCGGACCGCGGCCTCGTCATCGCGCTCGCCACCGCGATGCAGGAGTCGAACCTGCGGAACCTGGCACACGGCGACCGCGACTCCGTCGGCCTGTTCCAGCAGCGTCCGAGCCAGGGCTGGGGCACGCCCGCCCAGCTGCAGGACACGGTCTACGCGTCCGAGCTGTTCTTCGGCGGCTCGCGCAACCCGAACCCCGGCGTCACCGCCGGCCTGCTCGACATCCCGGGCTGGTCGTCGATGAGCGTGACCGAGGCGGCGCAGGCCGTCCAGCGCTCCGCGTACCCGAAGGCGTACGCGCAGTGGGAGCAGTCCGCGCACGCGTGGCTCCGCTCGCTCTGAGCCCCGCACGCTGACCTCCTCGCGCTGACCTGCTCGCGCTGACCCCCGTCGGGCCCACCCGGCGTCCCCTCCTGGTCCGCACCGCCGGCCTGGTCCGCACCGCCGGGTCATCCCTCCGGTCGAGATCGTGTAACGACCGGTGCGCCGGTGCCGGTCATCCCCGTCCGGATTCGTAGAATGCCGCAGATGACCACGAACGCCGCCACGGACCCGATGATCGGTCGCATGATCGATCAGCGGTACCGCGTCCGATCCCGGATCGCGCGCGGCGGCATGGCGACCGTGTACCTGGCGACCGACGTGCGCCTGGAACGTCGTGTCGCGGTGAAGATCATGCACGGGCACCTGGCCGACGACCAGGCCTTCCGGGAACGCTTCATCCAGGAGGCCCGTTCGGCCGCCCGACTGTCGCACCCGAACCTGGTCGGCGTCTACGACCAGGGCGCCGAGGACGACTGCGTCTACATCGTGATGGAGTACATCCCGGGCATCACGCTCCGCGACCTGCTCCACGAACACCGCGCGCTGACGCCCGAGCAGGCGACGGACATCCTCCGCGCCGTGCTCGCCGGCCTGGCCTCGGCCCACCGCGCCGGCATCGTGCACCGCGACCTCAAGCCCGAGAACGTCCTGCTCGCCGACGACGGGCGCATCAAGCTCGGCGACTTCGGCCTGGCCCGGGCGACGACCGCGAACACCGCAACCGGGGCCGCGCTGCTCGGCACGATCGCGTACCTCTCCCCCGAACTCGTCACCCGCGGCGCCGCCGACTCGCGCAGTGACATCTACGCGCTCGGCATCATGCTCTACGAGATGCTCACCGGCGAGCAGCCCTACAAGGGCGAGCAGCCGATGCAGATCGCCTACCAGCACGCGAACGACACGGTCCCCGCACCGAGCGCCGCGCTGCCGAGCGTCCCGGCGGAGCTCGACGAGCTCGTCGCCTGGGCCACGGCGCGCGACCCGCGCGACCGTCCCCTCGACGCCCGCGAGATGCTCGACCACATGGCGGGCGTGCAGCAGCGCGCGACCGGCCAGTACCGGACCGCCGTGCTGCGCCCCGAGAACGCGACCGCGATCCTCCCGTCCGGCGGCAGCGCCGGGGCTGCCGGGTTCGGCGACGACATCGAGGACGCCAGCGAGCACGACACGACGGTCCTGGACCGCCGGGGCACGCAGGAGACGCCGCCTCGGCCCCGGAACGCACCCGGCCCCCGACGGACCGGCGCCGTCACCGCGGCCCTGTCGCCGGCCGGTCAGCGTCTGGCCGACAAGTCCGCCAAGCGCCGCAAGCGCGGCTGGATCGCCCTGGTCGTCGTGCTCGTCCTGGCCCTCGTCGGCGCCGGCATCGCCGCCTGGTACGGGCCCGGACCGGGCGGCAACATCCGGATCCCCGCCGTCGCCGGCAAGACCGTCTCGCAGGTCCGCCAGACCCTGGCCTCCAACGGACTGCGCGCCGCCGAGGCCACGACGAGCCGTCCCGACCTGGACATCGCCGCCGGCCTGGTCACCGCGACCCAGCCGCCGGTGGACCGGTTCGTCCGCAAGGGCACCGCGATCCGCATCGTCGTCTCGAGCGGCCCGCGGATGATCACCCTGCCGGCGATCGTCGGCCAGTCCGCCACCACCGCGCGCGCCGCGCTCGACGACGACTTCGACCTGCAGGACCCGCAGTTCCAGTTCTCCACCGATGTCCCGGCCGGCACCGTCATCGCCGCGACCGGCCGCGACGACTCCGGGCCCGTCGACCTGACCACCGTCGAGCAGTACCCGGAACGGGGCCCGGTCACGCTCACCGTCTCGCTCGGCGCCGTGCCGGACGTCACCGGCAAGACGGTCGCCGACGCCACCAGCACCCTGCGGGGCGTCGGTCTGGAGCTCGGCAGCCAGACGGAGCAGTTCAGCGAGACGGTACCGGCCGGGCAGGTCATCTCCGCCGCACCCGCCGCCGACCCCGCGGTCAAGGGCACCGCGGTCGACGTCGTCGTGTCGAAGGGTCCGGCGCCGATCACGTTGCCGTCCGTGCAGGGCAAGACCATCGACGAGGCCACGTCGACCCTGCAGGCGCTCGGGCTCAAGGTCAGCTACCCGGACTGCACGAACATCCTCTGCCAGTTCTACGACTGGAAGAGCAAGCTGCCGGTCACGTCCACGGACCCGGGCGACGGTGCCACGGTCCACAAGGGCGACACGATCGCTCTGGAGTACCAGCAGTAACGGGCGCGACCGCCTGACGGACGGGAGGCCCGACACCGGTCCGGTGTCGGGCCTCCCGTCCGTCAGGCGGTGCTGCCCGTCAGCCGCGGATGACCGACGGGTGCGCGCGGAGCTCCTCGGCCACCAGGAAGGCGAGCTCGAGGGACTGCATGTGGTTCAACCGCGGGTCGCAGAGCGACTCGTAGCGGGTCGCCAGGGTGGCCTCGTCGATGTGCTCCGAGCCGCCGAGGCACTCGGTGACGTCGTCACCGGTGAGCTCGACGTGCATGCCGCCCGGGTACGTGCCGACCGCGCGGTGGACCTCGAAGAAGCCGAGGACCTCGTCCACGACGTCGTCGAAGCGGCGGGTCTTGTAGCCGTTCGGCGTGGTCAGCCCGTTGCCGTGCATCGGGTCCGTCACCCACAGCGGGGTGGCGTCCATGCCCTTGACCGCCTCGAGCAGCTTGGGCAGCTCGTCGCGGATCTTGCCGGCACCCATGCGGGTGATGAAGGTCAGGCGGCCCGGCTCGCGCTCGGGGTCGAGCTTCTCGATCAGGGCTTCCATGTCGGCGACCGAGGTGGTCGGGCCGAGCTTGACGCCGATCGGGTTCCGCACGCGGGACAGGAAGTCGACGTGGGCGCCGTCCAGGTCGCGGGTGCGCTCCCCGATCCAGATGAAGTGTCCGGAGGTGTCGTACGCCTGGCCGGAGCGGGAGTCGATGCGGGTCATCGGGCGCTCGTAGTCCATGAGCAGCCCCTCGTGCGAGGCGTAGAACTCGACGTGCTTGAGCGCCTCGAAGTCGGCACCGCACGCGGCCATGAACTGGATCGCGCGGTCGATCTCGGCGGCCAGGTTCTCGTACCGGGCGTTCGCCGGGTTGGCGGCGAAGCCCTTGTTCCACGAGTGCACCTGCCGCAGGTCCGCGAAGCCGCCCTGGGTGAACGCGCGGACCAGGTTCAGGGTCGACGCGGCCGTGTGGTAGCCCTGCACCAGACGACGCGGGTCGGCCTGGCGGGACTCCGGCGTGAAGTCGTAGCCGTTGACGATGTCGCCGCGGTACGCCGGCAGGGTGACGTCGCCGCGGGTCTCCCAGTCGCTCGAGCGCGGCTTGGCGAACTGACCCGCCATCCGCCCCATCTTGATCACCGGGGTCGACGCACCGTAGGTGAGGACGACGGCCATCTGCAGGATCGTCTTGACGCGGTCGCGGATCGAGTCCGCAGTGGCACCGGCGAAGGTCTCGGCGCAGTCACCGCCCTGCAGCAGGAACGCACGGCCCGACGCGGCGGCGGCCAGGCGGTCGCGGAGCTGGTCGACCTCGCCCGCGAAGACGAGCGGCGGCAGCGTGGCGATCTCGGCCGAGGCGGCTTCGGCAGCGGCGGGGTCCGGCCAGGTCGGCTGCTGCTTGATCGGGAGCGTGCGCCAGTGGTCGAGCCCCGCGATCAGGTCCGGATCCTGCAGGGTGAGGGAGTCGATCGACTCGGACAAGGCTGCACCTCGGTGTTCTGGTTCACGCTCGGCCGTCGGCGGGCGACGGCGTCCCGGCGGATGCGGGACCGTCCGAGCCTACCGTCCGGCGGCGGTCCGACGCTCGCGCATGACGCTCTCGCGGGCGCTGGTCGCCCGCTCCTTGACGCTCGTCGCGTACACGTCCTCGTACTCCTGGCGGCTCAGCCCGCGGAGCTCGTGCATGATCTCGTCCGTGACGCTGCGGAGGATGAAGCGGTCGGTCTCCAGGCCCTCGAAGCGCGAGAAGTCGAGCGGCTTGCCGAAGACGACGCCGACGCGCTTGAACTTCGGGAACTTCTGGCCGATCTGCTGCACGTCGCGCGTGCCGACCATGGCGACCGGGACCACGACGACCCGGCCCTCCAGGACCATCCGCGCGATGCCGGTGCGGCCGCGGTAGAGCTTGCCGTCCGGGCTGCGGGTGCCCTCGGGGTAGATGCCGAGCTGCTCACCGCGCGCCAGGACCTGCAGGCCGGTGCGGAGCGAGGCCTCCGACGCCTTGCCGCCGGAGCGGTCGATCGGCAGCTGTCCGATCGCGTTGAAGAACGTCTTCGTCGCCCAGCCCTTCAGGCCACGTCCGGTGAAGTAGTCGCTCTTCGCCAGGAACGACATCCGGCGGTCGAGCACGGCCGGCAGGATCACCGAGTCGATGAACGACACGTGGTTCGACGCGAAGATGACCGGACCGGAGGCGGGGACGTTCTCACGTCCGACCACCCAGGGCCGGAACAGGGTCAGGATGAGCGGGCCGAGCACGAAGTTCTTCAGCAGCCAGTAGAGCATCGTCGACTCCGTCGGGTGGGAGGTGTGGCGGACCGTGCGGGGTGCCGGCAGCCGCGGTCAGGCGGTCCGGGCGTGGATGCGGGCGAGGTCGGCAGCACCGACGACGCCGGCGTCGTTGACGAGCTCGGCGATCACGAAGTCCGGCTCCGGGTGGTAGCCCCGGGCCGGCAGGTTGTTGAGGTACGCCTGCTTGATCGGCTCGAGCAACCGGTCCCCCGCGCTGGCGACGCCGCCACCGAAGACGAACAGCTGCGGGTCGAGCACGGCCGAGAGTGACGCGCAGGCCTCGCCGAGGTGGCGGCCGAGACGCCGGAGTGCCGCCAGGGCGCCCGGGTCGTCGGCGAGGATGAGCTCCCCGACCACGGCGCCGTCGAGCTGACCGCCGTTGGCGTCGCGTGCCTCGGCCAGGGCGACACCGATGCCGCCGGCGTCCGCGACGTCGTTCGCCATCCGCTGCAGCGCGCGACCGGAGCCGTACTGCTCGATGCAGCCGCGGGCACCGCAGCCGCAGGGTAGGCCGTTCGGGACGATGCGCAGGTGGCCGATCTCGCCGCCGGTGCCGAAGCCGCCACGGAACAGCCGGTCCTCGGTG
The DNA here is from genome assembly GCF_016907335.1 of Curtobacterium herbarum. NCBI lineage: Bacteria > Bacillati > Actinomycetota > Actinomycetes > Micrococcales > Microbacteriaceae > Curtobacterium > Curtobacterium herbarum. The sequence continues at coordinate 2,163,223 of NZ_JAFBBT010000001.1, forward strand.
ACGATCGCGCCGCCGACCCCGGTGCCGATGGTGAGCATGGTCATGTCGGACACGAGCCGACCGGCACCGAAGCGGAACTCGGCCCACCCGGCGGCGTTCGCGTCGTTGTCGACGGTGATGTGCAGGTCGCCCAGACGCTCCTGGAGCTTCTGGCGCAGGGGCTCGTTCCGCCAGCGGATGTTCGGCGTGTAGTACACGATCGACTGCGAGGCGTCGATGAACCCGGGGGCGGCGACCCCCACCGCACCCACCTGGTGCTGGAGTCTGAGGCGCTCGACCATCGACACGACGTCGTCGAGCATGGCGATCGGGTCCGCAGCGTTCGTGGCGACGCGGTCCTCGGCGAGGATCTCGCCCAGCTCCGTGACGACCGCTCCCGCGATCTTGGTGCCCCCGATGTCGATTCCGATGGCATGCACGAACACGGAGCCTACCGGTTCGACGACGACTCACCGAACGTCCCGGGAGGCGTCCTATGCTGAGCGGGAGCCGACTCGAAGATGAGCGGTCTCACATCGAACGGGACAACGAGGGAGTTGCCGTGACCGATCAGCGTGCCGACCGCACCACGTCCACCAGCACGGGTGGCACACCCACCGGCGGGTCACCAGCCGTGGGCCGTGCGGCGCCCGACAGCTCTGCACACCCGAGCGACGCCGTGCCCGAAGCCAGGCCCGACACCAGGCCGGGCACCGTGCGCGACACCGGCCCGGTCGCCCCCGACCACGGCTCCGCCGCGCGCCTGCTGTCCGACCGTGCGCGCCTCACCCCCGCCCGGCCGATCCTCGCCGAGCGCACCGGCGACACCTGGACCGGCATCGCGGCCGCCGACGTCCTGGCCCGGGTCCGCGCGATCGCGAAGGGCTTCGTCGCCGCCGGCCTGCAGCCCGGGGCACACGTCGCGATCCTCTGCCGCACCCGCATGGAGTGGACGCTCGTCGACTTCGCGGTGTGGACCGCCGGCCTGGTGTCCGTCCCCGTCTACGAGACGAGCTCCCCGGACCAGATCCGACACATCCTGTCGGACTCCGAGTCGGTGGCGATCGTCGTCGAGAACGAGGAGCACGCGCGCCGCGTCGCCGGCATCGCCGACGACCTGCCGCACCTCGGTCAGCACTGGACCGTCGACGGCGGTGGCCTGGACGACCTCGCCCGCCTCGGAGAGGGGATCGCGGACGACGAGCTCGACGCCCGCACGGCCGCCGTCTCCGGGCGGGACGACGCCACGATCATCTACACCTCGGGTACCACGGGTCGGCCGAAGGGCTGCGTGCTGCGGCACGACAACTTCACCGCCACGGTCGAGGGGTCGACCGAGGCCATGTCCGAGATCGTCTCCGGGGACGCCTCGACGCTGCTGTTCATCCCGATGGCCCACGTCTTCGCCCGGTTCATCGCGGCGATGTCGGTGTCGGCCGGGGTCCTGGTCGGGCACGAGCCGGACACGAAGGACCTGATGCGGGCGGTGTCGACCTTCAAGCCGACCTTCCTGCTCGCCGTCCCCCGGGTCTTCGAGAAGATCTACAACTCGGCGGAGCAGAAGGCCGACCTCGGCGGCAAGGGCCGGGTCTTCCGCGCTGCCGCCGCCACCGCCGTCGCGCACTCCGAGGCCGTCGCCGCCGGACGGGTCCCGTTGGGTCTGGCCCTGCGCTTCCGGCTGTTCGACCGGCTCGTCTACAGCAGGCTCCGCGAGGCGATCGGCGGCCGCGTCCGCTACGCCATCAGCGGCTCCGCACCGCTCTCACCACGGCTGTCGCACTTCTTCCGCTCCATCGGCGTGCACATCCTCGAGGGCTACGGGCTCACCGAGACGACCGCACCCGCGACGGTCAACCGCGCCACCGAACTGCGGATCGGATCGGTCGGCCGTGCGCTGCCGGGCGTCGAGGTCCGGATCGCCGACGACCAGGAGATCCTGATCCGCGGCGTCGACGTCTTCGACCGCTACTGGCAGAACCCGGAGGCCACCGCCGCCGCGTTCCGTGACGGCTGGTTCCGCACCGGCGACCTCGGCCGACTGGACGGCGACGGGATCCTGTCCGTCACCGGCCGTGCGAAGGAGCTCATCGTCACCGCGAGCGGCAAGAACGTCGCACCGGCCCCGCTCGAGGACGCGATCCGCGAGCACCCCCTCGTCGGGCAGGTCGTCGTCGTCGGCGAGGGCAAGCCCTTCGTCGCCGCCCTCGTCACGCTCGACCGGGACATGCTGCCCGGCTGGTGCGAGGCGCGCGGCATCGTCCCCGCGCTCACGCCGCAGCAGGCCGCGCACGACGAGCGCGTGCAGCAGGCCGTCCAGGAGGCCGTGGACACCGCGAACGGGCGGGTCTCCCGTGCCGAGTCGGTGCGGTCCTTCTCGGTCCTCGACGCGGACCTCACGGAGGCGTCCGGTCACCTCACGCCGAAGCTCACGATCAAGCGGTCGGTCGTCCTACGGGACTTCGCGGCGGACATCGAGTACATCTACTCGGGCTCGAAGGTGCAGACCACGGCGACGCCGGTGATCGAGAGCCGCCGGCGGCGGTGAGCTGCCGCGTGCTCCGGTGCTGACCGCCGGACGTGTAGGACGCACTGGAGGCCCGGTGCCGGTTCCGTGGACCGGCACCGGGCCTCCAGGTGCGTGCGGTCTGCTGCGTGCGTGCTGTCTGCTGCGTGCGTCCGGGGTCGTGTCGCTGCGGCAGGCCGACGTCGTCGTCGTCGTCCGGGTGCGCGTCCGCTTGCGCGTCCGCGCCGAGCGCGTCAGCGCCGAGCGCGTCAGGCGGAGGCGGGCTCCTGGCCCTGTTCCGGCTCGAGGACGGCCGTCGCGGCAGTCGTCGCGGGCAGCGGCTCGGGGCGTCGGTTGGTGCGGGTGCGGTGCGAGCTGAGCTCGTCGGTGTGGAGTGTCATCATGGGTCCTGGGAGGTGGGAGACCGTGTCGGCGGGAAGACCGACCGGGACACGGTACCGCTTCGTCGGCATGTGACGACAATCCCGCGTTGGGGTGTCACCCGTCAGGGCGGCAGGTGTCCCCCACGAGCAGACACAACGTCCCCCACGGGCAACAGGCACGCCCCCGCGGGCGGCGACGGCGTCCCGAGTGGGGAGCACGCCGACCGCCCGCGGGGGCGTCCGGATCCGGGTCGGTCAGCGCCGCATGGTGATGGTGGAGCTGGCCATGCCGACGGCACTCGCGACACCCGGGTGGGTGATCGTCACCTTCACGCGGTACTTCGACGCCGGCAGCTTCGCGATGGAGAACGGCACGGAGTTGGAGCCCTTCTTCACGGCGATGTCGTCGGCGATCGGCCTCCACGTGTTCGAGCCGCCACCGGCGACGAAGACCGTCGCCGTGGTGCCCGCGACCCAGGCGGCGTCGTGGAACGTGATGGTCGTCGACCCGACCGCCGTGGGGTCGGCCCGGAGATGCAGCGCACGCAGGTGCCAGGTGAGCGCGCCCGGGTCCTCGTTCGGGTCGAAGCGCAGGGCGGACACGGTGCGCCCGGCCCAGCCGAGCTTCGGGTTGAGGGCGTCCTCGTCGAGGTCGTTCTGCGCGTTGAGGTCGAGCCGGATCTCTCGCGCGTTGCCGTGCGAGTAGGTGAGGATGTCGTTCCCGATCTGCGGGACGGTCGAGGACGGATCGAACCAGATGAGCCGCGCCATCTTGCCGCCGCCGGCGGTCGACTTCAACGAGTACGAGCCGTCGTACGTGTACTCGATCGACAGGTTGTGGTAAGTGCTCGCCGCGAAGCGCGACACCGGGAGCGAGAGCTGCGAGTCGCCGGGGTACTGCCCGGAGTTGCGCGCCGTCACGCCGGCGTTGTTGTACCCGAGGATCGTGGCGTACTTGACGCCGATGCCCTGCATGGCGTCCGGCGAGGTGAAGACCCACGGCTTGCCACGCTGCCGCGTCGCGAGGTCGACGCCCTGCGACGGGTTCGGCGAGTCGACGACCGGACGGGGCCGCGGGGCGACGGTGATGCCGCCGTAGGTCCCCGGCGGGTAGGCGGCACGCGAACCACCGGTGCCGTGCAGACGGACCCAGTCGATCGACGCGGAGCCGGTCTTGCCGGCGGGCAGGACGACCGGGTCGAGCCGGAGCGCCACGATGTTGCCGCTGAAGGGCTTCTTGCCCTGCAGCTCGGAGCTCTTCGAGAGCGCGAGGTCGTACACGTGGCTGCCGGCGGTCACCGGGAAGGTGATGCCGCCACCGCACGCGGAGGTCTTCTCGCGGCAGGTCCACCAGTACACGGCACCGATCTGCCGTGTGAAGGGCTGGTCCATGCTGAACGACAGGCTCTTGTACTTCGACGCGTTGACCGGCTTCGATGCGCCGTCGCGTCCGTACGGCAGGCTGCCGCTGACCGTCTGCACGAGCGAGACCTGGTCACCGGAGCGCAGGGCGACCTTGAGCTTGCCGGCGCTCACCGAGGTGGGCGTACCGACCTCGTCGGTGTTCTGGTCCTCGGTGTTGGAGTAGTCCCACGGGTCGCCGTAGACCTCGGACGCGAAGTCCGGGGCCTCGACCTGCTGCGACGTGGCGGCCTGCGCCGGCCTCGCATCCGGCACGACGCTGATGGTGGTGCCGACGAGCGCGACGAATGCCGCCCCGACCGCGATGGTGGTGACGCGACGTCGCGTCACACGTGTCCTCTGCATGGTGTGTCCCCTGCCCCTGGTCGGCCCGGAAGTGACCCGGACGCGGCAACCGTACACAGCGCCACCGAAATCGTCAGTCCTGCGTCCGGGGGACTGCACAGAGCGGCGAGGACGTGCTAGTGGAACCAGTCCTGCGCGCGGATGTCGCGGAGTGCCTGGCGACGGGTCTCCGGGTCGAGGGTCATCACGTAGACGGTGCCGTCCAGGTGGTCGCACTCGTGCTGCAGGGCCTCGGCCATCAGTCCGGTGCCCTCGAGCTCCACGGGTTCGCCGTCGACGTCGACACCCCGCACCTTGGCGTACGGGAAGCGCTTCGTCGGGTACGCCAGGCCGGGCACGGACAGGCAGCCCTCGTCCATGAGCTCGGGCTCGCCCGAGGTCTCGACGACCTCCGGGTTGAGGACGTACCCGACCTCGCCGTCGACGTTGTACGAGAACGCGCGGAGGCCGACCCCGATCTGCGGCGCGGCGACGCCGGCGCGGCCGGGTTCCTTGACGGTGTCGATGAGGTCCTGCACGAGCTCGCGGACACCGTCGGACCCGATGCGGACCGGGTCGGCGGGCGAACGGAGGACAGGGTCGCCGAACAGGCGGATGGGACGGACGGTCACGTTACTGCAGCACCACCAGGAGGTCGCCGGCGTCCACCTGCTGGGTCACCGGGATCGCGAGTCGGCCGACGGTCCCCGCGACGGGTGCCGTGATGGCCGCTTCCATCTTCATCGCCTCGATGCTCGCCACGGCCTGACCGGCCTCGACGACGTCACCGACGGCGACCTTGAGCGTCACGACCCCGGAGAACGGGGCGGCGACGTGCTTCGGGTCGGACCGGTCCGCCTTCTCGGCGGCCTTGGTCTCGACGACGACCGAACGGTCCCGCATGGCCACCGGCCGGAGCTGTCCGTTCATGGTCGCCATCACGGTCCGGATGCCCCGGGCGTCGACCTCGCCGATCGCCTCGAGCCCGACGAGCAGGTTCACGCCCTTGCCGAGCGGCACGACGTGCTCCTCGCCGGCGCGGAGGCCGTAGAGGTAGTCCACGGTCGGCACCACCGACAGGTCGCCGTACTCGTCGCGGACCTGCTGGAACTGCCGGGTCGGCTGCTCGAACAGCAGCCGGTTCAGCGCCTGCTGGCGGGCGGTGCCCGGGGTGTCGAGGGCGGCGCGCTCGTGCTCGGGCACCGGGGTGACCGCGATCTGGACGTCGCGGCCGGCCAGGACCTTCGAGCGGAACGGCTCCGGCCAACCACCCGGCAGGTCGCCGAGTTCGCCCGCCATGAAGCCGATCACCGAGTCCGGCACGTCGTACTTCTCCGGGTGCTGCTCGAAGTCCGCCGGGTCCGCGTCCACCGCTGCGAGCTGCAGGGCGAGGTCGCCGACCACCTTCGACGACGGCGTGACCTTCGGCGGGCGTCCGAGGATCCGGTTCGCCTGGGCGTACCAGTCCTCGACCTGCTCGAAGCGGTCCCCGAGGCCGAGCGCGATGGCCTGCTGCCGGAGGTTCGACAGCTGTCCGCCGGGGATCTCGTGCTTGTACACGCGGCCGGTCGGGCCGGCGAGCCCGGACTCGAACGGTGCGTAGACACGGCGGACGGCCTCCCAGTACGGCTCGAGGTCGCCGACGGCGCCGAGGTCGATGCCGGTGTCCCGCTCGGTGTGCGCGAGCGCCGCCACCAGGGCCGACATGCTCGGCTGGCTGGTGGTCCCCGCCATCGGTGCCGCGGCCACGTCGACCGCGTCCGCACCGGCTCGGGAGGCCGCCAGCAGCGTCGCGAGCTGCCCACCGGCGGTGTCGTGGGTGTGCACGTGCACCGGCTGGTCGAAGCGCTCGCGCAGCGCGGCGACCAGCTTCTCGGCCGCACCCGCACGGAGGAGCCCGGCCATGTCCTTGATGCCGATGACGTGCGCACCGGCGTCCACCATCTGCTCGGCGAGCCGCAGGTAGTAGTCGAGCGTGTAGAGGTCCTCGGCCGGGTCCAGGAGGTCGCCCGTGTAGCAGAGCGCGGCCTCCGCGACGGCCGTGCCGGTGGCGAGCACGGCCTCCAGGGCGGGACGCAGCTGACTGACGTCGTTGAGCGCGTCGAAGACCCGGAACACGTCGACGCCGGTCGCGGCGGCCTCGGCGACGAACGCGTCGGTCACCTCGGTCGGGTACGGCGTGTAGCCGACCGTGTTGCGGCCGCGGAGCAGCATCTGGATCGGGATGTTCGGCATCGCCTGCCGCAGCGACGTCAGACGCTCCCACGGGTCCTCGCCGAGGAAGCGCAGGGCGACGTCGTAGGTCGCACCGCCCCACGCCTCGACGCTGAGCAGCTGCGGGGTGAGCCGGGCGACGTAGGGGGCGACCGCGACGAGGTCCTTCGTGCGGACCCGCGTGGCGAGGAGCGACTGGTGCGCGTCCCGCATCGTGGTCTCGGTGACGGCCAGGGCGGTCTGCGCGCGGAGCGACCGGGCCCACTCGGCGGGGCCGACGCGGAGCAGCAGGTCGCGCTGTCCCTCGGGTGCCGGGGCGGTGAGGTCGGCGGCCGGCAGCTTGAGTGCCGGGTCGACGACGTGCGCGGCGGGCGAGCCGTTCGGCTTGTTCACCGTGACGTCGGCCAGCCAGTTGAGGACCTTCGTGCCGCGGTCCTTCGAGACGTGGCCGTCGAAGAGCTGCGGACGCTCACCGATGAACGCCGTGGAGACGTCACCGCGGGCGAAGTCCGGGTCCTCGAGCACGGCCTGCAGGAACGGGATGTTCGTGCTCACGCCGCGGATCCGGAACTCGGCGAGGGCACGACGCGCGCGGGCGACGGCCGCGGGGAAGTCCCGACCGCGGCACGTCATCTTCGCGAGCATCGAGTCGAAGTGCGGGCTGATCTGCGCACCGGTGGCGACCGTGCCGCCGTCGAGTCGCACGCCCGCGCCGCCGGGGCTGCGGTAGGTGGTGATCCGGCCGGTGTCCGGGCGGAAGCCCTGGGTCGGGTCCTCGGTCGTGATGCGGGTCTGCAGCGCGGCACCGTGAACCGAGACCGTGTCCTGCGACAGGCCGAGGTCGGCGAGGGTCTCCCCCGCCGCGATCCGCATCTGCGACTGCACGAGGTCGACGTCGGTGACCTCTTCGGTCACGGTGTGCTCGACCTGGATGCGCGGGTTCATCTCGATGAAGACGTGCTGCCCGGCGCGCTCGCCCACGGTGTCGAGCAGGAACTCGACCGTGCCGGCGTTGACGTACCCGATCGACCGGGCGAAGGCCACGGCGTCGCGGTGCAGTGCGGCGGCGACCGCGGGGTCCAGGTTCGGCGCCGGCGCGATCTCGACGACCTTCTGGTTGCGGCGCTGCACCGAGCAGTCCCGCTCGAACAGGTGGATCGTGCCCGCGTCAGTATGGGTGGCGTCGGCGAGGATCTGGACCTCGATGTGGCGCGGCCGGAGCACCGCCATCTCGAGGAACATCGTCGGGTCGCCGAACGCACTGTCGGCCTCCCGCATCGCCTCTTCGAGGGCCGGCCGGAGCTCGGCGGGGGTCTCCACGCGGCGCATGCCACGACCGCCACCACCGGCGACGGCCTTCGCGAACACCGGGAAGCCGATCGCCTCGGCGCCCGCGACGAGCTCGTCGACGTCCCGACTGGCCGGGGTGCTCGCGAGCACCGGGACACCCGCGGCGATGGCGTGCTCCTTCGCCGTCACCTTGTTGCCGGCCATCTCGAGCACGTGCTCGCCCGGGCCGATGAAGGTGATGCCGGCCGCGGCGGCAGCGGCCGCGAGCTCCGGGTTCTCGGACAGGAAGCCGTAGCCCGGGTAGATCGCGTCCGCCCCCGACTCGCGGGCGACACGGATGATCTCCGAGACGTCCAGGTAGGCGCGCACCGGATGCCCGCGTTCGCCGATCAAGTAGGCCTCGTCGGCCTTCAACCGGTGCAGGGAGTTGCGGTCTTCGTACGGGTAGACCGCCACGGTCCGGGCACCGAGCTCGTACGCTGCGCGGAAGGCTCGGATGGCGATCTCGCCACGGTTCGCGACCAGGATCTTGGTGAACACGAGGTCCCTTTCAGCCCGGGTTGAGGTCTCACAACCTTACTGGCGGTAACGTTGCTCATCGTGCATGTACTCAGCGTGAGCTCCCTCAAGGGTGGTGTCGGCAAGACGACCGTGACCCTCGGCCTGACGTCGGCGGCGTTCGCCAAGGGTCTGCGCACCCTCGTGGTGGACCTCGACCCGCAGTCGGACGTCTCCACGGGCCTCGACATCAACCTGACCGGCCACCTCAACGTGGCCGACGTCCTCGAGAACCCGAAGGAGAAGATCGTCCGCCAGGCCATCGCGCCGTCCGGCTGGACGAAGGGCTCCCAGGGCAAGGTCGACGTCATGGTCGGGTCCCCGTCGGCCATCAACTTCGACGGGCCGCACCCGTCGATCCGCGACATCTGGAAGCTCGAGGAGGCCCTGGCGAACGTCGAGGCCGACTACGACCTGGTCCTCATCGACTGCGCCCCGTCGCTGAACGCCCTGACCCGCACCGCGTGGGCAGCGTCCGACCGCGTCACCGTCGTCACCGAGCCCGGCCTGTTCTCCGTCGCCGCCGCCGACCGTGCCCTGCGTGCGATCGAGGAGATCCGTCGTGGTCTCTCGCCGCGCCTCCAGCCCCTCGGCATCATCGTGAACCGCGCCCGCGTGCAGTCGCTCGAGCACCAGTTCCGCATCAAGGAGCTCCGCGACATGTTCGGGCCGCTCGTGCTCTCGCCGCAGCTGCCGGAGCGCACCTCGCTGCAGCAGGCGCAGGGTGCCGCGAAGCCTCTGCACGTCTGGCCGGGCGAGTCGGCGCAGGAGATGGCGCGGAACTTCGACCAGCTGCTCGAGCGGATCATGCGCACGGGCAAGATCGGGCCGTACGCGGACGGCGCGGGCGCGATCGCCTGACGCGCGTTCGTCACTCGGAGGGTCGCCCGCGGGCGGCCCTTCTTCGTTCCCGGGTGCGCGTCCGCCGGCGGCCCCGAGCGGCCGAGACACCCCGCTCAGTTCCGCCGAGCGGTCACGAAGTGTCAGCTGGGACGCTTCAGAGCGACGATTCGTGACCGCTCGGCGGAGGGACGCGGGGGTGTCGTGTCCGGCGAGAGGCCGGGCCGTGGCCCGAACGGGCGGCCCCGAGCGGCCGAGACACCCCGCTCAGTTGCGCCGAGCGGTCACGAAGTGTCGGTTGGGACGCGTCAGAGCGACGATTCGTGACCGCTCGGCGGAGGGACGCGGGGGTGTCGTGCCCGGCGGGCGGCCGAGTGGTGGCCCGAACGGGCGGCCCCGACTGGTCGAGACACCCCGCTCAGTTCCGCCGAGCGGTCACGAAGTGTCGGCTGGGAGACGTCAGAGCGACGATTCGTGACCGCTCGGCGGAGTGACGCGGGGGTGCCGTACCCGGCGGGCGGCCGGTTGGTGGCCCGGGTGGGCGGCCCCGGGCGGCCCCGAGCGGCCGAGACACCCCGCTCAGTTCCGCCGAGCGGTCACGAAGTGTCGGCTGGGAGACGTCAGAGCGACGATTCGTGACCGCTCGGCGGAGGGCACGCGGCGCGGCGGCAGCCGGCGCGGGTGCGCACACGCGCGGGCCGGGAGGCTCGGGGCGCGGCCGTCAGGACGGTCAGGACGCGCGGGTCGCCCGGCGCGCCGCGAGCTCGTCGCTCGGGTCCTCGGCCGGGGTGGCGTCGAGCTCGACCAGGGAGGACTCGACCTCGCGCAGGACCTTGCCCACGGCGATGCCGAAGACGCCCTGCCCGCGGGAGACCAGGTCGATGACCTCGTCGTCGGAGGTGCACAGGTACACCGAGGCCCCGTCGGACATCAGGGTCGTCTGGGCCAGGTCGCTGACGCCGGCCTCGCGGAGCTGGTTCACCGCGGTGCGGATCTGCTGCAACGAGATGCCGGTGTCGAGCAGGCGCTTCACGAGCTTGAGGACCAGGATGTCGCGGAAGCCGTAGAGCCGCTGCGAGCCGGAGCCGGCAGCGCCGCGGATCGTCGGCTGCACGAGTTCGGTCCGGGCCCAGTAGTCGAGCTGGCGGTAGCTGATGCCGGCTGCCTTCGCGGCGACGGTGCCGCGGTAGCCGTTCTGCTCGTCGTGCTCGGGCAGGCCGTCGGTGAAGAGCAGCCCGAGGTCGTACCGCGTCATGTCAGACGGGGTACCGGGGACATCGTTCCCACTCATCAGCTTGCCTTCCACGACGATCGAGCTCCCACCCGAAGCTTCAACAGCGGGTTGAGAGTTGTTCCGAGGTCCACGGTAGCGAGTCGGGCGGCGTGGAGGCGGGACATCCGCACCGGCGCGTCCGGCGTGTCGAGGATATGCCCCGACACCGACCGCCGTCGAGGGTCCGACCCGCCCGGGCCGCTCACGAGTCGAGCCGACCGATGGCCGCGCGGATGAGTGACGAACGGATGACCTCGAGGTGTCCGGCGATCTCCCGGGCGAGTTCGAGGGCCTTCGCGCGGGACGTGGCGTCGCCGCGGCGGGACACCGGCATGAGCGCGGACTCGATGAGACCGACCTCGCGCTCGGCGGTGCTGCGGAAGGTCCGGAGGTGCCGGGGTTCGATGCCGGAACGCTGCAGCTCGACCAGGGCCTTCAGGACGCCGACCGAGTCCTCGCCGTAGGTGTCGGACGCCGGGATGAGCGAGGCCGACACCGCGTCGCCGACGAGCATCGGGGACGCACCGGCCGCACGCTGGAGCTCGTCGCGCGAGTACCGCCGTTCCCGTCCGAGCATCGACGGCCGTGGGGCGTCCCCGCCACCCGGGAGGGTCGGTTCGCGTCCGGCGTCGAGGTCGGCGAGGTAGTCCTTGATGACCTTGAGCGGCAGGTAGTGGTCGCGCTGCAGACCGAGCACGATGCGCAGCCGGTCGACGTCGGCCGGCGAGAACTTCCGGTAGCCGCTCTGGGTGCGGATCGGCGTGACGAGCTCGCGCTCCTCGAGGAAGCGCAGCTTGGAGCTCGACAGGTCGGGGAACTCCGGCTTGAGACGCGCGAGGACCTGCCCGATCGTGAGCAGGTCCGGCGCCGGGGACACCGCCCGCGCCGCAGCGGAGCGGGGTGCCACTACGCGTTCGCCAGGCGCGCCAGGTCGACCCGGGAGGCGTAGAACGTCAGCCGGAACTTGCCGACCTGCACTTCGGAGCCGTCGACGAGCAGGGCTTCGTCGATGCGGACACCGTCGAAGTACGTCCCGTTCAGCGAGCCGAGGTCCTTCACGCTGAACGACGTGCCGCGACGGATGAAGTCGGCGTGCTTGCGCGACACCGTCACGTCGTCGAGGAAGATGCTGGCGTCGGGGTGTCGGCCGGCCGTCGTGACGTCGGAGTCGAGGAGGAACCGCGCACCGACGTTCGGACCGCGACGGACGACGAGCAACGCCGAGCCCGACGGCAGCGCCGAGATCGCGTCGCGTTCTTCCGCTGTGACTCCGGCCTCGGGCGTGAGCGCCGCGGCGTTCTCCATGCTGAAGGTCAGCGTGGTGTCGACCAGCCGCTCTTCCGGGCGTCCCGGCTGCGGGACCACTGGATCTGGCATCGTGGACCTCCTCCTCTTGGTCGTCCAGCGTATCGGAAACGACGCACTCGGCGAGAGCCCCGTCCACAGGGGGCGCCCGGCAGTACCCACGGACGCGACGGGAGGCTCCCCACCAGCTGGTGGGGAGCCTCCCGTCCGACCCGTGGGCCAGGGCGTTCCGGCGCGTCTGCGGTCAGTGACCGGCGCCGGACGGCGCCGCCTTGCCGGACTGCACGTCGTGCAGGATCTCCTGCACCTCGCCGTCCTTCAGCCGCGTCCAGGGCGAGCCGTCGGGGTCGCTCGTGGAGGCCTCCGGGCTGTCGCCGGTGTTCCACCACTTCGCCTGGTACGGCGTGCCGTCGAACAGGACCCGGTCGCCGGTGTCGTAGCGCGTGGTGCCCGACCAGGCCGGGTAGGTGCCGGACGGCAGGCTGACGGCGGCGACGGGCTTCTCCCCCGGCAGCACCGGGCCGACGAGCTGCCACGGCGTCTCGTAGGAGCTGAGCACGGCGTCGTCCGGCAGGTCGCCCGAGGTCCACCACTTGGCCTCGTAGACGTTGCGGTGCCAGACGATCTTGGTGCCCTCGAGGTAGGCCGAGTCCTTGTCCCAGACCGGGTACGGGCTCGTCGACGGGTCGTCGGACGGCTGCGTGGTCGAGGACGGCTCGGCCGTCGTCACGTCACCGGACGCCGCGACGATGCCACCGCCGAACCCCTTGCCGAGCACGTCGGCGAACAGCTTGCCGTCCTGGTCGACGCCGGAGCACGAGTTCGACACGGTGGACAGGTTGACGTAGTTCGAGCCGCAGGTGGTGTCGCGGTTGAGTGACCACATCGACATCCGGCCGAGACCGGTCTGGCGGGCCCAGGCGTTGAGCTTCGCCGCGTCGGACATGGTGAAGACCTCGTCCTGCACGTCGTTCTGCCCGATCATCGGGGTTGCGCCGACCTTGTGCCAGAGCGTGCGGTCGCTGAGCGGGGTGCCGGCACGGGTGTACAGGATGCCGAGCTGGCGGTGCACCTGCTGCAGGGTCTCGATCGACGCCGACGACATGCTCTGGCTGGAGCCCATGCTGTCGCCGTAGTCCATCGTCATCGCGTTCACGCCGGCCAGGTCGACCCCGGCGTGCAGGAACTGCGACACCGCACGGGTGCCGTCGGCGGTCAGCCCGCCAGGCGCGGCGGGCAGCGTCAGCCACACGGCGAGCGGGTGTCCGGCACCGCGGCGCTCCTCCTGCAGGGCGGCGACGGCCCGGGCGCGGCGCTTGCCGGCGTCGACCTTGGTCAGGTCGTCGCTCTCGATGTCGAAGTCGACGGTGGAGACGTCGTAGCGCTTGACGACGCGCTGGTACGCCGACACGAGCTTGCCCGGGTCGGTGCACGTGGAGGCGAGCTCGTCGTTCGCCAGGCCGCCGAAGGACACACCGACGGCACCCTTCTGCTGCTCGAGCCGGGCGATGCGGCGGTCCAGGTCGAGCTGGTCCCCCGCCTCCTGGAGGCCGTAGGCGGCACCCCAGGTCGGCGTGCAGGCCTGGTCGTGGTCGGCCACCACGAAGGACAGCATGACGTCGCGGCCCTTCGCGGACTTGACGTCCTCGAACGGGAACGTCGGCGTGACGGTGACGTCGGTGTACGCGGCGAACCAGGGCTTGACCGTCTCGGACGCCTGAGCGCTCTGCCACCGGTCGACGCCGACGTACCCGCCGGCGACGACCGCGAGGGCGACCACGGCGGCCAGGGTGACCCGGACCGGGGAGAGTCGTCGTGTGGTGCTCATGCTCAGGCCGCCGTCTTCTCGTCGTGCTGCACGGCGGTGCCGCGCTGGGCACCGGCGGCGCCGGTCCCGATCTGGTGGGTGGTCCCGACGTGGTCGGTCCCGAGGTGCTCGGGGATGGTGGTGCCGCGCTGGCCGAAGTAGAGCACCGAGCGCCAGTCCTCGGTCGCGGGGACGGCCTCCGGCACGAGTCCGCGTCGGACCGCCTTCGCGGTGGCGCGGTCGTCCTTGCGGGCGGCACGGCGTGCGGCGCGGGCGGACGGGTCGTAGAACATCCACTTCGTCGCCCAGATGAAGACGTCGACGACGGAGTTCCAGAGCCCGATGTAGGCGGTGATCGCGTACAGGGCGAGCAGGGCGTTGAACGCGGCGAACACCGCGTTGCCCCAGTTCTGCGCACCGAAGTCCCGCACGAAGGTGAAGACCGAGAAGGCGACCATCGCGTAGGGGGCCAGGACGTAGAGCGCCGGCGAGGCGGTGCGGTCCTTGACCTTCGGCGTCCGGGCGAACGGGATCTTCTTCGCGGTGAGGGCCTGCTGCACGCTCTTCAGCACGCCGGCCACGTTCACCGGCATGAGGACGAGGTTGAACCCGTAGATGCGCAGGATGTCGGTGCGCTTGTACCCGCAGTACCGCAGGTCGCTCGAGAAGAGCCAGAAGTACGGCAGCGCCGCGAGCAGCACCATCGGGCTGAGCAGGCGGGAGTCGTACGGGTAGGCCAGCAGGAAGATCAGGCCGAGCGAGCCCCAGGCGATCGACGCCATGTAGTTGACGCGGAGCGCCATCTCGACGACGCTGACGCGCTCCCCGCGGGCCCGGCGCTCGCGCACCTGGCGGATGTACTTCGGCAGGATGAGCAGGCCGCCGTTCGCCCAGCGTCGCCGCTGCACGATCAGGGAGCCGAAGTCCGGCGGGGTGGCGCTGTAGGACAGGCGCTCCGGGTAGTTGACGAGCGTCCAGCCGTGCATGCCGAGGTCGACGCTCGACTCGGTGTCCTCGATGACGGTGCGGTCCTGCACGTAGCGCTTCACCTCGAAGCCGCCGACGGTCTCGGTCTCCTCGATGTCGCGGAGGGCCCGGGTGCGGATGACCGCGTTCGCGCCGACCCAGAAGGTGGCGCCGTACTTCGACATGCCCTGGTGCAGGATGTGCTGGATGTCGGTCGTGGCACCGGCGAGCCGCTCGATGCGGGTCGCGGCGCCGCGGAACGACGAGTACGGCGTCTGGGTGACGGCGACGCGCTCGTTCTCGGGCTGCTCGAGGAAGTAGACCAGGCGCAGGCAGTAGTCGCGGAGCAGCACCGAGTCGGCGTCGAGCGTCAGGACGTAGTCGGACGCCGGGACGACCAGGTCGGCGTCGGCCGGGTCGGTGACGGCGCGGAGGACGGTTCCGGACGCGGTCCCCTCGTGGCGGTAGGCGCCGCCGAGCAGGCCGATGTACGAGTTGAGGTTCATCGCCTTGTTCGCCTCGTGCGAGAGGTTCGCGTAGCGCTTCCGCTCGAACGTGGTGATCTCGGCGGTGAAGGTCCAGGCCAGGCGACGCTGCAGCTCGACCGCGCGGGCCGAGGTGACGTCGGTCGTCCGGGCGGTGCCGGCGTCGGCGATCGCGGCGTCGAGGGCCTCGGCCGTCAGGCGGAACTCGTCCGCCAGGCCGACGAGGACCTGGTCGGTGAAGAACTGGTCGACGTGGTCGGCGACGCCGTGTTCACGGGCGTGGCGCCGGAGCCAGGCGTCTGCCCAGCGGTGGTGCTCGGCCAGGGTGCGCACGGCCTCCACGGAGGCCTGCGGTGCGTCGTCCGCCTCGAACTCGGCGGCGAACAGGGCCTCCTGGAACCGGCGCGACGGTGCGGCCAGCTGCGTCTGGATCGAGTCGGCGACGGCGCGGGTGCGGTCGAGCTTCGCGGCGGTCTCCGGGTCGGTCGGGAACGGCGAGTCGTCGACGAGCAGCACGATGCGGAGGTTGGGGTACTCCTGCAGGGCGGCGGACCACAGCGTGGTGGCGACGACCTCGGGCTCCTCGGCGTAGCTCGGCACGAGGACGGTCAGCGGCGACTCGTGGCCCTCGGCGAAGTGTCGGTCCAGCTCGGCGCGCGGGACGCGGACGTGGGTGGCGAAGCGCTCGAGTGCCCCCTGGCGTGCGACCAGGTGCATCAGGGCCGAGAACGTCAGGAAGGTGACGACGACCGTGTACGAGATGGCCTCGGTGGTGAAGCGGAAGCTCTCGGTGCCGGAGTCCAGGAACTGGCGGATCACGGTGTACACGACGTACGCCAGCCAGAAGGCGACGGTCAGGATGATGGCGACGCGTCCGGAGACGAGCTTCCGGTCGGAGGGGCGGGCGTGGATCGTGTCGAGCGGCTGGGTCCGCCGCTCGGCACCCCACTGGCGGCGGCGCGTCGGGGCGCCGTCCAGGTGTTCGGGCATGCTGTCCTTCGTTCGTACCGGACCAGCAGCCGTCGGGTGTGGGCGCTGTCGGGAGTCCGGTGGTCGTCGATGACGGTACGGCGACGGATGTCGTCGTGCGGACCCTCGGACGGGGGGTTTCGGGTGCCTTCTGCGGGTTCCCGCAAGCCTGCGCGCAGACCCGCATCGGCCCCGCTCCACGGCGAGTCCGACCGCCGGCTGGACACGGCCTGGAGGCACGGTGCACGTCCGTCGACCGGCTGCGGCCAGGCGGCAGGTTGGTCCTCAGCGCCCGCGCGCGAGCAACCAGAGCAGGTAGGGCGCGCCGACGAGGCCGGTGACCACACCGACCGGCAGGGTCACGCCCGGGAGTGCGAACTGCGCCACCAGGTCGGACCCGAGGGTGACGACGGCGCCGACCGCCGCGGCGGGACCGAGGGCGATCCGGCCGCCGCCGACGAGCCGCCGCGCGATGGGTGCCGCCATCAGCGCGACGAACGAGACGGGGCCGGCGGTGGCGACGGCACCGGCGGTGAGGAGCACCGCGGTGAGCAGGAGCAGCACCTTCGCCCGGTCGGGCCGGAGCCCGAGGGAGGCCGCCACGTCGTCGCCGAGGGTCAGCACGGCGAGCCGCGGCGACTGCACGAGGGCGAGCGCCATCAGCACGAGGAACCCCACCAGCAGCGCACCGACGACCGTGCGGTCGACGGCGTTCAGGCTGCCGGAGAGCCAGAGGAGCGCGGTGCCGGCCTGCTGCAGGCTGCCGCTGGTGAGCAGCCACCCGGTGACGCTGAGGGCCATCGCGCCGACGCCGACGCCGACCAGGACGACCCGGTTGCCGGTGATCCCCCGCCGCCAGGCCAGTGCGGCGATGAGCACGGCGACGGCCACTGCACCGACGAGCACCACCCCGAAGAGCAGCACGCCGGAGGCGCCGAACAGGACGATGGCGACGAGGCCCGAGGCACTGGCCCCCGCCGTGATGCCGATGATGTCCGGGCTGGCGATCGGGTTCCGGACGACGCTCTGCACGATCGCCCCTGCCGCGCCGAGGCTCGCCCCGACGAGGACGGCGGCCAGGACCCGCGGGCCACGGAGCTGCCCGAGCACGAAGTCCGAGATCGTGTCCCCGTGCCCGACGAGCGCGCCGAGGACCTGCAGCGGCGAGAGCGGGATGTCGCCGACGCCGAGGCCGACCAGGACGAGGACGAGCAGGGCGACCAGGACGCCGAGGAGGACCAGCACCTCGCGGCGCCGGGTCCCCCGTCGACGCGGTGTGCTCCGGCCGGTCCGGGTCGTGGTCGCCGTCACAGTCCGCGCACCGCCCGTGACCGGACGAGCGCGATGAAGACCGGTGCGCCGATGAGCGCGGTGACGATGCCGACCTGCAGCTCCCCCGGGTACACGACGACCCGGCCGATGACGTCGGCGACGAGCAGGAGCGCGGGCGCGACCACGGCGGACAGGAGGATCGTCCAGCGGTGGTCGGGTCCGGACAGTCGGCGGACGGCGTGCGGCACGGCGAGCCCGACGAAGGCGATCGGTCCGGCGGCGGCCACCGCGGACCCGGCCAGGAGCACGGTGACGACGGCACCGACGGCGCGGACGAGCACCACGCGCTGCCCGAGCGACGCCGCCAGTTCGTCGCCGAGCGCCAGGGTGTTCAGCGACCGGCCGAGTCCGACGGCGATGACGAGCCCGACGATGACCGGGGCCACGACGACGCCGGCGGTGCCGAGGTCCTTGCCGGCGAGGGCCCCGACCTGCCAGAAGCGCAGCTGGTCGAGCAGGCTGGCGTTCGTGACGAGCACTGCGGTCGTGACGGACGAGAGCGCGGCGGCGGTGACGGCTCCGGACAGGGCGAGGCCGACCGGGGTCAGCCCGCCGCGGGCGACGGCGGCGATGCCGTAGACGAGCAGCGCGGCGAGCGCGGCGCCGGCGAACGCGAAGGGCAGGTAGGTGGCGGTGCCGCTGATGCCGAACACGGCGATGCCGACGACGACCGCGAGGGCCGCGCCGGCGTTCACGCCGAGGATGCTCGGATCGGCCAGCGGGTTGCGCGTGATCCCCTGCATGACGGCGCCGGCGACACCGAGGGCGGCGCCGGCGAGCAGCCCGACGACGGTCCGGGGCACGCGGTTGCCGAGCACGATGAGCCCGATCTCGTCGTTGCGTCCCGGGTGCAGGAGGGTGTCGACGACGACTCCGAGCGGGATCGGACGCGACCCGACGGCGATGCTCAGCGCGCAGGCGACGGCGAGCACGACGACCGCGAGGACGGTGGCGAGCACCAGCCGGGACACGGGAGCGGGCGCGGGAGGCGCGACGGATCGGGATCGCATGGGAAGTGAGGCGAGCCTAATGGATGCCCCCGGCCGCGGCGCCGAGGGGCAGCGGCACGACTGTCGGGAACCGTCGAGCAGCTGCTCGGCGTGACCATGGTGCGTTCATAGGGTCGTCATGGGAACGGGGCCTGTACTGACATCCATCGACGGCCGACCGGGCCGCCGGGAACGACCGGAGAGCACCGATGAACGAGACCCCGAACCCCACCCCGGACGACGAGCGTCGCGAGCCGGAGCACCGCCAGCAGCAGGAGCAGGTCCCCGCCTGGGAGCCGCCGCACGCGGACCGGGCGTCCCTGCGTCCCGCGTACGCCTTCGACGGTTCCGGTCCGTACCTGTACGGACCCGACGGCTCCGGTCCCTACGCCTACTCCCCCGACGGGCGCGGCCCGTACCGCGTCGGCAGCCCGGCGCTGGGTGGGACACCGCAGGGCGGCCCCGCCAGCGGCCAGTACGGCGGCGGGCGCGGCGACCAGTACGGCGCAGCGAACCCGTCGGCGCCGCACGGCTGGACCGGGGCCTTCGGCACGGCGCCCGGGACGAACCGGCGCTCCCGGAAGCTCGCGCTGGCGATCGGCTCGGGCATCGCGGCGCTGGCGATCGTCGGTGCTGCCGGTGGCACCGCGCTCGGACTGTCCTCGGTGCACACCACGACGACCTCGTCCCAGGGCTCCTCGTCCCAGGGCACGACCCCGGGCTCCGGCTCCGGCTCGACGGGTGACGGCAGCGGCACGAACGGCTTCACCGTCCCCGGCCAGGGCACGGACGGCTCGGGCACTGGCGGCTCGGGCACCGGTGGCACCGGCGGCAGCGGTTCCGGCAGCACGTCCGAGTCCGCGGCCACCGCGGCGACCGCGGCGCAGAAGAAGGGCGTCGTCACGATCGACACCGTGATCGGCTACGACCAGTCGCAGCAGGCCGCCGGCACCGGCATGGTGCTGACCTCCGACGGCACCGTCCTGACGAACAACCACGTCATCCAGGGCGCGACGTCGATCAGGGTCACCGACGAGACGACCGGCAAGCAGTACACGGCCGACGTCGTGGGCGCCGACGCGACGAACGACGTGGCGGTCCTCAAGCTGCGGGACGCCTCCGGCCTGTCCACCGTGACGCTCGGCGACGACGGGGGCGCGTCGACCGGTGACGCGATCACCGACGTCGGCAACGCCGAGGGCACCGGTGACCTGGTCGCCGCGACGGGCACCGTGACGGCGACCGACCAGGACATCCAGGTGCAGAGCGAGTCCGGCACCGGCACCGAGTCCCTGACCGGGCTGCTGCAGCTGGCGGCGCAGGTCGTCTCCGGCGACTCCGGCGGTCCGGTCCTGGACAGCGAGGGCGAGGTCGTCGGCATGGCGACCGCCGCGTCCTCGGGGACGGCCGACGTCACCGGCTTCGCGATCCCGATCAGCACGGCGAAGTCGATCGCGGACAAGATCCTGGCGGGTGACTCCTCGGGCACGATCACGATCGGCCTGCCGGCGTTCCTCGGGGTGCAGATCAGCAGCACCGCGACCGGGACGACCAGCGGGGTGCCGATCGCCGGCACCGTCGAGGGCTCCGGGGCCGCGAGCGCCGGACTGGCCGCGGGCGACACGATCACGAGCGTCGACGGCACCGCGGTCACGAGCTCGGAGCAGTTGACGAAGCTCATCAGTGGCCACGGGGTCGGGGACGAGGTCGCCGTCGGGTACACGACGAGCGACGGCACTGCGAAGACGGTCACGGTCACCCTGACGGCCGGTCCCGCAGCCTGACCGCACCGGCACCCGACGGATCCGACCGCACGACGCCCGCGCCGCCCAGCGCGGGCGTCGTGCTGTCCGGACGGCGGGCTGTCCGGACGGCGTGCTGTCCGGACGGCGTGCTGTCCGGACGTGGGGCTCAGCTCAGCCGAGCAGCGCGCGGACGAGCGTCCGGTAGACGTTCGCCGACGCCTCGGCCGTGAACGCCGTCGCGCCGCCCTCGGTCCGGCCGACCCGGGCGAAGCCGATCCCCTCGGCCGACACCACGACGAGCGGGCGGGTCCGCCCCGGACGCACGAGCGCCGACACCGTCCACGGGGCCGCCCAGAACGCCGCCAGCGTCGGATCGACCGACGCGACCGCGCCCGGCAGGTCGGGCGTCGACCCGCCACCGGCCAGGCGTCGGTCGAGCAGGTCGCCGGGCAGGACCGGCGTGCGGAACGGCCAGGTCCACGTCGGGCGGATGCCGACCCTCCCGGCCAGCAGCCCGACCACCCGTTCCGGCGGGACGGACGCGACCACGGACCGGCCGTCGGCACCGGTGTCGACGACGGTGCCGGACCAGGCCTGGAGGCGCGTCACCCGCCCGGCGTCGTCGTGCTGGTCGAGCGTGGTCGGCTGCACCCCCTCGGCCCAGGGGGCCAGGACGGTCGCGGTGTCCGGCGGGACCGTGCCGAAGCGGCCGACCAGGTCGGCGGCGACGAGTTCCCGGCCACCGTCGGTGCGGAGGAGCGCGGGGTTCCAGCGCCGGCCGGCGAGGTTCTGCAGGGTCGAGACGGCCTCGGCACCGAGCGACGGGCCGGTGAGGGTGGACCCGCTCAGCAGGACGGGCAGTGTCTCGAGGGTGCGGGGCTCACGGGCGGTGACCTGGTCGAGGACCCGCACCGAGTCGAGCACGGCGAAGACGACGTCGTCCGTCGCCGTCATCCGGGCCAGGGGTCGCTCGATCGTCAGGTCGACCCGGTGGCGGCCCGTGACGAGCAGCAGGTGCGCGCCGGCGACGTCACCCTCCTCGTCGGGGCGGACGTACTCGACCAGCCGCGCGGGAGCACCGGCGGTGGTCCAGACGTCGCAGCCGACCAGGAGCAGTCCGTCGACCGAGCCCGGCAGCCGCTCGAGCAGGGAGGCGTTCTCGTCCCCGATCGCCCGGTCACTCGGACGCGAGCGGACGGTGAGGACCACGTCGTCGCCGCGGACCCGGAGGTCGACGCCGGCGGACTCGTCGGTGCGCCACCCGGTCGGTCGGACGAAGCGGACGCGGGCGGTGCGGTCCTCGGTCTGCCCGGCTGCGGCGGCGGGAGGGTCGGGGACGAGCATGCTGCGAGGCTACGGGCGTGCCGACGGCCCCGGGTCAGCGGCTCGCCGGGGCGGGGCGGATCGCCGGGCGGAGCGGATCAGGGGGCGGTGCTCCGCGGTCGGGGCGGCGGGGGCGGCGGGGGCGGCGGGACGGGCTTCGCGGCGACGACGTCGGCACGGCGGACGGTGACGGGTCCACGGCGGGTGGTGACGGTCACCGACTCGGGCGTGCGGGCGGTGAGGTCGCCGAGGGCGTCCCGCGCGCCGGCGCCGTCGTGCGCCCGGACCACCACCCGGTCACCGAGCGCCGCCGCGTCGAGCACGGCGAGGGCCTGCGCGCGGGCGATCTCGGCCTGCGACGGGGCAGCAGCCGGTGCGTCGTCCGGGGCGGGTTCGCGGTCAGGGGCCGCGTCCGGGTCCGGGTCGCGAGCGGGGTCGGGCATGCCTCGAGCGTACGGCCCGGGGTCCGCCCGACCGCCGCGGCTAGGGTGGCGGGATGGACAAGGCCCGGGTGGACAGCTGGATCTGGGCGGTCCGGATCACCAAGACCCGGTCCGCGGCGACGACGGCGTGCAAGGCCGGGCACGTGAAGGTGAACGGCGAGCGGGCGAAGCCGTCGCAGCCGGTCGGCCCCGGTGACGAGGTGCGGGTCCGTCAGGCCGGGTTCGACCGGATCGTCGTCGTGAAGAGCATCATCCTCAAGCGGGTGAGTGCGGCCGAGGCGGCGAAGCACCTCGAGGACAACACCCCGCCCCGACTCCCCCGCGAGGAGGCCGGCTTCGTCCCGATCCGCGAACGCGGCGCGGGGCGTCCGAGCAAGCGGGAGCGCCGCGACCTCGAGAAGCTCCGCGGGTACTGACCGGGCTCCCGGCAGAGCTCCGACCGGTCAGACGAAGCGGACGGTCTGCTGCAGGCGGTCGCGGATCGCGAAGACGTCGACCGACCCCTCCGGGGACCAGTTGCCGGCGAGCACCTGCACGAGCGCGCTCCGCCGGACGATCAGGGCGGTCGGCTTCCGCGGGGTGCCGATGCGTTCGACGTCCTCGTCCACCGCGGAGTCCGGCACGACGAGCAGCCGCCCGGTGAAGCGCACCCGGGTCTGCTTCTGCACGGCACGCGCCGCGCGGACGAGTTCCTTGACCGGGCGCTCCCCCGGCTCGAGCGTGTCGCCGACGACCTCGCCGTGCTCGATCGCGACCGGGCCGCCCCAGTCGATCGACTCGACGGCCCAGAGCCCGGTCGGGGTGAGGACGGCGTGGTCGAGCTTGCCCTCGACGCCGGCGTCCAGGTCGTGCCACACGGTCACGCCGATGCCCATGTCGGCGATGATCGCGGCGGTGGCTTCCTCGGCCAGCGCCTCGCCGAGCAGCCGGCGGACGGACCGCGGCGCCGAGCGGACCAGGGCGGGGTCGTAGGGGTCCTCGATCGGGTCGCCGAGTCCGACCCACTCGCGTTCCGCTGCCAGGAAGACCTCGCGCGACCGACCGCCGGGGTGACCGTGCGACCGGGCCCTGGGGCGGGAGTCGCGACGCGCCGTCGGCGGTGCGTAGTCGTCGCGACCGGCACCGCTCCTCCAGGCTGCCGAGCCGGTCGGCGCCGACGACGAGCCGGGACGGACCGCGCCACTGTCGTAGGCCCGACGGGCGGCCGGGGTGCCGATCAGCTCCCACGCGATCTGCACCCGGCGGAAGTGCTGGGCGTCGCCGCCGAGGTCGGGGTGGCTCTCGCGTGCCGCACGCCGGTAGGCACGGCGGAGGGTCTCGTCGTCCGCGCTCGCGGGGACGCCGAGGACCTCGTACGGGGTGGCGTCGGCCGGGCTGTCGGTCATGGCCCTGGAACGCTACCCGACGTCGGGTCGGTGTCGGCCGCGAGCGGGCTGAGCGGCTGCTGAGCAGCAGGGCGGGGCGGGACAGAGCGTCCACGCCCCGCCGGGCGGGTCAGGCCAGTGCGGCCGTGATCGCGTCCCCGTGCTCCTCGAGCCAGGCGACGTCCGCGCGGTAGAGGTCCGCGTGCCCGTGCGCCAGGTCGCTGACGAACTTCGGGTTGCCCACGGCCGCCTCGGTCTCGAGCGTCGTGACGAGGGCCACCAGGCTCGCCGTCATCGTCTCGACGAGCACGCTGCGGGATCGGGCGTCCAGACCGTAGGCACGGCAGAACTCGGCGGCGCGGGTCACCCGGTCGGCGAACTCGGGCACCGGGGCACCCTCGTCGACGCTGCTGGTGAACGGGGCGAACCGGTACACGGCACTCGCGACGTCCCAGACCCGTGGGCCGGGGTGCGCGGTGTCGAAGTCGATCACGCCGACCGCCGCGATGCCGTCGTACACGACGTTGTACGGGGCGAAGTCGCCGTGCACGATCGTCTCGACCGGCAGGTGCTCGGCCTGGGACCACACGTCGGTCGCGTCGTCGCGCGGGAACGAGGCGGCGGCGTCGTGGAACTGCCGGAGCAGCCGCGCGGTGGTGACCAGGGCGGCTTCACTCGCGACGTCGGCGGTCCAGGGGTACTCTCCCGCTTCGCCGGGGACGAACGTCACCGTCTCGAGCTTCGCG
Source organism: Curtobacterium herbarum (assembly GCF_016907335.1). Lineage (NCBI taxonomy): Bacteria > Bacillati > Actinomycetota > Actinomycetes > Micrococcales > Microbacteriaceae > Curtobacterium > Curtobacterium herbarum. Next base: position 2,187,483 of record NZ_JAFBBT010000001.1, read on the forward strand.
CCGAGGGCGATCGGGGCGGGGGCCGCGACGAAACCCTGCTCGTGCAGGTGCGTCAGCAAGCGGTGCACGGTGGGGGTCCACGGCCCGGCAGGCCGGTGCACCCGGTCGTCGGCCTTGGTGATCCGTTCCATGGGGGAACCTCCTGTACGTCGTCGTCGACGTGCTCGTCACTGTAGTGGCAGGAGCGAACGCTCGGGCGGGTCGCCGGGACACCATCCACTGGGCGCGCCGTGGACGAGCCGGAAGCCGCAGGCCGGACCGGATCGGGCTGTGCTGGGTCTGACCAGCCCCGACCGCACCGCGCCAGACGTCCTCAGCCGGGCAGCAGCTCCCGCAACCACCCCGGACCGCGCACCTCGGCGCCGAGCGCCTGCACCCGGTCGCGCAACCCGCGGTCGGCGGTCACGACGACGGGCGCCTCGCCGGCGGCCACGACGGACTCGACCGCGGCGACGACCGCGTCGTCACCCGACGCGGCGGCCCGCTCGATCGTCACCGGCGGCAGACCCGGCCGCGGGGCGGACGGTGCCGGGTCCGTGGTGGCGCTGCGGGCCTCCCCCTCGAGCACGACGGTCCACCGCGGCCACCAGGCGGTCGACGGCAGGTCGAGCGCGGACGCGGGGACGCCGACCGCAGCGAGCGCGCGCACCTGCGCCACGAGTCGGGCGGCGGCGCCGGCGCGGTCCTTCCACCAGCCGTCGGGGATGCTGCCGACGACGTTGGCGGCGTCGACGACGACGTGCGGGGTGCGGTCGAGGGTGGCGCGGAGGGCTGCCCAGGACCGGCCGAAGCCGGGGTGCAGGTCGAGGGACTCGACGTCGGCGACGGGCACCCAGGACAGGGCGAGGCTCTCGCGGTCGGCCATCACGGGTTCGAAGGGCCGGGAGGCGCGCCCCACGACGGTCGTGTAGCTCCAGAACCCGAGGTCGAGGACGGCGGTGTGGCGGAGGTCGACGGCGTCGTCGGGGACGCCGGCTTCCTCGGCGGACTCGCGGAGGGCGGCGGTGACGGGGTCCTCGTGCTGGTGGCGGGCGCCGCCGGGGATGCCCCAGGTGCCGCCGTGGTGGCTCCACTCGACGCGGTGCTGCAGCAGGACGCGGCCGTGTCCGTCGTCGACGAGCAGGCCCGCGGCGCCGAAGCGTCCCCAGGCCTTCGTGCCGTCGTCACCGTAGGCCCAGGCGTCGCCGGGGTCTCGGGGGCCGGAGGGGGGTCCGGGCGGCGGTCCGGCAGGGGTCGCGGTCCGTCGTTCGTCGTCCACGTGTCCACCTTTCCACAAACGTCCGTCAAGGGGCCCTGGACGTCGGCGGCGATGCGTGTACGGTGTCGTCCGAGACACGGGGTGCCGCATCCGAGCGGCTGAGATCACACCCGTCGAACCTGCTCGAGCTCGTACTCGCGAAGGGATCGTCCATGGAGAACGCTGCGCCCACGATCGACTGGGCCCACCGCACCGCCGACCTGCTGGAGGCCGTCCGCACCCGGGCGCCGCTGGTGCAGTGCATCACGAACACGGTGGTGCAGAACGTCACCGCGAACGTGCTGCTCGCGCTGGGGGCGTCGGCCGCGATGGTCGACGTACCGACCGAGGCGGGACCGTTCGCCGGTGTCGCGGACGGGCTGCTCGTCAACACCGGCACCCCGCACGCCGAGCCGCGGGTGGCGTCGCTCGAGGCCGCGGCCGCCGCGGTGGCCGCCGGGACGCCGTGGGTCCTCGACCCGGTGGCGGTCGGGTCGTTGCCGGTCCGGACCGCCCTGGCGCGGGACCTGCTCGCGCTCCGGCCGACGGTCCTCCGCGGGAACGCGTCCGAGGTGCTGGCGGTCCTCGGCGCCTCGGCCGGTGGTCGCGGTGTCGACAGCACCGTCGGCACCGAGGACGCCCGTGACGCCGCGGTCGCCGCCGTGCGTGACGAGGCTGTCGGCGCCGTCGCCGTCTCGGGTGCGGTCGACCTGCTCGTCGCGCCGTCCGGGCTGGTGCGGGTGGCGAACGGCACGGAACTCCTCACCCGGATCACCGGCGGCGGGTGTGCGCTCGGTGCGGTGGTCGCGGCCTTCGCTGCGGTGTCCCCCGGCAGTCCCCTGGACGCGGCCGTCGCCGCGACCGCGGTGCACACGATCGCGGCCGAGCTGGCGGCGCGGGACGCCGGTGGCCCCGGCACCTTCCAGCCGCTGTTCCTCGACCGGCTCGCGTCGCTGAGCCCGGAGGACGTCGTCCGGGAGGCCCGGATCACCGCCGACACGTCGGCTGCGGCCGTCGGGGATCGCGCCTGATGCCCGGCACGGACGACGTCGGGGTCTACCTGGTGACCGACACCGCGCTGGCGGACCGGCACGGGCACGGGGTGCTCGGCGCGGTCCGGGCCGCGGTCGGTGCCGGGGTCCGGATCGTGCAGGTCCGTGACAAGACCGCGTCGGCGCGCGATCTGCTGGCACTGACCGCGGCCGTGGCCGACGCCGTGGGCGACCGGGCCCTGGTGGTCGTGGACGACCGGCTCGACGTCGCCCTGGCTGCGCGGCACGCCGGGCACCGGGTGGCCGGCGTGCACCTCGGGCAGTCGGACGTCCCGGCGAGCGCCGCCCGTGCGCTGCTCGGCCCGGACGCCCACGTCGGGCTGACGGCGAACACCACGCGGCACCTGGTCGAGGTCGCGACGATGCCCGCGGGGTCGGTCGACCTGCTCGGGGTCGGGGTGGTGCACCCGACGAGCACGAAGCCGGACCACCCGCCGGCGCTCGGGGTCGCCGGGTTCGGGCGGCTCGCGGCGACGACGACCGTGCCGTGCGTGGGCATCGGCGGCGTGACGCTCGACGACGTCGGACCGCTCCGGCAGGCCGGGGCCGCGGGCGTCGCCGTCGTGTCGGGGATCTGTGCGGCGCCGGACCCGGGCGCTGCCGCGCGGGCGTTCGTGGCGGCGTGGGACGGAGCGGGCCGGTGAACGGGAGCGTGGGCGCGTCGGTTCCGCCGCTGCCGCGGGTGCTCAGCATCGCCGGCACGGACCCGACGGGTGGTGCCGGGGTGCAGGCGGACCTCAAGTCGATCGCGGCGCAGGACGGGTACGGCATGGCGGTCGTCACGGCCCTGGTCGCGCAGAACACCCTCGGGGTCCGGTCGGTGCACGTCCCCGACACGGTGTTCCTCCGGCAGCAGCTCGACGCGGTGTCCGACGACGTGACGATCGACGCGGTGAAGACCGGCATGCTCGGGACGGCCCAGGTCGTGCGGGTCGTCGTCGACTGGCTCCGGGCACACCGGCCGGCCTGGGTGGTGGTCGACCCGGTGATGGTGGCGACGAGCGGCGACCGGCTGCTCGACGCGGACGCCGAGTCGGCGATGGCGGACCTGTTCGCCCTCGCCGACCTGGTCACCCCGAACCGCGACGAGCTCCGGGTCCTGGCCCAACTCGCGGGTGCGCAGCCGAACGACGCCATCGGCGCTGCTCGTGCGGTGGCCCGCCGGTGGGACGTCCGGGTGCTCGCGAAGGGCGGTCACGACGACGGCCCGACCGCGGACGACGCCCTGGTCTCCCCCGACGGCAGCGTCCGGGTGTTCAGCGGACCGCGGATCGCGACGACCAACACGCACGGCACCGGATGCTCGCTGTCGAGTGCGATCGCCACGCTCGTCGCCCGCCACGGCGACTGGGAGCTGGCGGTCGGGGCGGCGAAGACCTGGCTGGCCGCGGCCCTCCGCGGCGCGGACGCCCTGCAGGTCGGGCAGGGCCACGGGCCGATCGACCACAACGCACTCGTCCGCGCCGCCCTGCCGACACCGCGGCTGACCGACGCCTGGTGGGTCGACGCCGCCGCGGTCCTCGACGAGACGCTGGACTGCCGGTTCCTCCGGGGCCTGGCCGACGGCACGCTCGACCCCGAGGTGTTCGCGGGCTACCTGGCGCAGGACGTGCACTACCTCCGGGCGTACGAGCAGCACCTCGCCACCATCGCCGCCGGGTCGACCGGGGATGCCGCCACGTTCTGGACGACCGCCAGCGAGGGCTGCGCCGCGGAGGCCCGTGACCTGCACCAGCGTCGGCTCGCCGGATCGCACGCGGACGACCCCGTCCACCCGGTGTGCGCCGGGTACCTGGCGCACCTGGCCGACGCGGCACGGCAGAGCGCCGAGTCCGGGGACGTCTCGATCCTGGCGGCGGCGGTGCTGCCCTGTTTCCGGGTCTACGCCTGGGTCGGGGAACGGCTCGGCACGGCACCGGTCGGGCACCCGTTCGCCGACTGGATCACGGCGTACCGGGACCCGGGGTTCGCGGCCTCGAGCGCGCGGGCCACGGAGCTCGTCGAGGAGCTCGCGCGGCGGGCCGACCCCGAGCTGCGGGGACGGATGGTTCGCGCGTTCCGGCAGTCGGTGGCGCAGGAGCTCGCGTTCTTCCGGATGCCGGAGCGGCTGGGCGAGCCGGTCTGACGGGGGTGGGACGGGCCTCCCGGTCGGATGTCGGCGGTCGAGCGCCCGTCAGTACGCTTCCGGCGACGGGACCAGACGGATGCCGTCCGCGCCGGGTGCCCGGCGGACCAGCGTGACCGACAGGTCCGACCCGTCGACCTCGCACCGCATCCACGTGTGGTCCGGCTGCCGGCGGCGGTCCGTCGGCGACCCGGGGTTCAGCAGGCGCATGCCGTTCGACGCGGTGGAGTCCCACGGGATGTGCGAGTGCCCGAAGACCAGGACGTCGACGTCCGGGTGGTCCGCCTCGGCCCGACGCTCCCGGCCGGTCGACGCCCCGGTCTCGTGGACGACCGCGAACCGCAGCGACTCGATCCGGCGGGTGGCGACGAGGGGAAGACGGTCCTCGAACCCCAGGTCGTTGTTGCCCCGGACGGCGAGCAGGTCGCGGGACCGGGCTTCGAGCCGGTCGACCGTCGCCAGGTCGACCCAGTCGCCGGCGTGCACGACCAGGTCGGCGGCGTCGATGTCGGCCCACAGCTCGGGCGGCAGGTCCGCCGCGCGCTTCGGCAGGTGCGTGTCCGACAGCAGGACCAGCGCGGTGCTCACGGTGTCGTCACTCGTCGGATGCGTGGTGCGGCATCGGCAGGTCGACCTCGTCGGCGGCGCCGAGTCGTTCGAGCATGCCGGCGAGCAGTGCCACGTCGTCGTCGGACCAGTCGGCCAGCCGTTCCACCAGGGCGTCCCGGTGCAGCTGCACGGACCGGGCGAGCGCCCGACGACCGGCGTCCGTCGCCTCGAGCGGCTTCGCGTTGCCGGAGCCGCCGTCGACCGTGCGGACCAGGCCCGCGGCGAGCAGACCGGACAGCTGCCGCGAGATCGTCGAGCGGTTCAGCCGCAGGTAGCGCGCGATGTCGATCGCCATGCACCCGGGGTGCTGCACCACGAAGTCGACGAGCGACTGGTCCACGATGCTCAGCGCCTCGTCGGTGCCGCGCGCGCGGACGCTCGCGCGCCGGGTGATGCGGGAGAGCTCGGTGTACGCCCGTCCGATGTCCGCCTCGCGGATCCCGGGGCCCCTCGGGTCGGCCATGGTGTTCCAGTCTGTCGTCCGGCGTCGGCCGGAGGTCGGTCGCCCGGTTCCGGGCACGGTGCTGCGTGGCGGTCCCCGCGTCGCTGACACGGGCCCCTCCGCCGACGGCGTCGACCCACGATAACGGGGCGTCCGCTGAAGAGGGGACATCCGGGACCGACCGGGGCACCGCTGCCCCGCCGGGATCAGGCCGGAGCCGCCGCCGACCGGAGTGCGGCGATGTCGAGCTTGACCATGTCGCGCATCGCCTCGTACACGCGCGTCGCCGCCGCGTGGTCGCCGCCGGCCGCCATCAGCTCGCCCATCATCGACGGGGTGACCTGCCAGGACAGCCCCCAGCGGTCGACCAACCAGCCACACGCCACCGGGTGCCCGCCCTCCGCGATCAGGGCGTCCCAGATGCGGTCCAGCTCCTCCTGCGTGTCCACGTCGACCTGCAGCGAGAGCGCGTCGGTGAAGGGGTGCCCGGGGCCGCCGTTCATCGCCCGGTACGGCTGCCCCATCAGGGTGAAATCGACCACGAGCACCGAGCCGTCCGGCGCCCGCCCCACCCCGTCGATGCGGGAGTCGGGGAACAGCTCCGTGTAGTACTCGGTGGCGTGCTGGGCCTGGTCGTCGAACCAGAGGAAGGGGACGATGCGCGGCATGACGGGTCTCTCGGTGGGGTCAGTCCGCGACGCCGCGGCTGAGGAGGTCGTTCTTCTCGGGGTGCTCGTCGAACCACTGGCTGACGAACCAGCACATCGGGACGATGCGCTTCGTCGATGTCGTCTCGACGTCGGACACGGCGTGCTCCACCAGTTCGCCCGCGTACCCGTGGCCCCGGTGCGTCGGCACCGTGTACGTGTGCGGGAAGGCGATCGCGTCACCGTTGACGCGGTAGTCGAGCACGCTCACGAGGGTCCCGTCGACGTACATGGCATACCGGTCTCGGTCGGCCTCGTTCCGGAACTCGTGTGTCATGCCGCCATCCTGCACCGCCGTTCAGGGTCCGGTGCGACCGACCTCCGGTGAACGCCAGACGGAATGCCTCGGGGGCGAAGGTGTTGCACTGTGCATGACAACCATCGGAATCATCGGAGCAGGCAACATCGGATCCCAGCTCGCACGCCTCGCGGTGCAGCACGGCCACCAGGTCGTGATCGCGAACTCCCGCGGACCGGAGACCCTCACCGACCTCGTCAGTGAGCTCGGCGAGCACGCGACCGCCGGCACCCGCGAGGACGCCGCCACCCAGGGCGAGATCGTCGTCGTCACCGTGCCGCTCGGCGCCATCGACACGATCCCCGTCGAGCCGCTCGTCGGCAAGGTCGTCATCGACACCAACAACTACTACCCCGAGCGCGACGGCCAGATCGCGGCCCTCGACCAGGAGACCACCACCACGGCGGAGATGCTGCAGGACCACCTGGTCGGCGCCCACGTCGTCAAGGCCTTCAACCACATCGGTGCGGACCACCTCACCGAGCACGCCACCCCCGCCGGCACCCCGGACCGCCGCGCCCTCGTCATCGCCGGTGACGACGCCGCCGCGAAGACGACCGTCGCCGACCTGATCGACGAGTTCGGCTTCGACACCGTCGACGCCGGCCCCCTCGCCGAGGGATGGCGCATCCAGCGCGACACCCCCGGCTACGGCCCGCGCCTGACCGTCGACGAGCTCCGCGAGGCCCTCGCCGCCGCGAAGCGCTACCGCGACATGTGACGTTCGCGCACTGCGCGTTCGACCCCCTCTGACTGGGGCTCTCGGCCGCTGTTCCTCCCCGGGTAGAACTGACGATGGATCAATCCAGGGAGAGGAACAGCGGCCGTGGCGTCTCATCGCATGCCCGAGTCGGAGCGACCCCGCCGGGCAGTGCCCGCGTGGGTCACGGCCCCGCCGGAGGACGCCCGTCCCGCTGCTGCACCGCTGACCTCGGCGAGCGCCGGCGTAGTCCCCGCCGTCGGCGTCGTGCCGGACGCGGTGCCGGTCGTTGGGTCGGTCCCGGTCGTCGGGTCGGCTCCGGTCGTCGCGTCGGCGCCGGTCGTCGGGTCGGCTTCGGCCACCGGCCTGGAGGCGCACCCCACCTCCGCCCCGCCGGTCCTCGACCCGAACGCGGTCGCCCCCGACCACCTGCCGGTTCAGGAGCTGCTCCCGCCGGCCCCGACCTCCCCGGACGTCGACATGGTCCCCGTGAGCCCGCTCACCAGTGCGCCTGCTGTCGGCGTGCCGGCCGTCGGAGCCGCCGGCAGCGGAGTGACCGTCACCACCATCGCAGCCAGCGTCACCGCCGTCGGTCGACACGGCGCCGGGCGAGATGCCGCTGCCCAGACCACGTCGTCCAGGCGCAGCGGTGCGGGGATGGCGATGCCCGTCGCTCCCCACGCCGGAGCCCACACCGTCGGGAAGCAGCCAGCCGATCCCCGGAACACCGCACCGGAGAGTCAGCCCCGGCCGCTCGGCACCGTCGACGCCAGCACGCCCGGCGCTCCTGCCAACTGGTACACACCGCAGTCCGGCACACCCGCTGCCACCGACACACCCTCGCCGTCCGCAGGAGCCGGGCTCCCCGCCGTCGCTGCACCGGTCCCGCGCGCCGGTGCCGACGACACGGCGGCCTGGTCCGCGCCGACACCGGCCATGCCGCCGGCACCGGCGGTCCCCGTCGTCCCGGCAGCCGGACAGCCGCGGTTCTCGGTGCCCGGCCTGGAGCACCTCGTCGTCGAGGGCGGCGAGCCCGAACCCGTCGGCCCGATCGGCTACCGCACCCCCGCCCGCTTCGCCCGGCAGCAGGCCCGGGTCCTCCCGCCCGCGGTCACGGCTCCCCCGACGTTCGACGCGGTCATCGGTGCACCGGCACCGAGCGTTGCTCCGGCTCCGGCGCTCGCTCCGGCTCCGACCACTGCTCCGACCTCCGCCGGCCCGAGCGCGTCCGACGACGCCTCGGTCGCACCGCCGCTCGCCCCGGTCCTGCCGCCGGTCACCACTTCCGCGGTCGGCACCGCTGCCGCGACCACCGGGGGCTCCGCTCCGGCCGCAGCGCCGACCTCGGCCCGCGACCACCGGAACGCCCGCGGACGCGGCACCACCGGTCGACGTCCCTTCCGTTCCCGCACCGTCGTCGAGGAGCCGGCGAAGCGCCGCGCGACCGCCGTCGCGCTCCCCGCACCCGCCGGGGCCGGGACCGGGACCATCGCGACGGCCGCGCCGGACGGTGCGGTGCGCCTCCCGACCGATGCCCAGCCGGGGACAGCGCGTTCCGCACGGTCCCTCGGACCGACCCCGGGCGCCGTCCTGGGCGCCGTGGCCGGACTCGGCACGATCGGACTGGCGGCGTGGTGGTTCACCGCTCCCGCGACCGTGCACGCCGTCGGCGTGGTCCTCGGTCTGCTCGCGGTCCTGGTGTCCGTCGTGACGATGCGGAACCCGCTGACGACGTGGCAGCGGCCGGTCGCCCTGCTCGGCGCGGTGCTCGGCACGGTCGGCACCCTCGTGCTGCTGTGGGCGGTCGCCTCGGCACTCGGTGCACCGCTGCCGGACATCACCGGCACCGGCACCGGCACCGCCCCGATGCTCGCGCCCTGACCTCGGCAGCGCATCAGACTGCGCGGACGACCCCGCGCGACAGGATCGCGTTCGTCAGGGCCTCGATCGGCTCGCGCTGCACGGTCGGGTTGGCGATCAGGACGTAGTCGACCGCGGGCAGGTCCGGCAGCGACAGCCGCTGCGACACCTTCACCAGGTCCGCCGGGATCAGCGAGTGCGGGAACACCGCGACGCCGATGCCGGCTCGGACCGCTGCCAGCACGCCGTTGACGTCGCGGGTGTTGCAGGTGATCCGCCAGGTGCGCCCCGCGGCCTCGAGCGCGTCGATCGCCATCTGCCGACTGATGCTCGGCGCCTGGTATGCGATCAGCGGCACCGGGTCGTCGACCTCGAGGGCGATGCCGTCCTGCGCCATCCAGACCATCTGGTCCGAGGCGACGCGGGTGCCCTCGGCGGACTCCCCCGCGGTGCGCTTGATGAACACGAGGTCGAGCTGCCCGGCGTGCACCCGGCGGAGGAGCGGCGCGGACTGGTTCACCGTCAGCTCGAGGTCCACCTGGGGGTGCAGCTTCCGGAAGTCGCGGAGGATGCGCGGCAACTGCGTGATCGCCAGGTCGTCGGCTGCCCCGAACCGGAGCCGGCCGCGGGCAGCGACGCCGGAGAAGTAGGCGTCGGCGGTGGCGTGGGCGGCGAGGATCGTCCGTGCGAACCCGGCCATCGCGTCACCGTTGTCGGTCAGGCGGACGCCGCGGGTGTCCCGGGCCACCAGGGTCCGCGACACCGTCGACTCGAGTCGGCGGACGTGCTGGGACACGGTCGGCTGGCTGATGCCGAGCTGGACGCCGGCCTGCGTGAAGCTGCCGGTCTCGGCGACGGCCAGGAAGGTCTGGAGCAGGACGGGATCGAGCACGACGGGCACCTCATTCGACATCGCAATGGAGTGATGCCGATCATAGGAGGATCGAATGGGCGCCGAGCGATTAGTTTCGTACGGGTACCGTTCCCACCCTCGACAGCCGGAGTTCCCCGTCACCGTGCGATCGTCACCGACGACCATCCACCCGCCCACCGAGCCGCTCCCGATCAGCACCGTCCGCCCGCCGTGGCGCCGGTCCTTCATCGCCCTGTCCGTCCCGAACTTCCGGCTGTTCACCGCCACCAACCTCGTCGCGATGACCGCCGGGTGGATGCAGCGCATCGCCCAGGACTGGCTCGTGCTGCAGCTCACCGGGTCGGTCGCGCAGGTCGGCATCACGGTCGCGTGCCAGTTCGCCCCGATGCTGCTGTTCGGGCTCCTCGGCGGGGTGTTCGTCGACCGCTACTCGAAGCGCGCGCTGATGATGATCACGCAGGGCGCCTTCGCCGTGCTCTCGCTGCTGCTCGCGGTGCTGACCCTGGCCGGGGTGGTGCAGGCGTGGCACATCTGGGTGATCGCGTTCCTGGTCGGCATGGTCACCGTCATCGACAACCCCGCGCGGCAGGTGTTCGTCACCGAGATCGTCGGACACCAGCACCTGCGGAACGCGATCAGCGTCAACTCGTCGGTGTTCCAGCTCGGCGGCATGATCGGCCCGGCGCTGTCCGGCATCCTGCTCGTCGCCGTCGGGGCCGGGTGGTCGTTCGGCATCAACGCGATCGCCTGCGTCGCCGTGGTCGTGACGCTCGGGTTCCTCCGCGTCTCCGAACTGCACCGCACCCCGCCGGCCCCACGGTCGAAGGGGCAGCTGATGGAGGGCCTCCGCTACGCCGCCGCGAAGCCGACGATCATCGTCCCGGTGATCCTGGTGGCGTTCTTCTCGGTCTTCGCGCTGACGATGCCGGTGCTGCTCTCCGCGTTCGCGTCGAAGGTCTACGGCGTCGGCGCGGGCGGGTACGGCCTGTTCAACTCCGCGGTCGCCGTCGGTGCCCTGACCGGGGCGGTCCTGTCCACCCGGCGTGCCGTGGTGCGGCTCCGGACGATCGTCGGCGGGGTGTTCTGGACGGGAGTCCTGCTCGTCATCGCCGGCTCGACCCCGACGATCGCGCCGTTCACGGTCCTGCTGGTCGTGGTCGGGTTGTCGCAGCTGCTCTTCCAGACCGCCTCGAACTCACTGGTGCAGCTGTCCTCGAACGTCGCGATCCGCGGGCGTGTGATGTCGCTCTACGTCTTGGTGCTGCTTGGCGGGCAGGCGATCGGCGGGCCGCTGATGGGCCAGGTCGTCGACCACTTCGGAGCGCACGTCGGGATGATGGTCGCGGGCGGTGTCCCGGCCGCCGCGGCGGCCGTCACCGCGCTCGTCCTGGCGCGGCGGGGCGGGCTGCACCTCGAGGTGCGCATGCGCCACCACCTGCCCCTGCCGGCCATCGTCGGCAACCGCTGACGCGCCTCCCGGCCGTCGCGGCGGGCGTAACCGACGCGGAAACACCGGTGTTCGTGTGTCGCATCGCGCTTTCGCGCGGCGCGACCGACGAACACCGGTGTTTTCCAGCAACGACCGGACCCGCAGGGCCCGTCGGGTCAGTAGGCGACGCCGAAACGCGCCTGGTGGTGCTTCGGCTGCTCGATCTCGTCGACGACGGCGATCGCGTAGTCGGCGCCCGAGATGTCCGAGTTGCCCTCGGCATCGGCGAGCAGGACGTCGTCCGAGGAGCGGTAGGTGCCCCGACGTTCGCCCGGGTTGTAGCCGCCGAAGGCCGCGGCGGGGCTGACGTAGAACCAGTCGACCTCGGTGTCGCCGGCGCGCAGGGCCTCGAGGATCTGGCCGTGGCTCTTCGCCTCGCCCTTGAACGCGTCCGGGAAGTCGGGGGTGTCGTACAGGGCCGGGCCACCCTCGGCGACGAGCATCGAGCCGGCGCCGCCGACGATGCCGAGACGGGCGCCAGCGGCCTCTGCGGCGTCCACGAAGTGCTGGAACTTGTCCTTCAGCTCGCTGCCGTCCGACTGGACCGCGTGCAGGGAGACGATGACGACGTCCGCGCCCTTCGTCACGTCGGCCACGAAGCCGGCGTCGAACGCGTCGCCCTGGGCGAGCGTGAGGTGTTCGGCGGCGTCGAGCTTGGAGGTGTCGCGCGCGACGGCGACGACCTCGTGGCCGCGGGAGAGGGCTTCACGGACGATGGCGGAGCCGGCGTAGCCGGTGCCTCCGAAGACGACGATGGTGGACATTCGAGCTCCTTCGTGGTGATGGTGCCGACGCGGTCACGCGCCGTGCCACTCACTCTACGGGTGTTACTCTCTTTCAGTAAGTAGGCACCTCGCGGTGCGTGCCCTTCCCGGGCGCGTCGCGGGTCGGGCCCCACGGAAGGTCACCATGAGCACGCTCGAGTACAGCCCCTACGCGGCGGACTGCCCCTCCCGGCAGCTCCTCGACCGGATCGGCGACCGCTGGAGCGTCCTGACGATCGGCGCCCTGGCCGACGGCCCCCGCCGCTACTCGGCGATCGCCACCCGGGTGCAGGGCGTGTCGCAGAAGATGCTCACGCAGACCCTCCGTGCCCTCGAACGGGACGGCCTGGTCACCCGGACGGTGTTCCCCGAGATCCCGCCGCACGTCGAGTACGAGCTCACCGACACCGGACGGTCCCTCCGCACGGTCCTCGTGCCGCTCGAACAGTGGGCGATCGACCACATGGACGGCGTCGCCGAGGCCCGCTCGGGGTACGACACGCGCGGCTGAACCCGTCCCTCCTGGAATCGCGACCGCCCGCCGGTGGTTGCGTGGAGACATGCGATCCATCGTCTACTCCCAGCCCGGAACGTCCGCCGTCCTCTCCCTCGCCGACCGTCCGGTCCCCGAGCCCGGCGACGGCGAGGTCCGCGTCCGCGTGGTCGTCTCCGGCGTGAACCCCACCGACTGGAAGGCCCGGCAGGGCGGGACCTACGGCGACGGCCTGCCGTTCCCGGAGATCACCCCGAACCAGGACGGCGCCGGCATCGTCGACGCGGTCGGCCCCGGTGTCGAGGGTCTGTCGGTCGGCGACCACGTCTGGCTGTTCATGGCCGCGGCCTCCCGCCCGACCGGCACCGCGCAGGAGTACACCGTCGTCCCCGCCACCCGCGTCGCACCGCTGCCCGAGGGCGTCTCGTTCGACGTCGGCGCCTCGCTCGGCGTCCCCGCGATGACCGCCCACCGCGCCCTGACCGTGCACGAGGACGGCCCCGCCCGACTCGCCCCCGGTGCCCTGTCCGGTCGCATCGTCCTGGTCGCGGGAGGCGCGGGTGCCGTCGGGCACGCCGCCATCCAGCTGGCACGGTGGGCCGGTGCGACCGTCATCGCGACGATCAGCTCCGACGACAAGGCCGCCCTCGCCAGGGCGGCCGGCGCGCACCACACCGTCAACTACCGCGATGACGACGCCGCCGACCAGATCCGCGCCATCGCCCCGGACGGCGTGCACATCGTCGTCGAGGTGTCGATCCCCGCGAACGCCGACCTGGACGCTGCCGTGCTGGCGAACCACGGTGTCGTCTCGATGTACGCCGACAACGGTGGCGACGCGGCGTCGATCCCGGTCCGGCCGAACATGAGCATCAACGCCCGGTACCAGTTCCTGCTGCTCTACACGATCGGTGACGCTGCCCTGGCGGCCGCCGCCGAGGACGTCACCGCCGCACTCCGCGACGGCGTCCTGCCGGTCGGCGAGGACGCGGGCCTGCCGCTGCTGCGCTTCCCGCTCGCGGAGACCGCGGCGGCGCACGACGCCGTGCAGGGCGACGCGGTCGGCAAGGTGCTCATCGACGTCGCGGCCGAGTAGGCCGCGGGCGCGCCTGGCGGGCGGCGGGCGGGCGCCGAGCGGGCGCGCCCGGCGGGCGGCGCGGGCACCCGACGCGCGCGGCGCGCTTCGGTGCCGCACAACAGGAACCGGCTCGAACCACGGGAAACCGCGGTTCGGGCCGGTTGCTGTCGTGCGGGGCACACCGGCGGACGGGAGGCACGGGGCGGGGGTGATCCGCGCCTCCCGGCCGGCCCGTGGCGGGCTCCGCCGACCCGACGTCGCGCCTGGCGCGGCGCACTTCGCCGCCGCGCAACAGGAACCGGCTCGAACCACGGGAAACCGCGGCTCGAGCCGGTTGCTGTCGTGCGGGGCACACCGGCGGACGGGAGGCACGGGGCGGGGGTGATCCGCGCCTCCCGGCCGGCCCGTGGCGGGCTCCGCCGACCCGACGTGGTGCGCGTTCATCGCCGGACTTGGTATGCAGGACACATGACCGATGTTGCAGAGCCCACTCCCACGCCCGGAACCCGCGCGATCGTCCTCGGAGGCGGTGGGGTCGCGGGCATCGCCTGGGAGCTCGGCGTCCTGTCCGCGCTCGAGGACGCCGGGGTCGACCTCGGCGCCGCTGACCTGGTGGTCGGCACGAGTGCGGGCAGCGTGGTGGGGGCGTTCCTGCGGGCCGGCGCTGTGCAGGACGCCTACGCACAGCAGACGAGCCCGCTGCCGACGACGTACGAGGAGCCGGCCGCCGTGGACGTCTCCGAGGTCGAGCAGCGCTTCGGCGCCGCGATGCAGGGCGCGACCTCCGAGCAGGACGCCCGCGCACGCGTCGGTGCTGCGGCGCAGGAGGTCACCACCGGCCAGAGCGACGACGAGCGTGTCGCCACCTTCCGGCAGACGCTGCCGAGCGCCGAGTGGCCGGAGCAGCCCTACGCGGTGACCACGGTCGACGCGGTGGACGGCTCGTTCCGGGTCTTCCGCGCCGAGGACGGCGTGCCGCTGGAGCGCGCGGTCGCGGCGAGCTGCTCCGTGCCGATCGTCTGGTCGCCGGTGCGCATCGACGGGCACCCGTACGTCGACGGCGGGGTGCGGTCGGCGACCAACGCGGACGTCGCCGCCGGGTACGAGCGCGTCCTCGTGATCGCGTGCAGCCCGGAGGGGCCGTCGCCGCTCGGGCCGTGGCTCGACCGGTCCGTCGCCGCCCTCCGCGATGCCGGGTCGCAGGTGGAGGTCCTGGTCGCGGACGAGGCGTCGATCCGGGCCTTCGGCACGAACTCGCTGGCGCTGTCGACGCAGCGGCCCTCGGCAGAGGCCGGGCGGGCGCAGGCGGAGCAGGTCGCGGAGCGGGTCGCCGCGTTCTGGGCGTGACGACCAGTGCCTGTGGGTTCTGCCGGGTTCTCCACAGAGCCGGTCGGAGCCCTGTGCCGGAGGCGGTGCCGTCGGTAGCGTGACGGCATGACGACACCGTTCTCGGACCTCGACCAGTTCCTCGCGCTGCCCCGTGTCGACGGGCTCGTGCTGAGCCCCGACGGCGAACGTGCAGCCGTGACGGTGAGCACGCTCGACGCGGACGGCACCACGTACAAGAAGTCGGTGTGGTCGGTCCCGACCTCCGGCGACGGTGTCGCGACACGGCTGACCCGCTCGGCGACGGGCGAGTCCGCGGCCGCGTTCACCCGGCACGGCGACCTGCTGTTCGTCTCCGGCCGGCCGGACGCCGAGTCCGGCAAGGACGGCGCTCCCGCGCAGCTCTGGCTCCTGCCGGCCGCCGGAGGTGACGCGCGCCCGGTCACCCGGCTGGCCGGCGGGATCGGCGGCCTGCTCGGGACCGCCACCACATCGGACGTGGTGGCGGTCACCGCACCCCTGCTGCCGACGGCCGACGGGGACGTCGACCGCGATGCTGCGCTCCGGAAGCAGCGGGACGACCAGAAGGTCCGGGCGATCCTGCACGAGTCCTACCCGATCCGGTACTGGGACCACGACCTGGGGCCCGACCAGACGCACGTGCTGCGGATCGACCTGGGCGCGCTGCAGGAAGCGCAGGGCACCGACGGGGGCGTCGACGGCGAGACAGGCGACGACGCCAGCGGCAAGCAGGAGCCCCGGTACCCGGCACACCTGCCGCGGCCGACCGACGCCACGCCAGATCCGGGCCGCAGCCTCGACGCCGTCGACGGCGCGCTGACCCCCGACGGACGCACCCTGCTCGCCACGGTGGGCGTGCCCGAAGCACGTGGACACCGGTTCGTCCTCGTGACGATCGACCTCGACAGCGCCGAGCGGACCGTGCTCTTCGACGACGCGGGCGTCGACCACGAGATGCCCGCCCTCAGCTCGGACGGCCGCACGATCGCCTGGATGCGGACGGTGCGCTCGACCCCGGCCGGCGCCTCCCAGCAAGAGGTCTGGACGGCGGACATCGACGGCAGCGGTGCCCGGCGGATCGCGACCGACTGGGACCGCTGGCCGAGCCAGCTGGTCTTCGAGCACGGTGACGGGGCGCTCCTGGCGACCGCCGACCAGGACGGCCGGGCGCCGGTGTTCCGCCTGCCGCTCGACGGTGGCCCCGTCGAGCAGCTGACGCACGACGACTGGGCGTACTCGAGCCTGCACGTGGCGGCCGAGAGCGGCGTCGTGGTGGCGTTGCGGGCCTCCTGGGCGGCGCCGCTGCACCCGGTCCGCATCGACGCCGACGGGACGGTCCACGTCCTGGCGACGCCCGCTCCCCTGCCGGAGGTCCCCGGACGCCTGGAAGAGGTCGAGACGACCGCGGCCGACGGCACCCGTGTCCGCGGCTGGCTGGTTCTGCCCGACGACACCACGGCCACCGGGACGGCGCACCCGCTGCTGCTCTGGATCCACGGCGGACCGCTGAACTCGTGGAACCAGTGGTCGTGGCGGTGGACGCCGATGCTCGCGGTGGCGCAGGGCTACGCCGTGCTGCTGCCGGATCCGGCGCTGTCGACCGGCTACGGCCTGGACTTCGTCAACCGCGGCTGGAACGCCTGGGGGCAGGCGCCGTACACCGACCTGATGGCGATCACCGACGCCGTCGTCGCGCGCGATGACGTCGACGAGACCCGGACAGCCGCGATGGGCGGCTCGTTCGGCGGCTACATGGCGAACTGGGTCGCGGGGCACACCGACCGGTTCGACGCGATCGTCACCCACGCCAGCCTCTGGGCACTCGACCAGTTCGCCGGCACCACGGACGCTGCGCAGTACTGGCAGTCGATCTTCGACGCGGACGGTCTGGCGGCGAACGACCCGCACCGCTTCGTCGGCGACATCCGGACGCCGATGCTCGTCGTCCACGGGGACCACGACTACCGCGTGCCGATCGGCGAGGGACTGCGACTGTGGTCCGAGCTCGCCGAACACCACGCGGACGCCGACGGCCGGATGCCGCACCGGTTCCTGTACTTCCCGAACGAGAACCACTGGGTGCTGCAACCCCAGCACGCGAAGCTCTGGTACCAGACGGTGTTCGCGTTCCTCGGGCAGCACGTGCTCGGGCAGGACTGGGAGCGGCCGGAGCTGCTCGGCTGAGACAGGGCAGCCGTCGCCCGGGCTTCCGGGCGACGGCCGCCGCCGCAGGTCAGACGAACGCGCCCTGACCCGTGACGGCGCGACCGACGATGAGCGTGTTGACCTCGCGTGTGCCCTCGTACGAGTAGATCGCCTCGGCGTCCGCGAAGAACCGTGCGACGCCCTTCTCGAGCACGATGCCGTTGCCGCCCTGCACCTCACGGCACCAGCCGACGGTCTCGCGCATCTTCGTCGTGGCGAACGCCTTGGCCATCGCCGAGTGCTCGTCGCCGCCCACTCCCTGGTCCTGCAGCGCGGACGCCTGGGTGCAGAGCGCGATCGACGCGGTGATGTTCATGAGCGACTTGACGAGCAGGTCCTGGATCAGCTGGTGCGAGGCGATCGGCTTGCCGAACTGCACGCGTTCCTGGGCGTACCGGAGCGCTGCCTCGTAGGCACCGATCGAGATCCCGACGGCCTGCCAGGCGACCTCGGTCCGGGTCAGGCGCAGGACGGTCGCCGTCGAGCGGAACGAATCGGCGTGCTGCAGCCGCCGGGCCTCGGGGACGCGGACGTCCTCGAGCGTGATGTCGGCGTTCTGCACCGACCGGAGGGCGATCTTGTCCTCGATCTTCGTCGCGGTGAACCCCGGGGTGTCCGACGTCACGAGGAAGCCCTTCACCTGGTTGTCCGACTCGTCCTTCGCCCAGATGACGGTGACGTCGGCGAACGTGGCGTTGCCGATCCACCGCTTCGACCCGTTGAGCACCCAGGTGTCGCCCTCGCGACGGGCGGTGGTGCGGAGGCCGCGGGCCGAGTCGCTGCCGGAGAGCGGCTCGGTCAGACCGAACGCACCGACGATCTCGCCGGAGGCCATCCGGGGCAGCCACTCGCGCTGCTGCTCGTCGCTGCCGGCGACGGCGATGGAGTTCATGGCCAGGCCGGACTGCACACCGATGAAGGTCGAGACGCCGGCGTCGATGCGGCCGAGCTCGAGCGCAGCCCAGCCGCGGTACACGGCGGAGTTCTCGAACTGGCGGACCAGCGGGATGCCCGGACCGTACATGCCGAGCTCGGCGAGGGGTGCGATGACCTGCTTCGGGAACTCGGCGCGGGCCCAGTACTGGTCCGCGATCGGTGCGACGTCGCGCTCGAGGTACTCGCGGAGCCTGCCCAGGGAGTCGCGTTCCTGGTCGGTCAGCTGCTCCTGGAACCGGTAGAAGTCGGATTCCAGCAGGGGCGTCTGCGCGGCGGTCATTGACATGACCCCAACGATGCATCATTCTCGGAAACGTTGCAAGACGGGTACGACGACTCTGGGGGAACCGTGAGCAGGCAGGCACTCGGCGCGCTCGGCTCGGCCCTCGTCCCGAGCGCGCTCGCCACCCGCCTGGAGGCCCACCCCGACTCCCAGCGCGCCTTCCGTGCCGCGCGGCACAGCTTCATCGACGGCTCCCGCATCGACATGGGAGCGCTCGCGTCCTCGCTCGGGGTCGACCGGACCTCGCTGTTCCGCTGGGTCGGGAACCGCGACCAGCTGCTGTCCGAGATCCTCTGGTCGCTGGCCGTCCCGACGCTCGACGCCGCCGGACGAGCCGCGGCACCCTCGGGAGCCGAGCGGATCGTCGACGTCCTCGACCGGTTCACGGCGGACCTGATCCGAGCGCCGTACTTCCGGGCGTTCCTGACCCGCGAGCCGGCCCGGGCCCTCCGGCTGCTCACGACGACCGACAGCGACGTGCAGCGGCGCTTCGTGGCCGTCGTGGCGTCGCTCATCGAGACGGAGCGGGCCGCCGGTGTGTTCGACCCGGCGCCGCTCTCCCCCGAGGAACTCGGCCGTCTGCTCGTGCGCGTGTCAGAGTCGTTCACGTACGCGGACCTGATCTCCGGCGAGACCCCGGACCCCGAGCGGGCACGGACGACGTTCGAGTACATCCTGCGGCCCGTGCAGCACGGGTCCGACGGCTGAACGCCGTCACCGACGAGGAAGGCCGCCACCCTGTGACCAGGACACCCGCCGCGATCACGTTCGCCGCTGCCGCCGTGGTCCTGCTCGCCGGGTGCACCGGCGAGCACACGACGGCCGAGCCACCGACGATGACCAGTGCGCAGGCGAAGCGGGCGGTCGTCGACATCGTCGATCGGTCGTCCGCCGAGATCGGCGGCGAGTGGACGATCCGCAGCGGGCCCGCCGTGCAGTCGTGCCCGCTGCCGGGTGGCGGCACCGGAGCCGCGTACTCCTACATCGTGGACCGGAAGCCGGGCGGTACGCCTCCGTCCGACGTCGCGAAGCTCCAGGACCTCTGGAAGGCGAAGGGAATCACGACCCAGGCCTACGAGAACAGCGGCAAGGACCCCGTGCGCGGTGTCCGAGGTTCCGGCGGTCCGACCACGTCCATCGACCTCTACGCCGACCCGGTCGGGTACACGATCGAAGGCCTGTCGGTGTGCACCCCCGGCGACGCTGCCGAGATGCAGGGCAACGGCGAGTGAGCCGATGCCCGGACAGACGGCCTCGACCGTCCGCCCGGGCACCCGACCACTCACTTCCGGGCGGCGAACTCCAGGTTGATGTCGTCGGGGTCCTGCACCGACAGGATCGTCATGCCGGCGTCCCCGAGTTCGGTGACCTCTCCGTGCTCGATGCCCGCCGCGTCCAACCGGGCCGCCGCCTGGTGCAGTTCGTCGACCGAGCCGAGGGTGAAGCTCACGTGGTCGAGGCCCACCGTGTCCGGGTCGAACCGCTGCCCGGACGGTGCGACCGGACGCAGCCCGAACACCTGGTCGCCGAGCGGGAACACGCAGCCGCCGTAGAAGCGCTCGCGGTCCTCGGTGACGCCGGGCTCGTCGACCTGGTCGCTGAAGTCGATGACCGGGTCGACGCCGAGCAGCTGCTGGTAGAACGCCTTGCTGCGGGCGATGTCGGTCACGGTCACGCGGACGTGGGCCAGGGCGGTGGGGCGGGCGATCGGTTCGGTCATGCGGTGCTCCTCGGTACGACTCGCCACCGTCGTGGTGGCCGGTCCGAGGCAACGCCGGTCAGCTGACGGTGCGCCCACAACGTGCGGCGACCGGACAGCTGTCCGGACGTCAGATCAGCTCGTCGGACAGGTGGTTCGGCGTGCCGAAGCGGTGCGCCGTGATGGACACCGCCTGCTCGCGGAGGAACGGCAGCATCTCGATCCGGCCGGCCTCGGTGACCGGCTCGGCGTACACCGCGATGTCCGGGCGTCCGTTCGTCCCGACCGCCAGGGCAGCAGCGTCCCCGCCGATGAGTCGCACCCGGGTGGAGGGCCCGGCGGCGATGCGGGCGGCGAAGGCGTCGTCGGACTCCCCCTGCCGGAGCGTGCCGACGATCGACAGTCCGCGGAGGGCCGTGGCGACCGACAGCGGCAGGTCACCGGCGACGGAGACGTCCACCGGGGTACCGGCTCGCAGCGCTGCTGCGACGACCCGCACGAGGCCGTCCACGTCCGACCCGCCCTCCGCAGCCGAAGCAGCAGCCGAGGCCAGCCGCACGTGCACCCCCGGGTACGGCAGGTACCGGAAGACGTTCCGCTCGGCGGTCAGCGCCGACACGTCCGCGGCGACACCGAACTCCGACGTCCAGGCGAGCTCGTCCGACGCCACCGCGCGGCCGAGGGACTCGGAGTCGACCCCGGTGGCTCGGACGAACGCCGACACGGCCGACGACGGCGTCGATCCGGCGGTCGCAGCCGTGGGCGCCCAGGAGCCGAGGCCGACCAGGTAGTTCACGCCGCCGGCCTTGGTGCCCGCGCCCACGGCGGACTTCTTCCACCCGCCGAACGGCTGGCGGCGGACGATCGCGCCGGTGATGCTGCGGTTGACGTAGAGGTTGCCCGCCTGGATCCGGCCGAGCCAGGTGCCGATCTCACCCGGGTCCAGGGAGTGCAGGCCCGAGGTCAGGCCGTAGTCGACGTCGTTGACGATGTCGATCGCCTGGTCGAGCGTCTCGGCGGTCATCACGCCGAGGATCGGGCCGAAGTACTCGGTGCGGTGGAAGTCCGAGCCGCGGCGGACGCCCTGACGGACACCCGGGCTCCAGAGCACGCCGCTGTCGTCGAGCTGCTTCGGCTCGACCGCCCACGACTCCCCCGCGCCGAGCGTGGTCAGGCCGTCGAGGAGCTTGCCGGCGGCCGGTTCGATGATCGGCCCCATCTGGCTCGTCGGGTCGCTCGGGTAGCCGACGGTCAGCGAGGACACCGCGTCGAGCAGCTGGTTGCGGAAGCGCTTGGACCCGGCGACCGACCCGACCATCACGACGAGCGACGCGGCCGAGCACTTCTGCCCGGCGTGCCCGAATGCCGAGGCGACGACGTCCTTCACGGCGAGGTCGAGGTCCGCGGACGGCGTGACGATGACGGCGTTCTTGCCCGAGGTCTCGGCGAGCAGCGGCAGGTCCTGCCGGAACGAGCGGAACAGCTCGGCGGTCTCGTACGCCCCGGTCAGGATCACCCGGTCGACGAGCGGCGACGCGATGAGCTCCGCACCGAGCGAGGACTCCTCGACGTCGAGGAACGCCAGCACGTCGGCGGGTGCACCGTGTGCGTCGAGGGCCGTCTCGATCACCGAGGCCAGGACGGCGCCGCTGCGGGCGGCCGGCGGCGCGGGCTTGAGGACGACCGCGGACCCGGCAGCGAGGGCGGCCAGGGTCGAGCCGGCCGGGATCGCGACCGGGAAGTTCCACGGCGGGGTGACGAGCGTCAGTGCCGCCGGGGTGAAGACCGCGCCGTCGACGGTGTCGAGCGAGGCCGCGAGCTCGCCGTAGAAGTGCGCGAAGTCGATCGCCTCGGACACTTCGGGGTCGGCCTGGTCGATGGTCTTGCCGGTCTCCGACGCCATCACCTCGACGAGGGCTGCGCGGTTCGCCTCCAGGGCGTCACCGACGGCGTGCAGGACGGCACCGCGGGCCGCCCCGGACCAGGATCCCCAGGTGGTGCCGGCGGCACGGACGCGCCGCAGGGCGGACTCGAGGGTCGTGGCGGAGGTGATCCGGGCCTCCCGGACGGCGGAGACGCCGAGCGTCGACGACGCGATGCGGGCGGTGATGCCGGCGCCCCACTCGCGGACGGCTGCGACGGACGGGTCGCTGTCGGGCGTGTTCTCGAAGCGGCCGGGTGCCGGGCGCTCGACGGCGGCGTACCGGTCGGCGACGCGGTGCGCGGCGGGGGCGTCGAGTCCACCGGGCAGGGCGAGCGGTGCCAGCGAGTCGCGGAAGCGGGCTTCCTCGCGGGCGAAGAGCGTCGGCGACGAGGCGAGCGAGAACACCGCGGACATGAAGTTGTCCTGCGACGCGCCCTCTTCGAGACGGCGGATCAGGTAGGCGATCGCGACGTCGAACTCCCCCGGGTGCACGACCGGCGTGTAGAGCAGCAGCGAGCCGACGGTCTTCTTCACCGCGGCGGCCTGCCCCTGCGCCATGCCGAGCAGCATCTCGAACTCGATGCCGTCGCGGACCCCGCGCTGCCCGGCGAGCAGCCAGGCGTGTGCGACGTCGAACAGGTTGTGGCCGGCGACGCCGACGCGGACGTTCGCGATCCGCTCGGGCGTCAGCGCCCAGTCGAGCACGCGCTTGTAGTTCGTGTCGGAGTCCTGCTTGGTGTGCCAGGTGGCGAGCGGCCAGCCGTGCACGGACGCCTCGACCTGCTCCATCGGCAGGTTCGCACCCTTGACGAGCCGGACCTTGATGTCGGCGCCACCGCGGGCACGGCGCGCAGCCGACCACTCCTGCAGGTGCTCCATCGCGGCGAGGGCGTCGGGCAGGTAGGCCTGCAGGACGATGCCCGCTTCGAGGTCGGTGAACTGCGGCTCGTCGAGGAGCTTCGTGAAGACCGCGATGGTGAGGTCGAGGTCCTTGTACTCCTCCATGTCGAGGTTGATGAACTTCCGCGGCGACGCGGCGGCGGCACGCGCGAACAGCGGGCGGAGCTGCTCGACGATGTCGTCGACGGCGTGGTCGAAGGCCCACGGCGAGTGCGGGTGGACCGTCGAGGACACCTTGATCGACACGTAGTCGACGTCGTCGCGGCTGAGGAGCGCGTGCGTGCCGGCGAGACGCCGTGCGGCTTCGCGTTCGCCGAGCACGGCTTCGCCGAGCAGGTTCACGTTGAGGCGGACGCCGTCCTGCTTGATCCGCGCGATCGCCGGACCGAGCTTCGCGTCGGTCGCGTCGACGATGAGGTGGCCGACCATGTTCCGCAGCACCCGTCGGGCGATCGGCACGACGACGGTCGGGAGGCTCGGTGCCAGTCCGCCACCGAGACGCACCAGACCGCGGAGTGCGCTGGGCAGGAACCCGGGGGCGTCCGGTGCGATGGCGCGGAGCTTGCGGGCGGCGACGCCGAGGTCCTCCGGTCGGACGACGCCGTCCACGAACCCGACGGCGAACGCGAGGCCCTTCGGGTCGGCGAGGACGCCGGCGAGCTGCTTCGCGGAGCCGTCGACGGGGTACGTCTCGGCCTCGGCGAGCCACTGGCGGACGAGCGCGACCGACGCGTCGGCGAGGTCGTCGTGGACGGTCGGGGCGGCAGCGTCGGAGCGCGGCTGGACGTCGGTCATGGGGACAGTGTGACGGGCGCTGTTTCGGTAGCGGAAGCAACCGTTCCTGATGCATTCCGTTCAGCTCAGCTACGCTTTCGGCATGCTCGACGTCCGCCGCCTGGTGCTCCTCCGCGAGCTGTCGATCCGGGGCACGGTCGCCGCCGTCGCCGAGGCCATGAACTTCACCCCGTCGGCGGTGTCGCAGCAGCTCGCGGTGCTCGAGCGGGAGGCCGGCGTGCAGCTCCTCCGCCGGGCCGGGCGCCGGCTGCAGCTCACCCCGCAGGCCGAGGTCCTGGTGGCGGCGGCGAGCGAGGTGCTCGACACGCTCGAGCGTGCGCAGGCGTCCGTCGAGTCGACGCTGACGACCGTGCAGGGCCGCATCCGGGTCGCGGTGTTCCAGTCCGCCGCGCTCGCCCTGATGCCGTCCGCACTCCGCACGATGGCGCTCGACCACCCGGACGTCCGGGTGGAGATGGTGCAGCGCGAACCCGAGACGGCGCTCAACGAGACCTGGGCCCGCGACTTCGACATGGTGATCGCCGAGCAGTACCCGGCGCACGCGGCCCCGCGGTTCCCGGGCCTCGACCGGCGCGACCTGACGACGGACCCGGTGCGGTTGGCGCTGCCGCCGGTGGCGACGGCACTCTGGCCGGTGACCTCGCTCGCGGAGGCCGCGACCCTGCCGTGGGTGATGGAACCGCGTGGTGCGGCCTCCCGGCACTTCGCCGAGCAGACCTGTCGTCGCGCCGGCTTCGAGCCCGACGTCCGGTACGAGACGGCGGACCTGCAGGCGCAGATCCGGCTCATCGAGTCGGGCAACGCCGTCGCACTGATGCCGGACCTGGTCTGGGCCGGCCGGTCGACGAGCTGCCGACTGCTCGAGCTGCCGGAACCGGGGCGGCGGACACTCTTCACGGCGCAGCGTCTGGCGAGCGCCGAGTCCCCGGCGGTGTCGGCGTTCCGGACGGCACTCGAGCGGGCGGCCGGCGCTCCCCGGTCCTGAGCGGGCACCGACACGACGTGGCCGACCATCGTGCGGGAAACCGCACACTCCCCCCAACTCGGGTCACATTCGGGCGTCCGGGCCGGATCCGTCCGCGTTGTACCAATACGATCCGGAACAGGTCGGGGATTCTCGGCTGATTCACACACTCCGGTGCCTGACCGGAGATGGACCCTGGGGGAACCCGTGCACCGCAGCACAGCCTTCGTCCGACGCGCTTGCGCCGTCGGCACCGCCACTGCTCTGATCGGCCTGACGACCGGCTTCGGCGTCATGACCGCCACCACCGCGTACGCAGCTGAGGCGCCGGTCGCCACCGCGACGACCGCGCCCGTCGTCTCAGGTGGCGACGCGACCCCGCCGACCGACACGAGCCTCCCGGCCGACGCCGGAACCGCAGCCGGCACCGCAGCCGGCACCGACGCCGGAACCGCAGCCGGCACGCCCACCGGTACCGCGACCACCGCGCCGTCGGCACCGACGGCCACGTCGGCACCGACCGCGGGTGGTACCCCGACCGCGGGTGGTACGTCGACCGGCACCACGCCGACGACCGTCGCACCTGCGGCAGCGACCCCGGCCGCCGCGCCGGCCGCCAGCGCAGCACCGACCGTGACCATCGTCGGGAAGGCCCAGGTCGGACAACGACTCGAGGCCGACCCCGCCGGGTTCACCGAGGACAACAACCTGAACTACCGCTGGACCGTGGACGGCGTCACCACGGCGCAGGGCCCCGCCTACTCGATCGTCGCCGCGGATGCGGGGAAGGTCGTGTCCGTCACCGTGCGCAACACGCTCGCCGGGCACACGGACGAGACCGCGACCGCGACGACCGCGGCCGTGACGCAGCTGCCGGTTTTCGTCGACGCGGCCGGCAAGCCCGTCGTCGGCGGCACCGTCGCGGACGAGGACAGCCTGCCCCTCGAGGCCACTGCTGGCCAGGCGTACTCCTACACCTTCCGCACCACCGGGAGCCCGGCACCGAAGCTCGCACTCGCCTGGTACTACGGCGATGACGAAGGTGACCCCGACGACCCCGAGGACACCCCCGCCGAGCAGCTGCCCGACGGCGTCACCTTCGACGCCGAGACCGGTGTCCTCTCCGTCGACACGGACGAGGCGAACTCGTACATCGACTTCGCGGTCACCGCGACGAACGATGCGGGATCCACCACGCAGTACGTCGAACTGTCCGTCGTCGCCGGTGCACCCGTGGGCGTGGAGGTCTTCGCAGCTGACCGTCAGCAGTTCACCGACTTCCTCCAGGCAGGTGCGGGGCTCGGCTTCGAGGTCGGCGCGGAGTTCAGCGCCGATTCGTCGCGTGCCGCCGCGGCATCCGAGCGTGACGCCGCTCCGCGCGACGGCGAGATCCGCAGCTGGATCATCGACCGCCGCGGTGCGGTCACGACCGTCGACACGACCTACTCCGTCGACGAGGACGGTGGCGACTTCTCCGACATCGAGACTCCCGGCGGAACGCCGACGGTCCAGCAGGGCGGGATGCTGCTCACCAGCGGCGGCCTCGTCGATGCGTTCGGCAACGAGGTGACCGACGAGGACGCGATGCCGGCTCCGGTGACGTTCACCTCGAACGTCGCCTCAGACGTCATCTCCGCCGATCCGCTGTTCGGGGGCGTCGGGAACTTCACGGACGTCACCTTCACCGATGCGTCGACGCACACCCTGACCGCAACGGGTGACACGTTCTCGACGTCGTTCCCGGTCCGCGTCCTGCCGACGGCCACCGCCCCGGTCGCGACGCCCCCGGTGGTCACGGCCCCGGTCGCAGCCGCTCCGATCGGCGCTGCCCCGATCGGCACCGCCCCAGTCCGGACCACAGCGCATGGCCGTCTCGCCTACACCGGTTCGGACGCGACCGACTCCCTGCCCTGGGCGCTCGGCATGCTCGCCGCCGGTGCAGCACTGGTCGGCCTCCGCACCGTCCGTCGGCGCGCACAGCGCTGATCCGGACGGGAGGCTCCTCCCGCGGCCCCGTCGATCCCTCCACGGATCGACGGGGCCGTTCCGTCATCCACAGGTCGGTGGTGCCCGCGTGCCGGACCGGTCGCCGCAGCTAGCGTTGGGGCCATGCCGAGCCTGCTGCACATCGATTCGTCCGCCGACCTGTCCCACTCCCGCTCACGCGCGCTGACCGCCGCGTTCGCCGACGCCTGGCGCGCCCGCGGTCCGGAGTACACCGTGGTCCGCCGTGACCTGCACGTGGCCCCGCTGCCGCACCTCGAGACGTCGGCGCTGCACTGGGCCGCGGCCGACCGCAGGGCGGAGGAGTCCGTGCCCGACGCCGCCGAGCAGCTGCGCCAGGACGTCATCGACGAGTTGCTGGCCGCCGACGTCGTCGTCATCGGATCGCCGCTCTACAACTACACGGTGCCCTCGAGCCTCAAGGCCTGGCTCGACCGCGTGCACATCCCGGGCGTGCTCGTCCCCGGGCCCGACGGCACGCCGCAGCCCCTGGCCGGACGTCCGGTCGTGACCGTCGTCAGCCGCGGCGGCACCTACGACGCGGGGACGCCGACGGAGCACTGGGACCACGCGTCGCCGGTGCTCGACATCATCCTCCGCACCGCGCTCGGCATGACGGTGCACCCGGTCGTGGTCAGCGCGACCCTGGCCGACCGGCTGCCCGGGCTCGCGCCGCTGGCCGACCACGCCGCTGCCGAGTTCGCGGACGCGACGGTGGTGGTGGAACGCCTGGCGACGACGCTCGGCTGACGCGGGTCAGGCTCGGCGGAGTTCGCCGGCGCGTCCGAGCAGGTCGGCGTGGAACACGGTCTGGCTCAGCGCGCTGGCGAGCAGGTACCCCGACATCGACTCGATCCCGCCGCTGAACGGCACGCGGGACGCCACCTCGAACACCGTCGGGTGGTCCAGGGCGTCGAGCGCGGCGGCGACGTGGCGGGTGCGCTCGTCACGGTGCGCGGCGAGCGTCCGGGCGCGGGTGACCACGTCGCGGAAGCGGTACTCGTGGCCGGGGCAGACCTCGAAGTCGGCGAACGGCTCGAGTGCCGTCAGCGCGTCGAGCGAGTCCCGCAGCGGGTTCGATTCGGTGCGACCGCCCAGACCGATGCCGGAGTTGATCCGCGGCAGGACGTGGTCCCCCGTGAACAGCAGCCCGTCCGGCTCGTCGACGAAGCAGACGTGGCCGCCGGTGTGGCCCGGGGTCCACAGCACGCGGAGGTCCCGCCCGGGGATCGGCAACCGGTCGCCGTCCCCGAGCAGCAGATCGGCGAACGGTGCCTCGACCGTCCCCTGCCCGAGCTGCCGGCCGGAGCCCCACGCCGCCAGGACCCCGTCCAGCCGGTCGTCGGGGACGCCCCAGGTCCGGGCGTCCCGCTCGTTCTGCTCCGCGTCGGCGCGGGCGTGCTCCAGCGCGTGGACCTCGGCCGGGTGCATCGCGATCGGCGCTCCCGAGCGACGACGGAGTGCGGCGGCCGCGCCGAGGTGGTCGGCGTGCAGGTGCGTGACCGCGATGAGGGTGACGTCCTCCACCGTCCGGCCGATCTGCCGCAGGCCCTCGGTCAGGACGTCGAGTTCGCCGCCGTCGCTCCACCCCGGGTCGATGACCGCGAGCGCGCCGTCGTCCCCGTCGACGACGTAGACCAGGGTGGCGTCGGGCACACCGCCGCGGAACGGGACCGCGAGTGTCCAGATGCCGGGGCGGACCTCCTCGACGGGCGGCAGCGCACCGGCGGCGAGCGCCGCGGCCTGGACCGGGCTGACGGGCGACGGGTTCGACACGCGACCAGCGTACTGAGCGGCGGGCCGAGCCTGCGGGGCGGGGCGGGGCGGGCCGGCGGGGCGGGCCGACACCGTGCCTCCAGGCCGTCGGGCCGGGCAGCGCGTAGACAGTCGGCATGGAGACCATCGCGCCCATGCTCGCCAAGGCCGTCGCCACCGTGCCGGAACCCGACAGCGTCGCCGGGGGCCTGCGGTACGAGCCGAAGTGGGACGGCTTCCGCGGCATCGTGACGATCGACGGGGACGACGTCGAGATCGGCAGCCGCGGGGCGAAGCCGCTCACCCGGTACTTCCCGGAGTTGGTCGAGGCGTTCCGTACCCGGTTCGGCGGGCGTCCCGGACGGGTCGTGCTGGACGGCGAGGTGATCGTCCGCTCCGGGGAACCAGGACACGAGGAGCTCGACTGGGAGGCGCTGTCGCAGCGGATCCACCCGGCGGCCTCACGCGTCCAGACGCTCTCGGTCGAGACGCCGGCGCAGTTCGTGGCGTTCGACCTGCTGTTCCTGGACGGGGAGGACCTGACCTCCCGCCCGTTCGACGACCGGCGGGCAGCACTCGAGACCCTCGGTGCCGACCTGGCCGCTCCCCTGTTCGTGACCCGGACCACGCTCGACGTGGAGACCGCGCGCCGGTGGCTGACCACGTTCGAGGGCGCTGGCCTGGACGGCGTCGTCGCGAAGCCGCGGCAGCGCCCGTACGAACCGAACAAGCGCACGATGCTCAAGATCAAGCACCACCGCGAGGCCGACGTCGTCGCGGTGGGCTACCGGGTGCACAAGAGCGGCACCGGTGTCGGCTCACTCCTGCTCGGGCTGTACGACGCCGACGGCGAGCTGCGGATGGTCGGTGGCGTCTCCGCGTTCACGGACGAGCGGCGCCGGGAGCTGGTGGACGAGCTGGAGCCGCTCGTGGAGCGGGACGCGGACGGGAGGCCCGTCACCGGTGACGGCGAACGGTCGCGGTTCTCGTCGGGTCGCGACACGTCGTTCGTCCGGCTTGCGCCGGAGCGGGTGCTCGAGGTGCGGTACGACCAGATGGAGGGCACCCGGTTCCGGCACACGGTGCAGTTCTCCCGCTGGCGTCCGGATCGGGAGGCTCGCTCGTGCGGGTTCGACCAGCTCGAGGTGCCCGCGGCGTACGACCTCAGCGACGTGCTGAGCTGACGCCCCCGAACGGGTGACGGCTTGTCCGTTTGACGCTCGTCCGCCATCAGTAGTTAGCCGAACTAGTGATCTTGTGGAAACATTCGAGGCATCAGGGAAACGGTGGTTCTCCACCTCCCCCGCGGTCACGGATCGGAGTGGAAATGAGCAACGACGTCCTCGTTCGCCGAGCACAGCGCAACCCTCTCAGCGAGGTCCGCGAAGCACGTCACCAGCGTGCCCTGCAGACCAGCGCGATCATCAGCGGGATCGCCGGCGTCACCGCCGCTGCGCTCGCCGTCATCACGTTCGGACTGGGCGCATGATCGTCCTCGACGGCATCACGCAGGACAACCGCCGCACCTGGTCCCGCCTCACCCGATTGCACACGGCGACGGTCGGTCTGCCGCTGCAGACCTCGCGCGTCGATGACGACGACCTGCGTCGCGAGGACACCTCCGCGCTCGTCTGAGGGTCTGGGCTCTGCTCGCTCAGGCCTTCTTGGCCCGGGACGGCTGCACGCGCGGCGGCTCCCCGGGCATCTTGGGGAAGTCCGGCGGGAACGGCAGTTCGCCGAGTCCGTCCTCCAGGTCGCGTCGCCACCAGTCGAGCAACGGGTCGATGTTGCCCGGCTCGGCGGACATCGTCTCCCAGGCGTCGCCGGTCGAGGCCAGGCGCTGCGGCACGGTCAGGATCGTGAAGGCGGTGGGGTCGGCGCCGTCGAGCTCGTCCCACGCCAACGGCGTCGAGACGGCGGCGTTCGGCAGGGCACGCGGACTGTAGGCACCGGCCATCGTGCGGTCGCGGTTCGCCTGGTTGAAGTCGACGAAGACCCGGGAGCCCCGTTCCTCCTTCCACCAGGCCGTCGTCACCTGCTCCGGCATCCGTCGTTCGAGTTCCCTCGCGGCGGCGATCACCGCGTGGCGGACGTCGAGGAACTCGTACGCGGGCTCGATCGGCGCGAAGACGTGCAGACCGCGGTTGCCGCTGGTCTTCACCCACGCCTCGAGACCCACCTCGGCCAGGACCTTCCGCAGCTCGTGGGCGGCAGGGACGGCGTCGTGGAAGTCGGTGCCCGGCTGCGGGTCGAGGTCGATGCGGAGCTGGTCCGGGTGGTCGCTGTCATCCGCCCGGGAGGCCCACGGGTGGAACACGACGGTGTTCATCTGCGCAGCCCACACCGCGACGGCCGGCTCGTCGACCACGAGCTGCGGGTGACTCCGGGCACTGGGGTAGGTGACCGTGACCGCGCGGACGTACTCGGGGGCACCCTTCGGCGGGTTCTTCGAGAAGAACTGCTCGCCGTCGACGCCGTCCGGGAACCGCTGCAGCGAGATCGGCCGGTCGCCGTTGGCGCGGACGAAGGCGCCGCCCACGTCGACCAGGTACCGGGCCAGGTCGAGCTTGGTGATGCCGAGGTCCGGCCACAGCACACGGGACGGACTGGAGATCCGGACCTCCCGGTCGCCGTCGGGGCCGGGCACGGTGAGCGTCGTCGCCGGTGTCGCCATGCAGCGGAACGTACTCCGACGGCCGGGGCCCGGCGTGGAGCGCGACGCACACCGCGCGGAGCAGCGCGACGGACACCGCAGCGCGACGCGGCCGGACCCGGCAGGATGGACCGGTGACCGCGTACCTCGGGGTGGACCTGGCCTGGGGGCTCGGCACCGAACAGCGCGCGCCGAACGAGACCGGACTCGCCGCCCTCGACGACGCCGGCCGGGTGACCGACGCCGGGTGGGCCCGCGGTGTCGACGACGTCACCGCCTGGATCGCCGAACGGCTCGGGCCGCGCACCCTCGTCGCGGTGGACGCGTCGCTCGTCGTCACGAACCCGACCGGAATCCGCGAGTCCGAGCGGCAGGTCGGGCAGCGCTACGGCCGGTGGAAGGTCGCCGCGAACCCGACGAACCTGGCCTCGGCCGCGAGCGCCGGCGCCCGGCTGCTCGACCGACTGACGGCCCTCGGCGTCACGTACGTCAGCGACACCCGGGCGATGCACGCCCGGACCGGACCGGCGGTGTTCGAGTGCTACCCGTACACGACCCTGGTCGGGGTGGCCGAGTTCGGTTACGACGTCGAGCGTCCCCGGTACAAGCGCCTCGACACGTCCGTGCCCCCGGCGGTCGCGCGCCAGCGTCGGGCGGAGGCGTTCGACGAGCTCGTCCGACGCATCCGCACGACGGCGTTCGACCCGCCCCTCGACCTCGACGCGCACCCGCTCACCCGGGCCCTCCGCGACCCGTCGGTGCTGCACGGGCCGACGCACAAGCACCGCGAGGACCTGCTCGACGGCGTCCTCTGCGCGTGGACGGCGGCGTTCTGGGAGCGGCACGGCGACGAACGCGTGCAGGTGCTGGGTGGTGATCCGGGCCTCCCGTCCGACCCGCTCGACGCGCAGGGCCGGCTGCCGGCCCTCGTCGCCCCCGCGCGCCGGTCGCAGCGTCCCGCTCGCTAGGCTGGGCCGGTGAGCACCACGACCGAACCGTTGCGCATCGGGCTGGTCTCGTTGCACACCTCCCCCGGCGACGAGCCCGGATCCGGCGAGGTCGGCGGCATGAACGTCGTCGTCCGCCACCAGGCAGAGGCCTTGGCCGACCGCGGCCACCAGGTCGACATCATCACGCGCCGCTCGGCACCGACGCAGCCGGACTCCGTCGCCCTCGTGCCGGGCGTGTGCCTGCGGTTCCTGTCCGCCGGACCCGCCGAACCGGTGCCGAAGGGCGAACACGACGCCTTCATCGAACCGTTCCGCCGCGGCCTCGCCGAACTCGGACCGTACGACGTCCTGCACTCCCACCACTGGTTCTCCGGCGCCGCGGCCCTGCCCGTCGCCCGCGACCGTGGCATCCCGCACGTCCAGTCGTTCCACTCGATCGCAGCGGACAGCGCGACACCGCTGTCCGAGGGTGAACGTCCTGAGTCCGCCGGTCGGATGGCCGGCGAGGAGCGTCTCGCGCGCGAGTCCGACGCCGTGGTCGTCGTCAGCGAGGCCGAGGCGCACACCGTCCGCGCCCGACTCGGCGGCGACCCGTCGCGCGTCTGGATCGTGCCGCCGGGGGTCGACGGTTCCGTGTTCCGCCCGGCCAGCGTCGGTGCCCGCCGCGCCAGCGCCCCGTACGTCGTCGCCGCGGCCCGCGTGCAGCCGCTCAAGGGCCTCGACCTGGCGATCGAAGCCATCGCCGGCATCGACCAGGAGGCCCGCCCCACCCTCGTCATCGCCGGGGACGCCTCGAGCGAAGCGGGCGACCACGTGACCGAACTGCGTCGGCTCGCCGCGTCTCGGGGCATCGCCGACCGCGTCACGTTCATCGGACCGCAGTCGCGCGCCGACCTGGCGTTCCTGTTCCGCGGCGCGGCGGCCGTGCTGGTGCCGTCGCACTCCGAGACGTACGGGCTCGTGGCGCTCGAGGGCTCCGCGTCCGGGGTGCCCGTCGTGGCCGCCGCTGCCGGGGGCCTCCGCGAAGCCGTCGTCGACGGTGAGACCGGGGTGGTCCTGGAGTCCCGCGACCCCGCGGTCTGGGCGACGGAGATCCAGCGCATCCTGACCGAGCCGGACTACGCCGCTGCCCTGGCCTCGGCCGGGCGGGAGCACGCCGAACGCCTCAGCTGGGAGCGGTCGGCGGCCGGGCTCGAGCAGGTCTACCTCCGCGTCCTCGGACACTGACGGAGCGACCGGTGGCGGGATCCGCGCTCGACCTCACCGCGTTCTGGGACGCCCTCGACGCGGTCCCTGCGTCGGCCGACGCCGAGGCGCTGTTCGACCCGAGCGGTCCCGACCCGGCGTCGCGTGCGGCCGGAGCGCTGCGGCGGCGGAACCTCGACCGCTACCTGCAGCACACCGGGCCCAAGGCGGACACGATCCTGGTCGCCGAGGCACCGGGCTGGCGCGGCATGACGAACACCGGCATCCCGTTCACGAGCATGCGCGAGCTGCAGGACCCCGACGGGCTGTTCGCCGGGGTGTCCTTCGCGGTGCCGCCCGAACCGACGGCACCGTGGGAGGCGTCCTCGCGCGTCGTGCACGCGGCACTCCGCGACTGGCACGGCCCGCTGCCGGTGCTCTGGGCGGTGTTCCCGCACCACCCGTTCGCGGCCCCGGACCGGCTGACGAACCGCACCCCGCGGCCCGCCGAGGTCCGCGCCGGCGCGCCCGTCGCCCTCGCGTTGGCCGAGGCCGTCGGCGCCCGGCGGTTCGTCGCCGTCGGCCGGAAGGCTCAGGGAGCGCTCGCCAGCGCGGGGATCGACGCCGTCGCGGTGCGGCACCCGGCGCAGGGCGGCGCGGCCCAGTTCACGCAGCAGATCGCCGCGCTGCGCTGACCGGCCGCACTGGGATGACGGCCGCGCTGCGCTGACGGCGGGCGGGATCGTGCCCGTCAGGCCGAGCGGACCTCGACGCCCTTCGCCTCGAGGGCGTCCGACACGTGCGCCGGCAGCGGGGCCGCCGCGTAGACGACCCTGAGCGCGGGCAGGTCGACCAGGTCGTCCCAGTTCTGCGGGTCGTAGCGGTCGTCGGAGCCGTCCCACCCGGGGTGCAGGTCCTGCAGGATCTCGAGGTCCGAGTCGACCGTCACCTCGGTGACCAGGTCGAGCTGCGAGGGCAGCAGGTCGAGGTCGTCGTAGTACTCACGAGCCCGGTCGTCCTGGCCTTCCACGTCCTCGTCGTCGACCACCGCGTCCTCGTCGTCGTCGTCCCCGTCGTAGGGCTCGATGACGTCCAGGTCGTAGCAGAGCACGTCGAGGACGAGCAGCTTCGCGTTGAAGTCAGCGAACTCGATCGGTTCTTCGGTGGTCGTCGACTCCTCGTCCATGCAGGGAAGCGTATCGACCGCCCGCCGGGGCCGCCCGCTCCGACGGATTTTGCTGTGGGACTGGACAGGAACGGCTCGGCAGGAACAGGGTGATGCATGGCGACAACGACGAAGACCGAACGCGACCCCGGGCAGCAGACCGAGCTCCGTCGTGTGATCGGTCCGAAACTCCTGCTGTTGTTCATCGTCGGGGACATCCTCGGCACCGGCGTCTACGCCCTCACCGGGCAGGTCGCGGCCGAGGTCGGTGGTGCCGCGTGGCTGCCGTTCCTCATCGCGTTCTCGGTGGCGCTGCTGACGGCGTTCTCCTACCTGGAGCTCGTGACGAAGTACCCGCAGACAGCGGGTGCGGCGCTGTACGTGCACAAGGCGTTCGGCGTCCACTTCGTCACCTTCATCGTGACGTTCATCGTGATGTGTTCCGGCATCACCTCGGCGTCGACGGCGTCCCGGGCGTTCGCCGCGAACCTCGGCGTCGGCTTCGGGTTGGAGCTGCCGAACACCGTCGTGATGCTCATCGCGATGGGCTTCATGCTCGCCGTCATGGCCGTGAACTTCCGTGGCGTCAGCGAGAGCGTGAAGACGAACGTGGTGCTGACCCTCGTCGAGCTCTCGGGTCTGGTGCTGGTGATCCTGGTGGGCTTCACCGCGATCGCCGGCGGCAACGCGGACTTCTCGCGTGTGGTGATGTTCGAGACGCCGGGAGACAAGAGCCTGCTGCTGAGCATCTCGACGGCGACGTCGCTGGCGTTCTTCGCGATGGTCGGCTTCGAGGACTCGGTGAACATGGCCGAGGAGACGAAGGACCCCTCGCGGATCTTCCCCCGCGTCATGCTCACCGGCCTCGGCATCACCGCCGTCATCTACGTCCTGGTGTCGATCTGTGCCGTGGCCGTCGTGCCGATCGGTGAGCTCGCCGGCAACGAGACGCCGCTGGTGACCGTCGTGCAGACCGCCGCGCCGGACTTCCCGATCGGGGCGATCCTGCCGTTCATCTCGATGTTCGCCGTCGCCAACACCGCGCTGATCAACATGATGATGGCATCCCGGCTGCTCTACGGCATGAGCAAGCAGGGCGTGCTGCCGGCCTTCCTCGGACGGGTCTCCCCCGCCCGCCGCACCCCGTCGAACGCGATCGTCTTCACCACCATCATCTCGCTGGCCCTGATCGGCTGGGTGTCGCTCGACCCGGAGTCGCCGATCGTGGTGATCCTGGGCGGGACGACCTCGCTGCTGCTGCTCGCGGTGTTCGCGGTCGTGAACACCTCGGTGCTGGTGCTGCGCCGCGACAAGGTCGACCACCGGCACTTCAGGGCCGGCGTCGTGATCCCGGTGATCGGTGTCATCGCGTGTCTGTGGCTCGTGCTGCCGTTCTCGTCCGGCCGCGCCCTGGAGCAGTACCAGATCGCCGGAGCCCTGCTCGCGCTCGGCATCCTGCTCTGGGTCGTCACGTGGTTCACGCACGGCCGGAAGACCGCCGAGAAGGCTCCGACCGGCATGGTCACCGAGCCGACGGCCGTCCAGCGGGCCGCCGAGGACCACGACCACGACCGCTGAGCACGAGCACTGAGCTCGAGCGCTGAGCTCCGACGCCGACGCCGACGCCGAGCACGGTGTCAGGAGGCCCGGCACCCCCGATGGGTGCCGGGCCTCCTGTCGTGGCCCGGCGTTCCGTTGCGGGCGTCAGCTCCGTCGCGCCGGGATGCCGAGCGGCCCCGGTGTGCGCTCGATCGCACGGACGGCGAGCGTCCGCACCCAGTCGAGCCGTTTGCCCGGCCAGCCGTGCACCAGGACGGTCCACTGCTCGGGCAGGGCCGACGCCCCGGCGAGCGCCCCGGCCAGTCCACCGGTGATCGCGGCCACGGTGTCGGTGTCCCCGCCGCCGCGGACCGCTCGTTCGAGGGTGTCGACGACGCCGTCGCCGAGGGTGATCGCGGCGACGGCGGCCTGCAGTGACGCGACGACCCACCCGTTGTCGGCGGTGTGTTGCTCCGGTGTGGAGGACTCGGCTGCGGCGATCCGGTCGAGCCACAGGGTCCGGCGCTCCCGCGGCAGCATCGGCACGCCGCGGCGGACGTCGAGCTTGCCGCGGCGGATGGCGTGCCGGATCGCGATGGTCCAGAGCACGCAGGCGTCCCCGGCGTCGTCCTCGTGGTGGGTGAGGTCGCTGACCCGGCGTGCGGCGACCGCCAGGGGCTTCCGGGCTCCGTCACCGAGGAACCCGAGCGCCAGCGGCGTCGTCCGCATCAAGGACCCGTTGCCCGCCGACTGCCCGTTCTGCTCGTGCACGGCCTTGGCGGCGGCCTTCGCGGCGGCTTCGGTGTTGGCGGTCATCCGTCCGAGGACCGCCCGCGTCTGTGCTCCGACGTCCGGGGCGTCCTGGGCCCAGTCCGACCAGGCCGCGAGCAGCCGTCCGTGGGTTCGGGGTTCGTCCCACCGGGCACCGTTCGCGACGGCTTCGAGCACCGGGATCGCCATGCTCGTGTCGTCGGTCCACTCGCCCGGCTCCCAGCCGAACGGTCCGCCGCCGCGCATCTCGACGGGATGGTCGGCGGCCAGTGCCGGGCCGAACTCGTACGGTGCGCCCAGGGCGTCGCCGCACGCACTCGCCAACACGGCGCCGAGCGCCCGGTCCTGCATCGCTGTGTCCATCGTTCCCTCCGCGCTCCACGCTAGTGCCGCGAACCGGGGGCATGTCGGCAGGCGTGTCGTCCAGCCGGGTCGCTTAGCCTCGACGTACCGGGCCTCGGTCCGGACGGCGTCTGCCCCCGGTCGGGGCGCTGCCGACTCCCACCGCCACCCTCCCGACGAAGGACCGCACCATGCGCCGTGCCGGCATCGCACTCGCGTCGGTGTTCGGCGTCGGTGTCGTCGCTGCCGTCATCGGGGTCGTCGTCCTGATCGTCGTCGCGGTGAACTCCCTGAACGGGATCGCGTCGTCCTCGGCCACGCCCCGGGCGCTCACGTGTCCCGCCGCGGCGTCGCAGACCATCGGCGGCGTCGTGGTGCCGGCCGGACCGATCGGTGGCTTCTGCCAGGACCGTCTGGTGAACGCTGCACAGGTGATCCGCGCCGCCCGTGAGCTGGGCATCGGCCCGCACACCCAGGCGGTCGGCGTGATGACCGCGATCGGCGAGTCCGGGCTGGTGAACCTGGACCGCGGCGACACTGTCGGCCCGGACAGCCGTGGGATCTTCCAGCAGCGTGACAACGGCGCGTGGGGCACGTACGAGCAGCGGATGGACCCGTACACGGCGGCGTCGATGTTCTACGCGAAGCTGATCAAGGTGCCCGGCTGGAAGTCCATGACACCGACGCAGATGGCGCACGCGGTGCAGGTGAACCAGGACCCCGAGCACTACGCGAAGTACTGGCCGACGGCGAAGCGCGTGGTCGAGGGCCTGACCGGCGAAACCGTCCCGGACACCGCGCCCCAAGGCTGACGAGCGCAGCGCTGACGAGCGCAGCGCTGACGAGCGACGGGTTCACGCCGCTGCCGTGGCGACCGGCTCGTCATCGTCGAGCTCCACCATCGAGGCCCCGTCGTCGTGCACCACGACCTGCCCGCGCAGTCGGACGCCGTGTTCGTCGAGCGTGCAGGCCATCGCGTCGACCCACTCCCAGTCGACCGGGAACAGCCCGGTGGCGCCCGGCCGTTCCCAGGCGAGGACGACCTCGGCCGCGCCGACCTGTCGGACGACGTCCTCCACCAGGGCGCCGAAGTCCTCGACCTGGTCGTCGGGTTGGTACGGCAGGTCGGCGACGGGCAGCACGAGCTGCACGGGGATGCCGCGGTCGCTGAGGAACAGCACCCAGCACTGCCGTCGGACAGGGGTCTCGAGGAGGGCGACGACGAGGTCGACCACGTCGTCGTCGGTACGGACTGTTGTTCGCTCGAGTCGCTCGAGCACGTCGGTGTCTGGCATGCCCTCAGCGTCGCCGCCAGCTCCGCTCCCCAGGGCAGCGGAGCACGACTCTGTGGACAACAACCACCCCGACCAGGGCTGTGCAGGACCGATCAGATCCCGATCGAGACCGCCTCGCCGGCCAGCAGCCGAGCGACGACGAAGACCAGCACGAGCACCCCGAGGCCGAGGAACGCGACCGGCCAGCTGAGCCGGCGCCGCGCCAGCCGGAACAGGCACAGCACCAGGGTGACCAGGAACACCAGGGCGACGACCACCGGACCGAGCGTCACGACCGTGCTGCCGAGCCCCTCGTCGCAACGGTTCCCGGGCGCGTTGCAGGACCCGAACGAGAGCGCCATGAACTGGATCCCGCGGCCCGCCACGATCGTCGTGACGGCGCCGAGCAGCAGCACGACGACGGTCGTGACCACGTCGGCGACGCGACGGCCGCCGCGCAGGCCGGGACGGGCCTCCCGGCCAGCGGCCGACGCCGACGCCGCCGCCGGACCGGACGGGCCGTCGTCGCCCGCGCGTGTCACGACCGGCCTCCACCAGCGGCACCGGCCAGGACGCAGATCAGGGAACGCATGACCCCATCGTGCCTCGTCCCGGCGCCGCCCGTCCGGCGGTACGGTCGGGACATGGCCCGCGCACGCGACCACGAACCGCCCGCCGCCCCCGCCACGGGGGCCCTGCTGCTGGCGGGTTTCGCGTTCCTGCAGGGGCTGATCCTGCCTGCGGAGGCGGTCGG
Source organism: Curtobacterium herbarum (assembly GCF_016907335.1). Classification (NCBI taxonomy): domain Bacteria; kingdom Bacillati; phylum Actinomycetota; class Actinomycetes; order Micrococcales; family Microbacteriaceae; genus Curtobacterium; species Curtobacterium herbarum. The sequence continues at coordinate 2,226,656 of NZ_JAFBBT010000001.1, forward strand.
CCGACACCTGGCGATCGGCTTCCTCTTCGGCGGCCTCGGACTGCTGTCCTCGTGGCGTGCGATCACGACCGGCCGGGGCCATCGACACCGCGTCGCTCGACGGTGGGCATGGGCTGCGGCGGTCCTCGGTCTCGTCGGCGTCGGCATGCTCGGCTACCAGGGCCTCGTCATCCTGACCGGCGGGGCGCTGCCACCGCCGTTCTGGTGGCCGTACGCGCGTCGCTGACGGTCCGGCAGACGGGAAGGCCCGCCGACCGGGAGGCCCGCCCCACGTCCGACTCCATGCACCTGGAACGATCGGTACGGTTCCGCCGGAACGGGTGCAGGATGGCCGCATGGCAACGACGTCGAACCCCTCGACCCTGTTCCGACGGAAGCCGATCGACACGATCGACGACGACTCCGGTGGTGAGGGCGGCCTGAAGCGCCACCTCGGCCTCTGGCAGCTCACCGCGATCGGCATCGGCGGCATCATCGGCGCCGGCATCTTCACCCTCGCCGGCACGGTCGCGAACGGTGTCGCCGGCCCCGCGGTCCTCATCTCGTTCCTGGTCGCCGGCGTCGCCAGTGCGGCGGCAGCGCTGTCCTACGCGGAGTTCGCCGGGCTCATCCCGAAGGCCGGCAGCGCGTACACGTACGGCTACGCGGTGCTCGGCGAGATCGTCGGCTGGTTCATCGGCTGGGACCTGCTGCTCGAGTACACGGCGATCGTGGCGGTGGTCGCGATCGGCATCTCCGGCTACGTCGGGTTCCTGGTCGGCCAGTTCGGCATCGACCTGCCCGCCTGGATGCTCGGCGCACCCGGAACAGGTGACGGCCACGTCGTCGACGTCTTCGCGATCGCCCTCTGCCTGCTCACCGCGTTCGTCCTGACCCGCGGCATCCGGAGCGCCGCCCGCTTCGAGTTCGTCGCCGTCGGCATCAAGGTCGCCCTCGTCGTCCTGATCGTCGTGCTCGGGGTGTTCCACATCGACAGCGCGAACTACTCGCCGTACTTCCCGTTCGGGTTCGGCGGCGTGATGACCGGTGCCGCGACCGTGTTCTTCGCCGTCTTCGGCTACGACGCGATGTCGACCGCAGCCGAGGAGTCCGTCGACGCCCGGAAGCACATGCCGAAGGCGATCCTGCTGTCGCTCGGCATCTCCATGGTCCTCTACGTGCTCGCGACCCTGGTCCTGACCGGGATGCAGGACTACAAGGACATCGACCCGGCCTCCGGGTTCTCGTCGGCGTTCGCCTCGGTCGGGCTCGGCGGCGTCGCGAACGTCATCGCGATCGGCGCCATCGTCGGCATCATCACCGTCCTGGTCACGTTCATGCTCGGCGCCTCACGCGTCTGGTTCTCGATGAGCCGCGACGGCCTGATGCCGAAGTGGTTCGCCAAGACCGACCCGAAGCGCCACGTGCCGACCCGGGTGACCTGGATCCTCGGCATCGCCTCCGCCGTCCTGGCCGGGGTGCTGCCGATCGGGGTCGTCGCCGAACTGACGAACATCGGCATCCTGCTGGCGTTCGTCGTCGTCTGCACCGCGGTCATCGTGCTCCGCTACCGGCAGCCCGACCTCGACCGCCAGTTCCGGCTCCCCTTCATGCCGATCGTGCCGGCGATCGGGGTGCTCGCGTCGCTCTGGCTCGTCTCGTTCCTGCAGTGGGAGACGTGGGTGCGGTTCGCGGTCTGGTTCGCGATCGGCCTCGGCGTGTACTTCGGCTACTCGCGGAAGCACAGCAAGCTCGCGCAGCCCAGCGAGCGCTGACCCCGCGCTGCGGGTAGCGCAGCCACAGACCACAGCGACCCGACCGCCCAGGAGGCGGCCGGGTCGCTGTCCGTCAGCGCTGCAGACGGTGCCGGGGATCCAGCAGGTTCAGTACACCTTGCGCATGTAGCTGATGCAGATGTCGACCTCGACGGTGAGCAGGGAGTCCTGCTTCTGGAACCGGCGGAGCAGGCTGACGTGGCTGGGGCTGGAGACCGTCGCCCGGCCGGCCGGCCCGACGATGAAGATGTTGTCGGTCTCTGCGGCCTCGATGATCTTGAACAAGTCGTCTTCTCCTGAATTGGTCTGGTTTGCGTCGTCCGATGTGTACGAACCGTCGTACTCGAAGTGCCACGGTTCGCGGGAGGCGAATCCGTCGCCCTTGGGCTGCCACCCGAACTTCGGGCCGTTGGCGTTCATCCAGTTCTTCGCGGACGTGCCGTAGCTGTCGACCCCTGCGCTGAAGTCGACGGCGAGACCGAGTCCGTGGATCGAGGTCCCGGGCGTCGCCGCTTCGTTGAAGCCAGGCTTCCCGGCTTTCCACCCGTCGTAGAGGTACTGCTGCCGCTCGAGGCTCCGGTACGCCTCAGCCATCGTGAGCGGCTTGTCGAGGGCCTTCTTGAAGGCCGTGTTCATCGCGCGGTAGGACGCGGCGGCACCCGAGAGCAGGTACTGGTTGCCGAGTCCGAGCGTCGAGACGGCGACGAGCACCAGCTCCGACGTCGGGATCTTCCCGTTCGCGTAGGCACTGGCCGCCCGCATGGCAGATGACCGTGCTCCGGCGGCCGGGGCCGACTCCGGGTACGACGGACCGAGCGGCCCGGTCGGTCCTGCGGCGTCGGCTCTGGTCGTTTCGGTCAGCGTCGCTGCGCCGAGTGTGGCAGCTGCTGCCGCTGCGAACAGCAACACGGACCGGCGGCTCGTTCCGCGCCGCTCGCCCGGAGGTCCCTCCCCCTCGGACCGGTCAGGATCGTTCGTCACTGTGCCCCCTTCCGGGAGGGCACGCCCCTCGTGTCCCCCCGGGAGCAGACTGGCAGTTCTGCCCCGCTCCGAGGCATCCCCACAACGGGGGGCATCCGCCCCCGGGTCAGTCGCGCCGGTGCTTGCCGAGCGACGCGGTCGGCGCTGCCATCGGGTGGTTCCGGAACCAGCGCAGCAGTTCGCGCGCACGACTGGCATCGGCGCTGACGTCACCGGCGGTCAGGAACTCGTTGAACCCCTCGGGCGTCGACGCCTGCTCGTCACGGTCGAACGCCATCGTCCAGTCGGGGAACCGACGGGTGTGGATGGACTCCTCGACCAGCAGCCGGACCTCGTCGTGCCGCGGATCCGCGACGATCCGGCCGTACGTCGCGATGACGGCGTCGGGCGGACCCTCCAGCAGCTGCATGAACCGACCGGATCGGTGGACGAGCATGCCGGTGAGACCGTCGGCGTTGTTCCGCGCCCGCGCGTACGCCAGGACCTCGTCGAGGTCGGCGTCGTCGAACGGCTGGGCGGCCGAGCTCATGTAGACGAGTGACTGCAGCATGATGGTCTCGATGATGTCTCATCCACGCGGGTCCGGGCCAGCCCCCGAACGGGACTGACCCCCTGCGGACGACGAGCGTCGGCGGGGACTGGCACGATGTCCCTGTGCCAGCAGCCCCGATGATCGACGCCGTCGACGTCATCCGCTTCGTCGGGCCGCAGACCTTCGGCCGCGCCCGAGACGTCGTCCGCGCCGGCCTGGTCGAGGAAGCCGCCTGGCACGAGGACGGCACGATCACCGCGGCGGTCAGCGGCAGCGCCGCCGACCCGTACGACGTCCAGGTCGAGACGACCATCGCCCGCGGCGAGTTCGTCCGCCCCGTCCGCAGCCGCTGCACCTGCCCCCTCGGCGGCGAGTGCAAGCACGTCGCCGCAGCGCTCCTCACCATCAACGCGCGTGCCCTGGCCGCGCAGGCCGGCCCGCGCACGCAGGCACCGACCCCGCCGACCCCGGACTGGAGGCGCGACCTCGCCCGCCTCGCCGGTGACGACGACGAGACCACCCGCTCCGCCGACGCGCCTGCGACTGGTGGGATGGGCCTCCAGTTCGAACTGCGCGACGCGGTACCGGCCCGACTCGCCGGACGCGCCCGTGCTGCGGGCCGGACGCTGCCGGTCGCCAGCCGGGCGGTCCGGCTCGGGGTGCGACCGGTCAGTCGGAGCGCGGCCGGCAACTGGGTGCGTGGGCAGCTCACGTGGGGTGCGCTCCCCTACTCGATGAACCGGCTCGGACTCGAGCCGGACCAGCACGCGTGGTTCATGCAGTTCGCTGCCCTGCACCGTGCCGGCGTGCTGGCGGGACTGCCCGGCGAGAGCGACTGGATCCACCTCGACGACTTCCGCAGTCCGCTGCTCTGGCCGCTGCTGCGGCAGGCCGGGCCACTCGGCATCGCGTTCGTGACCGGCAAACGGGAGGGCGGGGTCGACCTCGGCGTCGACGCCCGGGTCCTGCTCGACGCGGCCCGGACCGCCGACGGGCTGCTGATCGGGGCGAGCGCGGTGATCGACGGGCACCCGCTCGCCGAGGGCACTGCGCGCGTCGTCGGGGACCACGGCGTGTACGCGTTCCGCGAGTCGCCGGAGTTCCACGTCGTGCTCGCCCCGACGCCCGCTCCCGTGCCGGAGGACCAGCGGAGGATGCTCGTCGAGGCCACGCGGATCACCGTGCCCGTGGACGAGGTCGACGAGTTCCTGGCGGATTGGTCGCCGAAGCTCCGGGGTTCCCTCGGCCTGGTCAGCTCCGACGGGTCGCTCGCGCTCCCGGAACGGACCCCGCCGGAGCTCGTGCTCACCGTGACCTTCGAACCGGCCCGGGCGCCGCGGACCGACGACCGCGCGCACCTGCAGTGGCGCTGGAGCGTCGACGGCCGGAAGGACCCGGTGTCGCTGCACGGACCGTTGCCGGAGCTCGGCAGCGTGCTCGCGGCGGACGACGAGACGGAGGCGTCCGAGCCTCCCGGCCCAGGTGGCGGACTCGCGTGGTTCCAGGACGGGACCATCGACGGGGCCGACGTCGCCGTCCTGGCGAACGAGCTGCTGCCGGCTCTGCCCGCACGCGGGGTCCGTGTCGTCGTGCAGGGCGAGCGCGTCGACTACGAGCGCCTGACCGGGCGGCCGCACATCCGCGTCACGACCATGCCGTCCGACAAGCACGACTGGTTCGACCTCGGGATCTTCGTCAGCGTGAACGGCAAGGAGATCCCGTTCACGCCGCTGCTCCGGGCCCTCGCCAAGCGCGACCGCCGGATGAAGCTCGTCGACAACTCGTACCTGTCGCTCGCCGACCCCGCGTTCGACCGGCTGAAGGCGGTCATCGAGGAAGCGCGCGAGCTCGACGAGTGGGAGCCCGAGCAGCCGCTCACCGTGACGCCGTACCGGGCTGCGCTCTGGTCGGAGTTCGACCAGCTCGCCGACGAGACCGACCACGACGAACGGTGGAAGGAGATCGCCTCCCGCCTGCTCGACGTCACCGCCCCGGCCGACGCCGTCGTGCCGGAGACCGTGCACGCCGACCTCCGGCCGTACCAGCGCGACGGGTACGCCTGGCTGACGTTCCTGGTCGAACACGGCGTCGGCGGCGTGCTCGCCGACGACATGGGGCTCGGCAAGACCCTGCAGGCGCTCGCGATGATCGCCGACCGACGGGCCGCCGACCCGGAGGCGCCACCCTTCCTCGTCGTCGCGCCCACCTCGGTCGTCGGCAACTGGGCGGACGAGGCGGCGAAGTTCGTCCCGTCGCTGCGGGTCACCACGATCGCCGGGACGTCGATCAAGGACCCCGCGCGGGTCGCCCGGACCGCGGCCGCCTCGGACGTCGTCGTCACCTCGTACGCCCTGCTCCGGCTCGACGCGACCGCGTACCTCGACCTCAGCTGGTCGGCGCTGCTCCTCGACGAGGCCCAGTTCGTGAAGAACCCGCAGTCGCAGACCCACCGCGTCGCCGCCGAACTCCGTGCCCCCGTGAAGATCGCGATCACCGGGACGCCGCTCGAGAACGGGCTCGCCGACCTCTGGGCGCTGTTCGCCGTCGTCGCGCCCGGGCTGCTGTCGTCGTGGACCCGGTTCGGCGACGACTACGTGAAGCCGCTCGCGTCACCCGAACTCCGCGGGGCCGCCCGCAAGGAACTGACCGACCGACTCCGGCGACGCATCCGACCGCTCATGCTCCGACGGACGAAGGAGAGCGTCGCCGCGGACCTGCCCGAGAAGGTCGAACAGGTCGTCCGGGTCACCCTCGACCCCGCGCACCGCGACCTGTACGAGAAGACCCTGAACCGGGAACGGCTGAAGGTCCTGGACCTCGTCGACGACCTGGACCGCAACCGGATGATCGTCTTCCGCTCGCTGACCCTGCTCCGGATGCTCGCACTCTCCCCCGCACTCGTGTCGGACGACCACGGCGACGTGCCGAGCGCCAAGCTCGACCTGCTCCTCGACGAACTCGAGACCCTGGCGGCCGAGGGGCGTCGGGCGCTGGTGTTCAGCCAGTTCACCTCGTTCCTCCGGATGGTGTCCGCCGCCCTCGACGCACGCGGGGTCGCGTACGAGTACCTCGACGGCTCCACCCGGCGTCGCGGGGACGTCATCGACCGCTTCCGGAACGGCACCGCGCCGGCGTTCCTCATCTCGCTGAAGGCCGGCGGGTTCGGGCTCACCTTGACCGAGGCGGACACGGTGTTCGTCCTCGACCCGTGGTGGAACCCCGCCGCCGAGAACCAGGCCGTCGACCGCACGCACCGCATCGGGCAGACCCGGTCCGTCACGGTCGAGCGGCTCATCGCCGAGGACACCATCGAGGAGAAGGTGCTCGCGCTGGCGCAGCGGAAGGCCCAGCTGTTCGCCACGATGATCGACGACGACGCGCTGTTCGCCGAGGGGTTGAGCGCGGAGGACATCCGATCGCTGCTCGCCTGACCGGACGGCGAGACGCCCACGTCAGCGCGAGACGCCGCCGAACGGCCGAGACACCGCTGAGTTCGGCGGCGTTTCGGGGGTTCGGCGGCGTCTCGGCCGTTCGGCGTGGGTCAGGCGGCCAGGCCGTCGATCCGGGCGATCTCGTCGGCGCTCAGTTCGAGGGTCGCGCCGGCGGCGTTCGACCGGATGCGGTCCGGGTTCGACGACTTCGGGATCACCACGAACTGGTGGGCGACGTGCCAGGCGACGATGACCTGCGCGGCATCGGCGTCGTGGGCCTCGGCGATCTCCACGAGCGTCGGGTCCTGCAGGTTGCTCGCCTTGAAGGGGCTGTAGCCCTCGAGCACGACACCACGGTCGCGGAGTCCGTCGGCGACCGTGCGGTCGAACTCGACCGGGCTCCAGCGGATCTGGTTCACGGCCGGGGTCGCACCCGTCGCCTGGATGAGTTCGTCGATCTGGTCGAGCGAGTAGTTGCTGACCCCGATCGCCTTCGTCAGGCCGGCCTGCTGCGCCTCGACGAGCTGCTGCCACACCTCCGGGCTGGCCCCACCGTTCGGCGGCCAGTGGATGAGCCACAGGTCGAGGTGGTCGAGGCCGAGCTGGTCCAGGCTCTCCTCGATGGTCTCGCGGACGCGGTCGGCGTTGTCCGGCGGCAGCTTCGTCGTGACGAACAGGTCCTCGCGCGCCAGACCGGAGTCGGCGATCGCCTTGCCGACACCGCGCTGGTTGCGGTAGCCGGTGGCGGTGTCGATGTGGCGGTAGCCGGCCTCGAGGGCGGCGGCGACCGCGGCGGGAGCGTCGGACTCCTCGATCTGCCAGGTGCCGAAGCCGAGGAGCGGCATCGAGCCTCCGGTGACGGGCACGGACGGTTGGGCGTAGTCGGTCATGGTTCCTGCCTACGCGGACTGCGGCGCGTGCGTCCCAGGGTGTCGGCGGCCTCCGGCAGGATCGACGGGTCCCCCGAGCACCGCCAGGAGCACCACCGAACATGACGTCCCGCCGACGCCGCACCCGCGCCACCGTCCAGTCCTCGATCGTCACGCTCGTCCTCGCGGTGGGGGTGTGGGCGTTGTTCTCGTCCGGCGTGCTCTCCACCGGAGCAGACGCGACGACGAGCGCCGCACACACCCCGGGCACCGCCAGCACCCCGGGCGCCGCCAGCAGCGGCACGACCACCCGACCCACCGTGACCACGTCGACACCGGCGCCCGCGATGTCGGGGCCGAGCCGCGCCTCCAGTCAGGAGGCCGCCTCGGCCCGCGCGACGCTCGCCGGCATTCCGGTGAAGGGGAAGGCACCCGCGACCGGCTACGACCGGGAGGCCGACTTCGGCACCGCCTGGCTCGACGTCGACCACAACGGCTGCGACACCCGCAACGACGTGCTGGCCCGCGACCTGACCGACGTCGTCCGGCAGGGCCCCTGCAAGGTGGTGTCCGGAGACCTCGTCTCGCCGTACACGGGCGGTGCGATCGCGTTCGTCCGGGGGAACTCGACCTCGACCCTCGTGCAGATCGACCACGTCGTCGCACTCGAGAACGCCTGGCGCACCGGGGCGCAGCAGCTGTCCCAGGCCGAGCGGCAGGCCCTCGCGAACGACCCCGAGAACCTGTTCGCCGTCGACGGGCACTCGAACTCGCAGAAGCGCTCGGGCGACGCCGCGACCTGGCTGCCCGCGGCGACGGGGTTCCGGTGCGAGTACGTCGAGCACCAGGTCGCGGTGAAGGCGAAGTACCGGCTGTGGGTCGTCCCGGCCGAGCGGGACGCGATGGAGCGGGTCCTCAGCACCTGCTGAGCGGGTCGGGCACACCAGGTCAGGCGCACCGGGTCAGGGACACCAGGTCGGGCGCGCCAGGTCGGGCGCGCCCGGTCAGGCGAACCGCCTCAGTGCCCGAAGGCCCCGACTGCTCCCAAGGTGATGAGCACGACCAGGAACATGACTCCGGACGTCGCCAGCGCGACGGTCCAGCCCAGCGGCCGCGTGCGTCGCAGCCACGCGGCCAGGACCCCGCCGCCGATGAGCACGAGGGCGAGCACGATGCCGTCGACCACGGCGGTCTCGACGCCGATCGAGGGCCGGCACTCGCGCGTCGAGCTCTCCCAGTCGCAGCCGTACTGGGACAGCGTCGCGACGAACCAGCTGAGGACGACCAGTGCACCGGCGGCCATCGCCAGGAGGACGAACGCCGTGATCGTCACGACCAGGTCGATCGTCGACGCGACCGACCGCGGTTGCGGTTGCGGTTCCGCCATCGCGTGCTGCTCGGTCACTTCGTCAGACATGTTCCCCACTTCCCCGGCCCCCTCGGCCTCCGCAAGCCTAGACGGCAGCGGCCAGCACGTCCGCACCGCTCGCGGTCAGACAACACCTGTAGCGTAAGTGCCGTCCGGCGGACGCCCGTCGGACCGGACTCGCCGCTCAGCGCCGCGCCGTCACACGCACGCTCCCCGGACCCCGAGCCCTTCATCGTCGAAGACCGCAGGAGGCCTCCACCACATGACCGACACCAGCTCCACCAGCACCAGCACCACCAGCACCCGCTTCGCCGACCGCGTCGTCCTCATCACCGGCGGCGGCTCCGGCCTCGGCCGTGCGACCGCCGTCCGCCTGGCCACCGAGGGCGCAAAGCTCGCCCTCGTGGACGTCTCCGAGCAGGGTCTCGAGGCGACGAAGACCGCCGTGCTCCAGGTCGCTCCGAACGCCGACATCCTCACCACCATCGCCGACGTCGCCGACGAGGCCCAGGTCGAGGCGTACGTCGCCGCCACGGTCGACCGCTTCGGCCGCATCGACGGCTTCTTCAACAACGCCGGCATCGAAGGCAAGCAGAACCTCACCGAGTCGTTCACCGCCGCCGAGTTCGACAAGGTCGTCTCGATCAACCTCCGTGGCGTGTTCCTGGGCCTCGAGAAGGTCCTCGCCGTGATGCGCGAGCAGGGCTCCGGCATGGTCGTCAACACGGCCAGCGTCGGCGGCATCCGTGGCGTCGGCAACCAGTCCGGCTACGCGGCCGCCAAGCACGGCGTCGTCGGCCTGACCCGCAACTCGGCCGTCGAGTACGGCGAGTTCGGCATCCGCATCAACGCGATCGCACCGGGCGCCATCTGGACGCCGATGGTCGAGAACTCGATGAAGCAGATCGACGCGGAGAACCCGCGGAAGGCCGCCGAGGAGTTCATCCAGATCAACCCCACGAAGCGCTACGGCGAGGCACCCGAGATCGCCGCGGTCGTCGCCTTCCTGCTCTCCGACGACGCGTCGTACATCAACGCCGCGGTCGTGCCGATCGACGGCGGGCAGTCCGCCAAGTACTGACCCTCACGGTCCGTGTCACCGGGGCGCGCCTTCCTGACGGGAGGCGCGCCCCGCCAGTTCCGCCCGTCCTGCGTGGCAGCATGGCCGCTGTCACGAGCGTGGGGGGAACGCGATGCAGATGAACCGTGGAACCGGGGTCGGCCAGCTCACGCTGCCGGAGGCGCTGGCGCTCCTCCTCATCTCGCCCGAGGGTCGGATCACGACCGCCGGCAGGGTGTTCGACCTCGGCCTGGCCGGAGCCGCACTCGGTGACCTGGCGCTCCGAGGCCGTGTCACCCTCGACCACGGCCGTGTCGCCGTCGCGACGGCCCCGCCGATCGGCGAACCGACGCTCGACGGGTTCACGAGCTTCCTCGCGGCAGCGCCGTCGCCGCAGCAGCCCGCCACGTGGGTCAGGCGGCTGTCCGACCGGGCACTCCGGGAGTCCGTGCTCGGCGGGCTCGTCGTCCGGGGCGTCCTCGGACGCGAGCCAGGCCGGGCGCGCGCGTTCTTCCCCACGACTGTCTGGCCCGAACGGGACCCCCGCCCCGAACAGGCGCTGCGTGCCGAGGTCGACGCCGTCCTGCGCGGGCAGGCTCCCCCGACACCCTTCACGACGGCGCTGATCGGCCTGCTGCGGTCCACCCGGACCCTCCGACAGCAGTTCGGGACGCACGACCGGACGCGGGTGCGCTCGATCACCGGCGACGACTGGGTCGCAGCGGCCGTGCGGGTCGTCGTCAAGCAGACGCAGTCCCGGGGCGACGGCTTCACCGGCGGCGGGTTCGTCGCCAGCGGCTCGGACGGCGGCGACTGGGCCTTCAGCGGCAGCGACGGCGGCGGTCACCACGGCGGCGACAGTGGCGGCGGCGACAGCGGTGGTGGCGACGGCGGAGGCGGCGGTGACTGACCGCCCCGGACGGGAGGCGCGCCCCACCCGCTCCGCCCGTCCTGCGTGGCAGCATGGCCGGTGACACGACCGTGGAGGGGAACGCGATGAGCGCCAACGGAACGACAGGGTCCGGCTTCGGGCCCGGAGCCGAGCACACCGGACCCGACGCCGCCGGTGACCTGCGACGCCGCATGGGCGAATCGGCCGAGGGGTTCCTCGGCAGCGCCGCCTGGGTGCCGTGGAAGACCGCCGGCACGAGCGGCGAGCCCGAGGACGGCAGCGTCGCGCACGTCGTCCTGCGCGACCGTCCGTTCGTGCCGGTCTTCACCGATCCCACCCAGCTGGCCACGAGCCTCCCGGGCCTGGAAGCACGTGCGATGCCGATGGCCGAACTCGTCACCGCGCTACCCGAGGAGTTCGGGATCGTCGTCGACCCGACCAGCGCCGAAGCGGCGAACTTCCTGCAGGCCGACGTCGTCGCCGGACTGCGCGCTGGCATCGGTGCCGTACCGCCCGCGGCCGACGAGAACTGACGATGTCCGCCCAACTGACGCTGCCGCAGGCCTACGCGCTGCTGCTCCTGCGTCCGGACGGCAAGCTCGCCGTCTCGTCGCAGGCCTTCGACCCCGGTGCTGCGGGCGCCGTCCTCGGTGACCTGGCCCTCCGCGGGCTGCTGCAGTTCGACGGGCACAAGGTGGTCCCGGCCAAGTCCGCTCCGCTCGGTGACCCGGTGCTCGACGGGATGAAGGAACAGATCGACTTCGCGGCCGCGCCGCGACGCCCGTCGTCCTGGGTGTCCCGGAACGCGAACGGTGCCCTGCGGGAGGCCGTGCTCGCCGGGCTCGTCGACCGCCGGCTCGTGACGCGGGAGGAGCACCGGGTCCTCGGCATCTTCCCGTCCGCACGCTGGCCGGAGCGCGACGGCGGGCCGGCGAAGCTCCTGCGCGGTGAGATCGGCGACGTCCTGCACCTCGGCGTCGCGCCGTCGCCGTTCGCGGTCGCGCTCATCGGGCTGTTGCACGCCACGGGGACGCTGCGCGGGCAGTTCGGCAAGGTCGACCGGCAGCGCGTCAAGGACATGACGCGCGGCGACTGGGTGGCAGACGCCGTGAAGAAGGTCATCCAGAGCCGGCAGGCTGCGGCCAGCGCAGGAGCCAGCGGCGCCGGCGCAGCTGCCGCGTCGAGCTGAGAGCTGCAGCGCCCGGCGTTCGGTCGGGAGCTCAGGAGGTCGACACCGGTCGGTACGGCGACCTCCAGCTCCAGCCCCCGACGGTCATCAGTCGCACCAACTGGACCAGGGCCAGCACCACGGTGACGACGGGGACCACGACAGCGAGGCCGATCGCAGCCCAGACCGGGAAGTCGGGCTCCACCTGTGCGCCACGCATCACATCACCGACCGGACCGATCGCCAAGAGCGTGCCGGCGAGGATCGACGAGGCCGCGGGCATCAGCGGATGGGCGTCCCCGGCTCGGAAACTCCCGCGAGAAGCGAGCCACGCCCCGATGACCAGCACGGGCGGGAAGTACAGCAGCGTCGCGAAGAGCACCACGCCGGCGAGCACCATCAACGCCCCGTAGAGCCCGTCCGAGGCCCAGGCCAACGAGCTGGTGCGCGCTGACTCGAGCCAGTTGAACGCAGCAGTGACGAGCGGTAGGGCAGCGAGGATCGCGGCGGAGCCCAGGACGACGAGCACTGGGATCCCCATCCGCTTCATCATCAGCAGCCGGTCACCACGGCGAGCACACGCGGGGAACACGAGCGCGAACACGAGGACGGAAACACCCAGTGCGACCGGACCCGTGAAGAACCCCTCGAACCACTCGCCCAGAGACGCCCCGAAGTCGGCCGTCCCCCAACGCCACTGCAGCTCAGCGAGAGACGCGCCGACCGCGACGAGGATCGTCCGGGCGAGGTTCAGCCGCCGACTCACGGGGTCGGACGCCGCAAGCACGCGGGGTTGCAGCAACCTGGACATCCAGTTGTGGCTCGGGATCACCACCCACCGCCACCACAGGCGGATCGGAACGAAGAGCAGCCACACGATCGCGTACAAGAACACAACATCCCCCCTGCCCAGATGATGTCGAGCGCCGCCCCGCCCGGCAAGTCCGCATTCCGACCGACATCCTGGCCGCGGCTCGTCACTCCCGCGGTGCGACCAACTCGATGAACCGCGACAACAACGCCAGCCCCGCGATCGACGGCGGCAGCGCCGTGGTCAACGCCGGCGAGTGCACGAGGTACGCCGCCCACTTCGCCCGCGACAGCGCCACGTTCAGCCGGTTCGGCATGAGCAGGAAGTCGAGTCCGCGCGGGATGTCCGCCGCGGAGGACGCGGCCAGCGAGGTGATCGAGACCACCGCCTCCCGGCCCTGGAACAGGTCCACGGTCCCGACCTGCGTGCCGGTGTACCCGGCCCGGTCGAGGGCGTCGCGGATCACCGCACCCTGAGCGTTGTACGGCGCGACGACGATGACGTCCTCGTCGGTCAGCTGGCGGGTGCCGTGGTCGTCGGTCCAGGTGCGGCCGACGACGTCGGCGACGAGGGCGACGACCTGCGACGCTTCCTCCGGTGACGAGGTCGTGTTCCCCACGTGCACGACCGGCACCGGGTGCACGCCGGGGTCGATCCCGTCGAGGTGTCGTCCGGACACCATCGACGCGAGCTGCCCGTCGTAGGACAGCCCGGAGACGGCCGCGGTCAGGGCCGGCTCCATCCGCCGCGTCCGGGCGAGGAAGTAGCCGAACTCCGGCGGCAGCACGTGCTCCCCGTCCGCCAGCCAGCCGAGCGCGGACTCGTCGACCGGCTCCGGGTGCGAGCCCTGCGACACCTGCGGCAGCTGCTGCGGGTCGCCGAGCAGCAGCAGGCGTGTGGCGGCGATGGCGGAGGCGATCGTCGGCGCCAGGGAGAACTGCCCCGCCTCGTCGACGACGAGCAGGTCCAGGGAGTGCCGGCCGATGGTCGACTCGTTCGCGAAGGTCCACGCCGTCCCGCCGACGACTCCCCCGGTGCCGGTGTCGGCGCAGGACTGCAGGAACGCCGCGATCGCCGCGCCGTTCTTCACGGGCGTCCACGCGGCGGCCTCGACGTCCTCGGGGTCGGCGCCGCTCTTCGGCTGCTTCACCACCCGGTCCGCGGGGACGCCGGCGGCGATCACCGCGTCGAGGAAGTTCTCGCTGGTCGCGTGCGACTGCCCGACGACGCCGACCCGCCACCCGTGCTCGCGCACGAGCTTCGCCACGACGTTCGACCCGACGTACGTCTTGCCCGTGCCGGGAGGCCCCTGGATCGCCAGGTACGACCGGTCCAGTCCGAGCAGGGTCGCCACCACGGCGCCCACCGTGTCGTCCCCCACGACCGGTACGAGGGGCCCGCGAGGAGGCACCCGACGCAGCAGGTCGAGCGCTGGGTCGGGCAGCATCTCGGGCAGCGCGTCGAGCACCTCGGCACCCCACTCGGCGATCGCCTCGGGCTGCGGCTTCGCCCGCGGGGGCGACGACGGCGCCAGCGCGACCGGGAAGCCGGAGTGCGGCTCCCCACCACCGACGGGCAGACGTTCGAGGACGAGCACCTCGGTGGCGTCGCCGTCGTCCCACACCTCCAGGATCGTGGCGCGGTCGGTGGCGCCCTTCGAGCCGGGGCCCGGGGCGGTGATCGATGCCGGGAGTGGGTCGTCGTACACGAGGTGGGGCGCGCCTCCCGGCCGGAGCCTGGAACCGGGCGCGAGCGTCCCCGACAACCGGATCTCCCGCGACTGCGAGCGGGCGCGCGGCAGCGTCGCCCAGTCCCGCTCGACGGAGGCGCGTTCGACGACGAGCACGTCGCGTGCGTCAGCCCACTCGTCGACGGGGTTCCGCAGCCGGTCGAAGTGGTCCTGCCAGAACGTCTTCGCCTCGCGGCGGTGGTAGTCGATGGCGGCTGCGGCGAGCGCCAGCGCGGTCTGGTCGGGTGTGCGGTCGAGGGCGTCGACGTCCGCCGTCTCTGCGGCGAGCGCGACGTACACCGGGTTCGGCTCACGCTCGACCGGGAGGGGTGGCAGTCCCTCCAGCTCGACCGTCCTCGTGGCGTCCGGAGCGTGTTCGGCGCGGAGGCCCAGCAACCAGTCGCGCAGGCGCAGCGTCGACCGGCAGTCGTAGGCGTTGTAGTCGGCGACCTGGTCGAGCTGCCGCTGGCCCGCGACGGCGTCACCGCTCCGGAGTTCGGTGATGGCGTCGACGTAGGCGGTGATGCTGTCGGCCGCGTTGGTGACGTCGCTGAGCCGGAGGTCGTCGCCCATGTACAGCGGCTCGAGCTTCTTGATCGAGTAGCTGCGGCTGCCGACGACCAGGGCCTTCCGCACGATCGGGTACAGGTCGACGAGGACGCCGGCGCGCAGCAGGTCGTCGACCGCGTCCTCGCCCACCCCGTGCCGGGCCGCCAGGGACAGCAGGTGTGTCCGCTCGTACGCGGCGTAGTGGTAGATGTGCATGTCCGGGTACTGCTCGCGGCGCTCGGCGATGTACGCCAGGAAGTCCACGAGCGCCTGCCGCTCGTCGCGGATCGTGTGCGCCCAGAACGCCCGGAACGCGGCCTGGTCGTCGACGAGGCCGAACAGGTAGTCGAGGCCCCAGTGCACGCCGTCCTCGGTGTGCAGCGGGTCACCCTCGAAGTCGAAGAAGACGTCGCCGGGGTCCGGTGCGGGGACCGCGTCGAGGGCCCGTGGGTCGAGGACCTCGAAAGCCGGTCCTGCTTCTTCGGCTTGCCCGGCCGCGCGCTCCGTCTCGATCTGGAGGCTCGCCTGACGCACCAGACGATCCAGCGTCGTCTTCGACATGGTCGCCACCGGTGCGGTCCGGACCGCCAGGTCGTCGATCGACCGCACACCCTGCCGGATCAGCTTCGTCCGCTGGTCGAGGCGCATGCCGGCGACGAGGACCAGGTCGCGGTGCCGCTGCACCTCCTGCTGGCAGGCGGCGCACCGGCCGCAGCTGGAGTACCGAGGGTCGCCCCACTGCATCGGCTCGTGGGCGGCCATCCGCTCGGCGATCACCCGGATCAGCTCGACCCGCTGCGTGCGGTACACCGGCACGATGTCGGCCAACTCGTGCGTGGTCGTCGTACGGTCGCCGAGGACCAGGTGCACCTGCTGCCCGGTCGGGATCCCGTGCGCGCGCATCTGCTCGGCGTAGGCGGCGAGCTGCAGCAGGGCGCTGATCTTGGCGTGCCGGGCGAGCTTGGTGTCGTAGACCTCGTACTCGCCGCGGTCGTTGCGGATGATGAAGTCCGCGAAGCCGATGAAGCCGGTGCCGTCGGCCGACGCGGGGACGTGGAACGTCGGTTGGTACAGGACGTCGGCGCCGTCCCGCATGGCCTGGAGCGCTGCCGATGCCACCTGTCGGTACTGCGGCGGGGCCGGGCGGTCGAACTCCACCACGTCGTGGGACTGCTTGAGGATCTCGAGGTAGTCGAGCTCGTGCTGGTCCCCCAGGCGGGCCGTCCGGTCGAGCATGTCGTCGTGCTCGTCGGGCAGGGATTCGCCGCGGCCGAGCTTTGCATCGAGGCGGCGGAGGAACGCCCACTCGCAGGTCGCCCACGTGGTGAGGTCGCTCGGGCTGAGCAGGGCTCGGCCGTCCTCGGTGATCTGCACTGCGCTCCCTGCTGTCGTGGTCTGACCAGGGTAGGGGCGGGCACCGACGTGCTCGGCGCCACGGACGACCGCCGTCATCGTGCGTGATCGCGCAACCCTCGAACGGGGCCTGGACGAAACGTGACTGAAGCTCCGAAACTAGGGTCACACCAACTCTGGGGAGCACTCCGTGATCAGGAACCTGAAGCACCGTCGCACAGCTGTGATCGCCGGAGGTGCCCTCGCCGTCATCCTCGCGCTCAGCGCCTGCAGCTCCGGGGGCGAGACGAACGCGGCTGCCGGCACCACGACGCCGACCTCCACCAGTTCGGCATCCGCGACGCCTGCCGCACTCCGAGCGACGGCCGCGAAGGAAGCGGCGGCAGCGAAGGAAGCAGCCGAGAAGAAAGCGGCCGAGGAAGCCGCCGCGGCGCAGGCCAAGGCCGAGGCGGACGCCAAAGCTGCAGCAGACGCGGCTGCGGCGAAGGCGGCTGCCGACGCGAAGGCAGCGGCAGATGCAGCGGCTGCCCAGGCCGCCGCGGATGCGAAGGCCGCGGCTGACGCGGCTGCCGCCCAGGCTGCTGCTGACGCCGCTGCTCGGGCTGCCGCACCGCCGGCGCCGGCGGGCGGTGCTTCCTACTACGAGAACTGCGACGCGGTCCGGGCTGCCGGTGCTGCGCCGATCACCGTCGGCCAGCCCGGGTACTCGCGTCAGCTCGACCGGGACGGAGACGGGGTCGGCTGCGAGGTCTGAGCGCTGCGGCCTCAGACCTGCGGCGCGAGTCGCACGAACCTCGGTCCGTCGTACCCGTCACGCGACACGTGCGCGGTGAAGTCCGCGAGACCTCGCACCCAGTGCCCGTGCTCGCCGTACAGCGCCTGGTACACGACCACCGGCTCCTCAGTCTCGACGTCTTGCGCCAGGAGCACCACCTGGTACTCCCCGCCCTTGAAGTGCCGGTACCGCCCAGGGGTCACGTCGTCGCTCATCCTCCCGATCGTAGGAGACAGGTCATACCAGTCGAGCGGCTCGGAATACCCGACTAGCCATCGGCCCTGCGCTCACCATGTCCACGGACATGACCTGAGTGCCGCAGTTCCGCGTCCTCTCCTAGTGTTAGAGAAATGGATGAGCGCGAGGCAATCGCCCGGCGAACGTGGCGTCGGACAGCGGTCATTGCCGTTGTCGGTCTGATCGTCGGCGGTTTCGTCGGTTGGGTCATCGGACATGACGACTCCCCCCTGCTGGGAGCGCTTACGACCGTCGGCTTCGCGCTTTCGTTCGGAGGGTTCGCGGGCGCTGTCTCCATCGTCGTCTCGAGCATCGGCATCTCGACGAAGGTGCGAGCTCCGATGCAGGGCCTCCCGCGCCCTGATCGCCGGACGATCGGACGAGCGATCAAGACGAGCGCGCCGATCGAACCGGTGGGATCCAAACTCGGGTCGCGCGCTGTCGAGCAGGCTCGCGTGATGGCGGTGTACCAGCCACTGGCGCTCGGGCAGTTCCTGTTGCTCTACCTCGGACTCATCGGGCAGCAGTTGCCGCACTTGGTTCGCGACGATCCGTCCTCCGTCTGGATCAGCCGCACGCTGTGTTCGCTGCTGGTCGTGGTGGCGGTGGTGACGACTCCGGTCCTCATGCGGAGTTCACGGAGAGCTCGGCGTTATGTCCGGCTCGCATCGGCGTGAGATAGCCACGTCGAGTCCCTCTCTGGAGATCTCGCCGAGGGCTCAGCACGGCCTGAGCCACGGCTCGATGCGGATCAATTCATCCCAGCCCTCGCCGAGGACGGCGCGGAGCTCCTGCGGCGGCACCGGGAGCAGCGTGCCGACGAACGCGTCCCATCGCTGCCCCGGCCGCTCGCTCAGCCGCACCTCGTACGGCAGCCACGACTCCGGAACCCGGTCGAGGCAGTCGGACACGGCGTCCAGGTCCGACGGCAGCTCCCGCTGATCGGCGTTCGACGTTCCGACACGGCCGTGAACCTGCATCACGTTCCCGATGCTTCCGTGATCTGGGTAGGCGTTCATTGCGTCGATCTGCACGAGATGGCGTTGGTCCGCGTCCGTGACTTCGAGATCAGGACTTGTTTCGGCCCACCAGCACTGCGGATCCGCACACGGTACGTACCGTTCAGTTCCGCCGGTTGGCTCAGCGAACAACCTGCCACTCCGGCGCACGAAGAACACCTCGGCCAGCATCAGCGCCACGCGCTCACACCCACTGTTGCCGGTACGTGTACAACCACCACTTGCCGCACGGCCTCCGGCAGGAGTAGTCCTTCACGTCCCGGTAGTGCTGCTTGATGGCGCGTCCTCGCGCCCGGCAGGCGGCCTGCGATGAATAGGTGGTGCCGTCCCAGCGCTGCCAGACGTAGGACCAGCGGTCCAGCGTGATCTCGCGTGCCGCCGATCCGGAGGACGCTGGCGCCGCGTGGGCTGCATCAACTGGCTCGAGGGCAACGACGCCGGTTGCGGCCGTGACCACGGCGAGCGTGAGCACGGACCGGAACCAGACACTGCGCTTTCTCGTGTTGTTCTTCATGCGTCCAAGCTGCCGATCACCAGCAGGTGGTGTATCAACATCACGTAACAGTCTGGTTGCGGACAGTTCATAACGGCCGCGTCACAGGGCTCAACACCCTCGCGGTCATCACTCACGGGACATAGGGTCCTCGCATGACCGTCGCCCTCTCGCTCGCGATCGTCGCCGGCGTCCTCGCCCTCGCGACGGCCCTCGGCCTGCTGCTCCGCAGCCGCACCGGCCGAGCACGAGTGGTCACGTCCAAGGTCAGCGACGCGACGACGGTGGCTGACCTCGCCGACCGGGAGGCGTTCGGCACCGCCGCCACGCTCCTCCAGTTCTCGACACCCACGTGCGCACGCTGCCCCGCCACGGCGCGGCAACTCGACGCGGTCGCCGCATCGAAGTCGTCGACAGCCGACGGTCCGGTCCGCGTCCGCCGACTCGAGATCGACCTCGCCGAACGCCCGGAGCTCGCCCGGCGCTTCGACGTGATGCAGACCCCGACCGTGCTCCTCGTGGACGGAACGCAGACCGTCCGTGCCCGCTTCGGTGGACCGCCCCGACAGCCCGAACTCATCGCCGCGCTCGACGCCGTCCTCACCGAGGAGCACTCATGACCACCAGCCCCGCGCCCTCCCGAGGGATCGACCCCCGTTCGCCCCGCTTCGGCGCCGCGATCACGACGGTCCTGCTCGCGCTCGACATCGTCCTCACCCTCAACGACGGAACGCGGACGATCGGCATCGTCCTACTCGCCGTCATCGCCGCGCTCTTCGCCTGGGGAGGCCTGGCCGGCATCGCCCGCCACCCGTACGGCGCCGTGTTCCGCCGCCTGGTGCGCCCCCGGATCGGCCCGCCCGCCGAACTCGAGGCACCCGAGCCCCCGACCTTCGCCCAGCGCGTCGGCCTCGTCGTCACCGGTGTCGCCCTCGTCCTGGCGCTGATCGGCGTCCCGTACGCCGCCCCGGTCGGCGCTGCCGTCGCCCTGGTCGCCGCGTTCCTCAACGCAGCGTTCGACGTCTGCATCGGGTGCCTGATGTACGTCTGGCTCGTGCGCCTCGGCGTCTTCCGCAGCCGCAGCAGCGTCGCGTGACACGAGCTGAGGTCGTGCAGCACCCTCCTCTGCCGGCGCTCCTCAGCTGATCGAAGATGGGTACTCTCGCGGCATGTTCCTCGACGCACCGCGCGGCTTCCGCGATCCTGCAGTGCTCGCCACTCGGAACGACATGCTCGCCACGGCAGAGCGCACCCTGCCGCTCGAGGCCTGGGCGCGCTCGGTCGAGGAGACGCGCCGCTCGCAGAAGCCGGACATCGTCCTACCGCACTTCGACCCGGCGGAGGCCGGCGTTGAGGCGCGAGCACTAGTGCTCCTCGAAGCGCCGGGGCCGAAGACGGTGCCCGGCTGGGGCGGGTCCGGGTTCATCTCGGTCGACAACGACGACCCGACAGCCCAGAACGTCTGGACGACTCGCAACGCTGTGGGTCTCCACGAGCACGTGCTCGCATGGAACATCGTGCCGTGGGTGCTCGGTCGGGCGTCGGTGAAGCCGACCGGTCAGGAGATCGAGCAAGGGGCGGGCGAATTGCGGGGGCTGCTGGACCTGCTGCCGGAGCTCCGTGTCATCGTCCTCGCCGGGCGGAAGGCACAGGACGGTTGGGACACCCACCTCGATCTCGAACTCGGCGGCCAGTTTCGGGTACTCCGTACGGTGCATCCCGCCGGACAGTCGTTTGCGCAGGTCGGTGCTCGGGAGCGGTTCAAAGCGACCCTGAACAAGGTTGTTGAACTCGTGCGCTGAGCCCGGCGTCGGAAACTCCCCCCACGGCAGCTTCCGACGCCGACTCCGGCGCAACCAGTCAGCGACCGCCGACCGCCTGCTCCGACATCGCCACGAGGTCGTCCGCTCGCAGCCCCGGCCACCCGTGCAGCACGGCTCGCCACTCCTCCGGCAGCGCCGGAGCACCGTACAGCGCCCCGGCCAGGCCACCCGCGATCGCCGCGACCGTGTCGGTGTCGTTGCCCGACCGGACAGCGCGGACCAGGGCGTCCTCGAGCGAGGTCGACGAGCGCACCGCCGCGTAGGCCGCCTGCAACGCCGACACGACCCACCCGTTCGTCGCGGTGAATGCCACCGGCTCCGCGTGTTCCGCTGCGACGAGTCGCTCGGTCCACGTCCGTCGAGCCGCCGGCGCGAGCAGGTCCAGCCCCCGCAGGACGTCGAGCTCGCCGTGTAGCACCGCGTGCCGGATCGCGACGCACCACAGCACGCACGCGTCCCCCGCGTCCGCTTCGTGGTGGGTCAGGTCGCTGACGGCGCGGGCCGCCGAGGCGAGCCGCTCCTCCTCACCGTCGTCGCCGCGCAGGTACGCGAGGACGAGCGGCACGGTCCGCATCAGCGACCCATTGCCGGCCGACCGGCCGGTCGACTCGTGCACCCGCCGGGCAGCGAGCCGACTGGCGGCGGCGGTATGGGCCTCCAGTCCGGACAGGACCTCTCGGGTTTGGATGCCGACGTCGGGCGCATCCAGCGCCCACTGCCCCCAGGCCCCGACCAAGCCGTCGAGGGTGGCCTCGGCAGCCGGGTCGTCGCCTCGGGCGACGGCCTGGAGGATCGGCACGGCCATGCTCGTGTCGTCCGTCCACTCCCCTGGTCGCCACCCGAACGAGCCGCCACCCTGCATCAGGATCGGCGTCGGTTCCGGGACGGGCGGTCCGAACTCGTAGCCGGCACCGAGGGCGTCACCCGCAGCGGAGCCGAGGACGGCGCCGACGGCGCGGTCGAGGATCGTGGTGTGCTCGGTCATGGCGAGACCTCCGGATGCAGGTTAGCGCAGTTCCGCGCTAACCCGATCCTGCACCGATCCGATGATTAGCGCAAGTGCGCGTAAACTCCTGCCCGTGGCTGACACCGAGTACCGCGACCCGAGCGGCAAGCATCTGGCGGACTACCCGCACCCCTCCGTGGCCGTCGACACCGCGGTCATGACCGTCGTCGACGGGGAGCTGTCGGTGCTGCAGGTCCGTGACGCCGTCGACGGTGACTGGCGGCTGCCGGGGACGTTCGTGCACGAGGGCGAACGCCTCGCTGACTCGGTGCTGCGGTCCCTGCGCGAGAAGGCCGGCGTGGAGGGGCTCGCGCCACGGCAGCTGCACGTCTTCGACGACCCGGCGCGGGACTCGCGGGGGTGGGTGCTGTCGGTGGCGCACCTCGACGTCGTGCCCGCCGCTGCCCTGGCGATCGACTCCGGGCGGGCGCGCCTGGTCCCCATCGCGGCCGCGGGGGCGATGGTGCACGCGCACGACGACATCCTCGAGTACGCGGTGGCGCAGCTGCGGGAGGACCACCGGGAGCGGCCGGACCCGCACGGGCTGCTGGCGGAGCCGTTCACGATGACGGAGCTGCGGCGGTTGCACGAAGTGGTGCTCGGGGCGGAGTTGCAGCCGGACACGTTCCGGAGGGCGATGGTGGGGCGGCTCGTGGTGGCCGAGGGGAAGCGGGCAGAGGGGCCGGGGAAGCCGGCGGGGTTGTACCGGCGGGGGTGAGACGCTCCGAGCGAGTACACCACTTCGAACTTGCGCCCAGATCTGGCCGCTTCCGGCACCTCTTGACGCCCTCCACGTCGGTCACGATGAGCCACCGCCCGCCCTCCGTCCCGAACTCGGCAACCCTCCGGCCCATGTCCTTCGGGAGGGTCGACTAGCGGCGCAGCACGGACCGCGAGGCGCGAGGAAGTCGTCGGTCCAGGACGGTATCGTTGGCGGGACGCGAAAGGACCGCTGTGAACCACGAGACGCCTAGGTTCAAATTCATTGACCTCTTTGCCGGGCTGGGCGGCTTCCACGTTGCGTTATCACAGCTTGGAGGGCAGGCAGTGTTCGCGGCCGAATGGGAGCCTAGCCTCAACGCGCTCTACCGAGACAACTTCGGCATCGAGCCCTGGGGGGACGTATCAGAACTCAACTCAGATGCTGTGATACTCGACACCGTTCCGGATCATGACGTCCTAACCGCTGGCTTTCCATGCCAGCCGTTCTCAAAGGCGGGAGAGCAACTTGGTTTCGAACACACACTGCAGGGGCAACTGTTCTTCCATGTCCACGACATCTTGAAGTCAAAACAGCCGCAATACTTCATTCTTGAGAACGTCCCGAATATACTCCGCCACCAAGGTGGCGCTACTCAGAGAACGATGCTTCGCATGCTCGAAGCTATCGGCTACTCGGTACAGATTCATCGGCTTTCCCCCCACCAATTTGGCATACCGCAGATCCGCGAACGAGCATACTTCGTCGGCTCACTCGACGGCCTCAATCATTTCAGTTGGCCAACTCCCGAAACCACCTCTACGGACATCCGGATGGTATTGCGTGAGATCCCGACTGACGCCCGGCAAATTCCAGATCAGACTTCTCGAGCCATTGATATGTGGGGCGATTTTTTAAATCGCGCCCCTGAGGATCTAAAGCTTCCGTCGTTCCCGATCTGGTCTATGGAATTTGGGGCGACTTACCCGTATGAAGACAGAACTCCCGCGTCACTCTGGGAATCAGTAGGTTCCGAGGCACTCGACGCATTTCAGGGCACGTTCGGCACGCCACTCTTAGGTTTGCGCCGCGAGGAGCAGCACGAACACTTACCAAGCCACGCGCGACGGAGTGCGGACCTCGAGTTTCCAGTTTGGAAAAAGACGTTCATTGCTCAGAATCGGAAGTTCTTCCTGGACAACCATAGCTGGCTTCAAGACTGGTTGAACGAATGGCAGCCGTGGAACCTGCCATCGAGTCTACAAAAGTTCGAGTGGAACGCGCAAGGCGCAGAGCGCGACATTGACAACTACGTGGTCCAGATCAGAGCTTCCGGGGTCAGAGTGAAACGGACGAACACTGCGCCGAGCCTGATCGCCATGACTCAAACTCAGGTACCAATTCTCGGTAAGAACTTGACTGGGCGGCGTCGCTACATGACTCCCGCAGAATGCGCCGAGCTACAAAGTTTAGGAGCCATCAAACTGCCTAACGCAAGCCAGAGTGCTTATAAAGCTCTGGGTAACGCCGTGAACGCTCGAGTTGTGAACAAGATTGCCGAGCGATTGATTGACTTGAATAAAATGGAGCATGCAGAGCTTTCTGACTCCTACGTGCGCCACGCTGCAGCCTAACGAACAGGCTTGAAGGTTCTACTAGCACATTCAATTTATCGTGGCGATGATTGGAATTACGAGTATCAAGGGGAAGCAAATGGCACGAATCAAGGAAATACGGATGTTGCCTCCCGGTTCGCGAATTCATCCTACCGAGCCCCGATGGAGCTGCGAGAAGTTGCAGCGCAGGGAGGGAAACGATTCGTCCAGATCACGACGCTCGGTTCTTCAGATCGCGCTTCTCACGAAAAACAAAGCCAGACCATACAACTCGATGCGGAAGCAGCTGACGCCCTAGTCCGATTTATCCGAAGCACCTTTGCGGATTCCGCAATCTAACGTTCAAGTAACTTCTCGTCAACCGAGGTGAAAGTACGGCCGCGCTTAGACAGCACCTCGTCCAGATCAACTTCGAACGCGACAGCCCGAAGCGCAGGCGACTGCTGACCGAGGATGCGAGGAACGTCTGTCATTAGCAATGCACGACAGCCCCCGTCTTGCAGGTCGAACTTCCATTCACGTAAAGCCTGCAGGTCACCGCTCATAACACGCAGGCTTTTGTCCATGAGATGACTTCGTGAGCTTGCGTCTACACGCCCGACAGTTGCGTCCATTAGATCGCCTATGCTCAATCCGCTTGACGAAGAATAAATCCGCAGAGACAGCAGCCACCCGTCGTGCAAACGCGTCTCGACCTGCCGTTGTCGAAGATGGTGCACTGCTGATTCATGGAGAGTGGTCTTCACCTCTACCGCGCACTCCCCTGTTTCGAAATCTAACAGCGCACGGGTCGACGGATGCCACGCGGCAATCCAGCGCTGAGGGTCGTACGAGTTGTGTATAGCCCACAATTCACCCCACAGCCCTACCGCACTCTCAACGCTAGCCCCCTGGCCCTCGACGAAGAGGATGCTGAAGCGCACTACAATGGCCAGCACCTCTTTCAATGTGCAACCCGGAGGAGCTATTTCAGCTAGAACTTCGACTAAGTAACAGAATTCTGAGAGCAAACCGACGGAATCCTGCATAAGACAGACCGCAATGAACGAACCGTGTTGCTCCGTTTGATCAGTACGGATCCTCAGACCGCGACGAGCTCCGACAGACACCGCAGCTCCAACGAAGGCATCGGCAGCCTCAATCTGACTGCTACTCGGGCCGATGAGCACCCAGTAGCGACTCTGTTTATCAACAGCCAAGAACAGGTCGTCTCGCCCGGGCCACCGCACGCCGTTGAAGGACCCAGATGCCGCCGCCGAAGAGGGTTTCTTGAGGATCCTCATCATGTTTTCGGCATTGCCGCTGACCATCAGGGCAGCACCTCCAGCACGACGTTCTTTCTGTGGTCCGACGGTACCCAAACTGCGAACCACACAACACGATCTGACTCCGGAGCCGAGAACGGCGCATCAGTGACTTTGAAGGCTCGCACGTGAAGAGTCGGGTTTCCCGCGTGAACCGACCGATCCCCGGTGTAAGTCAACTTGCTGATATCCTCACTCCCCACCTTCGCTGGGGAACGACCAGTGAAGACGTTCGTCGCTAGTCCCGAGGCGGTTCGGCCAGTCTGCGATTGCGAATCCAAAGAGTCTATGAACACTACGTCAACCTCCTGCTCTTCGGGAAGTGACGAAAGCCACGCGCAGATGGCGGTCACAGTGAGATGATCGTTTCCTTCCACACTCAGCGACAAGAGAAACCTGACGACGTCTTCCGAATTTCGACCAGCCGCGAAGGTTGTAATCGGCCGATTCATTCGCTCGTCCTTGAAGCGCGATTCAGGAAGAACCTGTCGCACGTCCTTCAACTCACCCCCTAGCTCCCACATGAAAGCTTCGGCAAGTTCCAAGTTACTCGACGATTGAGTTGAAGTTTTCGGCAAATTTCGCTGCTGCACCCATCCCTCTTTGAAATCGAGATTCACAGTACTACGGCCTATAACATTTGATCGGACAAGTTGCTTCATGCCGCCGCTCAGCAAGAATGATCTTCTCCACTCGGACAGCGGTCGCCCACTGTGTTCCCGGAGCGCGCGATGAAGAACGCCTTCATCCTTCACGTATTCGCCGTACGCTATTCGGACCTCGGGTTGCAAGTAGATACGAATGCCAGTCGCATAGGAGCGGCGGTAACCGAAGAATCGAGCCCTTTGTTGCAAGGTGTCCGGAGTAAGAGCCTTTGGCCGCGGCATGTACGTGGTTACAAGCCCCTCCACCGTAAAACCTCGGTCAAGCTTCTGCCCTCCGACGAGAATCCAGAACCGCTTCGCTCCCCAGTCAACCTCCTCGCCGCCCGAGTTCACGACCACGAGTCGGACGTCGCCGCACACGTCTTCAAGGTGTGACCAGAGTTCCTCAAAGGTCGGGATGTCTGGCCAAGTTTTCGAAAGATCTTTCCATGTCATTTCAAAAGACTCTCGAGTAGTGCTCTCGTTGTCGGCGACGAGGGCCTGCCAACTCGAAATGAGCCCCTGCACCCATTCCGCATAAATGTCGTGCCGATCACGGTACTGCGAGGCCTGTATCAACATCGAACGGTTAACGAGCGCCTCCTCGGCTTCCGCAACAGCGCAGACGAGGAGAAACGATCTGACCGCTTCCTGAAGTGATTCGGGTGCCTCATCGTCATCAAATTCTTCTTCGATGTCCGGAATATCTCGCAGTAAATTGGTTTTTTCCTCGAAGAAGAACTCGCCGCCGGTATAAGAGTCTCCAGTAGTCAACACCTTCGCGTAGTCAGGGTTCAACTGGTCCGCAATCGCCATCAGGAGATTAGCTTGCGGCGTTGCCGTATATTGTAGGAAAGAATGGAACGGAAGGGCACCACGCAACTTGGCAATAGACGCATAGGTACCGCTCTCATCGGTCAGCCCTTTTTTAGGTTGGACGCCGCTTTAGTGTTCAAGGTCGCCTGGTCAGCCTCGTCGTCAATAACGAGTACCGGTATGTCCACGAGCGCGACTTGTGACATCACTTCAGCCAACGCACTCAGCCGTTGGTGATGCTTGAGTACGGTGATTACCAAAGTCGGTTGCTTTTTCGGCTTTTGCCCGTTCTTAAATGCACGCCATGCCGCCACTGCCTGGTCGACAGCTAACTTGTTCGCAATTGAGGGGTTGGACATGTGAGTCCACGTAGC
The DNA here is from genome assembly GCF_016907335.1 of Curtobacterium herbarum. Taxonomy (NCBI): domain Bacteria; kingdom Bacillati; phylum Actinomycetota; class Actinomycetes; order Micrococcales; family Microbacteriaceae; genus Curtobacterium; species Curtobacterium herbarum. The sequence goes on from NZ_JAFBBT010000001.1 coordinate 2,253,961, forward strand.
GTGAGCTTTCAACACGCCAAGCTGGAGGTCTCGACGAAGCCTGTCCTCGGACTGGGCTTTTAGGTTACCGGTAGTGCCCGTAAGGAGGATGACGACGCCAAAGCCGTTGTCGCGGGCCAACGTCGTCACCGTCGTAAACGAAAGCGTCTTGCCGGATTGCACTCGGCCCACGGCTAAAAGTGCGCTTTGTTGTGCAGACAAGTGGGGGTCGACACAATTTCCGAGAATCTCTCTTGCTTCGCCAACAACGCTTGCTGCCGCCGTCTCGGAAAAGCCTCCCTCGACGCTCCGGCGGACGAATGAAGTGGTAGCAGGTCCGACAATCGGCGCCCACCGCATTTGGCCTTCACCCTCCAGGCCAATGCCCTCAACGGGCTCTAGATCGCTATTCATTTGACATCTTCCAATTCGATTGACTGGCCTAACATCTTATTCAAGTGATGCAGGAAAATAGAAACCTTCACGCCGGCCTGCTTTGACATGACGTATGCTGATCCGATGGCGCCAGCGAAAGCAAGAATAGTTTGCGAGGACTCACCAAGGGCTCCTATGTAATGCAAGGAAAAGGGGTGGGCCATAGCAACATCCAGCGTCACCCTGGTCGAAGGACGGTTCGCCTCGGCATCCCAGACATCCTCTTCACTGTCGTCCACCCGCAACCATTCTGCGACGGTAGGATCAGTCGATGCGTTGATCTTCACCCGCCACATGCGATTTGCAGTTGTGATCCGAGCTTCTACTGACACAACTGTTTCTTCATTTGAAGCGACCGAGTTGACAGAGAGGAGTTCAGGCTCAGGCCGGCTTGGTTCTCCTGCTGCTGGCGAACTGCCCTCAGTGTTGCTGACTTTCACAATGCGCTGCGCGAGTTCGATGGCTGCTGATTGCGCACCTTTCTGGATCTCGCTTCGCTGGGTCGCTTGGACTTCAGTGGCTCGGTAATTCCTGGCCTGGTTCAACAGATCATGGTCGCCCTCGCGCAAACTCTTGATCAGTTCGTCGAGGAACATGTCCTCGTATTGCCCCCATTGAATGCCATCCTTGGTGTACGAAACGTCAAATCCGGTTAGGCGAAGTTCACCAAATATTCGCTGATGTTCGAAAGAATTGCTGCCTCGGAATATGGCTTCCGGACGGTAGGTCTCGTCGTCGCTTCCGACAATCAAGCGTCTCCGGCGGAAGAGAGCGAGCCCGGCAGTCTTGGTACTGCCCTTGGCGCGAATTCCAACAAAGCCCTCGACCTTGTGGGTCTCATCTAACCTCAAATCAACATCCTGAATCCATCGGACCGACGTTGGCCCAGAATTCGATGATGGAGGGGCTTTCAGCACTTCGACTTCTCGATATTCGAGTTTGTCGCCGTTGTACGTTATCCGGACATCGCCATCCCGAAGGAACATGCGATAGATGCTCGTTAGATGATTTTTGATTTTTTCGATGGCTCTGCCTCGAGGAAGTTGATTCAGGTTCTCGAGCGTCACTATCGTGAAGTGGTCAGCGGCATTGGCTGGAAGTTCTTGAACTGGTAAAACGTCAAGCCGCCTGCTAGTGATGTCGGACATGTCGAACTCGACTACGCGCTGGACTGCCTCACCAGCCACGGACGTCCTGACCGACCATTTTTGTGCGAACCATGTCGCCGCGCTCTTCATGCCCATGCCGAACTCGGAGAGGCCGGCTCTGTTGGGCGGAACTTCAGCAGCTCTGAAGGCGCGCGGAAAATCTTCGCGTGAGATGCCGTACGCGTTGTCCGTGATTACAATTCGACCCCCGCCTGCTATTTGAAGTTGTATGCTCACTTCAAGAATATCGCCCGAACTCCTATGTTCTAAGAAGCTTTGTACGGCATTGTCGACGAACTCGGCGAGGGCGAACCAAGGTTTGTAATTAAGATTCCGAAGAACGCCGAGAATATTGACGTCCGGTCGAATTTCAATATTGATCTCTGACAAGGACTCCGATTACCTTCTCTATCTGTTCTGCCCAGCGCGGAAGTTTCTCACCCGGAGCCCCGAAACCGATCATCAGTAGTCGACAACAGGGCCCTGTCGCACCATAGCTGAAACTAACTTCGTCATGGTTGCTCTTCGCCCGCTTGCCGCTCTTCGAGCGCCGCTGCCCCGTCCGTCTCACGCAGGGCTCGCTCCGCAAAGCCAGCCGCTACCCGACCGGCTGCGAGGCGCGCGTTCCTCACGGCTGAAGTGCTCAGGGTAACCGCAGAGGACAGCCCCTCCGTTCCTTCCTCGATCGCTCTCTCGCGGAACTCACCTACCGCCACTCGCCACCGCTTGGCGTCCGTGCTGGCGTGTTCGTGCGCGACGCCCACTCGCTCGTGGAACTGCCGAACTGCCTCGCCCACTCCGTTGCTCGCTCGCACTACCGCCCTAGCCGGTATCGGCTGGAGCAGTACCTTTCCGTTGGCGCGCGTCACCGCGATATCCATGCGCTCGATGAGCTTCTTGGTGCTGCCGGCGATCCGCTCGATGCGGTTCTCGCGGATGGCACGGAGTGCAAGGCGCTTCTGGTTTGCGTCCTCCGGAGCCGCATCGAGAACACGATCGAGTTCGAGGACATCGAGGGTGTCCTGCAGCTGAAGGCAATGCGCGATGACTGCGAGCCACTCGCGCACCTTCGGCTCGATGGCCTGCGTTGCGTCGGCGAGTTCGCCGAGCTTCATCTTCTTCTCGAGCTTCTGCACCAGTCCATCCAACTGACGAAGGGCGTATCCCTGAGTCCGAGCGAGGGTTGCCGATGTGCCTTGCACCTTCGACCACGTCGCTTCGTCCACCCGTCCGGACGACGCACGACCGGTCATCGCGTCCTCGATGACGAAGTCGACGCCGATCATGTCTGCCAGGACAGCGTCCTGCTGGTTGCGGAGGAGGTCCTCAACTTTCTCGTCGATCTCGGCCAGGTACTCCCCGAGTTGGTCGATCGACTTCTGCAACGCCATCTGGTTCATGATCGTGCCGATGCTCGCGATGGTCGTCGGGTTGAGCATCGAGCCCACCGAGGCGAACCGCAGCAGGTGGCCGGTTTGTCCACCCGTAGTCCGTGCGACTCCCATGCTCAGACCGGTGACGCTGTCTTTCATGAGCGGGTACTTCCGAGCAATCGCAGCCGACTCCTTGGTCAACTTGACCCATCGGCCGGAGCTCTCCATGCCGGCGCCCGCCAGCTGACCGAGTACGCCGAGCGCCGCAAGCGACGCGTCTGCGGCCTCAGCGGGTGGCTCTTCTGCCAGACCTTCGCGGTGCAGGAACCGCTCGATGGCGTTCGGCTCGCCGATGACGACGAAACCGTCCTCGTCGCTGATGATCTCGATGCTGTCATCCATGGACTTCTCCTGGCTGTCCTCGCTGGGCGGTGATGCACCCGGTTCCGGTTCGTTCAAGCGTCGGAGGCGGCGCCTGCTTTGCGCGAGCCTGCTCGATGGCCACCGGCCACTGGACCGCGGTCCGTCGTAGTACGACGGAGGACTGCTCGCAGTCATATCGGGTCGCGCACGTCCATGTACGGCCTTTCATCCCTGCCGCGAGTCTAGGCAGCCGAACGCAACCACCGGAGGACGAAATTGAAGCGAGCTCGAGTCCTGCGCCGAGTTTGCGGGAAGGCGCAGCCACCTCGCCCCTCGAACTGGTGCCATGCCAGCGGACAGCCCTGCCCGCCGTCACCCACCCCCATGCCACGATGGTCCAACGACCCAGGGAGGGGCCACCAATGGTCGACAAAGCACTCCGTGACCGCCTGCAGACACTGTCCGAGGTGGCCACCGAGGTCCGCCATCACCGCGCCTCCATCCAGGACGCAGCCACGTCGGCGAAGGACGCCCTCCTCACCCGCCGTCTGACGATCACCGGCCCAGCCCTCTCCTGCTCCGTCCTCCCCCTCCGCCTCACCGACACGACCCGGGCGTCGGCGATGCAGCACGCCGTCACCCTCCCCCACGCCGACCGCGCCGCCGAGGACGTCCTCACCGTCCTGACGAAGGACGTCCCCGTGGCCCTCGCCGACGAGGACGCCGCCTCCGGCATCGCCGGCATCTTCGCCGGCCGAGAGCGCCGCGAGGCAGCAGCACGCGCCGAGCAGTACCTGACGAACACCCTCGCGTGGCTCGACAACGGCGCCCTCACCGCGCTGAAGGCGATCGACACCCGCCACGTCCCCCGCCACGACGCCACGCTCGACGCGCTCCTCGACACCGAGGGCCCGCTCCTCACCGCGACCGCACACCTCGGCCCGGTCGCCCTGATCGACCTCGCCCCGATGGCGCACCTCCCCACCACGATCGCGACGCTCCGGTCGGTGGTCGAGACCGAACAGGAGGCCCGTGCGCGCGTCCTCGACGCCGGCCACCGTGTGCGGGACGTCGCGGCTCGGCGTGAGTTGAACACGATGGACATCGACCGGCTCCGCGAGGTCACCCGCGACCAGCTCCGCCTCGGCGCGGTCCGGGACGCCGGTATCCAGACCGTTGGTGAGCTCCTGCGGGCTCCGATCGTCGCGGGCCACCTGCCGGGCATCGGCGAGACCACGGCCGCTCGCATCAACGCCGCCGCCCGGTCGATGCAGGACGCGGCTCGCGAGGACGCCGCCATCCAGATCGACGCCCGTCGCCAGGACACCGCGAGCGTGGCCTTGGTGTCAGCACTCCGGCAGTGGGAGGCCGCGAAGAACGGCGGCGGCCCCCGTGCGGCCGTCCTCGTCGACGAGCTCGCTCCCCTGGCGGACGCGGTCGCGCAGCGAGCGGTCCTGGGCATCGTGCACCAGCCGGGCGCACGGGCCTCCGGGTCGTTCAACCCGGCCGAGGGTGCCGTCGAGCGGATCGAGGCGGACGTCGACGACGCCCGCCAGCGCGCGGTCCGCGCAGCGGGCGACCGCGACCGGATCGCGACGACGGACGACTGGAGCGACTTCCTCGACCGCCCGGCCAGCTACTTCGCCCTCCTGGACGAGGTCGGGCTCACCGACTCGACGACGGCCGGCCGCGGGTCGCTGCCCGAGGGCCTGATCGAGCAGATCGAGCAGTTCCACCTGGACACGTCCCTCCTGTCCGCGTCGCTCCGCGGGTACCAGCGCTTCGGTGCGGCGTTCGCGCTCGTGCAGGAGCGGGTCGTCATCGGTGACGAGATGGGCCTCGGCAAGACGGTGGAGGCGCTCGCGGCGATCGCGCACGTGGCCGCCACTGCGACCGAGGGCATGCCCCGCTTCGTGGTCGTGTGCCCGGCGGCGGTGGTGGCGAACTGGCTGCGCGAGACCGAGAAGCACACGTCGGTGCCGGCGTTCCGCATCCACGGCGCCGAGCGGGTGCGCGGGATCAGCGGCTGGCTGCGTGACGGCGGGGTCGCCGTCACGACGTTCGAGACGCTCGAGTGGTTCCGCGCGCACGTGCCCGAGGAGCAGCGGTTCGCCGCGGTCATCGTCGACGAGGCGCACTACGTCAAGAACCCCGACGCGAAGCGCACGAAGCACACCCGCGCGATCCTGGAACGCTCGGACCGGGCCCTGCTCATGTCCGGCACCCCGCTCGAGAACAAGGTCGAGGAGTTCCGGGTCCTCATCGACCACATCCGCCCGGACCTGATGGTCGATCAGGACGACGACGACCCGCTGGCGTTCCGCAAGCAGATCGCGCCGGTGTACCTCCGCCGCAGCCAGGAGGACGTCCTCACCGAGCTCCCCGAACTCGTCGAGGTCGAGGAGTGGACCGACCTCACCCCCGCCGAGGCCGAGCGCTACGCCACCGCGGTCGATACCGACAGCTTCCACACGATGCGGCAGCTCGCGATGCTCGACGGCGCCACCTCGAGCAAGATCGCCGCGCTGCGCGACGTCGTCGCCGAGGCCCGCTCAACCGGCCGCAAGACCATCGTCTTCTCCCACTACCGCGCCGTCCTGGAGGCGGTGCTCGCCTCCGTCGACGGCACCGTCTTCGGTCCGTTGAGCGGTTCCACGTCGCCCTCCGGGCGGCAGGACATGATCGACGAGTTCTCCGCCGCGGCCCCGGGATCGGTGCTGGTCGCGCAGATCATCGCCGGTGGCGTGGGCCTGAACATCCAGGCCGCGTCGGTCGTGGTGATCTGCGAGCCGCAGCTCAAGCCGACGACGGAGTGGCAGGCGATCGCCCGAGCCCGACGCATGGGGCAGCTCGACGTCGTGCAGGTGCACCGGCTGCTGTCCGAGGACGGCGTCGACGCAGCCCTCGTCCGGATGCTCGCGCGGAAGACCCGCACGTTCGCGGACTTCGCGGCCGTCAGTGACACGGCGAGTGCGTCGGTGCAGGCGGTCGACATCTCCGAGTCGCAGCTCATCGCGCAGGTGCTCGCCGACGAGCGAGCGCGGCTGGCGACCGAGCGAGCGCAGACGGCGGACGGGCGGACCGCCGGAGCCGCGACGTCGGAACCGGCCGTCTGACGGGCTGACCCCTACCTGGCGGCGGCGAGCGCCGCCTCCAGGACGTCCTCCTCGATGATCGGGATGCCGTACTGGCGGGCCTTCCGCGCCTTGCCGGACAGGCTGTCGACGTCGGCCGCGATGAGCACGGCCGTCTTCTTCGTGACGTTCGGCGCGGACCGGATGCCGAGCCGGGCCAGGTCCGCCTCGATCTCGGGCCGGCTCCGCCGCATCTCCCCGGTCAGCGTGACGATGCTGCCCTCGCCCAGGTCGATCGCGGGCTCTTCCTCGACAGCTGCGGGCGCAGCCTGCGTCGCTGCGGAGAACGACCGCGCGCCCATGCGCGCGGGCTGGCGGCTGTGGACCGCGTGTTCCAGCTCGTCGTCCGTGACGCCGAACAGCCGTGCGACGCGTTCGAGTTGGATGTGGTCCTGGATGGTGAGGACACCATCCGCCCACACGGCCTCGACCAGGTCGCCGAAGTACCGGCGGTGCAGGTCCGCGCGGCTGGCGGCGTCGAGTCCGAACTCGGCCGCGTACCCGGCGAGTTGGTCGGCGTCGCTCGCGGCCAGCAGGTCCTCGGAGACGGCGCGGTCGAGGACGGCGGCGTACAGCGTCGCTTCCGCGGTGCCACCGACGGCGGGCAGACGGTCCGTCGCCACGTCGACCCGTGTGCGGGTCGCGGTTGCGTCCGTGCGGCGTCGAGCGGTCCATGCCCGACCGCTGCGCGGGACTCCGGGCCAACGCTGTCCGTCAGCCAGGGTGCCCCAGGTCGCCCACCGCGGGTCACGTCGCGACGAGCCGATGTAGGCGCCGAGCAGGCGAGCGGTGGCGTGTGCGTCGGCGAGCGCCTCGTGCGCGTCGACCAGGTCGATGTCGTAGGCGCTGCAGCAGTCCGCGAGCTTCCGGCCGGAGCCGGGGAGGAACTCCTGTGCCAGCCGCATCGTGCAGAGCGCACTGCTCGCCTGCTTGAGCGGTGAGCGGTGTCCGAGCCGTTCGAACTCGGCGTGCAGGAACCGAGCTTCGAACGAGGCGTTGTGCGCCACGACGACCCGGCCCTGCAGACGGTCTGCCAGGTCCCCGGCGACGTCGGCGAAGCTCGGAGCACCGTCCATGTCGGCGCCACGGAGGCGGTGGATGTGCACCGGGCCGAGGTCGCGGTTCGGGTTGACGACGGTCTCGAAGGTCTGCTCGACCTCGCCGTCGGGCGTGACGTGGACGATCCCGATCTCGATGATGCGGTGTCCGTACGACGGAGCGAGCCCGGTCGTCTCGAGGTCGATCACCGCGTAGCCGTTGTGCATGTCAGTCCCTCCTGATGCGGATGAGCACTGCTCAGCGCTCGACCATCCTCACCGTGTTCCGGTCCGGCTGCGACCACCTGTTCGAGGGGTCGAACCTCTCAGGAGACGACGGTCTGTGGTACGAGGTCGACCTCCGTCGCACACCACGCCAACAACTCCGGGTCGTGCGTCGCGACGACGACAGCGCCTCCGCTCTCGCGGATCAGGTCCAAGCCGTCACGCACGCGGGCAGCGCTCACGTCGTCGAGTGATGCCGTCGGCTCGTCGGCCAGGACCAACCGCGGCTGCTGGACCAGGACCCGGGCGACGGCGACGCGCTGCTGCTCCCCACCACTGAGCAGCCCAGAGCGCATCCGTTGCCGGCCACCGAGCCCGACGACCTCGAGCGCAGCGGCGATCCGGACGTCGAGCTCCTGGCTCGTCACCCCACGAGGGCGGACGACCCGGAGGTTCTGCCGCACCGACCACTCGGGGACGACCGCGTGGTCCTGCGTGACGAACCCGACGACATCACGGCGCAGACGTCGCTGCTCACGCCGCGCTGCGGCGTGCATGTCGTTGCCGAGGACCCGCACGATCCCCCGGGTCGGTCGTTCCAGCCCGCCGAGGCATCGGAGCAGCGTCGTCTTGCCCTGCCCGGACACTCCGCGGACGGCGATCGCGGCGTGCGGCTCGGCGACGACATGGAGGTCGTTCCACAGTGTCCGGGTGGCGACGTCGTACCCGAGCCCGTCGGCGCGGAGCAGCACCTCGTTCGTCATCGCTCCCTCCTTCCTTCTCGTGCAGTGACGACGAGCATCACCATGAGCAGCACAACGGTGACCAGCACGACTGCGACCGGTGTGATCGCGGCGATCGGGAGCGAGGGCGTGCTTCCCGGTTCGAGCAGTGCCCAGGTCGCCGCCGCAGCACCAGCGGCGAGCACGGCACCGGTGATGACGAACCGCCAGTGGTGCACGATCGGGTGCCGCCCGGTCAGGAACCGCAACCGGGCCGCTCGTCGTGTCCGTGTGCGGTGGTCGACCGTGAGCGTGAACCCGGCGAAGACGACGGCGAAGACGGTGGCCAGGAGCGCGACCTCTGCGGTACGTCGCTCGCTCCGCAGGGCAGTGAGTTGTCCTTCGACCGTCGCCCCTACGCGCCGGTACTGCAGCACGATGTCGTCGAGACCAGCGCGGTGGACCGCGCGCTCCAGCGCCGCTCGATCACTGAACCGCACTTCGCCGTTCGCGACCGTCGTTCCCAAACGGTTCGGAGCGATGTCAGCAGGATCGGGAACGACCAGCACCGGCGCCTCGGGCCACGTCGGGATCTCGGGTGTCAGGGCCGACGTCCAGTCGAGCACGGCGCGGGCGATCGACGCGGTCGACGGCACCACGGCGGCACGCACACTCTGCTGCTGCGGTGATTCGAGGCCCTCCACCTCCCAGCTCTCGGCGAGCTCTTCCGAGGCGGCCTGCTGCAGCGCCCGAGTGTGCGCTGCCAGCTCTCCGGGGACGAGCAGGACCGGGTCGCCGTTCCCCGCTGCGATCCGATCGGCGTACTCCTCGAGGGCGGCAGACGCGTCTCCGACCAGCGTGAGCTCGTCGACGAAGGACACCTGCGCCATGCTCGCCGTACCGTCACGAAGCGGCCCGAGCGCGATCCGTCCGAGTGCGACGTCTTGGTCGAACTCGGTGGAGCTCGTTCCGAGGACCACATCGTCGCCGTGCCTTGCTTCACGGACGAGTGTCTGTTCCAACGACCTCGACTGCGCTCGGCGCTCCGACGTCGTCTGGAGATCGGCGGTCCCGAGGACCACGAGCGCGATGCCCGCGGTGGCCACGATCACGGCCGGCCATCGGGCCACCGCGCCCGGTTCTGGCTTCTGGCATGTCACGAGGGCGAGGACGACGTGGAGTGCCACGAGCAGTCCGACGGTCGGGATCAACACGACGGCGAGCTCGATCGCCGTGAACCGCAGGACCGGGCCGGTCGCGTGGCGTACCGCGAAGACGGTCCCGACGACCACCCCGAGGACGACGACCATGAACCCCACGAGGGCACCCACCTCTCGGGCTTCTCTCGCAGCCACAGCGCGCTGCGACCACCCGGTGGCGACCCGCAATCGCTGCCGAGAAGCACGGCGGGCGGACTCAGCCACGAGCGCGATGAGAACGCCGAGCGCGGTGGCGAGCACCGCCGCGAGCGTCGCGGGCTGTTCGAGCGTCGCGGCGAGCGCCTCGATCACGTGCGGAGAGATGTCCGCGTACTTGTAGCCGGACCGTCGGATTCCGTCGAGGAACTCAGCGATGTCGGACGCAGAACCGTCGACGATGTACGTCGCAGCCAAACTGAGTTCACCGCCGTCACCCACGGGCGCAACGGAGATCGTTCCGCGGAACACCGGCGGACTCGGTGTCCCGCGGAACGAGTACGCGTTCCAGACGTCAGCGCGGCCGTCACGGTCCGGCACGAGCACCGACACGGACACCGCCGACCTGTGGGCCAGGCGCTCGATCGTCGCGACCTGCGTCGCTTTGCTCTGCGTGACCGGCAGGTCAGTCAGCGCGATGCTCGTCCGTCCGCTCAGTGCACCGAGCGATTCGACGCTGCCCACGACTGTGACGACGAGCGCTCCCGCTACGAGGACCGCGGTCGCCACTGCGAGCACCGTTGCGACCGCGAAGTTCCTCATCCCCGAGTCGCCCAGAACGCCTGGTTCCCGGACGTACCTTTCCGCGCATGGGCATAGGCAATGGTTCCCGGCGGTACCCAGGCGGTGCGGACAAGCGTGCCGCGGGCTTTCACCGATGCCCGGTGCGTCGACCGATCATTCGCGTACACCGAGTGCACTTCACCGTCCCAGACACCGTACGACCAGGTCCCGCCGCCGACAACGGCCCAACCATTGCGCGTGGCGTTGCCCTCGTCCGCCGATGCGACTCCCTCGCGGACCGCTCCGACGGCACTGACGGAACCGACCGGTTCAGCCGCCGCGGCCGAGCAGGCGCCCCATCCGACGGCCAGCACCACCGCTGAGCCGATGGCCGCGATCATCTTCTTCTGCACGCAGATCTCCCTTCGTCATCGGCCATCTCGGCCGCGAGGGAACGGTACCGACCAGAGAGCAGTATCGGAAGTTCCACATATTTCGTATTCGCAAAACGGCATCCTCCGATCGGAGGACCCCACGTCCACCCGCTCCCCCGATCCCCCAGTGGACGCCCTCCCGCCAGGCTGGAGGCATGCCCGACACCCCCGCCATCGAGGTCCAGCACCTCACCAAGCGCTACGCCACCGGCCACACCGCCGTGTCCGACCTCTCCCTCACGATCGCCCGCGGCGAGACCGTCGCCCTGCTCGGCCCGAACGGCGCCGGCAAGTCGACGACGGTGGAGGTCCTCGAGGGCTTCCGCTCCCGCACCTCCGGCGACGTCCGCGTCCTCGGCACCGACCCGGCACGCGCCACCCGGGCGCACAAGGCCCGGGTCGGCATCGTCCTGCAGACCAGCGCCGAGGCCCCGAACGTCACGGTCGCCGAGCAGCTCACCCACTTCGGCACCTTCTACCCCCGCTCCCGCAGCACCGAGGAACTCCTCACCGCCACCGGCCTGGAGGCGCAGCGCAACACGCGGATCAGCCGTCTGTCCGGTGGGCAGCGGCGTCGCGTCGACGTGGCCCTCGGTGTGATCGGGTACCCGGAGGTGCTGTTCCTCGACGAGCCGACGACGGGCTTCGACCCGGAGGCCCGGCGTCAGTTCTGGGACCTGGTCAACGGCATCAAGCGCGAGGGCACGACCATCCTGCTGACGACGCACTACCTGGACGAGGCGGCGCACCTGGCGGACCGGGCGGCGGTGATCGCGAACGGTGAGCTCCGCGCGCTGGCCCCGATCGACGAGCTCGGCGGCGCCGAGGCCCGGACACCCCGGGTCCGGTGGCGTGACGACGACGGGCTCCGGCACGAGGAACGCACGACCGATCCGCAGCACCTGGTCCGGAGCACGGTCACGCCGATGCACGACCTGGAGGTCATCCGCCCGTCCCTCGAGGACGTCTACCTCGAGATGGTGGGGGCCGACGCATGAGCACCAGCACCGCACGCACGAGCACTGCACCCATCGGCACGGCCCGCATCGCCACAGCCCGCGTCCGGTACGAGGTCCGGTCGTACTTCCGCGCCCCCGACTCCGTCTTCTTCACGTTCCTGTTCCCCGTCGTCATGCTGGCGCTGTTCTCGGTCGCCTTCGCGAGCGCCGATGCCATCCAGGCCGGCCCGGCGAGCGTCGACTACGCCACCTACTACCTGCCCGGCCTCGTCGCGACGGGCATCCTGCTCTCCGGCGTGCAGGCGCTCGGTGTCGACATCGCCGGCGAACGCAGCGACGGCACGCTCAAGCGCCTCGGCGGCACGCCCCTTCCCGTGATGTCGTACTTCGTCGGCAAGATCGGGATGGTCCTGGTGACCACGCTGGTGCAGACGGCGATCCTGCTGGCCGTGGCGAGCCTCCTGTTCGGGGTGACACTCCCGACGGACCTGAGCCGCTGGGGCACGTTCGCCGGCGTGTTCCTCCTGGGCATCGCGACGAGCAGCGTGCTCGGCATCGCGATCTCGGCCCTGCCCCGCGAGGGGCGCCGCGCGACCGCGACGATCGTCCCGATCGTGCTGGTCCTGCAGTTCGTCTCCGGCGTCTACCTGCCCTTCATGCAGCTGCCGACCTGGTTGCAGGACGTCGCGTCCGTCTTCCCCCTGCGCTGGATGGCGTCCGGCATGCGGTCCGTGTTCCTGCCCAGCACGTTCGAGACGGGTGAGCCGGGAGGCTCGTGGCACCTCGGTCTCGGAGCGCTCGTCCTGGCAGCGTGGCTGGTCCTCGGCCTGGTGGCGTGCCGAGTCACCTTCCGCTGGAACCGCGAGGACGGCTGACGCCGATGTCGCCTCGTGGAGTACGGCCTGTGGAGAACTCTCGGATCGGCGTGCGGAGGTGGGAGGCTGTGGGCATGCGAGCAGCAGAGGTCACGACCACCCCCACGTGGGTGCGCAACCGGTGGTTGCACGTGTTCTTCGCTGCCACGATGGCGCTGACGCTCGTGATCGCCGTGTTCGGCTGGTCGCCGTGGACCAGCCGCTGGCCGGCGTACCTGGTGATCGCCGTCCTGGTCGTCGCCTACGCGGCCTACGGACGTCTCGGGTACGACGAACCGCGGATGGCTGCAGCGTTCCTGCCGCTCGTGCTCGTCGCCGCCCTCGTCCTGCCCGCGGTCGCGCCGAGCACCGCGTTCGTGCAGTGCATCCTGTTCCCGCTGGTGTGGTGTCAGGTCGATCGCACCCGGACAGCGGTCCTGCTCACCGTCGCCGTCGGTGTGCTCAGCGCGGTGGGTCTGATGGTGTCGGGCGGTCCGGACGCCCTGGTGTCGACGCTCCTCATCGAGGGCATCAGCGTCATCGGATCCTGCGCGATGGGCGGTTGGATCTCCAGCGTCGCCGCGCTGTCGGAAGAACGACGGCAGCTCGTGGAGGACCTCCGCGCCGCGCAGCAGTCCCTCGCCGACGCCAACCGGGCCGCGGGCATCGCCAGCGAACGGGAGCGCCTGGCCCGCGAGATCCACGACACCGTGGCGCAGAACCTCGCCGGCATCGTGATGCTCACCGAGCGCGCCCGCAACGACCTTGCCGACGATCGCCCCGACGCCCTCGACGAACGGTTGACCGTGCTCGAGGAGTCCGCCCGCGCCGCGCTCGAAGAGTCCCGCGTGCTCGTCGCCGCGGGGTCGGCCGGCACCACGCGCGACAGCCTGGCCGGAGCACTCCACCGCCTCGGCGAGCGCCACACCCGCGAGACCGGGACCCCGGTAACGGTCACCGCTGCCGACGGCACCCTCGACCGTGACGCCCAGGTGGTCCTGCTCCGGGTCGCACAAGAGGCCCTGTCGAACGTCCGCGCCCACGCTGCCTCGGCCGAGGTGACGGTCACGCTGCTGCACGAGCCGGACCAGACGGTGCTGCGGATCGCCGACGACGGTGTCGGCTTCGACCCGGCGGTGCCGACCGGTGGGCACGGCCTGCGCGGACTGCGTGAGCGGCTCGCCCTCGCGGGAGGGACCTGCGTCATCGCCAGCACCCCCGGCAGCGGGACGACCGTCACGGCGACTCTGCCGACCGGCGCACCGAAGCCTGCCGGAGCCGCACCGAGCCTCCCGGCCGGACCGCACGCAGCCGCAACCGCAACCGCGCCGGTGGTGTCCCGATGATCCGCGTCGTGGTGGCCGACGACCACCCGATCGTCCGGTCCGGCATCGTCGCGCTGTTGCAGGCGGCAGACGACATCCAGGTCGTCGGGCAGGCCGCTGACGGCGCCGCGGCGGTGTCGATCGTGCTGGCGGAGCGGCCGGACGTCGTGCTGATGGACCTGCGGATGCCGGTGCTCGACGGCGACGCGGCGACGGCGGAGATCCTCGCCACCGCACCTGAGGTCCGCGTGCTGATCCTCACCACCTACGAGTCCGACGACCAGATCCTCGCCGCCATCGAGGCCGGAGCCACCGGATACCTGCTCAAGGCCGCCCCAGAGTCCGAGATCCTCGCCGGGGTCCGGGCGACCGCTCGGGGTGAGACGGCCCTCGCTCCCTCGGCGGCTGCGGCACTGGTCCGACGCGCGGTGGGGACGACACCGGCCGGGCCGTCGCTGACCCCGCGCGAACTCGAGGTCCTGCGCCTGGTCGCCCAGGGCAACAGCAACCCGGGGATCGGCCGCGTGCTGTTCCTCAGCGAGACGACCGTGAAGACGCACCTCGGCCACGTGTTCGAGAAGCTCGGCGTGAACGACCGCACCCGCGCCGTGACCCGCGCGATGGAGCTGGGTCTGCTCGCCTGACCCGACGGCGGGACGCAGCGGCGGAACTCTGCGCCTGGGAGCTGCACGGGCCACGACGGGCTGCCCGCTCGTCTCGCTCACCACCCGACCGCGTGACCGAACCGCCCCGACCCGCCTACGCTCGAAGAGATGCCCGCACCACGTACGACCCTCGACCCCACTGCCACGAGCGACGGCTTCATCCGCGTCCGCGGCGCCCGCGAGAACAACCTCCGCGACGTCGACGTCGACATCCCCCGCGACCGGATCGTCGCCTTCACGGGGATCTCCGGCTCGGGCAAGTCCTCGCTGGCGTTCGGCACGGTGTTCGCCGAGGCGCAGCGCCGCTTCCTGGAGTCCGTCGCCCCCTACGCCCGTCGTCTCATCGCGCAGGGGTCGACCCCGCACGTCGAGTCGATCACGGGCCTGCCCCCGGCTGTGGCCCTGCAGCAGCGCCGCGGTGCCCCGAGCTCCCGGTCGACGGTGGGGACGCTCACGACGCTGAGCAACTCGACCCGCATGCTGTACTCCCGCGCCGGAACGTACCCGGATGGTGCCGAGCAGCTGTACTCGGACTCGTTCTCGCCGAACACCGTCGCCGGGGCGTGCCCGCGCTGCCACGGGTTGGGTGTCGCGCACGAGGTGACCGAAGCCTCCGCCGTCCACGACCCGTCGTTGAGCATCCGCGACGGCGCGATCACGGCGTGGCCGGGCGCTTGGCAGGGCAAGAACCTGCGTGACGTGACGGCCGGCCTGGGCTACGACATCGAGCGGCCCTGGCGTGAGCTGCCGCAGGCGGACCGTGACTGGCTGCTGTTCACGGAGGAGCAGCCGGTCGTCCAGGTGCAGCCGAAGCGCGACCGGGTCGCGAAGCCGTACAAGGGGAAGTTCTGGAGCGCGCGCCAGTTCGTCCTGCACACCCTCGCCGACTCGCAGAGTGAGTCGCAGCGGAAGAAGGTCCTGCAGTTCGTCGAGTCGGGTCCGTGCACGCTGTGCGGTGGCTCGGGGCTGACGCGGGCGGCGCTCGCGGTGACGTTCGGCGGGATGACGATCGCCGATCTCAACGCCCTGCCGCTGTCCGACGTCGCCGCGGTCCTCCGCCCCACGGCCGAGCTGACCGACGCTGCCGCCGCCACCTCACGCACCACCTCGGGTGAGCGCACCGAGGTCGCCGTCGCCATCGCCCGTGACCTGCTCGGCCGTGTCGAGGTCCTCACCGGTCTCGGCCTCGGCTACCTGAGCCTCGACCGTGCGACGCCGACGCTCTCCCCCGGCGAGATGCAGCGTCTCCGGATCGCGACCCAGCTGCGGAGCGGCCTGTTCGGTGTCGTGTACGTCCTCGACGAGCCGAGCGCGGGCCTGCATCCCGCCGACGCCGAGCCGTTGATCCAGGTCCTGGAGGACCTCCGCGCCAGCGGCAACAGCGTCTTCGTCGTCGAGCACGACATGCGCATCGTCCGCCAGGCGGACTGGATCGTCGACGTCGGACCCGGCGCCGGCACGGCCGGCGGCACCGTCCTGTACAGCGGCCCGGTCGACGGCCTCGCCGACGTCGAGGCGTCGGTCACACGCCGCTTCCTGCAGCCGCGGGGCACCGACCGGGAGGCCCGCCCCACCCGGACGCCGATCGGCACCCTGGCACTGCGCGACGTCACCCGCCACAACCTCCGGGGGCTCGACGTCGACCTGCCGCTCGGCGTCTTCACCGCGGTCACCGGCGTCTCCGGCTCCGGCAAGTCCTCACTGGTCGGCGGAGTACTGCCCGCCCTGGCGGCCGACCACCCGACGGTCAGCCGCGTGGTGGAGGTCGACCAGAAGCCGATCGGTCGGACGCCCCGGTCGAACCTCGCCACGTACACCGGGCTCTTCGACGCGGTCCGGACGGCGTTCGCGGCGACCGACGACGCGAAGGCCCGCGGTTGGACGGCCGGACGGTTCTCGTTCAACGTCGCCGGCGGCCGGTGCGAGGTCTGCCAGGGCGAGGGGTCCGTCTCCGTGGAACTGCTGTTCCTGCCGGGGAGCTGGGCGCCCTGCCCGGAGTGCCACGGCTCCCGGTACAACGACGAGACGCTCGAGGTCCGTTGGAACGGCTCGACCATCGCCGACGTCCTCGGCATGACCGTCGACGAAGCCACCCCGTTCCTCGCCCCGATCCCGGCCGCCGCCCGCGCACTCGAGGCCCTCGGCCAGGTCGGTCTCGGCTACCTGCGACTCGGCCAGCCCGCACCGGAGCTGTCCGGCGGCGAGGCCCAGCGCATCAAGCTCGCCACCGAACTCCAGCGTGCCCGCTCCGGTCACACGCTCTACGTCCTCGACGAGCCGACCACCGGTCTGCACCCCGCCGACGTCGAGCGCCTCACCGAACAGCTGTCGCAACTCACCGACGCGGGCAACACGGTCGTCGTCGTGGAGCACTCGATGTCCGTGGTCGCCGCGGCCGACCACGTCATCGACATGGGCCCGTCCGGCGGTGACGCCGGCGGTCAGGTCGTCGCGGCGGGCACACCGGCAGAGGTCGCGGCGTCCCCGGACAGCCGCACGGCTCCCTACCTGCGCGCCGAACTCGGCCACTGACCGGCCCACACACCGGACGGGAGGCCCGGGACCAGCTGGTCCCGGGCCTCCCGTCCGTCAGGTGGTGACGTGCGTCAGGTGATGACGTCCGTCACCTGGCGGTCACCAGGTGAGCACGAAGCGCCCGCGGGTCCCGCCCGCTTCGAGACGCTCGTGCGCCTCGGTGGCCCGGGACGCCGGGAGCACCTCGGCCACACGCGGGACGATCGTTCCGCCCTCGACCGCGTGCCGCAGGTGCTCGAGCTTGTCGAACGACCGGTACTCGTGGAAGACGAAGACCTGCTCGAAACGGATGCCCTCGGCACCGTTGCCCTTCCAACCGCGCACGTCGAGGAAGACGCCGCCGTCGCGGAGGGCCGGCACGACGACGTCCCGCTGCACGGCACAGTCGGCGAGGGCATCGACGCCCTCGGGGACGATCGCCCGCACGGCATCGGCGAACCCGTCCCCACGGGGCACGACGTGGTCGGCGCCGAGCGAGTGCACGAGCGCCTCGTCCTTCTCCGAGGAGTCCGCGATGACGGTGATGCCGGCAGCCGTGGCGAGCTGCACGACGTAGTTGCCGAGCAGGCCTGCGGCGCCGGTGACGGCGAGGGTCTGCCCGCGCTCGAGTCCGGCGAGCTCGAGCAGCTGGATGGCGGTCAGCCCGTTCATGGGCACGGTGGACGCTTCTTCGATCGAGGTGCTGCGCGGGATGCGGGTGAACGACCCCACCGGCGCGACGAGGTGTTCGACGTAGGCACCGCCGTGCCCGGTCAGGGGCAGTGCCATCGCCATGACCTGGTCACCGACGGACCAGCCCTCGACGTCCGGGCCGACCTCGTCGATGACTCCGGCTGCGTCCATGCCCGGCACGTACGGGGCGCTCTGTGCACTCGAGTCGCGCTCCCCCGCACGGACACCGGTGTCGGTGGGGTTCACGGCGAACGCCTGCACCGCGATCCGGACCGAACCGCTGCCGGCGTGGACGTCCTCGATCTCGTGGACGGCGAGGGCCTCGGGCCCTCCGAACTGTGTGACTCCGACGACCTTCATGCATCCGGTCTACCGGGTCCCGGTCGCGCGGTACCCAGCAAATGCGCACCTGTCGTGGGAATGCGAAAAGCCCCTGACCGGTGGAGCGTGATGCTCCACCCGTCAGGGGCTTTCCGTATGAAAAGAAGTCCGGCGGCGTCCTACTCTCCCACAAGGTCCCCCTTGCAGTACCATCGGCGCTGAGAGGCTTAGCTTCCGGGTTCGGAATGTGACCGGGCGTTTCCCTCTCGCTATGACCACCGGAACACCATCGACCAGACCTGGTCTCAGACTGCTCCGCCGTAGCGAATATTCAGTTTGATTCCCGATCGTCTGTCGGGAACCACAAAGTGGACGCGAGCCCCGACCCACAAGGGGTCAGGAAAAAAGTGTGTGTCAAGTCTTCGGCTTATTAGTACCGGTCAGCTCCACGGGTCGTTAGTCCCCGCTTCCACATCCGGCCTATCAACCCAGTAGTCTGCTGGGAGCCTCTCACACTCAAGGTGCATGGAAATCTCATCTCGAAGACGGCTTCCCGCTTAGATGCTTTCAGCGGTTATCCGGTCCGAACGTAGCTAATCAGCGGTGCCCTTGGCAGAACAACTGACACACCAGAGGTTCGTCCATCCCGGTCCTCTCGTACTAGGGATAGATCTTCTCAAATTTCCAACGCGCGCAGCGGATAGGGACCGAACTGTCTCACGACGTTCTAAACCCAGCTCGCGTACCGCTTTAATGGGCGAACAGCCCAACCCTTGGGACCTACTCCAGCCCCAGGATGCGACGAGCCGACATCGAGGTGCCAAACCATGCCGTCGATATGGACTCTTGGGCAAGATCAGCCTGTTATCCCCGAGGTACCTTTTATCCGTTGAGCGACAGCGCTTCCACAAGCCACTGCCGGATCACTAGTCCCGACTTTCGTCCCTGCTCGACCTGTCAGTCTCACAGTCAAGCTCCCTTGTGCACTTACACTCGCCACCTGATTGCCAACCAGGTTGAGGGAACCTTTGGGCGCCTCCGTTACTCTTTGGGAGGCAACCGCCCCAGTTAAACTACCCATCAGGCACTGTCCATGAACCCGATCAGGGTCCTACGTTAGACATCCAAAGTGACCAGAGTGGTATTTCAACAATGACTCCACGAACACTAGCGTGCCCGCTTCACAGTCTCCCACCTATCCTACACAAGCCACTCCGAACACCAATACCAAACTGTAGTAAAGGTCACGGGGTCTTTCCGTCCTGCTGCGCGTAACGAGCATCTTTACTCGTAGTGCAATTTCGCCGAGTTCGCGGTTGAGACAGCTGGGAAGTCGTTACGCCATTCGTGCAGGTCGGAACTTACCCGACAAGGAATTTCGCTACCTTAGGATGGTTATAGTTACCACCGCCGTTTACTGGGGCTTAAATTCAGAGCTTCGCCGTGAGGCTGACCCTTCCTCTTAACCTTCCAGCACCGGGCAGGCGTCAGTCCGTATACATCGTCTTGCGACTTCGCACGGACCTGTGTTTTTAGTAAACAGTCGCTTCCCACTGGTCTCTGCGGCCTTCAACGCTCACGGAGCAAAGTCCGGTCACGTATCCGGCCCCCCTTCTCCCGAAGTTACGGGGGCATTTTGCCGAGTTCCTTAACCACGATTATCTCGATCTCCTTGGTATTCTCTACCTGACCACCTGAGTCGGTTTCGGGTACGGGCGGCTGCAACCTCGCGTCGATGCTTTTCTCGGCAGCATAGGATCACTGAATTCCCCTTACGGGTACGCGTCGGATCTCAGGCATACAGACGACGGATTTGCCTATCGTCAGCCCTACATCCTTACACCAGGTTCACCTTACGGATACCATCGCCTGGCTCAGCTACCTTCCTGCGTCACACCTGTTCATACGCTAACCGCACCAGCATGGGGTCGAGCGTTAGACCGGCCCGTCTCACCCCGAAGGGATCAACAAGTGCCGGGTTAGGACTCTTAGCACCACTGGATTAGCTTGGGCGGTTGTTCGCCGGTACGGGAATATCAACCCGTTGTCCATCGACTACGCCTGTCGGCCTCGCCTTAGGTCCCGACTTACCCAGGGCGGATTAACCTGGCCCTGGAACCCTTGGTCTTTCGGAGGACGGGTTTCTCACCCGTCTTTCGCTACTCATGCCTGCATTCTCACTCGTGTGGCGTCCACGGCTGGATCACTCCGCCGCTTCACTCGCCACACGACGCTCTCCTACCACTCCGCACGACTGAACCACGAAGGCTTGTCTAATGTGCGAAATCTACAACTTCGGTGGTGTGCTTGAGCCCCGTTACATTGTCGGCGCGGAATCACTTGACCAGTGAGCTATTACGCACTCTTTCAAGGGTGGCTGCTTCTAAGCCAACCTCCTGGTTGTCTGTGCAACTCCACATCCTTTCCCACTTAGCACACGCTTAGGGACCTTAGTTGGTAGTCTGGGTTGTTTCCCTCTCGACGATGAAGCTTATCCCCCACCGTCTCACTGCTGCGCTCTCACTCACCGGCATTCGGAGTTTGGCTGACGTCAGTAACCTGTTGAGGCCCATCGGCCATCCAGTAGCTCTACCTCCGGCGAGAAACACGCAACGCTGCACCTAAATGCATTTCGGAGAGAACCAGCTATCACGAAGTTTGATTGGCCTTTCACCCCTATCCACAGCTCATCCCCTCCATTTTCAACTGAAGTGGGTTCGGTCCTCCACGACGTCTTACCGTCGCTTCAACCTGGCCATGGATAGATCACTTCGCTTCGGGTCTAGGACATGCGACTGAATCGCCCTATTCAGACTCGCTTTCGCTACGGCTACCCCACACGGGTTAACCTCGCCACATATCGCTAACTCGCAGGCTCATTCTTCAAAAGGCACGCCGTCACCCCTACAAAGGAGGCTCCGACGGTTTGTAAGCAAACGGTTTCAGGTACTATTTCACTCCCCTCCCGGGGTACTTTTCACCTTTCCCTCACGGTACTTGTCCGCTATCGGTCATCTGGGAGTATTTAGGCTTATCAGGTGGTCCTGACAGATTCACACGGGATTTCTCGGGCCCCGTGCTACTTGGGATACACATCCGGCCATAACACCATTTCGTCTACGGGGCTGGCACCCACTACGGCCCGGCTTTCAAACCGGTTCGACTATGATGCGCTGTAACCGCCCCAGTCCGGCAGAACTGAGTGACGTGTCCCACAACCCCGACCATGCAACGCCCGCCGGCTATCACACATGATCGGTTTAGCCTCATCCGTTTTCGCTCGCCACTACTCACGGAATCACATGTTGTTTTCTCTTCCTGTGGGTACTGAGATGTTTCACTTCCCCACGTTCCCTCTACCCGCCCTATATATTCAGGCGGGAGTCACCAGGTCACAAAAGCGCCTAGCGGGGTTTCCCCATTCGGAAATCCTCGGCTCACAGCTCGATTATCAGCTCCCCGAGGCTTATCGCAGATTTCTACGTCCTTCTTCGGCTCCAGATGCCAAGGCATCCACCGTTTGCTCTTAGAAACTTGACCACAAAGATTAAAATTGCGATCCAACGCCACGAACCACGCCAACCCGAAAGCTGACGATCATCGATGACGCGAATCTAAAGATGCTCGCGTCCACTGTGTAGTTCTCAACATACGATCGGCACCACACTCCCCCACACCCAACGGTGCGGCTTCATGTGGCCCAACGAAGGACCCATACGGCCCAACCCCCACCACAGGTGGGCATCCAACACGGACACCACCCACAGCAGGAAGCCTGGTCCCTCAGGACCCAACAACGTGCACCAGCCAACCCGCTCCCCACCGACCCGTTCCAACCCCCCAACACCGGCACAAGACCGACGACGAGGAACGTACTGAGACCGGAAGACGCGCTCCCGACTGCACTGTCAATGTTCCACCCATGAGCTACCCGTCGGACACGTTCGGTCCGAATCGGGCGCCTGGACCAGCCACTGACCCACCATCACGGTGAACAGCACTGACCAGATGCTCCTTAGAAAGGAGGTGATCCAGCCGCACCTTCCGGTACGGCTACCTTGTTACGACTTAGTCCTAATCACCGATCCCACCTTCGACGGCTCCTCCCACAAGGGTTAGGCCACCGGCTTCGGGTGTTACCGACTTTCATGACTTGACGGGCGGTGTGTACAAGGCCCGGGAACGTATTCACCGCAGCGTTGCTGATCTGCGATTACTAGCGACTCCGACTTCATGAGGTCGAGTTGCAGACCTCAATCCGAACTGAGACCGGCTTTTTGGGATTCGCTCCACCTTACGGTATCGCAGCCCTTTGTACCGGCCATTGTAGCATGCGTGAAGCCCAAGACATAAGGGGCATGATGATTTGACGTCATCCCCACCTTCCTCCGAGTTGACCCCGGCAGTCTCCTATGAGTCCCCGGCATAACCCGCTGGCAACATAGAACGAGGGTTGCGCTCGTTGCGGGACTTAACCCAACATCTCACGACACGAGCTGACGACAACCATGCACCACCTGTACACCGACCACAAGGGGGCGACCATCTCTGGCCGTTTCCGGTGTATGTCAAGCCTTGGTAAGGTTCTTCGCGTTGCATCGAATTAATCCGCATGCTCCGCCGCTTGTGCGGGCCCCCGTCAATTCCTTTGAGTTTTAGCCTTGCGGCCGTACTCCCCAGGCGGGGCGCTTAATGCGTTAGCTACGACACAGAAACCGTGGAAAGGTCCCTACATCTAGCGCCCAACGTTTACGGCATGGACTACCAGGGTATCTAATCCTGTTCGCTCCCCATGCTTTCGCTCCTCAGCGTCAGTTACGGCCCAGAGATCTGCCTTCGCCATCGGTGTTCCTCCTGATATCTGCGCATTCCACCGCTACACCAGGAATTCCAATCTCCCCTACCGCACTCTAGTCTGCCCGTACCCACTGCAAGCCCGAGGTTGAGCCTCGGGATTTCACAGCAGACGCGACAAACCGCCTACGAGCTCTTTACGCCCAATAATTCCGGACAACGCTTGCACCCTACGTATTACCGCGGCTGCTGGCACGTAGTTAGCCGGTGCTTTTTCTGCAGGTACCGTCAAGAACCGAAGCTCCCTTCTTCCCTACTAAAAGAGGTTTACAACCCGAAGGCCGTCATCCCTCACGCGGCGTTGCTGCATCAGGCTTTCGCCCATTGTGCAATATTCCCCACTGCTGCCTCCCGTAGGAGTCTGGGCCGTGTCTCAGTCCCAGTGTGGCCGGTCACCCTCTCAGGCCGGCTACCCGTCGTCGCCTTGGTGAGCCATTACCTCACCAACAAGCTGATAGGCCGCGAGTCCATCCCCAACCAAAAAATCTTTCCACCACCAGGCCATGCGACCAGTGATCATATCCAGTATTAGACGTCGTTTCCAACGCTTATCCCAGAGTCAGGGGCAGGTTACTCACGTGTTACTCACCCGTTCGCCACTAATCACAGGAGCAAGCTCCTGATCATCGTTCGACTTGCATGTGTTAAGCACGCCGCCAGCGTTCGTCCTGAGCCAGGATCAAACTCTCCGTAAAAAATTACAACCAACACCGAAGTGTCAGCGAGTTGATCTTGACTGTTGACTGTCTACTGACAATCTTCAATCCAAAAGGAATTGCTTCATGACCCAGTCAACCAAAGCCGACCGGGCACGAGGTCAATAAAATTGGCATTGACAATGTGCACGCTGTTGAGTTCTCAAGGACCAGACGCACTCCCCACTCGACACCATCACGATGTCTCGCCAGAGAGGCTGGTTCGTTGCCCGGGGAAGATCGGAGCCAGACTGCATCTTCCAGGTCAGTGACCCGGTCAGTGTCTCGGCCGTTCCGTTCTCCGCCTCAGCGGCAACGAGTGATTACTTTACGCACGGGTGAACGGCAGCGCCAAGCCAGCCCGACGCCCGGGCGTGTCGCACCCGGGCGCCCCGCAGCGGAGCGGCGCCGACCGGCCACGGGAACGACGGGAGGCGCAGTGCTCACTGGCACTGCGCCTCCTGGCAGACCGGACTCGACGGGACCGGCGTGGTCGAACGGGCGACCGGTGGCCGACCGTCAGTCGGCTGCGGCCAACTGCCCGCAGGCCCCGTCGATCTCCTTGCCGCGGGTGTCGCGGAGGGTCGTCGGGATGCCGGCGGCGTTGAGTCGTCGGACGAACTCGTCCTGCACGTGCACCTCGGACGAGGTCCACACCGAGCCGGGCGTCGGGTTGAGCGGGATCGGGTTGACGTGCACCCAGCCCTTGCCGCGCTTGTTGAGCTTCTCGGCCAACAGGTCGGCGCGCCAGGCGTGGTCGTTCATGTCCTTGATGAGCGCGTACTCGATCGACACCCGCCGACCGGTCTTGACGTAGTAGTTGTGGGCGGCGTCGATCGCTTCGTCGGCCTTCCACTTCGAGTTCACCGGGATGAGCTCGTCGCGCAGTTCGTCGTCCGGCGCGTGCAGCGACAGCGCGAAGGTGACCGGGATCCCCTCGTCGGCGAGCTTGAGCATCGCCGGCACCAGGCCGACCGTCGAGATGGTGATGCCGCGGGCACTCATCCCGAGCCCGTTCGGCTGCGGCGCGACCATCAGGCGGACGGCGTCCATCACCCGCTTGTAGTTGGCGAGCGGCTCCCCCATGCCCATGAAGACGATGTTCGTCACGCGTTCGGCGTCGACGCGGTCCTGCCCGCCCTTGCGCGGGTCGCCCCCGAGTTCCCCGGCGGCGATGGCGGCGTTGGCGCGGACGATCTGCTCGATGATCTCGGCCGTCGACATGTTCCGGGTCAGCCCCGCCTGTCCGGTGGCGCAGAACGGGCAGTTCATGCCGCAGCCGGCCTGGGACGAGACGCAGAGCGTGATGCGCCCCGGGTACCGCATGAGCACCGACTCGACCAGGGCGCCGTCGTGCAGCTTCCAGAGGAACTTGATCGTGTCGCCCTTGTCGGTCTCGAGACGACGGGTCTCGGTCAGCAGGGGCGGCAGCATCCCGGCGACGAGTTCGTCGCGCTGCGCCGCCGGCAGGTCGGTCATCTTCGCCGGGTCGGAGGTGTAGTGCGTGAAGTAGTGGGTCGCGAGTTGCTTGGCGCGGAACCCGGGCAGCCCGAGTTCCTTCACCCGGGCTTCGCGCTCGTCGACCGTCAGGTCCGCCAGGTGCACCGGCGGCTTGCCCCGCTTCGGGGACGCGAACTGCAGCAGCGGCCGTCCGTCGGTCCCGGTCGCCTGCTGCCATCCTTCGGTGCGCGGGCGCACCTGCGGGCGGGCAGAGCGCTGCTCCTCGAACGGTGTGCGGGTGTCGGTGGCCATCACTCCAGCTTACGGGAGGCCCGCAACCCGTCGAGCGCACCGGTCCGGCCCGTCAGGGGGTCACCGCCCCGGGTCTCGGCGTCCCGGGTCTCGGC
This sequence comes from Curtobacterium herbarum, assembly GCF_016907335.1. Lineage (NCBI taxonomy): Bacteria > Bacillati > Actinomycetota > Actinomycetes > Micrococcales > Microbacteriaceae > Curtobacterium > Curtobacterium herbarum. Next base: position 2,279,457 of record NZ_JAFBBT010000001.1, read on the forward strand.
GTGCCGGTCCGGGCACGCCGGGGACTCGACTCAGGAGCCGGCGGGCAGGAGGCGTGCGAAGTGGTGCGCGGCCGGGTACATCGGGACGATGTCGACGACCTCGCCCGGGTGCGGCGCCTGGAGGACGAGTCCCTGGCCGAGGTACAGGCCGACGTGGTCCTCGTTGTCGTAGACGACCATGTCGCCGGGCAGCGCCTCGGACTCGGGCACGGTCGTGGCGACGGCGTCCTGCGTCGGGACGTAGTGGGCGAGCTGGATGCCGACGGCCTGGTACGCGACCATGGTCAGTCCGGAGCAGTCGATGCCGGTGTGGCTCGCGCCGCCCTCGACGTACGGGTCGCCGAGGTACTGCAGCGCCGTCTGGAGCACGGTCGCGCGGTCGCCACCGGCCGAGAGCGCTGCGGACAGCGCCGACTTCGCCTGGTTCTCGGTCACGCCGAAGCGGAGCACGAGGGTCGGGTACGACACGATCGAGGTGGTCGTCACGCCGTCGGAGGAGACGATCGGCACCTGCACGTCGTGGGCGACCGTGTAGGTCTGCAGGTCCTGCGACGTCGTGGTGGTGGTCGCCGGTGCGGGTACGGCGGTGGCGGCGTCGGCCGGGATCGACAGCGACAGGGTCGAGGTGATCGCGAGGGCCGGGGCGATCAGCAGCGCGGCACGCTTGGCGTTCGCGGCACGGCGGATGTGGCGCGGGTCGGCGGCACGCTCGGCACGGATCGCGGCGTTCCGCGAGACGAACGCGCTCGTCGTGGGGCGCACGGGCCGGGCGGGCGCGAGGGCGACCACGCGGGCCGGGCGCTGGTGCTCGACGAAGGTGGAGCGGGCGACGACCGGGCCGGAGGCGGAGCGGCGGCCACGGGCGCGCGGCGTCGGAGCGGCTGCGGGGGGCGGGACGGGTGCGTCTCGACGGTCCTCATCGAGTGCAGGCAGAGCGTGGCGTCCCATGGTTCCTTCCGGGTTCGAGCCGTCCTTCCGGGAGCGGCGACTCGGGAAGATAACGTATTGGTCACGAACCTGATCTCGCCTGGAGAACGGGCCCTGGTTCCTGCAGTCCGTCACAGACTCGCCGCGCAGGCCCGACTCGGCGCCCAGGCGGGTTGCGGAGTGGGGTCACATCAGCGCGGCGAGCCGGGCCTCCAGTCCCTCGGCGACCGCGTCGAGCCGGGCCGCGAGGGCGCGCACCGACGGGTCGACCGGCGTCCCGGCCGCGGCGGCGAGCGCTCCGGCCACTGGTTCGCCGGCCCGGAGCGCGACGGGCAGGACACCGGCCCAGACGGCGTGGTCCTCGCCGTCGTCGGGTGACTCCCCCACGCCGGCCGCGCGGACCTTGACGCTGGCAGCGTCGAGCGGGAGGTGCAGGACCTGGGTCTGGCGGACCTCCTTCGCGGTCATCGCGCGCAGTTCCGCCCGACGACCCGGCATGAGGTGGTCGGCGACCTGCCGGAGCGCCTCGGCCCGCAGCTCCGCCGGCACCACGCTGGCCCGGCCGACGACCATCGCGCTGCGGTAGTTCGCGGAGCTGTCGAAGGTCGAGCGGGCGAAGACGATGCCGTCGAGGTGGGTGATCGTCGCCGAGACGGGCACGCCCTCGTCGCCGGCGTCGAGGAAGAGGCCGCCGCCGGTCGACCCGTGCAGCAGCAGGACGGGTCCGGCGCCGAGGTCGCCGACGCCGTAGAGGAAGGGCAGGACGATCGGGAAGCCGTCGCGGACCAGGCCGACGTGGGCGACGAAGCCCTCGGCGAGGACCTGGCGGAGGGCCTCGGGGTCGGTCTGCTGGCGGTCGCGGAGGCGGCGGACGGCCAGGGAGGGCAGGGCAGGCAGGGCGTCGTCGGTGGGCAGGGCGGGCAGGGCGTCGTCGATGGGCACAGTGCGACGCTAGGGTCGGCACTGGACCAGCACGTAGACCAGATCGGGGCAGATCGAGTGGACCAGTCGAGCAAGGTGGCCGCGGTCGTCGCACGGGTCCGCGGGCTGGTGCACGACGGGACGCTCGGGGCGGACGACCCGCTGCCGTCGACCCGTGCGCTGGCGGCCGAGCTCGGCGTGGCCCGCGGGACCGTGGTGGCGGCGTACGACCAGCTCGACGGCGAGGGCTACATCCGGACGCGGCACGGAGCGGCGGCGCGGGTGGTCGGGGGCGCGGCCGCTGGCGGGTCTGCCGGTGTCGGTGACGGTGTCGGTGTCCCTGCCGGGGTCGGGGCCGGCCCGGTGGCGGGCGCGGGTGCAGCGGCGGGGGCGGGGCGTGCCTCCCGTCCGGTCGCGGAGCCGGCACCGGGGCCGCTCCTCGACTGCCGACCCGGGATCCCCGCCGTCACCGCGATCAGCCCCCGCGACTGGCGGGCGGCGTGGCGGGCCGCCGCCGAGGCCCCGCTCCGCAACGGGCTGTCCGACCCGCTGGGCCTGCCGGCACTGCGCGAGCAGGTCGTCGTGCAGCTCGGGCTGGCGCGCGGGTTCAGCCCGGCGGTGTCCGACGTCGTGGTCGCGGCGGGGACCTCGGAGGCGCTCTCCCTGCTCGTCGAGGCGCTCCGGGCCCGGCTCGGTCGGGCGCCACGCATCGCGGTCGAGGACCCCGGCTACCGCTCCGGCCAACGGGCGCTGACGAGTGCGGGTGCGGAACTCGTCCCCGTGCCGGTCGCCTCGGACGGCATCGACCTGGCGGTCCTCGCGCAGGTCTCGGCCGACGCGGTCGTCGTCTCGCCGACGCACCAGTACCCGCTCGGGTCCGTGATGCCGGTCGGGCACCGGCGGGCGCTCCTCGCGCAGGCCGCCACGGCCGGCATGGTCGTCGTCGAGGACGACTACGACTCGGAGTTCCGGCACCGCGGCGCACCCGTGCCGGCCCTCGCGGCGCTGGACACCGACGGGGTGGTCGTGCACCTCGGCGGGTTCTCGAAGACCCTGGACCCGCGGCTGCGGTGCGCGTACCTGGTGCTGCCCCGCTCGGCCGAGCCGCTCCGGACCGCCGTCGTCACCGCGCGGGCCGCACGGGGGCCGGTGGTCGCGGAACCGGTGCAGGTCGCGGTCGCACACCTGCTGCGGACCGGGGCGTTCCGGCGGCACCTGGGCAGGGTCCGGCGGGACTACACGCACCGGCGGGAGCGGATCGCGCTCCGGCTGGCGGACAGCGGGATCGCCGGCCTGGAGGCCCGGGCACTGACCGGCGGCCTGCACACGGTCCTGACGTGGGCGGGTCCGGCAACGGGCGTGGGCGCCGGTGCGGGTGCGGGTGCAGCAGCGGGTGCGATGGTGGTGGCTCGGGCGGCGGCGGCCGGGGTGCTCGTGGCGGACCTCGCCGACTACGAGGCCGAGCGGGGACGCTCCGGACCCGGTGTGGTCCTCGGGTACGGGGCCGTGACGCTGCCGGAGCTCGACCGGGCGCTCGACGTGGTGCTCCAGGCGATCCGCGGAGCGGTCGTCTCGGATCCTGTGGTCTCGGGACCTGTGGTCTCGGGACGGGCGGTGCGCTGACGGGGTGGGCCGCGCCTCCTGGCCGTCTCCTGGTCGTCTGCCGGCCGGGCGGGGACGCGGTCAGCTGTCGGGCAGGGAGTCCTTCGACAGCTTCCGCAGCTTCGTCCGGCGTCGACGGCGGTCCGGGATCATCGACCGCATCTCCTCGAGCTTGCCGAAGCAGAGCAGGCGGTCGCCGGGCTCGAGCACGACGCCGCTGCGGGGGTTCGGGATGACCGCACTGCCGCGGTGCAGGGTCAGGACGGTGATGTCCCGGTCCCAGAGCCCGGAGTCCTTGATCGTCTTGCCGACCAGGTCCGCGTTCGTGTGCACGAGCAGCTCGGCGACACCGTAGCCGGTCGAGACGCTGAGGCGCTGCCGGACGTCGATCTCGGGGAACGCCACCTGGTTCGCGATGAAGTCGATGACCGCGCCGGCGACGTCGAGACCGGTGGCGCGTTCGATGCCCTCGAGGCCCGGGGAGGAGTTGACCTCCATCACGAGCGGACCGTCGTTGCCCTCGAGCATGTCCACACCGGCGACCCGGAGGCCCATGATCTGCGCCGAGCGGACCGCCGCCTCCTCGTACTCCGGCGTCAGCGTGACCTGCTCCACGGTGCCGCCGCGGTGCACGTTCGACCGGAACTCGTCACCCGAGGCCGAGCGGCGCATCGCCGCGACCACCCGGTCCCCCACCACCAGGGCGCGGATGTCCTTGCCGCGGCTCTCCGCGATGAAGCGCTGGATGAGCACGTTCTGCTTGGTGGAGTGCAGGGTCTCGACGATCGACTCGGCGACCTTCGCCTCGGGAGCCAGGATCACGCCGATGCCCTGCGTGCCCTCGAGGAGCTTGATGACCACGGGTGCGCCGCCGACGCGCTCGATCGCGCCCCGGACGTCCGCGCGACTGCTGACGAACGTCGTCGCGGGCATGCCGATGTCGTGCCGCGACAGGATCTGGTTCGCGCGCAACTTGTCGCGGGAGTTCGTGATGCCGTTCGCGGTGTTCGGCGTGTAGACGTCCATCTGCTCGAACTGCCGGACCACCGCGGTGCCGTAGTAGGTGATCGAGTTGCCGATCCGCGGCAGGACGGCGTCGTAGTCGGAGAGCAGCTTGCCGCGGTACTGCAGGTCCGGCTGCTCACCGGTCAGGTCGATCGCGAAGCGGAGGGTGTTGAGCACCTTGACGGTGTGACCGCGCTCGGCCGCAGCGGTACGGAGACGCTGCGTCGAGTACGCGTGCGGAGCGCGCGACAGGATGGCGAGTTTCATCACTGCCAAGATAGGGGCATGGCCGAGCCCGCGAAGCGCCCCGACGCTGGGAAGTCGGCGTCCCGAGTGCCGATCGTCGCAGGCTGGCGAGAGTGGGCAGCGCTGCCGGACATCGGCATCCCCTGGATCAAGGTCAAGCTCGACACCGGCGCCCGCAGCTCCGCGCTGCACGCCTTCGACGTGCAGGAGCTGCCCGGCGAGCGCGTCCGGTTCTCGGTGCACCCGTGGCAGGACTCCGACGTCGACCCGCAGACCGTGGAGTGCGACGTCCACGACCGCCGGGTGATCCGCAGCTCGAGCGGGCACACGCAGGAGCGGATCGTCGTGCTGATGTCGATCGAGCTCGCCGGCCGCACGGTGATGGCCGAGGTGACGCTGAGCAACCGCGACCAGATGGGCTTCCGGATGCTCGTCGGACGCGAGGCGCTGCGGCAGGGCTTCGTCGTCGACCCGGCGCGGTCGTTCATGGCCGGTCGGGCGCCGAAGGCCGTGCGGCGGCGGAACCGCGGCCGGAGCTGACGCACGACGGACCACACGAGGACGGGCCCCGGAGCACCTGCGTGTGCAGATCCTCCGGGGCCCGTCCCTGTTCGTGCTGTGTGCCTTACTCGCGCCGTGTGTCTTACTTCTTGACCGGGATCGACTGTGCCTCGAGCGCGGCGATCGTCTTCGTCTGACCGGACTGCAGTGCGTCGAGCAGGGTCCCGTTGCCGGAGGCCGCGCTGCCGAAGCCGTCCGAGACGTCCGCGTAGGTCTGCGTCATCGTCGGGCCCCAGGTGAAGGGCTGGATGTCCTTCGCGGCATCGGCGAACTGCTCGTAGATCTTCTGGTTGCCGTAGAACGCCAGGCCCTTGGTGAGCGCGGGCAGCTCAGCGCCGGTGCTCGATGCCGGGTAGAGGTTCGCGACCTCGTTGAGCTGCGAGAGCGCCTCGGTCGAGGTGTTCAGCCAGGTGAGGAACTGCGCGGCCTCGGCGGGGTGCTTGCTGCCGGAGAAGACGACGTTCGAGGACCCACCCCAGGCAGCCGATGCCTTGTCGCCCGACTTCCACTGCGGCATCGGGGCGACCGCCCACTTGCCGGAGGTCGAGGGTGCACCGGACGAGATGGTGTTCGCCCCCCAGACGGCGGAGACCCAGGTCCAGTCCTGGCCGCTGTCGTAGGCGCTGTTCCACTGGTCGGTGAAGCTCGGCAGCGTGTTGACGAGCTTCTTGTCGATGAGGTCCTGCCAGTAGTCGGCGACCTTCTTCGAAGCGCTGTCGGTCAGGTTGACGTTCCAGTCCTGGCCGCTGTTCTTGAACCACTGGCCACCGGCCTGCGAGACGAGACCGGCGAACTGGTTGACGTCGCCCTTGGCGAAGTTGGTGATGTTGCCGCCCATCGCCTTGATCTTGACGGCGTCCTCGGCGTACTCGGCCCAGGTCTTCGGGGCGTCGAGACCGGCCTTGTCGAACAGGTCCTTGCGGTAGTACAGCGCCATCGGGCCGGAGTCCTGCGGGATCGCGTAGACCGAGTTGGTCTCGCCGAAGGTGACCTGGTTCCAGAGGCCGTCGGAGAAGTCCTTCTTCACGTCGCTGACGCCCTTGCAGGCCGCGATGTTCTCGAGGCCGCCCTGCACCCGGAACGCCGGCAGCGAGTCGTACTCGACCTGGCCGATGTCCGGCGCCTGCTTGGCCTTCAGCTGGTTGAAGAAGTTCTGGTACGTGCCGCTGTTGCCGTTGGCGACGATGGAGACCTTCACCTGGATGTCCGGGTGGGACTTGTTCCAGACCGCGACGACCTTGTCCATGTTCGGGACCCAGGTGGTGAAGTCGAGCGTGACCTTGCCGCCGGACGGCTTGCAGCTCGAGGCGGCGGAGTCGGACGAGCCGCCGCCGGAGCCGCTGCCACCGCCGGAGCTGCAGCCCGCGAGGGCCACGGTCGCGGCGAGCGCGACGGCGGCTGCACTGAGGAACTTCGTTGTCTTCATGCTGTTTCCGTTCGGGTGGAGATGAGGTGCGGGAGGGGAAGAGAGCAGGTCACTTGAGGCCGCCGGAGCCGAGCCCCGAGCGCCAGAACCGCTGCAGGCTGAGGAAGGCGACGAGCAGCGGGATGATCGACACGAACGACCCGATGAGCACCAGGGTCCGGAGGTCCGGGTACTGGTTCACGCTCGAGTTCCACGTGTAGAGGCCGAGGGTGACGGGGAACAACGACGAGTCGCGGAGCATCACGAGCGGCAGGAAGAAGTTGTTCCAGATGGCGACGAACTGGAAGAGGAAGATCGTCACGAGGGCCGGCGACATCAGGCGGACGGCGACGGTGAAGAACGTCCGGACCTCACCGGAGCCGTCGATGCGGGCGGCTTCGATGATCTCGTCGGGAACGCTGGACGCCGCGAACAACCGGGACAGGTAGACGCCGAACGGGCTGACGATGCTCGGCAGGAACACCGACCAGAACGTGTCGGTCAGGTCGACCTGACTGAAGATGAGGAACAGCGGCAGGGCGAGCGCGGTCGCCGGCACGAGGACGCCGCCGAGGAACACGTTGAACAGTGCCTCGCGGCCGCGGAACCGGTACTTGGCCAGGGCGTACCCGCACATCGCTGACAGCACCGTGCCGATGAGTCCGGCGACGCCGGCGTAGGCGATGCTGTTGAGCATCCAGCGCAGGTAGATGCCGTCCTGTCGCGTGAACAGCTCACCGAGGTTGGTGATGGTGTCCTGGATCGCGGTGGCGCTGAACCAGAGCGGCGCGGTCGAGTTGAAGTTGGCGACGGTCTTCGTCGACGACACCAGCAGCCAGAAGATCGGCAGCAGGAAGTAGAGGGTGAAGACGCCCATGACGAGCATCGCGGCGCTGCGCGAGATGACGCTCTCGCGGGGACCGCGTGTGCCGTCCGGGCGTCCGGTGTCCGGACGGGAGGCCCGGCGTGCGTCCGCCGCGCTCGTTGCGTCGCGCTTCGCGTCGCGTCGGGAGGGTGCGTTGACGCTCACGAGGCGTCCTTCCGCTGGGTCAGTCGGAGGAACCCGATCGACAGGATGAAGGTGGCGACGGCGAGGACCACCGAGAACGCCGCCGCGAGGTTGAAGTTCGGCACCGACGAGGTCGAGTACACGAGCATGTTCGGCGTGAACGTCGACGAGATCGTCGAGGTGAACTGCCGGAACACGGTCGGTTCGGTGAGCAGCTGCAGGGTGCCGATCACCGAGAACACCGCGGTGAGGACGATCGCCGGGACGACCATCGGGATCTTGATCGAGACGGCGATCCGGAACTGCGAGGCGCCGTCGAGCTTCGCGGCCTCGTAGATCTCGGTCGGGATCGCGAGCAGCGACGAGTAGATGATGAGCATGTTGTAGCCGACGAAGACCCAGGTGACGACGTTGGCGACGGCCCAGAGGACGGTGCCGCTGCCGAGCAGGTCGACCTTCGAGGTGACGGCGGAGAACGGCGACAGGTCGGGGGCGTACAGGTAGCCCCACATGATCGCGGCGATGACACCGGGGACGGCGTACGGGGCGAAGAACGCCAGGCGGAAGAACCGCTTGCCGCGGAGCAGGGGCGAGTCGAGCAGCAGGGCGAAGACGAGCGCCAGGCCGAGCATCACCGGGACCTGCACGACGCCGAACAGCAGCACGCGGAGGACCGAGCCCCAGAACACGTCGTTCTGGAACACGAGGACGTACTGGGTGAGGCCGCCGAACACCTGCGTCGGAGCGCCGAACGTGCCCTGGCGTTCGATCTTCTGCAGCGACTGCCACACGGCGTAGAGGATCGGGACGAGGTAGAACGCGGTGAAGAGGACCGCGAACGGCACGACGAAGACCGCGATGGCGCGGCGGTAGCGGGAGCCGCCGCCGGCCGGACGCTTGGCCGGGTGCGGCCGTGTGGCCGTCCGGCGCCGCTGGGTGGTGGTGGTCATGAGCGCTTCCTGTCCGTGCGGATGATCTGGGTACCGCCGGGCTCGATCGCGGTGACGCCCGCGACGGCCTGGTCGGTGACGAGCTCGTGGCCCGCCTCGTGGTGCTGCACGGTCCGGTCCGAGTGGTTGAGCAGGAAGACCCACTCGTGCTCGTCGTCCCGGCGGCGGACGACCTCGAGGCCGGGTGCGGTCGCCGGGTCGCCGTGCACGCCGGCCTCGGCGAGGACCTTCTGCACGAGGGACTGCAGCGACGCGTCGTCGAGGACGGTGGAGAGGTACCAGGCGGACCCGGCCCCGTGGTCGTTCCGGGTCACCGCCGGGCGGCCGGCGAGCGGGCCGGTGGCGTAGTCGACGATGCTCGCGGCGTCGAGCAGTTCGACCGGCTCGGACCAGGTGGTCGCGGTGCCGCCGTCGGAGAGCTCGACGACGTCGCCCTCGGCGAGCGGCTGGAACTCGTCGACCCGGATGCCGAGCACCTCGCGGAACGCGCCCGGGTAGCCGCCGGTGCGGACCCGGTCCTGCTCGTCGACGATGCCGCTGAAGAAGGTGACGAGCGCGTGGCCGCCCCGTTCGACGTGGTCGGCGATGACGGCGGCGTGCTCGTCGCGCACCAGGTACAGCTCCGGGACGATGACGACCGAGTGGTCGTCGAGCGGGGCGCCGGGCGCGACCACGTCGACCGTGACGCCGAGGTCCCACAGTGCGGTGTAGAGCGCGTGGACCTGTTCCAGGTAGCGGACCGCGGTGGTGGGGTGGGCCTCCAGGTCGGCCGCCCACTGGTTCTCCCAGCTGAAGACGAGCGCGACGTCGGCGGTGACCCGCGAGCCGCGGAGCTCGCCGAGGCGGTCGACGAGCGCGCCGAGCGCGACCACGTCGCGCCAGCCCTGCGAGTCGGTGCCCGCGTGCGGCAGCAGTGCGGAGTGGAACTTCTCCGACCCCTGCACGGAGGCGCGCCACTGGAAGAAGCAGACGCCGTCGGCTCCGCGGGCGATGTGCGCCGCGGTGTTGCGGAGCATCTCCCCCGGCGCCTTGGCGAGGTTGCGCGGCTGCCAGTTGACGGCCCCGGTCGAGTGCTCCATGAGCAGCCAGGGGGCGCCGCCGGCGAGGCCGCGGGTGGTGTCGGCGGCGAACGAGAGCTCGACGTTCGGGCGCGGCAGGCGGTTGTCGAGGTAGTGGTCGTTCGCGATGACGTCCATGTCGCCGGTCCAGGACCAGTAGTCCATCGCGGTGATGTGGGCGGCGACCATGAAGTTCGTCGTGACGGGCTTGGTGCTGTGCCTGCGGATCACGGCGGTCTCGGCGCGGTGGTGCTCGAGGAGGGTGTCCGAGGAGAACCGGTCGAAGTCGATCTGCTGCGCCGGGTTGCCGGTCGACAGGGTCAGGCGGGGTGGCAGGACCTCGTCGAAGGAGCCGTAGCGCTGGCTCCAGAAGGCGGTGCCCCACGCGGTGTTGAGCGCTTCGATGCTGCCGTGGCGGGCCCGGAGCCAGGTGCGGAACGCGTCGGCGGAGACGTCGCACCAGCAGCGGGCGTTGTGGCAGCCGAGCTCGTTCGACACGTGCCAGAGCCGGACCGCCGGGTGGTCGCCGTACCGGGCGGCGGTGGCCTCGACCAGGGCCAGGGCGTACCGGCGGTAGATCGGGGACGCGGGGCAGAACGCCTGGCGGCCGCCGGGGAACCGGGTGGTGCCGTCGACCGTGACGGGCAGGACCTCGGGGTGCATGGTCGTGAGCCAGGCGGGGGTGGAGGCGGTCCCGGTGCCCAGGTCCACGGCGATGCCGGCGCCGTGCAGCAGGTCGATGACGGTGTCGAGCGCGGTGAAGTCGTACTCGCCCGGCCGCGGTTCGACCTGCGACCAGCCGAAGACGTTGATCGCGACGATCGTGATGCCGGCCTCGCGCATCAGGCGGACGTCCTCGACCCAGGTGGCGTGGTCCCACTGCTCGGGGTTGTAGTCGCAGCCGAAGGCCAGGCCGGTCGAGCCGAGACCGAGGGCGCTCTCGGCCGGCTCGACGGCGGCGACCGGAGCAGCCGGGGCGTCGCCGACCGGTGCGGGCAGGGTGGTGGTCACGAAGGGTCCTCGTCGATCGGGGCCCCTCGGTGCCTCGGTCGGTACGACCCCTTCGGCGGTGAAGGACCCAGCATGTGTGGGAGCGGTCCCAGACTGCTGCGGACGGGTTGCGCCGCATCAGTCTGGGAGCGATCCCAGCTCGGATTCGAAACCGCTGTCGAAATCCGTTCTGGGAGCGATCCCAGATACAACACGACTCGGGCCGTCGTGTCAACACCGCGGCCCGACGCGCGGCTACAGTGGCGGGATGTCCGAGGTCAGAACAGCGCGCCGACGCGCCACGATCCAGGACATCGCCGACGCGGCCGGGCTCTCCCGCGGCACCGTCTCACGGGTCCTCAACGACGAGCAGTACGTCTCCGCCGCCGCACGCGAAGCCGTACAGGACGCCATCCGGCGGGTCGGGTACGTCCGCAGTGCCGCCGCCCGCAGCCTGGTCACCCGCCGCTCCGGCGCGATCGCGCTCATCGTGCACGAACCCTCGGTCGTGGTCCTCGACGACCCGAACATCGGCAACATCCTCATCGGCACCAACAGCGTCCTGTCCGAGGCGGAGCAGCAGCTCGTCACGATCATGGTCGACTCGGCGCGGGACAGCCACCGCGTCGTCGAGTACCTGCGCGGCGGCTTCGTCGACGGCGCCATCGTCCTGTCCGCCCGCGACGACGACCCGATCACGAAGGCGATCGTCGAGATCGGCCTGCCCGCCTGCTTCGTCGGACACCCGCCCGACGCCGCCGCGATCTCGTGGATCGGCATCGACAACCGCGACGCCGCCGAACGGATCACCCGACGACTCGTCGACACCGGGCGGAAGCGCATCGCGATGCTCGCCTCCGGACTCGACCGCGACTCCGGGCAGGACCGACTCGCCGGCTTCGCGTCGGCGCTCGGCGACCGGTACGACCCGGACCTCGTCGCCCGGAACCCCCTGTTCAGCTACACCGCCGGCGCCGAGGGCATGCGCGAACTGCTCGACCGGGCACCCGACATCGACGGGGTCTTCGCCGCGTCGGACGCCGTCGCCGCCGGTGCGATGGACCTGCTGCAGCGTCGGGGCAAGCGCGTGCCCGAGGACATCGGCATCGTCGGGTTCGACGACAGCGCCTGGGCACTCCGATGCGACCCCGAGCTCTCCACCGTCCGCCAGCCCGCCCGGACGCTCGGCGAGCAGGCGGCACGGCAGGTGCTCGAGCAGATCGCGGAGCCGTCGACCGAGCCTCGGGGGCTGGTCCTGCCGACCGAGGTGGTCTGGCGCGGTTCGGCCTGAGGTGGACGCGGCTGCGGGCGGCAGCGGCGTCTGCCCGAGACGCCGGCGTCCGCCCGAGACGCCTCCGAACAGCTGAGACGCCGCAGAGTTCGGCGGCGTCTCGGCCGGACGGCGGCGCGTCGCGGCCCGCGCGGCGTCTCGGTCGGACGGCGGCGTCCCGCGGCCCGCGCGGCGCCCCGACGCGCGGGCCGGACCGTCACTCTCCCGCGAGCACCGGGTACCGCGCCTCGACCGGCGCGCCGAGCGTGGCGCGCACCTACCTGGTGAGGTCGTCGGCGAGCACCTCGTGCGCCCCGGCGACGACCCCGTCCCAGAGGGCGCGGGGGTCGCGGGCATCGCCGCCGCCGCGGGCGCACCGAAGGGCTCGTTCTACAACCACTTCCGCTCGAAGGCCGACCTGGCCGTCGCCGCCGCCGACCGGTTCGTCGCGGGCAACGGCGGCGAGATCCTCGAGGACCCGTCCCTGCCACGCGCCCTCGACCGGATCGTCGACCAGTTCGCGTTCCTCGGCTCCCGCCTCGAGGAGATGGGGGTGGTCCGCGGGTGCCTGCTCGGCAACCTGGCGGCCGACACCGCCAGCGACGAGCCGACCGTCGCCGCGCACGTCGAGCGGATCTTCGCCGGGTGGTCGGCACGACTGGAGGCCCTCATCCAGACCGCACAGGACGCGGGCGACGTCGACGGTTCGGTCGACACCACGGTCACCGCCGACCTGCTCGTCGCGCTCTGGGAAGGGGTCGCGCTGCGCGCGAAGGTGCACGGGGACGGTGCAGCGGCACGCCGACAGCTCGACGTCGGGGTACGTCGGTTGCTCGGGGTGTCCTGACCGGCGGGGCAGGATGGTCCCATGTCTGCCGCACCTCCCGAGGGGATCGACGAACTGCTCGCGGCCTCGCGAGGACTCCTCGGAGTCGTCGCCCGGTCCCTGGCCCCGGCACTCGAGGACGTCACTGTCCCGCAGTTCCGGCTGATCGTCCTCGTCACCGCGCTCGGCCCGACCCGTTCCGGCGACCTGGCCGAGCGGCTCGCGGTCGGGCCGTCGACCCTCACCCGCAACGTCGACCGGCTGGTCGCGGACGGCTGGGTCGAACGACTGCCGAGCAGCGAGAGCCGGCGCGAGGTCCTGGTCGGCGCGACCGACCAGGGGCGCGCGCTCGTCGCCGACGTCATGGAGCGTCGACGCACCGAGATCGTCGGACTGCTCGCGAGCCTCCCGGACGAGGACCGGGCCAGCGTCTTCGCCGGCGCCGCGGTCCTCCGTCGTGCCATGCACGAGCCGCTGCTCGAGGAGATCTCGGCGTTCGGCGGCTGAGCCGGGTCCGCACGGACCCGACCCTGTTCAGCCGAGTCGGGCCTTCTCGCGTGCCGCCTGCCGGGCCGCCTTCGCCCCACGCCGTTGCAGCGTCGGGTCGTGCCGCCGACGGTGCACCACGGCCGGGATGCCGATGCCGAGGAAGACCACGCTGCCGATCGCGATCCCCACGGACAGGTGCAGCCGGGCGGCGACGCGCTCCCGTGCAGCGTCCGATGCCAGCACGACGGAGTCGGGGTCGTCCGGGTCGACGAGCACCGCGAACCGCTGTCCGCGGTGGAAGACGTCCTCGTCCTTCGAGGAGTACTGCTCGAGCTCGGTGCTGCTGGTCTGGCCGTCGACGGTCTGCTGGGTCGTCGGGATCCACTCGTCCCAGTTGTTGTGCCGACTGTGGTGGTGTTCCTTCCGGACGTTCACCACCTCGGCGGTCGTGCGCACCCCGACGCGGTGCAGTTCGACGTTCTGGTCGTGGGCCCGGACCGCGGGGCCGAGTCCGAACAGCGTGACGAGGAGGCACGCTGCGCCGAGGTACACCGACAGGTTCGGGACGAACTGCCACACCCCGGCTCCGAAGCGACGCCAGGTGAACGGCTCCGCCGCCCGACGAGGACGTCGACGACGGGCGGGCCGCCGTCCGGGTTCGCCGGGCCGAGGGGGTCGGGTCACGCCTCGGCCCCCGGATGCGCGTCGACGTCGGGCGACGAGAGCGCGTCAGCAGACACCGCGTGCCGCCGCAGGCCCCGCCGGCGCACGACGAGCAGCAGGACGACGACGGCCAGGAGCACCGGCAGCACCGGGATCGGCGGGAACGAGGACGATTCCCCCGCGGCGAGTCTGGTCAGCAGGAAGAACGGCCCGGTCGACAGCACCGACGAGACGAGGGCCACCACGACCCAGCCCCACACGACCAGGCGCGTCAGCCGACGGTCGCGGGCCGCGAAGTCGTTCGAGGCGTAGTGCGGCGCCGGCCGTCGGAGCGCCCGGCCCGCGAGGGTCAGCACGAAGGCCAGGACGATGCCGAACATGAGCACCGCCCACACGATGCCGCCGGGCCCGAAGCTCAGTCCGAGCCCGAGGCTCAGGCCCGCCCCGATCGACAGCGGGATGCACACGAGGGCGACCGCGAGGTGCACGAGCCGCCGGGCCGGGCCCCCGACCAGCAGACCGAGTCCGGCGAGGACGGTCGCGACGGGGACACCGCCGAAGACCAGTGCCAGCACCGCCTGGCCGACGGGTTCCGGCAGGCGCAGGAGTCGTCCGAACGGCAGGCTCAGGAGCGCTGCGTCCGCCACGACGGCGGCGACCAGCACGACCGTCGCGAACACCCAGGACCCCGGCCCCGACTCGTCGGACGGCTCGGCCGCCCGCGCCCCGGCGTGCGCGTCCCACTGGTCGTCCTCGTCGTCCGACCACGGCGCTGTTGCACCCGTCATGTGCTCCCCCTGTCCCCTCCGCCCATCCTGCCCACCGCGGCCGGTGGCGTCCAGGAGGCCCGCCGCGGCCGGGCGCGTCCCGGTCCGGACACGGACGGGCCGGCGACCGTCACACCGGAATGGACGGAGCCGGCCGGCGCTTGTCGCGTCCATGACCTCACCAGCGGATCGACACGGATGGCTCAGCGTCCTGTCGGTCGCCCTCGGCTCGTTCGTCCTCGTGCTCTCGGAGTTCCTGCCCATCGGCCTCCTGCCCGCGATCGCCGACGACCTGCACGTCGGCATCGGGACCGCCGGTCTCATGGTCGTCTTCACCGGCCTGACCGGCGCGGTCGCCGCCCCGGTCGTGACCGTCGCGACGTCGCGGCTCGACCGCCGGACGGTCCTGCTCGCGCTGACCGTGCTGCTCGTGGTGGCGGACGCGTTGGCCGCACTGGCCCCGACGTTCTGGGTCCTCCTCGTCGCCCGCATGCTGCTCGGGGTCGGCATCGGCGGGTTCTGGGCGATCGGCGCCGGGATCGCGGGCCGCCTCGTCCCGCCGGCATCCGTCATCCGGGCCACGTCGCTGATCACGGCCGGGGTCTCGGTGGCGACGGTCGTGAGCCTGCCGCTCGGAGCGTTCGTGTCGTCGCTCGCCAGCTGGCGGCTGGCGTTCGTCATCGGCGGCGCGCTCGGCGTCGTCGCCCTCGTGCTGCAGCTCGTGATGCTGCCGAGCATCCCGTCGGTGCAGCGGGTGCGGTTCCGGACGGTGGGCGGACTGCTCCGGGTGCAGCGTGCCCGCGTCGGACTCATCGCGACGGCGTTCCTGTTCGTCGCCCAGTTCGCCGCGTACACGTACGTCGCGCCGTACCTGCAGGAGTCGGTGCGGGTGGGCCCGGACACGGTCACGCTGGCGCTGCTCGTCTTCGGCGTCGCCGGCATCGCGGGCAACTTCGTCGCGGGCGTGACGCTGAGCCGGAACGTCCTCGGCACCATCGGGGTGTCGAAGGTCGTCCTCGCCGCCGCCGTCGTCCTGCTGCCCCTGGCGGCACACTCGGTCGTCGGGGTGTTCGCCCTGCTCGTCGTGTGGGGCTTCGTCTGGGGCGCCCTGCCGCTCGGGACCCAGACGTGGATGTCGACCGCCTCCCCCGGCGGGTCGGAGAGCGGTCTGGCCCTGTTCGTCACGACCATCCAGTTGGCGATCGCGGCGGGGTCCGTGGTCGGCGGCCTCGCCGTCACGGGCTTCGGGATCGCTGCTGACTTCTGGTTCGCCGGTGCGGTCGCGGTCATCGGCGCGGTCGTGCTCCTGTCGCTCGGCTCGCGACGGTCGAGCGCCGTCCCCGACGTCGCCGCCGCACCCGCGACCGGTCCGGTCGCGACGGGATCGGTCGCGACCGCAGCGGCGGACTGACCGGGCCGACCACACGTCGGACGGGAGGCACGCACCGGTCGGGTGACGGGCCTCCCGTCCGTCGTCGCTAGGGACGGGCGACGCTCGTCGCCGTCGCCGCCGCGCGGAACGCCGCCGCGGCCCCGGTCTCGACCCGGTCGAGCGTGCCGTCGGCCCGTTCCTCCAACCGGACGAGTCCCATCCGCCGGAGGAACGGCTCCTTCGCTCCCCCGACCTGCTGGCGGGCCGCGAGGACCTCGGGGGCGACCGCGAACTCCTCGACGTTGACGCCGCCGGAGGCGTACGACCAGTCGACGAAGTCGAACACCGGCCACCAGGTCCAGCCGCGCACGTCGACGCCGGCGTCGGCGAGCGCCGTGACGGCGGCGGACGAGTCCTGCACCCACCGCGAGCGGAGGTCGTCGTCGCCCTCGATCGAGGTCTCGGTGACGAGCATCGGCAGCCCGTAGCGCTCGGCGAAGCCCGTCAGCGACTCGACGAGTCCCGCGGTCCACCGGTCGTGGGCGTGCTGCACGGTGCCGTCCGGGCCGGGTTCGAGTCGGCGCGGTGAGAGGTCCGGGTAGTAGTTCACGCCG
Source organism: Curtobacterium herbarum (assembly GCF_016907335.1). NCBI lineage: Bacteria > Bacillati > Actinomycetota > Actinomycetes > Micrococcales > Microbacteriaceae > Curtobacterium > Curtobacterium herbarum. The sequence goes on from NZ_JAFBBT010000001.1 coordinate 2,296,132, forward strand.
AGGAGGTCGAGGGTGACGGCCCCGTCGACCAGGGCGGCGAGCCCGGCCTCGGTCGCACCGTGCTCGAGCAGCCACCGGTACGAGCGGTGGCTGGGGTCGACACGGCCGAGCACCAGGTCGGTCGGGACGGTGCCGAGGTCGGTGAGGAGCGCTGCCTCGGCCCCGAGTCCGGGGTCGGCGGTGCTGAACATCGACGTCGCCTCGACGTGCACGATCGTGGCGCCGGGGTTGGCGGACCGGACGGCCGCGACGCTCTGCTGCATGCCCAGGGCGATGCCGAGGACGACCGCGGTCCAGCCGTCCCACCCGGTCAGGGCGGGCGGCCACACCCCGCGGAGGCCCGCGAAGGACGCCGTGGTGATCGGCTCGTTGAGCGGTGTGACGTGGTCGACGACGCCGGTGTACCGGGCGGCGAAGGCCCCGGCGAAGGAGGCGATCGCATCGGGGTAGGCCGGGTCGGCGAACGAGTCGTCGAGCCAGGTCGGGGTGCCGTAGTGGACCAGGTCCGCGATCACGGTGAGCCCGAGCCCGGCCGCGTACGCCAGGCGGTCGTCGAGGACGGCCCAGTCGAACACCCCGGGTGCCAGGTGCACGCGTGGCCAGTCGACCCCGTACCGCAGGGCGGTCGCGCCGAGGGATCGGACGAGGTCCAGGTCCGAGCGCCAGGCGGTGTCGTGGCCGGTGAGCTCGTGCTCGTCGAGCGGCGCCATCGCGAAGCGTTCGGGCGGGTGCACGCAGGTGTCCTCGATGCCGGCGATCCAGGTGAAGCTGCCGGCGGGGAACGCTCCGCCCGCGGCCGTCACTTCAGCCCCGTGGTGGCTACGCCGGCGACGAAGTACTTCTGGGCGAAGAAGAAGCCGAGCGCGATGGGTACGAGCGAGATCACGGCGCCGGCGAGCAGGACCGCGTGGTCGGTCACGTGCGCTCCCCCGAACAGCGTCAGGCCGGCGGGCAGCGTCAGCATGTCGTTCGACGTGGTGACGACGAGTGGCCAGAGCAGGTCGTTCCAGAGAGCCATGCCGTTGAGGACCGCGACCGTCGCGATGGCGGGCTTCGCCAGCGGCAGGATCACCTGCCAGTAGATCCGCCAGTGTCCGGCGCCGTCGATGCGGGCGGCTTCGTCGAGTTCGACGGGGATGTCGATGAAGAACTGGCGGAACAGGAAGATGCCGAACGCGCTGGTCGCCCGCGGGATGATGAGCCCCTGGTAGGTGTTCAGCCAGCCCAGGTGGAACAGTTCCACGAACACCGGGATGAGCGTCACCTGGAACGGCACCATCAGGGTCGCGATGACCAGCACGAACGCGACGTTCCGGCCGACGAACCGCATCCGGGCCAGGGCGTAGGCGCACATCGAGTCGAACAGCAGCGTCAGCACCGTGGTGACGATCGTGAACAGGAACGAGTTGGCCAGCAGGCGCAGGAACGGCAGCTGCTGCCAGACCCCGACGTAGCCGTGCAGGGTGACGCTGGTCGGGAACAGGCTGGCCGGGTGGCCGAACAGGTCGGCTTCGGACCGGAACGACCCGCTGACCATCCAGATGAACGGCACGAGGGCGAACACCAGTCCGATGCCGAGGTACACCCACTTCAGGACGGACCCGGTGCGCGCGGTGCCGGTGCGCCGGATCCGGCCGCGGCCGGCGGACCGTCGGTCCGGTGTCGGACGGGAGGCACGGGTCGGCTCCGTCAGGGACGGTCGCCGCGTGCGCGCCTCAGTCGACATCGTCGTACCGGAAGAGCCGGAGCTGAAGGAGGGAGATGAGCATGATGATCACGAAGAGGACCCAGGAGATCGCCGACGCGTAGCCGGTCTGGTAGTTGACGAACCCGTCGCGGTAGAGCAGGTTCACGAGCGTGTCCGTGTGGAAGACCGGACCGCCGCCGGTCATCACGTAGACGAGGTCGAAGACCTGGAACGACTGGATCGTCAGGATCATCGAGGTGAAGAGCATGGTCGGGCGGATGCTCGGCAGGGTGATCCCCCAGATCGTCTGCCAGGTGTTCGCGCCGTCGATCCGGGCGGCCTCGTAGCGTTCGGCGGGCACGCCCTTGAGTCCGGCGACGAACAGGATCATCGCGAAGCCGATGCTCTTCCACACCGAGACGAAGACGATCGTCGGCAGGGCCAGGGACGTCGACTGCAGCCAGGCGACGCTCGGCAGCCCGAGGGCCGCGGTGATGCCGCCGACCAGGCCGATGTCGGGGTCGAGCAGGAACTTCCAGACCAGGCCGATGGTCACCAGGGAGACGATGGTCGGGAAGAAGAACACCGAGCGGACGATCCGGTTCGCCAGGGTGTCCCGCTGGAGCAGCAGCGCGGCGATGAAGCCGAAGACCACCAGGAGCACGACCGAGACGACGGTGAACTCGAGCGTGATCCGCAGTGCGTTCCAGAACTGTCCGTCGTGGAACAGCGTGACGTAGTTGCCGAAGCCGACGAAGGGCTGGGTGGCCGCACCGACCGTCCAGTCGAAGAACGAGTAGTACAGCGACCGCAGGATCGGGAAGACCACGAAGGCGCCGAGGATGAGCAGCGACGGGGCCATGAAGAGCCAGGCCGGCTGGAACCGGCGGGTGCGGACCCGGGTGGGGCGGGCCTCCCGCCCGTCCGGGGCGGCGGCCCCGCCACGCGGGGCGCGTGGCGGGGCCGAACCGGTGAGCTGGTCGGTCACTTGCTGCAGCCCGTGAGGCCGTTGATCGCCTGGCCGGCGCTCTTCGTGGCGTCGGCGACGGACTTGCCGCGGGTGATCTCGCCGATGAGCGGGACGTACGCGTCGGAGTCGACCTTCGTGGCGTTCGTGACGTGCGGCAGGTACAGGCGCGCGTCGGGCACCTGGCTGGCGAAGACCGAGACCGTCGGGTCGGCGGTGAGCTTCGCGTCGTCGGACAGGTCGGTGCGGAGCGGCGGGAACCCGGTCTGCAGCGAGAACTTCTGCTGGGCGGTCTTCGACGTCCAGTATGCCAGGAACTCCTGCGCCTGCTTCGGGTACTTGGTCTTCGCGGAGATCGACAGCGGGGCGATCGAGCCGAGCGTGCTCGACTTGCCGTCGACGCCGACCGGGACCTTCACGATCCCCAGGTCGATGCCCGCGTCCTTGTACCCGGACGCTGCCCAGGGGCCGTTGATCTCCATCGCGGCCTTGCCGGCCGAGAAGAGCGAGTCCGCCTCGGCGCCGGTGAGGCCGACGGGGCTGACCTTGTCCTTCGCGACCAGGTCCGCCCAGGTCGACAGGCTCTTCTGCCCGGCGGACGTCTGGACGACGCTGCAGCCCTTGCCGCTGACGATGTCGCCGCCCTCGAGCCACTGCAGGACCGGCCACATCTGGATGGTCTGGTTGTCGGCGAGCGCGATGCCGTACTTGCCGCCGGTGGTCAGCTTCTTCGCGTCCGCCGCCATCTCCTGGACGGTCCCCGGCGGATCGGTGATGCCGGCATCGGCGAAGAGCTTCTTGTTGTAGTACAGGCTCAGCGTGGCGAAGTTGGCGGGGACACCGTAGAGCTTGCCGTCGTAGGTGAACTCCTCGACCGTGCCGGGCGCGAACGACTCGGTGTTGATCTTGCCGCTGCCTGCACCGGTGGCGGTGATGGGCAGGACGGAGCGGGTCTTCACGTACTGGGCGACGGCGTTCGGGTCGGACGAGACCGCGGCGACGTCCGGGCCCTGGCCGGTGAGCCAGGCCGAGGGCAGCTTCTGCTGGATCGTGTCCCAGGGCTGCACGGTCATCTCGACGTTGATGTCGGGGTGCGACTTCTCGAAGTCCTTGACGATGGTGGCGTAGCCCGGTCGGTCGCCGCCGGTGAACCCGGTCCAGACCTTGAGGGTGGCGGGGCCGTCCTGGGCGGCGTTGCCGCCGGCGGAACAACCGGTGAGGACCAGTGCCAGTGCGGCGGCACCGGAGACGACCGCGAGGGTCGTGCGTGCGTGCTTCATCGGGGAACGCTCCTTTGCGTTGCGGGTGCTGTGGGTGGTGCGCGTGCGGTGGTGCAGGGTCGTGCTGCGGGTGGGTCGTGCTGCAGGTGTTCGGTGTTCGGTGTCGTTCTGGTCAGTGGGGGTCGGTGTGGTCGGGGTCGCAGCCGCACGAGCCGCGGAGGACCACCTCGACGTCGAGCTCGGTGTGCGCGTGGCCGCCCGGGCGCCGGTCGACGAGGTCGAAGAGCCGCTCGGTCGCGATCCGCCCCATCTCCTCGGCGGGGACCCGGATCGTCGTGATGCCCGGGGTGGTCACGCGGGCGAACCCGAAGTCGTCGAACCCGACGACCGCGACGTCCCCCGGCACGTCGATGCCGGCCCGTCGGAGCACGGCGAGACCGCCGACGGCCATGTCGTCGTTGGCGAACACGATGCCGTCGAACGGGAACCGCTCGTCGCCGGTGCGTTCCCGGAGTACCTGCTCGACGGCGGCCGCTCCCGACTGTTCGGCCAGGTCGCCCTCGATCACGGCGACGTCGGTCAGGCCGTGCGTCTCGGCGGCGCGGAGGAAGCCGTCGCGCCGGTCGATGCCGGTCTGGTGGTCGAGCGTCCCCGACACGTGCAGCAGACGGCGCCGGCCGTGCTCGGTCACGAGGTGCTCGACGAGCTGCTCGGTCGCCGAGACGTCGTCGATCCCGACGCTCACCGCGTCGGCGAGGTGCGGGTAGTTCCCGATGAGGACGACCGGCAGGCCGCTCGCGACGAGTGCCTCGACGTGGTGGTCGTCGATCGCGGCGCTGGTGACGATCGCGCCGTCGGCGGTCCGGGAGCGCATGACCCGCTCGTAGGCGACGCCGCCGTTCGAGGTGTCCGCGTTGGTCGAGACGATGACCTGGGCGTCGTGGGCGTTCGCCGCCGTGGACATGCCGGTCAGGACGTGCATGAAGTACAGGTGGCCGAAGACGTGCGCCGACGAGTTCGGGACGACCAGGGCGACGGCGTCGGCACGCTGGCTGCGGAGGGCTCGGCCGGCGGAGCTCGGGACGTAGCCCAGGTCCTCGGCGGCCTGCTTGACGGCGGCGCGGGTCTTCTCGCTGATCCGCTCGTGGCCGGAGAGCGCCATGCTCGCGGCGGCGGAGGTGACGCCGACCTTCGCGGCGACGTCCTTCAGGGTGACGGACTTCGGCACGGTGTCGCCTCCTCGTCGTGGGCGTGGCCGGAGCCGACGCTTTATCGATTAACTCTTCGGTCATCCTGCACCTGCTTAATCGATGAAGCAAGCCGTGCTCCGCAATCCGCGGCGTGGGCCGCCCAGGAGTCGCGGCCGAGCCTCGGCTAGGCGGACACGATGCGGCCCGAGCGACGCGCATGTTGTCCGCGCAGCCGAGGCTCGGCTGGGCGCGGGCAGACGGACGGGAGGCTCGGTGCCGGTCCGGCACCGAGCCTCCCGTCCGCGGTTCCCCGCGACCGGTGCCGGTCAGTTCAGCCGGAACACCTGCGGAGCCGCGCCGTTGCAGTCGTAGAGCTGCAGGGCGGTGCCGTTCGCGGTGTTGCCCGACGGGACGTCGAGGCACCGACCCGACTGCGGGTTGAGCACCGAACCGTTCGCCTGCGGGACCCACTGCTGCCCGCCCACGCCGTTGCACCTGTACAGCTCCAGGTGCGTCCCGTTCGCGGTGGCGTTGCCGTCCAGGTCCAGGCACCGACCGAGCGTGCGGATGGTGTGGTCACCCGCGTTGTACGCCCACTGCTGGTCGGTGGTCTGCTCGTCGGTCAGCAGGGTCTGGCAGTCGAACACCTGCACCTGCTGGCCGTTCTGCTGCAGGTCGTTGCCGGCGACGTCGACGCACTTGCCGCCGATGGTGCCGATCGGCACCGCCGCCACGAACTTCTGCGCCGCGTTGCCGTTGCAGTCGAAGAGCTGCAGGGCCGTGGCGTTCGCGGTGTTGCCCGACGGGACGTCCAGGCAGCGACCGGACTGCGGGTTCTTGATCGACCCGTCCGGCTGCACGATCCACTGCTGACCGCCGACCCCGTTGCAGTCGTAGAGCTCGACGTGGGTCCCGTTCGCGGTGCCGTTGCCGTTCGCGTCCAGGCAGCGCCCCAGCGTGCTGAGCGTGTGCGTGCCGTAGACGCTGCCCAGCCAGTGCTGGTCCGCGGCGAGCGCCTGGCAGTCGTACAGCTGCACGACGGCCCCGTTGCCGCCGACGTCGTCCCCGGCGACGTCGACGCACTTGCCGCCGGGCGCGGTGATCGCTGCGCCCGGTCCCCCGCCGGTGGAGACACCCTGGTAGTTCTGCGCCACGATGTTCGCCTGCACGGCGGAGTCGGCCGCGTCGGTCGAGTACCCCGCGGTCATGACGCCCTCGAAGAAGGACTGCGTGCCGCGGTTCGAGTTGTCACCGCCGGCGCCGAGGACGATCGAGCCCTCGAGCTTCATCGGCGTGTAGCCCTGGCCGTCGCTGTCCCTGTCGGTGGGCAGCGCCCCCTCGTACCACTTCGACAGGGTGCCGGACTGCGCGTTCCCGCCCTTCAGCGCGAAGGCCGCGACGCCGTCGTTCTTCAGCAGTGCGGTGACGAACTTCGAGCTGTTGCCCGTGTTCGCCGTGTTGATCGCGGTCCCGCCCTCGTAGACGCCGTTCTCCAGGTCCGCCTGCACCCAGGGGCCGCGGCCGGCGCTGCCCTTGCCGTTGAGCATCGACAGGTTCAGGGCGTCCATGTGCCCCTTGCCGGTGTCCTTGGACTGGGTCTCGACGTTGCCGAAGTCGGAGCAACAGCCGTGGTTGACGTTCGTGCCGCTCGCGACCTCGTACATCGACTCGGGGCTGGCTCCGCGTGCGGTGCCCTTCGCGATCGTGCTCGAGATCCGGTAGGCGACCTGCTGCGGCATGAAGACGCCGTAGGCCTTGTGCCCGGCGACGGTGATCGGCAGCGCTGCCGCGTCGGCCGCGTGGTTGGCGGGGCCGGCGTCCCCGGCGCCGGCGACGGTGAGGTCGTTGTGGTTCGGCGACTGGTCGTAGATCTTCGGGATCGTGCAGGAGGTGCCCGAGCAGAACGCGTCCTGGGTCGCGGCGTTGGCGTACCCGCCGGCGGCGAGCAGGCCGACGTTCGTGGTGGCGCCGTCGGAGGCGCGCTGCACCTGGTAGAGCGGGCCGTTGTAGGACGCGTACAGCGCCCGCGTCGAGCTGTAGGCGGCGACGCACGACGTGCCTGCGCCGGAGTAGGTGTCGCACGGACCGTTGGTGGCGGCGGCGGCGCTGCCGGCACCGACCGTGGCGGAGACGAGGCTCCCGGTGATGAGCGCGAGTGCCCCGAGGACGGCGGCGACCGTGCGCCGCCTCCTGGAGATGGGCCTGGTGTGCATGGTGGTGGTTCCTTCCGAGCATCGTTGACCGGTGGACGGCTGACCGCTGTTTAAACGATTAACCAGGCCCATCGTACGCCGGAGGACGCCGGGGGTCGAGCCTGACTAGTGCCCGGGCACCGGAACACGCACCGCGCTGATGCGCCCGGCATGCGTCCGAGCGGTCGTCGCCGGGTCGTAGCTGTCCGCCGTCGCCAGGTACAGCGTCCGGCCGTCCTCGCCACCCAGGGCGCAGTCGATCGCACACCGGCCGGGAGCGTCGATGCGGTCCGTGACCTCGCCGCCCTCGACGACGCGGAGGAACTCCCCCGTGTCCACCGAGCACACCCAGATCGCACCCTCGGCGTCGACCGTGCTGCCGTCCGGGGTGACACCCTCGGGCAGCGCGGCCCACTCGCGGCGCCCGGTCAGGGAGCCGTCGGGCTCGATGTCGTACGCGGTGAGCTTCCCGCCCCAGGTCTCACTGACCACCAGGGTCCGGGTACCGGGCAGGACGTTGGCGCTGTTCGGGAAGACCAGCCCCTCGGCCGCCAGACGGAACGAGCCGTCCTGCTCGATGACGTAGAGCGGACCGGGGCGCAGTTCCTCGCCGGCGTAGAGGTCGTAGCCGAACGCGCCGATGTAGGTCCGGCCGGTCTCCGGGTCCACGACCAGGTCGTTGACGAGCGACGACTCGACCGAGGACAGGTCCGCGAACACGCTCGTCGTGCCGTCGGCCTCGACGGCCACGACCGTGCGCGACTCCATCGAGCTGACGATCAGACGGCCGTCGGGCAGCCAGCCGAAGCCGGACGACTGGCCGGGGACCGTGGCCTCGAGCCGCGGGACGGCGTCCGTGCCGCCGTCCGGGTCGATCGAGAACACCTGACCGGTGTGCATGTCCGAGTACCAGAGCCGGCCCTCGTGCCAGCGGTTGCCCTCGGGGAAGCGGATGCCGGTGACGACGTCGGTCGCAGAGTCCAGGGTGATGTGCACGAGGCCCAGCATGCCAGCCGTCATGGCCCGATCGCAGCATCCGTCCGGGTTCGTCGTTGACAGTTAGAACTCGAACACTTAGAGTCCTCATCATGCAGGCACCGCACTTCGACACGCCCCTCCAGCTCATGCGCTGGATCGGCTGGGCGCAGCGCAAGGCCGCCGAGGAGTGGGTGCGGGAGCGCGAGCTCTCGCACGAACAGAGCTTCGTCCTCGGCTACCTGCAGCAGAACCCCGGCGCCATCCAACGCGACATCGCCGAGGTGAGCCGGACCAGTGCGGCCAGCGTGTCGAGCCTCCTGCAGGGGCTCGAGAAACGGGGCCTCATCGAACGACGAGCGGACGCCGGCAACGCCCGGACGAAGCTCGTGTACGCCACCCCCGCCGGCATCGACCTGATCGCCGGCTTCGAGGACGCGATGCTCGCCCTCGACGACCGCCTGCTCGCCCCGCTCGGTCCGGACGAGCGCGCCACGCTCCGCGGCCTCCTGCTCACGGTGACCGCCGAGCTGCCGGAACCGACCCGGTAACCGCAGCAGAGCCTCCCGGCCGACCGCCGGAAGCGCGAGCCTGCCAGGCGCGAGCCTGCCGGGCGCCAGCCTGCCCACGCGACGGCACCGCCGACGCGCTCCCCGTGATGCCGTGACGGCCCTGCCGTCGCGCCGTCCGCCATGCCGTGCCGGCGTCCCGTCGGCGCGCGATCCGCCCTGCCCGGAAGGGAACGACCATGACGACCACGACCACCACACCCACCACCGCAGCGGAGACGAACCGCTGGTACCTCTCCGCCGCCCCGATCCTCCGTGCCCTCGTGCACCTGTGCGTGCCGATGGCCGCCGCGATGGTCGTCAGCGCCCTGTACAACGTCATCAACGCGGGCTTCATCGGCGCGCAGCACGACACGTCGCTGCTGGCCGCGATCACCTTCGGCACGCCGCTGCTCGGGCTGGTGATGGCAGTCGGCGGCGTGTTCGGCGTCGGCGGCAGCTCGCTCATGTCGCGGTTGCTCGGCGCCTCCGAGCACGACCCCGCGAAGGCCGGCGAGATCAAGCACGTCGCGTCCTTCGCCGTCTGGGGGTCGGTCGTGACGGGCATCGTGCTCGGTGCACTCGGACTGCTGCTCCTCGGGCCGCTCGTCGGCCTGCTCGGGGCCGACGCCGCCGCGGTCCCCGCCACCAGCGCCTACGTGAGCGTGATGCTCGTCTTCGTCCCGATCCTGGCCGCGGCGTTCTGCCTGGAGCAGATGGTCCGCGCCGAGGGAGCCGCCCGCCAGGCGATGATCGGGCTGCTCCTGTCGACCGTCGGCAACCTGGTGTTCGACGTGCTGTTCATCCTGGTGCTGCACTGGGGCGTCGCCGGAGCAGCACTCGCGGTCGGGCTGGCGAACCTCGTCAGCATCGTCTACTGGGTGCGCTGGCTCGGGACGCACAGCGAGAACGTCAGCCTGTCGCTCCGCTGGTTCACGCTCCGCCGCTCGATCCTCGGGCCGGTGTTCGGCATCGGCGTCAGCGAGCTGCTGCAGGCCGGGTTCCTCATCGTCACGACCCTGGTGCTCAACAACCTGGCCGCCCAGTACGGAGACGACCCCCTGGCCGCGATGGGCGTCGCGGTCCGCATCGCCCAGGTGCCGGAGTTCCTGGTGATGGGCGTCACGATCGGGGTCCTGCCGCTGCTGGCCTACGCGTACGGCAAGGGCGACCGGGAGCGCCTCCGCTCGGCACTGCGGGCATCGGCGCTGACGGTCGGGGCGATCGTGCTGCTGTTCTCCGGCACGGTGTTCGTCTTCCGCCAGCAGGTGTTCACCGTCTTCTCCTCGGACCACTCGGTGCTGGCGATCGGCCTGACGATCCTGGTCGCGCAGCTCGTCGCGACCGTGGTGAACGGGTTCACGGGGCTGTTCACGTCGCTGTTCCAGGCGGCGGGGCTCGCGACCCCGGCGATCGCGATGTCCCTGGCGCAGGGCGTGCTGTTCATCCCGATCGTCCTGCTCGGGAACCTGTGGTTCGGGCTCGCGGGGATCATCTGGGCGCTCACCGTCACCGAGGTGCTCGTGTTCGTCGCCGGGGTCGTCATCTGGCTCGCCGCCCGAGGGCGCATCGACCGCGGGATGGACGCCGGCAGCGCGGAGCGGGCGGAGGCGGTGCTCGCCGAGGCGGGGTGAGTGCGGATGCTCGGGCGGTCGGCTGCGGTCTGCCGCAGCCGACTGCGGTCAGCCGGGAGGCCCGTCCCGGCCGAGCCGGTCGGGCTGCGGTCCGGATCGCGGCCGGGTCCGGGGCGGTCCGGACCGGTCCGGTCCGGTCCGGTGTGGCGCGGAACTGCGCGGCGCGGTCTCTCAGTCGGGAGCGCCGGGCAGGATCCGGTCCACGAGCAGGGTGATCCGGGCCTCCTGGTGGTCCGGCCGAAGCCGGGATCCCCGCTGGAGCACGACCAGCCCGTGCAGCCCGGCCCAGAGGGTCTCGGTGAGGAGCTCGACGTCCGCATCGCCGACCCGGGGCTCGACCGCCGACCGCAGCTCGGCGAAGGCGGAGGCCAGCGCCGGGCTCGACCCCGGCCCGAAGCGCAGACGCGACGGCCGGCCGAACATGGCGTCGTACACGGCCGGCTGCTCCTCGGCGAAGGCCGCGTACCGGTGTGCCACTGCAGCGACGACGGCACCCGGCTCCGCGTCCACCTCTGCCTCCGTCCGGGCCTGCCGGAGCGCATCGGCGAGTTCGGCGAACCCGTCCACGGCGACGGCGTCGGCGATCTCGTCGAGGGAGGCGAAGTGCTTGTAGATGACCGGCTGGCTGTACTCGATCTCGGCGGAGAGCCTGCGGGTCGTGACGGCGTCCCATCCCTCTCGCTCGGCGACGGCACGGGCGGTCGCCGTGATCAGGCGGCGCCGGGCATCACGCTCGCGAGCGCGCCGTTCCTCGATGGTCATGCCTGATGGTAGCGCCGCTCGCTTCGGGAGCGAGAGTCTTGACGAGAGCCAGTACCACGGTTAGCGTTGCTAGCAGTTAGCGTCGCTAACGCCGACGGAGGAGCAGGACCGATGGGCCCACGAGCACTCGCCGACACGTACCTCGAGATGCTGAACACGCACGACGCGGACCTCGTCGACGCGTTCATCGCCGAGGACTACGCGAACCACAACGTCGTCGTGCCGGACGGCCGAGCGGCCAACCGGACGTTCTGGGCCGGGTTCTTCACGGGCCTCCCGGACGTCGTCGTCACCATGGAGGACCTCGTCGTCGCCGGTGACCGCGTCGTCGGCCGGTTCGTCTACCGCGGCACGCACACCGGCGAACTCATGGGCATCCCCGCCACGGGCGCCGCGGTGGAGATGCGCAGCATCGACATCTGGCGGGTCGAGGACGGGCGCTTCGCCGAACACTGGGATGAGTTGAACCTCATGGAGGTGTTCCAGCAGGTCGGGGTCCTCCCCCAGCTCGGTGGCAGCACCACGGACTCCCCGTCGTGATCGTCCTCGCGCAGGTCGCCGCACTGCTCGCCGTCCTCGGCGTCGGACTCGTCTGGGGCACGGATGCGTTCTGCGCGCTCGTGCAGCGCCCGGCCCTGGCCCGCGTCGACGACACCGCGCTCACCGCGGTGATGGGCAACGTCCACCGCTACGGGGGCCGGCGGATGCCCGTCCCCGGGGTGCTCGGGCTCGTCGGGTCGCTCGCGGCCGCCGTACTGGCCGCCGTGACCGGGCACACCGCCGCGGCGAGCGCCGCCGGTGCCGCGTTCGTGCTGCTCGTCGTCTGGCTCGTGCTCTACGTCCGGGTCAGCGCGCCGATCAACCGCACGCTGACCGCGGCTGCCGACCGCGGCGAGACGCCCGCGGACGCTCGGGTGCTGCAGGCCGGGTGGGACCGGGTCATCGTCCTCCGTGCCGCACTGCAGGGTCTGGCGTTGCTCGCGCTCGGCGTCGCCCTCGTCCTGCTCTGACCTGTCCCCAACGAGGCCTGCCCCCCAACGAGGCCTGTCCCCCACCGAGGCCTGCCCACCACCGAGGCTCGCTCCACCGTCACCACTGCCAGGAGACCGACATGCTCGTCACCGAGGACACCGCCGCCTACCGTGCGGCGACCAGCCCGCACACCTCGTCCGTCGAGCAGCGCCCCGCGCGGGTCGCGGTCATCACCCGTCCGGAGGACCTCCCCACGGCCGTCGCCGAGGTCGCCGCCCTCGAACGCGAGACCGACCGCCGGCTCGTGATCACGACCCAGGCGTCGGGTCACGGTGCGGGAGCGACCGTGGACGCCGGGTCGGTCGTGTTCGACACCTCCGGACTCGACGCGGTGTCGATCGATCGGGAGGCGCGGGTCGCGGTCGTCGGCGCCGGCGCCACCTGGTCGGCGGTGAACACTGCCGCCGAGCACCACGGACTGCTCGGGTTGGCCGGGTCCTCCCCCTCCGTCGCGGTGTCCGGCTACACGTTCGGCGGCGGGGTCGGCTGGCTCGTCCGGCGGGACGGGCTCGCGAGCGGGTCCCTCCGCGCCGTGCACTACGTCGACGGCGACGGCCGCATGCGCACGGCCCGCGACGATGCGGCGGAGACCGTCGACCGCGAGGCGATCTGGGCCTTCCGGGGAGCCGGCGGTGTCGGCATCGCCCACACGCTGGAGTTCGACCTCGTACCGGCGCCCGACCTGCACGCCGGAGCACTGCTCTGGCCGGCCGACCCGCTGCCCGGCCTCGTCGCCGCATGGGCCCAGGCGCTGCCGTCGCTCGGCACCTCGGCGTCGTCGAGCCTGTCCGTGCTGCACCTGCCGCCACTGCCGACGTTCCCCGAGGAGCTCCGGGGCCGACCGGCCGTGCACCTCGCGGTCGCCGATCCCGACGGCAGCGACGGAGCCCGTGCCCTGCTCGACGCGATGCGCGCCGTCGCCACCCCGGCGATCGGACACGCACGGTGGCTCGACGCCTCCACACCGGAGATCGCCGCACGCCTGCTGGCCGAGGCGCTCGCCCCCGACGCCGCCGTGGTCCTGGTCGAGTTGCGCCACCTCGCCGGCGCGCCGACCTCCGGCGCTCGGGCCTCCGGCCGGGACGGTGCCGTCGTCACGCCGCCCGGGGACTTCATCCACCACGCGGTCGGGTCCCTGGACCGCGCATCCCGCGAGCGGATCGACGGGGCCTTCGCGCGCCTCCAGTCGGTGTGGGCGAGCGCGGACGCCGGATCGACACCGGGGTCGTGGGTGGAGGGTGCCGCGCACGTGGCGGACGCGCTCGCGCCGGAGGTCCGGCAGCGGGCGGCGGCAGTAGCCGACGCGGTCGATCCGGGCCACCGGTTCGCGCGGTCGCGGCTGCTCGGCTGAGCGCGAGCGCGATCGGGCCCGGGGGCCTCAGGTGGTCGCGATCGGGCCGAGGGCCTTCTCGATCGTCGCGATCGTCCGGCGCATCGCGTACTCGTCCTGGTGCTGCTGCGCGTCGGACATCCAGAGGTGCACCGTCGCCGGGCCGGCCTCCCTCGGGGTGAGGGAGATGGCGATGCCGTACAGCTTCGTACTGCCGAGCGGCGACGGTTCGTCGAACACGTCGAAGCCGACGATCTCCTGCCGCGTGGCGATCGGTAGGCTCACGATCACCACACATCGGGCAAGGGGACGGGAGTCGACCATGCAGCGAGTCCTGCGCGTGATCGGACGCATCGTGATCGTGACGCTGCAGACGCTCGGCGGGGTGCTCGGCGCCGTCGGATCCGGTGGAGCAGTGCCGCCCCAGCAGCCGGGTCAGCCCCCGACGAAGCGGCGTGCCGACTACCGGCCCTGATCTCGTGGACGGCCGGCGACGGTTCAGCACTCCTGATCCGGTCGCCGTCCGTTTCCGCCCCTCCTGTCGCCCGAGCGTCAGCGGATCAGGCCACGCCGCCGCCAGCCGCTCCCCTCGAGCACGGACCGGAGCGGGGACTTGAGCTCCTCCTGCCGGAACCGGTGCGGTGGCGTCGCGCTGCCGGTCCGACGCTTCCGTTCCGCCCGACGGACCAGCGCAACGATGATGGTCAGCAGGTTCACGTTGTAGTTCCGGCTGTAGCCGCGGTAGGCACGGAACGCTCCGTTGTTGTACCCCGCGTCGCGCTCCGAGCAGCGGAACGTCCCCCGCGACGGGTCGAGTGTGACGACGTACCGGAAGTTCGCGGACGCTCCACCGTCACCGAGCACCTCGGCGAGCGCCGGGTTGTCGAAGGCCCAACGGCCGATGATCGTCGTGCCGTCGATCTCGAAGACGTACGGGGCTCCCGGGACGTTGAGCGCGGCGACTCGCGGCAACAGCTCGTGGACTGGTACGGACATGGCTCCCCCTCGCGGGCCACCGATGACTGGCGGCCCGGGACAAGAGTGGCGGGACCCGGCCCAGCGCGCAACGACCCGACTGCGGAGCAGCAGGTCAGGCCGGGCACGGAGCACGCCCCACCGAACGCGTCCGGAGCCGCGCCGCCTGTTCTGTCCGCTCCGGACGGTGCGTGTTGCTCGCTGCGCAAGGAGTCCGAACGGACCGCCGCTCTGCTGAACGGTCGATGGCGCCGCTGTGACGGATCGGGGTGCTGCGCCGATGTCCGCGGTCGCCGCCCTACGATCGGGCCATGAGCTTCGGAGTCCTGATCCCGGGCATCTTCAGGCTGGCGTGGATCGGCTTCGCCAGTGACGGGGTGGAACCCGGCTGGGTCGTCGCCTGCGGAGCCGTGGCGATCGCGATGCTCGTCGCCGCTGGTCTCCGCCTGCGGCGGTTCCCGACGCCGCCGGCTGGCGATCTGCTCGGTCGTGGGTACTGGGGCGCGGTCGCGTTCGAGGCCGTCGCGGCTGTGGCAGGGTTCGTGGTGATCGGACTCGCCGGCCTGCCGCGCTCATCGTCGCGAGGCTGGATCGAGATCGTGGTGGGGCTGCACTTCTTCCTCCTGAGCCGCGCCTGGATGCGACGGTGGTGGACGCGACTGAGTGCCCTCGGGGCGCTCCTCGTCCTGTCGGGCCTGGTCGTGATCAGTGCGGCTGTCGGGGGCGCTCCGACAACCGTCGTGTCGGTGTTCGGTGGCCTGGTCCCCGGTCTGCTCCTCTCCGGATGGTGTCTGCTGCACACCTTCCGGTCCGCGTCCCGCTCGAGTCGGCCCTAGGACGGACGCGTTCCGACAGCCGGTCCCGTCGGACCGACGACTTCCTGCAACGACACCTCCTGCACAACGAGCAAGAACCGTCACGATGGTCGATGACTCTGCGGCTACCGTGACCGTGCCAGCAGCCGTTCCGACACCTCCCAGAGCCGATCTGCCGCGGCCCGATCCAGCGCGTGCGGGAGGACCCCGTGGACTCCTCCCTGGATCGCCGCCACGACCTTCGCCGGGTGGCAGTCCTCGTAGTAACCGGGAGTCCCGACCCCCAGCTCAGCCCGCGTTGCGACGTAGACGCTCGTCGCCGCACCTTGCTCGACGGTCTTGGTGGGGTACCGCCGCTGCATGTCGGCGAGCACGGCTGGGTCCCAGTGGCGTTGCAGGTTGGTCCAGATCCCGCCGGGCATGACCGCGGATCCGGCGATCCCGTCGTCCTCCCACCGTCGGGTCGCCTCCAGGGCGAAGAGCACGTTGGCCGTCTTCGACTGCCCGTAGGCGAGCCCCGGGTCGTAGGGGTCGCTGTCGAAGAACAGGTCGTCGAAGCCGATCCCCGAGGATGCGTGCCCACTGGAACTCAGCGACACGATCCTCGCGCCGCCCGCCGAGCGCATCGCTGCGTGCATCCCTTGCGCGAGCGCGAAGTGGCCGAGGTGGTTGACGGCGAAG
Organism: Curtobacterium herbarum; assembly: GCF_016907335.1. Classification (NCBI taxonomy): domain Bacteria; kingdom Bacillati; phylum Actinomycetota; class Actinomycetes; order Micrococcales; family Microbacteriaceae; genus Curtobacterium; species Curtobacterium herbarum. The sequence goes on from NZ_JAFBBT010000001.1 coordinate 2,312,140, forward strand.
TGCATCTCCCAACCATCCGGAGTGCGTTGCTCGGGGAGATCCATGACACCGGCGTTGTTCACCAGCAGGTGGAGTGGCCCCGACCACGAGTCGGTGAAGGACCGGATGGATCCGACGTCGGCCAGGTCGACGAACACCGCGTGGACAGCTTCGTTCCCGGTGCTCGCTCGGATGTCCGTCGCGACACGGTTCCCCGTCGTGACGTCGCGGACGGCGAGGGTGACTGCTGCGCCGGCAGCAGCCAGCGCCCGAGCCGTTTCGACACCGATACCCGATCCCGCACCGGTGACGACTGCTGTGCTGTTGCGGAGGTCGATTCCGTCGACGACCTCGAGGGCGGTCGACTCGGCACCGAACGGTTCTCGCAGATCCGACATCAGGCGAGCCGCGTGTTGGCGATTCCGCCGTCGACGTCGATGGTCGAGCCGTGGAGGAACGAGGCCTCGTCCGAGACAGCGAACCGGACGGCGTAGGCGACATCGACGGGCCGTACCGGGCGGCCGGCGACGGTCACGGCAGTCATCGCCGCCAGGACGTCCTCACTCTCAGCGTTGCCGGGAGTGCTCGTGGCTCCGGGCGCCACCGTGTTCACGGGGACCCCTCGCGGCCCGTACTCCGCGGCCCAGGTGCGCGTCATCTGCTCCAGCGCCGCCTTCGACGCTGTGTACATGGCGCCGAAGGGCAGGCCGACGCGGGCCATCCACGATCCGATGTTGACGATCGATCCGCGGCCGCGCTCCGCCATGGCCGGCGCGAGGGCCGCCACGAGCACGTGCGGGGCGCGGATGTTGATGCTGAGGACCGCGTCGAGGTCGTCCTCGGCGAGATCGGCGGTCGCGGTCGCCGGGTAGATCCCGGCGTTGTTCACCAGGATGTCGATCTGGCCGCCGGCGAGGGCCGCGGCTTCTCCCGCGAACCGGCGGACGTCGGAGGCCGATGTCCCGAGATCAGCGACGAGCGGTGAGGCCTTGCCGCCCGCCCGTTCGATCGTCGCGACGACAGCCTGCGTGCGCTCGGCATCGCGACCGTTGACGATCACGTGGGCACCGGACGCGGCGAGTACCCGGGCGATCGCCTCCCCGATACCGCTGCTCGAGCCGGTGACGAGGGCGGTCTGACCGGAGAGCCGGTCATCGGATCGGAGAGAGACGAGTTCGTCTTCATTGGACTGCATGGTCCAGTCTTACCACGGACTGGACTCATTGGTCCAGCGAGGTACGCTGAACCCATGCACGGGGCGAACATGACGGAACGCGGTCGAGCCACTCGCCAGCGCATCATCGAGGCGACCGGTCGGCAGATCCTCGCTTCCGGCATCGGCGGCACCACTCTCGACACCGTCCGTGCGGCGACGCTCACGAGCAAGAGCCAGCTCTTCCACTACTTCCCCGGCGGCAAAGCTGAACTCGTCCGTGAAGTCGCCGTCTGGGAGGGTGGCGAACTTCTCGCAGCGCAGAAGCCGCACATCGACGACCTCTCGAGCTGGGAGTCGTGGCACGCCTGGCGCGATGCCCTGGTCGACTACTACATCGGTCTCGGCCGGTGGGCCTGCCCGATCGGTTCGATGGCGACGCAGGCAGCCATGACGGATCCCGAACTGGCTCAGATCATCACGGACAGCATGACGAACTGGCGGCTGTCGCTCGCCTCGGGGGTCGCCAAGATGCAGAGCGCCGGCGAGGTCGACTCCGCTGCCGACCCGCAACGGATCGCCGTCGCCATCCTCGCCGCCCTGCAAGGGGGGCTCATCTTGAGCCAGCCGGAGAAGGCATCCTGGCCGCTCGAAGCCGCCATCGACGCCGCGCTCGACGTCCTGCACAAGGTCGCCCACACGAGCTGACCGCGTCACCACTCCGACAGCACAGCTCCTGCGTCAGGTTCCACCCGTCTCACCACCCGTTTCACCACCCACCGCACCACCCTGGGATGGTGGAGCGAGGCGCAGCCAGAGACAAACATCGAAGTATGGAAAGAACACAGATCGTCGAGATCGTCGTCGTCATCGCCCTCATGGCTTTCTCCGTCTACAAGCAGACCCAGCGGAGCGAGGTGAAGAGGGGAATGGGCGTGTTCCTGATCGCAATCGTCTACGCAGCCATCGGAGCCGTGACGGGCGGTCTTGCAGTGCCGACCGGAGCCGCCGCGTGGCTGCTCCTCGGGTCCGGAGCCGTGCTCAGCTTGATCGTGGGCTTGGCGCGTGGATACCTCACCCGTGTCTGGATCGACGCGGACGGGCATCGGATGAGCCAGGGCACCGTCGTGACTGTCGGGTTGTTCATCGCATTGGTCGCATCGAAGGTGGGCCTCACCGTCTTCGCGGGTTATCACGGCTACCAGAGCGCGTCCGGCTTCGGCCAGGTGCTCGTCGTCGTCGCTGTGATGATCGCCGTGCAGGAGTACATCGTGCGCCGGCGCGCATTCACGCTCCAGCCGGCGTCCGCGCCTGCCCCGGTCTGACCCGCCGAGGGAGCACGACTCCATCCTTCGGAGACGTCCTCCGCGTGGACGATGCGCGCGGTGTGCGCTACCGGGCGAGCTCGTCCTCCACGAGCCCCGGCCGGGCGAGGGTGATCGCCGGGACGACGGCGAGCAGGGCGATCGCGATCAGGAACAGCAGTGGCAGGGTCCACGTACCCGAGACGTCGTGGAGGAGCCCGACGAGCAGCGGACCGAGGGCACCGAGCGCGTACGCGATGCCCTGGGCGAAGCCACTGAGTGCGACAGTGCCGGCCGCGGTGCCGGTGCGGGCGTTGATGAGGACGAGGCAGACCGGGAAGAGGATCGATCCCAGGCCGACGAGCAGGACCCAGAGCAGCGTCAGCGGTGTGGGCACGACGAGCAGGCCGAGGTAACCGAGCACGAAGCTGACGACGCCGACCGCGATCAGCCAGCCGACGTTGCGGAACCGTGCGACGAGGAGCGCGCCGGGCACGCTGACGAGGCCGGTGACAGCGAGCAGGACCCCACCCTCGGTGGGCGTCGTGCCAGCGAGGTCACCGAGCATGTCAGGCAGCCACGCGAAGCTGGCGTAGGTCAAGATCGTGCTGGTCGAGAACGCGAGGGTGATCGACAGGGCCACGCGGGACCGCCACAAGCCGATGACGACCGATGGGGACGCGACGGCAACGGTGACCGGGTCCGCCGCCCGCTGGCGTCGTTCTCGCACGATGACGACGACCCACGGGACGAGCGCGCCGACCGAGGTCAGGGACCAGATGCCGAGGGAGAACCGCCAGCCGGCCTGCTCCGCCAGGGGCGCTGCGAGGGCAGCGGGCACGGCCGTGCTCACGCCGACGACGCAGGCGTACACCGCGGTCAGCAGCGCAACCCGGTCCGGGAAGTACCGACGGACGATCGACGGCAGGAGTACGTTCCCGATCCCCGTGCCGGCGAACGCGATGATGCTGCCGATGATCAGGACCGCGATCCCCGGAGCGAACGCTCGAAGGAGGTGACCAGCGGTCATGAGCAGCGATGCAACGACGATGCCGCGATCGAGACCGAGTCCTCGGGCGATCCGCGGCGCGATGAACCCGGAGGCCGCGAACAGGAGGGGCGGCAGGGTCCCGAGCCAGCCGACATCGAGGTCGGAGAGCGGGATGTCCGTCCGGATGTCGCCGAGGATCGGCGACACCGCGGCGACTGCCTGACGCAGCGAGAAGGCAACGAGCACGATCCCCAGCAGCGCGGCCGTCCGTCCCGCCCACAGCGGGAGACGACGAGGATCGGGCATCCTGCGATTCTATGAGCGGCAGCGGCAGCGGCCGCGGACAGCCGCCCGCTCAGCGTGATCGATGGCCGAAGTCAGCCCCCCAGAGACTCTCGAACCTCACCGGCTCAGTTCGCTCCGCTCCCGCTCCGATCCGTGGACGATCGCGGACGCGGCGGCGACGAGCTGCGCGTTGGACACCGCCGGTGAACCATCCTCGAGCACGAGGGTGTCCTCGAGCCCGGTCCTGATGCTGTGCCCGCTGCTGACCGCACGTCGCATGATCGTCCAGGACGCTGCTCCGACACCGTGATGCAGCTCGGGCAGGCGCACTCCTGCCGGTCGGAGTTCGGATTCCATCTCTTCTGCGAGGGCCACCGCGTCTTCCGGGACGGGTTCCAGCGGTTCGACCACCAGCCGGGCGAAGCGCGACCAGGACCCGCGGCGCAGGAACGTGCGGACATCGTCGACGCTCAGGACACACGCTTCGATCCCGACGCCTCGTGCTGAGAGGAGCGCGCTCACGTCGTCGATGCCCTCCTCCCCCTGATTCGCAGCGATGAGATCTGGCAGCACCGTCCATCCGTCGACGAGGCGAAGACGATGAACGGGGTCGGAAACGATGGAAGCGAAGGTCGTCACGTTGATCGGGACGCCCGGACACGCCGCGCGGACCGCCGTGAGCATCCGGCCCACCGGCACAGCTTCGAGAGTCTCCTCACCATGCTCGTCGAACGCGTGCAGGTGCAGGAGGGTCGCCCCGGCCTCGACACAGGCCGCGGCGTCTGCTGCGATCTCCTCGCCGGTCTTCGGCATCGCAGGATGGTCGACATCACCATTGGCGGCTGCTTGCAGATCAGTCATGACAGTGACGTTACGACACTCGTTCATCACCGCCCGGCTGGTTCAACTCACCCCGACCCGTCTCCGGTACCGGCGCACCGCGCCAGCGGGGTGACGGCCCGGCCTGGAGGGACGGTGCCAGCTGGCACCGGGCCTCCCGTCCGTCAGCGGCTGCGTTCCGAAGCCGCAGCGGACAGCGATGCCCGCAGCCTCGATGCGGGACCGCGCTCGGGCCTCCCCCGCGGTTCAAGGGTTTCGATCACAATGGCCTCAGACGTGCTGCTGGCGAGAGCGGGTCAACTTCTCGCGTCACAGAAGAGTTCGTCCGGAAGGAGACGGTGCAGTGCTGATCCGCAGGAAAGGTTTGACAGTTCTGACGATCGCACTGACCTCAGTACTCCTGACCGCTTGCAGTGGAGCACCGTTCGGGAGCACCCCGACCCACCGGGCATTCGAGGAGCGACTTCCCGGGACGTGGATCGAGAAATCCGGCGCCGCAACCGCGGCTCTCGTCCTGTCCGAGAACGGGAAGTTCAAGGCGCGCAACTTCCCCGCCGTCCTCGTGTGCAACAAGTCATCTGGTGGCCCCGAGCTCGAGGCATGTCTGTCGAACCCGGGTTCCAGCTCGATCTCAGCTAGCGGCACGTGGTCTGTGCTCGACGAAGAGCAGGGAATGCTCGAGCTCGACAGCGACGGACAACTCTTCAGCGTGGCATACCGGGACTTCGACGGCTTCTCCGCGAAGTCCTTCTCACTCGGCTTCTACTCGGGGACTACGGACAAACCGGAACCGGACTTCGTCTTCGCGCGACGCTGACCGCGCTCGTCGCCGGACGGCCGGGTGGCCAGGTGGCGGCACGACGTCAACCAACCGCGACTCCGTTCACCTACTGAGCACTCGCCGCAGCAACCGTCCTGGCGGGCATGGCGAGGGTCGCGATGCGCTACCGCACGACCGCACGACCGCAGCCCGGTCGCAGGATTCCTCTGCGCGAGTATCGTCTGCACCTCCTGCTCCGTGAAGAACTGCAAGAAGTGGACCAACACATGCGCAGCGAACCACTGAACAAGCCCCACCGCCCCTGGCACCAAGAGCGGCATCTCCGCGCCTACGTCGCCGCGGTCGTGACTGCTCTCATCGGCGTCACGTACCTCATCGGTGTGCAGGACCCAGCGTTCATCGGCTGGCTGCTGCTCATCGTCGCCGTGGTGGCCGCCATCGACGGACTCCTCGCCCAACGCCGCCAGCACAACGAGACACGAGCCGGTGTGCACCAGGGCGCGCGATCGCACCACTGACACCGGAAGAGCCCCGAGGCTGCTGTCGCACAGTCTCGGGGTTCTTCCTCGTCGCGACGCCTCGGGAAGACGACCGCGAACATCAAGGTCATCAGGCTCCACGAACTCGGCCAGGGACTCGGACTCGATCACGTCACCCCCGGTCGCACACAAGGCTGGAGTGAGAAACCTCACCTCCGACGAAGTCGCCGGCATCAACAAGATGTACTGAGGGAGCAGACCATGAACCGCACCATCACCGTCGCCGCAGCAGCAGGCGTCCTCACCCTCAGCGCCATCGCTCTCACCGGATGCTCCTCGCCGCACTCCGCTGGCTCCCGAGTCGAACTGTACGACTCCGTACCCGCCCTCGCAGCCGACAGCAGCATCGTGTTCAGCGGCATCGTCCAGGACCAGAAGACTGCCAACGACATCCCCGGCGGCAGCGAGTTCACCCTCTCCACCGTGGAAGTGAGCGCAACCGCGAAGACCGACGCCAGCCACCCCGCAGGATCAACCGTCGTCGTTCGCCAGCACGGCAGCGCAGGGAACCCCGGTCCCGGCGCGATGCTCGAGCAGGGCAAGACGTACCTGCTGTACCTGTCGCCGTCGGGGCTCGACGGCGAGCTCGCCAGCCAGTTCTCCGTCACCGGCGGCACAGCTGGTGTCTACGAGAGCAAGCAGAACACCGCCGCACGGAACGCTGCCGTCACCGAGAGCACCCTGTTCACCAAGGCTCCCAGCGACGAAGGCGACGATCTCCCCGCCTCCCTCACACTCGAAGACGCCCTGAAGGGCTGACTCGGCACCTGAACCCAGAAGGCCGGCGGAGAACACTCCGCCGGCCTCCTGCACGCCGACACCCCTTGCGCAATCGCGGCCGCCCGCGCCGCAGGCGCGTTACTCCACACGCTCGCTCAGATCGTCGCAGACGGGAAGATGGGGCAATGACCGTTGTGACCCGTCCACGACTGCGCGGTGCCATCGTGACCATGCTCGCGGCCCTGGTGCTCGCGACGACCGGATGCGCCCCGGGTGGCGCAGGCAGAGGAGACGACGTGACCGGACAGGACGCACGAGACGCAGCAGGCAAGACGCAGGCACAGGTCGCCGATCTGTCGTTGAAGGACGAGTTCGAGTTGGCCGGCGAGCGGTACGAGCACGGGCAGGTGGTCCTCGCCTCCGCGCAGCGGCAGATCTCGGACGGCACCTGGTACTGGAACGGTGGCGACGTCCGCCCACTTCCCGCCGGCGACGGTGCTTTCGGCGAGGCGCCGGAGGGCGCGACCACGCAGAACTCGTACTCCTTCAGAGCCGTCCGCATCATCAAACCCGACGGGGCGACCGGCGCGGAGCAGGACCTTGAACCGATGCAGCGCTACTTCGACGAAGAAGGGTGGCGATCCAGCAGCGCGAAGGTCGGAACAGATCACGAGGTCAGCGCCGACACCGGTGACGGATGGTGGGTGACCTGGAGCGTCCGGCCGAACGGGCTGAGCTCGCTCGGCGTGTACAGCGAGGCCTTCTGGGCGCGTGATGCTCCGGCGCTCATCAAGGCGATCTCGCTGCGCGACCCCGCGAACTTCCCAGAAGAGTCCGAACCCGGAGTCTCGGAGCCGTTCCCGAAGTGGAGCGACCCGGTCCGGGAGCGTTGACCACACGACAAGGTGGCCCGCGGGGGCGGACCGGTGTCACCCACGTCATGGAGGAGTACAACTGTCGAACTCTTGTTGATCTGGAGGCTCGACCGCTACGTCTACCGGCCTCGGGTACAACTTGGCGCGCGCAGACTGGTGGAAACCGTGGGCTCGGTTCACGCTCGTTCCCGTCGGCGTCATCACCTGCGGCGCTGTCACCTGCCTGACCGAGGGGGGTCGTGCAAGCGTCTGCCCGGTAGCCGATCAGTCGCGCTTCACAGACCCACATCATCGTGATGTTCCTGGTCGCGGCTGCAGTCCGGCGCAAGCTGCTGCCGCATGGAAGGAAACAACGAAGAGTCCCGACCGCCCCGGCACCTTCCCGGACGCAACAAAGAAGCCCACCGAGATGCTCGATGGGCTTCTTCGTTGTGGCCAGTTCTTCAGACGATTGGTGACTCGCCCCTTCGGTCGGGCTGACAGGATTTGAACCTGCGACCCCTTGACCCCCAGTCAAGTGCGCTACCAAGCTGCGCTACAGCCCGCGAGTCCCGGAGGACCCAGACCCCGTCTCCACCAGGGAGACCGCGAGCCCTGCCCCACACCCGACCGAGCGTGGAGCAGCCCGTCAAGCATAGCGGAAGCGCGAGCCCCACCGCGCCACGGGACCGGACCCGGGCGCGTCAGGCCCGCGGGTGCACCGGCGGCACGATCCGCCGCTCCCGCGACAGCCACGGCAGCGCGAACCCGGCGAGCAGCGCCCCGAGCCCGTCCGCGGCCAGGTCCCCGATCGTGTCGTCGTAGCCGACGACGATCGTGTCGTCGACGAAGTTGTGGCCGAGCCACTCGCCGATCTCCCACACGGAGCCGACCGCCATCCCGGCGGCGAGCGCGACGAGGGCGGAGAGCAGCACGCCAGCGCGTGGGGCCGACGCGACGACGCCGAGGTCCGAGGCGATCACGACGAGCAGCGCCGCGAGCAGTCCGACCAGGATGACGTGGACGAGCTTGTCCCAGAGGAACACGGTCGTGTACCAGTCGAGCGCGCTGCTCCACGCGGCGACCAGGCTGAGCAGCACGACGGCCGTGTCGAACGTCGGCCGCAGCCCGAGCATGCGCGGGACGACGGCGCCGAGCAGCGCGAGCGACATCACGGCGAACGCCACACCGCCCCACACGGCCGTGGCGACGGGCACGCTGAGGAGCGTCAGGACCCGCAACACGTCGGCAGCCCAGACGGCACCGTGCGGCCGACGTAGGAACGTCGTCCCGAGGGTCGCGATCACGCGGTGGTCCCGAAGGACAGCACAGCGTGCACGGCGAGGTGGTCGGACGGCCACACTCCCCCGGGTCGCCGGGTGGAGACGGCGACGCGGGACACGTCGGCGTCCTCGGTGGCGAGCACACCGTCGATGCGCGGCTTGTCGGCACGCGGCTCCCGGTAGGCGGCGTACGTGCCGAGTTCCGCCGTCTCGTGCCGGGAGGCCCGCCCCCAGGTGTCGGGGACGCCCGCCTCCGCCAGTGCGCGCCACGGCGCCGACCCGGCGGGTGCGTTGTAGTCGGCCATGACGACAGCGGGCAGGCCGGACTGGGCGACGATCCGGCCGAGCAGCTGCGCGGAGCGGAGGCGTGCCCAGGGCGATGCGACGTCGAGGTGGGTGGCGAGGGCGAGGAAGCGCCGACCGGTCGCGTGGTCGTCGAGGACGGCCCCGACGGCGTGCCGGGGGAAGGCGGTCGCCCAGGACCGGGAGCCGGGGCGGAGCGGTGTGCGGGACATCGTCCACGACCGGCGCTCGACGACGGAGCAGCGCTCGGTGTCGACCAGGAGCCCGACGGCCTCGCCGTCGCCGTACCGGTCCCGTCCGAGCAGCAGGGCTTCCCAGCGCGACCCGATGCCGGTGGCGAGGTCGACCGCCTGGGGGCGGAGGGCCTCCTGGACGGCGAGGACGGTGGGCGCTTCGGAGGCGACGAGCGCGACCACGGCGTCGCGGCGGTGCTCCCACGAGTCCGGGTGTCCCGCTGGTCGGGGCACGCTCCGGCGCAGGTTGAGGGTCATGCAGTGCAGGTCGGGAGCCGCAACCGGCCCGATGATCGGTCGGTCGTCGGCCTGTCGGTGCATGCTCCCGTTCTACGAGACGGCACGGATGTGGTTCTCAGGGTGACCACTGCTCGGCTCCTAGGGTGGGCCGATGCGTTCTCGTCCTGTCCGTTCTCTGCTCGCACTCGCCGTGGCCGGTCTCGTGCTCGGGGTGGCCGCCTGTTCAGGTGCTGCGCCGGCCCCGCGGCCGACGCTGGCCCGCGCTGCGTCGAACGCCGTGACGGTGGTGGCGCAGCAGTCGGCCGCGGAGCGTTCGGTCCGGGCGAGTCGCGCCCTGTTTCGGTCCGCTCCCGGTGCCGTCGTCGCACCGGCCGGGGATGCCGACGCGGTGCGGAAGGCAGCGAGTGCCGCGGTCCGCGCGCACGTGCCGGCCCTGCTCGTCGACCCCGGCTCGACGGCGTCGACCAAGGCTGTGGGCACCGAGCTCGAGCGGCTCGGCGCGTCCTGGTACCGGGCGGTCGGAGACGTGACCCTCGACACGCAGATGCCGGAGCGGGACGCACCGGAGGCGGGCCGGCGGGCTGAGGTGGGGCGGGCCTCCCGGCAGACGGTGCTCGTGGCGGACCGGTCGGACGACGTTGCCGCGGTGGCGACCGCCCGGTCTGCCGGCGCGCAGCTGGTGGAGATGCCCTCGGGCGTGTCGGACCCGGCCGCGTCGGGCACGGTCGTCCGGGCGATGCACCGGGCGGCGGGCCATCCGACGCTGTTGCTCGGGGCGGCGTTCGCGGACCTCGGGGACCCGAAGTGGGTGGTCCGGGCGGCTCAGACGGGGTACCGGATCGGCTCGGGCGGGCAGCGGCCGTTCGACGGTCACCGGTACACGGCACTGTACGGCGCGCCCGGGGCTCCGGTGCTCGGCGTCCTCGGCGAGCAGGACCCGGCCGCGAGTGTCGCGCGGGCCCGGAAGCTGGCCGCGGAGTACCGCGGACTGTCGGACGTGCCGGTGACGCCCGCGTTCGAGGTGATCGCGACGGTCGCGGCGGGCGAGGCCGGGGACGACGGTGACTACTCGCGGGAGCTCCCGGTGTCGACCCTCGAGCCGTACGTCGACGCCGCGCACCGGGCGGGCATGCCGACGATCATCGACCTCCAGCCCGGGCGGAGTGACTTCCTGTCGCAGGCGAAGCGGTACGAGTCGCTGCTGCGGCGACCGGACGTGTGGCTGGCGCTCGACCCGGAGTGGCGGCTCGGCCCGGACCAGGTGCCGCTCCAGCAGATCGGCACGGTCAGCGCCGCAGAGGTGAACGGCGTGTCGAAGTGGCTCGCCGGGCTCGTCCGACGCGAGGGGCTGCCGCCGAAGGCGCTCGTCCTGCACCAGTTCCGGTCCTCGATGGTGTCCGACCGCGGTTCGCTGGCGTCCCACCCGGAGCTCGACCTGCTCGTGCACGTCGACGGGCAGGGGTCGCAGCCGGACAAGCAGGCGACGTGGAAGGCGCTGCACGCCGGCGGACCGGACGGGCTGCACTGGGGCTGGAAGAACTTCTACGACGAGGACACGCCGATGCTCACGCCGGAACAGACCATGTCCCAGGTGCAACCGACGCCGTCGCTGGTCACCTACCAGTGAGCGGGCGCGGGTTCTCCACAGCCGGAAGGCCCGTGGCCGGGTTCGTCGGTCGGTCCTGACAGCATGGGGGCATGAGTTCACCTGCTGCTTCCCCCGTCCCGCCGGCTGCGGCCGTGCCTGCGGCCGCGGTGCCGTCCACCACGGCACCGTCCGCTGCCGTCGCGGCCGAGGCGCAGGAGGCCCTGCAGGCGCTGACGGGTCGGGTCGACGCGGTCTTCCACCCCGGGCAGCTCGAAGCCATCTCCGCGCTGGTCGAGCACCGGCAGCGGGCGCTCGTCGTGCAGCGCACCGGGTGGGGCAAGTCCGCCGTCTACTTCCTCGCCACCCTGCTGCTCCGTCGTCGGGGCGGTGGGCCGACCGTCCTGGTGTCACCGCTGCTCGCGCTGATGCGCGACCAGGTGGCCGCCGCGGCCCGGGCCGGGGTCCGAGCGGTGTCGATCAACTCCGCGAACGCACACGAGTGGACCGAGACCCAGGCCGCCCTCGCCCGTGACGAGGTCGACGTGCTGCTGGTCTCCCCCGAGCGCCTGAACAACCCGAAGTTCCGCGACGAACAGCTACCGGCGCTGATCGGACGGATGGGCATGCTCGTCGTCGACGAAGCCCACTGCATCTCCGACTGGGGCCACGACTTCCGGCCGGACTACCGACGTCTCGCCGAGCTCATCCGGTCCCTGCCGCACGGTGTGCCCGTCCTCGCGACCACGGCGACCGCGAACGAGCGCGTGGTCGAGGACGTGGCCGAACAGCTGACCGCCGGGCCCGAGGACCCGGTGTTCACCATCCGCGGCTCGCTCGCCCGCGCCTCGCTGCGGCTCGGGGTGCTGACGCTGCCCGACGCCCGCGCCCGTCTCGGCTGGCTGCTCGCCCACCTCGGCGACCTGCCCGGCAGCGGCATCATCTACACGCTCACCGTCTCGGCGGCCGAGGACATCGCCCGGCTCCTCCGCGAATCCGGGTACGCCGTCCGCGCCTACACCGGCCGGACCGACAACGACGAACGCGAGCAGCTCGAAGGGCAGCTGAAGAACAACGAGCTGAAGGCGCTCGTGGCGACCAGTGCACTCGGCATGGGGTTCGACAAGCCCGACCTGGGCTTCGTCGTCCACATCGGCGCCCCGTCCTCCCCCGTCGCGTACTACCAGCAGATCGGTCGTGCCGGGCGTGCCACCGACAACGCCGACGTGCTGCTGCTGCCGGGGCGTGAGGACCAGGAGATCTGGCAGTACTTCGCCAGCGCCTCGATGCCGACCGAGTCCCGCGCCTCCGCCGTGCTCGGAGCGCTCTCCACCGACAGCGCCATGTCGACCGTCGCGCTCGAAGGGCTCGTCGACATCAAGCGGTCGACGCTGGAACTGCTCCTCAAGGTGCTCGACGTCGACGGCGCCGTCCGTCGCGTCGGTGGCGGCTGGGTCGCCACCGGTCGGCCGTGGGAGTACGACGCCGCACGCTACGAGCGGGTCGCCGCCGCACGCGCTGCCGAGGCCGCGTCGATGCTCACCTACGAGTCGACCAGCGCGTGCCGGATGCAGTTGCTCCAGCAGGACCTCGACGACCCCACCGCCGAACCCTGCGGGCGGTGTGACAACTGCGCCGGGGCCTGGTACCCGACCGACGTCTCGGACGCCGACCGCACGGGGGCCGCGAACGCCCTCGACCAGGTCGGCGTCGAGATCGCCCCGCGGGCGCAGTGGCCCTCGGGCATGGCGTCGCTCGGCGTCGCCGTGAAGGGCAAGATCCCGGCCGGCGAACTCGTCGCCCCGGGTCGTGCCGTCGCCCGCCTCACCGACCTCGGCTGGGGTGGCCCGCTCCGTGCCCTGTTCGCGAACGCCACCCCGGACGCACCGGTGTCCCGTGAACTCGTCGACGGCTGTGTCCGCGCGCTCAAGGACTGGCCGTGGGAGACCCGGCCGACCGGGGTCGTCGCGATGTCCTCGCGCTCCCGGCCGCAGCTCGTCGCCTCGCTCGCGCAGGCGCTGTCCTCGATCGGCCGGCTGCAGCACCTCGGCACCCTCGAGCGCGACGGCGGAACACCGCGTGGTGACGGTGCGACGAACAGCGCCTACCGGCTGTCGGGGGTGTGGGACACCTTCGTGATCGGACCGGAACTCGCGGCCGCGCTGCAGGCCCACGAGGGACCGGTCCTGCTCGTCGACGACCTGGTCGACAGCCGGTGGACGATGACGGTGGCGGGGCGGGAACTCCGACGAGCCGGAGCGTCGGCCGTGCTGCCGTTCGCCCTCGCCACCGTGGCCTGACGGCCGGGGCCGACCTACGCGGCCGACCCGATCGCGTCGAGCTCGGCGACGGCGTCGTCCGGCAGCGCGAATCCGGCCGACGCGACGTTGTCCCGCAGGTGGTCCACCGAGGACGTCCCCGGGATCAGCAGCATGTTCGGGGACCGCTGGAGCAGCCACGACAGCGCCACCGTCAGGCGCGACACCTCCAGCCGTTCCGCGACCCGGTCGAGCGCCCCGGACTGTATCGGCGAGAACCCGCCCAGTGGGAAGTACGGCACGTACGCGATCCCCTGCGACGCGGTGAGGTCGACGAGGGCGTCGTCCTCACGACGGGCCACGTTGTACATGTTCTGCACGCAGACGATCGGCGCGTAGCTCTGCGCCTCGGCGAGCTGCTCGGCGCTGACGGTGGACAGCCCGATGTGACGGACCAGCCCCTCCTCCTGCAGGCGGGCGAGCGCCTCCACCTGCGGGGCGATCGAGCCCGGCTCCGGAGCGTCGAACCCGCCCATCCGGATGTTCACGACCTCGAGCTGCTCGAGCCCGAGGGTGCGCAGGTTCTCGTGCACCTGTGCCACCAGGTCGTCGGGCTGCCGGGTCGGCACCCAGTTGCCCTTGGCGTCCCGCACCGAGCCGACCTTCGTGACGATGTGCACGTCGTCCCCGTACGGCGAGAGCGCTTCGCGGATGAGCTCGTTCGTGACGTGCGGGCCGTAGAACTCGGCGGTGTCGATGTGGGTGATGCCGAGCTCGACGACGGTCCGCAGCACCCGGAGCGCCTCGTCGCGGTCGGCGGGCGGACCGAACACGTGCGGTCCGGCGAGCTGCATGGCGCCGTACCCGACGCGGGTGAGTTCGAGGTCGTCGGCGAGGCGGAACGTGCCGCCTGGGAGCGATGTCGTGGTCATGGCCCCCACGATGCTCCTCGGTGCTGCATCTGCCCGGGGCCTACGGTTGCCGGCGCACCGGCTTCGGGAACGTGAGCCGCATGTGGTCGCTGGTCAGCACGTCGCCGATCCCCACCATCAGGACCGAGAACACGATCTGCTCGATCACCATCCAGAACGGGTAGAGGCCCGGGATCGCCGCGATCACCAGCGTCACGATCGGGAAGATCCGGCTGAACAGCCGCAGCCGCTGGTAGGCCCAGTAGTACCCGAGCTGTGCCCGCCACGCGAACACGTAGAGCGTCAGGGTGATGAGCAGCACCACCGTCGCCCGGAACCAGACCGCCCACGGCACCGGCTGTCCGGCGCGGGTCAGCAGCACGGCGACGACGATCGCGGTCAGCCCGACGACGGTCTCGGCGACGAGCAGCCACCGGATCCACCGGAACGAACGGACCGTGTCGGGGTGGGCGAGCATGTCCTCGCGGATGACGTAGCCGCCCTGCCGGCCGCCGGCCAGGCGGTCCAGGCGGAGCCGGTTCCACGCCCGGTCAGCGGTCGCTGCCAGGCCGGAGGGTCGCTGCGTCACCGTCCCATGGTGCCGCATCCGGCGGGGCGGCGCTGCCACGGGCCTCCTGGACGGCTGAGAGTCCCATCGGCCGCGGGTCCGGTGCCGGCCTGGAGGCGCGCCCTCCCCCGCCGCGCAGGTCCGGTCAGAAGACGGGCAGCAGCTCGGCGCCGCCGAGCAGGTCTCCGGTGTCGGCGTCGACGAGGAGGACGGAGTGCACCACGGGCGGCAGGTCCTGCGGGTCGACGATGACCAGCACGGGGTGTTCGCCGTCCGGCGTGAACGAGCCGAAGTCGGCGGGGACGTCGTCGCCGGTCCACTGCGCTCGCTCGGTGCCGATGACGTCGCCCGCGGACAGCTGGACCCGCACCGCGCCGACGTGCGATCTGGTCGAACCGGGTACCGCGGTGACCTGGACGCCGGTCAGGGTGACCTGGACGACCTGCTCCCCGACGACCTGCAGGCGGACGTTCCCCCGGACCGCGCCGCGGATCGGGACGAGGTCACCCGCGATCGGCAGGACACGTCGCCACCACGGGCCTGGGGCCGGTGCCGCGTCGACCGGGAGCCCGGTGGCGGCGTCCACCACGCTCATGGTGCCGGTCGCGTCGCCGCTCGGGCTGCCGTCACCGGCGCTGCCGACACCAGCGCGGTCACCACAAGCGCTGCCGGCACCAGCGCTGCCGGCACCAGCACTGTCGACACCGGTTGCCGGATCGACGTCGGCCGGCTGGCCGCCACAGGTCGACTGCCCGGTGGCGGACGCCGTCGTCTCGTCCGGGATGAACCCGTCGCCGATCGAGATCCCGGCGTCGTCCGCTCTCGCGGACGGATCAGGAGCAGACGGCGACGCCGACGCCGACATCGACGTCCCACCGTCCGGAGCGTGCCACTGCGCGACCGCACCGACGGCGACGACGACGAGCAGCCCGAGCCCGGCCACGAGGGGCCATCGACGTCGTGACGTCGATCGCTCCCCTCGTGGCGCGGACATGGCCGATCAGCGCTTCCGACGCTCGCGCACTCGCATGTTGACGACGATGGGCGTGCCGTCGAAGCCCCAGACCTCGCGGAGGCGCCGGGTGATGAACCGGCGGTACTGCGGGTCGAGGAACGCCGAGGTGAAGAGCACGAACGTCGGCGGCTGGCTCGACGCCTGCGTGGCGAACAGGATGCGGGGCTGCTTGCCGCCGCGGACCGGGTGCGGGTGCTCCTGGACCAGTTCGGCGACGAAGGCGTTGACCTTGCCGGTCGGGATGCGGGTGTCCCACGACTCGAGTGCGGTCTCGAGGGCCGGCACGAGCTTCTCGAGGTGTCGGCCGGTGCGGGCGGAGATGTTCACGCGCGGGGCCCAGGCGACGTGCGCCAGGTCCTGCTCGATCTCGCGCTCCAGGTAGCGGCGGCGCTCGTCGTCCAGCAGGTCCCACTTGTTGTAGGCCAGGACCAGGGCACGACCGGACTCGAGGACCAGGTCGATGATGCGCAGGTCCTGGACGGACACCGGCTCGGTGACGTCGAGGACGACGACCGCGACCTCGGCCTTCTCGAGTGCGGCGGTGGTGCGGAGCGAGGCGTAGAAGTCGGCACCCTGCTGCAGGTGCACGCGCTTCCGGATGCCGGCGGTGTCGACGAAGCGCCAGGTCTTGCCGCCGAGTTCGATCTGCTCGTCCACCGGGTCACGGGTCGTGCCCGCGAGCTCGTTGACGACGACGCGCTCTTCGCCGGCGGCCTTGTTGAGCAGCGAGCTCTTGCCGACGTTCGGGCGGCCGAGGATGGCGACGCGACGGGGGCCGCCGATCTCCTGCTTGGCGACCGCGGACACGTCCGGCAGCGTCGCGATGATCAGGTCGAGGAGGTCCGCGACGCCACGGCCGTGCAGGGCCGAGACGGGGTGCGGCTCGCCGAGGCCGAGGTTCCACAGCGCGTACGCCTCGAGGTCACGGCGCTCGTCGTCGGACTTGTTCGCCGCGACGATGACCGGACGGTCGGTGCCGCGGAGCATCTTGACGACGTGTTCGTCGGTGGCGGTGATGCCGACCGTGACGTCGACGACGAAGAGCACCGCGTCGGCGAGGTCGATCGCGACCTCGGCCTGGGCGGCGACCGACGCGTTGATGCCCTTGGCGTCGGGCTCCCACCCGCCGGTGTCGACGATGGTGAAGCGCTTGTCGTTCCACTCGGCCTTGTAGCTGACCCGGTCACGCGTGACACCGGGGGTGTCCTGCACGACGGCTTCGCGTCGGCCGAGGATGCGGTTCACGAGCTGCGACTTGCCCACGTTCGGGCGGCCGACGATCGCGAGCACCGGCAGCGCCGGCAGGTACGCGACGCCGTCGACCCCGAGCTTGCCGGCTTCGAGGAGCGCGAGGTCCTCGTCGTCCAGGTCGTACTCGTCCAGGCCGACGCGGAGCGCGCTTGCACGCTGGTCCGCTTCGGCGTCATCGATGCCGGCGAGCCGCTCTCCGAGCGAGTCGTCGTACTCGGGGAAGTCGTCGTCGCTTCGGTCGTCCAGCTGCGCCATGGTGGTTTCCTTGCCGGCGGCCGGTGGGCCGCGTGTTCGTGGTTCAGGTGCGGCCGTGTGGCCGGGTTGCTGTCAGTTCGTGGCCGAGCGGGCCAGGTCGACCACCGCCTGCACGGTCTGGTCGAAGTCGAGGTCGGTGGAGTCGAGGGTGGTGACGCCGTCGGCGGCGTTCATGAAGTCGACGACCTTCGCGTCGGCAGCGTCCCGACGGGCGAGGGCGGCCGAGGTCTCTTCGGCCGACTGGGTCGTGACCTCTGCCGACCGACGTGCCATCCTAACGGATTCGTCGGCGGTCAGCAGGATGCGGACTTCGGCGTCCGGCGCGACCACCGTGGTGATGTCGCGGCCCTCGGTGATGATGCCCTGCCCGTCGGCCATCCGCATGACCTGCCGGAACAGCGAGACGAGCTTCGCGCGGACCTCCGGCAGCTTCGCGATGTGCGCCACCGCGGCGGTGACCTCGGGCGTCCGGATGTCGTCCGTCACGTCGACCCCGCCGACCCGCACGAAGTAGTCGTCGGGGTCGGTGCCGATCGCGTAGTCGAACGAGTCGAAGGCCGAGACGACCGCAGCCGCGTCGTCCAGGTCGACCCCCCGCTGCAGGGCGTGCCAGGCGAGCGCGCGGTAGGCGGCACCGGTGTCCTGGTAGCCGAAGCCGAGCGCACGGGCTGCGGCCCGCGAGACGCTGGACTTGCCGCTGCCGGCGGGGCCGTCGACGGCGATGACGAACTTCGCCACGA
Organism: Curtobacterium herbarum; assembly: GCF_016907335.1. NCBI lineage: Bacteria > Bacillati > Actinomycetota > Actinomycetes > Micrococcales > Microbacteriaceae > Curtobacterium > Curtobacterium herbarum. The sequence goes on from NZ_JAFBBT010000001.1 coordinate 2,330,228, forward strand.
AGGCACCGGCGGGCAGACCGGCCGGCATCGGGTCGCGCGTCGAGCCGAGCTCACCGCCGCCCTGACCGCCGGGGCCGCCGGTGACGTCGCCGCCGCCGAGGGGCCCGGGCTGGTCCACGGGCGTCGGGAGACCGGAGTCGGGGGCGTCCGGGCCGCCGGTGACGCCGGACTCGAGCGTGGTGTCGTTGTCGTTCAGGCCCATGCTGCTGCGATCCTCCATCCGCGACCCTCGAGTTCCTCGACGAGTCGCTGTTCGTGCTCCGGGACGACCGACACCTCGACGATGCCGATCTGCGCTCCGGGCGAGTGCTCGAGGCGCAGGTCCTCGAGGTTGATGCCGAGTTCCCCGATGGTGGTGAGGAGTTCGGCGAACTGCCCGGGTCGGTCGTCGATCAGGACGACGACCTGGGCGAAACGTGCGGTGGACCCGTGCTTGCCGGGCAGTCGCTCGACGCCGCGGTTGCCCGAGGCCATCGTCTCGGCGATGGCGCGCGGGGACCCGGCCGCGGCGGGGTCGGCGAGCGCTGTGAGCACCCGGTCGAGTTCGTCACGGAGGTCGGCGAGCACCGGGCGGATGTGCTCCGCGTTGGCACCGATGATCTGCACCCAGAGACCGGGGTCGCTCGCGGCGATGCGCGTGACGTCGCGGACACCGCCGCCGGCCAGGCCGAGGGCTTCGCCGGGAGCGTCGCGGAGGCGCGAGGCCATCAGCGTCGCGACGAGCTGGGGCGCGTGGGAGACGACGGCGACGGCCCGGTCGTGCGACTCGGGGTCCATCGGGACGACGGTCGCGCCGAGGTCGAGGGCCAGGTGCTCGACCACGGCTGCGCGCTGGTGGCTGATGTCGTCGTGCCCGGCGATGACCCAGGGACGCCCGATGAACAGGTCGGCCCGGGCGGCGGTCGGACCGCTGCGTTCGCGGCCGGCCATCGGGTGCGAGCCGATGTAGCGCGAGACGTCCGCCCCCGCGGCTCGGAGTCGGTCGAGCGGACCGGACTTGACGCTCGCGACGTCGGTGACGACGGCGTTCGGGTGTGCGCGGAGTTCGCGTTCGACGACGGTGGCGGTGACGTCCGGTGGGACCGCGACGACGATGAGCTCGGGCTCGTCCCCCGCTGCCGGCGGCCGTCCGGCACCGTAGTCGACGGCGAGCGCCAGCGCGGCCGGGGAGACGTCGTCGAGGACGACCTCCACCCCCTTGTCGCGCAGGGCCAGCCCGATCGAGGCACCGAGCAGTCCGGTGCCGACGATCCGCACCGGCCCGCGCACACGGCGGTCGATGTCTGCGCGCGACGGCTCTCCGTCGGTCGCGGTCGTGCTGGCGTCGGTCACCCGGCAAGCCTATCGAGCACAGGTGCCGGGCAGCAGGACGGCGCCGGGCCTGTGGAGAAGTCCCCACCGGGCCCGGCGCCGTCCGTGTCGCGGTCTGCCCGCGACGGTCAGCCCGCGACGGTCAGTCGGTGCTCTCGGCGTCGTCGTCCCCGGTGCGGGTGTCCGCGGTCCGGGCGATGCCGAGCAGCTTGCCGAGCTCGACCGTGGTCAGCTCGCGCACCTCGCCGGGCGCGAGGCTGCCGAGCTGCAGCGGGCCGAACGACCGGCGCACGAGTTCGAGGACCGGGTGCCCGACCGCCTCGAGCATGCGGCGCACGATCCGGTTGCGGCCGGAGTGCAGCGTGATCTCGACGAGCGACTCCCCGCGCGAGGACTCGAGCAGCCGCGCCTTGTCGGCGGCGATCTGGCCGTCCTCCAGGTCGATGCCCTCGAGCAGCATCTGCAGCGTGGAGGGGACCATGTTGCCGTCGACCTTCGCGACGTAGGTCTTCGTCACACCGAACGACGGGTGCGCCAGGACGTGGGCGAGCCCGCCGTCGTTGGTCAGGATGAGCAGCCCGGCGGTGTCGAAGTCGAGTCGGCCGACGTTGAACAGCCGCTCCTCGAACTGGTCGACGTACTGCGACAGGTCGGGACGGTCGTGCTCGTCCTGCATGCTCGACACCACGCCGGTCGGCTTGTTGAGGACCACGTACCGCCGGGAGGTGTCGGTCTGCACCGGGACGCCGTCGACCGCCACCTCGTCGGTGTCCGGGTCGACGCGACGCCCGAGCATGTCGGCGACCTCGCCGTTCACGGTCACGCGGCCCTCGGAGATCAGGTTCTCGGCGACCCGTCGGCTCGCCACACCGGCAGCGGCGATCACCTTCTGCAGGCGCTCACCGCCTTCCTGGAGGTCCGGCTCGCCCCCGTCGGTCGTCGTCCCGTCCGCCGGGTCCCAGTCGGGGATGATCGGGCGTTCGGGCGTGCCCTCGGCGGGACGGCCGGCGTCGTCGCGCTCCCCGGCCGGGAGGGGCGTCGTCCGCTTGCGCGCGGGGTCGTTGCGCGGGCTCGTCGTGCCACCGACGTAGCGGCGGCCGTTGTGCCACACGCTGCTCGGGGCGCCGTCCGGGCTCCGACGGTCCTCGCGGCGGGGGTCGGGACCGCGCTCGGCGCCACGGTCGTCCGGACGACGGGAGGCCCCGCGGTCGTCACGCCCGCGGTACCCGCCGCGCTGGTCGTCACGGCCACCACGGGAGTCGCGTCCCTGGTACCCACCACGCTGCTCGTCACGGCCTCCACGGGAGTCGCGCGTGTCGCGTCCCTGGTAGCCGCCACGGTCCTCGCGTCCACCGGTCCGGCGGTCACCGGCGTCGTCGCGGCGCACGAAGCGTCCGCGGTCGTCGTCACGGCTCACGAACCCGCTGCGCTCGTCGCTGCGTCGGTCCGTACCGCGCGAGTCGCGCTCCGGACGCCCGCGGTACCCACCGGCAGCACGGTCGTCGTTGCCACGGTAGCCACCGGTCGGACGGTCGCCACCACGGTCATCACGCCCACGGGAACCACCGGTCGGACGGTCACCGCCACGCTCGTCACGCCCTCGGAAACCACCGGTCGGACGGTCACCGCCACGGTCATCACGCCCACGGAAACCACCGGTCGGACGGTCACCGCCACGGTCATCACGCCCACGGAAACCACCGGTCGGACGCTCACCACCACGCTCGTCACGCCCACGGAAACCACCGGTCGGACGCTCACCACCACGCTCGTCACGCCCACGGAAACCACCGGTCGGACGCGCACCACCACGCTCGTCACGCCCACGGAAACCACCGGTCGGACGCTCACCACCACGCTCGTCACGCCCACGGAAACCACCGGTCGGACGCTCACCACCACGCTCGTCACGCCCACGGAAACCACCGGTCGGACGCGCACCACCACGCTCGTCACGCCCACGGAAACCACCGGTCGGACGCTCACCACCACGCTCGTCACGCCCACGGAAACCACCGGTCGGACGCTCACCACCACGCTCGTCACGCCCACGGAAACCACCGGCGGCACGGTCGTCACGACCGCGGTACCCCCCGCCGCTGCGGTCATCGCCGCCGCGGAACCCGCCCGTCGGACGGTCACCGCCACGCTCGTCACGACCGCGGTACCCACCGCGGTCGCCGCCACCCGCGCGGTCGTCGCGCCCGCGGTACCCGCCGGAGGAACGATCGTCTCCCCCGCGGTACCCACCACGGTCGCCACCACCGGGACGGTCGTCGCGCCCGCGGTACCCGCCGGAGGAACGATCGTCTCCCCCGCGGTACCCACCACGGTCGCCGCCACCGGCACGGTCGTCGCGCCCGCGGTAGCCTCCGCGGTCCGCACCTCGGTCGCCACCGGCGCCACGGTCGTCGCGCCCGCGGTACCCGCCGGAGCCGGCCCCGTCGCGTCCGCGGGGTGCGTCGTCGCGGCGACCCGCACCTCCCGGCCGGTCACCGCCCGGACGACCGGAGCCGCCTCGGCGGTCGTCGTCTCGTCGTGCACGGTCGTTCTGGTCATACCCGGCCATCGGGGATCCTTCCGGTCTGCCCGAAACCGTCCGCGCCGTCCTCCAGGAGGGGCGAGATGAGCGGAAGCTCGTCGAGCGAGTTGATGCCGAGCTGCTGGAGCAGCAGCTCGGAGGTGACGTAGTTGATGGCGCCGGTCTCGGAGTCGGTGAACGACTCCTCGATGAGGCCGCGCGCGACGAGCGTGCGGACCACGCCGTCGACGTTGACGGCCCGGATCGCGGCGATCTGGGAGCGGGTGATCGGCTGCTTGTAGGCGACCACGGCGAGTGTCTCGAGGGCTGCCTGCGACAGGCGAGCCGGACGTTCGGCCTCGACGAACTGCTCGACCACGGCGTCGAGTTCGGCGCGGACGTAGAACCGCCAGCCACCGCCGACCTCGCGGAGCTCGAAGCCACGGCGGACGGTGCCGTCGACGCCGTCGAAGTCCGCGACCAGGCGGTCGACGGCCTGGCGGACGACGGGGACCGGTGCGCCGACGGCGGCGGCGAGCGCGACGAGGGACTGCGGCTGGTCGGCGATCATCAGGATCGCTTCGAGCTGCCGGTCGACGGGCACGTCGGCGGGCAGGTCTGCGGGCGCGTCCGTAGCCGCCGCGGCCGGCGCGGCTGAGGCCGGCGCGGCTGAGGCCGGCGCGGCTGCTGCCGCACGCAGCTCGACCTCGAGCGCACGGGCGTCCTCGATCTCGTCGGCCCCGCCCGGCTCGGCGGATCCACCGGCGCGCGACCGAGCGCCGTGCGCGTGCACGTCATCCGTCATAGTCGGCTCCCAGGTTCGCGAGGCTCTCGTCCGTCCAGTCGAGTGCGGTCCACCGGAGGACCAGTTCCCCGAGCGGTTCGAGTTGTTCGAACGAGATGGAGGCGTTCCGGTACAGCTCCAGGATCGCGAGGAAACGAGCCACCACGATACCCGCCTGCTCGACCCCGGCGATGAGTTCCCGGAACGTCACGTCCGGTGTGCCCTCGTCGGCGCGGGTGCGGAGGACCGACACCACGATCGCCGCCTGCTCCCGGATGCTGACCGCGGGCGCGTGCAGGTGGTCGAGTCCGACCGTCGGGATCTCGCGCGGTGCGAAGGCCAGCGCCGCCATCGCGGCGAAGTCCTGCACCGACAGCGTCCACACCAGCTCGGGCGTCCTCGCACGGAAGCGTTCCTCGAGCCGGACGCTCCGGACGTGCCGCCGGGACTCGGCCCCCCAGCGTTCGCCGAACCAGTCCGCCGCCTGCTTGAACGCCCGGTACTGCAGCAGTCGGGCGAACAGCAGGTCGCGGGCTTCGAGCAGGGCCACGTCCTCGGCGTCGACGAGTTCGCCCTGCGGCAGCAGCCCGACGATCTTCAGGTCGAGCAGGGTCGCGGCGACGACCAGGAACTCGCTCGCCTCGTCGAGTTCGTCGCTCGTCGAGGCGAGGCGCACGTACGCGATGAACTCCCCGGTGACGGCGCTGAGGGCGACCTCGGTGATGTCCAGCTCGTGCTTCGCGATGAGCGACAGCAGCAGGTCGAACGGTCCGTCGAAGTTGCTGAGACGCACCCGGAACCCGGGTGCGGTCGTGGTGCCGACCGGCGCGTCGGTCGCGCTGTCGGCGTGTCCGGCTCCGTCGGACGGGAGGCTCGTGGCCGGGTCCTCAGGCGACGGCGCCACGCTCGACGAGCTCTCGGGCCAGCTGCCGGTAGGCATGGGCCGCAGCGTGGTCCGGAGCCGTCTGCGTGATCGGTCGCGCCGAGACGGTCGCGTCCGGGAACTTCACGGTGCGCCCGATGACGGTGTCCAGGACCCGGTCGCCGAAGGTCTCGACGACGCGCTCCATGACCTCCCGCGAGTGCAGGGTCCGCGAGTCGTACATGGTCGGCAGGATGCCGTCGAGCAGCAGCGCCGGGTTCAGGCGGTCGCGCACCTTGTCGATCGTCTCGATGAGCAGGGCGACACCGCGCAGGGCGAAGAACTCGCACTCGAGCGGGATGAGCACGCCGTGTGCCGCGGTGAGGGCGTTCACGGTGAGCAGCCCGAGGGACGGCTGGCAGTCGATGAGGATGACGTCGTAGTCGTTCGACACCTTCCGCAGCACGCTCGCCAGGATCTGCTCGCGAGCGACCTCGTTGACCAGGTGCACCTCGGCCGCGGACAGGTCGATGTTCGCGGGGATGACGTCGAGCAACGGCACGTTGGTCGGCTGGATGACCTGGTTCGGGTCCTTCACGGCGCCCATCAGCAGGTCGTAGACCGTGGGGATGTCGTGCGTCCGGACGCCGAGGCCGGCGGACAGTGCGCCCTGCGGGTCGAAGTCCACCGCCAGGACGCGGCGGCCGTACTCGGCGAGCGTGGCGCCGAGGTTGATGGCGGTGGTGGTCTTGCCGACCCCGCCCTTCTGGTTGCACAGGGAGATGATGCGCGCGGGACCGTGTCCGTCCAGCTCTTCCGGCACGGGGAACGCCCGCACGGGCCGACCGGTCGGACCCGTGACGATGTCGCCGGTGCCGGAGGCTGTCGTCGGGATGCTGCTCACCGGGCCATCGTACCGGCGCAGTCGCGGGTGGCCGGGCCGCACCGCCGCGTGGGGTGCGGGTCGGGGCGGACCGAGGGCGGGCCTCCCGGCCGTGATCGACCGCTACCCGGTCTCGGTGCCGCGGCTCCGCCGGCTCCGGTCGGGCTCGTCAGGCGGCGCGGAGCGCGACGCGCATGCTGTCGACCCGTTCCGCGATGACCGGGTCGCTCGCCCACCGCTGCTGCAGACGTCCGACCAGGTCGGCGATCTGCTCGCGGTCGAGGCCTGCGATGAGTCGGAGGCCGACGGTGAGCTCGGGTCCGGCGAAGCGCGACAGCGGGTCCCCGGGCGACAGCTCGATGCGGACCACGGCGGGCTCGGTCTCGATCGTGCCGGCGAAGGCGCGCGCGACCTCCGGGTCCTCGGAACACGGTGTCCACGGCAGGTCCTGGCCGAGCGCCCACACCGCGGGACGGCGGAGCACGAACTCGGTCGCTGCCGTCGGGTCGAGGACGACGAGCTGCGTGTCCTCGCTCGCGGCGGCCATCGCGACCCGGCGGGACTCCACCGGGATCGGTCGGGCGTCGGCGTCCCAGGAGCGCATCGCCGCCACCGACGTGAACGCGGGCATCACCGCACGGCCGTCGGGCCCGGCGACCGTGACGATCGAGAGTTCCTGGGTCTTGTCGACGACGCGGCCGTCCGGGGTCTCGCCGACGTCCCCGGCCTCGGCGACGAGCGGGATGAGCAGGCGGGCGTCCCGGAGGGCTGCGACGACGGCGGCGTGCGAGCCACCCTCCGCGACCGCAGTGATCGCGGCGACGAGGGCGGGGTCGGCCAGCCCGTCGTCCTCGGTGAACGTGGTGTCGTGCGCGTCGAAGGTCCGGCCGGCCCACGGGTTGCCGGCCGAGTCAGCCGCGTGGTCGTGGGCAGGCGCTGCCTGCTCGTCGGGGTCCGGGCCGGCACCCCGGCCGTTCGAGATGCCCACCACGTGGCTACTCCGACGCGATGTCGAGCGCGGCCGGCAGCGTGAACGCCCCCGAGTACAGCGCCTTGCCGATGATCGCACCCTCGAGCCCGTGCGGCACGAGTTCGCGGAGCGCACGGAGGTCGTCGAGCGTCGAGATTCCGCCCGAGGCCACGACGGGCTGGTCGGTGCGGTCGCAGACCTGGCGGAGCAGCTCGACGTTCGGCCCCTGCAGGGTGCCGTCCTTCGTCACGTCGGTGACCACGTACCGGGCGCACCCGGCGTCCTCGAGCCGGTCCAGGACCTCCCAGAGGTCGCCCGCGTCCTCGGTCCAGCCCCGGCTGGCGAGGGTGGTGCCACGGACGTCCAGGCCGACGGCGATCTGCTCGCCGTACTGCCCGATCACGCGCGCGGCCCACGCGGGGTTCTCGAGCGCGGCGGTGCCGAGGTTCACCCGGGCCGCACCGGTCGCCAGGGCGGCCTCGAGCGAGGCGTCGTCGCGGATGCCGCCGGACAGTTCGACGGACACGCCCTCGACCTCCCGGATGGCGTGCGCGATCACCCGACGGTTGTCACCGCGGCCGAACGCGGCGTCGAGGTCCACGAGGTGGATCCACTCGGCACCGTGGTCACGCCAGGTGCGGGCCGCGGCGACCGGGTCGCCGTACCCCGTCTCGCTGCCGGCTTCGCCCTGGGTGAGGCGCACCGCCTGGCCGTCGACGACGTCGACCGCGGGCAGGAGGACGAGGGGCTGGGTGGTGGAGAGCTCGGTCATGGTCCCGTCGGGATCGGGGGTCACAGCGACGAGACCCAGTTGCGGAGCAGGCGGATGCCGGGCTCGCCGGACTTCTCCGGGTGGAACTGCGTGGCGGTCAGCGGGCCGTTCTCGACGGCGGCGATGAACCGCTCCCCGTGCTCGGCCCACGTCAGCTTCGGCGCGCGGAACGGGCCGTAGGCGTCGAGCGGGAAGTCGGTGACGCCGTAGGAGTGCACGAAGTAGAAGCGCTCGTCGCGGAGACCGTCGAAGAGCACCGAGTCCTCGGGGGCGTCGATCGTGTTCCACCCCATGTGCGGCAGGACGTCGGCCTTGATCGGCTCGACGACACCCGGCCACTGTCCGAGGCCCTCGACGTCGGCGCCTCGCTCGACCCCGCGGGCGAAGAGGACCTGCATGCCGACGCAGATGCCGAGCACCGGGCGGCCACCGGCCAGCCGGTGGTCGACGATCTCGCCGCCGCGCACGCCCTCGAGCTGGTCGACGACGGCAGCGAAGGCACCGACACCGGGGACGAGGAGCCCGTCCGCGGCCAGGGCCGTCTGCTTGTCGCTCGACAGGGTCACGTCGGCGCCGGCACGTTCCAGTGCCTTCGCCGCCGAGTGGACGTTGCCGGAGCCGTAGTCGAGGACGACGACGTTCGGGCGGGTGGGACTCACAACGTGCCCTTCGTGGACGGGATGCCGTCGATGCGCGGGTCGAGCTCGACGGCGCGGCGCATCGCGCGGGCGAAGGCCTTGAACTCGGCCTCCGCGATGTGGTGGGGATCGCGACCGTCCAGGACGCGGAGGTGCACCGTGATGCCCGCGTTCATCGTGATCGCCTCGAACACGTGCCGGACCATCGAGCCGGTGAAGTGTCCGCCGATCCGGTGGAACTCGAAGCCGGCTGGCTCCCCCGAGTGCACGAGGTAGGGCCGACCGGAGACGTCGACGACCGCCTGGGCCAGCGCTTCGTCGAGCGGCACGAGCGCGTCGCCGTAGCGGCCGATCCCGGCACGGTCACCGAGGGCCTGGCGGAGCGCCTGGCCGAGCACGATGCCGGTGTCCTCCACGGTGTGGTGCACGTCGATGTCCGTGTCGCCCGAGCTCTGCACGCGCAGGTCGATCAGCGAGTGCTTGCTGAACGCGGTGAGCATGTGGTCGAAGAACGGCACGCTCGTCGAGATCTCGGACGTGCCGGTGCCGTCGAGGTCGAGCGACAGGGAGACGCTCGACTCACTCGTCGAGCGGGTGATCTCGGCGGTACGCGCGGTCATGCTCCAACCCTAACGGGAGGCTGCTCGGCGGCGACCGCGCGCATGGCGTCGAGGAACGCGGTGGTCTCCTCGGTCGTGCCGGCGCTGACGCGCAGGTGGTTCGGGATGCCGAGGTCCCGCACGATGACGTCACGCTCGAGCAACGACTCGAACGCCGCGCGCGGGTCGGCGACCCCGCCGAACAGGACGAAGTTCGACCAGGTCTCGTGCGGCTGGTACCCCATCGCCCGGAGCTCGGTCACCATCCGGTCTCGCTGCCCGCGGATGTCGTCCACCATGCGGAGCATCTCCGGGGCGTGACGCAGGGCCGCGACGGCCGCCGCCTGGGTCAGCGCGGACAGGTGGTACGGCAAGCGGACCAGGCGCAGGGCATCGATCACGGCTGGGTCCGCAGCCAGGTAGCCGACGCGGGCACCGGCGAAGGCGAAGGCCTTGCTCATCGTGCGGGAGACCACCAGGCGCGGGCGACCCGGCAGGAGGGTCAGTGCCGTGGGCTGGCCGGCGGGCATGAACTCGGCGTAGGCCTCGTCCACCATCACGATGCCGTCGGTGGCGTCGTACACGGCCTCGATCGTGGCGAGGTCGAGCGGCGTGCCGGTCGGGTTGTTCGGGCCGCAGAGGAACACCAGGTCGGGCCGGTGCTGCTGGACGGCGGCGACGGCGGTCTCGGGTGAGATGCGGAACTCGGCGTCCCGCTCGGCCGCGATCCAGCGACTGCCGGTGCCCGACGCGATGATCGAGTGCATCGAGTAGGTGGGCGGGAAGCCGAGCACGCTGCGCCCCGGGCCGCCGAACGCCTGCAGCAGCTGCTGGATGACCTCGTTCGAGCCGTTCGCTGCCCAGATCGACTCGGCGCCCAGGCCGTGGCCGAGGTACCCGGCGAGAGACTCGCGCAGCTCGGTGAACTCGCGGTCCGGGTAGCGGTTGACGGTCGTCAGTGCCTGGCGGATCGCGGCGACGATGTCCTCGGCCACGTCCTCCGGCACCGGATGCGTGTTCTCGTTGACGTTGAGCTGCACGCGGACGTGCTTCTGCGGGGCGCCGTAGGGGCTCTGCCCGCGCAGGTCGTCGCGGATGGGGAGGTCTTCGAGCGTGATTGCCACTGATCCATCGTAGGCCGCGCTCCCCGCACGGGGTCCGGCCGTCCGGACGGTCACGCCACGGGCGAACGCCCGCTCCGCCGACAGCTCGGCAACCCGGCGGCCCCGCTGCTCAGTCCTCGTGCAGCTGCTCAGTGCTCGTACTGCGTGGGGATCGAGATCTCTTGCCCGGCCTGCACCGCCGAGCCGTTCAACGCGTTGAGGCTCACGACGTCCTGGACGAAGTCACGGGGGTCGGAGTTCGGCGCGGTGTCCTCGGCGACCTGCCACAGGGTCTCGCCCGGCTGGATCGTCACGGTGTCGAAGTGCACGTTCGCCGCACGGTCGCCGGCCGAGGCCTGGCCGCCGTTCAGCATCGCGATGCCCACGCACAGCAGGACGGGCACGGCCGCGAGGGTGGTGAAGACCACTCGCCCACGACGGGTGAGACGGAGGCGCGTGCGCCCGACGGGTGCTGCGGTGTGCTGCATGTCCGCGATGGCGTTGGTGCTCATGTCGTTGCCTTCCTGCTTGCGTTGGTGTCGGCTCGACCGTGGTGGTCGCCCGAAGCCGTGTACCGAACATACGTTCGACCCGGAGGTTGCACAACCCCCGGGAGGGGATTTCTGGGGGATTTTCTTGCGACACGCTCGAACAGGTGTTTGTCCGCCGCCGAGCGGTCGGATACTGTTTCGATCGACTGGAGCAAGTCTCGCGGGGACCACTGACATTCCTGCGCGGCACTGTTCCACTCCGGACGAAGGGCGAGACGTGGTGGACGAACTGCGCGGACAGAAACCGTTGACGGCGAAGCAGCAGTCGATCCTCGACGCGATCCGAGCCTCGATCGCCAGCCGGGGCTACCCGCCGAGCATGCGCGAGATCGGCGACGCGGCCGGGCTCTCCTCACTGTCGAGCGTGTCGCACCAGCTCGGGCAGCTCGAGCTCGGCGGATGGATCCGCCGTGACCCGAACCGCCCCCGTGCGCTCGAGGTCCTGGTCGACGAGCCCACGCCCGACTCCGACGGCCCCGATGTCGACGCCACGACCCTCGTCCCCCTGGTCGGCCGCATCGCCGCCGGTGTCCCGATCACCGCCGAGCAGCACATCGACGAGATCATCCCGCTCCCCCGGCAGCTCGTCGGGACGGGCGACCTCTTCATGCTCAAGGTCGTCGGCGAGTCGATGATCGACGCCGCGATCTGCGACGGCGACTGGGTCGTCGTCCGGTCGCAGCAGACGGCGGAGAACGGTGACGTCGTCGCCGCCATGCTCGACGAGGAAGCGACCGTCAAGGTCTTCCGCCAGCGGGACGGCCACACCTGGCTGCTCCCCCGCAACACCGCGTTCGAACCGATCCTCGGCGACGCGGCGACGGTCCTCGGCAAGGTAGTGGCGGTCCTCCGCTCCCTCTGACCCCCGCAACACGCAACGAGGGCGGCTCCTCGCAACGGAATGGCGTTGCGGCGAGCCGCCCTCGTTGCGTTTCGCGAACCGGCCCGGGGGCGAACGGACGGGAGGCGCGGTGCCAGCTGGCACCGCGCCTCCCGTCCGTCAGGCCGTCCGTCCGTCAGGCGGACGGGACCGGCGCGACCACGTACGGGTCGAGCTCCGCGACCTCCCGCTGGAAGACGCGCACCCGTAGGCGCGTGCCCGCTTCCACGTAGTCGAGCGACTCGACCGCGCCGGCGTCGTGCAGCTGCGACACGAGGTCGCCGCGGGAGAACGGCACCACGACGGTGAGCTCGACGTCCGGCTCGGGCAGACGCTCCTCGATCGCCGCGAGCAGGTCCGTGATGCCCTCACCCGTGCGGGCGGAGACGAACACGGCGTCCGGCGCGAGCCCGAGCAGGAGCATCCGCTGGGTGTCGTCGACCAGGTCGGCCTTGTTGAAGACGACGACCTCCGGGACGTCCCGCGCGCCGACGTCTCCGATGACCTCGCGGACCGTGGCGAGCTGCGCTGCCGGGTCGGGGTGCGAACCGTCGACCATGTGCACGATGACGTCGGCGTCGCCGACCTCCTCGAGGGTGGAGCGGAACGCCTCGACCAGCTGGTGCGGCAGGTTGCGGACGAACCCGACGGTGTCGGTGAAGGTGAACTCGCGACCCTTCGCGGTGGTCGTCCGGCGGACCGTCGAGTCCAGCGTCGCGAACAGCTGGTTCTGCACGAGCACGCCCGCGCTCGTCAGGCGGTTGAGCAACGAGGACTTGCCGGCGTTCGTGTACCCGGCGATCGCGACGCTCGGCACCTCGTTGCGGTTGCGCTCGGCACGCTTGGCTTCACGCGCCGGGGTGAACCCGGCGATCTGCCGTCGGAGCTTCGCCATCCGGGTGTGGATCTTGCGGCGGTCGAGCTCCATCTTCGTCTCACCGGGGCCACGGGAGCCCATGCCCGCACCGCCGGAGACCTGACCACCGGCCTGTCGGGACATCGACTCGCCCCAACCACGCAGACGCGGCAGCAGGTACTGGAGCTGTGCGAGCTCCACCTGTGCCTTGCCCTCGCGGGTGGAGGCGTGCTGGCTGAAGATGTCGAGGATCACGGCCGTGCGGTCGATCACCTTGACCTTCACGACGTCCTCGAGCGCACGGCGCTGCGAGGGTGCGAGCTCGGTGTCGGCGATGACCGTGTCCGCGCCGGTGGCCTTGACGACCATCGCGAGTTCCTGGGCCTTGCCCTTGCCGAGGTACGTCGCCGGGTCGGGGTTCGGACGGCGCTGCAACAGCCCGTCGAGCACCACGGCACCGGCGGTCTCGGCGAGGGCCGACAGCTCGCGCAGGGAGTTCTCGGCGTCCGTGGCGTCGCCCTGCGGGTAGACACCGATCAGGACGACGCGCTCGAGCCGGAGCTGCCGGTACTCGACCTCGGTGACGTCCTCGAGCTCGGTGGAGAGGCCGCCGACGCGGCGCAGCGCCGCACGGTCCTCACGGTCGTACTGTTCGCCGTCGCCGCTCCAGCCCTGCTCGTCGATCGAGCGGGTCTGGATCGCCTGGGCCGGCGCGAAGATGGAGGAGGCGGCGCGCTTGTCGGCGTTGCGCAGCACTCGTTCGACGACACCGTCTGCGCTGTCGTCGTGGATGGTCTGGTCGTCCTGCTGATGGGTATCCGTCATGCTGTCCACAGGGTACCTCCGGCGGCCCCGGGACACACGGGGTTCCCGGTACGGTTCTTCCATGGCGAACGACCACTACTTCTCGGCCACCCCGGAGAGCGCGGCACGACCGCGGCAGATCCGGGTGACCCTCGCCGGTCGGACGCTCGAGCTCACCACCGCAGCGGGCGTCTTCAGCCCGGACGGCATCGACCGCGGCACGGGCGTGCTGCTGCAGAACGTCCCCGCTCCTGCCGTCGCGGGGGACGTGCTCGACGTCGGCTGCGGCTGGGGTCCGCTGGCGATCACGATGGCGCTGCAGTCCCCCGACGCGCACGTTTGGGGCGTCGACGTCAACGAGCGTGTCCTCGAGCTGGCCCGGACGAACGCGGCGGCCGCCGGCGCGGACAACGTCACGGTCGGGCTGCCCGCCGAGATCCCGGCGGACCGGACCTTCGCCACGATCTGGTCGAACCCGCCGATCCGGGTCGGCAAGGACGAACTGCACGACATCCTGCGCACCTGGATCCCCCGGCTCGCGGTGGGTGGGGACGCCTGGCTGGTCGTGTCGAAGGACCTCGGCGGCGACTCGCTGCAGCGCTGGTTGCAGCAGATGCTGGCCGATGGCTTCACCGTCACCCGGGCGACGACCGGCAAGGGCTTCCGCGTCATCCACGTGCACCGCACGGCCTGACGGGCCGCACGTCACGGGCGTCACGGCGTGACGGCGTCACAGCCGGGAGGCGCGGATCACCGCAGCGACGTCCGCCCGGGTGACCCGCGCCTCCAGTCCGGCACGAGCGCCGCTGCAGGCGTCGGCACCAGCGGAGGTCGGGCGGGACGCAGCCCGGACCGCCAGGTCGGGCGGGACGCGGTGTAGCCGCACCGTCGGGTCAGACCGTCAGATCGCCCGAGAACACCAGATCGGCCGGGCCGGCGAGGGACACGTGCTCGCCGTCCTCCGTCGCGGTCATCCGCACGGTCAGGACACCACCCGGCACGCGGACTCGCCAGATGTTCGGCGCCGAGGCGCCCGCCCAGTACCGCGTGGCGAGGGCAGCGGCCACCGCACCGGTCCCGCAGGAGAGCGTCTCCCCGCTGCCGCGCTCGTGCACGCGCATCGTGATCTCGCCGACGCCGTCCGTGACGAGCGGGTCCCCGGGCAGGACGAACTCGACGTTCGCCCCCGCGGCCGGAGCGGGGTCGAGGACCGGGATGTAGGTGAGGTCGATGCCGGCGAGCTCGTCCTCGCTGGCGACCGCGACGACGACGTGCGGGTTGCCGACGTCGATGCCCAGCCCGGGTCGTGCGTTCGGCAGGGCCTTCGCGCGGACGAGGACGTCGTCCGATCCCCCACCCTCGATGCCGAGGCCCCAGCGTCCGAGGTCCGCGGCGAACCCGTTCGTGGAGCGCTGGATGTCGACGACGCCCTTCCGGCTGCCGACCGTCAGCGTGCGGCCCGGCTCGAGGTCGACGAGCCCCGCTTCGGTCAGGTACCGGGCGAAGACCCGGATGCCGTTGCCGCACATCTCCGCGACCGAGCCGTCGGCGTTGTGGTAGTCCATGAACCAGGTCGCGTCGGGGTCCTCGGCGAGGATCGCCCGCCCCTCGGGGATCGCCTCCGACCGCACCGCACGGATCACGCCGTCGGCGCCGACACCGAACCGACGGTCCGCGATGGCACGGATCCGGTCCGGGGTCAGATCGACCGCGGCGTCCGGGTCGGCGAACAGGACGAAGTCGTTGCCGGTCCCGTGGCCCTTGGTGAAGTGCAGATCGGTCACGGGACGATCCTACGGGCCAGCTCGGACAGCTCCGCGGTGCCGGCCCCGGTGACGTCCAGCGTCTCGACGTGTGTCGTGTCGCCGTCGGTGTAGCGCTTGAACCAGGACACCTGCCGGCGGGCGTACTTGCGCGTGGCGATGCTCGTCGCCTCGACGGCCTGCTCGACGCTCGCCTCGCCGCGGAGGACCTGCAGCGCCTGCGCGTAGCCGATCGCGGCGCGGGCCGTCGGCCCCTGCTCGAGCCCCTCGTCGCGGAGGGCGGCGACCTCGTCGACGAGCCCGTCGGCGAACATCCGCTCGGCCCGGACGCGCAGGGCGTCGACGAGCTGCTCCCGGTCACGGCGCAGGTGCAGGACCCGGGCGGGTCGCCAGGACCGCGGGGCGGACGGGAGGCTCGGGGTCACCCGGTCGGACCGGCTCGCGATCTCCACGGCACGGATCAGGCGGCGCGGGTTCCGCGCGTCGATGACGGCGGCGGCCTCGGGATCCAGGGACCGGAGACGCTCGAGGAGGACGTTCGGTCCCCGTTCGCGGTGCTCGCGTTCCAGTTCCTCGCGGAGGACCGGGTCGGTGCCCGGGAACGCGAGGTCGAACAGCACCGCCGAGACGTACAGGCCGCTGCCGCCGACGAGGACCGCGACCCCGCCGTCCGCCGTGATGTCCGCGATGACCGCTCGGGCATCGCGCTGGTACGCCGCCACGCTCGCCTCGTCGGTGACCCGCAGGACGTCGAGCAGGTGGTGCGGGATGCCGCGCCGTTCGGACTCCGGGACCTTCGCCGTGCCGATGTCCATGCCGCGGTAGAGCTGCATGGCGTCGGCGTTCACGATCTCGGCCCGTCGTCCCGCGGCCCGGTGCCGTTCGGCGATGTCGAGCGCGAGTTCGGACTTGCCGGTGCCGGTCGCCCCGACGACCGCGACGAGAGGGTCGATCGCGACGAGGGAGTCGACCGCGGCGAGGGAGTCGACCGGGCCGGCCGGGGCGTCGCCGCTCAGGTCAGCGGCCGACACGGAGCGTGGGGAGGCCGAGCGACACGGGGCGGGGCCCCTCGCCGGCGACGGTCGGGGTGGGGACGCCGCAGGACTCGGCCTGCGCGGTGTCCCAGGCGTCGCCGGCCCGGGTCCGACGGATGCGGAGCGGTGCGTCGGAGTCGGCGATGAGGAAGTGCGGCGCGGACCGGGTGATCTCCACGGACACGACGTCGCCCGGCCGTGGGACGTCGGAACCGGCCGGCACGGCGAAGTGCACCAGGCGGGCGTCCTCGGCGCGGCCGGACAGCCGGTGCGTGGAATCGTCCTTCTTGCCCTCACCCGTGGCGACCAGGACCTCGACCGTCCGGCCGACCTGCCGGGAGTTCTCTTCAGCGGTGATGCGTTCCTGCAGGGCGATGAGCCGCTCGTACCGTTCCTGCACGACCTGCTTCGGCAGCTGCTCGTCCATCGTCGCGGCCGGGGTGCCGGGGCGGATCGAGTACTGGAACGTGAACGCCGTCGCGAAGCGGGCCTGTTCGACGACGCGCAGGGTGTCCTGGAAGTCGGCCTCGGTCTCGCCGGGGAAGCCGACGATGATGTCCGTGGAGATCGCGGCGTTCGGGATGGCCGCGCGGACCCGGTCGAGGATGCCGAGGAACCGCTCGCTGCGGTAGCTGCGCCGCATCGCCTTGAGCACCCGGTCGGACCCGGACTGCAGTGGCATGTGCAGCTGCGGCATCACGTTCAGCGTCTCGGCCATCGCCGCGATGACGTCGTCGGTGAAGGCGGCCGGGTGCGGGCTGGTGAAGCGCACCCGTTCGAGGCCGGCGATCTGTCCGGTGGCGCGGAGGAGCTTGCCGAAGGCCTGGCGGTCCCCGAACTCGACCCCGTAGGAGTTCACGTTCTGGCCGAGCAGGGTGACCTCGATCGCCCCGTCGTCGACGAGCGCCTGGATCTCGGCGAGGACGTCGCCCGGACGGCGGTCCTTCTCCTTGCCGCGCAGGGAGGGGACGATGCAGAACGTGCAGGTGTTGTTGCAGCCGACGGAGATCGACACCCAGCCACTGGAGGTCGACTCCCGCTTGGTCGGCAGCGTCGACGGGAAGACCTCGAGCGACTCGAGGATCTCGAGCTGCGCTTCGCCGTTGTGCCGCGCACGTTCGAGCAGGGTCGGCAGCGACCCCATGTTGTGCGTGCCGAAGACGACGTCCACCCAGGGCGCCTTCTCGAGGATGACGTCCTTGTCCTTCTGCGCGAGACATCCGCCGACGGCGATCTGCATGCCGGGGTGGTCGCGCTTGGCTGCGGCCAGGCGTCCGAGGTTGCCGTAGAGACGCTTGTCGGCGTTCTCGCGGACCGCACAGGTGTTGATGACGACGACGTCGGCCTGCTCGTGCTCGGACCCGGGCCCCGACGAGGCAGCGGCGACGTACCCGGCGGCGCGGAGGGAGCCGCTCAGTCGCTCGGAGTCGTGCACGTTCATCTGGCACCCGTACGTGCGGACTTCGTAGGTACGCGGGCGCGCGGCGACGGTGTCCATGATCGACCAGTGTAGGTCCGGAGACGACGACGGCCGGAGCGCGTCCGCCCCGGCCGTCGTCACGCGTCGCGCCTCACTCGAAGCGGACGGTCCCGCCCCCGGTCGGCGGACGCCGCGGGCCGTCGAGTGCCCGCTCGACGGCGACGCGGACGACCCCGCCGTTGTAGCCCTTGCGCATCAGGAACCCGGACAGCCGACGTTCGGCGGTCGCCCGGTCCAGACCACGCATCTGCCCGGCACGCTTGGCGGCCAGGTCGAGCGCCCGGACGAACTCGTCGTCCTCGTCGTCGGCGGCCGCTTCGAGCGCGGCGTCGATCGCGGTCTGGTCGATCCCGCGACGCCGGAGGTCGGCGACGATCGCCTGCCGACCGAGCCCCTTCCGCGCGTGCATCCGGTCGACCAGGTCGGTCGCCAGCGCCACGTCGTCGAGGAGCCCGACCCGCGTCAGTCGTTCGATCTCGTGCTCGATGACGTCCGGGTCGAACGCGTCCTGCTTGACGAGCACGGTCCGGAGCTCGGAGGTGCTGACCCCGCGGCGACTCAGCGCACGCATGCTGAGGCGCTCGGCGTCCGCCCGCTGCTCGTCGAGCGGCCGCGGTGCATCGGCGGGGTCGATCTCGCCGCCGGTGATCGAGAAGACCGAGGCGGTCGGGGCATCGGCTTCCGGTCCGTCGTACCCGCTCTGCTCAGTGCGAGCCGTCCGCCCGGAGCCGTCCCCCACGACGGGTGAGAGCCACTCGGACTGCGCCCCGCGGATCGGCAGCGCGACAGGAGTGTCCGCATCGGCAGCGCCGGCATCCGTGGCGGCAAAATCGTCCGCGCCGACGTCCGGAGTCTCGCTCTCTGGGCCGACCGACTGCGGGCCGACAGCACCCGGACCAGCCGGGTGCTGACCCGCAGCCGCGGAGCCGCGACGGGACCGCGCACCGAACAGGTCGGTGACCGGGGCGAGGTCCGCGTCGTCGTGTCCGGCCGTCACGCGCCCTTCGCGACCTTCGGCGCGATGGGCTCGACCGGTGCGGCTTCCTTGGCCCCGCCGACACCGAGCTTGGCGAGGATCTTGCCCTCGATCTCAGCGGCGATCTCGGGGTTCTGGATCAGGAAGGCACGGGAGTTCTCCTTGCCCTGCCCGAGCTGGTCGCCGTCGTACGTGTACCAGGCGCCGGACTTCTTGACGATGTTGTGGTCGACGCCGAAGTCGAGCAGCGAGCCTTCGCGGGAGATGCCGACGCCGTACAGGATGTCGAACTCGGCCTGCTTGAAGGGCGGCGCCATCTTGTTCTTGACGACCTTGACGCGCGTGCGGTTGCCGACTGCTTCGGTACCGGTCTTCAGCGTCTCGATGCGGCGGATGTCGAGGCGGACCGAGGCGTAGAACTTCAGCGCCTTACCACCGGACGTGGTCTCCGGCGAACCGAAGAACACACCGATCTTCTCGCGCAGCTGGTTGATGAAGATCATCGTGGTCTGCGTCTGGTTCAGCCCACCGGCGAGCTTGCGGAGTGCCTGCGACATCAGGCGGGCCTGCAGACCGACGTGCGAGTCACCCATCTCGCCCTCGATCTCGGCGCGGGGCACGAGTGCTGCGACGGAGTCGATGACGATCAGGTCGATGGAGCCCGAGCGCACGAGCATGTCGGCGATCTCGAGGGCCTGCTCGGCGGTGTCCGGCTGCGACACCAGGAGCGCGTCGATGTCGACACCGAGCTTCTTGGCGTACTCCGGGTCGAGCGCGTGCTCGGCGTCGATGAACGCTGCGATGCCACCGTTGCGCTGCGCGTTGGCGATGGCGTGGATCGTCAGCGTCGTCTTGCCGGAGGACTCCGGGCCGTAGATCTCGATGATGCGCCCACGAGGAAGCCCGCCGATCCCGAGCGCGACGTCCAGCGCGACGGAGCCGGTGGGGATGACGGCGACCGGAGCGCGCTCGTCGGTACCGAGGCGCATCACGGCACCCTTGCCGAACTGACGGTCGATCTGGGCGAGTGCGGTCTCGAGGGCCTTCTCGCGGTCTACTGCTGATGGCATGGGATGCTCCTTCGTGCTGGTGACGGCCGCCTGTAGGCTGTCGCGTCCGGAATGGCCGATGGTGCAAGGCCACTCGTTCTGCGACAAGGCTTCGGACGTGTTCCGATGTCCATGAACCTACGGCCGCCCACCGACATCACTGCCGAGGCGAGCGTCGGTTGTGGATGGAGCACCCGGTCAACGTCGCTGTGCAGGAACGTAGCACCGACCGAACACGTGTTCGAGCGACACGCCGAACACGTGTTCCCATCGAGGGGCGTCGAACGGGCCCGCTCGTCAGTCCCGCGGGTCCTGCAGTCCGCGCCCGTGCCGACGCGCTTCCGGGACGTCCTGCGAGTCGCACAGCGCTTCCCACACCGTGCGGGCGTCGATGCCCGCGGCCAGGGCGTCCGCTGCCGAGCGACCACCGAGCTGCTCGAGCACGACGTCCCGCGCGACGACGGCACCGTAGGCATCCCCGAACACCTGGTCGACCGCTCGCCAGAACTCACTCACGCGCATCGGACCACCCTAACAACGGCGAACGCCCCCGCCGGCGGACCGGCGAGGGCGTTCGTTCGTGCGGTGGGCGTCAGCGCACCGCGAGGTCGTTGTCGAACTCGGCGACGAGTTCATCGGGGAGCGTGTCCGGGACCCGGGTGAGTCCTTCGACCACCGCGAGGCGGTCGCCCACTTCGCGCATGATCGTCGAGATGGGAGTGTCGAGAGCATCCGCAACCGAGGCGAGGATCTCCGAGCTGGCTTCTTTCTGACCACGCTCGACTTCGCTGAGGTACCCGAGGGCCACGCTGGCCTTGGACGCGACCTGACGGAGGGTCCGGCCCTTCTGCAAGCGGAAGTCCCGCAGCACATCGCCGATTTCCTGACGAACGAGAACCATGAGAACTCCTCCTTCCTGTCATCTCCGCGCCCGCCCGGTCAGGATGACCGAGCTCGGGTTCGGCAACGTGACGTTACCGGTTGCAGCATGCTAGCCAGTGCGGCTGCCGTCCTGCTGGAGATTGCGTGAGATGTAACCTGACGGTCACGCCGCCTATTCCCCGCCCTGCAGTCTGGATCGCAGGCGTGTCAGGAGTTCGGAGACGACGGCCCGGCGGATTGCCCCGCGGTCCCCGTCCAGGTGCAGTTCCACCGCTTCCGCTCCGGAAGCGCCCGCGATGCCGATGAACACCGTGCCGACCGGCTGGCCGTCCTGCGGATCCGGTCCGGCGACACCCGTCGTGCTGATCCCCCAGGTCGCGGGGACGTCGTCGACCGCCAGCGCGATCCGGACACCGGCTGCCATCTGCCGGGCGACCTCCGGGTCCACCGCGCCGCGTTCGGCGAGCAGGTCCGCGTCGACACCGAGCACCGTGGCCTTCACCGGGGTCGCGTAGGCCACGACGCCCCCGCGGACGACGACACTGGCTCCGGGGACGCCGACGAGTTCCGCGACGACGAGTCCGCCGGTCAGCGACTCCGCCACCGCGACCGTCTCACCGCGGGCGGTGAGCTCCGCGACGAGCGCCCGGGCCTCCACAGCGATGCCGGCAGCGCCGACGACGTCAGCAGCGCCAGTGTCGGCCGGGAGGCTCACGCAGCGGTCCGGTTGTGGCGCCAGGCCTGCACGAGGTAGTCCACCCCGCTGGCGACCGTCGCGACGACCGCGGCGGTCATGAGGATGCCGTTCACCCAGTGGGCGAGGTCACCGACCAGGTTCCACCACGGGAACAGCGCCAGGGTGATGGCGACGGCCTGCAGCACCGTCTTGATCTTGCCGCCGCGGCTGGCCGGGATCACCCGGTCGGACAGCACCGCGAAGCGGAAGACCGTGATGCCGATCTCGCGCACCATGATGAGCACGGTCACGTACCAGGGCAGCTCCCCCAGGATCGACAGGGCGACGAGCGCACCGCCGATCAGGACCTTGTCGGCGATCGGGTCGACGAGCTTGCCGAAGTCGGTGACCAGGTTCTGCCGTCGGGCGATCATGCCGTCGGCGCTGTCCGTGACGATCGCGACGACGAAGAGCACGGCGGCCCAGAGACGCACCGGTCCGTCCGTGCCCGCATCGGTCAGGAGCAGGACGAAGAACAGCGGCGCCATGAGGATGCGCACCACGGTGATGATGTTGGCGACGTTCGCGGTGGACGCGGGGCCGGGACCCTTGCGGAGGATCCGGCCACGCCACGGAAACCGGTTCGTCGTGCCGTCGGAGGCGGTCATGGTCTCACTCCCTGCCCGTCAGGCCCCAGGCGTCTTCGTCGTCATCGCCTGTCACCTCATCGTACCCACGCGTCATGCCGGCGACCGGGTCGTTGCCGTACCGGTCGTCGGACTCCGTGGCGGAGGACGGCACCGCGGCCGACGCCGGCACTGCAGCCGACGACGACGGGAGGGCGGCAGGCGCAGCAGCAGGTACGGTCGGCGGCTCCTCACCGCGAAGCTTCGCCAGCACCGACGGCAGCTGGTCCCCGGTGACGAGGACGTCGCGCGCCTTCGACCCCTCGGACGGCCCGACGATGTCGCGGGACTCCATGAGGTCCATCAGCCGGCCGGCCTTCGCGAAGCCGACGCGGAGCTTCCGCTGCAGCATCGACGTCGAGCCGAACTGCGTCGAGACGACCTGCTCGACCGCCGCGAGCAGCAGTTCGAGGTCGTCACCGATGTCGGCGTCGATCTCCTTGCGCTCGACGACGGCCGCGACGTCCTGGCGGTACTCGGGCTGGGCCTGCCGGGTGACGTGCTGGACGACCTCGGCGACCTCGCTCTCCTGCACCCAGGCGCCCTGCACGCGGACGGCCTTCGAGGACCCCATCGGCAGGAAGAGCGCGTCGCCCTGCCCGATGAGCTTGTCGGCACCGGGCTGGTCGAGGATGACCCGCGAGTCGGTGACGCTCGTCACGGCGAACGCGATCCGCGACGGCACGTTCGCCTTGATCAGGCCGGTGATGACGTCGACCGACGGGCGCTGCGTGGCGAGCACGAGGTGGATGCCGGCGGCGCGGGCGAGCTGGGTGATGCGGACGATCGACTCCTCGACGTCGCGCGGGGCGACGAGCATGAGGTCCGCGAGCTCGTCGACGACGACGAGCAGGTACGGGTACGGCTTGAGCTTCCGCTCACTGCCGGCCGGCAGCACGATCTCCTCGTTCTGCACGGCCTTGTTGAAGTCGTCGACGTGGCGGAACCCGAAGGAGGCCAGGTCGTCGTACCGCATGTCCATCTCCTTCACGACCCACTGCAGCGCTTCGGCCGCCTTCTTCGGGTTCGTGATGATGGGGGTGATGAGGTGCGGGACCCCGGCGTAGATCGACAGCTCGACGCGCTTCGGGTCGACCAGGACCATGCGGACCTCGGACGGCTTCGCGCGCATCAGCAGCGAGGTGATCATCGAGTTGATGAACACCGACTTGCCGGAACCGGTGGAACCCGCGACGAGCAGGTGCGGCATCTTCGCCAGGTTCGCGACGACGAAGCCGCCCTCGACGTCCTTGCCGACACCGATCGTCATCGGGTGCTTCGACTTGGTGGCCGCGCTCGAGCGCAGCACGTCGCCGAGGGACACGATCTCGCGGTCGCTGTTCGGGATCTCGACGCCGATCGCGCTCTTGCCGGGGATCGGCGAGAGGATGCGGACCTCGTTCGAGGCCACGGCGTACGACAGGTTCTTCGACAGTGCGGTGACGCGTTCGACCTTGACGCCCGGGCCGAGCTCGATCTCGTAGCGCGTGACCGTCGGGCCGCGGGAGAACCCGGTGACCCGCGCGTCGACCTTGAACTCGGTGAGGACGCCGGTGATTGCCGCGACGATCTCGTCGTTGGCCTGGCTGCGTGCGACCGACGGCGTGCCGGGGGTCAGCGTGGTCGCGGCCGGAAGACGGTACGGGTGGGCCGGGTCGTCGGTGCCGGCGACCGGCAGGCCCTCCGGCTCGTCCTCGACGCCGACCTCGCCGAGGTCGGACGCACCGGACACCACGGGCACGGGGGCGACGGCGGGTGCGGCTCCGCCGCTGGACGGGAGGCCCGTGGCCACGGCCGCCGCGACGTCGCGGTCCGGACGGAACACCTCGGTCGGTGCGGCGGGCGCGGGCGATCCGAAGTCGCGGAGCGCCTGCTCCGCCCGGTCGAGGTCGTCGGCGACGTCCTGCTCGATCGAGTCGTTGAGGTTGACAGACTCGGGCTCGGCCGGCGTCAGGTCGCGGAGCCCGGACGCGGCACCGGCAGCACGCGACCCGGCACCCGACGCAGCGGCACCCGACGCAGGGGCACCGGACACAGGGGCACTGGCCGGCGGGATGACCGGGCTGTCGAACGCCGGGTCCTCTTCGCGCCCGGACTTGTTGCGCCGCCACCAGGGCAGGTGCTCGTCCGCACCCGGTTCGACCGGCACGCCGTCCTCGTCGAACCCGAGGTCCTCGAACAGCGGGAAGTCCTGCGACTGTCCCTTCGCGCCGCGCTTCCGCGTCGGCTTCGTGGCAACCGCGCCGGTCTCGGCAGCGCTCGGCGACTCGTCGGTCTCGGCGGCCGGGCCGGGGGCACCGAACAGGTACGCGTAGAGCTCGTGCAGCCGGCGACCGAGCTTGTTCGGCGGCGTCTTGGTGATGATGAAGAGCGAGAGCGCGAGCAGCACGATCGCGACCGGGACGGCGACCCACGGCGTGGCGACCGCGACGAGCCAGCCGATGACGACCCAGCCGAGCACCCCACCGGCCGCGGCGAGCGCGGGCATGCCGTCCACCGCACTCGGCTGCCCACCGAACACGTGGCAGAGCGACGCGATCGAGACGAGCATCAGCCCGAGGCCGATGCCGATCCGGGTGTTGTCGTGCACGGACGCCGGGTGCCGGAAGAGCCAGCCGGCGAACACGACCATGATCACCGGCAGCGCGAACGCCAGCCGGCCGAAGAGCCCGCCGAACGTGTAGGCGTCGAGGGCGATCGAGACGGCGTTCGTCGGGTTCAACCACTCCACGACCGCGCCGGCGATGGCCAGGACGAACAGCAGGAACGGGAACCCGTCACGGCGCTGGTCCTTCTCGAGGGACTCCTTGCCGAGCAGGCGGAAGCCGGCACCGACGCCGTGCGCCATGCCGAGCCACGCGGTCACGAGCGGGTTCTGCTCGCGGAACACCGGCGTCGGTGCCGCCTGCGGCAGTTTCTTCGTCGTGGCCTGGGTGCGCGACGTCCCGCGCGACCCGCCTCCACGGGTCGACGATGACGACGCGCGCGTGCGCGTGGTCGACTTGGTGCCTCCGGCCATGGGGACGACCCTAACGCCAGCCGACGACGAAGGACGAGAGGCCCGCCGCAGCGTCCGTGGCGGACGTGCGACGGGCCTCCCGTCACTCGGATCTGCGAGACGTCAGGCCTCGATGACCACCGGCACGATCATCGGACGACGACGGTGCTTCGTGTTCACCCAGCGACCGACCGTCCGGCGGACCACCTGGCTGAACGCGTGCGCGTCCCGCGTGCCGTTGCCGGCGGCGTCGGCGAGGGCCTTCGCGATCTGCGGACGCACGTCGTCGAAGACCGAGTCGTCCTCGGCGAAGCCGCGGGACTGGATCTCCGGGCCGATGACGCACTGGCCGGTGGTGAAGTCGACCGCGCAGAAGACCGTGATGAAGCCCTCTTCCGCCAGGACGCGGCGGTCCTTGAGGTCGGCGTCGGTGATCTCGCCGACCGTGGAGCCGTCGACGTACACGTACGCGATGTCGAGCTGGCCGGCGACCGTGACCTGACCGTCCTTGAGGTCGACGACGGTACCGTCCTCGCCCAGGATGACGTTGCGCGGCGGGACACCCGTCTGGATCGCCAGGTCGGCGTTCGCGAACAGGTGGCGGTGCTCACCGTGCACGGGCATCACGTTGCGCGGGCGCAGGATGTTGTAGCAGTAGAGCAGCTCGCCGGCGGAGGCGTGTCCGGAGACGTGCACCTTCGCGTTGCCCTTGTGCACGACCTTGGCGCCGAGCTTCGTCAGCCCGTCGATGACCCGGTACACGGCGTTCTCGTTGCCCGGGATCAGCGACGAGGCGAGGATGACGGTGTCGCCCTCGCCGATCTCGATCTGGTGCTCGAGGTTCGCCATGCGCGCGAGGACGGCCATCGGCTCGCCCTGGGACCCGGTCGACATGTAGACGATCTGGTCGTCGGGGACGTTCTTCGCCTTCTTCGTGTCGATGAGCACGTTCTCCGGCACCCGGAGGTACCCGAGCTCGGCGGCGATCGTCATGTTGCGGATCATCGAGCGGCCCATGAACGCGACCTTGCGGTTCGCGGCGGCGGCGGCGTCGAGGACCTGCTGCACGCGGTGCACGTGCGACGAGAAGCTCGCCACGACGACCTTCTTGCGGGCCTTCGTGATGATGTTCTCGAGCACCGGGCCGATGTCGCGCTCCGGAGCGGTGAAGCCCGGCACGTCGGCGTTCGTCGAGTCCGGCAGGAACAGGTCGACACCGAGCTCGCCGAGACGGGCGAAGGCGCGGAGGTCGGTGATCCGGTCGTCCAGCGGCAGCTGGTCCATCTTGAAGTCACCGGTGTGCAGCACGCGGCCGGCCGGGGTGGTGATGGCGACGGCGAGGGCGTCCGGGATCGAGTGGTTCACGGCGACGAACTCGAGGTGGAACGGACCGATCTGCTCGGTCTGGTCCTCGGCCACGTTCAGCGTGTACGGCTTGATCCGGTGTTCCTTGAGCTTCGCCTCGACGAGCGCGAGGGTCAGCGTGGAGCCGATCAGGGGGATGTCGCCGCGGAGCTTCAGCAGGTACGGGACGGCGCCGATGTGGTCCTCGTGGCCGTGCGTGAGCACGACACCGAGGACGTCGTCGAGGCGGTCGCGGATCGGCGTGAAGTCCGGCAGGATCAGGTCGACCCCGGGCTGGTGCTCCTCGGGGAAGAGCACGCCGGCGTCGACGATGAGGATCTTGCCCTCGAACTCGTACACGGTCATGTTGCGACCGATCTCGCCGAGTCCCCCGACGGGGATGACTCGGAGGGTTCCGGGTTCGAGCGGCTGGGGAGTCGAGATCTGTGTGGGCATTCGGTCCTACGGATTCGGGCGACGCACGGTGAGCGCGTCGCAGTTCGTCAACGGGTGGTGCCTGGCACCTTCGGTAGTGCGCCGCCGGCCGCTGCGTTGCGGTCGGGGCGGAAGTTGGAGAAGTCGGCGCCCGGGACGTCACGGACGGCTTCGAGCGAGGTCTCGATGGCGTACGCCTCGCTGTCCTCCGGCCCGACGAGGGGCAGCCGGACGCGCGGGCTGCCGATGCGGCCGAGTCCGTGCAGCACGTACTTCGCGGCCACGGTGCCGGGCACGTGGGTCATGATCGCGCGGACGAGCGGCTCGAGGCGCTTGTGCTCGGCGGTCGCGGTCGCCAGGTCGCCGCGGTTCACGGCGTCGACGATGGTCCGGTACGGGGCGCTCGTGATGTTCGCGGTGACGCCGATGAGCCCGGTGGCGCCGATCGACAGGTGCGGGAGCACGTTCGTGTCGTCGCCCGAGAAGTACATGAGGTCGGTGTTGTTGAGCACGCGGGACACCTCGGCGAAGTCGCCCTTGGCGTCCTTCACGGCGAGGATGTTCGGGTGCTTCGACGCCCGGAGGATCGTGTCGTACGTGATCGGGATGCCGGTACGGCCCGGGATGTCGTACAGGATCACCGGCAGGTCGGTCGCGTCGGCGATCATCCGGAAGTGCGTGAGGACACCGGCCTGGGTCGGCTTGTTGTAGTACGGCGTGACGATCATGACGCCGTCGGCACCCGCGCGCTCGCTCTGCTTGTACAGGTGGATCGCGTGGGCGGTCTCGTTCGAGCCACCGCCGGTGATGATCTTCGCGCGGCCCGCGGCGACGGACTTGCCGACCTCGACCAACCGGAGCTTCTCCGGGTCGGTGAGGGTCGACGTCTCACCGGTGGTGCCGGTGACGACGATGCCGTCGGCCCCCGCGGTGATGCAGTCGTCGATGTGCTGCTCGACGCCCGGCCAGTCCACCTCGCCGTCGGCGGTGAACGGGGTCACGAGCGCGACGAGGACCTGGCCGAAGGGATTCTCACGCGTGGACACGGGGACCAGCGTACCGGCCCGAGCACACGCGGCGTCCGTCCGCCCGGACGGTCAGCGGCGGCGCCACTCCAGGAAGCGGTAGCGGGTACCGGTCCGGGACTCCTGCCACGGACCGTCCTCGACGAGCTCCCACGCGTCGTCGATCGTCGGTGCATCGGTGTCGCCGGGGACCTCGACGTCGATGACCGTCTCCGAGACCCGGTCGGCCAGGGCCAGGGCGTCGCGGTAGACGGCTCCGCCGCCGATCACCCAGACCGCTTCGTCGGCAGCCCGTGCCGCGCCGATCGCCGCGCGGAGGTCGTGCACGACGTCGGCCCCGTCGGCGCGGAGGTCCGGGTCGCGCGTGAGCACGACGTTGCGTCGGCCGGGCAGCGGTCGGAACCGTTCCGGCAGGGACTCCCAGGTGCGCCGACCCATCAGGACGGTGCCGGTGCCGGTGACCGTGCGGAAGTGCGCGAGGTCCTCGGGGACGTGCCACGGGATCCCACCGTCCGCCCCGATGACGCCGTTCGTGGACCGGGCCCACACGAGACCGACCGTGCCGGGACCGACCGTGCCGAGACCGACAGCGCCCAGCCCGACGGTGCCCGCCTCGTCCGCCATCAGACCGCGACCTTGCCCGAGATCGCCGGGTGGTGCTCGTAGCCGACGACGGTGATGTCCTCGTACTCGTAGTCGTCGATCGAGTCCCGCGGGGCGAGCTCGAGCGTCGGCAGCGGGAACGCGGTGCGGGACAGCTGCTCCCGGACCTGCTCGACGTGGTTGTCGTAGACGTGGCAGTCGCCGCCGGTCCAGATGAAGTCGCCGACCTCGAGCCCGGTCTGTGCCGCGACCATGTGGGTGAGCAGCGCGTACGAGGCGATGTTGAACGGGACGCCGAGGAACATGTCCGCGCTCCGCTGGTACAGCTGGCAGGACAGCTTGCCGTCGTTGACGTAGAACTGGAAGAACGCGTGGCAGGGGGCGAGCGCCATGCTCGGGATGTCCGCCACGTTCCACGCCGACACGATGAGCCGACGGGAGTCCGGGTTGGTCCGGATCTGCTCGATCACCTGGGCGATCTGGTCGACGTGCTCGCCGGACGGGGTCGGCCACGAGCGCCACTGCACGCCGTAGACCGGTCCGAGGTCGCCGTCCTCGCCCGCCCACTCGTTCCAGATCCGGACGCCGTGCTCCTGCAGCCAGCCCACGTTCGAGTCGCCGCGGAGGAACCAGAGCAGCTCGTACGCGATCGACTTCATGTGCACGCGCTTGGTCGTGATGAGCGGGAAGCCCTGCGACAGGTCGTAGCGCAGCTGGGCGCCGAACAGGCTGCGGGTCCCGGTGCCGGTCCGGTCGCCCTTCGGCGAACCCTCCTCGAGCACTCGGCGCAGCAGGTCTTCGTACGGCGTGGGGTTCTCGGTCACGACGTCGAGCCTAAGCGACGCGCTGCCGGGCTCACGGTCAGCAGACTGGGTACCGTGGCGGCATGACGCAACAGCCGCTCTCGATCCTGGTCGCCGGCGCATCCGGCTTCATCGGGACGCCCCTGGTCCGTGCCCTCCGTGACGCCGGCCACCACGTCTCGACGCTCGTGCGCCGGGAACCGCGCACGCCGACCGAGTTCCGCTGGGCGCCCGGCGAACGGCCGCTCGACCCGGCGGTCCTGGACGGCGCGGACGTCGTCGTCAACCTGGCCGGTGCGAGCCTCGGCAAGCTGCCGTGGACGGCGTCGTACCGTCGCGAGATCCGGTCCTCCCGGATCGACGCCACGACGACGCTCGTCGAGGCGATGCGGGCCGCGACCACGCCGCCGCGGGTCTTCCTCTCCGGCTCGGCGTCCGGCGTCTACGGCGACCGACCGGTCGACGTGCTCGGTGACGACGCGGCCGTCGGCACCGGGTTCCTCGCCGACGTCTGCCGCGCGTGGGAAGCGGCGGCCGAGCGTGCCCCCGAGGGCGTCCGCGTCGTCCTGCTCCGCACCGGCATCGTCGTCGGCCAGGGCGGTGGCGCCCTGGCACCGCTCGTCCCCCTGACGAAGCTCGGCGTCGGCAGCCGACTCGGCACCGGCGGGCAGTACTGGCCGTGGATCGCGCTCGAGGACGAGGTCGGTGCGATCGTGCACCTCGCCACCGCCGACGACGTGTCCGGCCCGGTGAACCTGGCCGGCCCCGAGCCCGCCGTCGCCGAGCGGATCACCCGGCGGGTGGCCGAGGACCTGCACCGTCCGTACCTGTTCCGCGTGCCGGCGTTCGCGCTCCGGGCAGTGCTCAAGGACGCGGCCGACGAGATGCTGCTGTCGAACCAGCGGATGGAGCCGACGAAGCTGCTCGAGTCGGGCTACACCTTCGCGTACACCCACGCCGAGGACGCCGTCGACGCCGCGTTCTGAGCGCGAGCGACGCCCGGTGGCACCGTTCGACGCTGAGAGTCGGCCAAGGAGCCGGACCTCGGTTCAGCGGGCGTGCGTGAGCGCGGTCCGCATCGCTGCCCGAGCCCGCTTCCGGTCCCCCGCCGTGTCGTAGACCACACCGAGCCGGTACCAGGCACGCCAGTCGTCCGGGGCCGCCTCGACCGCGGCCCGGTACGCGGGGAACAGCTCGTCGGCTGCGGCGCGGGCCGGGCGGCCGGAGGGTCGGACGTCGACGACGTCGTCGGGCGCGCCGCCCTCGCGTTCGAGTCGGGCGCCGAGCCGGGTGATCCGCAGGCCGAAGCGGAGCTCCAGCACGAGCAGCAGCGCACCGATGACGGCGATCACGACGAGCGCGACACCGATCCCGACGCCGACCGGGATCCCCGTCGACAGGAACGCGACCGCCCGCTGCCCGACCAGCACGATGTAGACGACGAGCAGGACGGTCATCAGCAGCACGCCCCAGAGCGGCGACCGGAGGCCTCGCACGGCCGCCCCCTAGCCGATGCCGAGCACGGAGCCGAGCCCGACCGTCAGCCCGCGCATCGACCCGACGGCCTGCAGCGCCGCCCGGATGCCGGGCAGGTACGCGGCGTCGTCGCCGGTGTCGTGGCGGATCGTCAGCGTCTCGCCCGGGCCGCTCAGCACGACGTCCTGCACGGCCTTCACGCCGGGCAGCCGCAGCGAGTGGATCGGCACGCTCGCGACCTGCTGCCCACGGGCACGCTGGTCCACGTGCGGCGCGTCGACCGGTCCGACGTCACGACGGGCGTCGGCGATCAACTCGGCGGTGCGGACCGCGGTGCCGGACGGTGAGTCGATCTTGCCGGCGTGGTGGCTCTCGACGATCTCGACCGAGGGGAACCACGGCGCCGCGATCGTGGCCAGGTGCGTGCCGAGGACGGAGCCGATCGAGAAGTTCGGGACGACGAAGGCGCCCTGCTCCGGCCGTGGCTCCAACGAGGCGCGGAGCGTGCCGAGCCGCTCCCCCGACCAGCCGGACGTCCCGACCAGGACGTTCGCTCCGGTCGCCAGGGCGTTCTCGACGATCGCAGGGCTGAGTGCCGGCACCGTGACGTCGACGACGATCCGTGCGCCGGCGAAGACCGAGCCGTCGGCCTCGTGCGCGCGGTCCCGTGACGACAGCCGGGCGACCAGGTCGAAGTCGGGCAGTTCCTCGACGACGGCCGCCACGAGGGCACCGAGCCGACCGGAGGCGCCGACGACGGCGACGGGAGTGACCATGCCCCCATCCTAGGATCGGGGCATGCCCGAGGATCGCAGCCAGGTCACCGTCCGCACCGTGCCCGCCGACGCGCCGGAGGTCGACGACCTGCTCGACCGGTACCTCGACGAGCGGGCGGCGAGCTTCCCGAGCGCGCAGGGCACCTACACCCGGAAGCGCACACCGACACCAGAGCTCACCCCGCCGGACGGCGTCTTCGTCGTCGCGTACGCCGGCGATGCGGCCGTCGGTTGCGGTGGGCTCCGCCGCATCGCGCCCGACGGCGACGACGTGCGCTTCGAGGTGAAGCACGTCTTCGTCCGGCCCGAGGGCCGCGGTCGCGGTGTCGCGACCGCGGTGATGGACGTCCTCGAGCAGGCCGCGGCGGACCTCGGTGCGACGAGCATCGTCCTCGACACGAACGACGCGCTGGTCGCGGCCGGCGCGATGTACCGCGGTCGCGGCTACGACCGCGTGCCGGCATTCAACGACAACCCGAACGCGACCGCCTGGTACCGCAAGCCGGTCCGCTGACGCACCACGGGCCTCCCGGGAGGCACGGTGCCGGTCCGTCCCGCCGGGACCGACGCTAGAGCGGCTGCGGCACCGGCAGGCCGGTGCGGAGCTCGACCGGCAGGTGCGCCAGGTCGTTCAGCGTGACGAGCTCGGCGGGCTTCGCCGAGCGGATCCGGATGATCGTCAGCGAGCTGTGGGCGACGTTCGTGCCCATCCAGCGCCACTCGGGTGCCTGGAAGACCTCGCGCACGAACCAGCCGATGACGGCGTTGTGCGTGATGAGCAGGTCGTGGCGGTCCTCCATCGCGGGGGTGAACCACTCCGCGACGGCGTCGCCCATCTGCGCCTGACCGGCGACGATCTCCTCTTCCGTGATCCCGCCGTACCAGCCCTTGTAGGCGTGCGGCATGTCGGGTGTCGGGCCGGAGGGGATGCAGTCGAAGAGCAGCGTGGAGGGCTCGGGCTGGATCGCCGGCAGTCGCTGCTGCAGGAAGGACGCGGTCTCGCTCGGCGCTTCGAGCGGGGAGTGCCAGACGCCGTCGAACGGCACGCCGCCGAGACGGTCGGCGATGAGCATGGCCTGGCGCTTGCCGCGCTCCGACAGCTTGCCGTCACGGAGGCCGTGTTCGGCGTCCTGGTGTTCGCCGTGGCGCACGAGGTAGAGGTAGTGCGACATGGTGGAGGTCAACCGTCGATCCCGAGCGCCGCTGCCAGACGCTCGCGGTGGACGTCCCCGACGACCGCGGTCACGGTCGGTCGGGTCAGCAGGTCGCGGGACAGCTCGAGCACGTCGGCGGCGGTCACGCGGTCGACGCGCTCGAGTGCGGTGGCGAGGTCGGTGAACTCGCCTGTGCCGAGCTCGGCGCGGCCGAGGCGGGTCATCCGGGCGTCGGAGTCCTCGAGCGAGAGCGTCAGGGCACCCTCGATCTGGCCCTTGGCGCGCCGGAGCTCCCCGTCCGTGATGCCGTCGTCGGCCATCCGGCGGAACTCGCCGTCGATGATGTCGATGACGCCGGCGACGTTGTCCGGTGCGCACCCGGCGTAGACCCCGAAGGCGCCGTTGTCGAGGTAGGCCGGAGCGAAGGACGACACCGCGTACGCCAGGCCGCGGCGCTCGCGGACCTCTTGGAAGAGGCGGGAGCTCATGCCGCCGCCGAGCACGGCGTTGAGCACGCTGAGCACGGGCCGGCGGTCATCGCGGAGGTCCAGCCCCTGCGAGCCGCGGAGCATGCTGACCTGTTCGGTCGGTCGGTGCACGACGCTGACCGACGACTCGACGGGGTCGGCGGCGGGACGGGCCTGGCGGCGTGCGAGCGGGTCGGCATCGGCCGCGTCGGCGAAGACGGCCTGCACCAGGGCGCAGAAGTGGTCGTGGTCGACCGCACCGGCAGCGGTCACGACGATGCCGTTCGGCTCGTAGTGCTCGGCGTAGTGGGCCATCACCTCGTCGCGGTGGACCTCGCGGATGCTCTCCGGGGTGCCGCCGATCGGGCGGCCGAGGGCGTGCCCGTCGAACGTGGCGGCGAAGAACGCCTCACCCGCGACGTCGGCCGGGTCGTCCGCGGCCATCGCGAGTTCCTCGAGGATGACGCCGCGCTCGATGTCGAAGGCCGAGGTGTCGAGCGTCGAGTTCGTCACCATGTCGCCGATGACGCCCACGGCCATCGGGACGTCGGTGTCCCGGACCCGGGCGTAGTAGCAGGTGTACTCCTTGGCGGTCGCGGCGTTGTGCTCGCCACCGACGGAGTCGAACGCGACGGCGATGTCCAGCGCGCTGCGCTCGGCCGTGCCCTTGAAGAGGAGGTGCTCGAGGAAGTGCGTCGACCCGTACTGCCCGGCCCGTTCGTCGCGGGACCCGACGCCGACCCAGTAGCCGATGCTCGTGGAGTGGACGGAGGGGACGGCTTCGGTGAGCACACGGACGCCCGAGGCGAGAACGGTGCGTCGGACGAGGGCTCCACCGGACGTCACGAAGGACGTTTCCGGAGCCTCGAGCGGCAGCGGCACTGGGCGGTTCATCGTCACGACTCTACTGAAGCGCGGACACCCGTCGCCCAGTTTGGCGGGCTGGCCGGGCCCGTCACTCGGATTGGGGTACAAAAAGTGTGGACAGACGGACTTGTCTGTCTGTCCTCACCCGTGGTACAGTGGTGTCACCGGATCGGGAGCCCCCCTAGATCTCGATCCGGTGGCTCGGGACATCAGTCCGCGCGGCATGAGTCCCCCCACTCCGCCGCGGAGCCGATGAACCGAGGAGAGCCACGCTGTGACGGTCGATTCCCCCCAACCGACCGTCCAGCGTCTCCAGGGTCAGCGGCTGCAAGGACCCGTCCCGAGCACCCAGAACCTTCCGTCGCCGGACGGGTCGAGCGTCCCCCCGGCTCCCCGCTCCGGCGGCGCGAAGGTCCGCATCCTCGAGACGGCCCTCCGGCTGTTCTACGAAGAGGGCATCCGCGGCGTCGGCGTCGACCGCCTCATCTCCGAGGCGAGTGTCACGAAGGCGACGTTCTACAAGCACTACGGCTCGAAGGACAACCTGATCCTCGCCTACATGCACGAGCAGCACGCCCGCGTACAGGCCCGCATGGACAGCATCGTCGCCGGAGCGGACGCCCCGGAGACAGCGGTCCGCGCCTGGGTCGACGCCCTCGCGGCCGAGGTGAACCAGGCCGAGTTCCGCGGCTGCGCGTTCCTCAACGCCGCGGCCGAGTACCACGACCCGCGCGACCCGGTCCGGCAGGTCGTCGCGATGCACCGCGACTGGTACACCGAACGCCTCGGTGACCTGCTGCAGGACTCCGGTCACCCGCTGCCCGGCGACGGCGCCGACGAGCTCATGCTCGCGCGCGACGGTGCGATGAGCGGTGCCTACGCCGGCGACGCCATCGCCGCGACCGCAGCACTCGGTCGCGTGGCCGAGCGCGTGCTCGCCGCCTGACCGCAGCTGCCTGAGCACTCCCCCTGGTCGTTCCCCGCTTCCGCCGGGGCAGCGGGTGTTGGCTCGGAGCATGACCAACGACCCCAACTGGAACCTGCCGGACGTCCCCACCTTCGCGCTCACCAGCCCCGAGTTCACCGACGGCGGCACGCTGCCGCAGGAGGCCCGTGGCAGCGACGCCGGCGGTGCCGACCGCTCCCCCGAACTGACCTGGTCCGGCGCTCCCGAGGGCACGCAGAGCTTCGTCCTCACCGTCTACGACCCCGACGCCCCCACCGGCTCCGGCTTCTGGCACTGGAGCCTGTCGGACATCCCCGCCTCGGCCACCTCGCTGCCCCAGGGTGCCGGCACGGACGACGCGCTGCTGCCCGCCGGTGCCACGCGTCGCCGCAACGAGTTCGGCACCGACACCTTCCTCGGTGCCGCTCCGCCCGCCGGCCACGGCCCGCACCGCTACGTCTTCACGCTGAGCGCGCTCGACGTCCCGACACTCGAGGTCCCGGTCGAGGCGACCCCGGCCGTCGTCGGGTTCATGTTCCGCGAGCACCTGCTCGGTCGCGCGCAGCTCGTCGGCATCCAGGAGACCCCCGCCTCCTGACCGCTCGGCATCGCTCCCGACCGCACGACAACGGCCGCCGTCCAGCAGGACGGCGGCCGTTGTGGCGCTGGAACCGATCAGGGATCAGCTCCGGACGGATCGTCGGGGATCAGCCCTCGGCGGGGACCTCGGCGTGGGAGCCGTGGTCGTCGCGACCCTCGGTGTCGACCTCGTCGGCCACGACCGGCGCGAGCGAGAGCTTGCCGCGGTCGTCCACCTTGGTGACCTCGACCAGGATCTTCTGGCCGACGCCCAGGACGTCCTCGACGTTCTCGACACGCTTGCCACCGGCGAGCTTGCGGACCTCGGAGACGTGGAGCAGACCGTCACGGCCCGGCATCAGCGACACGAAGGCACCGAACGTCGCGATCTTGACGACCGTGCCGAGGAACTGGTCCCCGATCTCCGGGTTCGTCGGGTTCGCGATCGCGTTGACCTGCGCACGCGCGGCCTCGGCGGACGGACCGTCGACGGCACCGATGTAGACCGTGCCGTCGTCCTCGATCGAGATGTCGGCGCCCGTGGTGTCCTGGATGCCGTTGATCGTCTTGCCCTTGGGGCCGATCAGCTCACCGATCTTGTCGACCGGGATGTTGACCGAGATCACGCGCGGGGCGGTGTCGGCCATCTCGTCGGGTCCGTCGATGGCCTCGTTCAGCACGCCGAGGATGGCCGAGCGGGCCTCCTTGGCCTGCTTCAGCGCGGCGTCGAGCACCGACGACGGGATGCCGTCGAGCTTCGTGTCGAGCTGGATGGCCGTGACGAACTCGGAGGTACCGGCGACCTTGAAGTCCATGTCACCGAGCGCGTCCTCGGCACCGAGGATGTCGGTCAGCGCCGCGTAGCGGGTCTGGCCGTCGACGGTGTCGGAGACCAGGCCCATCGCGATACCCGCGACCGGCGCCTTGAGGGGCACACCGGCGTTGAGGAGCGACAGGGTCGAGGCACAGACGGAACCCATCGAGGTGGAACCGTTGGAGCTGAGCGCCTCGGAGACCTGACGGATGGCGTACGGGAACTCCTCGCGCGACGGCAGCACCGGCACGAGGGCGCGCTCGGCGAGGAAGCCGTGCCCGATCTCGCGACGCTTCGGCGAACCGACGCGGCCGGTCTCACCGGTCGAGTACGGCGGGAAGTTGTAGTGGTGCAGGTAGCGCTTCTTCGTGATGGGCGACAGCGAGTCGATCTGCTGCTCCATCTTGAGCATGTTCAGCGTGGTGACGCCGAGGATCTGCGTCTCACCGCGCTGGAACACCGCGGAACCGTGGACGCGCGGGATCACGGCGACCTCGGCGTCGAGCGGACGGATGTCGGCGAGGCCGCGACCGTCCATGCGGATCTGCTCGGTCAGGATGTGGCCGCGGACGACCTTCTTCGTGACCGACTTGTAGGCGGCGCCGACCTGGCTGTTCGCGACCTCGGGCAGCGTGCCCGCGGCGACCTGCTCGGCGATGGCGGCCTTGACGCGCGACTTGAGCGCGTCGTCGGCGTCCTGACGCTCGGTCTTGGCGGCGATCTTGTAGACGTCACCGAGCTCGGAGAGCGCGAGGGACTCGACGGCCGCGTAGACCTCGTCCGCGTAGGGCGGGAAGACCGGGAAGTCCTGGATCTCCTTGGCCGACTGCGCGGCGAGCTTGGCCTGCGCCTCGACGAGGGCCTTGAGGAACGGCTTGGCCGCTTCGAGGCCCTGCGCGACGACGGACTCGTCGGGCTTGGTGGCGCCGCCCTGGATGAGGTTCCAGCTGTGCTCGGTGGCCTCGGCTTCGACCATCATGATCGCGACGTCTTCGTTGCCCGCTTCGTCGGTGACGACACGGCCCGCGACGGTGAGGTCGAAGACGGCCTCGGCCAGCTGCGACGCCTTCGGGAACGCGACCCACTGGTCGGTGCCGTTCGCGCCCGGGATGAGCGCGAGACGCACGCCGGCGATCGGGCCGGAGAACGGCAGACCGGAGATCTGCGTCGACGCGGACGCGGCGTTGATGGCCAGCGCGTCGTAGAACTCGTCCGGAGCGATGCTCAGGACGGTGATGACGATCTGGACCTCGTTGCGGAGGCCGTCGACGAACGACGGGCGCAGCGGCCGGTCGATCAGGCGGCAGACGAGGATCGCCTCGGTGCTGGGGCGGCCTTCGCGGCGGAAGAACGAGCCGGGGATCTTGCCGGCGGCGTACGAACGCTCTTCGACGTCGACCGTCAGCGGGAAGAAGTCGAAGCCCTCACGCGGGTGCTTGCCGGCGCTGGTGGCCGAGAGCAGCATGGTCTCTTCGTCGAGGTACGCGGCGACGGCACCCTGTGCCTGCTGCGCGAGACGACCGGTCTCGAACCGGACCGTCCTGGTGCCGAAGCGACCGTTGTCGATGGTCGCTTCCGCGAACTTGATCTCGGGACCCTCCATAGAGGATGCCTCCTTGCGTTTTTCGTGCAGCAGACCAGGCCTCGGGCACACTCGTGCACGTGCGCTCCACGACGCGGAACGCATGTCTGGCCAGCAGTAGAAGCACACGGGACGGATCCGGCCCGGACGCCACCACCGATGACCAGCTTCGTGCCGGTCTGCGTGCGATGTCATGGTTCGTCTCGGGGAACGGTCCCCAGACCAGCCGACCTTAGCATTCCGCGGTGGACGAGCGGCGGTGCTCCAGGAGAACGGGCGTGTCCTCACCTAGCCTGCTGGCATGCGTCGGAACCCTGCCCTCGTCCGTCGTCCGCGCGGACGACACGTCCTCTTCGCCGTCACCGTGCTCGTCGGCGCGCTCGTCGTCCCGGTGGTCACCGCCGCCCCGGCGTCCGCCACCGACTACCCGACGTGGCAGGACGTGCAGCGCGCGAAGGGGAACGAGCAGGCCAAGCAGTCCGAGGTCACGAAGGTCCAGGCGGCCCTGAAGTCGGTGCAGGCGGACGCCGCTGCGAAGTCACAGATCGCCCTCGACCGTTCCGCGGCGGCGACGCAGGCCGAGGCGGAGCTGGCCCAGGCCACGCAGACCGCCACGAGCCTCCAGTCCCACGCCGACCAGGCCGCAGCGACCGCGAAGCGCGCCCAGACGCGGGCCGGACGGCTGGCCGCGGACCTGTACCGCGACGGCTCGACCGACCAGATGACGACGCGGATCGCGACGGCCGGCAACCCGGACGCCCTGCTCTACCAGCTCGGCGCACTCGACCAGCTGTCCACGACGTGGGCCGGCGTACTGGACGACGCCTCGGTGTCCGCGAAGACGGCGTCCTCGCTGCACGACCAGGCCGCCCGGGCCGAGGACGAGCGCGCCTCGCTCGCGGCCGCAGCCGAGGCGAAGGCGGCGACCGCGAAGGCGGCGCAGCAGCGTGCGGACGCGGCGGTCGCCTCGACCGAGTCGCACAGTGACGAGCTGTACAAGCAGCTCGCGACACTCCGGGACTCGACCGCCGAGACGCAGCGTCGCTACGAAGTCGGACAGGCAGTGGCCGCCCAGGCCGCGGCGCAGGCCGCAGCAGCACAGGCCGCCGCCCAGGCCGCGGCGGCAGCAGCAGCCGCACCCACCCCGTCGGGCGGGGCGTCATCGGGCAACGCCTACCCGAGCACCGACGGCGTCGCGGTCGACCCGGCCGCCGCGCAGGCCTACGCGCGGAGCGTGCTCGGCAGCTACGGCTGGGGCGACGACCAGTTCGGCTGCCTGGTGTCCCTGTGGACGCAGGAGTCCGGCTGGCGCGCGAACGCCCTGAACTCGTCGAGCGGCGCCTACGGGATCCCGCAGGCACTGCCCGCGTCGAAGCTCGCCGCCGCCGGAGCGGACTGGCGGACGAACGCGCAGACCCAGGTGAACTGGGGCCTCGCCTACATCAAGAGCAGCTACGGGACGCCGTGCGGCGCCTGGAACCACGAGATGAGCGTCAACCCGCACTGGTACTGAGTGCCGGCACCGCGCTGGCGGTGCGGCTAGCGCTGCACCCCGCCGAGGAGGGACGCGAAGTCCACGACCTCCGGCAGGGCGTCCGCCTGCTGCGGCTGCCGACGGGAGGCCCGCATCATCCACGCCAGGTCGGCTCCGGCCCGGCGGATGCGTGCGTCGAGCGTGCCCGCGTCGTCACTCCCCCAGTCGTCGGTCGCCGCGAAGACCCCGGTGGGGACGACCGCCGCGCGCAGGTACGCGAAGACCGGACGGATGCCGTGCTCGAGGGCGAGCGAGTGACGCGCGGTACCGCCGGTGGCACCGAGCAGCACGGGCATGTCGGTGAGGGCGTCCTTGTCGAGGACGTCGAGGAACGACTTCGCCAGGCCGCTCATGCCGGCGGTGAAGACCGGGGTGACGAACACCACGGCGTCCGCCTCGACGACCGTCGCCGTGGCAGCAGCGAGGGCCGGGGCGGCGAATCGGGTGAGCATGGCGTCGGTGATCTCGTGCGCCAGCGGGCGGAGGTCGACGTTTCGGAGCTCGACCGGGCCGCCTGCGGTGCCCTCGGCCGACAGGGCCTCGAGGGTCGCGGCGCCGAGCCGGTCGGCGAGCAGGCGGGTCGAGCTGGGCTCGGAGAGACCGGCGGAGACGACGGCGATGGTGGTCATGGGGACTCCCGACTTTCGATGCGTTTGCATGAACAGTAGCAGGAACCCGGACCGACGGGCACGCATTCCCGCGACGCGCGTGCCCGGGAACGGCAGAAGCCCCGTTCCTCTCGACGAGGAACGGGGCTTCCGATCAGCAGGACTGCGCGGTGGCAGTGCTCCGGATCTGACTAGCGGCGCAGGCCGAGACGCTCGATGAGCGTGCGGTAGCGGGCGATGTCGACGTCGGAGAGGTACCCGAGGAGACGGCGGCGCTGACCGACCATGAGGAGCAGACCACGACGCGAGTGGTGGTCGTGCTTGTGCTCCTTGAGGTGCTCGTTCAGGTCGTTGATACGACGCGTCAGAACGGCGACCTGGACCTCGGGGGATCCGGTGTCGCCCGGGTGGGTCGCGTACTCTTCGATGATCTCCTGCTTGATCTTCGCGTCAAGTGCCATGGAGGATCCCCTTTCCTGCTCTGCGTGAGAGCTGTGTCCGTTGCGCGGTGCCCACACCTGATGCGTGAGCGCTCTTGATCCGCGGCCGTTCGACGGCAACCGCACGAGCATACCAGAGCAGGGCCGCGCCGAGGGGCTGCGACCGCTCAGACGGTCCGTGCCCGCAGGGGCCGGCGCCGCCGACGCCGGTCGGGCAACAGGCTCCGCACGAACCCGACGAGCGTCGCGCCGAGCAGGCCGCCCAGGCCGTTCGACAGCACGTCGCGAGGGTCGGCGACGCGGTACGGCAGGTACTCGGCCTGCGCGAACTCGATCCCGACCGACAGCCCGACGGCGATCAGCGCGCCGAGGAACCACCAGCTCCGGGGCAGCCACAGCGCCGCGATCAGTCCGACCGGGACGAACATCGCGACGTTCGCCAGGAACTCGGTGCGGTCGTACGTGAACCAGGCGCCGTGCGGCAGGTGCTGGATCCAGGCGACGGCGTGCAGCACGAGGGAGTTCTCGGCCGAGGTGAACACGTGCGGGGTCAGCGTCATCCGCCAGATCACCCAGGCGTAGCCGCCCGTCAGGGCCAGGAGGAGGAGTTTCCGCAACATCCGCTCAGTCTGGGGCACGGCTGCTGGGCAGGACCCTGGCATCCCATGGCGATGGGATGGGAACATGGCGGCACCAGCGGACGCAGGCCGGGGGCGCCGCGCGACAGGGAGGAACGGCCGATGCCGAGACCGCAACGGACCTCGTCTCCACGCCAGTGGGTGTGGATCGGGATCGTCGGCGCACTCCTCGTGGCCGTCGTCGTGGCGGTGAGCGTGGTGCTGCCGCACGCCGGTGAGCGACCGGTCGCCCATCGCCGGACCGTCGCCGAGGCCTTCCCCGGCGGCATCGCCCGCCAGCCGTCGACGGCGAACCAACCACGCCGGCACGAGACGACCGCGCGGGAGGCGGGTCGGGCCTCCACCGCGGACCGTCTCGCCGTGATCGCCGACCAGCCGATCGCCACCTGGCTGACCAGCGCCTCCGTGCCGGAGACGGTCGCGACCGTGCGGAGCGTCCTGGCGTCCGCACGCGAGCAGCGGAAGACCCCGGTCTTCGTGCTCTACGCCATCCCCCACCGCGACTGCGGCCACTGGTCGCGCGGCGGCACCACCGAGGACGGCTACCTGCCGTGGGTGCACGCCGTCGTCCGGGCGCTCGCCGGCTCGCACGCGGTGGTCCTGGTCGAGCCGGACTCGATCGCGCAGATCGCCGTGTGCGAACGCCTGCGGGACACGCGGCTGCCGCTCCTCCGCAAGGCCGTGACCGCGCTCACCGGGCACGGACTGACCGTGTACCTGGACGGTGGCAACGAGAACCGGGTAGCGGTCCGGACGATGGCCGACTGGCTGCGGCAAGCGGGCGTCGACCGGGTGCAGGGCTTCGCCACGAACGTGTCGAACTTCTACCGCGTCGACCAGGAGCGCGCCTACGCCGACGAGCTGGCCGACGCGATCGGCGGGGATCCGCACTTCGTCATCGACGTCTCGCGGAACGGACGGGGCTGGCTCGGCGACTGGTGCAACCCCGAGGGTGCCGGGCTCGGACAGCTCCCCCACGTCACCCGCGGCACGAGTCGGCTCGACGCGCTGCTCTGGGTGAAGACGCCCGGCCTGAGCGACGGCAGCTGCAACGGCGGGCCGGCGGCCGGACAGTGGTGGGAGTCGTACGCACTCGCCCTCGTCGAGAACCGCAAGCGCGACTGACGCGCGCCCACCGGCCTGGAGGCCCGTCACCGGTCCGCCGGTCGGCCGCCGGTTGGACGGGCCGT
Source organism: Curtobacterium herbarum (assembly GCF_016907335.1). NCBI lineage: Bacteria > Bacillati > Actinomycetota > Actinomycetes > Micrococcales > Microbacteriaceae > Curtobacterium > Curtobacterium herbarum. Next base: position 2,372,587 of record NZ_JAFBBT010000001.1, read on the forward strand.
GGGCGAGGCTCGTGGCCGAGGTGCGGGACCAGGGCGAGCCGGCCTGACGGACGGGTGTCGGGCCTCCCGTCAGGCGACGTCGATGACCGTCAGGCGGCGGGTGGGGCGGGTCATCGCGACGTAGACCGCCGCAGCCGCGCGGGCCGCGTCGGCCCCGACCCGGTCCGGGTCGACGAGCAGCACGCCGTCGAACTCCAGGCCCTTCGCGTCGGCACCGGTCAGCACCGTCACCGACCCCGGACGCGGTGAGCCGAGCCCGCGGACGTCCGCCTCGGTGCGGGCCAGGCGTTCCCGGACGGCCGTGACGTCGGCCTCGGGCACGATCACGCCGATCGTCCCCGCCCCGATCAGGTCCCGCTCGCTGTCCACCCGGCGGACGACGGTGTCGAGCAGGTCGGCGCGGTCGACGCGCAGCCGCTCGACGGGGTCACCGTCACGGACCGCCTCGTTCGCGGTCACCGTGAGCCCGGCCGCGGCGGCGAACGCCCCGGCGGCCTCGACGATCGAACGCGGCGTGCGGTAGTTGACGGTCAGCTCCTCCAGCCGGGAGTCCAGCGGCACCTGCGGTGCACGACCGCGACGACGGCGGGAGAGCGCCCCACGGACGTCGTCCCAGGTGCGCGCGGCACCGGGCGAGGAACCCTGCGCCATGTCGCCGACGATCGTGAAGGACCGCAGCGGGTTCCGGCGCGCGAGGATCCGCCACTGCATCGGCGAGAGCTCCTGCGCCTCGTCGACCACGATGTGCCCGTAGGTCCACTCGCGGTCCTCGGCGGCGCGCTCGGCCGTGGAGCGGGGATCGCCGGCCTCGGCGAAGGCCCCGGCGACCTGCTCGGCGCTGACGATGCCCTCGACACCCATGTTCTCGATGGCCTGCCGGGCGTTCTCGATGTCGCGGTTCCGGCTCGCCTTCGCCTGCCGCTTCGCCGCACCACCGGTCGGGTCGAACTCGCCGAGGAGCTCGGCTGCCTCGTCGAGGAGCGGGACGTCCTCGACGGTGAAGGCGGCGCCACGCTCGCGGCGGAGCAGTTCCCGGCGCTCGGGGCTCCAGTTCGGGGTCAGCGACGCCAGCCAGTTCGGGCGGGCGTAGAGGTCCTCGAGGAACTTCTCGGCCGGCAGCGGCAGCCACGCGGTGTTCAGCAGGACGCGGGCGTCGTACGAGCTGCGGATGTCCTCGCGCAGGACCTTCTCGTCGGCCTCGTCCACCGCCGTGCCACGCTGTCGCAGCTGATCGGCGAGCAGGCGGGTCATGGCGTCGAGCGCGTTCTTGTTGAACGACACCCGGGCGACGTTGTGCGGTTTGCCGCGGTCCTGGGCGCGGCGCATCGCCTCGGCCACGAGCTGCGGCGGGACGATCAGTCGCTCGCCCTCGACGTCGAGCGTGACCGACTCGGTCGGCACCACCTGGCGCGAGCGGACGGCCCGGCGCAGCAGGTCGGCCATCTCACCGGACCCCTTCACGGCGGCGACGTCCCGCCGGTCGTGGACCGTGGTGTGCAGCCCCGGGTAGAGCGAGCCGAGGGACGCCATCACGACGCCGGTCTCGCCGAGGGACGGCAGCACCTGCTCGATGTAGGTCAGGAACGCCGGCGAGGGGCCGACGACCAGGACCCCGGAGCCCCGGAGGCGCTCACGGTACGAGTAGAGCAGGTACGCGGCACGGTGCAGCGCGACCGCCGTCTTGCCGGTGCCGGGGCCGCCCTGCACGATGAGCACACCCTCGAGCGGGGAGCGGATGATGCGGTCCTGCTCACCCTGGATGGTGGCGACGATGTCGGTCATCCGACCGGTCCGCTCGGCGGTGACTGCCGCGAGCAGCGCGCCCTCGCCCTGCAGGTGGGTGCGCTCGTCGTCGTAGAGGGTGGCGTCGAAGACCTCGTCCTCGACCCCGACGACCGTGCGGCCCTCGAGCGTCAGGTGCCGGCGGGCGCGCATGCCCATCGGGTGCGCCGCGGTGGCCTGGTAGAACGCACTCGCACCGGGGACGCGCCAGTCGAGCAGCAGCGGCCGGTGGTCGGCGTCGCGGAGGCCCACGCGACCGATGTAGCGGAAGGCGTCCTCGTCGGCCGGCGGGTCCTGGACCTCGAGCCGGCCGAAGACCAGCCGGTCGCCGACGCGTTCGAGCGTGGCGACGGTGTCCTCGTAGAGCCGGGCGAAGGCGTCGCGCTCGCTGCGGCTCTGGTGGTTGCCGCCGACGGCCTGTCGGCGGGTCTCGGCGAGTCGCTGGGCGGCCTCGGCCGTTAGTTCGTCGAGTCGGTGGAAGAGACCGTCGACGTAGCCGCGTTCACGGTCGATCTCGGTGGGTTCGGAAACACGCGCTTCGGACACTCGCAACCCTTCGGGACAGGGGGACCAATCGTATCCCCCCGCCCCGGTCGGGCTCGACGCGATCGCCGCTGCGACCGCGCGCGACTACATCTCTTCGTGCGTGTCCGGGTCGCCGTCCCAGAGCCGACCGCGCTCGAGCGCGGAGATGGCCTGGACCTCGTCGTCGGTCAGCGTGAAGCCGAACACGTCGAGGTTCTCGCGCTGCCGGTCCGCGTCGCCCGACTTCGGCACCGGGACGGCGCCGAGCTGGACGTGCCAGCGGAGCACGACCTGGCCGGCCGACACCCCGTGCGCGGCGGCCGCGGCAGTGACGGGTTCCTCGGTGAGGAGCTCGGACTGCTTCGCGAGCGGGCTCCAGCTCTCGGTGACGATGCCGAGCCGCTGGTGCACGGCGCGGAGCTCGGCCTGCGGGAAGTACGGGTGCAGCTCGACCTGGTTGACGGCCGGGGCGACCCCGGTGGCGTCGATGATCCGGTCGAGGTGCTCCGGCGTGAAGTTCGAGACACCGATCGAGCGGACCTTGCCGCTGTCCCGGAGGTCGACGAACGCCTTCCAGGTCTCCACGAACTTGCCGACGGACGGGTTCGGCCAGTGGATCAGGTACAGGTCCAGGTGGTCGAGCCCCAGGTTCGCCAGGGTCTCGTCCACCGAACGGTGCGCCTCGTCGTAGCCGTGGTGGCGTCCCGGCAGCTTCGACGTCACGACGAACTCGTCACGCGGCACGTCGGCGCGGCGGACCGCTTCGCCGACCGCGTCCTCGTTGCCGTAGTTCAGCGCGGTGTCGAGCAGGCGGTACCCGCTCGTGATCGCCGCACCGACGGCGGCGACCCCCTCGTCCCCGTCGAGCGAGTACGTGCCGAGGCCGAGCGCCGGGATCCGGTGCCCGTCGTTCAGCTCGAGGGTCGGGACCTCCGGGACGCCCGCCATCAGCGGACGCCGAGCAGGTCGATGACGAAGATCAGGGTCTTGCCGGACAGGAAGTGTCCGCCACCGGCCGGGCCGTAGGCGAGCTCCGGCGGGACGACGAGCTTGCGACGGCCGCCGACCTTCATGCCGGGGATGCCCTCCTGCCAGCCGCGGACGAGGGCCGCGAGGGGGAAGTCGATCGGTTCGCCACGGCCCCAGGAGCTGTCGAACTCCTCGCCGGACTCGTACTCGACGCCGGCGTAGTGGACCTTGACGGTCGAGCCGGACTCGGCGACGGCGCCGTCACCCTCGACGATGTCGCTGATGACGAGGTCGGTGGGGGCCGGGCCCTCGGGAGCGTCGAACTCGGGCTTGCTGTTCAGGTCAGTCATGCTCGTCAGTCAACCAGAGAACGAAACCGCGCCCCGCAGGCGGCCTCCAGGCCACAGAATGGTTCCACCGTGACACCAGACGCCCCCGCGAAGCCCCGCCGCTCCCTGTTCGCCGACCTCACCCCGCTCCGCCGCTCCCCCGCCTTCGCCCGGCTCTGGATCGGCAGCTCGATCGCCGGCATCGGCACGATGATGACGAGCGTCACCGTCGGGCTCGAGGTGTACGAGATCACCCGCTCGACCTTCATGGTGTCGCTCGTCGGCGTGATCTCCCTGGTGCCGATGATCCTGGCCGGTCTGTACGGCGGGATGCTCGCGGACGCGTTCGACCGCCGCACCGTCGCCCTCGTCTCGGCCGTCCTGGCGTGGGTGTCGACCGCGATGATCGCCGCGCACGCCTGGCTCGGCCTCGACAGCGTCGCCCTGCTCTACGTCCTGGTCACCGTGAACGCCGTCGCCGGCACCGTCATCGGGGCGTCCCGCGCGGCGATCGTGCCGCGCCTGGTCGGCATCGAGCTGCTGCCCGCGGCGAGCGCCCTCAACAGCATCAGCGCCGGCTTCTCGGTGACGGTCGGACCAGCGGTCGGCGGGGTGCTCGTCGCTGCGTTCGGCTTCGCGCCCACCTACACGGTCGACGTGGTGCTGTTCACCGCGGCGTTCCTCGGGGTGATCACGCTGCCCCGGATGGCACCGGAGCACGACGCGCTGCGCCCCGGGCTGTCGTCGCTGATCGAGGGGGCGAAGTTCCTGCGGCACTCCCGGAACATCACGATGACGTTCGTGCTCGACATCATCGCGATGACGTTCGGGCAGCCCCGCGTGCTGTTCCCCGCCATCGGCGCGCTGGTCGTCGGCGGCGGGTCGATCACCGTCGGCGCACTCACCGCGGCGTACGCGATCGGTGCGCTGCTGTCCGGGATCTTCTCCGGGCCGCTCGGTCACGTGCGACGCCAGGGCGAGGCCGTCGGCTGGGCGATCACGGTCTACGGCGGGGCGATCGCCGCGTTCGGTGTCGTCGTCGCCTGCGCGCACCTCCTGGGCGGGCGTCCGTCCGAGACCTTCTCGACCGGCATCCTGCCGGCGCTGGTGCTCTGCGCGCTGTTCCTCGCGGTGGCCGGCGGCGCGGACAACGTGAGCAGCGTGTTCCGCGGGACGATCCTCCAGGCCGCCGCGCCCGACGGCATGCGCGGTCGACTGCAGGGCATCTTCATCGTCGTCGTCACCGGCGGTCCCCGTGTCGGTGACCTGTACGCCGGGCTCGTCGTCGCGGCCGGGTTCGCCTACCCGCCCGTGATCGGCGGCGTCCTCATCATCGCGCTGGTCGCCCTGCTGCTCCGGCTGGTCCCGTCGTTCCGTCGGTACGACGCCCTGCACCCCGACGCGAACTGACGGAGCCGGTACGGTCGATCCCATGTCGGCCAGCCGAGAACGGGACCTGCGCCGCTCGGGTACCCGGGCGGTGGTGCGTCGGACGTACCACTCGGTCATCCGGCACCGGGTCGTCGACTCGGCGGCGTCGCTGACGTTCTTCGCGCTGCTCACGGTGTTCCCGACCGCCCTGACCGTGGTGTCGCTGCTGGCCGTCGTCGACCAGAGCGGCGACAGCGTCGCGGACATCATCGGCATCCTCGGTGTCCTGGTGCGCCCGGACACGGCTCGACACCTCGAGACCCCGCTCCGGCAGCTGCTGACGCTCGACAACCCGTGGCTCGGTGCGACCGTCGGACTCGTCCTGACGCTGTGGTCGCTGTCCGGGTACGCGACCGCGTTCGGCCGGGCGATGAACACCGCCTACGAGGTCGAGGAGGGCCGGCGGATCTGGAAGTTCCGCGGCATGATGCTCCTCGTCACGCTGCTCATCATGGTCGGCGGCGCCGTCGCGATCGTCATCCTGCTCGGCACCCCGATGATCTCCGCCGCGATCGTGCAGCAGGTCGGCTGGCCGTCCTGGGTCGACGAGCTCTGGAACGTCGCGAAGTGGCCGGTGCTCGCCGCGGACCTGGTCGTCATGGTCGCCGTGCTCTACACCGCCACCCCCAACGTGAAGACGCCACAGCTGCGGTGGGTCTCGGCCGGGGCCGCGTTCGCGATCGGCACCTGGGCCATCGCCACGGTCGGCTTCGCGGTCTACGTCGAGACGATCGGCGGCGGCAACCGTGCCTACGGCTGGCTCGGTGGCGCACTGCTGCTGCTCGTGTACCTGTACATCTCGAACTTCGTCCTGGTGGTCGGCGGGGAACTCGACTCCGAGGTGATCCGGATGCGGCAGCTCCTCGCCGGCATCGAGGCCGACGAGACCATCCGGTTGCCGCTCCGCGACGTCACCCGGAACTTCACGCTCGCCCGGTGGCGGGACCAGGACATCGCGGCGGCGGCGCGGGTGCGGGCCGCGGCGGCGGAGCTGCCCGACGACGACGGTCCGCAGGGCGAGGAGCTCCGGCGGGTGGCGGGGCAGGTGCGCGCGGGCGAGCGACCGATGCCCTGACGGACGGGAGGCGCGTGGCGGGGCCGCCACGGGCCTCCAGTCCGTCAGGGGGTCCGGCCGGTTCGCCTGCGGGGCGCGTCAGCCCCGCTGCGGACGCGGGCCGCGTCAGCCCTGCGGCGGACGCGGGGCCGCGTCGCGGGCGCCCTGCTCGAGCATCGCCTCGGTGATCACCGGGATCGCCCCCGTGGCCAGCTCGATGCCGGACAGTCGCGCCGGGCTGAGGACGCGGTGCACCTGGTGCTCGTCCATCAGACCCGCCGCGATCACCAGCGTGGAGATCGGCGTCGAGGTCGTCAGCGCCGTGTGCGCGATCGACGCCGCCGCCGCGTAGCCGATGTACGGCGTCAGTGCGGTGACGACGCCGACGTTCGTGTCGACCTGGGCGGCGAGCTTGGCCTCGTTCGCCTCGATCCCGATGACGCAGTGCTCGCGGAGGGTCGCACAGCCGCGGGCCATCCACTGCAGCGACTGCAGGATCGAGTGCGCGATGATCGGCTCGAACGCGTTCAGCTGGAGCTGGCCGCCCTCGGCCGCCATCGTCACCGTGGTGTCCGCCCCGGCGACGGCGAACGCGATCTGGTTCACGACCTCCGGGATCACCGGGTTCACCTTGCCAGGCATGATCGAGGAGCCCGCCTGCCGGGGCGGCAGCGTGATCTCGCCGAGGCCCGCCTGCGGCCCCGACGCCAGCAGCCGCAGGTCGTTGCAGATCTTCGACAGCTTCGCGGCGCTGCGCTTCACCGTGCCGGACAGGGTCATGAACGAACCGGCGTCACTCGTCGCCTCGATCAGGTCCGGCGCCGTGACGACGTCGATGCCGCTCGCCTCCTGCAGCTGCCGGCGCACCTCGTCGCGGTAGAGCGGGTCGGCGGTGATGCCCGTGCCGATCGCCGTCGCGCCGAGGTTCATCTCCGCCAGCAGCGGCACCACCCGGCGGAGCTGGACGACGTCCTCCTGGATGGTGTGCGCGAAGCCCGTGAACTCCTGGCCGAGGGTCATCGGCACCGCGTCCTGCAGCTGCGTCCGCCCGACCTTCAGGACGTCCGCGAACGCCCGGCCCCGCTCGGCGAACGCGGCGGAGAGTTGCTCCAGCTGGTCGGCCAGGCGGCGCACCCCGTAGATCATCGCGATCTTGATGCTCGTCGGGTACGTGTCGTTCGTCGACTGGCTACGGTTCACGTGGTCGATCGGGTGCAGGTACGCGTAGTCGCCCCGCTCGCGGCCGAGGAGCTCGAGAGCCCGGTTCGCCAGGACCTCGTTCGTGTTCATGTTCGTGCTCGTGCCCGCACCGCCCTGCACCACGTCGACGACGAACTGGTCGCGGAGGGCACCGTCGCGGACCTCCTGCGCGGCACGGTCGATGGCGTCGGCACGCTCGTCGTCGAGGACCCCGATCGCCCGGTTCGCCCGGGCAGCGGCCTGCTTCACCGTCACCAGTGCGGCGACCAGGTCCGGGTACACCGCGATCGGCACGGAGGCGATCGGGAAGTTCTCCATCGCCCGGAGGGTGTTGATGCCCCAGTACGAGTCGACGGGCACCTCCCTCGAGCCCAGGGAATCGGTCTCGGTGCGGGTGGCAGCGCTCGTCACGTGGTGTTCCTCTCCGTCGCGGGTCACGTGTCGAGGGTAGTCCGCGACCGTCCGGCCGGTGCGGGGTGGGGGTGTGGGTACGAGCGGGTGCGGAGCGCGGGCGGGCCTGCGCGGGCCGGGCGGGCCTGCGCGGGCCGGGCGGGTGAGGGTCAGAGGGCGAGCGGGCGGAACACCAGGGGCGCCTCGTCATGCACCACGGGATTCCGCCCACTCGCCTCCTGCGTGACGGGAGGCGCGTCGCCCTGCCGCCACGGGCCTCCCGTCCGCCGGGTGGCGAGCCGGGCGTGCGTCGAGCGGGCGAGAACGCGCGGTGCGGTCCTCACGTGGCCTGGCATTCCGCCCGCTCACCCCGAGGGCGGGCGGGAGGCACGCGACCGGCCCGCCACGCGCCTCCCGTCGCCAGCTGCCGGACGCGCGGTTGGCGAGCGGGCGGAAGCGCGCCGCGCTCGCGCCCGCCGCCCTGGTATTCCGCCCGCTCGCGGCCTCGTGCCAACGTCCGTGGGCTCCGCGCTCCGGCGAGCGGGCGCGAACGCGCGGTGCGGTCCTCACGTGTCCTGGCATTCCGCCCGCTCACGCCCAGGGCGGACGGGAGGCACGCGTCCGTGCCCGCCACGCGCCTCCCGTCACCAGGTGGAGCGCGCGCTCGTGGCGAGCGGGCGCGAACGCGCCGCTCTGGCGCCTGCTGCCCTGGCATTTCGCCCGCTCGCGGCCGCGTGCTCGCCCTCCGCACTCCGCACTCCGCGCTCCGGCGAGCGGGCGCGAACGCGCGGTGCGTCCGCCAGCCACCCTGGCATCTCGCCCACTCGCGCTCAGGGCGGACGGGAGGCACGCGACCACCCCGCCCCGCGCCTCCCGACCGGCAGACGGCGAGCGGGCGCGAAAGCGCGGTGCGTCCGCCAGCCCACCCTGGCATCTCGCCCGCTCGCGCCCGGGCGGGCGGCCCCGCAACGCGGCAGCGGCCGGCCCGAGGGCCGGCCGCTGCCGGAAGGGACGTGCGCGCGTCTCAGTGGAAGGCGGGCACGATCAGGTAGATGCCGTAGAGCACCGCCGCGGCGCAGAGCACGAAGCAGACCACGGCGAGCGCCCGGAGCACCCGGACGGCCCCGGCGGCGGCGTTCGGGTCGGGGAAGCCGGCGGTCGCCGGGCCGATCGTGCCGTCGTCCTTCACGGTGTACTTGCCGGCGCGGGTGTCGGCGGCGCTCCAGAAGCGCAGGCCGACGGAGTACACGGACACGACGAAGCACGCCGAGACGACGGCGACGAGTGCCACGAGCAGGAACGCTGCCCAGTCGATGCCCATCAGCGACGGCCTCCCTTGCGTCCGGCCATGCGACGGAGGGTCCGCTCACGGCTCAGTTCGGCGCGGCGGGCGGCGACGGCCTCGGCACGCTTCTTGCGCTGCAGACCGCGCTGCTCCTTGCGGGTGAGCACGGCGTTGGCGGCGACGTCGATCTCGATGGCCGAGTCGTGCGGCTTGCGGAGCGACCACAGGTACAGGCCGAGGACCACGATCCCGCCGGCGACGGCGTCGATGACCAGTCCGACCACGCCGAAGCGGGCGATGCCGGACGCGACCGCGCCGACCGCGGCGGCTGCCGGCAGGGTGATGAACCAGGCGATGACGATCTTGCCCGCGGTCGACCACTGGATCTTCGACCCCCGGCGACCGAGGCCGGCGCCGATGATCGAGCCGGAGGACACCTGGGTGGTGGAGAGCGCGAAGCCGAGGTGGCTCGAGGCGAGGATCGTCGCGGCGGTCGAGGCCTCGGCGGCGAAGCCCTGCGTGGCCCGGATCTCGGTGATGCCGGACCCGAGGGTGCGGATGATGCGCCAGCCGCCGGTGTAGGTGCCGAGGGCGATCGCGAGCGCACAGGCCACGACGACCCAGAACTGCACGCCCTGGTCCGCCGACTGGGCACCGGACGCGATGAGCGTGAGCGTGATGACGCCCATCGTCTTCTGCGCGTCGTTCGTGCCGTGCGCGAGCGACACCATCGACGACGTGAAGATCTGGCCGATGCGGAAGCCGCCGCGCTCGTTCGGGAACACCGGGCGACGGGTGATCCGGTAGGCGATGCGCGTGGCGAGCAGCGACACCAGGGCCGCGATCACCGGCGACAGGAAGGCGGGGATGATCACCACCGTCAGCAGCGCCGCGTAGTTCACCGAGTCGAAGCCGGCACCGACGATGGCGGCGCCGATGAGGCCACCGAAGAGCGCGTGCGAGGACGACGACGGCAGGCCGCGCAGCCACGTGATCATGTTCCAGACCACCGCGCCGATCAGCCCCGCGAAGATCATCTCCGGACTGATGGCGACGCCACCGGGTCCCTCGTTGATGAGCCCGTGCGAGATCGACGTCGCCACAGCGGTGCTGAGGAACGCCCCGACGAGGTTGAGCACCGCTGCGACGGAGACCGCCACCGTGGGCTTCATGGCGCCGGTCGCGATCGGGGTCGCCATTGCGTTGGCGGTGTCGTGAAAACCGTTTGTGAAGTCGAAGAAGAGGGCCAACGCAATGACCAGGACGACTATGAGCGTGATGTCCACCGCGGGCAAGTGTCCCAGGCGGGAGCACATCGAGCAAGCCGAACGGACACCTGTTGTTCATCTGCCCTTCACGTCTGCTCAGGTCCACACCACCGGGATGGGAAGATGGACCCGTGGACATCGCCGAGTTGCTCATCCTGCTGGTCGGATCGCTCGCCGTCACCGGGTTCGCCCGAGCATGGGGACTCCCCGCACCGCTCCTCGTCACCGCGGTCGCACTCGCCGTGTCGTTCATCCCCGGTCTGCCCCACATCGAGATCGACTCGGAGGTCATCCTCACGGTGGTCCTGCCGCCGCTGCTCTACTCGGCGGCGCTCGACGTGTCGTGGCAGAGCTTCCGCGGGTCCATCAAGCAGATCCGACGCCTCGGCATCTTCCTGGTCATCATCACGGCGCTCGCCGTGGGCCTGGCCGCCTACCTGATCATCCCCGACATGACGTGGCCGGCCGCGATCCTCCTGGGCGCGATCGTGGCACCGCCGGACGCGGTGTCCGCAGCGGCGATCGGCCGCAAGCTCGGCCTGCCCCGCCGGGTGATGACGGTCCTGTCCGGCGAGAGCCTGATCAACGACGCCGCGTCGCTGACGCTGGTCCGCGTGTTCACGCTCATCATCGCCGGCGCGTCGCTGACGGTCTGGCAGGACCTCGGGATCTTCGGGTTGGCGATCGGCGTCGGCCTGGTCGTCGGCGGTGTCCTCGGCGTGGTCGTGCACTGGATCCGGATGCGGATCAACGACCCGGTGGTCGAGACGATCATGAGCATCCTGCTGCCGTTCGTGGCGTACATCCTGGCCGAGGAGCTCTCCGGCTCGGGCGTCATCGCGGTCGTCACGGCGGGCCTGTACATCGGGTACAACTCCCCCAAGGAGGGCTACGCGACCCGACTGCAGGAGCGCCCGCTCTGGACGAGCGTCGATGTGATCCTCGAGGGCTTCGTCTTCGCGCTCATCGGGCTGCAGCTCAACACGGTCGTGCAGGACCTGGTCGAGAGCGAGCGGAGCCTCGGACAGACGCTGACCGCCGCGGCCGTCGTCCTGGTGGTCGTGATCGTGGTCCGCCCGCTCTTCATCTTCGAGTCGTACGCACGCAACCGCCTGCACGGCCGGTTCATCCGTCCGTTGCGGATCCGTGCCTCCCGAGGGCACCGCTCCCTGCGCTGGATCCGTGGCACGGCCGAACCGAAGCTCAACTGGCGGGAACTGACGGTCATCTCGTGGACCGGCATGCGCGGTGTGGTGACGCTGGCGGCCGCGGTCTCGGTCGTCGCGAGCCCGACGAAGATCCCGGCGCAGGACACGATCTTCGTGATCGCCTTCATCGTCACGGTCGGCACCCTGCTGCTGCAGGGGCTGACACTGCCGTTCGTGATCCGCGCACTCAAGGTGCAGGACCCGGGCGAGGACGACATGGACCGCCGCAGCGAGATGCTGCTCAACCAGCGGACGACCGTCGCCGCGATCGAACTGCTCGACAAGCGGCGGCCGGAGTGGGGGTCGCGGTACGGCTCGGACGCGGTCGACTCCGTGGTCTCCCGTCTGAAGGCCCGGCTCGAGCGCCAGGCCGAGACGTTCCGACAGGACGCCGAGGAAGAGGAGACGGAGGACCGCATGGCCCCGATGCGCCTCCGCGGCGCGCAGATCCAGGACATCCGCCGCGAGCTGCTCGACCGTCGGCGCGAGATCGTCCTGGAGGAACGCGAGAAGGGCAACCTCGACGAGGAGGTCATGCGCCGTGTGCTCGTGACCCTCGACGCCGAAGAGCTCGCGATGGACTCGGCGCAGGCCTCCCGCAGTCGTTCCTGATCGGTCCTCACCCTGGTGCTCCGGCGTACCCTGGAACGCCAGACGACAGGACAGGAGCGCACCGCCGAGTGAGCACGCCGCGGAACGAAGCACGCAGGAACAACGACCTCCCGACGCGGAGCGCCGACGACACGGCGCAGGTCGCCGAGGACCGGTCACGCCCGGCACGCCACCCCGGCCGGGAGGCACGCCCCACGCCGCCGCCGAAGCAACACATCGGCCGCTACCGCCGTTGGTACGCCACGCTCCACCCGTCCCTGCAGCTCATCGGGCTCCAGCTGTGGATGCCGCTGTTCTTCATCGTCGGGTTCTGTCTCTGCTACGTCTTCGCCTTCCACGCCCCGCACCCGCACGACGTGCCGATCGGCATCGTCGGCAGTGACCGGAGCCTGGTCGACGCCGTGCAGAAGGCGCTGCCCGGCGAGTACCTGTTCTCCTCCTACGACTCGCTCGCCAGCGCGAAGCACGACGTGCTCGCCGGGACGATCGCGGTCGCATACGACCCGTCGGCGAACGAGATGTTCAAGGCCAGCGCGCACCAGTTCCAGGTCGCGAGCCTGGTCCCCGCCACGCTGAGTGCCGTCCTGACCGGCGCCGGGCTGACCGCTCCCCGGGTGACCGAACTCGCTCCCCTGCCGGCGTACGACGAGTACGGCACGGTCGGCATGTACGTGATGCTCGCGTGGTGCATCGGCGGGTACATGGTCGCGATGTTCATCGGCATCATGGGCGGCCCGCTCCGCCACCGGACCCGCATGACGGTCATCGTCACCGGCGGTCTGGTCATCTCGCTCATCACGAACACCCTGGCCGGTCCGGTCGTCGGTGCGATCCACGGCCACTTCGTGCCGCTCGTCCTCATCGCGTGGGGCTGGATCGTCGCCATCGGCCTGGCGGTGAACGGACTCAGCTACTTCGTCGGCCGGTTCATCGCCGCTCCCGCGATGATCTGCTTCGTCTTCCTGTCGATGCCGTCCTCCGGTGGTGCCTACCCGAAGTGGTTCATGCCGGAGCCCTTCGCGTGGCTCAACAACGTCGTGGTCGGCTCGAGCATGGTCGACATGATCAAGCACCAGCTCTACGGCGTCGGCCCCGGCCCGGAGCGCGGCCTGATCACGATGGCGTGCTACGCCGGCGCCGGCCTCGTCCTGATGTTCCTCGGCAAGAAGTGGTGGGAGCGCCGTCGGATCCGCGCGATCGTCACCGGTCGGACCACGATGTTCCAGGACGCGAACACCGCGAACCGCGAGTTCCTCGGCCGCGAGCGGGACGCCGAGCTCGAGCGGAACGGCCTCATCTCGACCGCCACCGGCACCCTGCAGGTCCTGCGCGACGACGACTGGGAGGACGAACGGGCTGCCGGGGACGTCTTCACGGGCGGACGCGACGGCCTGGAGAACGAGCCGCTGAACCCCCGTCGATGAGCGCCCCGGCGGCGGCTATCCTGGTCGGATCATGACCCGAACCGCCTGGCACCGCCTGCTCATGACGATCGTCGTCGTCTTCCTCGTCATCGCGGCGCTGTCCTACGTCACGAGCATCGTGCTCGCGCCGAGCGGTGGCCGCAGCGTCGCCGGACTCTGGGACGGCTGGGCGATGTTCGCGCTCGTCGCCGCGATCGCGTTCGGCGTCGTCGACTTCTTCGTCCGGCCGCTCGGCGGACAGAGCGGGGACGCGGACGTCATGGCCGAGGCCGAAGCCGCCCGCACCGGCAACACCCCGACGCAGCGCTCACGCTGACGCGATCCGCGATCCGCGATCCGCGGGCAGGCGGTCAGCGGTCAGGCCGGCTCGCCGATCCCCGACCCGGTGAACCCGGCGACGGAGGCGTTGTCCTCCGCGAACACCACCCGGGCGTCGACCTGCCCACCGGCGAGCACCGCGGGCAGCCAGTAGCGCGCGTCGTCCCACATCGCGTCGTACGGCACGGCATCGACCGGCACCCACCGCGGCTCCAGTTCGTCACCGCCCGACGGGTCACCCTGCCAGCGGCGGCAGACGAACACGTCCGAGACCTGGGACCAGGACGGACGGAACGGGAACCGGTAGTCCAACGTGCCACGGGCCTCCAGGTCGGCCGGGTCGACGCGCAGGCCGACCTCTTCCGCCACCTCACGCACGGCGGTCTCGACCGCCGTCTCGGCACCCTCGCGCTTGCCGCCGGGGCCGACCACCCGGCCCGTGCCGAGGCCGCGGCGTTTCTCACCGAGCAGCACCTCCGGCCCGCCAGTGCCGTCCCGCAGCAGGTACACGACGACCACGGCCGGGTGCTGGGACTTGCTCTCGTCGCGCTCGGTCATGTGGTCCAGTGTGGCCGATCCGATGACGTACGCTCGTTCCATGGCAGGCGTGCTGTGGGGGCGTCATGGCTGAGTCTCGCAGGACGGGGCGCAGCCTCGAGGTGCTGCGCGCCGAAGCCGCCGAGGAGATCTCGGTCATCGTCGAACACCGGTGTCGCCAGGGCGACGATCCGTGGGAGTTCATGCACACGCTGCCGAGCGTGGACGAGCAGGTCGTCCTCATCCTGCGGGCCGAGGCGATGGAGATCGACGTCCGCATCGGTCAGCGCAGCGCACAGTGGTCGTCGCACCCCGCGTCGGGGCAGCGCACCGAGCACGGCGAGGAGTACCACCGCCTGCGGCGCATCGCCCTCCAGCACCCGGAACTCACCGAGGCGGTCTGGAAGCTGATGGACGCGCTGCCGGGTGCTCGCTGAGATCCGCGCTCGCTGGAACCCGCGCTCGCTGACACCGGTCTGGGGTTGGATGGGGGCATGACCGACACCGTCCTCGCCGTCCTGAACCAGCCCTCCCGAGCCGCAGCGCCGCACGACCCGGAGGCCGACGCGTTCATCTGGGCGAAGCCGCTCGAGGAGCACATCCAGGTGATGGACCTCGGTCTCACCCGGGGTGACGGCGTCTTCGAGACGATCACGGTGATCGACGGCCGCCCGCAGGCACTCGAGGCACACCTCGCGCGGTTCGGCCGCTCCGCCGCGAAGCTCGACCTGCCCGAGCCGGACCTGGACGCCTGGCGGCAGGCCATCGAGGCGGCCTGCGCGCGGCTCGACCCGGTGCGTGAGGCGTACGCGAAGACCGTCCTGACCCGCGGCGTCGAGGGGCTCGGCCGTCCGACCGGCTGGGTCTACGCCGCGCCGTCCGCCGACCAGACCCGCGACCGCACCGAGGGTATCGGGGTCGTCACGCTCGACCGCGGCTACCGGCACGACGTCGAACGAACCTCGCCGTGGCTGCTGCAGGGGGCGAAGACGCTGTCCTACGCGGTCAACATGGCGGGCCTCCGCGAGGCAGTCCGCCGCGGCGCAGACGACGCCCTGTTCGTCTCGACCGACGGCTACGTCCTCGAGGGCACCCGCGCGAACCTCATCATGTCGGTCGGGGGCCGCTTCGTCACCCCGCGCACCGACATCGGGATCCTCGACGGCACCACCCAGGCCGACGTCTTCCGCTTCGCCGAGCAGGAGGGCATCGAGACCGCCTACGAACTCGTCACCCTCGACGACCTGCGGGCCGCGGACGCTTTGTGGCTGGTCTCGAGCATCCGGCAGGCGGCACCGATCCACACCGTGAACGGCGTGCCGCAGGAGATGGACCTCGGCATGACCGAGCGGATCAACGACTTCCTGCTGTCGCGCCAGGACTGAACGGGCCCGGCCCGACGACGGACGGGAGGCGCGGTGCGGGCCGCACCGCGCCTCCCGTCCGTCGTCTGGTCACGTCTCGGGCCGCGTGGTCACCAGCGCCGCGTGGTCACCAGCGCGGCGTGGTGACGCCCTGCCCGTCGACGTAGGCGAAGACCTGCTTGCCCTCGATCCAGACGCGCTGCGCACGGCTGGTGGCGTCGAGCGGGTCGCCGTCCCAGAGGACGAGGTCGGCGTCGAGCCCCTCGGCGATGCGACCGACGCGGTCCCCGAAGCCGAGGATGTCGGCCGGGGCGGAGGTGATCGCCTCGAGCGCGGTCTGTCGCGGCAGGCCGTCGCGGACCGCCATCGTCGCCTGGGTGACGAGCATGTTGATGGGGACGACGGGTGCGTCGGTGGTGATCGCGACACGGACGCCGGCGGCGGCGATCGTGGTGAGGTTCGGGATGCCGCGGTCGCGCAGCTCGACCTTTGAGCGGCTGGTGAACAGCGGGCCGTAGATCACCGGGATCCCCTTCTCGGCGAGCAGGTCCGCGATCTTGTGGGCCTCGGTGCCGTGGTTGACGACCAGGCGGTAGCCGAACTCCTCGGCGAGACGGACGGCGGTGGCGATGTCGTCGTGGCGGTGGGTGTGCTGGTCCCAGGCGAGTTCGCCGTCGAGGACGCGGACCAGTGCTTCCTTCGTGAGGTCGCGGGTGAACGGTTCGCCCTTCGTGGCCGCTGCGTCGCGGGCCGCACGGTAGTCCTGCGCGGCGACGAAGGCTTCGCGGATGACCTTGGCGACGCCGAGCCGGGTGGACGGGGTCTGCCCCTTCTCGCCGTAGACGCGCTTCGGGTTCTCGCCGAGGGCGCTCTTGATGCTCACCGCGTCCGAGATGAGCTGCTCGTCGATGGTCCGGCCACCCCAGGTCTTGATCGCGACGGTCTGGCCGCCGATCGGGTTGCCGGAGCCGGGCTTCACCACGATGCTCGTGATCCCGCCGGACAGGGCGTCGCGGAAGCCCTCGTCGTCGATGTCGACCGCGTCGATCGCCCGGACGGCGGCCATGTTCGGACCGGTCATCTCGTTCGTGTCGTTGCCTGCCGAGCCGTTCGCCTCTTCGTGGATGCCGACGTGGCCGTGCGCCTCGACGAAGCCGGGCAGGAGCCACGCGCCGGCTGCGTCGACGACCGGCAGGCCGTCGGGCGGCGTGACGTCGGGCCCGACCGCCGTGATGCGACCGTCCTGCACGACGACCGCGCCGCCGTCGAACGCCGCGCCGTCGACGGGGACGACGTGGGCACCGGTGATCACGAACGAGTTGTCAGTCATCCCACAACGGTACCGATGCCGCCGCCGGACGCCATGGTCTTCGTGTACGACATACGGATTCTTCGTGCTGCGCGGCCGGTGGTCGGTACCGTCTCGGGACCCGACGAGCGGAGGCACCATGCACCCTGACGACACCCGGTCCGGCTGGCCGGCGCACCGGACGACGACCCGACCGTGGCGCAGCAGCGGACGGCCACCGCG
Organism: Curtobacterium herbarum; assembly: GCF_016907335.1. NCBI lineage: Bacteria > Bacillati > Actinomycetota > Actinomycetes > Micrococcales > Microbacteriaceae > Curtobacterium > Curtobacterium herbarum. The sequence goes on from NZ_JAFBBT010000001.1 coordinate 2,389,814, forward strand.
GGCCGATCGGACGGTCCGCTCGGTCCGGTGTTCCCTGCCGCCACGGATCGCCCACCGGACCTGGACCGCTCCCCCGCGCACCGCACACCTGGTGGCGCGGGCGTCCGAGCGTCTGCGCGACCTCGACCGGCGACTCGGCGACCGGACCGCGACGTTCGACCTGCTGCTCGCCCGGACCGAAGCCGTCTCGTCCTCCCGGATCGAGGACGAGCACGCCACCCTCGACGACTACGCCCGAGCCCTGGTGGGCATCCGCGCGAACGGCAGCGCCACCGCGATGGTCGGCGCGACCGCGGCGCTCCGGGCGATGATCGACGACGCCGGGCGCGGCAGCATCACCGAACGCTCGGTGCTCGACGCGCACGCCGTGCTGATGCGGGACGACCCGGTCGACGGGCCCGTCGCCGGGCGGTGGCGGCAGGTGCAGAACTGGATCGGCGGCGGGGCGTCACCGCGCGACGCAGCGTACGTCCCGCCGCCGGCGGACGACGTCGCCGACGCGATGGACGACCTGTTCGCGTTCCTGGCCCGGGACGACCTCGACCCGGTCGTGCAGGCAGCGATCGCCCATGCCCAGTTCGAGTCGGTGCACCCGTTCACCGACGGCAACGGGCGGATCGGCCGTGCCCTGGTCAACGCGGTCCTCCGTCACCGTGGGCTGACGACCTCGCTCGTGGTCCCCGTGGCGGCGGCCCTCGTCGCGGACCGGGCCGGGTACTTCGCCGAGCTGGTCCGCTACCGGGACGGCCACGTCGAGGGTGTCGTGAGCCTGGTCGCCGCGGCGGTCGGCACCGTGTGCGACGAGGTCGAGTACGCCGCACTCCGGCTGGACGAACTCGAGCAGGACCGTGCGGCGGTGCACAGGACGGGCCACGGGGACCCGGTGACACACGACTCGACGGTGCTGCGGGTCCTGCTCGCGGACCCGGTGCTGACGGAAGCGGCGGTCTCGGCCGCACTGCCGCCGGACCTGCCCTGGACGGACGCGGTGATCGACGACCTGGTCGACGCGGGGGTGCTGCGGCCGGTCACCGAGCGGCGAAGCGACCGGGCGTGGGTGGCGCCGGACGTGCTGGCGGAGCTCGATGGTCTGGCGGAGCGGATCCGAGCGGCGGCGGCGCCGGATGCGGTTGCGGCGGCGGCGGTTGCTGCGCCGGCTCCGGCTCCGGCTGCGGTTGCTGCGCCGGCGCCGGCGTCGGAGTCGGGCCGCGCCCCCATGCCGAGCGCATAGGGTGGGCCGGTGACCAGCGAGCACGACGTGACCACCCCGCCGACCGCCGCCAAGCGGCCCCAGACGCGGACCCACCACGGCATCGACTTCGTCGACGACTACGAGTGGCTGCGCGACAAGGAGTCCCCGGACACCCTCGCGTACCTCGAAGCCGAGAACCGGTACACCGAGGCGCAGACCGAACACCTCGGTGCGCTCCGGGAGCGGCTCTTCGACGAGGTCCGGACCCGTGTGCAGGAGACCGACCTCTCGGTGCCGGTCCGCATGGGCCAGTGGTGGTACTTCACCCGGACCAGCGAGGGCAGCCAGTACGGCGTGCAGTGCCGTGCGCCGATCAGCGGGCCGGACGACTGGACCCCGCCGTCGCTCGAGGCGGACGCCACGGGGTCGGCGAGCGCCGGCACCCTGCCCGGTGAAGAGGTCGTCCTCGACGGCAACGCACTGGCCGAGGGACACGACTTCTTCTCGCTCGGCACCTACGACATCAGCGACGACGGTCGTCGGCTGGTCTACGGCGTCGACGTCGAGGGCGACGAGCGCTACACCCTGACCGTCCGCGACCTCGAGACCGGCCAGGACCTCGGCGACACGATCCCGAACACCGGGGCCGGCGCCACGTTCGACCCCTCGGGCCGGTACGTCTTCTACCCGACCGTGGACGATGCCTGGCGCCCGGACCGGATCTGGCGCCACACCGTCGGCACCTCGGCGGACGCCGACGTCGTGGTGTTCGAGGAGCCGGACGACCGCTACTGGGTCGGCGTCGGCGTGACCCGGTCGTCGCAGTACATCGTCATCGAGCTCGGGTCGAAGATCACCTCCGAGGCACTCGTCCTCGACGCGTCCGACCCGACCGGCGAGTTCCGTGCGGTGTGGCCGCGTCGCGAGGGCGTCGAGTACGAGATCGAGCACGCCATCGTCGGCGGCAGCGACCGCTTCCTGATCCTGCACAACGACGGCGCCGAGAACTTCGAGCTGGTCGACGTCCCCGCGGACGACCCGACGTCCACGTCCGACCGCCGCGTCGTCGTCGCGCACGACACCGAGCGACGCATCGAGTCCGTGGACGCCTTCGCCGGGCACCTCGCGGTCGAGTACCGGTCCGAGGCGCTGCCCCGGATCGCGATCATCCCGATCGAGGGCGACGGCTTCGGTGACGCACACGAGGTCCCCTTCGACGAGACGCTGTTCTCGGCCGGACTCGGCGGCAACCCCGAGTGGGACCAGCCGACCCTCCGGCTCGGGTACACGTCCTTCGTGACCCCGTCCGAGGTCAGCGACCTGGACCTGGCGACCGGCCAGGTCACGGTCCTGAAGCGGCAGCCGGTGCTCGGTGGCTACGACCCGGCCGACTACGTGCAGGAGCGCGACTGGGCAACCGCCTCCGACGGCACACGCATCCCGATCTCCCTCGTCTGGCGTCGCGACGCCGTCGACCCCGCTGTCCCGGCCCCGCTGCAGCTGTACGGCTACGGCTCGTACGAGCACTCCATCGACCCGGGCTTCAGCGTGATGCGTCTGTCGATGCTCGACCGCGGTGTCGTCCTGGCGATCGCCCACGTCCGCGGTGGCGGTGAGCTGGGCCGGCACTGGTACGAGGACGGCAAGACGCTGACGAAGAAGAACACGTTCACCGACTTCGTCGCCGTGGCCGAGCACCTCATCGACACCGGCCGCACGGCACCCGATCGTCTGGTGGCCGAGGGCGGCAGCGCCGGTGGTCTGCTGATGGGTGCCGTCGCGAACCTGGCACCCGAGCGCTTCGCGGGCATCCTGGCCGCGGTGCCGTTCGTCGATGCACTGACGACCATCCTCGACCCGGACCTGCCGCTGACCGTGATCGAGTGGGACGAGTGGGGCGACCCGCTGCACGACCCCGAGGTCTACCGGTACATGAGCGAGTACTCGCCGTACGAGAACGTCCGGTCGGACGTGCAGTACCCGAAGATCCTCGCCGTCACCTCGATCAACGACACCCGCGTGCTCTACGTCGAGCCGGCGAAGTGGACCGCGAAGCTCCGTGAGGTCGGTGCACCGGTGCTCCTGAAGACCGAGATGTCCGCCGGCCACGGTGGCGTCAGCGGTCGGTACGACTCGTGGCGGGAGCGCGCGTCCGAGCTGGCGTGGATGCTCGACGTGCTCGGCCTGGCCGACGTCTCCCCCGCAGCGGCCAGCGCCGACCCGATCGCGGCCGGCTGAAACGCAGCACGAGAAACGCCGACGGCGCGCGCCCTGCTCGGGTGCGCGCCGTCGTCGTTCCGGAGGGATCACCCCTCACACGCGGTTGAGTGCGTGCACCGCCTCGTCGTACGACTCCTCGGCCACGCGGACCCGGTCGCCCGCCAGGACGCCGTACCCGAACGTGCCCTCGCCGGCGCGTTCAGCGATCCCGGCCTGCACGCGCAGCTGCTCGAGGGCGTGCAGGGACCGGACACGTTCGGTGAGCACGTCGGCGGCGGTGCCGATCCGCTTCCACAGTGCGTGCGGGAAGGCGTCGTCGCCGAGGACGTCCATCGCCATCCGGGCGCGCAGGGTGGCGTGCCAGGCGCGCTGGGTCGCCTCACGGTCACCAGCTTCGTCGGCGGGGTCGTCCCCGACGGCTTCCCGGACGAGGTCGCGGATGCGCGGCTTCTCGATCGCCGAGACGTCCTGCGCGACACGCTTCGGGTCGCGGAGTGCCCACGCGGTCGGCTGCGGACGCTCGACGGCGTCGTCGAGGGCGTCGAGCAGTTCGAGGAACGACTCCTCGTGCAAGGAGAGCAGGACCTCGCGGGCGGCGTCGTCGCGGCGCTGGCGGGTGGAGGCCAGGATGCGCTCGCGGGTGACCGAGTCGATGAGCGCTTCCTGCGCCGGGCTGGAGGCATGCGGCAGCCGGTCGACGAGGTACTCGGCGAGTGCCGCGCGTGCGGTGACGGCGGCCAGGGCGTCGGCCGCGGCGGCGGCACGGTCGATCTCGTCGCCGTCGGCGAACGCCGGCCGGTAGGTGCCGAGGACCGCGGCGATGCCGAGTGCGGTCGCAGCCGTCTCGGCGAGGTCGGTCGACGCACCGGACCGGAGTCCGGCCTCCAGGCGGAGCAGCGTGCTGCGCAGTTTCCGCAACCGCTTGGTGAGGGCACGGGCCGCGGTGCCCTTGTGCGGCTTCTCCTCGGTCTGGAGGCGCGGTGCCGGTGCCCCCGCCAGCCCCCGTGCCAGCTTGGACGCGACTGCGGCGGGGCCGGCGCCGACGGCGGCGAACCGGCCGTCCAGGGCGGCGAAGAGCTCGTGTGCGATCTGCGGGTCGACGCCCTCGACGGCTTCGACCTCGACCTCCCGCCAGGTGTTCGGATCGACCGGCGCGTCGTCGTCGAGGCGTTCGGCGACGACCTGGTCGTCGGCGAGTTCGCCGACCTGGTCGCCGTCCTCGTCGAGCAGCCGGGTGACGGTTCGCGTGGTGGTGATGCGGACGACGGGGCGGAGTCCGCGGCCGCGGCGTTCGGTGAAGAGTGCGGCGAGGACCTCGACGGGCACGGTGTCCGGGTCCTCGGTGAGCGGGAAGTGCTGCTCGTGGCGGACGGTGTCGGACTCGGCGCGCTTGATGTGCCAGCCGGCGTCGTGTCCGCCGGTGCGCCGTCGGACGGTGACGTGGGCGGCGACGAGGTCGTACCGCTGGGTGTCCCAGTAGGTGGCGTCGAGCTCGAACGGCTCCTGGGTGTCGGTCTGCATGATCCCGCCGGCGCCGACCAGGTCGGGCAGTGGAGCGTCGGCGGGCAGGTCGTAGGTGCGCTCGATCTCGAGGTGCGTGTCGCTCACACGGTCTTGTCTACCAGGGTGGCGGCTCGGTCCTCGCCACGGGTGCGTCGGCGGAGGGGTGCACCGTGCCCCGTCGCCGTGCCCGGACGCGGAGGCCGTGTCGGACGCACCTCCCGGGAACCGGGGTTACCGTGAGCACATGAGCGAGACGATCACCCGTGACGCGTTCGTGCCCGAGGCCGGCGGCGTCACCATGTTCACGACCACCTGGTGCGGCTACTGCGCCCGCCTGAAGAACCAGATGACCAAGGCGGGCGTGCCCTTCCGCGAGGTCGACATCGAGACCACGCCCGGCACGGCCGAGCTCGTCGCCGAGGTCAACGGCGGAAACCAGACCGTGCCGACGCTGGTCTTCCCCGACGGCAGCACGGCGACGAACCCGTCCCTGGCCGAGGTGCAGTCCCGCGTCTGACCCGGCTCCCGGCGCGAGCCAGACCCGGCGCCCGGCGCGAGCCGGACCCGGCGCCCGGCTCCCAGCTCCCGGCGCGAGCCGGACCCGCACAACAGGAACCCGCTCGAACCACGGGAGACCGTGGTTCGAGCGGGTTCTTGTTGTGCGCAGCCGAACGGCGCCAGCCAGCCGGCCCGCCCGCCCGAACGGCGCCAGCCCGCCGGCCGGCCGCTACCGCAACAGCGCGTCGAGCAGCAGCGCCGCCATCGCGTCGAGCTGGATGTCGCCGGAGTCGACGACCTCCTCGTCCGAGCCGTCGAGCGCCCGGGCGGCCAGACCGGCCTTCGAGTCGATGAGCTCCGCGATCTTGGTGTCGATCGTCTGCGCGGCGATGATGCGCCACGCGGTGACGGGCTCTTCCTGACCGATGCGGTGCACGCGGTCGATCGCCTGCGTCTGCTCGGCGCTCGTCCACGACAGCTCGGCGAGGACGACGTTGGACGCCACCTGCAGGTTGAGCCCGACGCCCGCCGCGGTGAGCGAGCAGACGATGACGGCCACGTCCGGGTCGTTCACGAACGAGTCGATCTCGGCCGTGCGCTGCGCCGGGGTCTGGTCGCCGCGGATCGTCGCGGTGCGCAGGTGCCGGCGGGCGAAGACCTCTTCGGCCTGGTCCATCACGTCGAGGTGCTTGGCGAAGAACACGACCTTGCCGACGTTCGACGCCAGCTGCGCCGCGTAGTCCGCCGCGAGCTGCGCCTTGGCACGGCCGATGCGACGCACCATCGAGAACACGTTCTCGCCGGTGGACGAGGCGTCCTGGTCCTCGAGCTCCCAGCGGGCGACCTGGCGGACGAGCTTCTCGTCGATGCCCTCGACCGGTGCCTGGCCGGTGCGGGCGGCGAGTGCCTGGTGGTACCGCTTGACGAGCTTCGCGGTGAGCTCGCGCTCGGCGTCGCGGATGGAGCGGCCCTCGTCGCCGTCGAGCTCGACGGGGATGTCGGCGATCCGGCGTGCCGGGATGTCCGCAGCGACGTCGACCTTGCGGCGACGGACGATGCCGAGGTCGATCACGGCCTTCCGCGCCTCGCTGAAGAAGCCCTGGTCGGCCGGGGTCAGCCCGATCTCCTCGAGCTCGTTCATGAGCTGCGCGCGGGGCTTCTTGTCGTCGATCCAGCCGAGGAACTCCCAGATGGTGCGGAAGTCCTCGACCGAGTTGATGAGCGGGGTACCGGTCAGGGCCATGAGCAGCGGGTTTGCCGTGCGCTCGCGGATCTTGTCGGCGAGCTGCAGCACGAACCGGGACCGCTGCGAGTCCTTGTTCTTGATGAAGTGCGCCTCGTCGACGACCATGCCCTTGAACCCGAAGGTCCCGAGCCAGCCGACGTGCCGGTCGAGGATCTCGTAGTTGACGATGATGATGTCGGCGAAGCCGTCGAGGTCCTGGCCGTCGCCGTGGATGACCGTGGCGCGGTGGTTCGGCACCCAGCGCTCGGCCTCACGTGCCCAGTTCGTCTTGACGACGTTCGGGACGACGACGAGCAGCGGGAACGCCTTGGCCGCGTCGGCGGCGATCAGCGACTGCGCGGTCTTGCCGAGGCCCGGCTCGTCGGCGAGCAGGAAGGTGCGGTGGCCCTGCGCTGCCGAGGTGACGAGTTCCGCCTGGTGCTTCATCAGCGAAGCACCGGCCGGGGTCTGCAGGCTGGTCGGCTCGGGCAGCGGCATCGACGCTGCTCCCCCGCCGGCGCCGTACTCGAACGACTTGAACAGCGGACCGAAGAGCTCCCAGTTCGCCAGGCGACGCGGGTGGGCGACGGGCTGGTCGGCGAGCGCGAAGTCCGGCGGCAGGAACGGGTTGGCGAGCTGGCGTCGCACGACCGACTGCGGCACGACGGCACGCTCGGGTGCCTCGACCGCCGCCGTGGGCTCGGCCGCGATGACCAGGTCCTCCGGCTGCAGCTCGAGGCCGGCGGCGATCATCATGTCGCGCTTCACGGTGCGGGTCGCCTCGGAGACCGAGGCCTCTTCGGTGAGGAGCTGGATGACGCTGGTGTCCCGCGCCGCCGTCTTGGCGAGGATCGTCGCGACACCGTCGAGACGCTTCAGCTGCTCCGCCCGCTGCGAGTCGGTGAGCGTCGCGTCCGCCTTGACGCGGGCACGCTCCTCGCGCATGAGCAGGGCGACCGCCTGGAACTTCGTGCGGTTCGTCGCTTTGAGGGCACCGCGCTGTGCTGCGGCTTCGACCTCGCGGACCGCGCGGGCGAGGACGGGGATGAGGCCGTCGTTGTCGAGCGGCCGGGTCCGGCGCGCAGCCGTCCGCGTGCCACCGGCAGCGCGACGGGTACCTGATCGAGCCAAGGCTCCTCCTGTTCCGCCCTCGTCGGGGCGAGCCACCCGGTACGGGCGGAAGTCGTGTGGTGCGGCTGCCGTGTGTCGTGGCCGTCGCGCCGGGATCCACCACGGGCCGCCGTGGCCCGCAGCACGCCGGATCGGTCCGGCAGACCGCATCGGGGGCCCAGGTACGGGCCGGTGGTCGATGTCACGGTCTGCGCGGGAGTCCGGCGGCGTCTCACGCACGCCACCCATCCCGAGGGAGGTCCCCCGGAGAACGTCCTGGAGGTCCAGCCTGCCAGGCGACGCGGCTGCGGCACGCACCGGCCAACGACCGGTCGTCGCGGCAGGGATCGACGCGACATGCGAGCACGCCGTGCGTGCGCGGTCAGTTTACTCCCCAGGCGCCGACGGAGGCGACTCTCCACACCCCGCGCGTGGCGGGCCTCCCGGCCGGGTCGCGACGCGACCGACGGGACGGCGCTGACGACGGGGTCAGACGCGCGGTGCGGACCGCGGGCGGCCGCCGGCGGACGGGAGGCTCGGGGCCGGTTCCGCCAGGGCGGCCCGCGTCGCCGCGAGCAGCTGTTCCGCCGTCGCGATCCCGTTCGCCGACCCGGTGGTCGCCTGCCCGCCGGCGTGGGCGAGCAGCTGCGCACCGATCGCCGGGCCGAGGCGCTCGGCCTCCTGCGGGTTCCGGGCGGCCCAGTCGCGGGCGACGGCGTCGGCGAGGCGTTCGGCGGCGGCTCCGCGGTCGGCGTCGCCCCGGGAGCGGTGCCACAACCCGGTGACGACGAGGTGCGCGACGACCGCGCCGACGTCCCGCACCGGGTAGCCCCACCCGGCGGTGTCGATGTCGAGCAGGCCGGAGATGCGCCACGGCTCGTCCTCGTCGACGAACACCTGCTCGAGGTGCAGGTCGCCGTGCACCACCTGCTTCTGCGCCGCGGTCCAGCCGATCGACCGCCGCCCGATCGCGTCGTACAGGCGGTCGATCTCCTCGGCATCCCCGGGCAGCGCCGTCGTCAGCGTCCGACGGTGCCAGTCGGCGTGGTCCATCGCGTCCGCGCGGGCCTGCTGGGTCATCGGCACGGCGGCGATGCGGCCGGTGAGCGCCGCGAGGGACGCCACGAAGCGCGGGTCGTCCGCGATCTCGACGATCCGGCTGCCGGCCGGTACGCCCCGGACGAGTTCGAGGACGAGCAGTCCGTCGCCGCGGCTCGACAGCACGCGGGGCACCGGCAGGCCGGCGGCGGCGAACTGCTCGTGGGTGCGGACGATCGGCGCGACCCGGTGCGGGCGGACGATCTTGATGAACAGGGTGCGCTCGGGGGCGTCGACGCGGACCACGGCCCGCTTGCCGGGTCGGTAGGCGGCGACCGTCAGGGTCGGGTCCGTGACCGGCATGCCCAGGGTCGTCAGGAGTTCCGCGACCGCGTCCCGGTAGGTCACCTGCGGCAGGACCGGTAGGCCCGGGTCGTTCGGGTAGGCCCACACCGACACCGGCTCCCCCGTCGCGGGATCGGTGACGATCGCACTGTTCTGGTCGTGTGTGCCACCCGTGTCGACGTACGTCAGGACCGTGGCGCGCTGTCCGTTCCGGTCGACGGTGTCCACCTCGTAGCCGTAGAGGTAGCCGTTCCCCGACGGTTCGACCGAGTGCGCGCGGGCAGCGACGACGGTCGTCCCCGACCCGGCGAAGGCCGCGGGGATGACGCGCTCATGGTTCGGCCACACGGCGACAGTCAACCGTGTGTGCCCCGATTCGTCGTGTTGCCGACCGGCTCGGCGTGCGGGTCCTGGCTAGCGTGGAGGGGTGAACCCGGTCAGGCGCCTCCGCAGCTCGAGCCGCACCCCGTTCCTGCAGGTCGTGAAGACCGCGGTGGCGGTGGTCGCGGCGGTCCTGCTGTGCGAACTCCTCATCCGCGGACCGTTCCCCACCTTCGCCGCGATCGCCGCCCTGCTCGTCGTGCAGCCGAGCATCAACCAGTCGTTCGTGAAGGGACTGGAGCGCAGCGCCGGGGTCCTGCTCGGTGTGGTCCTGGCGACCGGGGTGCACGTGCTGCTCGGCGACGCGGTGTGGATCGTGCTGCTCGTCGTCGTCCTGGCGATCCTGCTCGCCTGGGCCCTGCGCCTCACCCCGACCTCGGCGACCCAGGTCGGCATCAGCGGGATGCTCGTGCTCACCACCGGGGTCGTCACCCCGAACTACTCGGCGGACCGGATCCTCGAGACCCTGGTCGGCGCGGTCGTCGCCCTCGTGGTGAACGCCGTCATCGTGCCGCCGGTCCTCCTCGAACCCGCGCACCTCGCCGTCGCCCGTCTGGCACGGGACACCGCGGCCGCGTTCGAGCGCATCGCCGTCGGGCTCACCGAGGGGTGGGACCACGAGCAGTGGCACCAGGCACTGCTGCAGGCACGGGCGCTCCGGCAGCAGCACGGGCG